>JAKSQM010000027.1 GCA_024404115.1 Clostridia bacterium | reverse complement strand
CTACCCCTCTGTCATCTGCGATGACATCTCCCCTGTCAAGGGGCGACGGGAAGCTTGGTGCGTACTGTGAGATTGTCAATTAAAATCAATGATTATTCTTTGGTTTTCGGGGATTATTTCAAATTCATCCCCTTTTATGCTGAATGAGCCTGCGGAAAGATGAACACATTCCTTATGCTCAAAATATGTTATCTGCAATTCTTTTTCTGAAAGAATTCTGAATGAAACATAATCTCTTTTTACAAATGAAAAGTGCAATGTGAAATCTGAATTTTTGCCTTCGATAACGAGCCTTTCGGGGCAAGCTTGTATAATAAATTTATCGTCCGCTTTCAGCGTTACTGTATCATTTTCGGCACAGGATTCGATGTTATCTTTAAAAGAAATTTTTTCGCCTGCTGATTCAAAATATCCGCCTGCGGTTTTGCTTTTATCGCTGAAGCGTAAGCCGTCAACAAGTGGAACATTTGAGAAAAAGCACACATGAGTTTTCTCAGTTTCTTCAAGATATTTTTCGTGAAAATTTTCTCTGAAAAGATAAATATCACGGATGTGAAAATCGCCGTCGCCATAGAGAATATTCATGCGATAAAACTTGCTCATATACCACACAGTTTTCAAATTTTCGTCTGTTGTGTCTTTATCTGCACAAATTGCGGCGGCAGGTGTCGTTTTGAATTTTTCACTGAAAATTCTGCCTGCATCACCGAGGGTCAGAAGCTGAATTTCACTTTCTTTAAGCCGCTTGTCAAGCTCCTCAAACTGCATTATAAGTCCCTTTGAAATTCTATCCCATCCAAAGGAATTTTCCTGCCCCATCTGGGTGTATTCAAGGCTCAGACCCTTGCCGTTAAAAATAATGTCAAAGAAATTTTGCACCCACTGACGGCACGCACCCGAATTATCATAAACAGGCTCAAGGCTCATGACAGACTGACCCTTTTGAAGCTCGCCAAGCCCAAGGTCATACTGATGAATTGGGTCAGAGCCCAGCATACGAAAAACAGGAACATCAATCTGATTTTCTTTTGAATTTGCAGGGCAGAACATATTGTTTTTTGACGGATAATAGGCACCGTTCCAGTAACCGCCCCACATGGTGTAGCCGTCTGTGCCATACTGATCTTTGCAATTGCAGGAAGCCACAATATGATATTTTTCGCTCATATATCTTAGCGAAAAAGCGTCGATATGCCACGAGCCAACCACTGACGGATAGTACCCTAAAATCTCTTTGAATTTCTCAAAAGCCTTATCAATGAGCATTGCTCTTTCGTCCTTGGTGTATCCCACAAGGAAGCCCACATCTGAATGCCAATCCCACGGAAATCTGCCACGCCATGGGATATTGCAGGCTTCGGCAAGGGGCTCAACCACCTCAAACCACAAGCCGATTTCTGCATTTTTGCCATGCTTTCTGATTACATCAATGTATTCATCTTTTATCAGTGCGTCATACTGGAGCAAAACCGTTGACGGAAAATTATATTTATTGCAAAGCTTCAGCTCCTCTTCAATTGTGTTTAAAAGAAAGGAATCGTCTGCCTTTCTCGGCTCGCACGCTCTGACAAAATTTATTATATTTACAATTTTCATTTTTCCCTCCATTAAAAAAGAGCTTCCTTTAAAAGAAAGCTCTTAAAATTTTATTCGTTAACTTCTTCTTTTGGCTGCTCTGCGTTCTTTTTGTTATCAGAAATCATTTTCTTTGTGATAAGGCTTGCGATAACGAGGAACACGATAATAATTACAATTGGGATTGCAACAACCCAAGGCTTTTCGCCAACATTTTTAAGCACATAGCCAAAGAGTGAATATGCGATTACAAGGGGAAGATTGCCGAGGTTTGCGCCGATCATATAATTTTTATATGAAATATTCATTGCACCGAAAAGGAGGCTTGAAAGGTCGCCAGGGAGAATGCCTGCAAACTTGAAAACAGCTGTCAGCTTAACCTCGTTTGTGCCTGCAAAGTCGTCAATTTTTTTGATAGCTTTGAATTTTTTTGAAAGTGTGTCAACCATTCCTGCGCCTGTGAATTTGCCAAGGAAATAGGGAATTGAAAGGCTGAGGAAAACGGAAACAACATTAACTGCAATTGCAAGTGGCAGGTTGGGGAGCATATATCCGCAGATTGACATAATAACCGCTGGCGGAAAAACAAGTGCGAATGACTTAACAACAGAAACGCCGATAATGATAAGTGAAACCATAAGTGCGCCGCCCTGAATCATCTGACTTAAATTCTTGATGTTGCTTACCTTGATGTTGTATTTGTTAATAAGATACACACCGATAATTACGAAAACAACAAGCAAAATGCCTGTTACAATCTGCATAGCTTTTACAAGCTTGCTATAATCTTTTTTTGCTTCATTTGCCATAATAATTCTCCTCAATTTTTGTCTAATTTTTTATTGTTCAATTCGTTAAGAATTGATTTATCCATATTCTCTCTTGTGCTTTCTTTCCATTTAAAGCAGACCTCTTTAAGCTGGTCGGGGTGAGCCGTTTCAATGTTTGAAGCACCGGAGCCAAGAACAGAATACATTTCCATTTCTTCATCTGCACCGCTGACAATGTAGATTATTCCTCTTTGATTAAGCTTCTCTGAAAGCTCGGTGTTCATATCTTTTAAATCAATAATCACGCCCGAAATTCCGTATTCTTTCTGGAGCGAAAGAATTTCATTGAGAGATTTTTTTGCATCACCTTTTGGTGTGTAATCAAAGAAAAGTGCCGCAGGTGTGCTTTCACCTGAAATGAGAGCGTAGCGGTCCTTGTCGATACCCGAAAGCATAACTCTTCCGCTTACATCATATTTTGAAAAAAGCTCGTTGAATTTTTTAAGTGAGCCTAACTGCCTTATTCTTAAATTCACCCTCAATGATGAATACTTGCTGTCTGTTAAAAGCTTAAAAACATCCTCTAATTTTAAGGTGCTTTTGCTGATGCTGTCATAATCATCTGTAATAACAGGCACATCATTTGAGTTGAAGCACAGGTCAAGGGTAACAGTGTCTGCACCAAGGCGGTGCGCCTCTTTGATGCCTGCAAGTGAATTTTTGCCGCTGTCAACATCCGCAGAGTCTGCAATAATATTCATCTCGCCGTATGTTTCAAAGGGACTGTCAAGATAGCTGTTGATTTTTTTCTCATACACAGCTGAGCGGATGCCATGCACAATAAGGCAAACCGCAACAATCAAAACCACAAGGCAGGCGGCAATTATCGCCATCAGCTTTTTATTTTTTAAAAGCTTTTCACCTTTTTCTTTTATCTTCAAAGGATTTCACTCCCTGCCGCACGGGCGGTTATCTGCTGCAATTTTTCCATCTTTTTATCGATGTCTTTTATCAGCTGAATCTGTGCCCTTGTGCGCTGAAGATTATGCTGAGGATTGCTGATTTTAAAGTATGTATCGCCCTCAAGATAGTCTGTTAAAAAGCGCATTGCAACCTCTGCTGTGAGAAGCTTAACAGAGAACGGAAGAAGCTCAATTTCTTTCTTTGTAAGTGAGCCGTCTGTACCCTCAAGGAAGCCCTCAAC
Organism: Clostridia bacterium; assembly: GCA_024404115.1. GTDB lineage: Bacteria > Bacillota > Clostridia > Oscillospirales > Acutalibacteraceae > CAG-488. The sequence continues at coordinate 14,207 of JAKSQM010000027.1, read as the reverse complement.
ATATGCAGTGTAAACATCCTCGTCAATGCCCATTTTTGATGTGTCGGGGTCATCCTCCACTGTTGTGGCGGCACTTGTGCGCACACCGTCGCCAAAATCATAAAGAGCTGAGCCTGGCATAATTGTGTCAAGGTCAATAACGCAGATTGCCTTTTTGCTTTCGTTATCAAAAAGAACGTTGTTATATTTAGTGTCGTTATGAGTAACTCTTACGGGAAGCTCGCCAGACTTCAAAAGGTCTGCAACAATTGAAGATTCATCCTTTAAGTTGAGGAGAAAGTCGATTTCTTCCTTAACCTCGGCAGCTCTGCCAACAATATCTTTTTCAACTGCGTTGCAAAGGTTCTGATACCTCTGAGGTGTCAGGTGAAAATCCTTGATTGTTTCAAAAAGAGTTGAGCCGTCAAAATCTTTAAGATAATGCTGGAACTCGCCGAAGCCTCTTGCCGCCTCACGGATTTCTGCATTGGTGCATTTGCCGCTGATTGTGTAGCAGTCGTCAATATAAACATAACTGCGCCAGCTTTCGCCGTCAGAGTTTTTGAAATAAGGCTCACCGCTCTTAGTCTTTAAAAAGTTGAGTGTTCCTCTTTCAGCGTCCTTGCCGTCAGCCTTTAATTTTTTGCTGACAAAGCTTGTAACTGCGCTGATATTTGCCATAAGCTCATCAGGATTTTTGAAAACATTTGTGTTGATTTTCTGTATGATGTAGGACTTTTCTGTAAACTCAGCTTTAAGAGTTGTGTTAATAAGTCCCTCATTTATAGGTGTTATCTCAACAAGCTCCCCCTCAAAAGGAAAGGCTTCGATAATTTCTTTAATTTTATCGTCCATTGCTTTTCTCCTCTAAAAATATCAATTTAGATAATTATACAATTTAAAACGGGAATAGTCAACAAATTTATGTAATTAGTCAATGAATTTGTTGAAATAAAATTTTTCATATGATATAATCAGAAAAAACACAAGGAAAGCAGTTTTTATGAAAGATATTATAAAATCAGCATCCAAAAGATGCACCGCATTTTTATGCGTTTTAACCCTCACCGTAAGCTTTGTTTTTTCGGGGTGCGTTTTTAATAAAAAGGAAGAATCCCCTGAAGAGCCTGCCACACAGTTGCAGACAACCGCACCGCAGCGGCAGATGCCAGTAGCAAAAACGGCAAAATCCGCCGCAGAAAGAGCCACAACAAGGGTAAGCACAACCGCTAAAAGGAAAACGGCAACAAAAACGCAGAAAGCCACAACCGCAAATCACACTGAGGAATACGATTTTGTAAGCTTCTTTGACAGTGCCGATGAGCTTCAGCAATTTGTGAATAACAACAGGGACAAGCGACTTTTAAAATGGTATGTTGATAAAGACGGCTACCTCACCACCGAGGGCGATAAAGGCGTGCTTGGCTTCGGCTACAGCTTCACAGAGAATTGCTTTTATGCAACGGGCAATGCTTGGCAGAGAAATTTTGGCTACACAAAGCTTTATGATAAAGTTTCGGAGCTTATGGTTATCAGCTATGACACTCTGCGAATTTATTTCAATTATAAAGGCAAGGACTGGATGGTTCAGCTTTGGAAAGGTCAGTATGGCTTCGTGCTTGAGGGCGCAGAGGTTGGCGTTTATAACAGACCTGAGGGCGTAAAGGTAGGCACATTCTATAACTGCGCTAAGGATAACGAAAGGCTTGAAATTTCACTTTCACTTTATGATAAAGGGCGAAAGCTTTTCACAAGAAAGCCGCAGCAATCATGGTGGATGACAGGCTTTGTACCAGGGCAGTTAGGCGTTGGCGCAGGTGTCGGCTCACTTCTCACACAGCTTCTCACGGCAAAAATTTCTATCACCCTCAAAGATGAAGAAATGACCGAGGCTTTTGTTGAGGGACTTCAGAATGTTACATACATATTTAATAATGTTGACTATGCCTTTGCTGTTTCAAACAACTGGCTCATTAACCCTGGCGAGCGAAAATATTCTTTTGAAGAGGGCAACGGCACATCTGCCACAAGGCTCAAAGGCACATACTGGGTTGAGGGCAACACAGTTTATCTCACTTGGAAATAATTCTTGACAATAGATGAAGCTCACATTATAATTTAACTAAAGGAGAGATTTTTATGAAAAAAATTATTTCAGCATTGCTTATTCTTGTTATGATTTTCTGCCTTTCATCGTGCAAAGGTGCCAACCCTTATAAAGACATCACAGATGAAGAAATTGCCGAAAAGGTCGACGAGGGCAAGCTTGGGGAATTTCACTGCTATTACAGCGTTCAGAATGATGACAGAAAAGATGATGAATTTTTTGTTCATCTGCCCGACGATGTTTATGATGAAGAAAAAGATATTTTCTATGATAAAGATAACGATACCGTTATTTCATTCTTTGGCAAAAAAGAGCTTTATAACGCCAAAACAGGCGAGCTTATGAGCGAGGACGATCTCCAGTTTGGTCAGCTTCTCAAGGTTACATACAATTGCGAAGTTTACGGCAAAAACCCGATTGTTATCAAGGCTGTTAAGGTGCTTGTTTGCGAATAAATTAAACTAAAAAAGATGCTTATGAGGCACATTCATAGGCATCTTTTAATATATTTGATTGTGGAGGATTAACATATGAAACTTGCAACTGCATTATCTGAACGCTCCGATATTCAGAGCAAAATCAATGAAATTTCTATAAGACTTAATAATAACGCTAAGGTGCAGGATGGCGACGCTCCTGCTGAAAATCCCTTTGAATTGATAAAAGAGCTTGACAGCCTTACAGAGCGACTTGAAGAGCTGATGACACGCATCAACCTCACAAACAGCACCACACTTTATGACGGCAAATCAATCACCGCTTTGCTTTCACGCAGGGATTGCCTTAAAAAGAAAATTGATGTTATGCGAAATTTTCTTGATTGCGCCAGCGACCGAGTAAACAGAATGACACGCACTGAAATTAAAATTATCAGCACAGTGCCTGTTGCAGACATTCAGAAAACGGTTGACAGCCTTTCAAAAGAGCTGAGAAATGTTGACGAAAAAATTCAGGAGTTGAACTGGACAACTGAATTGAAATAACCTCGTGGGTGGGATATTTACAGAGTGGATGCATCTCTGCCAGCAGAGAATGTGCTGGCTTTAGGAGAAATCAGGGCAGATTTCACAACTTACTGCGTACGCCCGGCAACATAACACGCGTAAATTAAAATATTTTTTTACTACCACGCATCAGCTGTAAATTGGGCGGGTAAATCAGATGGCTATGATTTTTCATAGCCATTTTTTTGTGGAGAGTTGGGAGAAGTGTCTGATGACGATTTAATTGTTTTATATATGCGAGTGAAGTCCTTACCATACGCCACTTCTTCACTATTCACTACAACCTATTACTTCAAGTTCTACCCCTCTGTCATCTGCGATGACATCTCCCCTGTCAAGGGGCGACGGGAAAGTTGGTGCGGATTTACGAAAATATGAGGTTTTTTCGGGAGGAGCAAGCCCCTCCCCTACGGTATTATCGTGCAGTTTATACAGATTTGTACGATATTTTAGAATTCAATTCGGGAGGAGCTACTTTCCTACGGTGTGATACCATAAAATAAATCATTTAAATCGTGGATTGCAAAGATTTAACTCTTTTGATATAATATTATCACAACATATTAAGGGGATTTGCATATGATTAAGCTATCAAAGAGAGTAATTGCTTTTCTCGTTTCTTTTGCCATTATTTTTCAATTTTCATTTTTTGCCTTTGCTGGCACGGATAATTCGGATTTGCTGAAATATCAATCAGCCGAAAGCACCAAAATTTACAAATCATACTGCGATGGGATAATCGAGTCCCCTGACTGGGTGGATTCGCTGATTATGGTTGAGGTCAGACCCGACACAGCATCAATAGGCGGTACTTTTGCCGAATGTTATGACCTTATTGATTTTTATGCGGAGGTGGGCGTCAACGGAATATGGCTCACCCCTGTTTATGATAAAGGTGAAAACGGAAATGGATACAGCAACCTTGGACCTCACACCATAGACCCTAAGCTAACAGGCAAGGATAATTATGCTGACGGCTGGCAGGAGCTGAAAAAGCTTGTTTCTTACGCTCATTCAAAGGGTATTTATGTTTTTCTTGACGTTATAACATGGGGCGTTTTAAGAGGTGCGCCGCTGATTGACGAACACCCCGACTGGTTTAACGGAGAAGCGTGGGGCAACATTGCTTTTGACTGGTCAAACAAGGAGCTTTGCAGCTGGTTCAGAGATACACTTATAAACAACATTCTGACAACTGACGCTGACGGCTTCCGCTGTGATTGTGAGCCTCATCATTCTGGCTATGATATGTACGGTGAGGTCAGAAAAGCTCTTTATGGCATGGGCAAAAACATAATCATCATATGCGAGGACACCTGCACACGAAGCGGAGTTTATGATTTTGAGCAGGAGGGCGTTTTTGATTACGCTTCAATCGGTCGTGGGGATTTATATGAAAACCCTGTTAACTTTTTTGGCGACGGAATTTTGAACATTGTTGATTGCACCAAAAATGGGCAGGCTGTGGGCTACAGTGGATGGCAGAAAAATCCCTTGAAAAGAGGCACGGGAAAATATTACACAAACTGCATCACCAACCACGATTATCAGCGCCGTGATGTATGCGGCAGCAGGATTAACATTGGATATTCGGCTATTTTTGCGCCGTATATTCCCCTATGGTATATGGGTGATGAATTTAACGCATCAAATGAGCACGGTGTGCTTTATGATTTTTATGTTGACTATTCTGAAATAGAGAATGAAGAAAATGCCGCTTTTCTTGAAGATGTGAAGCAGATGATAAAAATAAGAAGAACATACAGCGACATTTTTGAATATTTCCCCACGAACCACAGAAACAGCAACATATGCAAGGTGAAAGCTGAAAATTTTGGCACTTTGCAGACTTATGCAAGGTATGCAGGCAACAAGGCGGTTATTATTGCGGCAAACAACACAGACAAGACCTGCGTTGGAACAATTAAAATTCCGTTTATAAACGCAGGAATTAACGGATACAAAAGCTACAAGGTAACCGACCTTTTAACAGGTGAGATTATTGCCGAGGGTACCAAAAGAGATGTTGAAAGGTTTTCGGCTGAAATTATGGATGATAACATTGGCGTTTTTCTTGTGGAGGGCAACGCACCTGTCAGCACTTCTTTTATAAATATAAGCAGTTTTTTCAGAGGATTGCCAGAAAAATTCTACAATATATTTGTTAATATTCTTTCAAAATAAAAGCAAAAAACGATTATGAATGGGCGTTTACTCATCATAATCGTTTTTATTTTTGAATTATATTTTATAAATTACATAGCGGAAGAAGCGTCTTGTATCTGAATCGGCAATGAAATTTACAAGCTCGCCTATGCCGATTTTCTTGGCAATGCGGGCGGTGAGGCTATCGCTTCTGCCACCGATTGAGGTGGGGAACGATATATCGACAAATTCGTCCTCTTCGCTCTCCCCTCCCTCGCCATTGACGGCGGTGAACAGCTGGCTTCGTGAGCAAAGGGGTGTCAGTGAGCCTGACATAATATAGTTGACGGTAATCTGACTATATGTGATTCCCTTTGGAATTTCGCCACTGACGGGCACTGTGATTGTTTCGTTGGGGTGCAGTGCGTAGAGCTTGCCGATGTCAAAATCAAGGCTGACACCCTTTGATTTAACAGAGAGAATGTATGCTGTTCTGTTCAGCGAGCAATTGGTGATAGTAATGCTGTCATCCTGCGGGGAAATAAAGCCTGCATCACTTTTATTGAACTGAACAAAAACATCCTGCGTGGGGCTGGTTGTATCCTTAAACTGCGGATACTCCTTGAATGTGTGAACATCTATCGGCTCTTCTGCAAGGAGAAGCTTGAAAAGAAGCGTTCTCGAATACATATCCCAGAACTCCATACCGTGGAAAAGTCCGTTGACAAGCCATGTGTTTTCGGGCAGATAGCCGTCTGTAAGGTCGATTTCCATTGACGGGGAAACGGCTCTCCCCTCTTTCATTGCGGATTGAATGTAGGAATAAGAAAATCTTTTGCCGAATGGCGCACTGTATGCACCTGTTGAGGATTTGACGGTGATAATTCCGTCTGAATTATTGTTTGCGCCTGTGAGGATTCTGTTGCCAGAGCCTGCGATAATGTTGACATTCACCCCTGCATTTTTAGCGTCGGCAAAAATCTTTTTGTAATTTGGCATAACCTGATAGTGAACATAATCGCTGTTTTTTATAAGCTCGGCACTTTTTACAGGGTCGAGGTTTTCTTTTTTAAGCTCATCATAAACATCGGGCGCCATAAAATCCCAAAGACTGGTCCAGTAAAGAACGCCCTCTTTTGCGTGGGGAATGATTCTTTTGAAAAGCTCATCAAGGAAGCCCAACTGATGGGCACGGACAATCCAGTTATAGTCATTCTCGCACATTGAGTGATATTCAAGGTAGCGCACCATTGTTTCTTCGTCAAAATCAAGGTCGCCTTTGATTAAATCTGCCGCAATGCCTGCGCCTGCAAGGGCAGGTTCATCCATAACCACATTGTTGAGGTCATTTTTATTAAGGAAAAGGGAGAGATATGTGGCAGTTATAAGTCCGCCATGGCTGACAGCAACGATATTCACTTTATCTTTGCCAGTGAACTGCTTAACATCATCAATGTATTTCGTAAGGTCATTGGCACAGGCAACAGCACCCATTCTGAAATCGGTGTTGAAATAAAAAACATTCTCTTCCCCAACAAGCTGGTCAAGTGCCTGTGTCATATCAAGTTCAACACGGTAATCACCATCGGGGTATTCTTTATTCATAAAGCTATCGCAGGTTTCGGCTGCGCTGACAAGGTACGGGCGGACAGGCTTCACGCTTGTGCCGTCGGGATTACAGCGCATTGCATCAAGGATATTCAAAAGCAGGTCGCCAACAGATTCTATAAGAAGTGAGTCGCTGCCTGTTTTGCTCCTTGCGGTAACACCCTTAACCATTTTTGGTGTGCTTTTAATAAGCGGCTTCAGAATGTCGTTCAGCTCCCATCCCCATGCGGCATGGGTTTCGCCGTTTTCATCATAGCAAAGTGAAGCGGAGGCATAACCCGGGACGAGGACTATTGGGTAGCCGTCATATTTATTTTTATTATCACTCTCTGCAACAACGCAGAAAGAAAATGCCGACAGAATAATCGCCATAATGAGAAGAACTGATATTATTTTTTTCATATATCATCCTCCTATAAACTAAGGCGGCTGAAAAGAGCCGCCTTGAAATGAATTATTTTACAGTTTCTTTTACTTTTTCTTCTGCTTCAGCTTTTCTGCGTTCACGCATTGCAATTTTCTGAGCCTTTTCTTTCTTTAAAAGGCTGAGCTTGAGAACTGCAACACCGATAAGTGCGCCAAGAGAATTTGCAACAGTATCTGTCATAGTGTCCATAAGTGCAAATCTTGCCTGCCACTGAGGCATATTCTTATCAAACCAAGGCTGGAAGATAAGGTGATTGAGCTTATCGGGACCATAAAGATGTGCATACTCAAGAGACCAATGCTGAGTGTCGCCATACTGAGCGGCGTGCATATTCATCTGGTCGAATGAGAATTCCCAGCACTCCCACAATGTGCCGAACATAAAGGATGTGCAGAATGCGGCGAAAATAACAACCGCAATTGGAAGCTCGATATTATCTCGCTCTTCATAGGCTTTCATAAACACATAGCCGCATAATACAAGAAGACCGCCGCTTACAAAGTGAAGTGTTGTATCCCACCACCATACTTTATAATAGAAGTTAATATATGCGCCCATAAATGCTGTGAGGAAAATATAAATACTTGTGAAATTCTGCGTATATGATGGCAAATGTCTGAACATATGTCTTTCAGGGAAAAGCTGGAAAATTTCCCATCCGAATGTCAGGAAGAAGTTGCCTATCATCATTGTGCGAATTTTATCTTCATATTTATCATGGTGTACGAATGTTTCAACAGCACCTGCTATCATAGCGATTCTGATAATCCACCATAAAACTAATTCCCATTTTTTGCTGTCTGTTGTTAATCTTTTAAAATAATCTTTCACTTTTTTACCTCGTTTCTATAAACTTTAATGCAATAATATCACAAATATTTAATTATTTCAATATAAGTTAAGGAATTAACGAAGTCTTTATAAAATCTTTACATTTCACTTATAGATTTTCATAGTGAAGCCATATTGTGAATAGCCGAGCACAACTTTTTTGCCGTCTTTATTGCTTGCTGAATATGAAACAACGCCTGCGTCGGTGTTTATATCACTTTCAACATTCTCTGAAAAGCCTGCTGATTTAAGGCTTTCAACATAATCGGCAGTCTGATAGACAGTTGCGCCTCTGATAAGGTAGATATAAAACTTGCCGTCTTTTTCTTCAGATTCTCCGCTCATGGTGATTGAACCGAAATCTATTGGCGGAACATCCATTGCGTAGTCGTTATCGTACCATCCCTTGCCAACATACCAGCTGCCCTCATCGTTTGAAAGAGTGCCAGAGCCGTCCTCGTTAAGCTCAAGGGAATATCCGTCTTTTTCAACCTGCTCTTTAATCTGCTGTTTTTCTTTATCACTATAAGAAGCGAAAGAGTCAAGTCTGCCATGCACAAGCTTATCTGCCACATGAGAAACCTCTTCGGCAGGCATAGTTGTGGTTGTGGTGGTTGTTTCTTTCTCTTTGCTGTTAAAGAAGCCCGAAAGGATTCCGCTGTGAGATTCTTTTTTCTCCCCCTGCGGATTCTTTTTATCGCTCTCTGCCACCTTGCAGGAAGAGAGCGAAAGCAGGAGCATCAAAGACAGAAGAATTGCAATTATTTTTTTCATTCAGCCACCCCGCTGTCAGTTAGTCATACTGTTAAGTGCGTTGCAATAGGTTTTGTTGCCGATTGCGAACATATAGTTGACAGCGATAACATCGTTGATTCCGTTTGTGGCAACAAAATCTGTAAGGTTCATATTTATCCATCTTGGGTCGGTTACATAAACCTCTTCATAGTTATTGCAAAGGAACGGAACAAATGCGTTACCGTATGACTCTTTGATAACAAGTGCTTTCTTGCCGTTTTTAACGCTTGTTGTGATTTTTTCAAGTGGCTGGTCGCCTGCGATAAAGGCAAGGTATTTATTTGTATCGTTAACCTCACGGGCAACAACATATGTTGGAACACCGTCTGTTGAAATCATATCCTTGGTGGGATAAACCATATTCTGAGCGTCAACCGACAAATCGAAGCACTCAACATAATCGGGATTTTCTTTAAGGACAGATGCCTGTGAAGTTTTATAAAGTGAGCCAACAAAGCCGTCAAGCTTATGTGTTGCAAAGGATTCAAGAGGTGTTGCGGTGTTGCCCGAAACATCACAGAATGCCTTGTAGCCACAGTATGCGCCCCTTGCCGTCCAGTGATGGTCGGTGCGGAAATAAATGTAATCAGTTACCTTATCAACAAGGTTTGAATATGCGTCAACAGTGATAACCGCAGGGTCATACATTGAATAGATTTTCTGAATAGAATCACGCTGAGAGTGAACGCCCTCACGATACTGCGCAGTGCCGTAGAACTCAATAGCTGTTGGGCAAAGCATTGAATAGAACTTAACGCCCTCTGGCATTGCCTTTGCGGTCTTGCTGATGATGGAGGCATAATTCTTTGCGTTTTCATCGCTGTGATAATAAATTTCAAGGGCACGGTTGCCTGCAATAAGGATTGAGCCCTGAATTGATGCTTCACTATCGGGAGTAACAGCGGCAGTGTTTTCTTTCATACCCTGCTTTTTCTTGTCGCCCAAAAGGTCAACACCCTCACCGATAAAGTCTTCATCTTTCTTTTCGGTGGAAATCATAACCTCGCCGTCATCGCCTGCTGAAAATCTTGTGAAAACATCGCTGATTTTATTGTTGCAGGAAATGAAAAAGTTTCTTGCAGGGAAATTATCTGAATAGAAATTTTCAAATTCAACTGTATATTTACCGCTGAAAAGTGAAGAAAAGCTGAACTTAGGCTTCTCTGCAAGGGCACGGTTTTCTTCTTCAGAAACGGTTTTGTTTTTATCCACCGCACTGATAAAGCCGAAAAGCACAAGGCAGGCGGCAAAAGTAACAACAGATGATTTATAAAGCTTTTTAAGAAGCGAAACTTTCTTTTTGCCGTTGGGTGCGGTTTTGGTTGCACCTGTTGGTGATGCCTTTTTGCCATCTGAGGGAGCGGTCATTTTTTCGCCTTTACTGGCATCCTTTTTAAAAAGGTTCTTTGCCGTTTCTGCAACAGAGCCTAAATCGGGGAACATTCCGCCAGACTTTGCATTTTTATTAGCAGGATTTGGCTTTTTCTTAGCATGCTGAGGAGCTTTGCCGTTATCGGGCATACTTCTTGTGCTTCTGACAGAGTCGGGAGCAATATCATCAAGAAAATCAAGCTCGTCCTGATCTTCAACATATTCTCTTTTTATATTCTGTTCACGCTCTGCATCCTGCGCAAAACGCTTTCCGCCATCTTCTATTCTTTTGAAAAGAGCTCTGTACTCTTCGTTATCTATATCATACGGATTTCTTTCGTTGGTCATCTTTGCACCTTCTTTATTATTTAGTGGGAACCCTTAGAATCTGAAATACAGGAAGGGGTTGTATGTTGAGCCAACAAGACAGCAAACGCTGATGAACAGCACTGCCACCTGAAAGACTATGGTAAATATCTGAACTATTTCTTTGCCGTGCTTATATCTCTTTGCAAATTTCTTGAGCTTCTTTGAAAGAATGCTCATAAGAGGAGTAACGGCAATTATTGCAACAACAAACAGGAGAATTCTGTTTTTGAACATAACTCCGTCCCCTGCGGCGGCAAAGCCGTGAGCGCCTACCAGCGAAGCAAAGAGCTTGCCCACCTTTGACATATCCTCAAAGTAGAAGAATATCCAGCCGATGAGGACAGCAAAGATTGTGTATATATGCTGAACGACAGAGGGCAATTTTGCCATCTTTTCGCCATAAACTTTCTTTTCAAGAACGAGAAGAACAAAATAATAGAAGCCCCACAGCATAAAGTTCCAGCTTGCACCGTGCCAAAAACCTGTAAGAACCCATACAACAAGGAGGTTGAAGATATGGTTTTTGCGGTTACCGCCCAGCGGGATATAGACATAATCACGGAAGAACGAGCTTAATGTGATATGCCAGCGACGCCAGAACTCTGTAACTGACTTTGATATGTAGGGGTAACGGAAGTTTTCGGGGAATGAGAAGCCCATCATCTTGCCAAGACCGATTGCCATATCTGAATAGCCTGAGAAGTCGAAATAAATCTGGAAGAAGTAGGCGATAATGCCAATCCAAGCCTGAACAAGTGAGGTTTTGGAAAGGTTGCCGTCAAGGTAGGTTGTAGCGATTTCACCAAGCATATTTGCAAAGAAAGCCTTTTTGAAAAGACCGATAACAAAGCGGGTTATGCCTGTTGAAATGCTTCTGTATGTAATTTTACGCTTGTTGATTTCTTTTTCAATATCGCTGTAGCGGACAATCGGTCCTGCAATCAGCTGTGGGAACATACTTACATAAAGCAGGAGCTTATAGTAGCTTTTCTGACATTTAACATCACCACGGTAAACATCCACAACATAAGAGAGAGCCTGAAATGTGTAGAAAGAAATACCGATTGGAAGTGAGATATTTGTCTGGATTTCTGTGCCGAAAAGTGAGTCAATATTACCTGTGAAGAAGTTGAGATATTTGAAGATAATAAGTGCACCGAGGGTCAGCACGCTTGCACCTGCCACTGCCCATTTGGCAATTGGGGTGTTTCTGTTTCTGTCAATAAGAAGTCCTGCGCCATAATCCACAAGGGAAACCAGAATCATAACGATTATCCATTTCGGTTCGCCCCACGCATAGAAGAAAAGTGATGCCGCAAGAATGATTATATTTTTTAATTTAATATCTGCCGCAAAGTGCTGCGCAATCAATGTAACGGGCAGAAAAACAAAAAGAAAGAATAAGCTGGAAAATACCATATATATAAACTCCTCAATATATTTAAAGACAATTACACATAATAATTCATCATATATAATATAATAATACCTTACAAGAAATTTTTCAAGTATTTTATTAGTCATAAAGAAAAAAACTTTTGTAAATTATTTGTTATTTTATGTAAATAAATTGGGTTTTTGTCTTGTTTTTTTGTGCAACAGCAAGTATAATAAAAATTGCAGATTGCCTTTTTGGCAAAAGAATCAGGAGGTTCATATTATGAAAAAATTCGTATTTCAGGGCGACTCCATAACAGACTCTGGCAGAAGCCGTGAAAATGACTGGGATCTCGGTTACGGATACCCCGATATTGTTGCATCTGACCTCAGCTTCAGATACCCTGAGGGATTCACATTCATTAACCGTGGTGTCAGCGGAGATAAAGTTGCACAGATGTACGGCAGAATCACAAACGATACACTCAATCATCATCCCGATTATGTTTCAATTCTTATTGGTGTTAATGATGTATGGCATCCCCTGCAGGGTGATGGCACAGGCAGCGGCTACAGCGTTGAAAGATATGAGCAGCTTTTATCAATGTTTATTGAGGATGTGCTTGCCGCAAACAAAGACACAGTTATTGCTGTTCTTGAGCCATTCGTGCTTGACGGAATTGCAACTCACGAAAAGATTGACGCATTCAGAGATGGCGTAAGTGCAAGAGCAAAGGTTGCAAAGGCTGTTGCAGAGAAATACAACCTTGTTTTTGTTCCGCTTCAGGCAAAATTTGACGAGGCTCTTGAAAAAGCTCCCTCAGGATGGTGGCTTATTGACGGCGTTCACCCCACACACGCAGGTCATCAGCTTATTGCAAACGAGCTTGTAAAGGCTCTTGAATTATAAAAAAGGAGAAATAATTATGTATAAATTTCCAATTGGTGTTATAGTTGACAGCTTCCGTCTGCCTATCCCCGAAGCAGTTAAAAAGGCTGCTGAAGTTGGCGCACAGGGCATTCAGGTTTACGCTTCAAGGGGCGAAATGGCTCCCGAAAATCTCACAGGCTCAAAGAGAGCTGAATTCAAAAATCTTGTTGCAGACAACGGTCTTGTAATTTCTGCACTTTGCGGCGACCTTGGCGGCGGCGGATTCGTTCACCCCGACCAGAACGCATTTAAGGTTGAGAAGTCAAAGAGAATCCTTGACCTTGCAAAAGAGCTTGGCACAGACATTGTTACAACTCATATCGGCGTTGTTCCCGAAGATAAGAACGCTGACCGTTACAAGCTCATGCAGGAGGCTTGCTTTGAATTGAGCCGTTATGCAGACAGCATTGACGCTCACTTTGCAATTGAAACAGGCCCCGAAACATCACTTACATTAAAGGGATTCCTTGACGAGCTTGGCTCAACAGGCGTTGGCGTTAACCTTGACCCTGCAAACCTTGTTATGGTAACTGGTGATGACCCTGTTAAGGCTGTTCACAACCTTAAAGATTATATTGTTCACACACACGCAAAGGACGGCGTTCAGAATTATTACCGTCATCCCGACCTCGTTTACGGTATGCCAGGTGCAGAGAACGAGCTGAAGCTTGGTGAGCACACAGTTGACGGTCCCTCATTTACAGAGGTTCCCCTCGGCACAGGCAGTGTTCCTTTCAAAGAGTATCTTGAGGCTCTTGATGAAATCGGCTACAAAGGCTTCCTCACAATTGAAAGAGAAGTTGGCGACGACCCCGCAAAGGATATCCTCGGCGCAGTTGAATTCCTTAAAGGACTTATTTATTGATTGAAATACATATAAATGAAACAGGCAAGCAGAGATGTTTGCCTGTTTTTTTGTGGAGTGCTCTTACTTTTTCACTATGCACTATGACTTTTTATTTCAAGTTCTACCCTTCTGTCATCTGCGATGACATCTCCCCTGTCAAGGGGCGACAATAAAGCTCGGTGCTTTTGGTTAAGTATTTTTCAAATTTTTGCAGTGTGCTTTTTTGGCTCCCTCTGACGAGGGAGCTGGATTTCGCATAGCGAAAGACTGAGGGAGAGATTTTTAGTTGTGGCGTGAATTTTGTTCACCCCAGTAGCACGGGAATAAATCCCGTGGGGATGTGGTATGTGCGTGCCGTGAGAATGGATTGCCACGCTTTAAAGTGGCAACACTTTTTGGACAAAAAAGTAACAGAG
>JAKSQM010000026.1 GCA_024404115.1 Clostridia bacterium | reverse complement strand
ACTCAACATATATCGCAGGCGGCAAGCCCGTTTTCTACACCTGCAACGAAGAGAACAACTGGTACCCCGACATTGATGACATCAAGAGCAAGGTTTCTGATAAGACAAGAGCTATTGTTATCATCAACCCCAACAACCCCACAGGTACAATCTACCCCAAAGAGGTTCTTGAGGATATTATCGAGGTTGCAAGACAGAACGACCTCCTTATTTTCTCTGACGAAATTTATGACCGCCTTGTTATGGACGGCGTTGAGCATTACTCAACAGCTGCTCTTGCTCCCGACAGAATGGTTATCACCATGAACGGTCTTTCAAAATCACACATTATCTGCGGTTTCCGCTGCGGTTGGATGTGCATCAGCGGTTACAAGGGCAAGGCTGACGATTTTGTTGAAGGCATTTTCCAGATGGCTGCTATGCGTCTTTGCCCCAACACACTTACTCAGCTTGTTATCCCTGCTGCTCTTGAAGATAACGCAAGCACACAGGCTATGCTCGTTCCAGGCGGCAGACTTTATGAGCAGAGAGAAGCTACAATGAGAGAGATTGAGAAGATTGACGGTCTTACCTGCGTTAAGAATCAGGGTGCTTTCTATGTATTCCCCAAGCTGGATATTAAGAAATTCAACATCACAAACGATAAGAAGTTTGCATTTGATCTTCTTCATGAGAAGCACATCTTCATCGTTCCAGGCTCAGGCTTTGACTGGCATACACCCGACCATTTCAGAATCGTAATGCTCCCAGAGCCCGAAGAAATGGCACAGGCTATGAGAGATATTGGCGACTTCCTCAGCACATATCAGCAGAAGAACGACTGATTAGCTAAAATTTCATAAATAAAAGCTGTTGCATAACTCAGTGCGACAGCTTTTTTTATTTGTTGCGCTTCACCTACGGCACGCATCTGTTTTCAATTATAAAGAATTTGTAAAGTTTTCTAATTCTTATAGAAAAAGATATTTTTTTCTGATACAATAGCCTTACAGACTAAAAAGGAGGGATACTTCTGGCAAGTGTACTTGAAATAAAAAACATCAGCAAATCTTTCGGCAAAAAGAAAGTTCTTGATTCAATTTCTTTCACTGTTGATGAGGGCGAAATTTTCGGTTTCCTTGGCCCTAACGGTTCGGGCAAAACAACAACAATCAAAATGATTCTCGGACTTCTCAAAATTGACGAGGGGCAGATTTCTATCTGTGGCTGTGACGTTAAAAATGATTTTGAAAACGCTATTGCAAATGTGGGCGGCATAATCGAAAACCCCGAAATGTATAAAAATCTCACAGGTAAAGAGAACCTTATGCAGTACGCCCGTATGTATAAAAATATCACTAAAGAGCGCATTGACGAGGTGGTGAAAATCGTTGGTCTGGAGGGCAGAATCAACGATAAAATCTCCAAATACTCCCTGGGTATGCGTCAGCGTCTTGGCATTGCGCAGGCTATTCTCCATAAACCGAAGCTCCTTGTGCTTGACGAGCCCACCAACGGACTTGACCCTGACGGAATAAAACAGCTTCGTGAGATTTTCTTTAACATCACACGAAAGGAAAAATCAGCTGTTCTTGTTTCCAGCCATATGCTGGCAGAGCTTGATTTGATGTGCGACCGCATTGGTATTATTGACCGTGGCAGACTTGTTGATATCAAAACAATGAACGAAATCCGCACCGTTTCAGATGAAGAAATGAACGAATACGAAGCGGAGCTTGAGGGTGCAGAGGAATTCTTAAAGGCAAACAATATCGCTTTTGAAATCCGTGATAACGGCAGGTTTGCTTTCAGCTGCAAAAAGAGCGAAATCCCCGCTTTTGTGAAGTCCGCAGTTGAAAACGGTGTCAGCATATATGCCCTTGTTCCGAAGCAGAAAACACTTGAAGAGGCTTATATGGAAACGACTTCTCATAATGTAAAGGGAGGTGTCGGCGTATGACAGGACTTATTAAAAACGAAATAATCAAAACAGGCAAATCGGGCTTTATCAGAGTAGCACTTTGCTTCATTCTTATGATTTGTATTCTTTTGCCTGTTGGTTCTTATGCTATCAGAAGCATTGAAGCTGAGCGTGTTCCAAATGATTATGACAGCATGATTGCTGACGAGCCATCACAGGTTGGCAAAAAATATTACGGAACAGAAAAAGAAGCCGAAAAATTCTTTGCTGATAACAAAATTGATGAATACGGCGATTGGCGATATGATGAATATTACACGACTTTGCAAAGTCTTTCGATGCACAAAGCCGTCCTTGAGCTTAAAAAGCAGGGCATTGACGAAAAAGCAGTGGAAAACTTCTTTATGTATGAAGAGCTGAACGCTGAAATGACCTTTGACGAAAAGACAGCCACCGCAATGTCAACCGAAGATAATTACAAAAGCGTTTTTGAGCTTGAAGATGACGAGGTTGAGGCAAAGCTTAAAGAAGCCGATAAAATGATTGAGCAGTGCAAGAATTTTATTCTCACAGCTGATGTTAAAGATTTTTATAAAAACAAACTTGCTAACCGACAGATTGATTACAACACCGCCAAAACGGCTGTAACAAATGCCGAGAAAGCACTTTCAACATCCCCCGAAAATGAAAAGAAAAAGTACGAGCTTGATATGGCAAAGGCACAGCTTGACGCTATGGAGCTTTCACTCTGGGGCGCAAAATATGTTTTTGATAACAATGTTGAGTACGGCTCATGGCAGTATAAAACCGTAGTTGATATTATCAATTGCATTGCAGATTCTTATACAAGCTATGTGATTATGCCAAAAAGTGAATTTAGCAAAGGCGGCGAAAAATTAGCTTTCAAATCTTATGAAGATTATGCCGAGCATATGGAAAAATCTAAAAAGGCAGTAGATGACACCATTGCTATCACAAAATATTCTTTAGAGAATAATGTTCCGCTTCCGGAGGAAATGGATGACTCTGCAAGGCTTAATTTTATTGATGATGTAAATTCTGTGATGTGCCTTGTGTGCATTCTTATGGTTGCCATTGCAGGCACAACAATGTTTAATGAGTATTCCTCAGGCTCAATCAGATTGTTGCTCATAAGGCCCAAAAGCAGGGGCAAAATCCTTATGTCAAAGCTTTTGACAGTTGTATTCTACGGCATTGTTTCTGCTGTGGCTGTTATTGCAATCCTTATGGCACTTGACGGCACACTGCATAGCGACAAGGATTTCACTGTTCCGTATCTTCTTATGAAAGGCGGAAAGATAATAGAAATCCCCACACTTCTCTTTGTGGCAGAGAAAACAGCCGTTAAGCTTTTCTCATCATTTGTGATTGTTGCGTGCGTATTCTTGATTTCGGCACTTTTCAACAAGGGCGGAATTTTTGCAATTGCCGCAGGCTCAGGTGCAATGTGCCTGACATATCCTGTTATGATGATATGTGCCGAGCTGAATATTAACTTCAAAGGACTTCTCACCTATACAGTTTTGCCTTATCTTGATTTGTCCAAGTATATGGGCAATTCCGTTGCCAATTTCGCATACGATAACTTCTCAATGATAAATGAAGTTTTCGGCGGAGAGTCGGCAAGGTTGCAGTTTAATCCTTATTTAGGTGCTGTGATTGCGGCTTTTCATATTGCGTTGTTCCTTGGCATCGCATTTTACGGATTCAAGAAAAAGCAGATTAAAAACTAAATCAGACAATAGCCGTTAAGAAAAATCTTTTCGGCTATTTTTATTGATTTTTATAAATCTTTATCGTAAAATATGTTCATCAAATTCAGAGAAGTGATAGAATGATAGATTACATAAAAAAAGAAGATTACGAAGAGCCTTGCTGTCCATTTGATTTGCACCCCGAAAAGGTGCGTATCCCCGTTGACCGTGTAATAGAGAAGTTAGACAGTTACCTTGACCGCAACGATTACCCGTCAGCTGAGCGACATCTGCGCTATTGGGCAGAGGAAGCAAGGAAAGGCTGCGATAAAAGAGGACTTCTGACCGTACTCAATGAGCAGATAGGTCTTTATCGCAAAATAGGCAGGGAGCATGAGTGCATTGAAGCAATTGAAAACGCACTTTCTCTTGCAGATAAAATGGAAATTGAAGACACTGTTACATTTGGCACAACCCTTGTGAATGCTGCCACAGGCTACAAGGCTTTTGAGAAAGAAGAAAAGGCACTTTCACTTTATAAAAAGGCACGGGCGGTTTATGAAAATCTTCTTGACCCATTTGACAGCAAGCTGGGCGGACTTTACAACAATATGGCTTTGGCTCTTGCGGAGCTTCACGATTTCCGTCAGGCGGAGGAGCTTTATTTTAAGGCAATTGAGATTATGAGCCGTCAGAAAAATGGCGAGCTTGAAACAGCCATAACATATCTTAACCTTGCGGACCTTGTTTCAGTTGAAAAAGGCTTTGAGGATGGCGAGGAGCAGATAAACAAATATGTCAACAAAGCGGAGGAGCTTCTGAACACAGAAAGCCTGCCAAGGGACGGCTATTATGCTTTTGTCTGCGAAAAATGCGCACCTGTTTTTGGATATTACGGCTATTTCTTCCTCCAGAATGAACTTGAAAAGAGAGCGAGGGAGATTTATGAAAGGGCTTGAGCTTTCCTGCGGGTATTTTGAGGAGTACGGCAAGCCGATGCTTGAAAGGGAATTTGCAGATATTCTGCCCTTTATTGCCGTAGGCTTCACTGGCAGTGGGTCAGAGCATTACGGCTTTGACGATGAAATTTCAAAAGACCACGATTTTGAGCCTGGATTTTGCATTTTTCTCCCCGACGAAACAGTTGTTGACCGCAGAAAAGCCTTTCTTCTTGAAAGAGCGTATGCAAAGCTCCCGAAAGAATATATGGGTGTCAGCCGTCAGATTGTTTCGCCTGTTGGGGGTAGCAGAAACGGAGTTATCCGCACCGCTGATTATTATTTAAAAGCGGTAGGCTCTGCTGACTGTAATCTTACCGTTCAGCAATGGTTGACGCTTCCCGACTATGCGCTGGCAGAGGCGGTCAACGGTGAAATCTTTTTTGATAATTACGGCGAAGTTTCCGCTATCAGAGAATACCTCACCGAAATGCCCGAGGATGTGCGATACAAAAGGCTTGCAGGCAATTTGCTTTTAATGGGTCAGTCGGGGCAGTATAATTTTATGCGTTGCCTCAGCCACGGCGAAGCAGAGGCGGCACAGCTTGCCTGCAATGAATTTGTCAGTGCCGCAATGAAAGCAACATTCCTTTTGCACGAAAGATATATGCCATATTATAAATGGAGCTTCCGTGCCCTCCGACAGCTTTGGGGCGCAGAGGAGCTGGCGGATAAGCTGTCTTTTCTCCTTTTTGGCGATAACCGTGATACATCCGTCGCAGAGGAAAAATTCAACACAATTGAAGAAATTGCATATAATTTAATCTCTGAATTAAAGGAGCGTAGACTTTCAGAAGCCACTTGCGGAGATTTGGAGAAGCACGCCTATTCCCTTAATGATAAAATTTCAGATAGCTACATCCGCAATTTGCATATACTTGCGACAGTTTAAGGCGCAAAAAATTGAGAAAACAAAGGCGCCCCTTTGGGGAGCTGTCTGCGAAGCAGACTGAGGGGGTTACCCCCACCGTCAAAATCACAGATTTTGCCACCTCCCCCAAGGGAGGCTTCATATCGTCAATTTCCAATTTATCAAACTAAAGAAAGCATCCCTTGAAAGGCACAAAAACGGCTATGAGAAAAACCTCATAGCCGTTAATTTTATGTGTCATTCAACATTTAGTCAATCTTAATTGTAATGTCAGACATAGGATATGTTGAGCAGGGGTGAATGTAGCCGAATTTAATATCAGCAAGTCGTCTGCCGTCTGTGTTTGAGGGGATGAAAACCTCACCGCTTACAAGCTTTGAGCGGCAGAATCCGCATTCGCCGCTGCGGCAGCGTGCAGGGGATTCAATGCCTGCTCTTTCAAGAGCAACAAGAATGCTCTCGTTAGCAACGCACTCAATAACCTTCTGTGAAGCGAACTGCTTAACTGTAAGGTTGAATTTCTCTCCGTCTTTTTCCATTGGGAAACCGGGAATCTCTGTTGCTTTTGTAGCAGATGAGAAAAGCTCAAAACGAACAAATTTCTTTCTTATGCCAAGCTTTTCAATCTCTTTGCCTGCAAAGTTATACATTGCCTTAGGACCGCAAAGGAAAATGCTGAAATCTTCTCCCTCAGGAGCATATTTTTTGATGATGTCTGCGTTGATAAAGCCCTTTTCGTAGCCCTCTTCGTCAGAATCAGAAAGAACATATACAACCTTGATTTTTTCGTTGATTGCAAAATCGTCAAGCTCTTTTTTGAATACAAGATCCTCAGATGTTCTTGCACCGTAAAGAAGTACAAGGTTTGCGTCGCAGGTGCCGTCATCAATTGAGCCTGCAAGCGAAACAAATGGAGTGATACCGCTGCCGCCTGCAATGCCGATAACTGTTTTAGCATCACGGATAGGCTCATAAACGAAAGTTCCCTCTGGTGAATATGCCTCAATGCGGTCGCCAACCTTGAAGTTGTCAAGAATGTAGCCAGAAACGAATCCGTCTGGAACACGCTTGATTGTAAGGTTGTAGAATCCGTCTCTTGCATTGTTGGGTGTTGAAGCGATTGAATAAGGTCTTGTAACAATGCTTGAGCCGATTTTCAGCTTCAGTGTAAGGTACTGACCTGCACGGAAAGGAGCAAGCTTTTTGCCGTCTGCTGATTTGAAGATGAAGCTCTTCATGTCAGGTGAATGTTCAATAATCTCGTCAATTACAAGATTCATCTTGCCAGGGTGGTTGAGCTTTGCCAGCTCGTTGATGGGGTAAGTTTTGGGCACGGGTGAAGCCGAGCCGCTTTTAAGCATAGCCTTTCTCTGAGGAATAAGCTTTGCAAAGTTCTTTATATCTTTAAAGTTTGATTTTACAATAAATTTCTGCTTGCTCATGCTTTTGCCGCCTCCTTCTGCTGTTTCTTCATAACTCTCTTAGCTGTCTGATAGCCGTTTGTGTATGATGAGCCGAAGCCAAGACCCTGTGCGCAGTAACCGCCTGCAAAATAAAGGTTGGGAATGAAATCATCAGATGCAGGCATAAGAAGACGCTGAACAATGCCGTCCCACTTCTCTGCGTTGTAGCCATAGATTGTGCCCTGTGGAGCATCAGCATAGCGTGCATATGTTGCAGGTGTAGCAATTTCAATCTCTTCAATGCTATCACGGATTTTTGTGCCTGTAGCTTTTTCAAAGTTGTCAATCATCTTGTTGCCAACATATTCTTTCATCTTTACATAATCTCTCTCGTCAACCTCGCTCCAGCAGTCTGCTGTGTAAAGAGTTGTGAAATAGAGAATAGTTGTGCCCTCTGGTGAGCAGCCGGGAACAGCGTTGTTAAGGCAGCATGTAGCCTGTGCGTTGTTGCCCTCAATTGTTTCCATGCTCTTAACCTGCTGAACAGTGTTTGCAGTGTCATAAATCATGTAGCAATGCTCTGTGATGCCAAGCTCTTCGGGAGATTTGTCAAGACCTAAGAACATTGTGAAGCCTCTGCCTGCAAATTTACGGGCGTTGGTCTGACGAACTGCAACCTCGGGAAGATCTTTGGGGTCAATCATCTTTGCAACTGCGTTGTGAGGTGCAGCGTTGCAGAGGATAGTGTCAGCATACTCAATCTCATCTCTGCCCTTAACCTGAACACCAACAGCCTTGCCGTCTTTAATAACGATTTTATCAACGAAGCTGTTGAAATAGATTGTGCCGCCAAGCTCTTCAAATCTTTCCTGAAAAGCACAGCTCAATTCATGGCTTCTGCCCTTTGCGCAAACTGCACCGTAGTTAATGTAACGGTCAATAAGACCAAGGTAGTGAATAGCGTTGATAGTGTCGCAGTCAACACCAAGGTAGCACCAGTAAGCGTTGAAAATATCCTTTGCCTTTTTGGGCAAACCAACAGCTTTAAGAATTTCGTTTGCTGAATAGGGAGCAACACGAACAAAGTCCATATGCTCGTCAAGCACCTCGCTTACAAGGTCTTTGTTGATAGAGCTGATGTTGCCGAAGAATTCGCCTGTTTTTGTAAGACGCTCGCAAAGGTCAAAAATCTGCTCCATTTTCTTTCTTGAACCTGGAACATAATATTCCATCTTGTCAATGAAATTTGAAACGCCGAAAGGCATAATTGCATCAATCTTATCGGGGTCAGAAAGGGTAATCATTCTGTAAGCGTCGGGGATTCTGCTCCACTCGATTTTGTCATGAACACCCAGTTCCTCAAAGATTTTTCTTACATTGCCCGCACCGGGAACGCAACCGTAAGAGCTTAACTCGTGAAGAGAAGCCTCAAATTCAAATCTGCCTCTCTTGAAGCTGGTTGCATAACCGCCGGGAACATTGTGCTTTTCAAGGATAAGCACTTTTTTGCCTGCTTTTGCAAAAGTTACCGCAGCGGAAAGACCGCCATTACCGGCACCGATTACAACTACATCCCATTTTGCCATAATGTACCTCCAATATATATTTCAATATAAAAAAACAAAGTTGTGTGTCATTGCGAGGCTTCACAGAAGCCGTGGCAATCCACAGTTTAAATGAATAATGAATAATTTTGGGCAGGAAACCCGTACCTGAATTTAATTTATAATTGTAGGGGATGGCGTCCTCGACATCCCGTTCTGAATGTCAGCACAAATATAAATTCTTGTAAATTTTTGTCGGTATTGTCATTGCGAGCGTGGCAATCCACGCTTAAAAATCAGCACTTTCCCATAAGTCGCCCCTTGACAGAGGGGTAGAAAAGTTGCGATGAAGCACTTTTCAATTTTCACTATACGAAATCTGCCTTTACCCTTACATCCTCTCCAATATCTCTGGATGCTGCGTAAGGTCATATCTCTTAAAATTATCCTCCTTGTCAAAGAACCATACTCTGCCGTCAGGCCTTGCAGAGGATACCATAACCGACCACTTGCCGTCAATAAAGCAAATTGCAGTTTCATTTTCGCAGGCGATTGCAGAATATTTTGCCTTGTCAACATAATCATTAAATTCCTGCCAGTAGCCTGTTTCATAATGAGGGCAGTTGCAATAGGGGAGAAGCCCTAAAGAATCAACAAACATAAACGCACTTTCGGGTGCGCAATCATCAAATCCCTCGTTAAACCAGCACATACTGCCCGATGATGAGCCGAAAAGCACCTTGCCGTTGTCAAATGCTTCTTTAAGATATTTGTCTGCACCGCTCTTTTTCCATGTATCCATGCAGAATTTCAAATCGCCGCCAGGGACCTTTATAATGTCCGCATTGCGGATTTTCTCTGCAACGATTTCCTCTGTCATATATGCGTGGGTCAGATAAAGCACATCAATTTCGCACCCCATCTTTGCATAAACAGAAACATCTCCGCCGTCTGCAAAGTCATAGCTTGTTGTGGGGATAAGCAAAAATTTAGGATGCTCCTTGCCCGAAAGTTTCATAACTAATTTTGCAAGCTTAATGGCGTCATCTCTGTCGCCAAATCCGCCGCCCATAGCGATAATATTACCCATAGATCTCTTCCTTTCAATAAATACACAGTTATATTTTATCTGTTGTGAAAAATATGTCAAGTTTTTTCAAAGAATTTGTGTGAAATCAGCCGTATTTTTTAGAATTTCGCAGCTTTTACCTGTGCATATTAACAAAATAGCAATTTCCGCTTTGTTTAAACGCTCTAACGCTTGACAACTTGCCTTTTTAGTGGTAGTATGACTACATAATTTAGCGAAAGGAAGTACATATAATGTTTAAGAAATCTTTTTATTTTTATTTTAATATGGCGATGGATTGTGGCATTATATGTGAAGCTGAGTAGTTTTATATAGTGTTTACTTTTCCACCGCTTATTTCAGTTTAAGCGGTGGATTTTTATTTTTTGGAGGTGCTTTTATGACAGAGCTTGAAAAAGCAAGGCAGATAATTGATGGTGCGGATAAAGAGATTGCCCGCCTTTTTGAAGAGCGAATGAAGGCGGTTGAAACAGTTGCAAAGTTTAAATCAGAGCATGGACTTCCTATTTTTGATGCAGAGCGTGAAAAGGCTGTTATTGAAAAGAATGTTGCACGAATTGAAAATGAAAATCTTAAAGGGCATTTTTCAACGCTTCTCACTTCTCTTATGGATGTTTCAAAAAAATATCAGGAATCGCTTCTTTACGGTATGAAAGTTGCCTATTGCGGTATCGAGGGTGCATTTGCTCACATTGCCGCCCAAAAGATTTTCCCCTATGGCAGATTATGTGCTTACAGCGATTTCCCAGCCTGCTATAAGGCAGTTGAAAATGGCGAATGTGATTGCTGCGTTCTCCCTATTGAAAACAGCTATGCTGGCGAAGTTGGTCAGGTAATCGACCTTGTGTTTGAGGGTTCACTTTCTGTCAGCGGAGTTTACGATATGTCGGTTAAGCAAAACCTTGTTGGCGTAAAGGGTGCAACTAAATCTGATATTAAAAAAGTTATCAGCCATCCGCAGGCACTTATGCAGTGCGCAGGCTATATCAAAGCTCACGGCTATGAAAGCGTAACCGCAGTGAATACCGCTATCGCCGCCAAAAGCGTGGCAGACCTTAATGATAAATCCCTCGCCGCCATTGCAGGCAAAGAAACAGCCGAGCTTTACGGACTTCAGATTATCGACCACGATATTAACGAAAGCGCAGTGAACACCACAAGATTTGCAGTTTTCACAAAAAATAAAAACGAAAAAACAGAAAAAGGTGAAAGATTTATTCTTGTATTTACAGTTAATGACGAGGTTGGCGCACTGGCAAAGGCGGTTAATGTTATTTGCGCTCACGGCTTTAATATGAGAGTGCTTCGCAGCCGACCTGTTAAAAATATTCCGTGGCAATATTATTTTTATGTTGAAGCAGATGGCGACCGCCACGGAGATGAAAGCAAAAAAATGATAAAAGAATTGTCTGCCTGCTGTGAAACATTAAAGGTGTCAGGCAGTTATGAATACGATAAAATAATTTAAAGCAGGTGAAAAAATGAAAACTCGTGTTGAACTTGGCGAAAACAGCTATGATATTATAATCGAGCGTGGAGCAATTAAAAATTTCAGCTCCCTTACAGGCATAAAAGGCAAGGTGCTTGTGGTAACAGATGACGGTGTTCCGCAGGAGTATTCACAAAAAATCGCATCTCAGTTTGAGAATGCTTTTATATACACTGTTCCGCAGGGGGAGGGGAGCAAAAGCCTTGATTGCTTCGGCAAAATTCTCTCCTTTATGCTCCAGAATAATTTCACAAGAAAAGACAGCGTTGTTGCCTGCGGCGGCGGTGTTGTTGGCGATTTATCGGGCTTCGTTTCAGCCTGCTATATGAGAGGCATAAATTTTTACAACTTCCCCACAACCGTTCTTTCGCAGGTGGATTCCTCAGTTGGCGGCAAAACCGCAGTGAATCTTGACGGCATAAAAAATCCAATAGGCGCATTCCATCAGCCAAAAATGGTTGTCATTGACCCCGATGTTCTTTCAACACTTCCACCCCGTCAGATTTCAAACGGACTTGCAGAGGCTGTTAAAATGAGCCTTACATCTGACGCTGAGCTTTTCAAAGTTTTTGAAGAGAAAAATATCCTCGAAAATATTGACGATATTCTTTTCCGCTCCGTTGAAATCAAGCGCAAGGTTGTTGAGCAGGACGAAAAAGAAGCAGGACTCCGTATGGTTCTCAATTTCGGTCATACCCTCGGTCATGGCATCGAAAGCGAAGAGGAGCTGAACGGACTTTATCACGGCGAATGTATCGCAATGGGTATGCTCCCCATGTGCAGTGAGCCTGTCCATGCAAGGCTCATTCCTGTGCTTCAGAAGCTTAACCTTAAAACATCAACTTCTTTTGATGTTGACACCGCAATGAACGCAGTTATGCACGATAAAAAATCTGGCGCAGGCGCAATTAACACAATCGTTGTGGAAGAGGTTGGCACCTGCGAAATTAAAAAAATGACAGCCGAAGAGCTTAAACAAAAACTTATGATAATCAGGGAGGGATAAGGGTGAAAAATACATTAGGAAATTCACTTTCAATAACCCTTTTTGGCGAAAGCCATGGCACTGCCATCGGCGCAGTTGTTGACGGACTTGCCGCTGGCATAAAGGTTGACGAAAATTTCATTGCAAAGCAGATGGATAAACGCAGAGCCTACGGCAAAATTTCAACAGGCAGGCAGGAGGAGGACAAGGCTGAAATCATCAGCGGAGTTTTCAACTCATTCACCACAGGTACACCCCTTACAATTATCATTAAAAATAAAAATACAAGAAGCGGAGATTACGAGCGTTCAGCC
Organism: Clostridia bacterium; assembly: GCA_024404115.1. GTDB lineage: Bacteria > Bacillota > Clostridia > Oscillospirales > Acutalibacteraceae > CAG-488. The sequence goes on along the minus strand of JAKSQM010000026.1, from coordinate 5,942 downwards.
GCCCGCCCTGGTCATGCAGATTACACAGGCTTCACAAAATATAACGGCTTTGAGGATTTTCGTGGCGGCGGTCATTTCAGCGGAAGGCTCACAGCTCCCATTGTTGCCGTTGGCGCAATCGTTCTTGACGCACTGAAAAATAAAGGAATTTTAATCGGAACTCACATCAAAAAATGTGCAGGAATTGAGGACAGAAATTTTGAAAATTTAGCGGAAGATTTAACCGCTCTTGACGATAAAATTTTTGCAGTTTTTTCAGAGAAAACTGCATCAGAAATGAAAGAAAAAATCACCGCCGCCGCAGAGGATGGAGACAGCGTTGGCGGCATCCTTGAAACGGCAGTTGCAGGGCTTCCAGCAGGCGTTGGCGAGCCGTGGTTCGATTCACTTGAAAGCACAATTTCTCACGGGATTTTTTCAATCCCTGCTGTTAAAGGAATTGAGTTTGGCGCAGGCTTTTCTATTGCAGATATGAAAGGCTCAAAAGCCAATGACCCTATGAAATATGACGGCAAAAAAGTTGTAACAGAAACAAATAATAACGGCGGAATCAACGGTGGAATTTCAAACGGAATGCCTGTGATTTTCAGAACGGCAATCAAGCCTACACCGTCAATTTTTAAAGAGCAAAATACAATAGATTTTGTTGAAGAAAAAAATACAATCTTACAACTCAAAGGCAGGCACGACCCCTGCATTGTTCACAGAGCCGCAGTGGTGCAGACATCAATAACCGCTCTTGCAGTTGCAGATATGCTGGTAAGTCGCTTCGGCACAGATTACCTTAAAACGGAGGGATGAATATGGAATACGGCTGTATCGGCAAAAAGCTTCCCCACTCATTTTCAAAAATAATCCACGAAAAAATCGGCGAATATTCTTACTCACTTGTGGAGCTTTCAGAGCAGGAAGTCCACGAATTTATGAAAAAGCACGATTTTAAAGCCATAAATGTAACAATTCCCTATAAAGAAACGGTAATTCCCTATCTTGACGAAATAAGCGAAACCGCAAAAGCAATCGGCGCAGTGAATACAATCGTCAACAAAAACGGCAAACTTTACGGCTACAACACCGATTTTTACGGTATGACAGCCCTCATTGAGCGTAACCGCATTTCACTGAAAGATAAAAAAGTTGCTATCCTCGGCTCTGGCGGCACATCAAAAACTTCTTTTGCCGTTGCCAAATCTTTGGGCGCAAAAGAGATTATCCGTGTCAGCCGAACAGGCAACGAAAACAGCGCAACTTATGAGGAGCTTTATAAGTGCCACACAGACGCAGATGTTTTAATCAACACCACCCCCGTCGGTATGTTCCCCAATATATTTGAATCGCCTGTGGATTTAGAAAAATTCACTAACCTTTCGGGCGTGATTGATGCTGTGTATAATCCTCTTTCAACGCTTCTTGTGTCAGGCGCAAAAGAAAAAAATATTCCTGCCGAATGTGGGCTTTATATGCTCGTTGCGCAGGCAGTTAAAGCATATGAATTTTTTACAGAAAAAGAAGCGGACTCATCCTTAACAGACAGAATTTTTTCAGAAGTTTTATCAGAAAAAAAGAACATTGTTTTAACAGGAATGCCTTGCAGCGGCAAGAGCACAACAGGCAGAATTTTAGCACGAAAACTTTGCAGAAAATTCATTGACACTGACGCAGAAATTGTGAAATTTTCTGGCATGGAAATCAGCGGAATTTTTGAGCGTTTCGGTGAAGAAAAATTCAGAGAAATTGAAACAGAAATTATAAAAAAATTCAGCGAAAAAAGCGGAGTTATTATTGCAACAGGCGGCGGTGCAATTCTTAAAAAAGAAAACATAAACGCTCTTAAAATGAACGGCACAATTTATTTTCTTGACAGACCTTTGGAGGAGCTTCTCCCCACAGATGACAGACCTCTTGCCTCGTCAAAAGAAGCCATAAAAAAACGCTATGAAGAGCGATACGAAACATACACCACAACAGCAGATAAAATTATCAAAATCATCGCCACACCGCAGGACACTGCAAGTGAAATAGAAAGGAAGCATTTCAATGAAAATTCTTGTAATTAACGGACCGAATCTTAATATGCTTGGCATAAGAGAGCCTGCAATTTACGGCTCCGCTTCCTATTCAGATTTGTGTGAAATGATAAAAAATCATTGCGATAAAAAACAGGTGGAGGTGGAGTTTTATCAGTCAAATCATGAGGGCGACCTTGTGGATAAAATTCAATCCGCTTACGGCAACACAGACGGAATTGTTATAAACCCTGGTGCTTACACTCACACAAGCGTAGCACTTCTGGACGCTGTTAAAAGCGTTGGCATCCCCACCGTTGAGGTTCATATTTCTGACCCAGACACAAGAGAAGAATTCAGAAAAATCAGCTACATTCGCCTTGCCTGCGTTAAGACAATCAAGGGTCAGGGCTTCGCAGGCTACACGCAGGCAATTGACTTTCTTCTTGAGAGGTGAATTATGAATCTTGAAATTTTAAAGTCATCACCAAAAGGCACAATAACTGCCCCCGCTTCCAAAAGTGCATCTCATAGATTACTCATTTGCGCTGGACTTTCAAAAGGCAGAAGCGTTATTAAAAATGTTGCCTTTTCGCAGGATATTCTCGCAACGCTCCGTTGCCTTGAAGCGATAGGATGCAAGACTGAAATTGAAAACGATACCGTTACAATCGACGGCATTAAAAATTTTGACGCTGTGGGCAGTGAAATTCTTGATTGCAACGAAAGCGGAAGCACACTTCGTTTCTTCATTCCAATCTGCCTTTTAAGCGGCAAAAATGTGAAGCTCACAGGCAGCGGACGGCTCCTTTCAAGACCGCTCACAGTGTATGAAGAAATCTGCAAAAAGCAGGGCATTTCAATCAAAAATGACGGCAAAAAAATAACCCTTGACGGCAAATTGAAATCGGATATTTTTGAGGTCAAAGGCAACATCAGCAGCCAGTTTATCAGCGGTTTGCTTTTTGCTCTTCCGCTTTTAAAAAATGACAGTATAATAAAAATCATCCCGCCATTTGAGAGCCGACCGTATGTTGATATGACCCTTGACGCTATGAAAAATTTTGGCATCACCGCAGCTTTTCTTGACAATTTCACAATCGCCGTTTCTGGCTCGCAAACCTATAAGCCAGCCAATATAGCCGTTGAGGGCGATTGGTCAAATGCCGCATTTCTCTACGCTTTTAAAGAAAGCGGAGCGGATGTAAACATCACAGGACTTAACAGGAACAGCACGCAGGGCGACAAAATCTGTATCGAATACTTCAAAAAAATCAAAGACGGCTTCTGCACACTTGATTTGTCAGATTGCCCCGACCTTGCACCCATACTTTTCGCCTTTTCTGCAAAGCATAGGGGAGCGGAGTTCACAGGTACGGACAGGCTGAGAATTAAAGAAAGCGACAGAATCTCTGCCATGGCGCAGGAGCTTTCAAAGTTTGGCGCAGTTCTTCACGCTGGGGATAATAAAGTCGTGGTTGAAGCAAAAGATTTCCACCGCCCGTCAGAGCCGTTGTGCGTTCACAATGACCACCGAATTGTGATGTCCATGGCATATCTTCTCTCTTTCACAGGCGGCGTTATTGAGGGGTACGAAGCGGTCAGAAAAAGCTGGCCCGATTTCTTTAAGGTTATACAAAATGCAGGAGTGAAAATAAATTATGAAGCTTGATAAGAATTTAAAAATTTTAATTGTGGGTCTTGGTCTTATTGGCGGCAGCTACGCAAAGGGACTTCACAAGCAGGGCTACAAGGTCAGTGCTATTGACACAAACGAGGATTCAATTGCCTTTGCCTTACAGAATGACATTATAGATAATGGCTCAACAGAGGTTGACCCTAAGCTTGTGGGCGAGGCTGATATCGTTGTTTTTGCCCTTTACCCTCACGTGTTTAAAGAGTGGATTGAAAAAAATCAGCACCTTTTTAAAAGCGGAGCTGTTATAACAGATGTTACGGGCGTTAAATCCTGCATTGTTTACGATATTCAGTCAATGCTTCGCAAGGATGTTGAGTTTATTTCAGCTCACCCCATGGCAGGTCGAGAGGTTTACGGTGTGCGCAACAGTGATGATAAAATCTTCAAAGAGGCAAACTACATCATTGTTCCCACCGATTCAAATACCTTTGATGCCATTGAAATCTGCAAAGGTATTGGCGAAACCCTCGGCTTTGCAAGAATTTCATCCCTGCCCCCAAAGGCACACGACGAAATGATAGGCTTCGTTTCACAGCTGACCCATTGCATTGCCGTTTGCCTTATGACCTGCTCCAAAAGTGAACATCTTGTGGATTACACAGGCGACTCATTCAGAGATTTAACAAGAATCGCAAGAATTAACGAAAATATGTGGAGCGAGCTTTTCTTATTAAATAAAGATGCACTGCTTGCTCAGATGGAAAAATTCATAGGAGAATTTAACGAGTTTTACGAAATTCTCAAAGAAGAAGACACCGAAAAAATGAAAGAAAAAATGATACGCTCAACTGCACGAAGAGCGTTGTTTGATAAATAAGGAGGAAATGAATATGATTTTTGAAAGAAAGCTTACAATCCCAAAGGAAGTTAAGGAAATGTACCCCATCACCGCAGAGATGAAAAAGAATGTTGATGAAAGAATCTGCGAGCTTAAAAAGATTTTCAGCGGTGAAAGCGATAAATTCGTGCTTGTTATCGGACCCTGCTCTGCTGATAAAGATGACAGCGTGCTTGATTACATCAGCCGACTTCGCACCGTGCAGGAAAAGGTTGCCGATAAAATCGTAATCGTTCCGAGAATTTATACCAACAAGCCAAGAACAACAGGCGACGGCTACAAGGGTATGCTTCACCAGCCGGACCCCGACCAGAAGCCCGATATGTTCAAGGGCATTGTTGCAATCCGTGAGCTTCATATGAAAGCCGTTAAAGAAACAGGCTTTGCCTGCGCTGACGAAATGCTCTACCCCGAAAATCACAGATACCTTGATGATTTGCTTGCATATGTTGCCGTTGGCGCAAGAAGCGTAGAGAATCAGCAGCACCGCCTTACCGCCAGCGGAATTGATGTTCCTGTTGGTATGAAAAACCCCACAGGCGGCGATATTTCAATTATGATGAATTCAATCACAGCCGCTCAGCATCAGCACACATTCATTTACAGAGGCTGGGAGGTTCACTCAGAGGGCAACGATTACGCTCACGCAATCCTCAGAGGCTATTTGAATAAGCACGGTCAGGCAATCCCCAATTATCATTATGAGGATTTAATCAATCTCAGCGAAGTTTATGCAGAGAGCGGACTTAAAAATCCCGCAGTTATTATCGACACCAACCACGCAAACTCAGGCAAGCAGTACCTCCAGCAGATAAGAATTGCAAAAGAGGTTCTTCAGAGTATGAAGTATAACAGCGATATCAATAAGCTTGTTAAAGGCTTCATGATTGAAAGCTACATTGAGGACGGCTGCCAGAAAATAGGCGAGGGTGTTTACGGCAAATCAATCACCGACCCCTGCCTTGGATGGGAAAAGACAGAACGCCTCATCCTCGACATTGCAGATACACTTTAATAATGAAAGCCACGATCGAAAGACCGTGGCTTTTTATGCGATAGGGGAGTAGCTTACTGTTCCAGAAAAGAAATTCTAATATTTTCGTAAATCCGCACTGAGCCTTATCGTCGCCCCTTGACAGAGGGGTAGAACGATAGAAAGTAGATAAAAGATAATACATAATAGTGAAAAAGTGGCACTGTAGGGGATTGCGTCCTGCTCCCGAATTTAATTTTAAAATATCGTACAAATCTGTATAAATTGCACGACAACATCGTAGGGGCGAACTGTGTTCGCCAGCTTTGAATGTCAGTACAAGCATAATTTTGAATATGAATTTGTCGGCATTGTCATTGCGAGCGAAGGAAAGTGGTATAATAAAATTGGACAGATAAAAAATGA
>JAKSQM010000025.1 GCA_024404115.1 Clostridia bacterium | reverse complement strand
GGTGGTTGGGTGCGGGACGCGGTGGCTGGGTGCGGGACGCGGTGGCTGGGTGCGAGCGCGGTGGTTGGGTGCGGGTACTGTGGTTGGGCGCGAGTGCGGTGGTTGGGTGCGAGTGTTGCCTTGGTTGTTGATAAAATTTGGCGGCAACATCTGCACTCCTTTTAATAAGGAGTTGGGTTTGATTTTTAGTATGTGCTTGCTGTGAGAATGGATTGCCACACCTCCTGCGGAGGTTCGCAATGACGATGCTGCCAATGCTCATTCAAATTTATATTTGTGCAATCAATTAGAAACGGGAAGAGCAAGCCCTTCCCCTACGGTGTGAGTATGCCGTTAAATACTACATAACAGATGAAATCGGCTAACATTCAGACGGGATGTAATTCAAAGTTTGGAGCTTTCTGCATGGAGTTAGATAACCCCCTCAGTCAGCTTCGCTGACAGCTCCCCAGTGGGGCGCCTGTTTAACGGAGCAGCAAGCTCGAATTTGAGCATTAAATTGTTGCAATAAAAAAGCTGGCGAACTTCCCCTACGGTATGTGGTGAAACATTTTCACTATCCACTACAACTTATTACTTCAAGCTCTACCCCTCTGTCAAGGGGCGACGGGAAAGTCTGCTGTTTTTGCTGATAATTTAATTTTAACGGACAATCCCTCAGTCTTTTTGCAGGGGCAAAAAGCCAGCTCCCTTTACACAAGGGAGCCGCTTTATTGTGCAATTTAGGTAGATTTGTACGATATTTCTCAATTCAATTCGGGTGCGGGTGCCCCGCCATCGCCGAAACTTTTTCACTACAACTTATTACTTCAAGATACCCCTATCGTCAAAATCGAAGATTTTGCCACTTCCCCCAAGGGAAGCTTTTTTCTTTTGAATTTGTGCTGACATTTAGAACGGGATGTCGAGGACGCCATCCCATACAGTGTACCATTTCAACTATTATCTATTATGTGTTATCTATTATCTTTTATCTACTCCATATAGTTCTACCACTCTGTCATCTGCGCTGACAGCTCCCCAGTGGGGCGCCTGTTTAACGAGAGCAGAATACGGGTACTGACTTAAAGCGTGGCTTAGTTGCGGGGCAAATGACATAAGAAAAAGGCAGGGGTTACCTGCCTTTAATTATACTCTGAATGTGGCTATGAAGGTGATATAGTTTTCGTCCTCATCATAAACGGCTTTTATTTCGCCGCTATGGTATCTTACAATAGCCTTTGCGGCTGAAAGCCCGATTCCGCTGCCGCCTTTCTTCTGCGTTTTTGCGGTGTCATCCCTGTAAAATCTGCCAAAGAGATTTTCGGGCGGAGTATCGGGAAGTTTATCACACTTATTTTTAACAGAAAGTCTGATTTTTTTATCTTTTTTAAGTTCAACTGTTATGGTGCTGTTTTCTGACGAATACTTGACAGCGTTATTCATAAGAATTGACACAAGGTTTGTAATCTGGTCTTTAACGCCGTTGAATCTTATTCCGCTTTCAATTCTACTGTCAATTGTCAGCTGTCTTTTCTGAGCTGGCTCAATGAAGCTTTCCACTGTCTGCTCCGCAATTGAGGAGAACGAAATATCTTCTTTTGTAAGCTCAATTTCTCTGTCTGTTGACTTTGCAAGGAGCAACAGATTTTCCATTATATTTGTCAGACGGACGGTCTGATTTTTTATATTGGTCGTCCACTTGCTTTCGCCGTTATACAATTCAAGTGCCTCGGTATTTGCAAGAATAATTGCAAGGGGCGTTTTGATTTCATGACCTGCGTCGGTGATGAATCGCCTTTGCTTATTATAATTATCAATAATAGGTCTTGTGGCTTTTGTTGAGATAATCACAACGGGCAGAAGCATAAAGCTCCAGCAGACAACACCTGCAAGAAGCGACAGCGCCGCAACATGCAAAACAGAATAAAACTGCTCGGCTATGCTGAGAAATACAGTTTCTTTGCCGCCCTCAACAGGCTTTGAGGCAAAGAAAAATTCATCGAATCTGCTTCCTCTTTCGGGTGCTGATTTATATATTTCCAGTGCCTCTTTCTCTGTAAGAGCAGGCATTCTTGTTAAATCAACAGACACAACTTCGCCTTTGTTATTTTCTGTTACAGTGAAATATATTGCATCACGCTGGCGTTGTTCCATAGTTGGAATGAGGAATTTCTGCTTTATATCCTCCATTCTTTTTACGGCAGATTCCGTTTCATGTTCAAGCTCTTCATCTGTCATAACAAGATAGTGGAGCATTTCAATGCTCTGACTTGCGGCATAGCAAACGTTGAAAACATTGAACATCCCTATAAGAACAATCAGCAACAGTGTAATACATCCCATTGCAATGAAAATGAACTTATTTTTCAGATTTTGTATCATTCTTTTTCCTCCAGAATGTAGCCAATGCCTCGACGAGCTTTAATCTCAATATTTGCGCTGAGATTTTCAAGATGACGGCGCATATGAGAAATATAGACCCAAACAATACCGATTTCTGTATCCGAATCGTATCCCCAGATTTTTTCAAACATTGTTTCTGTTGAAAGAGCAACATTTTTGTTGGCAACAAGCAATTCCATCATTCTCAATTCATGCTTTGTAAGAACAACTGCACCTGTGGGGGTACTGAGAGTATAATTACTCAGATTAAGCGAAACATTCCCGATTTCAAGAATATCGGGTACAAAATTTTCTCTTCTTCTGAGCATGGCACGGATTCTTGCAAGAAGCTCGCCCATGGCGAATGGCTTTGAAAGGTAATCGTCTGCACCGAAATTCAGACCGCTGATTCTGTCTTCAACCTCGCTTTTGGCGGTAAGAAGAAGCACAGGAGTTCTGCAGCCTGACTCCCTGAGCTTTTTAAGAACCTCAAAGCCTGATAAGCCGGGCATCATAACATCAAGAATAATGCCGTCATAATTTTCGTTCTGAGCGTAGGCAAGGGCATCTTTGCCGTCATAAACGGCATCAACCACATAGTTATTGAATGTAAGAATATCTGTTACGGCTTCGGACATTTCAAGCTCGTCTTCTGCATAGAGAAGCTTCATAATATATACCAACCTTTTTCATTTTATCATTTTCAACTCCATTATACACTATTTGCCAAAAAATGCAAACGCCTACTTTAAATTTTTAAGTAAATTTATGAATTTTTTTGTAAAAATTTAAAAAGTTTCGTTAATACTATAGTAAGTATTTTTATTGACATTCTTTCGCTGTACTGATATAATCGTTGTGTGATATTTCACTTTCGGATGACGGAATCGGGAGAGACTGCGAATTGATGCAGAGCCGAAGGGGCAGCAAGAACTCTCAGGCAAAAGGACCGATTTCTGACGAAGCTCTGGAGAGTGCATTTGCACACCGAAGAAGCAATCTGTCTTTTTTTCACAGAGAATCTTTCAGGTCTTATACAGGGGCATAAATCTTGGATTTAGTGCCCCTATTTTTTATTTTAAGGGCACGAAAAGGAGGAAAAATGGAACTTAAAACACCACTTTATGACATTCATGTTGCAGAGGGCGGTAAAATCGTACCTTTCGCAGGCTATCTGCTCCCCGTTCAGTACGGTGCAGGCGTTATTAAGGAGCATATGGCAGTAAGAGAAAAATGCGGTATGTTTGACGTTTCTCACATGGGCGAGGTTATGTTCACAGGTGAAACAGCACTTGCAACCCTTAACCACCTTATGACAAACGATTTTTCAGATATGCCTATTGGCAAGGTTCGTTACAGCGTTATGTGTAACGAAAACGGCGGCTGTGTTGACGACCTTATTGTTTACAAATTTGACGAGCAGGAATATTTTGTTGTTGTTAATGCTGCAAACAAAGACAAGGACTATGCACATATGATGAAAAATCTTCTGCCCGGCACTAAGGCTGAGGATATTTCTGACACTCTTGCAGAGATTGCACTTCAGGGCCCCAAGGCTCCCGAAATTCTCGCTGAGCTTACAGAAGAGAAGAACATCCCCAAGGGATATTACACAGTTGTTAAGGATGCTGTTATTGACGGCATGGACTGCATTATTTCAAGAACAGGCTACACAGGTGAGCTTGGCTATGAAATCTTCACAAAGAATGAAAATGCAGAAAAGCTCTGGAAGCTTCTTCGCACAGCAGGCGAAAAATACGGTCTTATCCCCTGCGGTCTTGGCGCAAGAGATACTCTCCGTCTTGAGGCTGGTATGCCCCTTTACGGTCATGAGATGAGCGAAACAATCTCTCCCCTTGAGGCAAGCCTTAACTTTGGCGTTAAGATGAACAAGGAAGAATTCATCGGCAAGGAAGCTCTTATTGAGCGTGGCGAGCCTAAGATTATCCGTGTTGGTCTTGAGGTTACAGGCAGAGGTATTGTCCGTGAGCATCAGGATGTTTATGCTGACGGCAAGAAAATCGGCACAACAACATCAGGTACACACTGCCCCTACATCGGCAAGCCCGTTGCAATGGCTATTATTGAGGTTGATTATCAGGAACTTGGCACAGAGGTTGAGGTTGAGGTAAGAGGCAGACGCATCCCCTGCAAGGTTGTTCCCTATGTATTTTATAAAAGAGCTAAAAAAGCTTAAAAAATAAACTAAATTATATTTTTGGAGGAAAACACAATGGCAAACATTGACGAATTATTGAAGTATTCAAAAACACACGAATGGGTTAAGGACGAAGACGGCGTTATCACAATCGGTCTTTCTGATTTTGCACAGGAAGAGCTTGGCGATATCGTATTCATCAACCTCCCCATGGAAGGCGACGAAGTTGTTGCCGGCGAAGCATTTGCTGATGTTGAATCAGTTAAGGCTGTTTCTGACGTTTACTCACCTGTTACAGGCGTTGTTGAAGCAATCAACGAAGAGCTTATGGACAACCCCGCTCTTGTAAACGAAGCACCCTATGACGCATGGTTTGTTAAAGTTAGCGAAGTTACTGACACAGAGGATCTTCTTGATGCTGACGCATATGCAGAATTCTGCGAAAGCGAAAAGGAGTAATTAAAATGGGAAGCTACATTCCAAACACAGGGGATGAAAGACTTCAGATGTTAGAAAGCATTGGTCTTGAAAACATTGACCAGCTTTATGACATCGTACCCGAAGAGGTTCGCCTTAAAGAACTGAACCTTGAAAGCGGTCTTTCAGAGCTTGAGGTTTCTAAAAAGGTTAAGGCTGCCGCAAATAAGAACAAGGTTTTTGATTCTATTTTCCGTGGCGCAGGCTCTTACAACCACTACATCCCCTCAATTGTTAAAACAATCACCTCTAAAGAGGAATTTGTTACTGCATACACACCTTATCAGGCAGAAATCAGTCAGGGTATTCTCCAGTCTATTTTTGAATATCAGACACAGATTTGTGAGCTGACAGGTATGGATGTTTCAAACGCTTCTGTTTATGACGGTGCAACAGCCGCCGCAGAGAGCGTTCTTATGAATGTTGACGGCAGACGCAAATTAAGCGTTGTTGTTTCTGAAACAGTTAACCCCGATGTGCTTACAGTTGTTAAGACTTACTGTGAGTCAAGAAATGTTCCTGTTACTGTTGTTCCTAAAAAAGACAACGCAACAGACATTGACGCACTTAAAGAGGCTATTCAGAAAGACACAGCCTGCGTTTATGTTCAGAGCCCCAACTACTACGGTATTATTGAGGATATGGACAGTATCGTTGCTGTTTCTCACGAAAAAGGCACAAAGGTTGCCATGGGCGTGAACCCAATTTCTATGGGACTTCTTAAAACTCCCGCAGAATACGGTGTTGACATTGCCTGCGGTGAAGGTCAGCCTCTCGGTATCCCCATGGGATTCGGCGGTCCTTACCTTGGATTTATGGCAGCTACAAAGGATATGATGAGAAAGCTCCCAGGCAGAATCGTTGGTCAGACAACTGACGCTGACGGTAAACGCTGCTACGTTCTTACTCTTCAGGCAAGAGAGCAGCATATCCGCCGTGAAAAGGCATCATCAAACATCTGCTCAAACGAAGCTCTCTGCGCAATGACAGCATCTGTTTACCTTGCAGCTATGGGCGCAAAGGGACTTATGACAGTTGCTAAAAACTCTGCTTCTCACGCACATTATCTTGCAGGCAAGCTTTCAGAGATTGAGGGATTCTGCCTTGTAAACCATAAGCCTTTCTTTAATGAGTTCCTTATGACCTGCCCTGTTGATGCTTGCAAGCTTAACAAAAAGTTAGCAGAAAACGGCATTTTAGGCGGTCTGCCCGTTGACAGCGGCATCCTTTGGTGCGCAACTGAAATGAACTCAAAAGAAGATATAGACAATCTTGTTTCACTTGTTAAAGAATTTGTAAAGGAGGCGGAATGATGGAACTGCTTTTTGAAAGAAGCCGTGAGGGAAGAGGTCAGACTATCCTCCCCCAGTGCGATGTACCTGAATATGAATTTGATTCCGCCCTTTTAAGAGAGAAAGCTCCCCGCCTGCCCGAAATCTCTGAAATTGATTTAGGCAGACATTACACAGAGCTTGCAGGCGAAACTCACGGTGTGAACAACGGATTTTATCCACTTGGTTCATGCACAATGAAATACAACCCCAGAATCAACGAAGAGCTTTCTGCTCTTAACGGATTCACAGGACTTCATCCCCTCCAGCCCCAGTGCACAGCACAGGGTGCATTACAGGTAATTTATGAAACACAGAAGATGATTTGTGAAATCACTGGCATGGACGACATGACAATGCAGCCTGCCGCTGGTGCTCACGGTGAATACACAGGACTTCTTCTTATCAGAAATTATCATAAGGAGCGTGGCGAGCTTCAGAAGAGAACAAAGATTATTGTTCCCGACTCAGCTCACGGAACAAACCCTGCATCTGCTGTTATGGCAGGATTCAAGGTTGTTTCTGTTCCCTCAAATGAATTTGGCGGTGTTGACCTTGAAGCACTTAAAGCCGCTGTTGGCGATGACACAGCTGGTCTTATGCTCACCAACCCCAACACTCTTGGTCTTTTTGACCCCAACATTCTTGAAATCACAAAGATTATTCACGATGCAGGCGGTCTTTGCTATTATGACGGTGCAAACCTTAACGCTGTTATGGGTCATGCACGCCCAGGCGATATGGGATTTGACTGCGTTCATGTTAATCTTCATAAAACATTCTCAACTCCTCACGGCGGCGGCGGCCCCGGTGCAGGCCCTGTTGGATGCAAGGCATTCCTCAAGGATTACCTCCCCTCTCCACAGGTTAAGAAGGATGAGAACGGCTATTCTCTTTTTGTTCCCGAAAAGACTATGGGCAAGGTTAGAGATTTCTACGGCAACTTCCTTGTTGTTGTTCGTGCCTATGCTTACATTCTCACTCTCGGCAAAGAGGGCATTCCCGAAGCATCTGCAAACGCAGTGCTTAACGCAAACTACATGATGAACAAGCTCAAGGGCAGCTACACAATAGCTTATGACACACAGTGCATGCACGAATTTGTTATGGATATTGGACCCCTTAAATCAGAAACAGGCATTTCTGCTATGGATGTTGCAAAGCGTCTGCTTGACTGCGGTATTCATCCGCCAACGATGTATTTCCCGCTGATTGTTCACGAGGCACTTATGATTGAGCCAACTGAAACAGAGTCAAAGGAAACACTGGACAAGGCTTGCGAATTCTTCCTCAACATCTATAAGGAAGCTAAAGAGAACCCAGAGGTTCTTCATTCAGCTCCCAACAACTGCACTATCGGCAGACCCGATGATGTTCTTGCGGCAAGAAATCCCGTTTTGAAGTACAGCTTTGAATAAAAAAATATTTTAATAAAAGGTCGGGCATTTTTCAATGTCCGACCATTTCAGAATTATGGTTAAAAAATTACTTGTAATTAAAACTGACGATACAAACCCATACCACAACCTCGCTCTTGAAGAAACGCTTCTTGAAACGGTTAAGGAGCATGAATGTATTCTTTATCTGTGGCAAAACAGGCAGACCGTTGTTATTGGCAGAAATCAGAATGCGCTGGCAGAATGCCGTATTCAGAGACTGGAAAATGACGGTGGATTCCTTGCAAGGCGACTTTCGGGCGGCGGAGCTGTTTATCATGACACGGGCAATCTGAATTTTACATTCATCGCCTGCGCTGAAGATTTTGACAAAGAAAAGCAGACAGATGTTATTCTTAATGCGGTGAGAGCTGTTGGCATTGATGCGGAGAAAAACGGCAGAAATGACCTGACCGCTGACGGACGAAAATTTTCGGGGCACGCATACTATAAGACCCGTGAGAAGTGTTATCACCACGGCACGCTGATGCTTTATGTTGACAAGAGCAGGCTTTCAGATTATCTGAATGTTTCAGAGATGAAGCTCAAGTCAAAGGGTGTGGCTTCGGTTAAATCGAGGGTTGTGAATCTTTGCGAAATGAAGCCCGATCTGACGGTGTCTGCGTTGCAGGGGAAGTTGATTGAGGCTTTCAGCGAGGTTTATGATTTGCCTGTTGAATTTATTGACGAAACGCAGGTTGACACAGAGAAACTTTCAGAGCTTCAAAAGAAATACGCTTCGCCCGAATGGAAATATATGGGTGAAGAAATTCTCAAAAACAGCGTTGAAAAGCGTTTTTCATGGGGTCAGGCTCGTGCGGATTTTGAAATTGAAAACGGAAAATTTTCAAAAATTCAGTTTTATTCTGACGGACTTGATGCGGAGTATCTTTCTGAAATTGCAGAAAGGCTCACCGCCTGCCCTGCCGAAAAGGGCGATATGCTCGCACATCTGACAGCAGGGACAGACAGCCGAGGATGGGACACACAGGCAATAAAAAGCACGGCAGAGGATATTGCCGTGATGATTTCTGAATATATTTCGGAGGTAGCAAAATGAAATTTGATTTAGCTGTTATCGGCGGAGGCCCCGGCGGATACACTGCCGCAGAGCACGCCGCAAAGGCTGGACTTAAAGTTGTTCTTTTTGAGGGCGACAAGGTTGGCGGAACCTGCCTTAACAGGGGCTGCATCCCCACAAAGGCACTGATTCACTCTGCCGAAGCATATAAAGAGATGAAAAACAGCGCAATTCTTGGCATAAATGCCGAAAATGTAAGCTGTGATTTTGAAATGATGCACAAAAGAAAAAATGATGTTGTAACAACGCTCCGTGGCGGCATTGAAAAAATGCTCAAGGGTGCAAAGGTTACCGTTGTGAAAGCATTCGCTTCTGTTACTGATTATGACGAAAACGGCGTTAAAATCACCGCTGACGGCGAGGATTATGAGGCTGACTATCTTATCGTTGCAACGGGCAGTGTGCCGTCTGTTCCCCCTATCGCAGGATGGGACAAGGACGGTGTTTACACAAGCAACGAGCTTCTTGAAGATAACGGCGTTGAGCTGAAATCAATCATCATCATTGGCGGCGGTGTTATCGGCTGTGAATGTGCATCAATTTATCTTGATTTAGGCTGCAAGGTTACAATTGTTGAGGCTATGGAGCATATTCTGCCCCCCATGGACAAGGAAATTGCACAGAGGCTCACAATGTTCCTTAAAAAGCAGGGCGCACAGGTGAATGTTTCTGCAAAGGTTAGCGAAATTGCAGGCGAAAAGGGCGATTTCACAGTGAAATTCACCAACAAAAAGGGTGAGGAATGCACCGCACAGGCAGAGGGCGTGCTGATTGCCACAGGCAGAAAGGCAAACACAGAGAAGCTTTTCCAGTGCGACAAGATGCCCGAAATGTTCCGTGGTGCAATTGTTGCTGACGAGAGCGGAAAGACCGATTGCGACAGAATTTATGTAATCGGCGACTCAAAGGCGAAGAATATTCAGTTGGCTCACGTTGCAGAGGCACAGGCAAAAAATGCAGTGGCGGCAATTATGGGCAAAAAGATGCCTGTTGATATGTCGGTTATCCCCAGCTGTATTTACACAAGCCCCGAAATTGCATCTGTTGGCATGACGGAGGACGAGGCAAAGGCGCAGGGAATTGCAGTTAAGGCGAAGAAGTGCCTGACAGGCTCCAACGGCAAGTGCCTGATTGAGAACAGTGAATCGGGTTACATCAAAACTGTAACGGATGCTGAAACAGGCAAGCTCCTTGGGGCACAGCTTGTTTGCCCGAGGGCAACGGATATGGTTGCAGAGTTTGCGCTTGCACTTTCGCAGGGACTTAAAACAGAGGAAATTGCGGCGGTTATCCACCCCCACCCCACATTCTCTGAAATGATTTCAGCCGCTTGCTGAAGTTGAATAGATAAAAATAACCGCCCAGAGTAATTTGGGCGGTTTTGTTGTGGGTGGATTTTGATAGTTTTAGGGGTCGCAATGACAAATTCACGGGATGTCGAGGACGGCATACCCTACAATTTACTACTTCAAGTTCTACCCCTCTGTCATCTTGCGATGACATCTCCCCTGTCAAGGGGCGACTTATGAGAGTGTGCTGACTTGAAGCGTGGATTGCCACGGCTTCGCCTCGCAATGACAAAACAATAAATTTCTGCTGAATTTAAAGAAAACCCCTATCGTCAAAATCAAAGATTTTGCCACTTCCCCCAAGGAGAAGCTTTTTCTTTACACAAGGGAGCCTATTTTTATTGTGCATTTTCGGGGTCGATGTTGAGACGGGATATTAGGACTTCGATTAAATCTTTCAGAATTTCTTCCGATTCAGCATCCCTGCCGAGTCTTTTAAGGCGAGCAATGTAACCTTTTCCGTAGGAATTTACAAAATCAACGGGGTCAATCATCTTGCGTTTTTCATACACCTCGGCGATATGAGAAAGACCTTCCAGTTCATTACCCTCTATTTCAAAGAGGCACTTACCGTACCAGTATCTGCGGTTATTAGTTTCCTTATCATCACTGCCTAAATTGGTTTCATGCCATTCATAGTCAGATTTTAATAAAGGCTTTGCTTTTTCATATTCTTCTAATCTATACAGGCATAAGCCGTACCAGTGTCTGCGGTTATTTGTATCGCTATGATCACTACCTAAATTCATCTCACACCATTCACAGGCAGATTTGAATAAAGGCTTTGCTTTTTCATATTCTTCTAAACTATACAGGCAACAGCCGTACCAGTATCTGCGGTCATTTGTAACGCTATGATCACTGCCTAAATTCATCTCACACCATTCACAGGCAGATTTGAATAAGGGCAATGCATTTGTATATTCTTCTAATTGACACAGGCATAAGCCATAGACATAACAAAAGTTTTCTTGCACCAGAGATTTTACTGAATCTATAAACAGCTGTGAAAAATTGTCAAGCTCCGCTTTTATTTCATAAATGATTCCTTTTGCCTGTTCTTTTTCACTACCGCCTGCATCGAGCATTTCATCTAATTTTTTGATCAGCTCAAAAGCGATAGGCTCAAGGCTTGAGGATAAGGGGAAGAAGGTATAATCTACATAAAAAACTTCTTTTAAAAAATGGAGTTCCTGATCTTTTGCCAAACTACCTGCCTTTGTTGCCCTTTTGATTGAAAGGGATTTTGTGGTTTCATTATTTCTGATTATTCTATATATTTCAGAGTACAAGGGTGAATAATCTGAAATATTGAGAACGAGGGTATCAATATCATCAGAATTAAGAAACTTATATAAAGACTCTTTATTATCGGTCTGAACAGTTAAATTCCTGACAAGGAACTGTTTGCGCATTTCAGCAAACAGCACGCTATCACGAATGTAATTTAAAAACTCTAAAGACTGAACATAGTTAGCTGATATAATGGCGGGATATTCCTTTGCATCATCACTGTTAATATCAATGAGTAATTTTCTATCCTCTGCAAGAGCTTCAATAAAATCTGCATCAAAATGCAAGCCGTTATAAATTATTTTTTTGATTGAGGGAAGCATAAGGAGAAGCCTGTCGAGAGTATAGCCACAATCATTAAAAACTGCACCAGTAAGGCTCATAACATTGCCGTAAAAATCTGTGAAAGAAACATATGACAGTTTATTTTTAAATTCAGAATACACCGCCTGATAATAAAGCTCTTTGATTGATTTGGGAGCGTTGGCGATAAATTCATAATACTCTGAAAGTGTTTCATACGGTGTTTCAGGTGTTTTTATATCGTCAAGGATAACGGTGCAGAGGAAATATTCATAGAAATTCTGATGAAGAAATTCAAAGCCTTTTGCTGAACCAGCATATTTTAAAATATGCCTGCTGGCAAAGTTACCCATATTCATATCGCCAGCCAATGTTTGTATTTTTTCGGCAGCTACTCCCCTGTCGGCATAGGAAAGTGCGTCTTTATTCATTTCTCTGACAATAGCAGACAATAATTCCATACCGTCTTTAATACACTGCTCTTTATTTTGAGCTACACCGTTTCGGGCGGTCAGCTTTAACTCACGGGCAAAATACTGCTCTGTGATAACCTTTATAATATCAAATTTTGTGAGCTTTTTACGCTGTGATTCTTCGTACTTACTGAAAACAAGCGGTATAAATGGAATGAATACAGGAATTGAAAAAAGAGATATACGGTTTTTTTCGAGCATATCATAAATATCTTTATAAATGGCTTTTCTCTCTTTGGATGTTAACTTTCCACTAATCGAAGTCATCAGATAATCCTTGCAAAGTTCAGGCTTTGAAAGATATTTTTTTAATGTTTTTACAACATCATCTGCTATAAATCTGCTAATGCTTGTTAAAACAACTTCGCTTTGTTCTTCACCTGGACCAACCGTAAAAGACTCTACCCCGCTCATATTCTCTGACATAAGCTCGGTTCTGAAAGATATTACAATTCTTTTAAATAATTTATTTTTAACAATCTGTGCCAAATACTCGCACACACTTTCATCTGTTACATTTGCGTTGGCTGTTGCAAATTCATTTATGCGGTCAAAGCCGTCAATGAAAACAGAAATGTCTTGGGGATTTACTATTTCAGATAATTTATTCACAATATCTGCCACGGTTGTGGATGCGTTTGCGCTGATATAGCAAATGCCGAGGTCTGTCTGCTTCTGCACCTTTGAGCGCATGATTTTTTTGGAATAATCATAGGCAAGTTTTTTCATCAAAGATGTTTTGCCATAGCCACTGGGTGCGTGAACCATAACAAAAGGCTTTTCATCGAGAATTTCTTTTTTGAAATTTTCATAAGTGTATGTGAATTTGCCGACTTTAAGCGTTGGCTTGTGATAAACGCTAAAGCGGAGCTTCTCTGCCTTGCGGAGCGATTTATCATTTTGTGGCACAAGAACAGTTTTGATGAAAATATTCTTTCTGCGAACAAAATAAACTGCAAAGCCTGCAACAGCAAGGAGCAATGCACCGACAACACTGATAACACCGATTGAATCGTTTAATGTGCCCACAGCGGTGTTTACATCTGAACTTGTGAAGAATTTTGAAATTATATTAAGCATTTTGAACATCCTTTTAGCAAAATGTGGAACGCTGAATATATTATATTTTATAATTATGAAATAATCAACATTTTTTCATAAAAAAAGCAATGCATCACTATGACACATTGCTTTGTGTTTATTCGTCTTCGATGATTTCGACGACGTCGTTTTTAAGGATGTAATTAAAGCTTAGCTCTTCGCCATTGGTGTTCTTGATTTTCACGGAATAATTGCCATCGTCCTTGGCGAAAATGGTCAGTTTACCGCCCTCAACGGTGGCTTCTGCGCCGTCATCACAATAAGAAACGGTGTATTCGCCCTCGCCTATATTACAGGAGGATGTGTGCGTTTTTAATGTGTGAGCTTTGTTCACATACAATCCGCCGAAGCAGAGAAGCACTGCGCAGATGAATGCGATTACTCTTAGCTTTGCTTCCTTTGCAAAAATCAGGATGATGAAAACAACCTCAACCAAAATGAAAATGCAGGCTAAAAGTTGATTTGGGAAACCATCCTTTAAAAGGGTTGAAAAATGGTTTGGAAATTCGATAAAGAAAAGGAATGCACTGGCGACAACTGCGTCAAGTAAGCCAATCCAGCTCTTTTTTGTGCCGAGCCATACCATCACACCGCCAGGGAGCATAAGGAATGTCCACACAAGCCAGTATTTATAGTAATTCAGGAAATCCCCTGCGCTTAATGTGCTAAACGGCATCTGAATGAGGTAAACCAGCGGCTGGCTGATAAGGAAAAACACGAAAACTTTCAGTGCGGCTTCAAGGGGCTTTTTGCAATTGATGCCGATAAGCACAGCAGGTATAAACCAAAACTCGAAGCACACGGCAATGTTATAAATTGATGTTCCTTTAAAAATGGGGATAAGCGCAATTGCCGCTGTGCCTGCACCGAAAGCAAGCGCCATAATGATGACTTTGAGCCAAGTCATTTTTATATTTTTGATTTTTTCAAGCATTACTTGACCTCCGCTCACTAAAGATAAAATTAGGCTGTCGCAAAAGCAACAGCCTGTTTTTTAATAGGGACTAATTAAAAAATCGTGTCGGCTTCCATATGCCAGCTTGCAGGAACAAGATGTGCATCAGCGCCGTCGCCAATCTGCTTATAAACCTGCTCAGTTGTGGGCATATTCATAGGGAAATATCCGCCATGGTCTGAGAAAGACTTGATTTCAATATTGCAGATTTCGGGGAAGATGAGCCAGATCATTGACTTACCGGGAACAACATTCCATGTTGTAATTGCAAAATATGTGCAATTGAAGAACTTGTTCCAGAAACCGCTTCTTGTGATTTTGTCGCTTACTTCTTCAAGGTCAGCCTTTGTAAGTGTCTTTGAGATACTTATGTAGTCTGTAAGCTTTAAGAATGTGTAGCGATATGCTTCAACATTGTAGTAAAGTCCAGGACCGTCAACCATTGTGCCGAATGTGCCGACTGAAACTGTTCCGCCAGCGGGAACAGGATACACGCCAACCATAATCTCATGGTCTGTAAGATTCTCAAAATAAAGGAAAGAATGACCCTCGAACATTTTTGCGCCATCTCTGTAGCCCATTGTCATACGAGCAACGATTTCGTCATCTGCTGTGTTTGCCGCATTGGCAACAACAAATGAAAAGCTGCACATAAGAATTGCGACTACCATAAAAACAGAAATTATCTTTTTAAGGTTTTTCATTTTTTTCACTCCTTATGAAATTTGATTTCACTTTTTGTAAAGTAAAATCCCTACACAGTTGAGTATATCACAACCGCTTATATATTTCAAGAGAAAAAGGTGGATATATTTTAGTTAAATTGTAAATTTTAGGCATAAAAAAAGACGATTATGAGTTGGTTTGCCGTTTCATAATCATCTTTTGCATTTTTATTGATTATTTAATCTATATTTTCCTTTGCCTTTTCCTCTGCCTTGGCTTTTTCTTTCATAGCTATGTCGTTAGTATTGATTGAATCTTTGAAAACGAAGAAGCGGTCATAGAAAAACTCGGTAATGAGATTTGATGCCATTGTTACGATTTCAACGATGTATTCGTTCACGCCAGCGTTGGCGGCAAGTGAGCCCAGCCAGGTTGAAAGCGGAGTGAAAACTGCATAAAACAACGCAACCTTGAGCATTGCAACAGGCACATTGTTGGCAGATTTGAATGTGAATTTGCGGTTGAATGTGAAATTCCACAAAACGGAAAGGATGAGTGAGGGCAGATAGCATGCCCAATAAGGAAGCTCCTTGCCAAAAATCAGCTGTGGAAGCTCCTGCAGAGCGGTGAAAGACAAAAACTGAATAAGCCCTGCGGAAGCGGAGAAAAGTGCAAATTTGATTGCCTGAATTATGTTGTCTTTTTTAGAAAGCTGTGCGTTTTCACTGCTCATAATAAATCCCCCGTAAGGTGAAAATTCACCTTTTTTATTATGTAAATATTATAACATTTTTACATATCAAAATCAATATGTAAATTAGCCAAAATTACACTGCGAATACAACAATAAATCTAAATGGAATTTGCGTTTTTGTATTGCAAAATTTCTTTAAATATGAGATAATAATCGTCAACGCTTAATTGACAGGGGGAAGTTTCATGTCCGCAATTGACAAAAAAGAGATACAATATCTTAAGATGGTTCAGGACTTTATTGACAGAGAAGTTGTGAAGCTCAACAACCTTGCGGTTGAACTTGAAAACAAGGTTATGGACGAGGGTCAGAAGTTTTCTCTTGATAATCCTTACGCATCTGTTTATGGCGGTAACATTGTAACCGAGCATCAGCACAGCATGGAGAGAAAAATTCAGCGATGTGAAAATGCTAAAAATGAGGCATTTTTCCTTCAAAAAATCAGAAGCAATCCGTACTTTGCAAGAATTGACTTTGCCGAGGACGGGTATGATGCAGAGGAGTTTTACATTGGCATCAAAACTCTTTTTGATGAAAAAGAGTTAGCTCCTTATGTTTATGACTGGCGTGCCCCTGTTGCATCACTTTTTTATGAAGATTTTGATGACGGCAAGGCTTATTTTGACGCACCCTCTGGCAAAATTGAGGGGCAGGTGCAGAAGCGTTATCAGTATAAATTCAAAGACGGTCAGCTAACTTCCTGCTTTGAAAGTGAGCTGAAGGTTGACGATGTAATTTTGCAGAAGGCTCTCAGTGAAAGCTCGACGGACAGGCTGAAGGTTATTGTAAACAGTATTCAGAAAGAGCAGAACAGAGCTATCAGATTTGGCGGAGATAAAAATCTGATTGTTTGCGGTCCTGCTGGTTCGGGTAAAACATCTGTTGGTTTTCACCGCCTTGCATATCTGCTTTATGCTAACAGAAACAGCCTTTCATCTGCTGAAATTGTGATGTTCACTGGCAGTGATATTTTTGCAAGCTATGTTTCGGATATTATCCCTGAGCTTGGCGAAGCTCCAATTAAGGACTTCAATTTTTATAAAATGATTTCAAGACAGCTTGGGTCAATCAAATACAGCGACTACTATTCTTTGACAGAAAGTATCCTCACTGGAAGCAAAAAAAGAGTGGCAGAAGCGAAGATAAAATATTCAAAAAATTTCATTGATTTTCTTGAAAAATATGTGCAGGAAAAATCTGTTGGATTCACAGGATTTTCTCTTTACGGTGATGAGGTTTACAGCGGTGAAGAAATCGCCGCACTGCTCGCAAAGAAAAGAAAAATCAGAAAGTTTAACGATCAGTTAAGAATTATCACCACATATTCACAAGAAAAAATTGATCAATATTTTGCTGAAAATTACAACAAAATTTATGAGATTCTCAACGAGGAAACCAGCATACTTGATGAGACAGCGGAGCAGGTTTCTAAGATGCGTGAGGAGATAAAAAATCAGGCTCGTCAGAAGCTCCAAAAAGAGCTTGACGGCAACGATTTTCACACCCTCGGCGAGGTGTATGAGCAATACGAAAAAGAGACAGGCTGCACCACTCCCCTTTTCAAAAATTACAAGAAAAATCTTGGCAGAAATTTCATTGAATTTGAGGACGCAATTCTTATTATTTATATTAAATGCCTGCTTGGCAAAATTGCGCTTCGCACCAATGTGCGCCATGTTTTGATTGATGAGGCGCAGGATTTCTCACCGATTCAGCACAAAATCATCAAATATCTCTATCCGAAGGCGAATTTCACCATTCTGACGGATGCAAGGCAGGCAATTTTCCCCTTTATTAACAGCACTGACATTGCGGAGCTGGCTTCGATTTATGAAGCGGAAACAATGGAGCTTAAAAAGAGCTTCCGCTCCACAAAAGAGATTAACGCATTTGCAATGAAGCTTCTTAAAAATGTGGACTATGAAACATTTGACAGAAGCGGTGATGAGCCAGAAATTATTGAAACAGAAAATGTAATTGATGAGATAAAATTGAGCCTTAAAAATGCTGAGGGTTCTGCCTGTGTTATCACAAAAACCACAGCACTTGCGAGAGAAATTTTTAACAGACTTATTGATGAATTTGATGTTGAAATTTATGACGACAGAAAGAAGATTTTTTCTGATAAAATCGGCATTATGCCAGTGGCTTACACAAAGGGGCTTGAGTTTGACAATGTAATTATTGTGAGCAACAGTGAAAATGATTTTTATTCAAAGGGCAGTGAGCCGTTCCTTTATATGGCATCAACAAGAGCGCTGCACAAGTTAAAAATCGTTAAAGAAAAATAAAATAAAAAAATAAGGCAGACCGTGAAAATTTTTGCGGTCTGCCGTTATTTTTCCTGTTTCAGATGATGATAATTTTTCTCATGATGAGAAGAAGCTCATGGAGTCCATGGGTCTATGGTAGCAAAGCTGAGCGAAGGGAGAAGCGGGGTTGGGGTTAACGATATTAACGCTCCACTCTGTTCCGTCATCGCACTGAGATGAGAAGAATGTCATATAAGAGGATGGGTCGGTGTAGGTGCAGCTGCTTTCTGTTGAGTTAACGATTGTTCCACCTGCGTCTGCGCAGGCACCAGCAACAAAGTTGTTGATGGATAAAT
>JAKSQM010000024.1 GCA_024404115.1 Clostridia bacterium | reverse complement strand
ATTTATCCATCAACAACTTTGTTGCTGGTGCCTGCGCAGACGCAGGTGGAACAATTGTTAACTCAACAGAAAGCAGCTGCACCTACACCGACCCATCCTCTTACATGACATTTTTCTCATCTCAGTGCGATGACGGAACAGAGTGGAGCGTTAATATTGTTAATCCCAACCCCGCTTCTCCCTTCGCTCAGCTTTGCTATCATAGACCCATGGACTCCATGAGCTTCTTCTCATCATGATGAGGGAGTATTGCTACAATATCGGCGGTGTCGGTTACGAATTTTTAACCGATAAAAAAATCGTTGATTATTCTCCATACGACATTTTCAGAGTGGAAAAATCCGCTCTGAGTAAAGACAGACACACTTATTATTTCTGCGAGGGCGAGTATTCACTGCCAGAGGGGAGCGTTCTTTTAAGCTCCACACCAAGCGCAGATATTTATGAAACACAGGATAGTTACGTTCACATCAACAAAAGATTTGATGAAAAAAACTATGAGTGCATCGTTGTAGCTCCTAAGGATAGAGCAGGCGGACACTTTTATTTCACCAATGGCGGATACGAAAAGCTAAAGGTAACAGCAGAGCTGTTTCGCAGCTGTAATTTCGTGTCATCTCTGCTTTTTTATGACGCTGTGATTTTGCACAGCTCCTATATCATTTATAATAATAAAGCCATTCTTTTCTCTGCTAATTCAGAGGGTGGCAAGTCCACACAGGCTGCTTTGTGGCAGCAATACCGTGGCGCAGAGATTATAAATGGCGACAGATCAGTTTTGAAAAAAGAAAAAGACGGTTGGTATGTTCATTCGCTGCCTCTTTGCGGTTCATCAGGAATCTGCAAGCAAAAGAGCGCACCCCTTGAAGCTATCGTCTTTGTAAATAAAGATAAAAATAATTCAGTTGAGCCGTTGAGCAATGCTCAGAAGCTTTCGCTCATTATGCCTCAGCTAACTTTTGAAAATTATAAAGATGAAAATTACAACAAATTATTTAATTTAGTTGATGATTTAATATATTCACAAAAAATTGTAAAGCTCAATTGCCGAATTGACGAAGAAGCTACGGAGGTATTAAGAAAGGAGATTGAAGCAGATGAGTGAATCCTTTAATCCCGATGTTATGAATTACCTCTATGCCCGTGCAGGTGCGCAGGGTATCCCTTTAGGCGGCACATTTGAGCTGACCCCAGTTTGCAATATGAATTGCAGAATGTGCTACATCCGTATGAGCGAAAGCGAAATGAAGTCAAAAGGATGCCTTAAAACGGCAGAGCAATGGCTTCAATTGGCACAGCAGGCAAAAGATGCAGGTATGCTTTTCCTCCTTGTAACAGGTGGCGAGCCGCTTCTTTTCCCCCAGTTTAAAGAGCTTTTTATGGAGCTTAAATCAATGGGTCTGATGGTTTCAATCAACACAAACGGCACATTGATTGATGACGAAATGGTGGAATTTTTCAAAAATTATCCGCCCTACCGCATCAATATCACCCTCTACGGTGCAAGCAACGAAACATATAAAAGGCTTTGCAGATTTGATAATGGCTACACGAGAGTGATAAACGCTATCGACAAGCTGAAAAAAGCAAAGCTCCCAGTTAAAATAAATTGCAGTATCACCCCTGATAATATAACCGATGCCAAAGCGGTACTTTCTATGGCAAAGGATTTTTCCTCCCCTTGCTCCCTTGGCTGTTATATGTTCCCCCCCACAAGAAGGGATAACAAAGCCACCAACCGCTTCACTCCTGCTGAGGCTGGCAAATATCAGGCGGCTATTGATAAAATGCGTTATGAAAACAAGGATTTTCAAGAGAATATCCAAAAAATCCTTTTATCAGATAATGGCGAATTAAAGTCATACGCACCGTCAATCTTCCGTTGCCGTGCAGGCAGAAGCAGCTTCTGGATAACATGGCAGGGCAAAATGAATGCCTGCGGAATGATGGAAACATTCGACCTTGACCCGTTTAAGGACGGATTTGTTCCCTGCTGGCAGGCGGTCAATAAAAAAATCAGTAATTCAACGGCTCTTGAGGGTTGTGAGGGTTGCAAAGACCGTGCAGTTTGCAAGGTTTGCCCCGCAATTGCCGCCGCCGAAACAGGCGATATAAATAAAAAACCCCAATACCTTTGTGATATGGTGGAAGCATGGAAAAAAGAAATGCTTGCCATTTCACAAAGCGAATAATTATGACAACTCCATTTCCTTTCTTTTTCCTCCCTCGCAGTTTTTTGGTTTCTGCGGGGGAGGTTTTTTGTCATAAAAAATCCCCGCCTTTCATAATTTTTACGGGGTGATATTTTGAAACGAAAAAATGATGTTGTCTGCACCTTTGCACCGCAGTTTAATTTAAGCCGTGAGGAGCAAAAAGAGCTTTCACTTTTTATAGAAAAAGCCTTGGTGGAATCCCTTTATAAAAGAAATTTGCTGACACAATCTCAACGCAGGCAGTGCATAGAAAAGCTCGGCGGTGAATCCCATAAAAAATAAAATAATAGCCGCCTATTGTCGTGTTTCCACCGATAAATCCGACCAGACAAATTCATTTTTGGCTCAGCAGAGCTTTTTTAAAAAATATATTGCCTCCAACCCCAATTGGGAGCTTTATGAAATCTTTGCCGACGAGGGCATAACAGGCACAAGCACCAAAAAACGCAGTGCATTTAACAGAATGATTGAGTGTGCCGTCCATGGCGATTTTGATATGATAATCACAAAAGAAATCTCCCGTTTTGCCCGCAACACCCTTGACAGCATCTATTACACCCGTGAATTGAAACGGCACGGAGTGGGTGTGATTTTTCTCAATGACGGCATCAATACCCTTGACGGAGATGCGGAGCTTCGGCTTTCGATTATGGCTTCTCTTGCGCAGGAGGAAAGCCGCCGCACATCACAGCGTGTCAAATGGGGTCAGCGTCAGCGAATGGCAGAGGGCGTTGTTTTTGGCAGAAGTATGTTAGGCTACGATGTGGAAAACGGCAAAATAACTGTTAATGAGCAAGGTGCTGAAATCGTCCGTCTGATTTTTAAAAAGTATGTGGAGGAGGGGAAAGGCGCCACCACAATTGCTCGTGAGTTAAACGAAGAGGGCATAAAGCCTCTGCAATCAGAGCAGTGGAGCCATACTGCAATTTTGCGAATTTTAAAAAATGAAAAGTATTGCGGCGACCTTGTTCAACAAAAAACTTTCACACCCGATTACTTAACTCACGATAAAAAAACAAACACAGGCGAGGTGGATTTTGTTAAAATAAAAGACCATCATCAGCCTATAATTCACCGTCAAATTTTTGAAAAAGCAAACAAAATTTTGAGCGAAAAAAATAACAAAAAATCAAAAGAAAAATCTCACTCAAACCGCTATGTTTTTTCCAGCAAAATTGTTTGCGGAAAATGCGGTTCAACTTACTCACTTCGCCAAAAAAAGAAAGATGGAATTGTGATTTATAAAGCGTGGGTCTGTACCGAAGCTCACAAGAACGGAAGCGTTCATTTTGATAAAAACGGCAATTCTGTTGGCTGCTCAAACAACGCAATTAACAACGATTATCTCATTGAAATTATGCAATATATCTGCCGAAATCTACCGCTTGATAAAGAAACTTTAGAGCGTCATCTGCTGTCTGTTATCGGTTCTCTATCCACTGAAAATAGCGAAAAATCACGCAAAATCAACATTTTAAAAAGAAAACAGCTGTCTTTAATTGAGCTTTTTAATGCTGGCGAAATCACCCACGAGGAGTTTGAACATCTCCGCAGCAAATACGAAACAGAGCTTCAAAATCTCACTTCACAAAAAGAAATTGATGACAAAACAAATTATGAGAAAATAAATAAAGCTGTCAAAAACATTTTAAACGGCACAGCAGATGAGGACTGGTTTTATTATTTTTTGCTTTCAAAAATCGTAGTAAAATCAAAAGAAAATATAGAAGTTTTTTTAAAAAATTTCTCGCAAAAATGGTGCTTTGAAATCACAAAAAACAAAACGAAAAATTATTGAAATTTACATAAAAAATGCTTAGAAAAGTAAAGCTAATTTGAACGATATTTCTCAATAAAATAAAGATGGTCTTAAACAGTAAATCTTGCTTTTAAAACCATCTTTTTCTATTATATTTATTTTTACTTTTCGGTCTGCGCTAAAGGCGACAGCCCCAAAATTTTATTGAGGCTTTGCGTCCTTGTGCGGAACATTTTCGCTTATCATTTTTATAAGCTCGTCAATTTTAACAATCTCAATATGCTCGTCAAGCAGGCTCACAAAATAATCAAGATTTTCGGGCGTTACGCTCCACGCATGAATACAGATTGCAGAGTAGCCGTTAATGCTGTGATTGTCTGCCATATACGAATTGATAATATCCGCCTGTTCCTGCATCCATTCTTTTGTAACGTCGTCATAGCCGTTATCAGTATAAAGCGTGGTTTTCAGCGTGAGGAACGGCTTATCGTTGCTGAACCACACACGACCCTGCCCCTCGCTATACATCTTCGGGTCAAGGAAAACAATTCCGCCGTCAATGTTGTCAAATCGTGAGAAATAATCAAACTTTCTTGTGAATAATTTCTCGCCAAAAGCTACAGGCTTATCGTCAAGGAAGCAGGCAATGCGAAGTCCGCTTTTAAGCATTGCAGCTGCCGTCTGCGTTGAAAATTCGTTCATACTTTTCTCTTCAAAGGCAGATGGCAGGCAGTAGCCTACACCCGACGGACCCGCAATAAAGCAGTCCTGCTTATTTTTCACAGCCGTGATTGATTCCCTGCCCACTGCGGAGCATAAATCCTGCGCAACCATAGGAATACCCCAGTTGATTGGATAATCACGCTGAATATTCTGTCCACGGCGGAATTCACTGTATCCGTTAGAAATCCACTGCACATTATCGCCGTCAGAATAAATCAGCGAAATATAATGCTTGTCGGGGTCGGGGGTGATAGATTTAACCTCCGTTTCAAAGGTGTAATCGCTGTGAAAATTGTTCAGCACGCTTAAATTATAGCTGTGGTCAGATGCAATAATGGAATATCCTAACTTTGAAATAAACTTCACAAAATGCTTTTCCTGCTCGCACCAGCCAAGCACAACACCACTTTCGCCTGTGCTGTTCAGCACCTTTTTAAGAAATTTTTCGCTTTCATTGGAGCCTGTTGTGTAGCAGACAAACATCCTCTGCTGAACGGCAAAATCACGAAGTCCCGCCGCCGCCGCTTTAATATGCACAATGCCTTTTTTGCTGAAGCAATCCTTGTATTCATTAAAGAAATTCAGCATATACTGATAATCAATATTGTCATTTGAAATATCTTTTATCATTTTCAGTCCGCAAGCTTCAACTCTTTCACGCAAATCCTCTGCAACAGCCAGCCAACCCTTAGCCGAGGCATAACTGAGGGCAATGTTCTCGCCCTCCGCATAGTCGCTGTTGCGATAAAGCACAAATCCGCTGTCTGCAATTGCATCCTTAAATTGCTGGATTACTTCTTCAAAAGTTAGAGTTTTACGGATAATCTTAACGCCCGATTCTGCAATCTGATTTATGTAGTTCTGGTCAATCCATGTTTTTGGCAGATACAGCCTCACCTTGTCCTGGTTAACAATTCCCTGTAAGCAGTCAAGGGCGGTGCGTATATCACGGGTCATTCCGCTTACGCTAACAACATAAATCGTGTCGTCAAGTTCAGCTTTTTCAAAAAGACTTTCCATATTTTTAAGTTCGTCCGCTGAAACAGGTGCAGGAATGGCAGGCTTAAAAAAGCAGGCGATTCCACCGAAAGCTACCGCCAGCGAAACAAAAAATGCGGCAATTCTGTTAAAAAATGTCATCATATTTACCTCCGTTTATTCACAAAAAACAGTGCCCGCTGACCAGCCTTTAACAGACGGCATTGTAACAATGTATTCGTTTTCGTTATGCTTCTCCGCTGTGAGTTTTTGCTTTTCAAGGTACTGACCCATAAAAACAAATTTGCCCGAAGCGGGATTTTTGATTTTTATTTTAAGCTCACCGCTGTCGCCAACAGTGCAGTTGATTACGCTCACCGCAGTGCATTTTCCGCTTTCATCAACAGCAGGGTAGATGCACGCCTGAATAGGTGTCATCAGCTCTGCGGCAAAGCTCTCGCCACTTAAATATCTGCACACGTTAAGGAACTGCCTGCGCTTTTCACTGCTCTTTGTTCGCTCCCACATATCAAAGCCGAAAACCGCCCACTTAGCACCTTTTTCTGTTGTGAAAATCGCCGAAGCAATGCCGGCGGTTTGTGTGTTACCCGAACTTCTGTTGATATATTCTGAAATCACTTCAAGGTTGTCGCCAAAAATTTCAGAGTCCTCATTTCTCCAAATCTGACCGCCCCATGTGCGGCTTTCAAATCCGCTGTTCACACTGTGAGAGGTGAATCTTTCACGAAGCTCCTGCACTTTTATTGTTTTTGCGGTGATGTTTTTAATGTAGCCTCTTTCAGAAAGAATCCTCACAGCATCGCCATCACACACAACATTTTTTGAAAGAAGAAATTCCGCTTCGCTGTTGCTGAGCGTTTCTGCAATTCTTCCGTTAATCACAAAAACCGACGCTTGATTTTGGTTGAATCCCACTGGAATCGCCAAATATCTTAAACTTTCTGCAAAAAATATTTCTTCTTTTGAATAGTCAAATGGCTTCTCTGATTTTGCAAGGTATGCCGTTTTCGGGAAGAACGGTGTAATGCCCGAAACTGTCGATTTTTTGGATGTTTCAGCCAGCTTTTCCCAGTATTCTCTGTGCTGTGCAAAGGCACCCAGCATCTGCCCGTGCCAGCTCATAGGCTCGTAATCGT
This sequence comes from Clostridia bacterium, assembly GCA_024404115.1. Taxonomy (GTDB): domain Bacteria; phylum Bacillota; class Clostridia; order Oscillospirales; family Acutalibacteraceae; genus CAG-488. The sequence continues at coordinate 12,797 of JAKSQM010000024.1, read as the reverse complement.
TCATCAGAATGGCATAACTCATAGCGGTGTTGCCGTTTGCAAGGTAACAGGTTGTTTCAAAGCAGGTGCCTGCAATGCTCTTGCCAAAAACAACGTCGGGCAGGCTCTCAATTTCTGGTCGTTTGTCCTCAACATAATCGGGGAGCATCATATTCTGATAAGCAATAAAAGACGATTTTTCAATAAATCCCTTTGGCGAATAATCGTTGTATGCTCCACCGCCTGCTCGGTAAGACGGCGCAAATCCCGTTGCATCTTTCATTGCGTCAAAAATAAACTGGTAGCCGTAGCCAGTGTATCCGCCGTTGGCACAGCCCTGCAAACCCATGCGGCACTGGGGCAGCTCCTCGTGAACAACAAGCCCCATTTTATATGTAAAATCATAAATTGTCGAGCGTAAAAATTCAATGTGCTTTTTGCGGATTTCAACATCCTTATGCACCGCTTCAACCAAGCCTTCACGGTCAAAATCTGTGCCGTATCTGCGGTTAAATTCGCCAATGCAGTTTTTGCAAAAGCATCCGTGCGAAACAGGTGCGTGGTTGACGGCTCTCAAATCGTCATCCACCCATAAGGTGTAAGGCTTCACCGCACGCAGATAATAACGCAAAGCAGAGAAAGTGTATTCTCTGAACACTTCGTCATTCCAGCAAAAGCAGTAGCCTGCCACAGTTCCGTCAGCGTCAACCATGTGTTGAACCTTTGAATCAGGCGAAACAAGTCCCGTGCAGTCCTGCGAGCGCATATATTCACCGTGCCCTATGGAGTTGCTCAATTGAAGCGAAACTCTGATGCCTGCTTTGCGGAATTTTTCCGCACTTTCAATAAGAGCATCTGCACTTTTTTTGTGCTTTTCAAGTGGCGGAAAGCCGTAGTCTGTTGCAAACCACACCTCATCACAGCTGCCCTTGTGGGCGGTGATTTCATTTATAAGTGAGTCGATAAATTCACTGTTTTTCTGCGTATGACTTCCAAGTCGTTGTGTAAGCATATGAACTCTCCATAATTCAAGATGGGAATATTGTAACATTTAATTCACTTAAAAGTCAATGAATTGTACATTTTTTATGCCCAACTGAGGTCAACGATGTACCTATATCTGTCAGCAGTCCTTTAAGCTCAGGGTAGGGCATTGAAAATCTCTGGCTGAGATAGCGCAGCGATGCTCCCAATTCGCCGTCGGGGCCGCCGTATTGGCTTATAATGATCTGCGCATATTTGGGGTTGGGGTTGGCAATTTTAACGGGATACTGTAACATTTTTTCATAAACAAACATCAGCGTCGTCCTCCTTCATAATCCCATGGCCATGGATTTTTAAGCCATGTTGCGCCGGGCATACCGCAGTTGCAGTAAAGAGAGCCGTGTTTCATTTCGTATTCCTTTTTGAGCATATGATATTTTTCCTCATATTTTGCATAAAGTCTTAAAGCGCTCAGGTCTTCGGGGTGAGTGTCAAGGTAAAGGTGAAGCTCCCACATGGCGAATTGAGTCGCCTGCAAAGAAAGGCTCAGTGATCTGTTGTCTTTCATCTTGAACCGCTTCCTTTAAATGGCTTGCTCAGGCAGGGGAAAAGAGTTCCGCAGGCAAGAGCATTCATTTCATCAAATGTGGTGGTGTCGGTCTGAAATGGCACATAAGCCATGGCAACCACAGGGTGCGCAGGCAGGGCAGGTGTGGCCGACGGGAAATCACGCATTGACGCATAGCGGGTGTTGTTGCGCTGTGCATTCGGTGAATAATTCATGTCAAATCTCCTCTTTAAAAATTTTCTGTTAGAGGTGGAATCCCCATAGGACATTCCGTTATCATTTTATGCAAGAGTTGAATTTTTGACAATGAAAGGGAATATAATAAATAATTGCAACTACCGAATTTGCAATTTGTTTTGATTTACATCTGTAGGGGATGGCGTCCTCGACATCCCGTTATTGCTGAATGTCATCACAAATTCATCTGATATGTAGCATTGAATGACATAACCACACCATAGGGGAAGGACTTGCTCTTCCCGAAAAATCAAGAAAATATCGCACAAATCCACCTAAAACGCACAATAAAATGGATCCCTTGTGTAAAGGAAGCTGGATTTTTGCTCTGCAAAAAGACTGAGGGATTGTCGTTGAAAGTCAAATAGCAACTTAATCATAAACGGACAATCCTCCCGACTCACTGTGTGAGCCACCCTCCTTTACACAAGGAGGGCAGATGTTGCCGCTAAATTTCATCACCCAATAAGGAAACATCTGCACGCCAACCGCCCACGCCAACCGCCCACGCCAACCGCCCACGCCAACCGCCCACGCCGACCGCCCACACGCCGACCGCCCACACGCCGACCGCCCACAACCACCGCCTATACCCCTATGTAACAAAGTGAACCTTATTCACCCACAACCCAACAAAAAAAGGATGCCCGAAAGCATCCTCATTTTTTATTCAATTATTCACCGCAGTGGTCGCAATGATCGCAACTGCCGTTGCATGAACCGAAAATTTCGGGGTCAAGCTCAATGCCGTTCTTGGTGTAATAATCTGCAACTGCTGCTTTAACAGCTTCCTCTGCAAGAACAGAGCAGTGAATCTTTGCCGGCGGCAGACCATCAAGAGCCTCAACAACAGCTTTGTTGCTTAATTCAAGTGCTTTCTCAACGGGCTGACCCTTAATGAGCTCTGTTGCCATTGAGCTTGTTGCAATAGCTGATGCACAGCCGAATGTGTTGAACTTAACGTCAGAGATAATTCCGTCCTCGATTTTAAGGTAAATCTTCATTATATCTCCGCATTTTGCGTTGCCAACTTCGCCTACGCCGTCGGCATCATCCATTTTGCCGAGGTTTCTCGGATTTTCAAAATGGTCCATAACTTTTGCACTATATGCCATTATTCATTTTCCTCCTTCATAATTCTTTCCCAAACAGGGGACATATCACGAAGCCTTTTAACTACCTTGGGAAGCTCCTCAATAATATAATCAGCCTCTTCTTCTGTATTGTATTCACAAAGTGAAATTCTCAGTGAACCGTGTGCAATCTCGTGGGGCAGACCCAGTGCCAGCAAAACATGGCTGGGGTCAAGTGAGCCTGATGTGCAGGCAGAGCCCGATGAACCGCAGATGCCTTTAAGGTCAAGATAAAGGAGAAGTGATTCGCCCTCAATGCCCTCAAAGCAGAAGCTTACATTGCCTGGAAGTCTGGGACTTCTGCCGCCGTTTACTCTTGTGCGTGGAACAGCTTCAACGATTGAATCAATAATTTTATCTCTTAATGCACTTACATATTCAGCGTTTTTATCGATTTCAGCGCAAGCTTTTTTCATAGCTGCTGCCATGCCTGCAATTGCAGGTGTGTTCTCTGTGCCGGGGCGTCTGTTACGCTCCTGAGCACCGCCCTGCATAAGTCCAACAAGTGAAATGCCTTTTCTGCAATAAAATGCGCCTGTGCCTTTAGGACCGTGGAACTTGTGAGCTGAAAGAGAGAGCATATCAATGTTTTGCTCCTTAACATCAATCGCCACATGACCAACTGCCTGAACAGCGTCTGTGTGGAAGAGAACGCCCTTTGCCTTGCACACTGCGCCGATTTCTTTAATAGGCTGGATTGTGCCGATTTCGTTGTTGGCATACATAATTGTTACAAGGCAGGTTTCGTCTTTAATAGCTTTTTCAACCTGCTCTGCTGTAACATAACCGTCCTCGCTTACATCAAGATAAGTAACCTCGAATCCCTCTTTTTCAAGCTTTTTGAGGGTGTGAAGCACTGCATGATGCTCAAAAGCAGTGGTTATGATGTGATTTTTATTTTTAGCTGCGCCAAGTCTTGCAGAGTTTCTGATTGCCCAGTTGTCAGCCTCTGTTCCGCCTGATGTGAAATAAATCTCGTTAGGCTCAGCACCAAGGCACTTTGCAATATCTTCTCTTGCTTTAACAATAATTGATGCAGCTTCCTGACCTGCATGATGAAGGCTGGAAGGGTTGCCGTAAGCACCGTTCATGCACTCTGTCATGGCGTCAATAGCCTCAGGGCACATAGCCGTTGTTGCGGCATTATCAACATAAACTGTTTTCATTTTATAATTCGCCTGTCTTTCTACGAAATATCTTTTCCTACTCTTAGAATTATATACCAGTTCTGTAGGAAATTCAATACCTAAATATAAAATTTCCCTTTATCACAATATGCGAAAGGATATGTGGTATAAATATGTTAAAAAGGTATATTTATGTTGCAAAAAGACAGAAATTTATTTGGAATATAACTCGAAATATTTTCTTATTGTGGGTCTTAATGGCGGTGAAATCGTTTCAATATCAATTTCTGAAAGATTAAAAAATTTCAGCTCTTCAAATTCTTCCTTTTGTGCTTTCAATTCACCGTGAAAGCGGTTGCACAGATACACAATTTCTATGTTTGAAACTTCATCGCCGTTGGGGTATATATAATGTATTTCCGCCCCCGAATTGACAGTAAAAAAGTCAGCTCATCTGCAACAAGTCCCGTTTCTTCGAGCAGTTCTCTTTTAGCGCAGTCCTCGACCTTTTCGTCAATTTCAACCGAGCCGCCGAAATATCCCCACAGGTGATTATCAGTGCGCCTGCCCAGAAGTATTTCACCTGCATCGTTGACGATTATAACACTTGCACCGCATTGAATCAGCGTTCGATGCCCTACAATTTTTCGTAAATCCATTATATAGTTGCTCATCTTATCACCCTTAACACTGAAAAACGGAACTATCGCTGAGATAGCCCCGTTTTCATTATATATTACATATTTTATATATTCTCTTTGCCATAGACATTTGTCATAATCTTTTTCATTACGAAAAGGAAGCCGATTGTCAGCACTGCGCCGATGGGGAGAACGATCATCCAGTTCTGAACGAAGCCTGCAAGAACATAGAGCAGGAATGAAATTGCGGCAACGGAAACGGCGTAGGGAATCTGTGTTGAAACATGGTTAATGTGGTTGCACTGTCCGCCTGCGGATGACATAATTGTTGTATCAGAAATGGGTGAGCAATGGTCGCCGCATACTGAACCTGCAAGGCAGGCTGACATACCGATTGTCTGAATTGTGCCTGACGGGAAAATTGCAATAACGATTGGAATGAGGATGCCGAATGTGCCCCATGATGTGCCTGTTGCGAATGAAATTGCGCAAGCTACAAGGAAGATGATTGCGGGCAGGAACATTGCAAAATCGCCAGCTACACCGCTCATGGCAGATGCTACAAATGGCTTTGCGCCAAGAACTGCGGTCATATTCTTAAGTGATGTTGCGAATGTGAGAATAAGAATTGCAGGAACCATTGCAATGAATCCCTTGGGGATGCACTCGATAGCTTCTTTAACAGAAACAAGTCTGCGTGCGCTGAGATAGATAATTGTGAAAACAAGTGCGATTACACTGCCCCACGGAAGTCCGACAGTTGCGTCTGTGTTTGAGAATGCACTTACAAATCCCTCACCGTCAAGGATTCCGCCATTATACACAAGTGCGAAAATGCAAACAATAATAAGAATGATGATGGGGAGAATGAGGTCGATAACCTTGCCATTTGCAGAGCCTTCTTCCTCTGTAACCTCTGCTTTGTCGCCTGAGGTGAAAAGGTCGCTGCTGACCTTTGCGTTGACCTCGTGAATTCTCATTGAGCCGAAATCGAACTTCATAAGGCAAAGACCGATAACGAAAACGAATGTGAGCAGTGAATAGAAGTTATAGGGAATTGCTTTGATGAAAAGTGAGAAGCCCTGACCCTCGTCTGCATAAGAAGCAACTGCCGCCGCCCATGATGAAATGGGAGCTATCATACAAATCGGTGCGGCTGTAGCATCAATGATGTATGAGAGCTTTGCTCTTGAAACTCGGTGAGCATCTGTTACGGGTCGCATAACCGAGCCAACTGTAAGGCAGTTAAAGTAGTCATCAATAAAGATGAGAACGCCGAGGGCGAATGTTGCGAGCATTGCGCCTGTTCTTGACTTGATGTGTGTCTTTGCCCACTGACCGAATGCCGCCGAGCCGCCTGCTTTATTCACAAGGGCAACGATTGTGCCGAGGACAACGAGGAAAATGAAAATACCTGCTGTGTCTGAAACGGCTGAAATAAGTCCGTCGCCTGTGAGAATATCCATTGCTTTGGTGAATGAAAAATCTGAGCCTAAAATTGCACCTGAAAGAATGCCGATGAAAAGTGAGGAATAAACCTCTTTTGTGATAAGGGCAAGACCGATGGCAATAACAGGTGGAACAAGTGCCCACCATGAAGCTCTTACCATACCTGCGCCCTCACAGGTTTCGCAATCCACACCGTCAACAACACCTGCACCTGCGCAGTCAACGCATGGAGCGGTTGCCATTGAACCGTTTGATACTTTCGCAAAAACGAGAAGTGCCACAATCAGCACCGCTACAATTGCGAGAACGATCTTCTTTGTTTTGTTCATAAAAATCCTCCTAAAATAAAAAATCGTGAGCCTGTGGATAGCTCACGATGATAAATTTTTTACCAACTGATAGCACTCCACAAATACTATGTGACAGTTGCATATATCTTATACATGCACCCAACAATGAACGGGTAGGCACCCTTTCAAAGCTTCGGCGGTTTTCCCTTTCAACAGCGTCAATAGCCTGTGATACGCTGCATACTGATGAAGACCGCAACCTCTATCAAGAGATTATTTAGTTGTTGCGCTTATTTTAAAGCGGCTTTTTTAAAATGTCAAGTAGTTTTTTATTTTTCTAAAAATTTGTATAATATTTATGACAATTCAATTTGATTTTTATGAAACATTCACATTATTTATGGTATTTTCCGCCATTTGAAATATTGAATGCACGGTAAATCTGCTCAAGGAGCATCACCCTCGCCAGCTGGTGGGGGAATGTCATCTGAGACATTGACAGCTTAAAATCGGCTCTTTTTTTCACTTCATCTGAAAGACCGAATGAGCCGCCGATGATGAAAACTGCGTTGCTGAAGCCGTTGACAGCGCAGGCTGAAAGCTCCTGCGAAAGTTTCTCTGACGGCATCTGCTTGCCCTCAATGCACATGGCATAGACCTTTGCACCCGATGGAATTTTTGAGAGAATTTCTTTGCCCTCTGCCGTAAGTGCGTTGTCGATTTCGCCCTGCGACGGGTTATCTGAAAGTCGCTTTGGCGATAGCTCAACTATATTTAATTTGCAAAAAGCCGAGAGCCTTTTTGAGTATTCCTCACAGGCATCACGCAGATATTTTTCTTTAAGCTTACCCTCGCAGATAATTGTTACGCCAAGCATTAAAGCACCACCGTTCTCACATCGCCCTGACCTGCCACATACATCATGTAGTCCTCGTTCTCTTTTGCGTTAATCTCTGCAAGAGCACCCCTTGATGTTTCGTAGGCAAGGATTGGCATATTATTCTCCTTGCTGAGATGTCCAAGCACAATTCGTGTTGTGCCCTCCTCAACAAGCTTTTTCACAAGCTCTGAGCAGGCAATATTTGAAAGATGCCCCACATCAGATAAAATTCTTCTTTTAAGCGGATATGTATAAGGCCCGTTTCTGAGCATTCCAATATCGTGGTTAGACTCCGCAAGGATTAAATCACTGCCCGAAACAGCATGGTACATTTCATCTGAAACAAAGCCCGTGTCTGTTAAAACAGAAATTTTCCGCTCATCGGGTGTTTCAACAGTGAAGCCTAAGCTCTCTGCGCAGTCGTGCGATGTTCTGAAAGGGCGCACAAACATACCCCTGCACTCAACACCGTCCTCTGGAATAACAGAGCAGGTGAATTTGTTGCAGAGCTTACCGCCCTCCTCAAGCTTTTGCATTGTGCCTGCGGAGGTATAGACCTGTATATTATTTTTTGAAGCCAGCGCACGCAGACCTTTAATATGGTCGGAATGTTCGTGAGTAACAAAAATTGCACCGATGTCGGCAATATCGACACCAATGCAATCCAACGCTGCCAGTGCCTGCTTTGCGCTGACACCGACATCTACTAATATTCCTCCGGTTCCCGAGCCGATAAAGGTGCAGTTGCCACTGCTTGACGAAAACAGCGAACTGAATCTTGCCATTTATCATTCTCCTTTGGGTCAGGCAGTTTCTGTTTTTACAACTGTTGGCTTATCCTCATCATCAACACGCCAAATGTCTGCACCAAGGCTCTTGAATTTGCCAACAACATCATCATAGCCACGGTCAATATAAACAATGTTTTCAATGGAGGTTGTGCCCTTAGCGGCAAGGCCTGCAATAAGCATAGCCGCACCTGCACGCAGGTCGTCTGCTCTTACAGGAGCGCCGTGGAGCTGTTCAACACCCTCAACAGTGGCGGTTTTACCGCTTACATTGATGTTTGCACCCATTCGCAGCAGCTGTTCCACATACTGGAAGCGGTTGTCCCATACTCCCTCAGACACAATGCTTGTACCGTCTGCAATGGCAAGAAGTGTTGTCATCTGCGGCTGCATATCTGTGGGGAAGCCGGGGTGGGGCATTGTTTTAACATTGCAGCGTTTTGCTCTCTTATCTGATTTAACGAGGATAGAATCATCGTATTCTTCAACAGTGATTCCGCACTGAATGAGCTTTGCTGTGATAGATTCCAGATGTTTGGGTGTAACATTCTTAATAAGAACAGAGCCCTTTGTTGCGGCGGCGGCAACCATAAATGTGCCAGCCTCAATCTGGTCTGGAATTATTGAATAAGAGCAGCCGTGAAGACGGTCAACTCCTCTGATTTTAATAACATCTGTGCCTGCGCCACGAATATCTGCACCCATTGAGTTGAGGAAGTTTGCAAGGTCAACAATATGGGGCTCTTTTGCGGCATTTTCAATAACAGTCAAGCCTTTTGCTCTGACTGCGGCAAGCATACAGTTGATTGTTGCACCAACTGAAACAACATCAAGATAAATAAGACCGCCTGCAAGCTTTGTTGCGTCAACCTCAATCATTGCGTTTTCGCTGAGGTTAACCTCTGAGCCGAGAATTTCAAAGCCTTTAATATGCTGGTCAATGGGGCGGACGCCAAAATTGCATCCACCGGGCATAGCAACTTTTGCCCTGCCAAATCGTGAAATCAATGTGCCGATAAGGTAATATGAAGCACGCATATGCTTAGTCATATCATGTGTTACAACATAAGAATTAACTGAGCTTGTGTCGATTTCAAGTGTTGTGTCGTTAATATAGTTAACCCTTGCACCCAACTGGTGAAGAATGCGCACCATATGCTCAACATCGCTGATTCTTGGTACATTCTCAATAACGCACATATCCTGTGCCAGTATGGTTGCAGGGAGAATTGCAAGAACTGCATTTTTTGCGCCACTGATAGTAACTTCGCCTTTAAGCGGATTACCACCGTTTATGAAGATTCTTTCCATAACAAAGGGCCACTCCCTAAAAAATTTTTGATATATGTAATAAAAATAATCGCTTTGAAATAACCAATGCACCACCATACACTGATTAACCTTACAGATTATACCACTAAAAATCAAAAAAATAAAGAGTTTTCAGTAAATTTTTTGAAAAATGAACCAAATTTAAACAAAATACCATCGCCAATTAAGCGATAATCGCATTTTTGGCACATTTCGCAACGAATTTAACATAATACAAAAGCGTTTTCGGGGCAGAATAAGCACAGAATTTATGTGGAAGGTGAAAAAATGCAAATTTTGAAAATCGTTCTTACATCATTATTATCTATCGCAGAATTGATTATACTAACCAAAATTATGGGAAAAAGGCAGATTTCACAGCTGAGCTTTTTTGATTATATCAACGGCATAACCATCGGCTCAATCGCCGCAGAAATGGCTATCAGAGATTTTAAAGGCGCAGGCAAAGCGGCGGTGGCAATGGGCGTTTATGCCCTTGTGGCAACGGCAATTTCGTATATTTCTGATAAATCCATTAAGGCAAGAAAGTTCCTTTGCGGCACACCGACCATCATTCTTGATAAGGGCAAAATCTACAGAAGTGCCATGAAAAAGGCGAGGATTGACATGAACGAACTGCTTATGCAGGCGAGAATCAGCGGTTACTATGACCTCAGCAAGGTGCAGACAGTCATCCTTGAAGCCAACGGAACGCTGAGCTTTCTGCCAAAATCCGACGACAGACCCGTTACCCCCTCAGATATTGACCTTGCCCCTGCGAGAGAAACCGTGTTCACACCGCTGATTATTGACGGTAAGGTGATTGAAAAAAATCTTATAATCATAAATAAAAGCAATGAATGGCTTCATTCCCAAATAAAAAAGCAGAATGTCAGTGATGAAAAAGACGTTCTGCTGGCTCTTTTTGACGGGAGCAATTTTGTTATTTTCCGTAATGAAGAATGAAGTCTGCAACCTCATTTTTAGTTGGCATTGAGGGGATAGCACCGCTCTTTCTGGTGGAAAGTCCTGCGGCGGCACAAGCGAAATTGACCGCCTTTTCCAATGAGCCGTCTTTATTTTTTGCAAGTGCATCAAAATCCTCAACGGATGTTAAAAATGTGCCGAGGAATGTATCGCCTGCGCCGTTGGTGTCTGCCACCTTGCCAGTGTATGCAGGGCAAAATCCCTCTGCATATTTTGTGAGATAATATGCACCGTTTTCTCCAAGTGTAACAAGCACAATGCCTATGCCCTCATTCAAAAGGCTCTTTGCGGCAGACTTTATATCGCCCTCACCAGTGAGCAGTAATGCCTCCTCGTCAGACACTTTTATTATATCGATATTTTTCAATAAAGCACGCATTTTAGCCACTGCAACGGCTTCATCATTCCATAAAAGCGGGCGGTAGTTAGGGTCATAAGACACTATCTTGCCCATAGCTTTTGCAGTTTCGACAGTGTGCTTTATGGCAGATGCAGATGGCTCATCTGTAAGGGACACCGAGCCGAAGTGGATAATATCAAATTTTTCGATAAATGACGCATCTGCGTCGTTTTTTGAAAGAAAAGTGTCTGCTCCGCCTTTGCGATAAAAAGAAAAACTGCGGTCACCCTTACTGTCAAGGCTGACAATTGCAAGGGTTGTTGGGTGTTCATTATCAAAGGCAAGATGGCTTATATCGATATTTTTCGATAAAAGAGTCTGAGCCAGCATTTTGCCAAAAGCATCATCACCAACCCTGCCAATAAAAGCAGCTTCAGCACCCATAAGCGAAGCGGCAACCGCCACATTTGCAGGTGCTCCGCCAGGGTTTGCAGAGTATTGAGGTATGCCGTTTTCGTTTATGCCAGTTTGCGTAAGGTCAACAAGAAGCTCACCGATAGTCATTATTTTCATATTATCACCGCAATTAAATTCATATTATGTGTATATTTTATCATATAAAGCACCGTTGTCAATGGTGTTAATCTTGACTTTTTGGCTTAGCTGGAATATAATTTTATGCAGGATTTTACATGGAGGAAGTTTATGAAAACCTTTGAAATCAAAAAGAATGACGCAAACCAGCGACTTGACAAATTCGTTACCAAAACAGTGCCGAATCTGCCCAAAACGCTGATGTATAAATACATACGCCTGAAAAGAATCAAGGTCAACTCAAAGCGTGCAGAGATTTCCACAAGGCTCAACGAGGGCGATATTGTGGATATGTATATCAATGATGAATTTTTCGTGAAGAGCGAAACAAGATACGATTTTTCGGGTGCATCAGATAAGCTTGACATTATTTATGAGGACAGAAACATTATGCTCCTTGACAAAAAAGCTGGGCTTCTCTGCCATCCCGACGATAAGGAGTATGTTGATACGCTGATTTCGAGGGTAAAGAAATACCTTTATAATAAGAAAGAGTATGACCCCGATGAGGAAAACAGCTTCACACCTGCCCTTGTAAACAGAATAGACCGCAACACAGGCGGTATTGTAATTGCCGCAAAGAATGCCATGAGCCTTAAAATTCTCAATGCACAGATGAAAGAGCGTAACCTTAAAAAGACATATCTCTGCGTTGTTCACGGCGTTATGGAAAGGCAGAACGGACTTCTCACAGGCTGGCTTGTGAAAGACGAGGACAAGAACAAGGTTAGAATTTTCAAATCGCAGGTGCCTGACTCAAAAGAGATCAAGACAAAATACACTGTTATTGAAAATGACCCAAAGAACAATTTAAGTCTTGTTGAGGTTGACCTGCTCACAGGCAGAACTCATCAGATTAGGGCGCACTTTGCCTCTATCGGTCATCCGCTCCTTGGTGATGGCAAGTACGGCACAAATGCCCTTAATAAAAAAATGGGGTATAAGAAGCAGTTTCTTTATTCATATAAGCTGAGGTTTGATATGGACGAAAACTGCGGTGAGCTGGCATATATCAACGGCCGCACATTCACCGCCAAAGATGTCTGGTTTGAGAGAGAATTCAAAAACCGCAACCTTTGATTTGACGATATAAATAGTGTGGCAATCTACTCTTATTGCAAGCACTTACCCTGACCATTCCCACCGCACCACGGGGTTCATCCCCGTGCATAACAAGGTGAATGACATTCACAAATATTGTTGAAAATAAAAAATTACAAAAAATTTGAAATTTTTTCAAAAAAACACTTGATTTTTAAGAAGAAGTGTGCTATATTTATATGCGTTCCGGGTGTGGCGCAGCTGGTAGCGCGCTTGACTGGGGGTCAAGAGGCCGTGAGTTCAAGTCTCGCCACTCGGACCATATTGAGCATTCGCAAGAATGCTCGATTTTTTTGTTTATAAAGGTAGGCTCGTTGAGCCTGCCTTTTTCTTTTGTCATTGCGAGCGAAGGAAAGTGGTATAATAAAATTGGACAGATAAAAAATGA
>JAKSQM010000023.1 GCA_024404115.1 Clostridia bacterium | reverse complement strand
CCCACGCCCACGCCCACGCCCACGCCCACGCCCACGCCCACGCCGACCGCCCACGCCGCCCACGCCCACGCCGCCCACGCCCACGCCGCCCACAACCACCGCCCACAACCACCCCACCACGGGGTTCATCCCCGTGCTATCTATGTGAATCTGCTTCACATCTATTCAAACTCAGAATGAAAAATCCGCTTCACCCCCACACCCGAAAAATAAAATAATTACCAAAATTTTCCATTTTGAGCATTATTTATTCTGCTTTGCAGAAAAAATTGTTGGCATTTTGCAAAGAATCACCCATAAAAACAATAAATTTACTAAAAATTCATTGAATTTTACAGTTAATTCACAAAAAACTATTGTGTTTTATATTGCTTTTGTGATATAATGCTACAAGTCATGCAGAAAGGTGGAGAAGTTTTTTGAGTAATAATAATGGAAACGATTTTTTCAGCACTTCCAAAGAGTATAACCCCGAAAATAGTGTAAAAGATAACGACATATTCTCTAATGAAAATTATAAAAAATACCTTAGCGATATTGATGACGGTGAGGAAATAGTGAAATCAACAGGTTCGTACGATAAGAACTACGACAAATATGCTACCGAAAAGGGCAAAAAGTCAAAGAAAAAGGCAAGCTCATCAAAGAAAATTGTAGTTGCGCTTATCTGCGTTATTCTTGCAATTCTCATTGGTGCAGGCTCCGCTGTGGGATATTTCTTCCACATCAGCAAGCCTGGTAATTTCAACGATAACGGTATCGAATACAATAACGATGCTGAATACAAAATTGAAGAAGATGACCACGATTTTGAAGCAATGGGCTCTGTTACAGATGCTGCTTCTCTTAATGAATATCTTCGCAGCTGGGCAAACAACAAGGGCGAAAAAATGTATAGCAAGAATGTTCTTAACGTTCTCCTTGTTGGTGTTGAGCATTCAGACGGCTCACAGGGCAGATCAGACTCAATGATTCTCGTATCTGTTAACAGAAAGGCAAAGACCGTTACTCTCAGCTCATTCTTCCGTGATAGCTACATTTATATGGATATCCCCCTTGAGGGCGGCGGAACAAAGGGCAGATATGAAAAGATTAACGCTTCATATATGTATGGCGGCCCTGCAACACTTATTGACACAATCGAAAAGAACTATAAAATTGAGATTGACCAGTATGTTATGGTTGATTTTGCATCATTCAAGGGCATTATTGATGCTGTTGGCGGCGTTGATGTTGATGTTGAAAAGAATGAGTCAGACTTCATTCGCAGAACATCAAAGCAGAAAAACTTCCCCTCAGGCAAAAAATGCCACCTTAACGGCACACAGGCTCTTATTTACAGCCGAATCCGTTATCTCGACAGTGATGTAAACAGAACAGGCCGTCAGCGTAAGGTTATTAAATCTCTTATTGACAGTGCAAAGGGTGCAACAAAAGGTCAGCTTGTAAACGCTTACAAAAAGGTTGCAAAATACCTCAGAACAGGCTACACTCAGTCAGAAGTATTGAGCCTTGTTGGTGCAGCTGTTGCACAGGATTGGATGAGCTTTGAAATCAACGAAATCACTCTCCCTGCAGAGCAAGGTGTTGAAATGATGTCAACAATGCTTCATCCCACATCATCACCCAACGCACTCCAGTGGGTATGGATTGTTGACTATCCTCTCTGCGCTCAGAAGCTCCAGCTTGCAATTTATGGCGAGAGCAACATCATCCTTAAAGAGGATAGAGATACAGCCCTCACATTCTTAAAAGCAAATAATGTTGGCAGCTCAACCACATCAAATTCATCATCAGGCTTAGGTTCAGGCTCAACATATAGCTATAAGCCGTCATATACACCCTCATACACTCAGCAATACACAACCCAGTATGCAGGCGGCACAGGCGAGGGAACAGGAGAGGGCACAGGTGGCGAAACACCGTCAGTTGACCCCGTAACACCACCATCAGTTGATCCTGTAACACCACCCTCAGTTGACCCCGTACCCGAAACACCAGCTGAATAATCAGTTTCACGGATAAGTCTTGAACTTATCCGTGTTTTTTATATAATATACGTTTTTTATCTAAAAATTTTTGTTTACAAAAATAAAAATATATGTTAAGATGTATTTGAAAGAAAATCGCCGATTTTTGGCGTTTCAGGAGGTTATAAACATGGATATTATGGATTTAGCTTCAAAAGGCATAATCAAAATAACAAAAAATTACGGTAAAAAAATCGCAAAAGACCACACAGCTCCTGCAATTGAGGATGCAGAGCCTGTTGTAATCAGCGGTGCACAGTTTAATGTTGGCTTCTCAAGGGATGAAATCAACCCCGACACAAGCACAGACAAAACATATTGGATCGCAGGTCATGGCTCAGGTCATAAGATGGAGGGTCAGAAAACTCCCGTTTATGCAAGTGCTGTATGGATTGACTGCGGCGGCAGCGAGGGCGTTCTCTGGATTGGCGCAGACATCGTTGGCTTCACAGGCGTTGAGGTTAATAAGGTTCGCTCAATGCTTGCAGATTTTGCTAAAGAAACTGGCTGCAAGTGCATCAACATCAGCTCAACACACAGCCATTCAGGTATCGATACTGTTGGTTACTGGGGCAAGCCTAACCTTGTTTCTATCCCCTCAGACGGTAAAGACCCTCAGTATATTGATATGCTTATGAATACAATGGTAAAGGTTGCTAAAGAGGCTTATGCAAACCGCAAGGCAGGCAAGCTTTACGCTGGTAATAAAGAGCTTGAAGAGTCCCTTTCAGGCAGAAGATCTCCCAAAAAGAAACCCTTCAAAAAGGTTACAAGAATCCGTTTTGCTCCTGCTGACGGCAGCAACGAAACATGGATTGTTAACTTCCCCGCACATCCCAATTCACTTGGCGGCTCAAACAGAATGCTCAGCGCAGAGTATCCCTATTATCTCCGTGAAAAAATCATGGCAGATTGCGGTGCAAACGTGCTTTTCGGTATCGGTGCAATCGGTGCTGTTGATGCTCCCGAATTTGACGGCAAGCAGGGCTTTGAAGAAATCAAGGCTCAGGGCGAAACAATCGCAGACGCTGCAATGGCTATTGATAACGAGGTTGAGCTTAACCCCGAAATCAAATTCGTTCAGCAGAAATTCTATTATCCAATCAGCAACAATGTTCTCACACTTCTTGCAATGCGTAAAACATTCAACGCTGATGTTTACCCCTGCGAAATCGGCGAAATGGGTCTTGCTCTTAAATCAGAGATGACTTATATGAATATCGGCGGCAAAAAGCTTGTTACATTCCCTGGCGAAATGTTCCAGCAGACAGTTTATGGCGGATATGACAGCGCAGAGGAATCCTCAACAGGCGCAGGCCCCGAAATCAACCCCACACCTATTTCAGAGATTGCAGGCGACCCCGACCTTCTCGTTTTCGGTGTTACAAATGATATGACAGGTTATGTTGTACCTCCCAATGACTTTGTTCTTCATAAAACTCAGCCTTACCTTAACAAGGCATATGACCGCTTCAACCGTGATCATTACCATGAAACAAACTCAATGGGTATCGAATCACAGAAAATCCTTGCTGATACATTCACAAAGCTTGTTGAAAAAATCGGCTGATTTCTGAAAGCATAACAATAAAAATAAAGTATGGAATTTAATGTTGCAACATATTTTCCATACTTTAATTTTTATATTCAGTTTACGGTATAATTCTGTTGGTTACAAAATTTCTGACCCCTGCTTTGTAGTAATATTGAAGCGTGTCTTTGTCGTCAACCACCCAGCAATAAAGCTCGGTGTCATTGTTTAGAAGCTTTTTGATTACAGCAGCGCTGTTGTTTTTCCTGTCCGCTTTGAAGCTCACGCCAATATCGGGGTGGTCAAGGCACTGTTGAAGATGCTCATCGTCAAGCTTCGTAACAAGATAAACTGTCTTGATTTCACTGTCAGCGTCCCTCACAGCATCAATTGCATCGTGGTTAAAAGAAATCACTTGGCAGGAGCTTTCAAGTCCGTGCGACTTAATAGAATCCACTAATTTTTTAATGCCTGTGCTGTTGAAAGTCTTAATTTCAATCATGGGCGAAAGTCCGTTTTCAAGGCAGCAGTCAAGGGCATCATCAAGAGATGGCATTTTAAGATTTTGATATTTTTCAATGTTTGCGCCGTTGTCAACGGTGCATCCTGCAAGGTCAAAATATGTTGAGTCAGCGATTTTTCCTCTGCTGTCCGTCATTCGGTTAAGGGTGGTGTCGTGGCTTAAAATCCACACATTGTCCTTAGTCAGCTGAATGTCAAATTCAACAGCCGTCAGCCCGTTTTTTGCGGCAAGCTCAAAGGCGGGCAGGGTGTTTTCGGGAGCCTGTGAGGATAAGCCTCTGTGCCCCGTCAGCGAAATATCCTGAACGCTTGTGATTCTTTTAAGGCTGATTGTTTCAACCGCTTTGATTTTGCCGTTAAAAATAAAGTGCAGAATTATTGCAAAAATCAACGCAATAATTGCCACGGAACATACCGAAATTATAAATATTTTATTTTTAAAAATTGATTTAGTTTTTTTCATTTTTTCACCGCCTGAATTTGCGTAATATATTTTACCATTAAGGGCGGAAAAGTCAAGAAAGATGGTGATATTTATGCTGAAAAATTTGCAGAAAATTATTGACGAAAGCAAATCTGTTGTGTTTTTCGGTGGCGCAGGTATCTCAACCGAAAGTGGAATCCCAGACTTCCGCTCTGTTGATGGACTTTATAATCAAAAGTATGATGTGCCGCCAGAAAAAATTCTCAGCCACACATATTTTATGGAAGAAACCGAAAAATTTTATGACTTTTACCGTGATAAAATGATAGCACTTTGGGCGAAGCCAAACCCTGCACATTTAAAGCTTGCGGAGCTTGAAAAATGTGGAAAAATCAGGGCGGTTATTACGCAAAATATTGACGGACTTCATCAGCAGGCAGGGAGCAAAATTGTCTATGAACTTCACGGCTCTGTGCATAGAAATTACTGCATGAAATGCGGCAGGTTTTTTGACGCTCAGTTTATTTTAAATTCAACAGGTGTGCCAAAATGTCAGTGTGGCGGAACTATTAAACCCGATGTTGTTCTTTACGAAGAGCCGCTTGACGATAAAACCTTCACCTCTGCCGAAAGAGCCATAATGACAGCCGATACGCTCATCGTTTCTGGCACATCTCTCACCGTTTACCCTGCGGCTGGGATGATAAGATATTTTCAGGGCGATAACCTCGTTCTGATAAATCGTGATGAAACCCCTGCGGATAAATACGCAAACCTTGTCATTCACGGCAAGGCAGGGGAGGTTCTGGGCGCTCTCAGAGCCGATTAAACCAATTTTGGAGGAAAATATGAATCATATTGCAATAATTAAAAACAAGCCTCAGCGAAGCGGCAAAGCCTCAATTCCAGACGGTGCGGTCAACGGCAACGGCGACCTTGGCATAATTCTCGGCAATTGTGAGAACGGATTGCGAATCTACCTTTCAAAATGCGATATATGGCAGGGCATCGAAATGTATAACGATGGCGGTCTGCGACCCCTTGGATATATCGACCTCCCGATCCCCGAAAATCTTTACAACAATTATTATGTTGAGCAGGATATGGACAAGGGCGAAATCCGCTGCAGGTTTGGCACAGAGGATGATTTCTGCACCGTTTCTGTTCGTGTCTGTAAGGCAGAAAATTCTGTTATGCTCGAACTTTCTGACAACATAAAATCCACTCCCGTTCTCAAAGTTTTTGAGGGCGAAACAGCAGGGGAAAAGGGCGAATTTTTCAGCGAAAACATCAGCGTAATTTTCAGAATTTTTGCAGGCGGTGAGCATAAGTATGAAACCTCTGCTTTTGCCGCAATGAAAAAAATAACTGATAATAAATTTTATACATTCGTTGCAACAAATCACGATGTAAAAAATCCAAAAGAATTTGCCATTGAAAAAGCACAAAAAGCTGACGAAAATTCTTACGAAATTTTAAAAGAAAATCACTACAAAATGTGGGAGGATTTTTATAAAAAATCTTCAATGATTTTGTCAGATAAAACTCTTGAAAATCTTTGGTATTCTTCCCAATATTTTCTTGCCTGTACCGCTGGAAATAAAAAATTTCCACCTGGAATTTATGCGAACTTTGTAACAGTTGAAACTCCCATGTGGCACAGCGATTATCACTTGAATTATAACTATCAGGCTCCATTTTATGCCGCCTGCTCATCCAATCATCCCGAGCTTACAGATTGCTACTCTGCACCCCTTGAGGAATTTATGGAAAGAGGCAAAGAGTTTGCAAGGGAGTTCGGTTGCCGTGGAATCCTTTACCCTGTAGGTCTTGCGCCAAAGGCAATGCTGACCGAATATATGCCGCAGCTTAAATACTGGTTCCTGCGCCTTTTCTTAGGTCAGCGGAGCAACGCAATCCACCCTGCGGATATTATGGTTTTCAGATGGAATGCAACAAGGGACAAGGAGTACGCAAAAAATCACGCATACCCCTACATCAAAGCCTGCCTTGAATTTTTTGAGGACTACGCAACTTTTGAGAATGGAAGATTTTCAATCTGTCAGGATGCCGTTCACGAAGTGCCGTATTATAAGGCGGACTTTGACCCGAAAAAATACAAAAAGGTCATCAACGATAAAAATAACGCTCTCACCCTCGGACTTCTCCGTATGTGCATCCCTGCCGCCATTGATATGGCAAAGGAGCTTGGTGTTGACGCAGATAAACGCAGAATCTGGGCAGAATTTTTAGAAAAGCTTTCACCATTTGCAACATATATCCGCTTCGGTAAGAGGGTTTACCGCTACACCGAAAAAGGTCAGGCATGGAATGACACCAACGATGTTGGACTTCAGCACATTTACCCCTGCGGCTGCGTTGGACTTTCTTCACCTAAAAAGGATCTGGAGATTGCACGCAACACTTTCAGACAGAAAGAAATCCATTGCTACAATGACGATAACGCTTTCTGCTCGTTCTATCCCATGTCTGCAAGGCTGGGTATGAATCCTGCAAAAACTCTCCGCAAATTCAAAAAATTAAATTCGCAGAAGCTTATGGAAAATCTTCTTTACAGCTTCGGCGGCGGATGCCTTGAAAACTGCTCCACAGCCGCTTCAACCCTCAACGAAATGGCAATGCAGAGCTACGATGACATCATCAGAATTTTCCCCTGTTGGGATAAAAAAATTGATGCAAAATATGAAAATCTTCGTGCAGACGGTGCTTTCCTTGTAAGCAGTGAAATTGCAAAAGGGGAGATAGGCAAAACAGAAATTTATTCAGAAATCGGCGGTATGGTTAAAATCGCAAATCCCCACAAGGTGAGCCGAATCACCTGCAAAGAGGGCACATTTGAAACCTCTGCAAAAATTATTGTCCTCAACACCAATAAAGGCGAAAAAATTATTCTCGAAAAATCTTGATTATTTTTTGGAAATATAGTATTATTTTTTCAATAAATATGATTGGAGAGTAATATGGAAAAAAGAAACGTATCAGAAAAACTTGTCAAAGGTTTGCAGATTTTATCAATCGTTTTCATCGTTGTTATGATGGTGGTGGGCATTGTTCTTATGAAAAAATACGATATTTCAGTTAAGAATGCCGCCCAGTTCAAAACAATGCTGACAGGCAATCTTTTTAAGGTTGCACTGATAATTATTGGTGTGAATTTCATCAAAGCCTTTGCCCTCGTTGTTCCCCCTGCGGTAGTATTTGTTATTTGCGGATTGGTTTTTGAAAACCTTTGGGTAGGCATCCTTGTTGGCTTCCTCTGTATCGCCACAAGCATTGCCGTTCCGTTCTGGCTTGGCAGATTCACAGGCGCAGACATGGCAGAGAAACTTAAAAATAAATATCCCAAAATCAAAAAGTTAGATGATTTTGCCGATGAAAACAACTTTATGGTTGTGTTCCTTGTTAAGGCAACAGGACTTATCCCCGGTGATGTGAGCAGCCTTATTTTTGGTGCAATGGGCATCAAATTCAAAAAGTTTTTTGCCGCCACACTTATCGGTGAATTTCCGCTTATAGTGCTGTGGACTATTATTGGAAACAAGGGCGATTTCAATGACCCCAAAACAGCACTATATGTAATTCCCGTAATCGTTTTTGCCGTCCTCATTTCATTCATTATGAAGAAATGGACAGATAAAAAGGCAAAGGAAAAAGCAGCGGCAGACGCAGAGAAAACTGAAACTGTATAAAAGGACTGTCGCCTTTAGCGCAGACCGAAAAGAAAATTAACAAGGGTATGAATTTATCAAAGTTCATATCCTTTTTCTTTTCTAAGAATTTTTTCGCCCTTGCAGTATCGCATACAGCGTCAGGCGAGAAAAATCCTTTCTGCATCTAAATTCGACAGCCCTAATTTTTCTAATAATTATTTTCTTGCAAACATATTTAGATTATTTCTTTTCACTTTTTATAAGACTTCTCACAGCTTCAACTGCGCATTTAATTGCATTGGTGCTGTCGTGGCATTGTGGATTCGGAAGTCCTTTTTTCTCTCTTTCCTGATTCCATACAACAGAAAAAACTGCGCCCGCTTTCGCTCTTAATACAGAAGAAACCACAAACAGTGCTGCACTTTCCATTTCAGATGCAAGGCATCCTGCTCCAATCCATGCCTGCCATTTGTTGTTAAGCTCGTAGCCTACAGGCATTCTGTCTGGGTCATGCTGACCGTAAAATGAATCCTTGCTCTGCACCACGCCCGTGTGATAGTTAAGCTCCAACTTCTCTGCTGCCTGTGCAAGCGCATTTGTTACCTTTAAATCTGGTACAGCAGGGAACTCAATTGGCACATATTCTCTTGTTGTGCCCTCCATACGGATTGAGCCTGTGGCAACAACAATATCGCCGCCAATAACTTCCTCCTGCATACCTCCGCATGTGCCAACTCTTATGAATGTGTCAACCCCTGTGCGGTAAAGCTCCTCAACACCGATAGCCGTGGAGGGACCGCCCATGCCTGTTGACATCACAAGCACCTTTTCGCCCTCAAGCTCACCGAGCCAAGTGGTGTATTCTCTGCTCTGATGATAAAAAACGGGGTTGTCAAGATATTGTGCGATTTTTTCAACTCTACCTGGGTCGCCTGGCAAAATAGCGTATTTCGCCCCGTGCCCTGCGTTAAATCCAATATGATAAGACTCTTCAACCATAATCATTCTCCTAACTATGTTCTCGCCTTATTATATCACAATAAAAAACAAAAATCAAAACATTGAATGTATATACAAATCAGAAATTATCAATATAAAGCAAACAGCCTGTTCTGAATGTCAGCACAAAGCCATCTGAAACGCACAATAAAAACGGCTCCCTTGTGTAAAGGGAGCTGGATTTTTGCCGTGCAAAAAGACTGAGGGATTGTCTGTTAAAATCAAACTATTAGCTTGATTTAAGCAAAACAATCCTCCCGACTCACTATGTTCGCCACCCTCCTTTACACAAGGAGGGCTTATTTTTCCAGTCAGCATAGTGCCAAGCCGTGGCAATCTACGCCCAAATTACGTACACAACAAACTCTGATTTATCAGAAAACACCTACCGAAAAAACTTATTCCGCCTGCTTTTTATAGCTCTTTTTAAGTATCATTGGTGTAATAAAGCTTGAAGCAATAATGAGCATAAGAATGAATGGCATAATAGCTGAGTTTATCATGCCGTTTTCAACGCCTTTCTGTGCGCAGACAAGTGCAACCTCGGCTCTTGCCATCATTCCAACACCAACACGAAGTGAATCCTTAGGGCTGTATTTGCAAAGAAGTGAAGCACCTGCACAGCCGAATACCTTGCCTGCAAGACCTGCAAGAATAAAGCAAAGTCCAAAAAGAATCATAGCAGGGTTGATTGAGTTGAATTTAACCGTCATGCCGATATTTGCAAAGAAAACAGGTGTAAAAATCATATAGCTCATAATGTCTGTTCGCCTGTCAATGTAGCCCGATTCTGGGTTCCTTGAAAGGAAAAGACCTGCGGCAAATGCACCAGTGATGTCTGCAACGCCAAACCATTTTTCGCTGGCATATGCAAAAAAGAAGCAGGTTGCAAGACCGAATATGGGCAGCAGTCTGTGGTGAGGATAACGCTTCTCAACCACCTGCATAAGCTGCTTTGCGCAAGTGCCGAAAAGTCCAGCCGCAACAAAGAAAAGTGCGGTCATAAGTGTAACTCTGAGAGGGGACTGGCTCTGACCGTCTGTGCCTTTCATTGCAATAACAAAAGAAAGAACGATAACACCGATAATATCGTCAATAATGGCGGCGGCAATAACCGTTGTGCCAACCTTAGACGAAAGCTTGCCGAGCTCTTTCAGCGTTGCAACAGAAACACTGACGGATGTTGCAGTGAGAATAACACCGTAGAAAAGATTGTTGAGAAGAATCTCTTTTCCTGCGCTGAATCCGCCGTTGAAAAGGCAGGCAACAACAAATCCAAGACCCATAGGCACAATAACACCTGCGGCGGTTATAACCATCGCAGGCGCACCAATTGATTTTATCTGCTTGATGTCGGTTTCAAGTCCTGCTGAAAACATTATCATAATAACGCCCAGCTTTGCAATGAAGCCGACACCCTCCATAGATGTTTCTGTAAGAATCTGCTGGTTGGGTATGTAGTTAATAAGTCCGATAACGACGCCTGCAAGGAGCATTCCCACAACCTGAGGCATATTGATTTTTGAAGCCGCTTTAGACAACACCTTGGATGTTGCCATAATCAGTGCCAGCGGCAGCAGCACACTGTAGTATTCCATAGCTTTAAACCTCCTGAACAACTCTCAATTTTACCGCTTATTTTCTTTTGGGTCAAGGCTTATTTTATACAAAATAATGCAGATTTCTTTCCAATTTTTGTGATGTGGAATTTTACGCACCGCTTTGCAGATAATAAAGTGAATGTTATTTTAATTATCTGCTTTAAGAAAACAGCCTTATTTTGTGCAATTTATCTTATTCTTTCGTGTTATGCAAAAAATAAAAATGCACTTTTGGTTAAATGATACAAAAAACGGAGCAATTTATTCATAAAGCAGGCACATTTTAAGGTTGTAATTTCATAAATTCTGGTATAAAATAGTATCAGTAATTAAAAGGGGGATTTTTATGAACGGCAGAATCACCAAAAAACAGATGAAAGAGCTTATTGAAGCCAAGCTTTCACACAATTTCGGCGTAACACCTGATGAAGCCGAGTATGAACACTTCTATAAAGCCATTGCGCTTATCGTCCGTGATATGATGGTGCAGGGCAGAAAAGAATTTTACGAAAACTATAAAAAATCAGATTCCAAAAAGGTATATTACCTTTGCATGGAATTTCTCATGGGTCGCTCCCTTAAAAATAATCTTTACAATCTCAATCTTACAAATGCAGTTTCTTCAGTGCTTAAAGATTACGGTGTAAGCATTGAAAGACTTTATGATTGCGAGCCTGATGCAGGCCTTGGCAATGGCGGACTTGGCAGACTTGCCGCCTGCTATCTTGACGGACTTGCAACAGACGGCTACTATGCAACAGGCTATTCTATTATGTATGAATACGGCATTTTCCGTCAGAAACTTGTTGACGGCTGGCAGACAGAGCTTCCCGATTTCTGGCTTCCAGGCGGCGACATCTGGCTTGTTACCCGTGAGGACGAGGCTGTTGATGTCAGCTTCGAGGGATGGGTTGAGGACCATTGGGATAACGCATACCATTCAGTAACAATGCACGATAACAAAATCGTAAAGGCAATTCCTCACGATATGTATGTTGCAGGTAAAGACGGCAAGGGCGTCAGCGTGCTTCGTCTTTGGAGCGCAAAAGCCCCCGGTCTTGATATGGATATGTTCAATCAGGGCGACTATATGCGTGCTATGGAGCAGAACGCAATGGCAGAGGTCATCAGCAAAATTCTTTACCCTGCCGATAACCATTCAGAGGGCAAGAGCCTTCGTTTAAGACAGCAGTATTTCCTTGTTTCATCATCTATTCAGGATATTGTAAACAACCACCTGCGTCATTACAGAACACTTTCAAATTTCGTTGAGAAAAACGCAATCCATATTAACGATACTCACCCGACCCTTGCAATCCCAGAGCTTATGCGAATTTTGCTTGATGAATGTGGCTACGGCTGGGATGATGCGTGGAATATCGTTATCAACACCATGGCTTATACAAACCATACCGTTATGGCAGAGGCTCTTGAGTGCTGGCCAGAGGATTTGTATAAGCGACTTCTTCCGAGAATTTATGAAATCACAAAAGAGATTGATAACCGCTTCCGCTCATTTGTGTGGAATGCAACGGGCGATGCAGGCAAGGTTGAAAGAATGGCAATTATCTCAAACGGTGTTGTCAGAATGGCAAACCTCTGTGTTGCAGGCAGCCATAGCGTAAACGGCGTTTCAGCTCTCCATTCACAGATTATTAAAGACAGCGTTTTCCACGATTTCTACACCGTTACACCTGATAAATTCAAGAATGTAACAAACGGCATTGCTCACAGACGCTGGCTTTGTCAGTCTAACCCACAGCTTACAGAGTATCTCACAAAAATCATCGGCGGCGATTTTGTATATAATGCAGACGAGCTTCAGAAGCTCAATGCCTTTGCAGATGATGAGGAAACTCTCAAAAAGCTGGAAGAAATCAAGCTTGAAAATAAAAAGAAATTTGCAAAGCTTGTTAAGAAAACAAACGGCATTGACCTTGATGTAAACTCTGTTTTCGATGTTCAGGTTAAGCGACTTCACGAGTATAAGCGTCAGCACCTTAACGCATTCAACATCCTTTCAAAATATCTTGCTATCAAAGAGAATCCCGATGGCGATTTCAAACCGCACACATATATCTTTGCCGCAAAAGCCGCCCCGGGCTACTTTATGGCTAAAAAGATTATCAGCTTCATCTGCGCCCTTGCAGACCTTATCAATAATGACCCCGATGTTCGTGGCAGATTAAAGGTTGTTTACCTTGAAGATTACAATGTAACCCTTGCAGAGCGACTTATGCCCGCCGCAGATATAAGCGAGCAGATTTCACTTTCTGGCACAGAGGCAAGCGGCACAAGCAATATGAAGCTTATGATTAACGGTGCAGTTACCCTCGGCACTCTTGACGGTGCAAATGTTGAAATTCACGAAGCTGTCGGCTCAGATAACATTATGCTTTTCGGTATGACAACTCCAGAGGTAAATACCCTCAAAAGAGATGGCTACAACCCCATGAGCTATTATCATAACAATGCTGAAATCAGAAAGATTATCGACTTCATTAACGGCGGAATCAACGGCAAAACATTCCCCGAAATCGGCTCAACAATCGTTCACCATGACCCCTATATGGTGCTTGCAGATTTTGCCGATTACAGACGCATCCAGCAGGAAGCGGAGAATATTTATTATAACGACAGAAACCGCTGGAATAAAATGATGCTCAAAAATATTGCCAACGCTGGCAGATTTGCCGCCGACAGAGCAGTTAATGAGTACGCACAGGACATCTGGCACACCAAAAAAGCGATTGAAGAATAAAAAACGCAGCCGCAAGGCTGCTTTTTTTATGCCATCAACAAAGGAAACGGCTTGCTGCTCCCGAAAAATAAAGTATTGTCATTGCGAGGCTTCATAGAAGCCGTGGCAATCTACAGCTTAAATGAATAACGAATATTGAATAATGAATAATTTTGGGCGGGACACCCGCACCCGAATTGAAATAGGTTGCAGTGAAGAGGTAGAGGCACATTGTAGGGGCGAACTGCGTTCGCCAGCTTTGCATTGCAACAATTTAATGCTCAATTTCGAGCTTGCTTTTCCCGAATTTGCAATATGCTTCGATTTATAATTGTAGGGGATGGCGTCCTGACATCCCGCTCTGAATATCAGCACAAAATCAAAAAAGCTTCCCTTGGGGGAAGTGGCAAAATCTTTGATTTTGACGATAGGGGTTCTCTTTAAATTTTGCGGAATTTTATTGTATTGCCATTGCGAGGCTTCCGCACAGCACTTTCTCGGCTCCCTCTGACGAGGGAGCTGGCTTTTTGCTTGCAAAAAGACTGAGGGAGAGAAAAGAATTATTCATTCAAATTGTTGATTGCCACGGCTCGCAACAACTGCAAAAATGCCCCGAAGCACCGCTCCGAGGCATTTTAAATTTGCATTATTCTTTTATAAGGCTTCTTGCGTCGAATTTTGCACCGATTTCTGTTGCAATTTCGGCGCATTGTTTTATCTCATCTTTTGTGAGAATGTCAACAACTGTCATCCTTACGCCAATGCCTTTTTCAACGCATCTCTTTGTGAATTCAAGCATTGCGTCAAAGCTTTCAATGCCAAATTCGTTGCGTGTAATTTTAAGGTATCTCTCTTTGTTTGGAGCGTTAAGGCTTACTGAAACAGCGTCAACATTTTCGCAAAGCTCGTCAACAATATCTTTCTTATTATAAAGTGAGCCAAGTCCGTTGGTGTTGACTCTGATTTTAAGACCGAACTTTTCTTTAATATACTTTGCGGTTTTAATAAGATTTTCAAATTCGCAGGTAGGCTCACCGTATCCGCAAAAAACAATTGAATTGTATTTTTCAATATTTTCGGTTGCATCAATTGCCGCCTTTATCTCTTCAAAAGACGGAGCCTTTTCGTGCCACATATGATGCCCTGTGCCCATATTGTCTTTAATATCCCTTACGCAAAAAACGCATTTGCAGGGGCATTCATTTGTAATGTTAAGGTAAAGACTGCCCTCAAATTCATAAACTATATCAGCCATTTTTATCATCCTTCTTATTTAATTCGTTAAAAAATTTCGGCTTCGGGAAAGCACTGAATATCAAATAAACAACTGCGCTGGCAATTGCCTGAATTGTGTTGCCAAAAATATCTGCGGCGGCAGCGGCAAAGCTTCCGTAAATTACCCTTGAAGCGAGGAAATACATTCCTACAGTTATTATGCCCGAAACAACGCACGCAGCAATGGTGAATGCGTCAATTCTTTTGCTCTGATTTTTTCTCAGCTTCTTTGCCGCAGCAAAGGGCAATACGTTCATAATTTTAATCACAGCTGTGAACGGCGCCCAGATGAAATATCCGCCCAGAATATCGCTCAATGCTCCGCCAACAGCGGCGGCAGCGGCGGCAAATGGGAATGGAAGCATTGAAGCGGCAATATAAATTATGCTGTCGCCCAAATGAAAATACCCCTGTGTGCTGAATATGGGCAGATGAATCAGCGTTGCAACAAAAATCAGCGCCGCAAAAAGCGAACCCAACACAACGAAAGCAAGCTTTTTATTTCTCATAATAATTTAAGGAACGGCTCAAAGCAGATTCCATCCTCCGTTCTTGTGTTTTCGGTAATGGTCGCCCTCAGCGAAATTTCAATAAACTTCGCCGCACGGCAAACGGCAGAGTGAATATCACTGCCCTTAACAAGCTCACCGCAAACGGCGGCGGCAAATAAATCGCCTGTGCCTGAGTAGCTTCCGTTAAACGCTTCTGTTGAAACAGCCTCAATGCCGTCAGAGTTTATGATGCAATTTGAAATTTTGCCGTCATAAATCCTTGCGCCTGTAATAATAATATGTTTAACACCGCTTTGCAAAATGGGCTGTGCATTTTTAAGAAGCGTCTGGAGCAGCTTTTCACTGTAAAGCTCCTTTTGAAATTCACTGTAATCCACCCCTGCAAGCACCGAAAATTCAGTAATATTTGGCGTGATAATATCAGCCGTCAGCGAAAGCTCCTTGATTTTTTCGCAAAGCTCCTTTGAAAATGTGGGGTAAACCTTGCCGTTATCTGCCATAACAGGGTCAACCATCAAAAGCGTGTTGTCTTTTTTGAATTTTTTGCAGAAATCCGTAATAATATCAACCTGCTTAATATCAGAAACAAAGCCTGTCAGAATTCCGTCAAACTCTGCGCCCAAAGCCTGCCACTTCTCTGTGAAAGAGGGCATACTGTCTGTTAAATCCTTGCAATAAAAATCTTCATAGCCTGTCTGATTAGAAAGCACAGCTGTGGGCAATGGGCAAGCCTGCACGCCCTGAACGCTCAGCACTGGTATGGCGGCGGTCAGCGAGCATTTGCCAAAACCCGATAAATCGTTAATCACGGCTATCTTTTTCATATCTTCACCTTCTTTTGCACATAATATATATTATTTTTGTACCCTTTAAAATACACAAATTTAACATTTTTTAAGGGTACAATTCACAATCTTTATAAAATCTTAATTTTATCTTTGTAACAAATTATGACAAATCTATTGACGAAAACATCTATTTGTATTATTATCAATAAGGGTAAATGAACTCTCAGTTCATTCTATAAATGGCAGTTTATCTGCACGGAGGTTTATTATGAAAGGTATAATTCTTGCGGGCGGCTCAGGCACAAGACTTTATCCGTTAACAATGGTTACAAGTAAACAGCTTCTTCCCGTCTATGACAAGCCGATGATTTATTATCCGCTTTCAACACTTATGCTTGCAGGCATAAGAGAAATCCTTATTATTTCCACACCTACCGACACACCAAAGTTTGAGTCCCTCCTTGGGGATGGCAGCAAATTCGGTCTCAGCCTTACATACGCTGTTCAGGAAAGTCCTGACGGTCTTGCACAGGCTTTCATCATTGGTGAAGATTTTATCGGTGATGACAGAGTTGCAATGGTTCTGGGCGATAATATTTTTTATGGCAGCGGTCTTGGTCATATTATGCGTCAGGCTGCTAAAAATACAGAAGAAGCCACAATTTTCGGTTATTATGTTGAGAATCCACAGGCATTCGGCGTTGTTGAATTTGATAAAGACGGCAAACCTGTTTCTATTGAAGAGAAGCCAGCCGTTCCAAAGTCAAACTATGCCGTAACAGGTCTTTATTTCTATGACAACAAGGTTGTTGAGTATGCAAAAAATCTTAAGCCCTCTGCAAGGGGCGAGCTTGAAATAACCGACATCAACAAGATTTATCTTGAAAACGGCAACCTTGACATTAAGCTTATGGGCAGAGGCTATGCATGGCTTGACACAGGCACAGTTGACTCTCTCACAGAGGCTTCAAATTTTGTTAAAACAATTGAAACACTTCAGGGAATCATCATTTCCGCTCCCGAAGAGATTGCATATAACAACGGCTGGATTACAAAGGAAGAGCTTCTTTCATCCGCTAAAAAATACGGCAAATCTACATATGGCAGACATCTTCAGCGTGTTGCAGACGGCAAGATAATGTATTCTTCAACTCCCGGTCAGCAGCCTCGCTGGGGCAGAGATGATTCAAATTACACAGGTGAATAAAATGGAAATTGAAAAAACACAAATTGCAGGTGCGGTTGTTCTCACACCAAAGGTATTTGGCGACAACCGTGGCTGGTTTATGGAATCTTATTCAAAAAGAACACTTGCTGAGGTTGGCATCACTGACGAATTTATTCAGGATAACCGCTCATTTTCAGCAGAAAAAGGCACTTTAAGAGGACTTCACTGCCAGACAGACCCCATGGCACAGGCAAAGCTTCTCACCTGCCTTAAAGGCGAACTTATGGATGTTATTGTTGACATCCGTGAGGGCTCACCCACATATAAAAAATGGGTTGCAGTTAAGCTTACAGAAGAGAATAAAAAGGCTTTTTATATTCCCGCTGGCTGTCTGCACGGCTTTGTTACACTGACAGATAATGTTGAGGTTATGTATAAGGTTGATAAATTCTATTCACCCGAAAATGACCGCAGTGTAAAATTCAATGACCCCGATTTGGGCGTTGAATGGAATGTTGAAAACCCCATTCTTTCACAGAAAGACTTAAACGCTCCTCTTTTGAAGGATAGCGATGTTAAATTCACATACAAAGGATAAATCATATGAAAATACTCGTTACAGGTTATAACGGGCAGTTAGGTTTTGATGTTGTAAAAGAGCTTGAAATCCGCAATATTCAGTGCAAAGGCGTGGATATGGCGGATTTTGATATTACAGACAAAACCGCTGTTTACGATTATGTTAAATCTTACGCACCCGACGCAGTTATTCACTGCGCCGCTTACACAGCTGTTGACAGAGCAGAGGACGATATTGACACCTGCACAAAGGTGAATGTGCTTGGCAGTGAAAATCTTGCCCGTGTCTGCGGTGAAATTGGTGCAAAAATGGTGTATATCAGCACAGATTATGTTTATGGCGGCAAGGGCGAAGTGCCTTTTGAGGTGAGCGACCCCACCGCACCCTGCAATGTTTATGGCAAAACAAAGTTAGCAGGGGAGGAAGCTGTTAAAAAGTATTGCCAAAAGAGCTTTGTTATCCGCACATCGTGGGTTTTCGGCATTAACGGCAATAATTTTGTTAAAACAATGCTCCGCCTTGCAGATACTCATCCGACTCTCACCGTTGTTGCCGACCAGATTGGCTCACCAACCTACACACCCGACCTTGCAAAGCTCATTTGCGATATGGTGGTAACAGAGAAATACGGCACATACCACGGCACTAACGAAAATTATTGCTCATGGTGCGAATTTGCAGCGGAGATTATGAAAATGGCAGGCAAGGCAACAGTTATAAAGCCTGTTACAACTGCCGAATACGGCGCAAAAGCCGAAAGACCCCTTAACTCACGCCTTTCAAAGAAATGCCTTGATGATGCAGGCTTTTCACGCTTGCCCTCGTGGCAGGATGCCCTCGGCAGATACCTTATGGAGCTTGAAAAGGCAAAAACCGTTAATCAGCCAATGGCTTGATTATAAAATTTTTAATTTATAGGAGCGTACTGTTTGAAAAAGTACAACACACTGGAGATTGCAGGCTAATCGGGAGGTTTGCAGGCAATCATCAAACCTCCCAATATTGAAAGTCAACAATTTTCAGGAGGAATAAATAATGAATAAAAATGACTATGTAATTCGTTTAGAAAGAAAAGCAGAAGAAAGAGAAACCGAAAACCTTGTAAGAGAATCATTCTGGAATGTTTACCGCCCGGGCTGCAGTGAGCATTATGTGCTTCACACATTAAGAGATAACGCAGATTTTATTAAAGAGCTGAATTTCGTAATGGAGCAGGACGGCAGACTTATCGGTCAGAATATGTTTATGAAAGCTGAAATCACATCAGATGACGGCACAAAAATACCGATTCTCACAATGGGACCAATCTGCATCACCCCTGAGCTTAAACGCAAAGGCTACGGCAAAAAGCTCCTTGATTATTCGCTTGAAAAGGCGACAGAAATGGGATTTGGCGCAGTGCTTTTTGAGGGCAATATCGATTTTTACGGCAAAAGCGGATTCCAGTTTGCACGCAATTTCGGTATAAGATACCACGGCTTGCCCGAGGGCGCAGATGATTCGTTTTTCCTTTGCAAGGAGCTGAAAAAAGGCTACCTCAACGGTGTAAGCGGAGTGTATCACACACCGCAGGGCTATTTCGTTGACGATGCTGAGGTGGAGGAGTTTGACAAAACTTTCCCCGAAAAGCAAAAACTGAAACTGCCCACAC
Organism: Clostridia bacterium; assembly: GCA_024404115.1. Taxonomy (GTDB): domain Bacteria; phylum Bacillota; class Clostridia; order Oscillospirales; family Acutalibacteraceae; genus CAG-488. The sequence continues at coordinate 381 of JAKSQM010000023.1, read as the reverse complement.
AAATATTCTAATCTAAACAAACGGAGAGCTGACACGAAAGTGCCAGCTCTTTTGTTTTAGTCAAGCGAATTAAAGTTTAGTCATTACGAGCGTGGCAATCTATTCTTAAATTCTGCACAAATTTGCTTGGTTTGAAGTATAAACAGCACAACACACCGTAGGGGCGAACTGTGTTCGCCAGCTTTACATTACAAAATTAAATGATGTAGGGGAGTAGCTTGTGCTCCCAAATCGAATTCAAATATCATACAAATCTGCATAAATTGCACGATAATACCGTAGGGGAGGGGCTCCTCCCGAAATGATTTGCAAAGAGCCAAAACATCGTCATTACGAGCGAAGGAAAGTGGTATAATAAAATTGGACAGATAAAAAATGACA
>JAKSQM010000022.1 GCA_024404115.1 Clostridia bacterium | reverse complement strand
AAAGACTTAAGGAGTCAAACAATCTATGCAGTTGGAAGTTGGAACAATCGTTGAAGGCAAAGTAACCGGTTTTACTTCATTTGGTGCTTTTATTGATCTGGGCGAGGGCAAAAAGGGTCTTGTTCATATCTCTGAGGTAGCAAACGAATATGTTAAAGAAATCGGCGATCATCTCACAGTAGGTCAGGAGGTCAAGGTTAAGATTCTCTCTATTGGTGATGACGGAAAAATCAGTCTTTCTATCAAAAAGGCAGTTGAAGAGAAAAAGCCTCAACCAAAACCCCGTCAATCTTATTCTCGCCCCGCTAATGTATGGCAGGGCAACAAGTCAAGCGATAATGGCGCACGCTCTTTTGAGGATATGATGGCAAAATTCAAGCAGGTAAGCGATGAAAAAATGTCTGATTTAAAGCGTGATTCAAAGCATGGCGGCGGCTTCAACCGCAGAGGAACAAATAAAATCTGACACACGGCGGTGTTATTCAGCGTGCTGAATGGCACCGTTTGAGTTTTTCTTTATAAGAATTGCACTGAAAAGGTGCAATATTTTATAGCGGTTTTCATAAAATTTCAAAAACCTCTTTAAATTTATTGTTTAATGTGCTATAATAGAATTGCAAGGAGAGATAAAGCCTTGCACAGCAAAGGAGGCTTCTTTTATGAAAACTACAATTATTGGCAGAAAATGCACACCCAAGGATTCTTTTAAGCTTCACGCTGAAAAAAAGCTTGCGAAGATTGAGAAATTTTTCTCTGACGAAGCCGAAGCAAAAATCACCGTTACGGTTGAAAAGCCTGAGCAGATAGTTGAGCTGACTATCAAGAGCAAGGGAATGTTTTTCCGTGCGGAAGAAAGTGCTAAGGATATGAACGATGCTCTTGACGAATGTATCGACTTCATCATCAGAAAAATCCGCAAGAACAAAACCAAGGTTTCCAAAAAGCTCCGTGATGATGTTGATTTCACATGGGACGGCGAAGAGGAAGAAACTGAGGATGAATTCGATATTATCCGCTCAAAGACAGTTTTCCTTAAACCCGAAATGCCCGAAGAGGCAATTCTTCAGATGGAAATGCTGGGTCATCAGTTCTACATCTTCATGAATGGCGAAAGTGAAAAGGTTTCTGTTGTTTATAAAAGAAAAGACGGAGGCTACGGCCTTATTGAGCCTGAAGTTGAATAAAATCTGAACAAAACGGCGGGGCGAGAAATCGCCCCCTATTTTATGAAAAGCTATATATTACTAATTCGGGGTGAACTTAATGGCAAACCATAAAAGAAGCAAGGTTGTAAGCCCTAAGCAGACTAAAAGAATGTTGATTGCTGTCTGCTGTGCCTTGCTTGCAGTGGCAGCAGTTATTTCTGTGTTAAAAATTGTTGGTGTAAAAAATAAAAACGAAACACTCCAGCAGAAAAAGCAGGAAACAAAATACACAATCGACAGCTTCAGATTAAATATAAAAGGCGAAATCAATCCCAAAAGCGTCAATATCGGCGACTATATCTCTTTGCAGGATTATGAAGAGTTTTATGTGGCAGATAACACCTTGATGCTGGAGCAGATGCTTGAGCTTACATATAACTCTGAAATGAATTATGATTATTATATCGACAACAGCTGCTATTCCTGCAAGGTGGATAGTGAAGAGGGCAACTTCTTCTTTTTTGGCAAAGACGAAAGCTATCTGCCGTTTTATCTTAAAATCGACACTAAATGCACCAATTGCCAGTGGTTTGTAAGGGCAGATTATGTTCCGCCAGCGGTCAATACAGATAAAGTTGAAAAAATTCTTATTATCGACGGATTTTCTGCTGATAATCTTCCGTCAAATATACTTGAAAATAAAGACCTGCCAAGGCTCAATACCGAAAAACTTTTAACTGTAACAGACAAAAAAACTGTTGAAGAGTATGCTGAGCGATACAGAAACGATGCGTATGTTTTCACAGATAAATTTGATGCAGTAAAAGAGGCAAAAGAAAAATCTATGGGCGGATATGTTCTTGCAGTTTTTGACAGTGAAAATGTTTATCAGTGCATTGGCACATACTAATATAAATCGGAGAGTAAAATGAAAATCAATTATGTTATTCCTTGCCTTCTTGGCGTAGAGTCTGTTATTGCAGAGGAAATGCGTGCTTTGGAGGCAGAAAATGTTGTGGCTGAAAACGGCAGAGTTCTTTTCAGCGGAGATGAAAACATTCTTGCAAGGGCAAACATCTGCTCACGCTATGCTGAAAGAATTCAGATTCTTGTTGGCACCTTTGAAGCAAGAAGCTTTGAAGAGCTGTTTCAGGGCACAAAAAAGCTCCCGTGGGAGCAGTGGATTGGCGCAGATGACGCATTCCCCGTTAAGGGCTATTCCATAAACTCAACCCTTTTCAGCGTCAGCGATTGTCAGTCAATTATTAAAAAAGCTGTTGTTGAGCGTCTTAAATCAAAATACGGCATTTCGTGGTTTGACGAAACAGGCCCCATTCATCAGATTCAGTTTTCTATTATGAAAGATAAAGTCAGCCTGCTTCTTGATACATCAGGCGCAGGACTTCACAAGCGTGGCTACCGCCTTGAAGCAAATGGCGCACCTATGAAAGAAACTCTGGCGGCGGCACTTTGCTCACTGGCAAGGGTAAGGCATTACCACACCCTTTATGACCCAATGTGCGGAAGCGGTACTATCCTTATTGAGGGCGCAATGCTGGCTCACAATATGGCACCGGGCATCAACCGCCGATTTGCCGCCGAAAGATGGGATGTTATTCCAAGAAATGTTTGGGCAGAGGAGCGAGAACGAGCAAAATCACTCGTGATTACTGACAGCTCATTTGTTGCCTACGGCTCAGATATTGACGAAAAGGTGCTTGACATTGCCCGTGAAAATGCAAAGCGTGCAGGTGTCAGCGATAAGATTTATTTTGAAAAGTGCGATTTGCGTGATTTCACCATGAAAACAGAAAAAGGCACGCTTATCTGCAACCCGCCTTACGGTGAAAGACTTCTTGACATTCAGCAGGCACAGGCACTTTATAAGGTGATGGGTCAGCGATTCACACCTGCAAGGGGCAGAGCCTATTATGTTATCAGCCCCTCTGAAGAGTTTGAGAATGAATTTGGCAGAAAAGCCGACAAAAGACGCAAGCTCTATAATGGTATGATTAAGTGTCAGCTGTTTATGTATTTTAAATAAGGAGAGTTTTCTATGCCAAACATTACAACTAAAACAAACGCTTCAATTTCAAAAGAAAAAGAAATTCAGATAAAGTCAAAGCTGGGCAAGGCAATTTCACTTCTTGCAGGCAAAAGCGAAGCATGGCTTATGTGCAGCTTTGAGGATAATTGCCGACTTTGGTTTAAGGGCAGTGATGAGCCTGCCGCATTCGTTGAGGTTCAGGTTTTTGGCAAAATCAACCCCGCACAGGCAGAGGACTTAACAGCAGAAATCTGCAATATTTTAAGCGGCGAGCTTGCCATTTCACAAGATAGAATCTATGTTAAATATGAAGAAGTTTCCATATGGGGATGGAACGGCGGTAATTTCTAATCAAATTAGCTAAAATCGCAAACTTTAACATTTAAAATTCTTGCAAAATAACAGGTGCAAAAAACAGATTACTGTAGTATAATGTAAATATAAAATGCGTTATCAGTGGGAGAAGTACATTGTGGAGCGTAGCAGAGAGGGAGCGGCAGGTGAAAGGCTCCTTACGACGAAGCTTTGGAAATGCACCCATCAGCACACAGCGGGAAGTAGCAGTATCGCTGTGCGGAAGCCACCGTTACGGGCATTGAGTAATAAATCGGAGTGGAACCGCGGTATGCCGCCTCCGTCGCCTTTGCGACAGAGGCGGATTATTTTTTGCATTGGAGTTATTTATGATAAAAGAGCTTTTAGATGATATAGATTCTTTTAAAGCCAGAGACCCTGCCTGCCATTCAAAGCTTGAGGTTATTTTTCTTTACCCAGGATATAAGGCTGTGAGAAAATACAGGATGGCTCACTGGTTTTACAGGCACAAAATGTTTTTTATCGCCCGTGCCATTTCACAATCAGCATCACGCAGAACGGGCATAGAAATTCACCCGGGTGCGCAGATTGGCAGGCGACTTTTTATTGACCACGGCACAGGCATTGTCATTGGCGAAACCACAATAATCGGCGATGATGTTACACTTTATCAGGGCGTTACGCTTGGCGGTACTGGCAAGCACACTGGCAAAAGACATCCCACCCTTGGCAGTAACATTATGATTGGCGCAGGCGCAAAGGTGCTGGGACCTGTTGAAATTGGCGACAATACAAATGTAGCCTCGGGCGCAGTTGTCCTTTCAGATATTCCCGAAAATTCCACCGCAGTTGGTGTGCCTGCAAGGGTAGTGCGCAGAAACGGTAAAAGGGTCGATGACCTTGACCAGATTCATATTCCCGACCCCGTATCACAGGAATTATGCAAATTACAGCATCAGATAGATAAATTAAAAAAACAACTGGAGGAAATGAAAAATGAAAGTGTTTAATACTCTCACAAGACAGAAAGAGGAGCTTAAAACTCTTGAAGAGGGCAAGGTTAAGATTTATGCCTGCGGCCCCACAGTTTACAACTATATTCACATCGGCAACGCACGCCCCCTTTGCGTGTTTGATATTCTGCGCCGTTACCTTGAATACAGAGGTTATGATGTTCGTTTCGTTCAGAATTTCACAGATATTGACGATAAAATCATCAGAAGAGCCAACGAAGAGGGCGTTGATTACAAAACAATCAGCGAAAAATATATTGAAGAGTTCTGGAAAGACACAGAGGGTCTTAATGTAAAAAAGGCAACTGTTCACCCCAAGGCAACAGAGAATATTGACGAGATTATCGACATTATCTCAACTCTTATTGAAAAAGGCTATGCTTATGAAGCTGACGGCGATGTTTATTTCAGTCCCAAAAAGTTCAGCGGATACGGCAAGCTTTCACATCAGCCACTTGAGGAGCTTGAAGCAGGCGCAAGAATTATGGTTGGCGAGGTTAAAAAAGAGCCAATGGATTTCGCACTCTGGAAGAATGCAAAGCCCGGCGAGCCTTATTGGGAATCACCATGGGGCAACGGCAGACCAGGCTGGCACATTGAGTGCTCTGCAATGAACAGACGCTTCCACGGCAAAACAATCGATATTCACTGCGGCGGTCAGGATCTTATCTTCCCCCACCACGAAAACGAAATTGCACAGAGCGAATGCTGCAACGACGCTCCTTTTGCAAATTACTGGATGCACAACGGCTACATCACAGTTGATAATGTTAAGATGTCAAAATCCCTTAACAACTTCTTCACTGTTCGTGATGTTGCAAATGAATATGGCTATGAGCCAATCAGATACCTGCTTATTTCTTCACAGTACAGAAGCCCCATCAACTACAGCGTTGATATTATTGAGCAGTGCAAGGCTTCACTTGTAAGACTTTATACCTGCCGTGATAACCTTGATTTTGCAATTAAGAATGCAGAAGAGGGCGAAGCAACACAGGAAATCAAAGATATGCTTGAAGCACGCCGTCAGCAGTTCATCACAGCAATGGATGATGACCTTAACACAGCAGACGCAATTGCATCAATCTTTGAGCTTGTAAGAGATATTAACACAAAGGTTATTTCTGCAAAGGCAAATAAAGCTGACTGCGAAGCTGCTGCAAAGATGTTTGATGAGCTTTGCGATGTTCTCGGTCTTGTTTATAACAGAAAGACAGAGTCTCTTGATGATGAGGTTGAGGCACTTATTGCACAGCGCACACAGGCAAGAAAAGAGAGAAACTGGGCAGAAGCCGACAGAATCCGTGATGAGCTTAAAGCAATGGGCATCGTCCTTGAAGACACAGCACAGGGCGTTAAGTGGCACAAAGCATAATTAAAAATTAAAGAAGCTATCGCATTTGGAACACCATTTGCGATAGCTTTTATTTTTGCAAATTTTGAATAACTGAATATTTAATGTCATTGTAAGTGAAGCAATCTACTCTTAAATATCTTCCCCTACGGGGTATCGTTAACTTCTTCACTATTCACTACAACTTATTACTTTGAGTTCTACCCCTCTGTCATTTTTCAAATGACATCTCCCCTGTCAAGGGGCGACGAGAAGCTCGGTGCGTACCGTGAGAATGGATTGCCACGCTACGCTCGCAAGGACGATATTTTAGCGTGGGGATAAAAAAATGCCGAGAGGGTGGCTCTCGGCAGGGGATTATAATGATGCTAATTCTTTTTGGATTTCGGTGAATTTTTCTATGCTTTGATCGCGGGCGTGGATTCTTAAAGCCTTTGTGGCATACCTTAAAGCGTTATTAAGCAACTTTTTAGCTTCTTCGGTATTTGATAATGCTTTTTCAGTTTTGGCAACATCTAAATATAAAGCAGCTACATCAAAAAAGCTTAAAAATGACGGAAATTTTTCCATGTTATTTTTGTTTATATCAAGACATTTTAAATACCATTCTTTTGCTTTCTCCATATCATTTTCTTTCGTAGCTATATGCCCCATTTTCTCATATACAAATGCAAGGTCTCGACTACTTTCATATGACGGGTATTTCTGAGCGTTTTCTCTATCTATTTCAAGAGATTTCTCATAATACTCTTTTGCTCCCTTTACATCATCCTCTTTTAAGGCTATATCACCCATTCTGTTAAGGCTTATTGAAAGGTCTCGGTTGCTTTCATATGACGGGTATTTTTCTGCGTTTTCTCTTTTTATTTCAAGAGAGTTCGTATAATACTCTTTTGTTTTCTTTACATCATCCTCTTTTAAGGCTATATCGCCCATTCTGTTAAGGCTTATTGAAAGGTCTCGATTGCTTTTATATGACGGGTATTTTTGAGCGTTTTCTCTATCTATTTCAAGAGATTCCTCATAATACTCTTTTGCTCCTTTTATATCATCCTCTTTTAAGGCTATATCGCCCATTTTATTAAGGCTTATTGAAAGGTCTCGGTTGCTTAAATATGACGGGTATTTTTGAGCGTTTTCTCTATCTATTTCAAGAGCTTCCTTATAATACTCTTTTGCTTTCTTTACATCATCCTCTTTTAAGGCTATATTGCCCATTTTTTCAAGGCTTACTGAAACACTTCTCAAACTATAATAAGAGGGATACTTTTTTGCTTTTTCTTTGGATATATCAGAATATTCTGCATAATACTTCTTTGCCTGTGTCAGATTATCTTCTATTTCATAAGCAGTGCCTAATCGTTGCAAAACTAAACCATAATCATGAAGTGTATCTTCTGTTTCATTTTTATCTGCTTCTCTTTTTGCTATAATATAAGCATCATAATAGTTGTCAATGGCTTCATCCATTTTTCTGTCAGTTTGTGCAAAGTCGCCTTCGGTAATGTAATCCCAAATTTTATCGTATGCACTTTCAACCGGTTCGGGTTCGCCTTTTGGTGCAGCACCAAGTCGGTGAAGTATTTTATTGAATTTCTCATCAAATACAGATAATTTATCTTTTTCCATCCATATAACAGCCTGTGCTTTTATAAGAGAAATAGGTGGAAGCGATTCATCAAGACGAACAGGAATAACCACAATCTCTTTTTGTTTTTTCTTTTTTCTTCTTGCATTTATTTCTCGCACATAAATATTTTCATTACGGCAGAAGCTATCTGGTCGGCGGGAATGTTCGCTGATAAAAAGAAGCATATAATCTGATTTTAAAAGTGCTTCTTCAATGGCATTCTCCCAATCTTCACCAAGCTCGATTCGGTCATCAAGGAAAACCTCAAAATTGCCATTGCCGTTTTTTGTCATTTTCTCAAAGCGATCTCGAACAGCACTGACAAGATAGTAATCCTCACCGTGTTTATTATTTATTTTATCATCAGAGTAGCTGATAAATATATACATCCGTCATCCCTCGTTTTACAAATTATGACATCCTTATATATTATATTTGATATGGGAATAAATGTCAATATTTGCAATACATAAAATAAAACAGGGAGCCGTGAAGCTCCCTGCTTTGTGTTATCGCTTTAATGAATCGACCATTGTGATGAGGTTATCGTAGAATTTGAATGTTTTCTCTGCGGTGTTATTAAGTCCGATTACGGTGCCGTGGTCGCCTGTGGCTGTGCCCATATAGTTCCAGATGCCTTTTTTAAGGTTCTTCGGCTCGCCGTCATAATCAAAATGCTGTTCGCCTGCGGGATATCTTGCGGAAATTACGCTTACAAGTCCGTCATTTGGCTTCCAGTCATCATTGATTTTGATGCCGCCGTCTGTTGTGCCTGTGTATCTGCCCATAATCATTGCAGGTGCATAGAGAACGGGAAGTGTGCCTTTAATGGGCACCTGTCCTTTAAGAAGCTTGCCGTCCTTTGTGGTGCAATATGCGTATGAGAAATAATATACATCGGGTACTGTTTTTGTATAAGCGTTAATCTGTGCCGCTCCGTCAGGTGAAAGGTCATAGCCTGCGTGGTCTGTGCCAAGGCTTGTGAGGGCATTGATTGTTTCAATAACGCCTGTGATTCCGCCCTCTGATTTGCCAAGACCGAAGTGCTGGAGTTTGAAATCGTATGTTCCCTTAACAGGCTCGCTGATGCCTGCAAGTCCAAAACAAAGGGATGCTAAAAGCTGTGTGCTTGTGAGATTTTTTGTGTTGATGCCAACAAGTGAGCTTAATCCGCTGAATGAATCTGTTACGGAATCAAGAGCCTCTGTGAGGGATGAGCCGTTATGGGGTGCGCAAAGAGTTGTTACGCTATATACCCAATCGCCTTTACCGCCCTTGAAAAGCGGTGAAACCTCATCACCTGATGTTTCACACTCGGTTTTATCGCCATATGCCAAAAGGCTTGCAAGAGTTCTGACAGCTGCGCCGCCAAATGAATGACCAACAAGGTTTACTTTAACAAGCTGACCGCCGTTTACCTTTTTGCCCCAGTTCTCTACAAGAGGGGTGGTGAACTCTTCGCCGTAACGCTCGTGATTATGCGCCGCTGAATGAGCCTCGCCATAGTCAACCTTTGTGCCTGTAAGCTGTGCATAAAGCTCACAAACTCTGTCCCAGTTACTTGAAACAGGTCCAAGGCTGGGTTCATAAACCTCTGCACCCTGCTCTTTCATATGGGTGGCAATATCGCCTGCATCTCCGCCCCAGTAACGGGCAACGGAGTTTATGCCACTGTCTTCGCCCCAGCCGCCAAGACCGTGAACGAGGATATATGGATATTTAACCTGACCGCCGTTGATTGCCCACCATGTTTCTTTAATGCCGCCAAAGTGCATTGGAACGGCAATAGCTGTTACGATAATGCAAAGTGCCAGCACCGCCGCTATGATTGCAATAATTTTTGACTTCATGCTCTTTTTCTCCTTTTTATTTTCTGTTGTGTATGTATAATCCTGCACGGGCTCTGTTTCGGGGATTGCCTTTGAAACAGGCTCGGTTTTTTCTTCGTTATTTTTTAAAAGATAATCGGTTGTTACACCGAAAAGGTTGCTCATGGCGATTATCTTATCTGAATCGGGGATAACATCGCCCGACTCCCACTTTGAAACAGACTGCCTTGAAACACCGAGGGATTCCGCAAATGCCTCCTGTGAAAGTCCGTTCTTTTTACGAAGCTCTAAAATTTTATCGGATATGCTCATGACAATTCCTCCCATCGTGGAAATTATAACATCTTTTTGCGTTTTAGGCTATATATTTTAGTTTGCAAATAGAAAAATTTTATGTAAAACGGAGTTTACAGCGGTGTAAACTTACCTTACAATCACCGAAGCGGTCTTTTCCCTCCCGCAAGGAAAAATCTTTTTTGATGCAAGGGAATAAATATCGGTGCAGACAACCTCGTTTTCATATATTCTTTTTGCGTTTTGCGGTAATTTCTCTGCCTCTGCCACTTTAGTGATAATGGGAAGCGTGGCAGATTTTTTTGCCTGTTTTAAAATCTCCTGCCCATTTTTATTCATGGCAAGGATTTTTATATAAGGCGGTTCGCCCTGCGCAAGCTCGTCTGTAATGCCGAGGAAAGCGGAGAGAATTATTCTTCTTATTCGTGCGTGGGGGTAACGCTTTGTTTTTGCAAAATCATAAACCTCTGAAATGGTTGTGGCTTTTGCGATGGCATCTTTCAGCCTGTTTTCTATGCCCTCGCTGACATCGGGGGATTTTGCGATTTCAGAAGCGGACATCTGCCTAAGACGGCAAAGGATGCTTCTATCAAGATTGAAAATAGGTGTGGGAGCGGTGTTTTGCGAAAACTCTCTTTCGTATATTTCCACCGCAGAGTTAGGGACAAACTGCTGCCAGCTTTCGCCCAGAAGCATCATCCTGCGGATTTCAGAAGCGGAGGCAAATCCGTTTAATTTTTCATTGCTGTCGTGATTTGCGCCTGCTCTGCCGAGTGTGAAAATCTCCATTTTTTTATCTTGATTTTTTTGGTTTGCAAGGATGTATTCAATGCCGAGGGTGTTGTTTGGCTGACCTAAAACAGATGAGATTTCGCTGCCGAAAATTTCGCCAACCGCTTTTTCTCTTGCCATGGCAAAGGTCATACCTGTTTCAAGATTTTTTTGCGTGAGAGAAACCACTCTTTCATCACACAGGGCATTAGCAGATTCAGAAAGAAGCGAAGCGTTGCCGCACTCCGAGCCGAAGCTCAAAACATCCACACAACCAAGGGACTGGAGAAGTGAAACAGCACCCAATGAAAAGCTCTGCGCCCTGCCGATGCTCCACGGGGTTGGCAATTCAAGGACTAAATCAACGCCGTTTTGCAGTGCCGCCTCTGCCCTCGCCCACTTTGAAATAATTGCCGTTTCGCCACGCTGAACGAAGTTACCGCTCATAACGGCAACAACATGGTCTGCCGAGGTAAGACGCTTTGTTTCGTCAATATGATATTTATGCCCGTTATGAAAAGGATTGTATTCTGCAACGATACCTGCCGTTTTCATATTTACCTCCGAAAATTTGATTTTCCTTTTGAAAAACTATTGAAAAAATTTCTTACTTTATATATAATATAACAGATATTGAAAAGTTACAAGTAAATTCAGGAGGTTTATTATGAAAATTCTCGTAATTAACGCAGGTAGTTCTTCACTTAAATATCAGCTTATTGATATGGACAATGAAGCAGTACTTGCAAAAGGTATCTGTGAGCAGATCGGCACAGAAAGCACATTCACACACAAGGTTCCCTCTGATGAGAGCAAAAACATCAAGGCAAAGCCCTGCGATATGCCCGACCACGCAACAGCTATTCAGATTGTTATTGACGCACTCACAAGTGATGAGGTTGGCGTTATTAAGTCAATGAGCGAAATCGACGCTGTTGGTCATCGTGTACTTCACGGTGCAGAGAAATTCTGCGGCTCTGTTCTTGTTGACGACGCTGTTGAAGAAGCTATTAAAGAATGCTTCGAGTGGGGCCCTCTCCACAACCCTGCAAACCTTACAGGTATCAAGGCTTGCCAGCAGATTATGAAAGGTGTTCCCCAGGTTGCTGTTTTTGATACAGGATTCCATCAGACAATGCCTGATTACGCATATATGTATGCTCTTCCTTATGAATACTATGAGAAGTACGGCATCCGCCGTTACGGCTTCCACGGCACATCACACCGCTTTGTAAGCAAAGAGGCTATCAAGCTCCTTGGCAACCCTGAGCACAGCAAAATCGTTACATGCCACCTTGGCAACGGTTCTTCAATTTCTGCTGTTCAGGACGGTAAATGCCTTGACACAACAATGGGCGTTACTCCCCTTGAAGGCATTATGATGGGTACTCGCTGTGGTTCAATCGACCCTGCTATCGTTCCAATCATTATGAAGAAAGAAAACCTTACTCCCGATGAGGTTGACACTGTTATGAACAAGAAGTCAGGTATGCTCGGTCTTACAGGCACAAGTGATAACAGAACAATCGAAGGCAGAGCTAAAGAGGGCGACGAGCGTGCACAGCTTGTTGAATCAATGCTTTGCCACCAGCTCACAAAATATATCGGCGGTTTCGCTGCTGCTATGGGCGGTCTTGACGCTATCGTATTCACAGGCGGTATCGGCGAGAACAATCCTCAGTACAGAGATCGTGTTTGCGACAAGCTGGCATTTATGGGCACAAAGATTAACTATGAGCTTAACAATGAATACAAGCGTGGTAAAGAGGGCGAAATCTCAACACCCGATTCAAAGATTAAGGTTTATGTTATCTGCACAAACGAAGAGCTTATGATTGCAAGAGATACAAAGGAAATCGTTGAGGCTCTTTGATTTAAAAAATGATATTTTTTCGGGGATTCTGTTTTGCAGAGTCCCCGTTTTTAGTTTTGAAAGGAGTAAATTATGATTTACAGAAAACTGCCCCACGGGGATGAAAAAATCAGTGTTATTGGAATGGGTACTTCCGTTGTTGGTGAACATTCTGAAAAGAACATCATTGAAACAGTTACATATGCACTTGATAACGGAATAAATTATTTTGATATGGCAGGCGGTCATGCTTCAATTTTTGCAGGCTTTGGCAAGGCTCTTGAGGGCAGACGCAAGGAAGCTATGCTTCAGGTGCATTTCGGTGCTGATTACACATCAGGTGAATACGGCTGGAATCTGACGCTTGACGGCGTAAAAAAATCGGTCAGCTGGCAACTGGAAAATCTTAAAACAGACTACATTGATTTTGGGTTTATGCACTGCCTTGACGAAATAAGCGACCTGCAAATGTATGAAAAAAACGGTGTGCTTCAATACCTTTTATCTATGAAAGAGCAGGGAGTTGTGAAGCATATTGGACTTTCTACCCATGCGCCTTTGATTGCAAACAAGGTTCTTGACATGGGAATTATTGACATGATGATGTTTTCTATTAACCCTATGTATGACTACGGTCAGGGGGATTATTCAATCGGCAACGGTGCAGAAAGATATGAGCTTTACACAAGATGCGAAAAAGAGGGTGTGGGCATTTCTGTTATGAAGCCGTTTAACGCTGGTCAGCTCCTTGACGCTAAAAAATCGCCGTTTAAAAAAGCTCTGACACCTGTTCAGTGTATTCAGTATGCACTTGACAGACCGGGAGTTGTTACAGTTATGCAGGGTGCAGGAAATGTGGCACAGCTGAAAGAAAATCTCCGTTTTATTGACGCAACAGATGAAGAAAAAGATTATTCGGTTATCGGCTCTTTTGCACCTGAGGAAACAAAAGGAATATGCGTTTATTGCAAGCACTGCCACCCCTGCCCTGCTGGACTTGACATCGGCTTAATCAACAAATACTATGATTTATCTATGCAGGGTGATGAACTGGCAAGGGAACATTATCTCACCCTCCATAAAGCAGCCTCCGACTGCATAAAATGCGGTCATTGCAACAAGAGGTGTCCGTTCTCTGTTAAGCAGATGGAGAGAATGGCGAAAATCAACGAATATTTCGGAAAGTAAAGCTGATAAACTATGAACGAATTATGTGAAATTTTTAAAAATGTGCAGGATAATCAGTGCATCACATTAGAAAATAAAATTTATGAAATTGCGCCGGAGGACAGCTTTCATATTGAGGGTCTTTTTTTCAGCAACACTGCAAAGTATGAGGAAAATCCAAATGGCGAGAGATTTTGCGGAATATATCTGAACGGCAAAAAGAGCATCACCATTGAGGGCAACGGCGCAGCGGTGATGATTCACGGCAAAATGACACCGTTTATTTTTTGCAAATGCGAAAACATTGTGATGAAAAATATCGCCTTTGACCACTACCGCCCGACCATGAGCGAATTTACAATAATTGAAAGCGGCAAAGGCTTTGCAAAAATCAGAATAAATGACGAATTTCTTTACAGGACAGAGGGCAATATGCTCTATTGGCAGGGCGAAAATAACAAGCTGGGCGAGCCTTATTGGGAAATCCCCTACAAGGGCAGAGGTGTGCTGACAAATTCGTTTCACCCCGAAAAAGGATATATTGAAGATATGATTTGCGGTGAGGGCGATTCATGGGGCGGATTTCCCGATATTGAAGAGCTTGAAGAAATTGAAAAAGGCACGCTTTTATTGAAATTCCGTGATAAAAACCGCCATATTCCTGTTGGCACGGTGGCACAGACACGCTCAATTAAGCGAGTGCAGGCAGGCGGTGCAATTGACAGATGCAGTGATGTTACGCTCCAAAATCTGAGGGTTATGTCAATGAACTGCTTCGGTATTCTTGGTCAGAACAGCAGAAATCTCACATATAATGGGCTTGACTGCACGCCGAAAGAGGGCAGAGTTATTGTGTCTGATGCTGACTTTTTCCATTTTTCGGGCTGTTCTGGGGATGTGAAGGTTTTAAACTGCAAGGCAACAGGCGCACACGATGACATAATCAACATTCACGGCACGCACTTGAAAATTATTGAAATTGACAGAAAGAAAAGTACCGCACTTGTTCGCTACAGCCACCCCGAATCGTGGGGATTTGAGGCATACGCAAAGGGCGACAAAATTGAATATGTCTGCGGCAACACCCTTTTGCCATACGGTGAAGCAACGGTTATTTCGGCAATGAAGCTGAACCCAACAGATGTACTGATTGAGGTTGACGCTTTGCCCGAAAATGAGCCTGCGGAAAACGATGTTATTGAAAATGTAACAAGGACGGCTTCGCTGACAGTGGAAAACAATGTGTTTCAGCGTATCCCCTCAAGAGCCATACTTTGCACCACAAGGAAAGATGCTGTTATCAGAAACAACACATTCAAGGATATGGGTGCGGCGGCTCTTTGCGTGGCGGATGATGCAAACTTCTGGTTTGAATCGGGCAGGAGCGGAAACATTTATTTTGAAAATAACAAGGTGATAAACTGCGCCGCAAGGTTTGACATGTGCGGTGATGATGTTATCCGCTACGAGCCTGTGGTGATGGATAAAAGCTCCACCGCCCCCGTGCATAAAAAGCTGGTGCTGAGAAACAACAGCTTTCAAAGCGGAAGCAGCAGAAAGCATCTGATAACACTCAGTTACCTTAAAGAAGCTGTCATTGAGGGTAACACCTCAAATGTGGAATTAGAGATAATCAACAAACCGTAAGCAAAATTTTTATTCTTTTTAACATTGTATTGGCAATCATTATATGCTAAAATGATTATACCAATAAATTCTGGAGGTTATAACGATGAAAACAACAAAGTCTATCCTTGCTATTATTCTCGCAATCCTCGTGGCTTTCAGCTCAGTTGCTATATGTGCATCTGCTGAAAATCCGAAAATCACAAACATCAAGTGGAATGACGATTACTCAATCCGGTTCAGCTTTGACGGCGCAAAAGAGTACAGATGGTCAATATATGTAAACAACAATATGATCTGGGGATATGGTTCAACACAATCCACCAGCCAAAGCCGTGAAAGAATGCTCCCCTATATGGCGGCAATTGCAAAAGCTGCAATGGAATCAAAAGGCTATAGCGGAGATGTCAGCTTTGATTTTAAAATCGTTGCAAATGATGCTGACGGAAACAGTATTTCATCTATTACGACAGTTTCTAAAAAGCTGAAAATTGAAGATGTTGCCAACGGCAAGCTTGCATCCGGTGATGAACTTTGGGAATATTGCAAAGTCAATACATCTGACAAAACAAAGCTTCGAGAAGCTATCCTTGCAGCATACGAGCCTGAAAGAGCTATGATTGAGCAGGCATTGAAATCAGCTAATATTTCATATGACCAGTATATGAATGGTGTAATCACCAGCGCAGGTAACGACGCATATTACACATTCAAAGGCACACTCGGTCAGGTAATGAGATTCAGCTATTTTTACAGCAACTATGGTTACACAGATATTTCATATGCAAATAAGGCAAAAGAAATCAGCGAAGTTAATGTTTCAATAAACATCCCGAAGCACGGACAGAAAGTCAGCAACTATATTCACACAGCTAATGTTGTGAGCCAGACTGCCGGTGTTAATGTTACACCAGTTGTCAGCTCAAAAGGAATTTATGAAA
Source organism: Clostridia bacterium (assembly GCA_024404115.1). Lineage (GTDB taxonomy): Bacteria > Bacillota > Clostridia > Oscillospirales > Acutalibacteraceae > CAG-488. The sequence continues at coordinate 4,753 of JAKSQM010000022.1, read as the reverse complement.
TCACAACATCCACATATCAGTCAAAATTCTACAGCAAAAATCTTTATCAGATTGGTTTTGTAGTTTCTTATCAGGATGGTTATGTTCCCGCAGAAAATGTTTGCATTAAGGTGAACGGAATTGACGCAACATATGCAGGCACAACAATCGGAACATATGAGGGCGTTACAGGCTATTATTGCACTCAGGAGCTGAATGCAACAGGTAACTTCTTCCAGAATATCGGCACATTCTTCCACAATATTTTTGCAAAGCTCGGAAAATAAAATTATAGCATAAACGAAAGTAATCGGGTAAACCTTTGAGTTTGCCCGATTCAGACTGTCGATAAAAATGTTTTTTAATCTGATTAAACACAAGCAATAGTTTAAAATAATAAATATGTTATTATGAATGAACGAACGGAGATTGTGATAATCCCCGTTCGTTTTTTCTTACTGCGTCAACGCCGTTTTACCGTATTTTATACGCCTACAAACGGCGTTTCCTTGTATCCGTAACTTTCTCAACAGCCTCCCTGCGTGCCGAAAAGTTTTCGACACGCAGAGTCTGGCAAAATCAAAGGTTTGCCAAATTTTTTCCATATTCGATATTATTCTGAACTGAATTTATGTTATGCTATTAAAAAATGCAAGGGAGGGGTTCAGCTTGGAAAATGTGCGTCTTACAGTGTTTTTTGAAGAGCCTTTCTGGGTGGGCATTTTTGAAATAATCGATAACGGCAAGCTCAGCGCCGCAAAGGTTGTTTTTGGTGCAGAGCCAAAAGACGGCGAGGTTTACGCTTTTGTTTTGCGTAATTTTTACAAGCTGAAATTCAGCCCCGCCGTTGAGGTAACAGAAAAAGAGCCGAAGAAAAATCCTAAGCGGATTCAGCGGCAGGTGCGAAATCAATTGCAGAATAACGGCACTGGCACAAAATCCCAACAGGCATTGAAGCTCCAGTATGAACAAAGCAAAGCGGAGCGAAAAATTATCAGCAAAGAGAAACGGCTGGCAGAGGAAAAACGGCTCTTTGAACTGAAACAACAGAAGAAAAAAGAGAAGCACCGAGGCAGGTAATTCACTGCAACGGTGCTTTTGATTTTGTGAATATTTTATTGTAATTCTTCGGTTGTTTCCGCCTTATGCTCAAGGCACTTTGATTTCCACTGGTTCATTTCAATCTCTGTGAATTTCACATCGCCAGGGGTGTTGCGGTAGAATTTGAACCTGTATGTGGGGTCAGCCTCAGATGAATAATAATAATCTGACTGGGAAAGCTTGCAGATTTCAACCTCATCTGCGCCCTGCTCAATCTGCGTTTTGCAATAATCATCCACTTTTTTTGACATAAAATTGGCACTGACAAAAACGGTCAGAATGAAAACTGCCACAACCGCAACTGCACAAGTGGAAGCAAAGCAGATATTTTTGAATTTTTTATCTGCCACATCCTCTGCAATTTCACGCATAAGCAAAAGCTCCGCAATAATCACAAAGAAATAAAGGAATGACAGCGCTCTTGTAACCGTTGGTGAAACCACAAGCAAGGGAGCGATTGTTCCAAAGGCAAAAAGCATTGAGAATGCGAACATAATTCTTGTGTTTTTTTCTTTAATCAGCGGACAAACCGCCACAATTGCCACAAAGTAAAAGGCATATGCCATAAGTAAAATGAGAATATGCACATTTCTGAAAAAGCTTTCGGGGTAATCCATTGGCGGGAGCAAAAATCTCATTACGCTATAGGCAGAGAAAAACACACTGCCAAATTTAAACAGCGGTTTCAGCCTGTTAAGCTTCTCTGATTTATAATCATTCTTTGAAAAAATCACAAGCATTTCAACAGAAAGGATGCCGAAAAGCACAAGGAATTCTGCCATTCTCATTGAGAAATTCTGCCCGTTTAAAAGAGCTGATTTTATAATTTCACTGACACTACCGATGTGTATGCCCTGATACGATTTAACAGAGGAAAACTCCCTTTCAACAAGGGGATAAAATCTTCTGAATGCCAACATTCCGCCTGCGCCCATAACCGAAAAAATGAAGCTGAGCACATACGGAAGCTGCGGCTTTTTAAAGTGGATGCCGTTGGCGATTATAATCATCAAAAACAATGCACAGCAATAAACAGTGGAATTCTCAGAGAAAAACTGACCTGTGAATGCAAAAAGGCAGACAACAGGGAGAATATACCACTTTTTTTCTGTTGATTCGCTATATTTTTTTATAAGAGCTAAATTAAGCAACGCAAAAAGCAGGGGCGGAATCGTGTTAAAAAACGCACTCTGCCATGCAATGGCTCTGCCGAATAAAACAGAATTCATACCGACAAATGCCACAAGCTCGGTTAAGAGAATGGCTTTATCGGTTTTTTCTTTGCCTGTTTTAGTCAGCAGAAAAATAAGGCAGAAAACGCCAGTGTAAATTGCTGAGCGGACAACGGCGCAGGCGACAGGATGCCCTGCAAAGAACATACCTGCCATATTGCCGAGAACTCTGCCGTTGCCATAGCCAGCGGCAAAATTAAAAAGCTCTTTAAATGTGGTAAAGCCTAAATATTTATAATATGTATCGTCAACAGAAAGGGGTGTCAGCGCAAAAATTGCAAAGAAAAACAGAAAGAATCCGCCAAAAACAACAAATCTTTTTTTATCTTTGATTGTTGAGAGCATTAAATCACCCTTTAAACACCAAAATATTTAACAGCGTTGTTGTATGCAACATCCTGCATAATTGAGCCGAGAAGATCCATATCGTTATCTGGATAAAGTCCGTTTTCAACCATATCGCCAACCATACCGCAAAGGATTCTGCGGAAATATTCATGGCGGGGATATGAAAGGAAGCTTCTTGAATCGGTAATCATACCAACAAATTTGCCGAGAATACCAAGGTTGCCAAGAGCTTTAAGCTGTTCACGCATACCGTCAAGGTTATCGTTAAACCACCATGCTGAGCCAAACTGGATTTTTGAAGCGGCTTCGTCTGACTGGAAGTTGCCGAGCATTGAGCCTAAAACATAGTTATCTTTGGGATTAAGTGTGAAAAGAACTGTCTTTGGAAGTGCGCCCTCTGCATCAAGTGAGTCTAACATTCTTGAAAGACCGTGAGCGATTTCTTTATCGTTAATTGAGTCAAAGCCAGTGTCAGGACCGAGAGACTTAAACATACGGGCGTTGTTGTTTCTCATTGCGCCAATGTGGATTTCGCAACCCCAGCCGAGGCGTGCATACTCTTTTGCAAAGAACCTGAAAAGCTCTGTGCGGTATTTATCACATTCCTCAACTGTAAGCTCCTCGCCTGCTGCACCTTTTTTGAAGATTGCTTCAAGCTCGTCATCAGTTGCTCTGTTATAGGGAACATAAGTAAATGCGTGGTCGCTGGCAACGCAGCCCATTTCTTTAAAGAATTCAATTCTTGATTTAAGAACCTCAACCATCTTTTTGTAGCTGTCGATTTTTTCGCCGCTAACATCCTCAAGAGCCTTGAGCCACGGAACAAATGTTGCCTGCTCAATGTTGAGAGCCTTATCGGGGCGGAATGCAGGGAGAACCTTGCACTTGAATGTTTCGTCCTCACGGAGGAGCTTGTGATATTCAAGTGTATCTGCCGCATCATCAGTTGTGCAAACATATTTTACATTTGAATTTACGATTAAATCACGGGGTCTGAAACCGCCAGCAGCGATTTTTGCGTTAGCCTCTTCCCAGATTTTGTCGGCTGTTTTCTCGCTCAAAGGCTCATAGATGCCGAAGTATCTCTGCAATTCAAGGTGAGTCCAGTGATAAAGAGGGTTGCCGATGCAATAGGGCATAACCTTTGCCCATGCTTTGAATTTTTCGTAATCAGAAGCGTCGCCAGTGATATATTTTTCGCTGATGCCGAAGCCTCTCATTGCACGCCATTTATAATGGTCGCCTGCAAGCCACAGATATGTGATGTTCTCAGGCTGTTCGTTTTCATAAATTTCTTTTGGGGACAGATGGCAATGCCAGTCAAAAATGGGCATTTTGTCTGCATAATCGTGAAAAAGAGTTTTTGCCGCATCGTTATTGAGCAAAAAGTCCTTATCCATAAATTTTTTCATAATATCTACCTCTCTTAAAGCAGCCAGCCGTTTGGTCTGCTGCCAGTTTGACGAACCGTTTTCTTATCTTTTGGGGCAGGTTCAGCTTCAGCGGATGGTGCTTCCTCTGTTGTATCGCACTCTTTCTGAGCGATTTCAACACCAAGGAGCTGGCACATAAGGCTCACTGCCGACTCAGCACCCTCTGGATTCACTGAATAATAAGTGGCAGTGCCTTTCCTTTTGCTTTTGATTATGCCCGAAACGCACATAGTTTTGAGATGATGTGAAAGGGTGGATTGGCTCATGCTTATTTTTTCAAGCAGTTCACTGCCACACTTTTCGCCACTCATAAGAAGCTCAAGGATTTTAAGTCTGTTTTCATCAGCCAATGCCTTAAAAACATCAGCGTTGTCTTTGTAATTGCCTGCCATAAAATCACCGCCTGATAGTATTTGGATTCGGTAAAATTATAAACTCTGTGTTGAATTATGTCAAGAGGAATGTTGGGAGAGGAAGCAGATTGGTGTGGCATCGGATCGTGAATTTTGTTCACCTTGCAGACACGGGGATGAACCCCGTGAGGCGTGGGCGTGGTGCGTGGGCGGTGCGTGGGCGTGGTGCGTGGTGCGTGGGCGGCGTGGGCGTGGTGCGTGGGCGGCGTGGTGTGGGCGGTGTGGTGTGGGCAGCGTGGTGTGGGCG
>JAKSQM010000021.1 GCA_024404115.1 Clostridia bacterium | reverse complement strand
TTCAACGATTGTTCCAACTTCCAACTGCATAGATTGTTTGACTCCTTAAGTCTTTTATTTATTCACCGTCGGCAACGTCCTGATAAACGATGTCGCCGGGTTTTATATACCCATATTTTTCTCTTGCAACTTTTTCAACATATTCGTCTTTGTTGCCGCTGTCCACAATGCTCTGAAGTTCTGAGTTTGCAGAGTTTTCTTCATCGCACATTTCCTGCATTTTTTCTTTTTCAGCAGTGCGCTCGTCAATTTCTTTTTTTATAGAAAACAATGAAATGACAAAAACTATAGCAAGGGAAATGAAACAAACCGTAAGTATAAAGCTATGCTTGCGCTTGGATTTCTTTGCCTTTTTCTTAGCCACCACGGTATCCCCCTTAAAAATAATATACACACTGTGATTATACACTATCAGATATTGAATTTTCAAGGGGTTTTGCAGGTTTATTTTTTCTTTTTTTAAGGATTTTTACATCTTTTTTAAAAATTCTCTTTGCTAACACCGCAAATGATTTTAAAATGCCGTTCAAAAACGCAGATAATCTTTTAAGAATCGCACTTACAGGGATGCCCAAAGTGAAATACCATATGGCAAAGCCCATTATCATGCCAAGGTAGGGGTACATTCTCAGCTTGCCGTCATCAATGCACAAAAGGAAGAAAAACGAAAGAAGTGTGCATATGATTGAAAAGAGAATATCCTGAATAATCACAGCCGTGCGTGAATGTGAAAACACCGCCATCACAAAGCGGACGATTTCGTAAATCAAGCCCAGCAAAAATCCGAAGCCCACGCTCAGCATAAACACCTGCGTCTGCTGAGCCATTCCCTGAATATACATCAGCGGAAAACTCTGCCGAAAAATCCGCTTTGCTTCGGCTGGTCGTTTGTATAAATCAGTGCGTCAATTCTGCCCTCAATGCTCATTTCGCCTGTGTCGGTGCTTAATTTCCCGATATGAAGCTCACTGCCCTTTATGGAAAGCTCGCCCTCGCTTGTGATGACGGTAACCGTTTCTTCGTCAAAGCTGTCAACATCATTGACCCCTGTGAGCGTGATTTTATTTCTATCCTCCATTGAAATGCAATGGGGGATTTTTATTGTGCCTTTATCGCCGTTTGAGTTCATAAAATTCCCTCCGTTTTAAAATACTCTCATAAATTACTATGATTTTCATTTTATTTTTATAACAGAATAAAGATTTTTTCTGCCCGAATTTTACAAAAAATCCTTGACAATAAAAATATGCAGTGATATACTTTAAATAAAGTTAGTTATAACTAATTCAGGAGGATGTTATGAAACTTGATAATTTAAAGCCGGGTGAAAGCGGTGTTATAAAAACAGTTGGCGGCGAGGGTGCGTTAAGGCTCCGCCTGCTTGATATGGGGATTATCCCCAAAACAAAAGTAAAGGTGCAGAAGATTGCACCCCTCGGCGACCCTATTCAGATACTTATAAGAGGCTATGACCTCACACTTCGCAAAGAGGATGCCGCCATGATTGATGTGGAGAAAGAGGTGAGATAAATGATTTTTGCCCTTGCAGGTAATCAGAATTGCGGAAAAACAACACTTTTCAACGCTCTTACAGGCTCTAATCAGCATGTGGGCAACTTCCCAGGTGTTACTGTTGACCAAAAAATCGGCGAAATCAAAAACGCTCAGAAATGCTCCGTTGTGGATTTGCCGGGTATTTATTCTCTTCGCCCCTACACACAGGAAGAAATTGTTACAAGAGATTTCATTCTTAACGAAAAGCCAGACGGCATTATAAACATTGTTGATGCTAACAACATTGAAAGAAATCTTTATCTCACATTACAGCTTTTAGAGCTTCGTATTCCAACGGTTATTGCTGTTAATATGATGGACGAAATCCGTGGCAACGGCGGCTCAATTGATGTTGAAAAAATGTCGGAGCTTTTAGGTGTTCCCGTTATTCCAATCAGCGCTATTAAAAATGAGGGCGTGTCAGAGGTTGTCCGCTCCATTGTTGATGTTACCAAAAGAAAAGAGCTTCCAAAGGTCAAGGACTTCTGCCCCGCTGGTGCTGTTCACCGCTGTATTCACGCTGTTTCTCACCTTATTGAGGACCATGCGGCTGTGCAGGGAATCTCTTCCCGTTTCTGCGCTTCAAAGCTTATAGAAAATGACGAAGAAATGATGAAGCGACTTGAAATCAATCAGAATGAGCGTGAGCTTCTTGAACATTCTGTTATTGAAATGGAAGCGGAAACAGGTCTTGACCGCAATGCCGCCATGGCAGATATGCGATATAATTTTATTGAATCTGTTTGCAGGCAGACGGTTGTCCGTGCCCGTGAAAGCAAGGAGCATAAACGCAGTGTGAAGATTGACAATGTTCTCACCAACAAATACCTTGCAATCCCCATTTTCATTGGCATAATGCTTCTTGTTTTCTGGCTTTCATTTAATGTTGTAGGCGAGGCACTTTCAAATCTCCTTTCAATGGGAATTGACGCAGTTACAAATGTTGTTGATAACGCTCTCACCGCCTATGGCATTAACCCTGTTGTTCACAGCCTTGTGATTGACGGAATTTTTGCAGGTGTAGGCTCGGTGCTCAGTTTCCTGCCCATAATCGTTGTGCTGTTCTTTTTCCTCTCCATTCTGGAGGATACAGGCTATATGGCACGAATCGCATTTGTTATGGATAAACCGCTTCGTAAAATCGGTCTTTCGGGCAAAAGCTTTGTACCAATGCTCATTGGCTTCGGGTGTAGTGTGCCTGCAATAATGTCCACAAGAACTCTTTCATCTGAAAGAGACAGAAAAATGACAGTTCTTCTTACACCGTACATGAGCTGTTCGGCAAAAATCCCCATTTATGCAGTTTTCTGTGCCGCATTCTTTAAAAAATATCAGGCACTTGTGATGGTTGGAATTTATGTTTTCGGCATCCTTATGGCTGTGCTTATGGCAACAATTTTCAAGTCATCACTTTTCAAGGGCAAGCCGATTCCATTTGTTATGGAGCTTCCAAATTACCGCCTGCCCTCTGCAAGAAGTGTTGTGCTTCTTATGTGGGAAAAGGCAAAGGATTTCCTCAAAAAAGCATTCACTGTTATTTTTATTGCAACAGTAATTATCTGGTTCTTCCAGAGCTTTGATACAAAGCTTAACCCTGTTAAGGATAGTGCAGACAGTATTCTTGCACTTATCGGTCAGGTGATTTCACCCATATTCAAGCCTGTTGGCTTTGGCGATTGGCGAGTTGTAACATCGCTGATTTCAGGCTTCACCGCAAAAGAGGCGGTTGTCAGCACAATGAGCGTTCTTGTTGGTGTTGGCACATCAGATTTAGCGGCGGCGCTGAGCATGATTTTCACCCCCGTTTCTGCAATCAGCTTCCTTGTTTTCACACTTCTTTATACTCCCTGCGTTGCGGCAGTTGCAACAATCAAAAGGGAGCTTAACTCAACAATTCAGACAGTTGGCGTTATTTTAATGCAGTGCGTTATCGCTTGGGTTATGGCATTTATTGTATATAATATAGGAGTGATTTTGTGAAAATTGCCGATTTTGTCATTTTAGCAATTGTAATTATTGCACTCATAATTGCCTTATGGTATAATCATAAAGATAAAAAGAACGGTTGCTCCTGTGGCTGTTCAAGCTGTCCATACAGTGGCAGTTGTAATAAAACAAAGAAAAGAGGCACAAACAATGAAAGTTAAACGCATTGCTGTGAAAGTGCTGAGCGTTATTCTTGCCTTAACAATGCTCGTTTCGGGTGTATCTGTTATGGCGGCTTCAGCAGATAAATTCACAATCAAAAACCCCTATGCAAACATTGATTGGGACAACATCAATCAGTATAAAACCGCACTTCACACCCACACAAACGCAAGTGATGGCGACATTACATTAAGACAGTCCCTTGAGCGTCATTATGAAACAGGCTTTGACATTGTTGCAACAACTGACCACGGCACAGTTAATTACAGCTGGAGCGAGTTCAAGGGTTCAGCATTTATCGGCAAAGCTCTCAAGCTTGTTGGCAGAACTGATTTTGCACTTGATTATCTGGGCAACGAGGGCGAATTTGCAAACGGCACAGCTTATAAAATGGAAACACGCAAGGGCGACGATTACCTTGTAATGGCAGACGGCAGAGAGATGCTCAGAATCCCCTATGGCATTGAGAACAACGCAGTTTCAGTTAATGCCCATGTAAACAGCTGGTTTGCAGATTTCCATAACAACCTCCCCAGCGACTATGCAACAGCAATCAAAGGCGTTGAAAAAGCAGGCGGACTTTCAGTAATCAACCACCCCGGTGAATACACAAATGCCCGTTACGAGCTTTTCCAGGAGGATGCTTACAACCTCAGCAACCCTGCATACAGATATTATTTCAACAAGTTCTACGGCTTCATTGACCAGTATGACAGCTGTCTTGGTATCGACATCAATTCAAAGGGCGATGACCGCACACGCTATGAAAGAAAGCTCTGGGATCTTATGCTCACAAAAGCAGCAGAGTCAGGCAAAACAGTTTATGCTATCGCTTCAAGTGATGCTCATCAGCTTGATAAAATCGACACAGGCTGCACATACATTCTTGCAAAAGAAAAGACAAGTGCCGCCGCAAAATCTGCACTTAAAAACGGTGAGTTTTTTGCCGCAAGCACCTGCATTTGCAACCATGACGAAATGAAGCAGATTGCAGATTCAATCAAGAAATTCTATGGCGAAACAGAGCTTTATAAAGAGCTTACAGATACAATTGCACGCTACGAAGCCGACAGACTTAAAAAGATTAAAGAAAACGATGACGGCAACACAAACGTTAAGTATATGGCAATTGATAACGAGGGCTATTTCAACAGAGATGCACGCCCCGAAATCACAAAGATTGCCGTTGACGATAGCGAAAACACAATCGCAATTGAGTCAGAGAATGCACTTATTGTTCGCTTCATTGCAGACGGTCAGGTTATCCTCACCACAAAAGCAGATGACGCAGTTATCGACCTTGACGATTACACAGATGTTGTAAACGGCTATGTAAGAGCAGAAGTTTTTGGCGAGGGCGGAATTATTTACACACAGAGCTTCACCCTCAACGCAGAGGAAAAAGAAGCACAGGATTCAAGCTTCCTCAACCTTGGTATTCTTGATGTTCTCTTTGCAGAGATTGACAGATACGGCGGACTTCTTATAAGAATTATCAAAAATCTTTTTAACTGATAAATGAATAATGCAGATGGTTATGAGCTGAGGCTTGTAACCATCTTTTTTGTTGTTGGTGTGAATTTGGTTCACATCGGGTGGCATGGCTGGGCGGTGCGGTCGGCGCAGATGTTGCCTATTTGTTAAAGAAATTTGGCGGCAACAACCAAGGTGATATCTGCGCCCACGCCAGCCACGCCGCCTACCACATCCTCCACGGGGTTCATCCCCATGCTTAACAAGGTGAATTAAATTCACAAACTTGCGAAAAGCACCGAGCATATCCGTCGCCCCTTGCCACTCTCGAACCGATTAAAAAAAACACTAATCTTCGCATACAAAAAGGCTGTCGCACACGCAACAGCCTTTCTTCCTTAATAAACATTATTGATTGTTTTGCCGTCAATAAATGACTTCAGATTTTCATAAACAATGTCAATGAGCTTAACTCTTGTTTCATATCCTGCCCACGCAATGTGCGGGGTGATAAAGCAGTTATCACAGCTGAGCAGGGGATTGTCTGCCTTCGGTGGCTCTGTTGAAAGCACATCAACACCTGCGGCATAGATTCTCTTCTCTTTCAGTGCCTTTGCAAGTGCGTTTTCGTCAATTGCACCGCCTCTTGATGTGTTGATAAGCACTGCATTTTTCTTCATCTTGCCAATAAACACTTCGTTTACCATACCTGTTGTTTCAGGCGTGAGGGGGCAGTGAAGCGAAACAATGTCTGATTCCTTTAAAAGCTCATCAAGTGAAACAAATTTAAAATTCTCAATGGCTGGCTGTGGTTTTTCTCTTGGCACATAGCAAAGGATGTTCATATCATATGCGGCGGCAAGCTTTGCAACAGCGTTGCCGATTTTGCCAAAGCCGATAATGCCGATTGTCTTGCCCTCAAGGCAGATAAGGGGAGTTTTGCAGAATGAAAAATCCCTTGAATTGCTCCACTCGCCACTGTGAACAGCCGCAGAGTGAACGCCAACCTGATTATAAATCTCTGTAATAAGTGCAAATGTCAGCTGTGCCACTGCGTTTGTTGAGTATGTGGGCACATTGCACACAGGGATGTTTTTCTCTTTAGCGCACTGAACATCAACAATGTTAAAGCCTGTTGCCAGCACACCGATATATTTAAGATTTTTTGCATTTTCAATGGCTTCTCTTGTGATGACGGTTTTGTTTGTGATAACAGCGTCAGCATCAGCCATTCTTTCAATTGTCTGCTCTGGGGCAGTGTAGTCATATGCAATAAACTCACCAAGACCCTCAAACTTCTCCCACGAAAGGTCGCCGGGGTTTGATGTGAATGCGTCAAGAATTACAATTTTCATAATAAACACCTCTTTTTCATATTTTAGCACTAAAAGTAGAATTTTTCAACCTCGTCTTTGAATGATTCCACATAAAGCGGAGAAATAATATTCATAACTGCAAAAAAAGAGGTGCTTTTATGAATCCGCAGAAAGTCGAGAGAATAATCAAAGACAGCAAAAGGCTTTTGTGCATAGATAATCTTTCTAAAATCGCAAATATCCGCCTGCACCATAAGGATGTGGAGCTTTCAGAGAGCTTTTTCTTTTGCCCTCATTGCGGTGTCAGCCGTCATTATGTGAAGTCTCTCACCCTGACAGGTCGGCTCAGCTTGCTCTTTAATAAAAGGGAACCGCTGGAATAACTGCAATTATTTAATATTTTACACAGTTTTTTGTTGCAAAAAAGCTTGCAATATGGTAACATTTATGTAACCGCACATATGCGAAATTGAAAGGAGCAATTACAATGGCAGAGATTTCAAAAAGACCATATAAAGAATATTCAGTTTATCAGATCTGGCCAAGAAGCTTTTGCGACGGCAATGGCGACGGCATCGGCGACCTTATCGGCGTTTACTCAAAGCTCGATTACATAAAGAGCCTTGGCGTTGATGTTATCTGGTTCTCACCGCTTTATCCATCACCCAATGCAGACTACGGCTACGATATTGCAGATTATAAAGACATCAACCCCGAATACGGCACACTTGACGATTTCAAAAAGGTGCTTGACGGTGCTCACGAGCGTGGTATGAAAGTGCTTATGGATTTGGTTGTAAACCACACATCTGACGAGCATTACTGGTTTAAAGAGAGCCTCAAAGGCAAGGATAACCCTTATCATGAGTATTATCACTGGCACGAGGGCAAAAACAAGGACGGCAAAACTCCTCCCAACAACTGGCTTTCAACATTTGAGGGCGGTGCATGGGAATATAACGAAAACCTCAACGAGTGGTATCTCCATGTTTTCGCAAAGAAACAGCCCGACCTTAATATGGATAACCCCAAGGTTCGTGAAGAGGTTAAGAGCATCATGCGCTTCTGGCTTGATATGGGCGTTGACGGCTTCCGTGAGGATGTTATCACATTCATTTCAAAGCCTGCAAATCTTCCAGACGGCTTCCCGCTCCCTGCCGCAACAGGTGTTGAGCATTATAAAAACGGCCCTCATGTTCACGAATACCTCAAAGAGTTCAAGGACGAGGTATTGAGCAAATACGATTGCTTCACCGTTGGCGAAAGTCCTATGATGACAATGAAAAACGCACTTCCCTATATCACAGAGGGTGAAAATCAGGTGCTTGATATGATGTTCCACTTCCAGCATCAGGAGGCTGACTGCTTCATGACAGAGTGGGTACATACTCCCTTTAATCTTCACAAGCTCAAAAAGGCATTTTCAACATGGCAGGACGCTCTTTATGGCAAGGCATGGAATTCACTTTATCTTGAAAACCACGACCATGCACGAATCATCAACCGCTACGGCAGCCTTAAATACAGAAAAGAAAGCGGCAAAATGCTTGCTACAATGTGCTATCTTCAGAGCGGTACTCCCTTTATCTATCAGGGTCAGGAAATTGGTATGACCAACCCCACAGTTGACTCAATTGATAAATATAAGGATGTTCTCACATTCAACAATGTTAAAATTGCAAAGAAACTTCATTTGAGTGATAAACTTTTCTTAAAGCTTGCAAATATTGCCAGCCGTGAAAACGCAAGAACTCCAATGCAGTGGAGCGATGAGAAATACGCAGGCTTCTCAACAACAGAGCCTTGGTTCGTTCTTAACGATAACTATAAGTCAATCAATGTTAAAGAGAGCGAAGAAGACCCCGATTCAATCCTCAATTATTACCGCAAGCTCCTTAAACTCCGCAAAGAGAACGAAATTTTCATTTACGGCGATTACAAGGAGCATTACAAGGCATCTGGCAAGCTCTATGTTTATGAGCGTAATTATGAGGGCAGAAAGGCTCTTATTATCTGCTCATTCTCTGAAAAGGGTGCAAAATTCAAAGCTCCCGAGGGATTTGACCTTTCAAAGGGCGAGCTTGTGCTTAACAACTATCAGATTAACAAAATCAACGATAACGGCTTCGTAACAAGACCTTATGAAGCAAGAGTTTACCTTTTCTGATATAAATTTACAGGAGAAAAAATATGATTTATGCAAACCACGCTCATGTTTTCCCAAAGGAAATTAAACCTGAGGGTTCAATTGATGAGCTTAAAAAACTTATGGATGAGTGCGGAATAGACAAATGCGTCTGCTTCGCCCCGTTCACAGACAGATTTGAAGAGAACGATTTCCCCATGACACCCAACGAGTGGCTTTATAAGGAAATCAAAGACCAGCCCGACCTTTACGGCTTCGGCACAATTGATTTCAACGCAAAAAATCTTCGTGATGAGGTTGATAAAATCGCTGAATACGGCTTCAAGGGCATCAAAATGCACCCGCCTTATCAGGAGTTTGACATTGACGGCGAGGATGCATTCAAGGTTTATGAAAGAGCCGAGGAGCTTGGACTTTTCGTGTCTTTCCATTGCGGAATGCACTGGCACCGCCTCAAGGGCGTAAGACCGATTCTTTATGATGAAGTTGGCTGGTTCTTCAAAAATCTCCGCTTCAGCCTCGAGCATATTGGTGGCTATCACTTCTTTAATGAGTCCCTTGCAGTGCTTTGCAACAATTCAAGGGAGGGCATTCAGCCAAGAGCATTCGCAGGCTGGACATCTATCAGCGACAGGGACGGTTTGGGCGCATGGACTCTCACCAATGAACAGCTTGAAACCGTTGTTAAGCAGATAGGCGAGGAGCGTAATATCTTCGGTCTTGACTTCCCGTTTAAAAATGCCGACTACATAAAATACGAAATTGAAAGATTCAATTCACTTAATATCTCCGACACCGCAAAAGAAAACCTCTTCGGCGGCACACTCAAAAAGGTGCTTAATCTTTAATTGGAGGGCAAAGCTATGTCAAAAGAAGATAACAGATTTGAAGTTATTTACAAAGATGGAGGACAGTTAAGAGATGACGGACTTCGTCAGATTCTCGTTGACAAGGAAACTGGTGTAAATTATCTTGTGTGGAAATCAGGTTACGCAGGGGGCATCACACCACTTCTTGATTCTGACGGCAAGGTTGTAGTTACAAAATAAGGAGGATTTGTTATGAAAAAACTTGTAACAGTTTTAATCGTGGTTGTAATTCTCGTTGCAATCCTGTTGCCTGTTGAGCATTATTACGGCGACAATATCTATGGATTTTTCAAATTCAAGGATTCTCCCGTGGTGCAGACCGATGAAAACACCTACATCTGCTCAAAAGATAACCCTGAAGATTTTCTTGATTACATGAAAGATGACGGTTGGAACGTTTCTGACCAGATGGGTATGCTCTATACCTTTGAAAAAGACGGCGAAAAAATCAATTACCGCTTATACTTTAAAGAGTTTTATGCCCAATGGGTAAATTAAACACTCGTCATAAATAAAAATCACCCCAGCCAAGGGCAACTTTGGCTGGGATTTTTTCTTAAATAGATACCACCACAATTCCGAATGTCAGCAAAAGTCAAAAAAGCTTCCCTTGGGGGAAGTGGCAAAATCTTTGATTTTGACGATAGGGGTTATCGTTAAATTCCGCAGAATTTAATTGTTTTGTCATTGCGAGGCGAAGCCATGGCAATCCATTCTCACGGGGTTTATCCCCGTGAATTGCTGAGGTGAATTATATTCAAGATATAACTGAAAAAATCTCTCCCTCAGTCTTTCGCTGTGCGAAATCCAGCTCCCTCGTCAGAGGGAGCCGAGAAAACACACTGCTAAAAGTCAGCAAATTACTCAAATAATGGCACCGAGCTTCCCGTCGCCCCTTGACAGGGGAGATGTCATCGCAGATGACAGAGGGGTAGAACAGTAGAAAGTAGATAATAGATAACACATAATAGATAATAGTGAGAAACTGTAGGGGATGGTGTCTTCGACATCACGTTCTGAATATCAGCACAAAGATAAATTCGTGCAAAATCTTGTTGGCATTGTCATTGCATACCCACCGCAAAAAAACAACAAAAAAGCTGTCGCATTGGCGTAACCTTTGCGACAGCTCATTTTTATTTATCTTATTTAAGTGAAATCAGCTCAATTGCCTTTACGGGGCAACCCTCAGCGCACTTGCCACAGCCTGTGCACTTTGTTGCGTCAATCTTTGCGCAGAAATTCTCAACCTTGATAGCCTCTGCTTCACAATTCTTAACGCACTTCATGCAGCCGATACAGCCAGCCTTGCACTGCTTTCTTGTAAGATTACCCTTATCCTTATTTGCACAAAGAACAGCTGCCTTTGTTTCGTGGAGGGGCATCATCTTAATCAGCGAATTGGGGCAGGTCTTAACGCACTGCTTGCACGCACGGCAGGCGAGGGGGTTAATTCTTGCGACACCGTCGCAGATGTGAATTGCGTCATACTGGCAGGCATTTACGCAATCGCCATAACCGATACAGCCGTAAACGCACTCTTTGGGACCACCAAAAAGCTGCTTTGCCATTTTGCATGATTCAATGCCGTGATAAATCATTTTGTCGCCTGTGTTGGCTTTAATTCCCTGACACAGCACAACAGCCGCCATAGGCTTAACCTCACCAGCGGCAAGACCTGTGATTTCAGCAATCTGCTTTGAAACATCAGCTCCGCCAGGGGCGCAAAGTGCAGTGTTTTTTGTAACACCCTTTGAAAGTGCGGCAGCATAGCCATCACAGCCTGAGAATCCGCATGCGCCGCAGTTTGCACCCGGCAGACATTCACGGATGCTCTCTGCCTTCTGGTCAACTGGCACAGCCATAACAACCGAGGCAATAGCAAGTCCAAGACCTAAAAGAAGACCTAAGCCTGCAACAATCGCAACAGCAATAAGAATTGGTGTTAATTCCATAATTCAAGTCCTCCTTTAAGCGAACATATTCTCAACAAGTCCTGCGAAACCGAGGAATGAAAGAGAAGTAAGTGATGCGGCAATAAGTGTAATGGGCAGACCCTTTAAGAATTTGGGGATGTCTGCACCCTCAAGTCTTGAGCGAACACCAGCAAACATAACCATTGCAAGCATAAAGCCAAGACCTGCGCCAAGTGAGCAAACCATAGCTCTGCCGAAGTTTGCTAAATCTCCGCTGTAGCCGTTTGTGTCAATGTTAAGAAGAACAACACCGAGAACAGCGCAGTTTGTTGTGATAAGTGGAAGATAAATTCCAAGCGCATTATAAAGTGAGGGGATGTATTTCTTCATTGCAATTTCAACCAGCTGAACGAGAGCGGCAATAACAAGAATGAAAACGATTGTTTCAAGATATTCAAGTCCCATTGCAGTTAAAAGGTTGAAAATGGGGTAGGTAACTGCTGTTGAAATCATCATAACGAAGATAACCGCCGCACTCATACCAACAGCTGTGTTAAGCTTTTTGGAAACGCCGAGGAACGGGCAGATACCAAGGAACTTAGAAAGAATAAAGTTCTGTGTGAGAATGTAAGTAACAAAAATTGATAAAAGCTCTTTTGAATAACTCATTTTGCAACCTCCTCACCTGATGCACAATTCTCTTTTTCTTTGATTGTGCAGCTCTTTGCCATGGGGCAGTTTTCACAGCCGTGAAGCACAGCCTTTGGCAGACCTTTTTCTTCAGCAAGCTTGTTTGCGCAAGCCATAAGCAGACCAAATACAAAGAATCCACCGGGGGCAAGCACGAATATAAGCATAGGATGCTGGCTTAAAAACGGAATTGCAAGACCTGAACCGTTGTTGATTGATGAAACACCTGAAAGGAAAGTACCGCTTCCGAGAGTTTCACGCACAAGACCCATGCAGCAAAGTGCGATTGTGAAGCCTACGCCCATTCCAAGTCCGTCAACAGCAGAGGGCAGAACCTTATTTTTGCCTGCGAATGCCTCAGCTCTGCCAAGGATAATGCAGTTAACAACAATAAGAGGAAGATAAACGCCCAGCTTGTCGTTAAGGTCGGGGAGGAAAGCTTTTACAACCATCTGAACGATTGTAACGAATGAAGCGATAACAACGATGTATGCAGGGATACGAACCTTTGGCGGTATAACCTTGCGGAGAAGTGAAATAACGATATTGGAGCAAACGAGAACAGCTGTTGCCGAAAGACCCATACCCACAGCACTTGAAACAGATGTTGTAACAGCAAGTGTGGGGCAAGTGCCGAGCACAAGACGAAGAACAGGGTTCTCTTTAATAAGACCTTTGGTAAATTCTTTACCTAATGATTTCTTTTCAGCCATTGTTCGCACCTCCTTTAATAACATTTTCATAAATATCGAGGGCAGTGTTTACGCCCTTTGTAACAGCCTTTGAAGTGATTGTAGCACCTGTAAGAGCCTTGATTTCGTTGCCTGAGGGAGCGTTTTTGTTAACAGAAATTCCGCTGACCATTCCCTTGAACTGCTCTTTGAATGTGGGTTTTGTTGCGTTCATGCCAAGGCCAACTGTTTCGCCGATTTCAAGGAACTCAATGCCAGTAACCTTGCCGTCCTTATCAATGCCTGTCATGGTGCTGATTTTTCCGCCGTAGCCTGTTGAAGCTGTAACAAAAACATAACCGATTGAGTTGCCGTTTTCGTCAAGAGCCTCTACATAGCTGTAGGGAGCTGTTGTGCCGTCAAAGGTGTATTCACCCTCTGTTTTTTCACCAAAAGATTTTGCGTCAGCCATTACGATTTTTCTGCTGTTCTCTTCGGTGATAATTGCGTTCTGTGCGATTTTTTCTTCTGTAACTCCGTTCACAACGCCCAAAAGAAGTGTTGCAAATAAGCAGATGAGGAAAAGTGAAATTGTGGGGATAATTATAGCTTTTTTCATGATGCTTTATCCTCCTTCACCTTTTTCTCTTTCTTCTCTTTAACAGAGCCGAAAGGCTTTGGAGTTGTAAGATTTTCAATGTGAGGAACAAGAATGTTCATCAGTACGATAGCGAAGCTGACACCCTCTGGAAGATTGCCGAAGCATCTGATAAGAGAAGCGATAAGACCGCAGCCGATACCGTAAATAATCTTGCCCTTGAAGCTGATTGGTGATGTTGTGTAGTCAGTTGCCATAAAGATAGCACCAAGAAGAAGACCGCCGCTGAGAAGCTGATAGAGGACGAATGTCATATCAAATCCGCTCTTGATAGCCATGAACACACCAACAGTGCCGATGAATGTAAGGGGGATAACAGGGGAGATAACCTTTCTGATAATAAGGTATAATCCGCCAAGGATAAGTGCAGCTGCACAAACCTCACCAAGACATCCTGCTCTGTTGCCAAGAAGCATATCTGTAAGAGAGGGAAGATTTTCTGTTGTGAACTGCTTGCTTTCGTTATACATTGATGCAAGGGGAGAAGCTGTTGTAACAACCTGTGTTTTCCAGCTTAAAGGAGCTTCCCATTTTGCCATTTCTGAGGGGAAAGAGGTGAGAAGAATAATTCTTGCACCAAGTGCAGGGTTAATAAAGTTCTGACCGATACCGCCAAAGAACTGCTTAATAATAACAATCGCAGCAACTGAGCCGATAGCGGCAATCCACAGGGGAACACCTGAGGGCAGGTTGAATGCAAGAAGAAGACCGGTAACAACTGCGCTTAAATCTGCAATTGTGTTGGAGCGTTTCATAACCTTGCGTGCAACATATTCTGAAATAACGCATACGCCAACGCAAACTGCGCTGACAGCTATTGCTCTTAATCCAAACAGCACACCCGATGCTATAAGAGCAGGGCAAAGTGCTATGATAACATCAAGCATAATTCCCTGTGTTGTTGCCTTTGAGCGAACATGAGGGGATGCACTAACGGTAAGCTTGTTTTTTAATTCTGTCATTTTTTAGCACCTGCCTCTCTTAAATAAGCCTTTGCGGCTTTCATTGTCTGAACAAGCGGTTTCTTTGCAGGGCATGAATATGAACAGCTGCCACATTCCATGCAAACCATAATTCCCGCTTTCTGAAGAGCCTCCACATTGCCAGCTTTCATGCTGCGTTCAATCAGTGTGGGCATAAGGCTCATGGGGCAGGCGGCGGCGCATCTTCCGCAGCGGATACAGTCAGTTTCCTTGCGGATAGCCGCATCACCCTTTGCAAGTGCAAGAATAGCATTGTTGCTCTTGCTTACAGGCAGGTCGGTGCCGATAATTGAAAGACCCATCATAGGTCCGCCAGCGATGATTTTTGCAGGCTCTTCGCAGAATCCACCGCAGAAATCAATAATTTCGCCAATGTTTGTTCCAAGAGGAACTCTGATATTTTTAGGCTCTTTGATAGCTGAACCTGCAACCGTCAGTGAACGGCTTACAAGTGGCTTACCAGTTTTGATGTATCTTGCAAGGAATGCAACAGAGGCAACATTCATTACAACACAGCCAACATCAGCAGGGAGCTTTCCTGGGGGAACCTTTCTGCCTGTTGCGGACTGAACCATCATCTTTTCAGCACCCTGCGGGTACTTTGACTCAAGAGCCATAATCTTAATTGCGTCGCCATCCATATTGTCTGAATCAGCAATCTTTTTAAGCATTTCAAATGCCTTTGGTTTGTTGTTTTCAACTGCGATAACAACATTCTTAATGCCGAGCATATCCTTTACAATATGTATGCCCGAAAGGATGTCCCATGAATTTTCCATACATTCACGGTAGTCAACTGTGATGTAAGGCTCGCACTCTGCGGCATTTATAACCAGTGTGTCAACATTCTTGTCTTTGGGAACATTCAACTTAACGTGTGTGGGGAATCCCGCACCGCCAAGACCTACAAGACCAGATGCTCTCACAGCCTTGAGAAAATCTTCAAGAGTGTCTGCCTTAGGCGGCTCAATGCCCTCATAAAGACGCATTTCTCCGTCTGACTCAATAGTAACACCCTGAACAACTGCGCCGTTGGGAAGTGTAACATTGCCAATTGCAGTTACCTTACCAGAAACGCTTGCATGAATCGGAGCACTTACAAACTTGTCGCTGTCGCCGATAACCTGACCAACTGCAACAGTGTCGCCCACTTTAACTGTGGGTGTGCAGGGTGCGCCAATATGCTGCTGCATAGGAAGTACAACCTTTTTGGGCACAGGCATACGAACAACTTCAAGCTCAGCTGTGTCCTTGTGGTGGTCAACCTTAACGCCGCCACGAACCTTGACTACAGCTTTAAGAACTCCGCTGACTTTAATCTTGCTCATTTATTCAACTCCTTATTTATATTCGTTTTCAGAATGAATCTGCATTGCTTCTCTAATGCTGGCATGGTGTATTTCAGCACAGTGCCTGTTAAGAAGCCAGTCAGTATAGATGCAAGAAGCAAAAACGGGCCGTAGCTTACAAAAAGCTTTGGTGTTCCCGAAATCACCGATGCAACTGACAGCTGACCGATATTATGACAAACGGCACAGGCAATGCCAACACCGATATATCCGAGCTTGATTTTTTGGCTTCTCATCAGAATGAGAGCCATTGTGGTGCTGAGTAATCCACCTGCAAGGCTCATAAAAAATGCGGTGAATCCTCTTGTAAGTCCTGCAAAAATTGCCTTAATAAGCATAATCGCAAATGTTTGAGGAATACCGACAGTCCCTGCGGCAAACATAACAACCACGTTTGAAAACCCGGGCTTTGCCCCAGGTGGGAAGCCTGCCGCCACAGGAATCAGACTTTCAAGAAAAGAAAGTGCCAGTGCCTGCGCACTTAAAACGCCTGTGAGGGCAACCTGTTTTGTAATATTTTTTGTTTTCATACTGTTTCCTTAATATGTAATAACATCGGGAGCGTTCTTCGTGCTGCTTCCTTTAATATTTACAACAACCTTTGCAGGCAGGCATACCGCCATGTCGCCCTCAGATGTGAGCCATCCGCTTTTAACGCAAAGCTTGTCCTTGCAATCTGCATCAGAAACGCAGATTCTGCCTTTCTCCGCCGTTATGGTAACCGAAGGCTCAGTTTCAGTTGTGAACTGATACATTCCATCTGTTTTGTCAAGTTCAATTTCTTTAATAATCTTGCCGTCAACAGAAATTTCTGCTGTTGCACCCTTTTCGCCAACAAAGCGGGGGATAAGCAAAATAATCGTAACAACGCACACCGCTATAATAATCAGCAGGTCGTTTCTTTCAAATAGCTTTTTCATATTATTTCATCTTGTAGCTGTTATCTGTCAGCTTAAAGCTTTTCACTCCGTCAGTTACAGCAATTGTGTTATCGTCAAATATGTATATAGCCTCTGCATCATAATTGTTAAGAAGTCCCAGAGAGCCTTTGTATCCCAAAACAAAGCAGGCTGTTGAAAGTGCGTCGCTGAGAAGCCCCGAATCGCAAATAACCGTAACACTTCTCAGATTATTCTCAACAGGATAGCCAGTATAAGGGTCAAGAATGTGGTGATATTTTTTGCCGTCCTTTTCAAAGAAACGCTCATAATCACCGCTTGTTGAAACGCATTTGTCTTTAAGATTGATTGTGCCAACGCATTTTGTGTCGTCATCTGGGCAGATAACTCCAACCGTTGCACTTTTGCCAAAAACCAGCACGCTTCCGCCAACAGAAACAGTTGCACTTTTAACACCGCTGTTTTCAAGAATTTCTCTTGCACTGTCGCAGGCAATGCCCTTGCCCACTGCGCCTAAATCAATAAACTGACCCTTTGCAATTTTAACCGCTGTGCTGTTAAAGAGCATCTTTGAATAATCAACTGCCTGCAAAGCCTTTTCAATTTCTTTACTTGACGGCACATTGCTTGACTCTCCGTCAAAATTCCAGAGCTTTGTAACCTTGCCGATTGTTATGTCAAATGCACCACTGCTCTTTTCACTTACATCAACGCAGTCTGCAATCCACTTTGCAGTGTCCTGCGAAACAGATTCAAATGTGCCGTTATGCTCGTTGATTCTGTAAACATCAGAGCCCTCACATCTCCAAGAAAGGCAGGCGGTTTCCATTCCGTTAATCATGGTGCGGATTTCTTCCTCCGCCTCTGCAGAGCCTTTGCCCTGAATTTTTGATGTTATAACAGTACCCATTGCAACATAGGTCTTTTCACTTTTCTCCCGATTTATAAAGAAGTCGGCGGCGATAATTCCAAGGATAATCACACCGCAAAGGATAAGTGCCAGCCACTTCTTTGAAGCACCGAAAAAATGTGCTTTTTCCATACTTTTCACCTTGCATATTTCTATATATGTAATAACAACAGTATTTTACAACTTTTGCACTTATTATTCAATAGGTTTACAACAAGTTAAAAAATTAACAAAAAACAACGCTTAAAAGTGAACATAATAACCAAATATATTCATAAATAACACAAAACCCTGCAAGGGTAAACCTCACAGGGTCTGTGCTCAGGTAAGTTCAGGCAAAATTAACCACAGCAGCTGTTGTTGTTAAAAAGACCGCCGTTGTCGTTACCGCAGCCGCAGCCACAGCAAAGAATGATAACCAAAAGAATGATTAACCAGTTATTGCAGCATCCCATTTTGTATTGCCTCCTTTCTGTTTACACTACATACTATGTTAAAATCGTCAATAGGTTACTTCGTCCAACTAAAATTTTTAAAAAATTTTTAGGTATATGGCTCTAAAAATCCAACAAAAACCAAATTAGTGGTTGACAAGCTGTCAAAGATGATATATAATATCTCTCTGTGAATACTGGTAGTCAGTATGCTTTTTCGGGGAGTGTAACAGCTCCCATGTAAATATTTTAATTTTGATAGGAGGAAAGCAAAATGAAAAGAACTTATCAACCCAAGAAACGCCACAGAAAGATGGAGCATGGCTTCCGCAAGAGAATGTCAGACAGAAACGGCCGCAAAGTTCTCGCTCGCCGCAGAGCTAAAGGCAGAAAGCAGCTCTCATACTAATCGGTGAACGGATCTGATTGTTTTGCCCCAAATCCAGAAATTAAAGCAGAATATTGATTTTCGCCGCACCTACGGGCGTGGCAAATCTTTCTCGGAGCCTGCGTTGGTTACATATGTTTTAAAGAATAACCGCGCGGGTATTTGCCGTTTTGGAGTAACGACTGGCAAAAAAATCGGCAATGCCGTTATGCGAAACCGTTGCCGCAGAATTATAACAGCTGCATTTAAAGAAATCAGCGGTGATATTTGCTGCGGATGTGATATTGTTTTTGTGGCAAGATTTAAAACAACAAAGCTTAAAAGCACTGATGTGTGTGAAATTATGAAAAGGCAGTTAAAAAGCGCAGGTGTTCTTAAATGAAAAAGGTGCTTAAAGCCCTCATCAGATTTTATCAAAAAGCTATTTCACCGCATCTGCCTCCTATGTGCAGGTATTATCCCACCTGCTCGTGCTATGCGTTGGAGGCTATCGAAGTTCACGGAGCATTCAAAGGCTCCGCCCTTGCAGCGTGGAGGATTCTCCGCTGCAACAGATTATTCAAGGGCGGCTACGACCCCGTACCCCCTAAAAAAGAAAAATGCAATTGCAGGCATAAAGGAGTTTAGTAATGACCTCAATATATAATTGGTTATATGACTATATAAGCCCAATATTCGGCTATATCATGCTGGGAATATACAAGCTGGTTGGCGGCTTCGGCGGCTACGGCTTTGCGCTTATATTATTTACAATACTTGCCCGCTGTTTTATGATTCCTACCTCTATCTCTCAGCAGAAGGGTATGGCAAAACAGCAGCGTCTTGCTCCTAAAATCAGACGTATTCAGGAAAAGTATGCCGGCAATCAACAGAAGATTCAGGAAGAAACACAGGCATTGTATCAGCGTGAGGGCTATAATCCCATGTCGGCGGGTTGCCTTCCCATGCTTATTCAGATGCCCCTCATCATCGGTCTTTTCGGCGTTATGTATAACCCACTGCGTTACGCACTGGGCATAAATGTTGACGATATTAAAGTCCTTTCAGACATTTTTGTAGATTTCGCAAAAAGCTCCTCAAATGAGGTTATTCAGAAGCTGGTTCTTGATGCAAAGGGCAATATTTCTACTGCAAACTCGAGATATTTCCCAATGTATGTTATTCAGTATTTTAACGACATTAAGGGCGCAATCGTTGCTTCTGGCAAGGTAAGCAGTCAGACTATTGACGCTATTTCACAGTTCGTTGCAACAAAGAAGTTTGAGCTTTTCGGAATTCAGCTTGGTGCAAGACCAAATGTGAAAAACTTTGATGTTTACTGGGCAATCCCGATTTTCTCTGGTGTAACATCACTTTTGCAGTCAATCATCACACAGGCTCAGCAGAAAAAAGCTAACCCCGCAATGGCAAATAATCCCACTGGCGGATGTATGATGCTTATGATGCCTGCCATGTCTGTATGGTTCACATTTATGTTCCCTGCCGGTATCGGTGTTTACTGGGGTGTTTCAAATATCTTCTCAATCGTTCAGAGCATTATCATGAAAAAAGTATGCTCACCTCAGCACGAAATAGCCAAGCTTATGGTTAAAGAAACTGTTGAACGCCGCTCAAGAGAAGCAAGCCTGAAGAGAGTTAAAGAATACGAAGAAAAAAGTAAATAATTTAAGCTAATTCACTATAGGTGGTGTAAATTTGATTAAAGAAGCAATCGGTACAGGTGCAACCATCGAGCAGGCTATCGAGGAAGCAAAGAAAGCACTCAATGCCCCCGAAGATGCCGATGTCAGCACTGAAATCATAGAGATGCCTCAGAAGAAGCTTTTCGGTCTTTTCGGCGGTTCACCCGCAAAGGCAAGAGCTTATTATGAATATGAAGAGAAAAAGCCTGAGCCGAAAAAGTCTTTCAAGGCTCAGAAAGAGAAATCACAGCCTAAAAAGGCAGATTTCAAAAAGCCAGAGCCTGTTGTTAAAGAAGAAAAGGTTGAAGAACCCAAGACATACACAGGTGTTGTTTCAGAAATCGGCAAAGCTGCTGAGTGCTATGTAAAGGGCATTCTCAGCGGAATGGGCGTTGACGATGTTGAAATCATGATTAACGAAGATGAAGAAAGCATCTCAATCGACCTTGATTGCGGTAACGGCTACGGCTATGTTATCGGCAGAAGAGGCGAAACCCTCGATGCTATCCAGTATCTTACAAGACTTGCTATCAATAAGGGCAAGGATAATTACAAGCGTGTTTCAATCAACGCTGGCAATTACCGTGAAAAGAGAGAGGATACTCTCAAAGAGCTTGCAAGAAAGCAGGCATCACGAGTTAAGAAATATGGCAGAAGCGTTTGCCTTGACCCCATGAATCCTTATGAGAGAAGAATTATCCACACAACCATTCAGGAAATTGACGGCGTAAGCTCACATTCCGTTGGTTCAGAGGCAGATAGAAAGGTAGTTATTACCCCTGCTGATGGCGGATACAGAAATTCAAACTCAAGAGGCCGTTCAGGCGGTAAGAGCGATTACAGACGCAAACCCAGCAACAATTATGTTCCTGCTGAGGATAAGCCCGCAAGAGCACCCCGTTCAGATTTTGGCGGTAGCCTCTACGGCAAAATCGAGCCAAAAAAAGTTCAGAAAACTGAAGAATAATAGAAAGAGCTGTCTGCGGACAGCTCTTTTTTATGTGCTTTGAATTACACATTTTAATGAATAATTGATGGTATCACACTGTAGGGGCGAACTGTGTTCGCCAGCTTTGCATTGCAACAATTAAATGAAGAAATTTATAGTATTGCACCATAGTGGAGTAGCTTGCTGCTCCCGTTAATCAGGCGCCCCACTGGGGAGCTGTCTGCGGAGCAGACTGAGGGGGTTATCTACCTGTTTGCAAAAGCTCCCGAAACTGCAGCATACTATAAATTGTATGTGTATGGGATGGCGTCCTCGACATCCCGTTATTGCTGAATGTCATCACAAATTCATCTGATATGTAGCATTGAATGACATAACCACACCGTAGGGGAAGGGCTTGCTCTTCCCGATTCTAACCGATTACACCAATATAAATTTGAATGAAAACTATCGGCATCGTCATTGCGAGGCTCAAAGAGCCGTGGCAATCCACTCTCACGGTATGCACCCCGACCACTGTCCTCACGGGGTTCATCCCCGTGCAATAAGGTGAATTATATTCACAACGCAACTAAATAAAAAAGCACCGAGCTTCTCGTCGCCCCTTGACAGGGGAGATGTCATTTGAAAAATGACAGAGGGGTAGAACCTAAAGTAATAAGCTGTAGTGAATAGCGAAGAAGTGGACGGCACACCGTAGGGGAAGGGCTTGCTCTTCCCGAACTAAATCAAGAAAATATCATACAAATCCGCATAAAACGCACAATAAAACGGCTCCCTTGTGTAAAGGGAGCTGGATTTTTGCTCTGCAAAAAGACTGAGGGATTGTCCTTTGAATGTCAGCACAAATATAAATTTAAACGAAAAATTGTCGGTATTGTCATTGCGAGGCTCCGCAGGAGGTGTGGCAATCTACTCTTACGGCAAGCACATACTAAAACTAAAAACCCAACTCCTTATTAAAAGGAGGGCAGATGTTGCCACAAAATTTCTTTAACAAATAGGCAACATCTGCGCCCACGCCGCCCACGCCGCCCACGCCGCCCACGCCGCCCACGCCGCCCACGCC
>JAKSQM010000020.1 GCA_024404115.1 Clostridia bacterium | reverse complement strand
TTACCTTTATTTCTTTGATTCGAAGTCCTCTCTTCGAGTCCAACAGGGGGAGCCAGACATAACACTCACGCTTTTGCGTGGGTGTTTTTGTTTGGCTTCCTTTTGATTCTCACCAACAACCTTGTGTCAAACCAGACACATTGGCTGTTAACTGGCGAGAAGACACAACCGTCCAGTGGACTAATTGTTGTGGCTTCGAGTAGGAAGAAACAAGGAGAATTGCGATGCGCTCCAAGCGAGCAAGGCGACTATGTTTCTGATCGCTGGGTCGGTTTTCTTCTTATCTTTTTACTTGATTTTCCCTTATCTCTTTCCACTCACGCTTTTGCGTGGGTGTTTTTTTCTTCTTTGCTGAACTTTAATCTACCTTTCTTCAGTTAACTGCTGTTTGCCTGCGATATCGAAAATATAGTTTATTTTTTATATTTCTTTTCCCTATATTGAAAAAACTTTTTATTTCTGTTACAATGATTTTAGTTAAATTTTGGAGGAATTCTTATGAAAAAATTTGTTTCACTTGCGCTTGTTTGCTTAATGGCTTTTGGCTTTGTTGGCTGCAAGGGCAAAAAAAATCAGGGCGATGATGTTGTTTGCGGCGGATGGGGTATTCCCGAAAAGCTCACAGAATCATCTCTTGATGAAAATCTTGCCGCAACCTTTGCCGCTGCTTGCAAAAAAACTAAGAAAAATCTTACTCCGCAGGCACTTCTTGGCACACAGGTTGTTTCGGGCACAAATTACGCTTTCCTTTGCAAAGATAAAAAGGGCAAGCCCGCCATTGCAATTGTGTATGAAGGCTTCGACTCTTCAGCAGAAATTATTTCTGTTAAGGAGCTTGATGTGGTTGGTTACGCTGGCAAAGACACCGCACCTGAGCGGCTTTCCGGCGGATGGACAATCGGTGAGAGTGTTAAAGCCAACAAAATCGCTCTTGATGCAGAAAACGCATTAAGAATCGCTTCTGGCACTCAGAATAAAATAAATTATGAACCAATTGCGCTCCTCGGTCAGCAGGTTGTTGCAGGTATGAATTATTTAATCCTCTGCAAAGGTACTGCCAATGCTGAGGGTGCCGTTCCAGCTCTTTATATTTTAAGAATTTATAATGCCCTTGACGGCAGCGCAGAAATCACATCTTCAACTATTCTTGATATTGCCGATTTCAGAGATTAAAATTCAACTTCAAAAACAAAGCATAAGCCATGCATTGCAGGTTTATGCTTTTTATTTTATTGCATTTTTCAAAATTTTATATTATAATTTTCTTAAAGATTTTGCTTAAAAAGGAGCATTTTTATGTTAAAGAAATTTATCAGCCTGCTTTTGTGCCTGTGTATTGTTCTTTCCTGCGGAATTTTCGCATTTGCACAGGGCAGTTATTCAAAAACTGTGCCCGAAGCTGTCAGAATTATTGACGGAATCGGCAGCCTTTTCAAAAGTCTTTTTGGACTTATGAGCCTTAGGATGGATTACCCAGATTGCCACCAGCTGTGTGAAATTCCCGAGCTGGAAAAAGGCTATGTTCCGCAGGGCTTTTGCTATATCGACACTCATAATCTCTTCGCCATTACATATTACAGGGATGATGACGATAACTCAATCCTCGTTCTTATGGATGCCGAAAGCGGTGAGCGTGTTAAAACTGTGAAGCTTGCCTATGAGGACGGCGACCCCTGCCTTGCCCATGTTGGCGGTGTGGCAGATGTTGGCGATTCTCTCCTCATTTCTTCGGGTAAAAGTGTTCGTCGCCTTAAAATTGCCGATGCTCTCAACGCAGAGGACTACGGATATGCGTTCTTTTGCGGAAAGCTTGCAACCCATATGCAGGCTTCCTATGTCTGCGCTTACGAAAATTATCTTTTCGTTGGTCAATTTTACACTTTCACTCCCACCAATTCATACGAAACTCCTGCCGAGCAGAGGCTCTACACCCCCAACGGCAAGCGCAACTACGCCATGTGCGAAAAATATGACCTTTCAGATATGGACGCTGTGTTCAAAGCAGAAAGTGCCGACCCCATTATGGTGATTTCGATGCCAAATGATGTTCAGGGCATAGCGTTTGACGGCGAAATTTTTGCCACAAGCTCATCTGCCACCGCAAGAAATGCCTCAAAAATCAGATATTACAACCTTGTGGAGTCAGAATATACCTATAATATGGCAGGCGCAGAGGTTCCGCTCTATTTCCTTACAGAAAAAGATGCCATCAAAACCGTCAAAATTCCGCCCATGTCAGAGGGTGTTGACTGGTTCAACGGCAAGGTAACAGGCATTTTTGAATCGGGCGCACAAAAATTTAAAAATGCCCGACCCAGAACACCGTATGTTTGCTCATACGAATAATGAAAGGAATATTTATGCTCAACTCATTTTTTAATAAACTGATTTCAATATTGCTCGTTCCGCTTCTTCTTGGTGCAAATTCACCGTTTTTTGCCCTCCGTTTAAAGGCAAACGAGCCAAAAGAGCTTATTTCAATCTCACAGAGTGAAAAAATCGCAGAGCCAATGCACATCACCGCCCACCGTGGGGTTAATTCGCAGGCTCCCGAAAATTCACTGCCTGCAAACAAAAAGGCGGTGGAGCTGGGTTACTACTCAGCCGAGTGCGATATAAAGCTCACCAGCGACAACGTGTGGGTGCTTCACCATGACCCGCTTCTTATGGGCGATTTCCTCAAGGCTGGCACAGTTGCCAACACCGATTTTGAAACACTCCGCACATACAAATACGCTTCGGGTGCAGATTTTATGAATTATCAAGACGAAAAAATCCCCACCCTCGATGAATTTCTTGATGTTTTTGTTGGCAGCAGCACAAGACCGCAGATAGAAATTAAAAATAATAATTACGATATGCTCTACACCGTTGTTGATGCTGTCCGTGCAAAGGGACTTTCAAAGAGTGCGATCATCATTTCTTTTGACTACAAACAGCTTCAAAAAATCAGAGAGTACGACAGCGACATTGAGCTGTGGTATCTGGTTTACGGCATTACGCAGAATAAAATTGACAAGGCAAAGGCTCTCGGCAACTGCTGGCTTTCTGCCGATTTCAGCCTCAACGGTGCAAAAGCAATCACACTCGCCCTGTCGCAGGGTGTTGGACTTTCACTCTGGACAGTTGACTCCGTTAAGGATGCGGAAAAGCTCTACGATTTGGGCGTGAGATACATTGAAACCGACCGACTTTGCAAATAACAGGAGGTAAATATGATTACGATTTTTAATCGAAAAGAGCTTTTTATCACCTATTCAATGGAAAAGCAGGCGGAGCTTCGCTCAATCCTTGCCAAAAACGGCATAGATTACAAAATCAAAACCGTCAACTTTAATGGAAACACCTTTGGCGCAGGCTCAAGGGCGCACACAGGCTCTTTTGCCGTTGACCAAACCTACGCTTACGAATACATTTTTTATGTAAAACGAGCCGATTATGAAAAAGCAAAAAATCTTGTAAGATAAACCAATTTTTTAAGCTTTCAATTAAAAAAACAGCAAAAAAACTGGGCAAACTTTTTCGGTTTACCCAGTTTTTTGATTATAAAATTATCTCTTCAATAAATGGCTTGCCATTCTGAACAGCAACTTTTTTGTTCATCTTTTTCTTCAAGAAGTTGCGTGGGCGAATAACAACCTTGCTTTCATAAACCTCAATAACAAGTCCTTGACCTGTCTTTTCGTTTTCGCCATGATGGTTGGGTCTTGTAAGGCAGGGGAGGTTGTAATAATGCACACCGTCGTGTGTTTCGTAGCTTGAGTAGCCGTTTTTCTTTGCGCACTTTTCACCATTAAGACCCATATGTGAATGACCGCTGAAATAATAAACGTTTTTGTGTGCATCAAGAATCTTTTTAATATCGTCAGAGTCCTTGCCGATGCCGCCAATTTCGGGCGGGAAGTTGGGGTCCTCTTTCTCTGTCCATGTTCTTGGAAGTCCGTGGTTTGTGTTCACGCTCTGGTGGCAAAATACAAAAACAGGCTTGCCGCTCTTTGCAGCTTCGTCCATTTCAGCCTTAAACCATGCTTTCTGCTCCTCGCTGATGTCAGCGCAATCCTCGTTCTCTGCAACGCCGTCAGAGCCAAGGAAAACGAAGTGATAACCCTTGATAACCTTTGAAAAATAAGGCTTGTCAATGTCATTTTTGCAGATTTCTTTGCTGTATTTTGCAAAGTTTGCAAGAGCTTCGGTGTTCCATTCATAGCCTTCCTCGCCCCAGCAATCGTGATTACCAATGGTAAAAAGGATGTTGTCCGCAGGGTCAGTGCCCTCAAATGCACCCTTAACAAGCTCCCAGTTTTCTGTGAATCCACCTCTTGATGTTGTGTCGCCAACGGTTATGTATGCGTCAAATCTCTGTGTGCCGTTTTCTACATCATCCAGCACCTTTTTGATCATTTTAATTCGCTGTTTGTTTGCTTTTGATTTGATGTCAATGTGATTGTCGCTTGTGATGGCGATATTCAACTTAATACCGTCATACATAGGCTCGATTTTGCTCATTTTATCACTACCTTTCCCGCATATTATACACCAATTAAAAAGATTAGTCCATAAATAAATCAAATATTTTCATTTTTTCATTTTGGTGTTATAATAGCTTCGTTGGGGTGATTTTATGAATAAATATAAGTGTCTTTTAAGAGAATGGTGCGATTACCTTGTGAGCCGTCAGAGGGATGACGGTGGCTTTTCCTGCGAAGCGTGCGAAACAATTCACGGCAGGGCAGACAACGCAATTTTCCCTTTAATTTATATGTTTAGCGAAACAGGCGATTGCCGATATTTGCTCACTGCGCAGAAGCTCATTTCTTTCAGAAAAAACTTTGAACATTCAGATGGCGCAGTGCAAAATGATTACGGCAGTGAGTGGAAAGGCATCACAGTTTTTTCTGCAATAAATCTATATAAAACTCTGCACTTTTTTGCAGAAGTTTTGCCCGAAAATTTCAGAAAAAATCTTGAAGAAAAATTCAGAAATTCCTGCAACTGGGTTTATGAAAATGTTGTGGATGGCTTTCGTGCCAACATAAATTATTATGCGGCGGCAAGTGCTGTCAATACAATGTGCGGCGAATATTTTGGCGAAGAAAAATTCACAATCCGTGCAAAAAATCTTCTCGATTATTGTATGAAAAATTTCACAGAAAACGGTCTATTAACAGGGGAGGGACAGCCTCATAATTTCACCACAGAAAAAGGTTGTTTTCCTGTCGATATTGGCTACAATTTAGAGGAATCTTTTCCCTGCCTTGTTGACACGGCAGAGATTTTAAATGACGAAAAAATCTTGAAAAAACTTTCTGCTTACGGCAAAGAATTTTTAATGTTTATGCTCCCCGACGGCGGATGGGATAACTCGTTCGGCTCACGAAATAACAAGTGGACTTACTACGGAAGCAGAACATCTGATGGCTGTATCGGTGCATTTATAAGACTCAGCAAATTTGACCCCGTGTTTTATGAAGCGGCAGAAAGAACCTTTGAAATGCTCTTTGCCTGCACCCATAATGGTGCACTTTATGGCGGCAGATTTTATAAAGAAAACGGACAGCCTCCCTGTGTTCATCACACATTCTGCCACGCCGCCGCCCTTGCAGATGCCTTGTGCGCAGGACTTCACACTTCCCGAAACAGGCAGAAAATCCCCTGCGAAACCATGAAAAACGGCTATAAATACTATAAAGAACTGGATACTTACAAAATCCGTGCAGGCAGATGGCTCGCCACAGTAACCGCCTACGATTTTTCAACCTATACATATGCCCGTGGTGCGGCTCATTCCTCAGGCGGTGCGCTGTCGCTTTTGTATCATAAAGATTATGGTGCAGTTGTGGCAGGCTCAGTTTATGAATACAAGCTCACCGAACAATTTAATATGCAAAATCCCACAGACGAAATCAACCACCGACCGCTGATTCCCCGTGCCGAATACAAAAAGGACGGCAAAAATTATGCCACCTGCTTTGACGGAAACGCACAGATTATCGCCACAGAATCTGACGGAAAAACTTTTGTAAAAGTCAAATCAAAATTCGTTTGTGTAGAAGAAAAGTGCGCAGAAAATGACGAGCTTTTCGCAGAATTTTTTTATGAATTTTCTGATGAAAAAATCACAATTTCTGCCGCAATAAATCAGCAAAAATCTGATGTAGTTTTTGTGCTTCCAATTATAAAAAATACTGCAAAAATTTTCACAGAAAACAGCTTCAAAAAAGAGAAAATATTTTTCCTCACAGGTGGCTTTTCCGCCGACGAATTTACATTCGAAATGGATGAAAAAATTACTGTAACTATCAGCTGATAATTATTGCTTTTTTCTTTTTATATGATATAATTGGTTTGGAGGGATAAATATGAGTGAAAATCAAACTTATTTGTATAATGTTAAAAGATCGATAATAACCAACCGTGAAAAGCAGTTTTTTAATTGCATAAAAACTGTTATACCACAGGACTATGTGGTTGTTCCACAGGCAAACCTTGCAACGTTTATTGATAAAACAGATAACTCAAAATATCACAATGAGCTTTTTCGCAATGTTGATTTCCTTATTACAGACAGTAATTATAAACCTTATGTTGTGATTGAAATAAATGATGAAACACACAACGATAAAAAGCGAAAAGAACGAGATGAAAAGGTGCAAAAAATCTGTGCCGAAGCTGGTATTGAAATCATTACTCTTTGGACAAAATATGGCGTAAATCCCGAATATATAAAGAACAGAATTGATACCGCTTTGTCAAATTATCCACCTCAGAGAGTGCATCATTTTTCGAATGAAATTGTTGAAAATGTAATTGAAACAGTTCAGCCATTACTTCTTGAAACAGTTCAGCCATTACCTCCTGTTGAAACGCCTGCACCTAAAAAGCAAAAGGAAAATCGTGTTTTGAACGGATTTGCAATAGCGGCAATGATTCTTTCAGCGATGCTTTTTGTCATTTTCTTTTCTGCGTTTGTTTTAAAAAATGAAGTGGCACTTAACGGAATAAAAACCACAGGAAAAGAGTATTACATAATGGCATTTATTTTTGCGGTTATCGGGTTTATAGATATATTAAAGACAGGCAAAGCACTTAAAGGAATTGTACCGATTATTCTATTAGTTTTAGATACTTTTTTGATGTTTATGCTTTAACAAAAAGGGACTTGTTCAATTGAATGAGTCCCGTTTTTATTTGAATCTGTTAAATGCGAACAGACTTTTTTATTGACAATTTTTAGCAATATGATATTATTAACAGGTACAATTCCTATGAACAGGAGAAGCTTATGCCCAACATTATTGAAATAACAGATTTCAGCTCAAAAGAGCTTGATGTATATGCAAGGCTGACCGAAAATCAGCTTCTTAACCGTGAGCATCCCGAGGAAGGAATGTTCATTGCCGAAAGCCCCAAGGTTGTGGAGCGTGCACTTGACGCAGGGTGCGAGCCTGTGTCGATTCTTGTTGAAAAAAAGCATATCGAAACGCAGGCGAAAGAAATAATCGCCCGCTGCGGTGATGTTCCCGTTTTCACTGCGGAATTTGACGTTCTCACTCAGCTTACAGGCTTTATGCTCACAAGGGGAGTCCTCTGCGCAATGAAGCGACCGAGAATGAAATCTGTTGCCGAAACTGTTGAGGGCAAAAGTCGAATTGCCGTTCTTGAAAATGTGATGAACCCCACCAATGTCGGTGCGGCTTTCCGCTCTGCGGCGGCACTTAATATGGATGCCGTTATCCTCTCAAATTCATGCAGCGACCCACTTTACCGCCGTGCAATCAGAGTGAGCATGGGCAATGTTTTTCTTGTGCCGTGGGCAATTTCAAAAGAAGATTCAATTGTTGACGAGCTTCATTCGCTGGGATTCAAAACAGCGTCAATGGCTTTGAGAAACGATTCTGTTTCTATCAAAGATGATCGTTTAAAAGCAGAGCCGAAGCTGGCTGTGCTTTTAGGCTCAGAGGGGGACGGACTTAAAGCCGAAACAATCAAGAAAAGCGATTATGTTATTAAAATCCCCATGTCAAACAATGTGGATTCCCTCAATGTTGCCGCCGCCAGCGCAGTTGCATTCTGGGAGCTTGGCAATAACTAAAATTTGACAAAACATAAAAATAATTGTATTATAAATTTATCAAAATCAAAGGAGTTTTATTATGGCATTTCCAGTTGACCCTATCTTAAAAAAATATGATGTTTTCCCTCTTGTTTTTTCAGCAGGCAAAGAGGTTACAATAACAATCCGCTCACTTGGCAGCGACCCCGATTTTATCAGCGGTGAAGAGTATAATCTTGAAATCGTCGGCTTTGACGGCGGCAATTGCTTCGACTTCCCACTCACTGCAAGCAACTACAGAACAAAGCTCACCTGCACAGAGGAGAACGGCTTTGTTTTCTCTCACACATTTGAAACAGAGCAGGAATATAACCTTATGTTCTCTGGTGCAGACGGCAAGGTTATCAAAAATTTCTGCGTTTATGCTGTTGACGGTGAGCTTAAAGAGCGTTATCCTTTTATTGGCGACCTTCATTTACATACATACCTTTCAGACGGTGATGAACTTCCAGAGGTTGTTTGTGCAAATTATCGCCGCCACGGCTATGACTTCCTTGCAATCACCGACCACAGAAGATATTACCCCTCATTAAGAGCTATCAAGGCTTATGAGGATTGCCCCACAGAGCTTACAATGGTTCCTGGTGAAGAGGTTCATCTTCCTCTTGTTAACGGACACAGAAACGATATTCACATTATCAATTTCGGCGGCGAATATTCAATCAATGCAATGGTTGAATCTGTTCAGACTGAAGAGGTGGGCAAAGCTCCCGAAACCCGCGCATTCTTCCCCGAAAAAGCTCCCGATGTTATGACACTTCAGGAGTTTGAGGATAAAATGCAGGCTCTTGCAGATGAAGCAGACCTGCCCGATAATATTGAAAGAATTCCATATGCTATGTGCAAGTGGATTTTTGACGAAATCAAAAAGGCAAACGGCCTTGGCATTTTTGCTCATCCAAACTGGAAGAGAATGGGCGGCTACCATTCACCCGAAATTTTCTCAGATTATATGTTTGCGCAGAAGCCTTTTGACGCATTTGAGGTTCTTGGCGGCGAAAGATATTATGAGCAGAACGGCTTCCAGACAATCAGATATTATGAAGAGGTTGCAAAGGGACACAAGGTGCCAATAGTTGGCAGCACAGACAGCCACAGCTCTTATTCAGAAAACAAGGGCGCATACATCTGCTCCACAATCGTTTTTGCTCACGAGAATGAGCGTACAGACCTTATTCAGTCAATTAAGGATTATTACTCTGTTGCAGTGGATACAATAAGCACAGAGTTCCGCCTTGTTGGTGAAATGCGCCTTGCAAAATATTCCTGCTTCCTGCTTAAATATTATTTCCCGCTTCATGATGAAATTTGCTATGAAGAGGGCAGACTTATGAAGCAGTATGTTACAGGCACAGAGGATGAAAAAGCAGAGGCGAAAGCAATGCTTAAAATCATCAATGGCAGAGCTGACAAGCTTAGAAAGAAATACATCTGCCTTTAATAAGGAGAGGTTAATATGAATCTTAACCGTTACCAGTTTGAAATTCTAACATTCCTTGAAAAATACGGGATTCAGGAATTAAAAATCAGAACCCTTTCAGATACGCTTAAAATATCAGGCTCGCAGATTGAAAGAAGTCTTGATACTCTTTATGATAACGGGCTTGTTAAAAAAAGAGGTTCTGTGTTAGAAATAACAAAACTGGGCCTTGAAAATCTTGAACCGTACAGGGTTAAAAGTGCTGTTATTATGGCGGCAGGCTTTGGAGAAAGAATGGTGCCTGCTACCCTTGAAAGACCGAAACCCCTTGTAAGGGTCAACGGCGTGCGCATAATTGACACACTTCTTGATGCCTTTGTGCGTGTTGGCATAACAGATATAACCCTTGTCAGAGGATATAAAAAAGAAATATTTGACGAGCTCTTGGAAAAATATCCGTTTATAAATCTGGTTGATAACGATGAATTCAGCACAACCAACAACATTTCCTCTGTTATGAGAGTGCTTGATAAGGTGGATTCCTGCTACCTATGCGAGGCGGATTTATATATTTCCAACCCCGATGTAATCACAAAATATCAGTATTACAGCAACATTTTAGGCTCATATTCACTTGAAACAGATGACTGGAGCTTCAAAATGAAAGACGGATTTATTACCGATTATCAGAAAGGCAACACATTCTGCTATAATTATTACGGTGTATCTTACTGGACAAAGGACGACAGCCGCAAGCTGAGAGAAGATTTTGCAAAGGTCTATAATGAATTTGAGGACGGCAAAAATTATTTCTGGGAGTTTATCCCCCTTGTTCTTTTGAAAGACAGATATAAGGTAGAAATAAGGCAGTGCAAAAAGTCTGATATTATAGAAATCGACAGCTTCCATGAGCTGACACTTCTTGACCCGTCATATATAAAATAAGATAAAAATAAAAGCTGGTTATGATTTTTCATAGCCAGCTTTTTAAATTCAATTATAAGGTTTTGGTTCTGCTTTAATTAAACCAGCGGTACCTCAACATCAAATTTTGAAAGGTATGTGCGTGTTGCGAAGTTTCTTGCTCTGATAATAACCTTGCTTTCATATGCTTCAACAATAAATCCGCAGCCGGGCATAATATGACCGCCACGCATAACATCAAAATACATATAAGATGGCAGGTTGATAAGTGTAATATTGTTGCCGTTGTTGTTTTCCATATACTCAACAGATGCATACTCAACGCCAAGCTTTGAGCTTTCATTTTTAATGCCTGCGTGGATATGACCTGAAATAAAGAAAACATTGTCATACTTTTTAAGAATGTCAACTACCTGATCGTTCTGTGCGCCGATGCCGCCGTCATCATAGTCATAATCTTTTTCAAGCTCCCAGTTGTAGGGCAGACCGTGTGTGCCGATAATCGGCTGATGGAGGAATACAAAAATGGGAAGACCTGTTGCCTTTGCCTTTTCCATTTCACCCTCAAACCACTGAAGCTGTTTGTCAGAAAGGAATGCGTCTGTGTGATCCTCTTCTGAGCCGAGAGCGATGAAATAATAGCCGTTAACAATATCGCTGTAATACATTTCTGTAATATCTCTGTTGCTTATCATTCTATTATACTCAATGAATGTTGGCTTAACGCCGTCAACAGGGTTGTCAAATTCATCACGGTTTGGTCCCCATGTGTCATGATTACCAACAATAACAAACTGATTTTTTGCGGGGGTGAATTTTGATGTAGCGATAAAAACTCTGTTCCACATTTCATAGTATCCGTGGTCAGTGATGTCGCCAACATAAGCAACTGCATCAAGCTGATCTTTTGCATCTTCCATATCATAAAGACCAAGCTCAAAAACCTTCTGCTCGCCCCACATATTTTTCATATGTATGTCTGAAATAGCGGCGAAGCTTAATTTGCAGCCATCTTCGGCATAAGAAATTTTCTTTTCTTTGTTGCCAGTAATAAGGTTGATTGGTGTTGCCAGAAACATAACCAGTGAAAGCATAAAGCTCACTGCTTTTGTAAGAAAGGTTGATACCATAATAATCTCTCCTTGTGATTTTTCTTCATTATATCATAAAGATTTTCAAAATGGAAGCGGATTTTTGCTCAAAAAAATGAATATATACCAGAAAAATTGCATAAAATTTTCATTTAACTATTGAGAAATATTTTTTTTATGATATAATAACCGTGAGGGAGTGTATGAATATACATTCAGGCGAGAGCCTACGCAACTTTAAAACTTTTATACGGTTTTTATATACTACCCTCTGAATATCTTTTTTCAGAGGTTTTCTTTTTTTTGGGGGAATAGATATGGCAGAAAAAATCAGCGCAAGAGAGCAGGCTTTTATCATCACATTTGAAAAGCTGTTTAACGAAGATGTTACAGTTGATGAGCTTATCAGCTTTGCAGGCGAAAGTGAAAATCTCAGTGTTTCTGAAAAGGCAAAGATTGCCGCAAAGGGCATTGACGAAAACATTGCAGAGATCGACGAAATCATTGAAAAGCACCTGCGTTCATGGCGCAAGGCAAGGCTTTCAAAGGTTGCCCTTGCAGCACTTCGCCTTGGTGTATTTGAGCTTACAATGAGCAGAACTGCACCCGTTGGCGTTATTATCAGCGAGGCTGTCAATATCTGCAAAACATATGGAACAGACGAAGACAAATCATTTGTAAACGGCGTTTTAGGCGCAGTCGCAAGGGGATAAAATGTCTTTTTTAGGTATTGATACAAGCAACTACACAACTTCCTGTGCTATATATAATGACGGCGAAATTGTGCAAAAAAAGAAGCTGCTCCCTGTTAAAGAGGGGCAGTTAGGGCTAAGGCAGAGCGATGCTGTGTTTCACCACACTGTTCAGCTGCCGGAGCTTTTAGAGGAGCTTTTCGCTTCTTTCAGCGGTTCGATAGATGCTGTGGGTGTTTCAGATGCACCAAGACGGCAGGCAGGCTCATATATGCCTTGCTTTCTTGCAGGTGTAAATGCCGCAAGGGCTGTGTGTGCCGCCACAGGCAAACCGCTTCACAGATTTTCTCATCAGCAGGGGCATATTGCGGCGGCAGTTTATTCTGTTGGGGACAGTTCCCTTTTTGAAAAGCAGTTCCTTGCTTTCCATGTTTCTGGCGGAACAACTGACGCATTGCTCGTTACCCCTCATAAGGATGAAATCATAAAGGCGGATATGCTGGCTTCATCCCTTGACCTTAAAGCAGGGCAGGCGGTAGATAGAGTCGGTGTAATGCTGGGCTTCCCGTTCCCTGCGGGCAGATTTGTGGACGAGCTTGCACAGAAAAGCTCAAAGAAATTTAAAATAAATGTTAAACTGAAAGACGGCAACTGTTGCCTTTCGGGTGTAGAGAATAAGTGCAGGGCAATGCTCGAAAAAGGCGAAGCCAAAGAGGACATCTGCCGTTACTGCATTGATTATATAATGACAGCTCTTGTTAAAATGACAGAGTATCAGCTTGAAAAGTTGGGCGATATGCCTGTTCTTTTTGCAGGGGGAGTAATGTCAAGCCGTGTTATCAGCTCGGCTCTTTCAAAAAAGTTTGGTGCATTCTTTGCCGCAAGCGAATTTTCGTGCGATAATGCGGCAGGCATTGCATACTTAACCGCTCTTAAAGAGGGCAGAATTTAAAAAATCGGGTGATACTTTTGAGAACACCAACTGTTCTTACAGTAACACAACTTAATACATATATAAAATCCCTTATTGACGGCGATCAGAACCTTAAAACCGTTTTTGTGGAGGGTGAAATTTCAAATTTCACCAATCATTACAGAACAGGGCATTATTATATGAGCATTAAAGACGGCGAATGTGCCATCAAAGCCGTAATGTTCAGATTTTCAAATCAGCGATTAAAATTTATGCCCGAAAACGGAATGAAAGTCCTCATCCGTGGCAGAGTTTCTGTTTATGAAAGGGACGGTGTGTATCAGCTGTATATTGATGATATGCAGCCAAGCGGTGCAGGTGCGCTGGCAATTGCTTTTGAACAGCTTAAAGAAAAGCTTGCCGCCAAAGGCCTTTTTGATGCCGAGCGTAAAAAGCCGATTCCGCAGATGCCAAAAAAAGTCGGTGTTGTTACATCAGATACTGGTGCGGCAATTCACGATATTATAAATATTATCACAAGGCGCTTCCCTTTAACCGAGCTTGTTATTGCCCCCGTGCAGGTGCAGGGAGCTATGGCGGCAGGGCAGATAGCGGCGGCGATTGATGAATTTAACTCCCTCAACGGTGCAGATGTCATTATCGTCGGCAGAGGCGGCGGCTCTGCAGAGGATTTGTGGGCATTTAATGAAGAAATTGTAGCTTTAGCAATTGCACGAAGTGAAATCCCCGTTATCTCTGCTGTGGGTCATGAAACAGATTTCACCATAAGCGATTTTGTGGCAGATTTGCGTGCGCCAACTCCGTCAGCGGCGGCAGAGCTTGCAGTGCCCGATTGGCGTGAGCAGAGCCTTTATGTGAACGCACTTTACGCTCAGTGCAAAGAAACACTTTTAGCATACATTGAAAACGAAAAAGATAACCTTGATTTTATGTCAAAGCGTCTTTCTTATCTTAACCCCGAAGCGGTGGTAGAAAAGAATATTCAGACTCTTGACATTCTTTCACAGCGTATTTTTGATAAAATCAACGAAACCTTTGCCTTAAAGCAAAGTCAGCTTGCCTCCCTTGCAGGCAGACTTGATGCAATGAACCCCATGAAAGTCCTTTCAAGAGGATATTCAGCGGTCTATAAAAATGGCGAAGTTGTAACAAAGGCAAAAGATATTAAATCTGGCGATAAGCTTAACTTGAAGTTAGCAGACGGTGATGTTGCCGTAACAGCCGATTGAGGTAATATATATGAAAAATATGACATATGAACAGGCTATAAAAAGGCTTGAAGAGATTGCAGACAAGCTTGATTCTGGAAGTCTTTCACTTGAAGAATCATTAAAGCTTTTTGAGGAGGGCACAAAGCTCACCACATTCTGCAATTCCTGCCTTGAAAAAGCCAAGCTTAAAATAACAAAACTTTCTGCAAAGGAAGATGAAGAATGAACTATGTTGAAATAGTCAATAACGCTCTTGAGGAATTTCTCCCAAAAGGGGACGATGTTGTTTCTCAGGCTATGAGATATTCAGTGCGCAATGGCGGCAAAAGAATCAGACCTGTTTTAGTGCTTGAATTTTGTAAGGTCTGCGGCGGCGACCCTATGCTTGCCCTGCCCTATGCCTGCGCTCTTGAAATGATACACACATATTCTTTAATTCATGATGATTTGCCTTGTATGGATGATGACGATTTCCGCCGT
This sequence comes from Clostridia bacterium, assembly GCA_024404115.1. GTDB lineage: Bacteria > Bacillota > Clostridia > Oscillospirales > Acutalibacteraceae > CAG-488. The sequence goes on along the minus strand of JAKSQM010000020.1, from coordinate 7,482 downwards.
GGCAAGCCATCATGCCACGTTGCTTTCGGCGAAGCCAACGCCCTCCTTGCAGGGGACGGACTTCTGACCCTCGCATTTGAAACAGCCGCAAAATCAACCCTTTCAGCAGATAAAACTGTAAAGGCAGTTTCTCAGCTGGCAAAGGCGGCAGGTGTCTGCGGTATGATTGGCGGTCAGGTTATGGATTTAGAAAACGAGGGCAAGAGCGTTGGTGTTGATGTCCTCGAAAAAACAGACGCTCTTAAAACAGGTGAGCTTATAAGAGTTGCCTGTGTTCTCGGTTGTATTTCCGCAGGGGCAGACGATGAAAAAATAAAAAATGCAGAAAGCTACGCTAAAGATATTGGCCTTGCTTTTCAGATAGTTGACGACATCCTTGATGTAACAGGGGATGAAAAAGCTCTCGGCAAGCCAATCGGCAGTGATGCAGATAATGATAAATCAACATATGTTTCAGCTCTCGGTCTTGACGGCTCAACTAAAAAGGTTGACTTCCTCACCGAAAGAGCAAAAGAAGCACTTAAATCCTTTGATGGTGATACAGCTTTCCTTTGCGATTTTGCAGATAAAATGGCTAAGAGAAAAAGCTGATTTTCAGTTTATGTTTTTCGGAAGTGAAGTGATAAAATGAGCGAAGTTTATTATCTGAATAACATAAAATCTCCGTCAGATATTAAAAATTATTCTGATGAACAGCTTCTGGAACTTGCACAGGAAATCAGGCAGGTTCTTATTAAAACCGTGTCATCAAACGGCGGTCATCTTGCCTCCAATTTAGGTGCGGTGGAGCTTACAATCGCTATTCATAAATGCTTTGACTCGCCCAACGATAAAATTGTCTGGGATGTTGGGCATCAGATATATACTCATAAACTGCTTACTGGCAGATACGATAAATTTTCAACTTTAAGAAAAGAGGGCGGCATTTCAGGCTTTTCCCGCCCCGATGAAAGTGAACACGATACATTTTATAGCGGACACAGCAGTGTTTCAATTTCATCTGCCTACGGTGTTGCCTGCGCAAACGATATTAAAAAGCACGATAATTACACCGTTGCCGTTATTGGCGACGGCTCGCTGACAGGCGGTCTTGTTTATGAAGCTCTTAATAACGCAGGCAGGTCAAAAAGTAAGCTTATAATAATTCTTAACGATAATAAAATGTCTATCTCACAGAATGTCGGCTCTGTTGCAAGGTATCTTGCCGTTACCCGCTCCAAAAAAAGATATGTGAGAATGAAAGACAGAATGGAAAAGTTTTTGAGCAAAATCCCCTTTGTTGGTGTTAAGCTTGCCAACTTTGCATTTAAGCTCAAAACTGATTTAAAAAATCTCATTTATAAAAGCACCATGTTTGAGGATATGGGCATCCGCTATATGGGACCAATTGACGGTCATAACATTGAGCAGATGTGTGAGGCTATGGAAACTGCCAAAAGCATAGAAGGTCCCGTCCTCCTCCATGTGAATACAGTCAAGGGCAAGGGCTACGATTTTGCAGAGAAATCTCCGTCCCTTTTCCATGGCATTTCAAATTTTGATGTTGACACAGGCGAGCCTAAAAATAAAGGCGTCAGCTTCGGCGGCGAATTTGGCGAGCTTATGTGCAAAATGGCAGAGAAAGATAAAAGAATCTGCCTTATTACCGCCGCTATGACCTTGGGTACAGGTCTTGAGCGTTTCAGCAAGTCTTTTGGCGAAAGATTTTTTGATGTTGGCATCGCCGAGGAGCACGCTGTTACATTCTCCTCAGGTCTTTCAAAGGGCGGTATGCTCCCCGTTTTTGCGGTTTATTCCACATTTTTACAGCGTTGTTATGACCAGATTGTTCACGATGGCGCACTTCAGAAGCAGAAGCTTGTTTTAGCAATTGACCGAGCTGGCTTTGTTGGGGATGACGGCGAAACCCATAACGGACTTTACGATGTTTCATTTTTAAGCAGTATCCCCGACATCACAATTTATTCCCCCTCAACCTATGACGAAATGAAAATTGCTTTTGGCGATGCTTTTTATCGCAGTGAGGGCGTTGTGGCTGTCAGGTATCCCCGTGGCGGTGAATACGAAATCCCCGAAGATTACACTCCCAGCCTTAAAGCATACGATTTTTATGGCGAAGAGAGCGACACTTTAATTGTAACCTACGGCAGACCATTTGGTTGTGCCTGTGGCGCACTTAAAATCCTCAAGGAGCAGGGTGTTGACGCAGGGGTGCTGAAGCTTAACAGAATCCGCCCCATTGACGCTGGCGCAATTGATGTTGCCATGAAAGCAAAACGCATTTTCTTTTTTGAAGAGGGTGTCAGAAGCGGCGGAATCGGCGAAAAGCTGGCGGCAACTCTTTTGCAGAATGGCTACAAGGGCGAGTATAATCTCACCGCAATTGAGGATTGCTTCGTTAAGCAGGCAAGCGTACCTGCGCTTATGGCAAAATACGGCTTGAGCCGTGAAAAAATTGCAGAGAAAATTTTTGAAAATAAACAGTGATTTACCGTGTAATTTACGGAGGTATAGATTTTGGGCGAAAAATTAAGGCTTGATATGGCAGTTTATCAGCAGGGTCTTGCAGAATCCCGTGAAAAAGCAAAGGCTCTTATTATGGCTGGTCAGGTTTATCTTAACGGGCAAAAGGAGCTTAAAGGCGGTGCAACCGTTAAGCCGGACGATAAAATTGAAGTAAGAGGCAGCACAAATCCATTTGTCAGCAGGGGAGGCTTGAAGCTTCAGAAAGCGGCAGAGAAATTTGACATTGACCTTTCAGATTGCGTATGTATGGATATTGGCGCATCAACAGGCGGTTTTACAGATTGTATGCTCACCCACGGTGCAAAAAAAGTCTATTCAATTGATGTTGGCTACGGTCAGCTTGCGTGGAAGCTTCGCACAGACCCCCGTGTTGTTAATATGGAGCGTACCAATTTCAGATATGTTACCCATGAGCAGGTGCCAGAGGATGTTGACTTTGCAAGCGTTGATGTTTCATTCATTTCGCTTAAAATAATTCTCCCTGTTATGCACACTCTTTTGAAGTCAGACGGGCAGGCGGTTTGCCTTATTAAGCCCCAGTTTGAAGCAGGACGAGAAAATGTTGGCAAAAAAGGTGTTGTTAAAGACCCGTCAGTTCACACTCAGGTTGTTGAAAATATCACCGCCTTTGCTGTTGAAGCTGGCTTCACAGTGAAAAATCTTGATTTCTCACCAATCAAAGGGCCAGAGGGCAATATCGAATACTTAATGCACATTATAAAAAGTGAAGAGCCTCACAACGAAGCATCTGTTTCACCTGCGGAGCTTGTTTCACTTTCTCATATGGAGCTTGATAAATGAAAGGGGATGTGGTCTTGATTACCGCAATAATTCCCAATTTAACAAGAAAAAACGCAAAATCCGTTACCGAAAAGTTGCTTTCAAAGCTTACGGAGCTTGAAATTCACTGCCTTGCAGATGAATCTCTTAAAGACCAGTTCGGTGAATTTAATATAGAGTTCCTCCCTTTTTCGCAGATGATTGAAAGGTGCGACCTTATTATCTCTGTTGGCGGGGACGGAACAATCCTCCACTGCGCAAAGCATGGCAAGCCTGTTTTGGGTGTCAATGCAGGGCGACTTGCTTTTATGGCTGGCATTGAGCCTGCGGAGCTTGAGCTTCTGTCATCACTTAAAGACGGCAGCTACACAGTGGATAAACGCATGATGCTCAAAGCCGTTGTAACAGATGAAAACGGTGAAAAAATAGCAGAAAAATATTGCATAAACGATGTTGTGGCTGCCCGTGGCGGTCAGATAAAAATGATTGAGGTTACTGTTAAGTGCAACGGCAGTGTAATCAACGATTATTTCACAGACGGAATTATAATTTCCACCCCCACAGGCTCAACAGCATATAACCTTTCAGCAGGCGGACCTGTTGTTGACCCGCAGATTGAAAGTATGCTTCTTACCCCGGTTTGCACTCATTCCCTTTTTGCAAGGGCGATGATTTTTAAACCCGATACAGAGCTTTCTGTTATCTGCAATTCAGATAATATCAATGTTTCCTGCGATGGCGATACCTTAAAGCTTCATAAGGGATGCACAATCACAGTTACAAAAGCACCTGTTTTCGGTGAATTTATAAGAATAAAAACAGACACATTCCTTGATGTGCTTAACAATAAACTTGCTCAACGCAGACTTTGAAAGGCGGCAGAATAAATGAAAAAAAACAGACATTCTGAAATTCTGAGCATCATTTCCCAATATACAATCAGCACACAGGAGGAGCTTCTTGAAAAGCTCAAAGAAAGAGGTTGCTCAACAACGCAGGCAACCGTTTCAAGAGATATTAAAGAGCTTAATCTTGTGAAGCAGATGAATAAACAAGGCGTCTATCATTATGTTGAAAATAAAAGCCACACAGATGAGTACATTTCAAAATTCAATGCGATTTTTGCTCACTCGGTTATTTCAACAGATGTTGGCGGCAACATAACCGTTATCAAATGCTGTAACGGCATGGCACAAGCGGCATGCGCAGCCTTTGACAATATGCAGTGGGAGGGGCTTGTAGGAACAATTGCAGGTGATGACACGATTTTTGCACTTTGCAGAACTCCTGAACTTGCAAAAGACCTTTCAGCCTCAATAACCAAACTTCTGAAATGACGGTGAAATCTTATGCTTGCAAAGCTTAAAATTGAGAATATTGCAATAATCGAGCTTGCGGATATTGATTTTGAAAACGGCTTTAATGTTATGACAGGCGAAACGGGTGCAGGTAAGTCAATTATCATTGACTCAATCAACGCTGTAACAGGCGAGCGCACCTCCAAGGAGCTTATCAGAACAGGAGCAGAAAGCGGAAAGGTAACGGCAGTTTTTGAAGACACAGGCAGTGAAGTGGCAGAGCTTCTTGAAAATATGGGAATCGAATGCGACGGCACTGTTGTAATTTCAAGAACTATCAAAAAAGACGGCAGAAATATTTGCTCTGTCAACGGAACGCCCACCACCGTTTCAATGCTCAAGGGCATCGGCTCACACCTGATAAATATTCACGGTCAGCACGATAGCCAGTCCTTGCTCCAGCCAGAGAATCATTGCCTTTATATTGATGATTTTGGCGGCAACGGAAGCCTTATTTCAAAATACGCTCAAAGCTACAGCGAACTTCTTGAAACAGAAGCTCAGATAAAGTCAATCGACACTGACGAACAGCAGAAAGCACGGCGCATTGATATGCTTACATATCAGATAAATGAGCTGGAGGAAGCCGACATTGAGGTTGGCGAAAAAGATGCCCTCACTTCACGCAGGAACTTTCTGAGAAATGCGCAGGGTATAATTGATGCCCTCACCTCAGCTTACGAAAGCCTCATGGCGGACGGAGGCGGAGTTGACAGCATCAGTGATGCGGCTTACGAGCTTGAAAATGCGGCAGGTCTTTATGACGGAGCGGCGGATGTTTCAGAGCGAATCACAAACGCCAAATATGAAATTGAAGATTGCTGTGAAGAAATCCGAGGGCTTATTTCGCAGGCAGAATGCGACCCCGAAGAGCTTGAAGAAATTGAAGAAAGGCTTGACCTTTTAAGGCGGCTTTCATCAAAATATGGCGCAACCGAGGAGCAGATGCTTGAATTTCTTGATAATGCCAAAGCGGAGCTTGAAAGTATCACCCTTTCAGAGGAACGGCTTGAAGCACTGGAGCAAAAGCGAAAGGTTATTCTTGCCAAAACGCAGAAGTTAGCTGATGAGCTAACTAAAAAAAGGCAGAGGGCAGGGGAACAGCTGTCAAAGCAGATTTGCGCACAGCTTAAATTCCTTGATATGCCAAATGTCCGCTTCACTGCCGAAAGAAAAGCAAAACCCCTTTCACCCGACGGAGCAGACGAAATTGAATTTCTTATTTCGCCCAATGTTGGTGAAGAGCCGAAACCACTGGCAAAAATCGCCTCAGGCGGTGAGCTTTCACGAATTATGCTTGCCATAAAAAATGTGCTCACCTCTGATTCATCAAATGAAACAATGATTTTTGATGAAATTGATACAGGCGTCAGCGGTTCAGCCGCAAGAAAAATCGCAGAGAAGCTTAAAGAAGTTTCTCAGGGCAGGCAGGTCATTTGCGTAACGCATCTGGCGCAGATTGCCGCCAAGGCAGATTGCCATTTTCTCATAAACAAATTTGTAAAAAACAACAAAACGTACACAAAGGTTACACACCTTGATTATAACGGAAGAACCGAAGAGCTTGCCAGAATTATGGGAGCAGGGGATGACAATTCCGCTTTCATAAAGTCGGCGCAGGAACTTCTGAAAAAAAGCTAAAGGAAGGTAATTAAAATGAAAAAAATCCTCAGTCTTATTCTCGCACTCACAATGATGGCATCGCTTACAGTTTACAGCTATGCCGCAGTATCCGATTCAGTTCTTGAAAATGCGTTCAGCCACTTTGAAAAGCTGATTGACGCAGAAAGCGAAGCAAGATATCTCGTTGCAAAAGATGAAATCAACGGTCTTTACACAGTTATCAAAGATTCTGCAATTAAAGATTACGCAGAGCTTGCCGCTCAGATGAAAGATTATGCAGATGAAATTGATTCAGACATCGCACCTGTTTTCTCAAATATGGAAGTTGTCAAAGACATTCTTTCAAGATTCATCAGCGAAAATGTTATAAACCTTGATTCACTTCAGGCAGAGCTTCAGAAGAGCGACAGCCTTGATAAAGCACTTACACTTTACACTGGCGCATATATCGTAAAGCATCCGCAGAAGAATTATGAGGATGTTTCTGCACAGGCTGCAACTGAGAATAAAGAAAGCACAACAGCTAACGAAGAAACAACACAGAGCACCACAAACACAGCATATCAGCCACCCGTTGTTGAGAATCCCAAGACAGGCGACAGCTCAACAGGTACATTTATTGCATTTGCTGTTCTTGGTGTAAGTATCGCAACAATCGCAGTTGCCTCAAAGAAAAAGTCATCAAAAGAATAAGATTTTGAAAAAAGAATAGACTGCAAAGGGGCGCATTGCGCCCTTTTTTGCATTTTAAAGCATATTTATAGGATAAAAACAGACTCCCCACTGGGGAGCTGGACAGCGAAGCTGAGGGATTTTTACTGTTTGCAGAAAACTCAAAATTACACTATGCTTTGAATTACAATCAAAAAAGCTTCCCTTGGGGGAAGTGGCAAAATCTTTGATTTTGACGATAGGGGTAACTTGAAGTGATAGGTTGTAGTGAAGAGTGAAGAGGCGCACCGTAGTGAAGTAGCTTGCTGCTCTCGTTAATCAGGCGCCCCACTGGGGAGCTGTCAGCGAAGCTGACTGAGGGGGTTATCTAACTGCTTACAGAAAGCTCCCAAATTTGCACCGTGCTTTAAATTACATCTGTAGGGGATGGCGTCCTCGACATCCCGTGCTGAATGTCAGCACAAAGATAAATTTGAACGAAAAATTGTCGGCATTGTCATTACGAGCGAAGGAAAGTGGTATA
>JAKSQM010000002.1 GCA_024404115.1 Clostridia bacterium | reverse complement strand
TGATGAACACCAAAGAACTGTACGGAAAGACAGACGGAATAGTTGCTTATCACGGATATATTTCTTTTAAACCCGACGAGGTTGAACCGAAGCAGGCACAGAAAATTGCAATGGAAATTGCAGATAAAATGTGGGGCGATGATTACGAAATCGTAGTCGCAACCCACATGAACGCCCGCTGTGTTCACTGTCATATTGTTATCAATTCGGTATCAATGACAGACGGAAGAAAGATGAATGAAAACAAAGCAATGTACCAAAAGTTCCGTGAAATTTCTGATAAAAAATGTCTTGAATACGGTTTATCTGTTATCGAAAATCCGAGAGGCAAACGGGTGCCGTACAATGTTTACAAGGCTCAGCAAAAGGGCATAAAAACAAAGTATGACTATATTCGTGAAGACATTGATTCTGCAATTACACATTGCCCTGATGAAAAATACTTTCTCGCAGAGTTAATACACAAGGGTTATATTTTTGATAACTTTTATGACCAAAACAGATATGCAACTATACGCCATCGGAGTGATGAACACGGCATACGGCTTGTGAATTTAGGAGAAAAATATACCCCTGCCGCTATCCGATACCGAATAAAATGCAATGATAAAAGCAGGATATGGAACAGCTTCTATTCAAACAATTCACACAACAATTTTCTCCGTGATGAATTCATGACATTCCGTTTTAAGGATGCTGAATTTTACGAATCAAAGTACACCTATGAAAGCAAATATGAGTTTGACCGAACATTGGAATACACAGTAAAAGCGATAACGGGATGCGTCCTTTCAGGATGTCCTGTTATCGCTTTATTGTTTCTCGGTATGTTATTTGCAGGCGTTCTGCTTAACGAACACAACAAAACTCTGCACCCGAAATCACCGGCGATGAGGTTATCTCAGCCGAGGATGGAGTTTATGTCAAAGCAGATGGATTTGGCACTTAATAAAAAACTATATACCTTTGACGATGTTGAAAAATTCATCATAAAAACCGGTGCAGAGCTTGAAGAACTGAAATATGAACGAGGTAAAATTTACAACAGAATACGCCGATGTACCGATCCCGAACTGAAAGAAAAGCTCATTGCTCAGAGGAGCAGGCTGACGGGAATAATCACAGAAAAAAGAAACGATCTGAATATTGCAAAGCGGATTATTTCCGACAGACCTGACCTTGAAGCAAAAACCAATGAAGAAAAACAGCACATGCGTGAATGGTATTTCCCGACACGCGTTAATATCCCAACACCACCAAAAGCGCCCCGCAAAGACAGAGGGGCAAGATAAAAATAATTATTTTAGGAGATTTTAATATTATGAAAATTACAGAAATCAACATCACGGAGCTGCACCTGTTCCGTGAAAATCCATTTAAGGTGCGAAAAGATGATGCCTTCGATAGTCTTATTGAAAGCATTTCAATTGACGGGATATATGAGCCTTTAATCGTATGTCCCGACAAAGACGAAGGCGGATATATCATTGTTTCAGGTCAGAGAAGATTTGAAGCAGCGAAAACGGCAGGGCTGAAAACAGTGCCTGCCGTTGTTCATGATATGGACAAAGACAAAATGATTATCGCAATCGTTGACAACAATATCTGTTCAAGAGATATCCTGCCGAGCGAAAAGGCGTTTGGGTACAAGCTGAAAATGGAAGCTTTATCGCATCAGGGTACTTCTCGCCAAGTTGGCGAGAAGTGGAGCGTATCGCAAATCAGTGAAGCATCCAATGACAGTGAACGTCAAATTCACAGATATATCCGTCTGACAAACCTTATTCTCGAACTGCTGAATTTAATTGATGAGGGCAAAATTGCCTTTTCGGTAGGTGTGGAATTATCCTACCTTGACGAAGAAAAACAGTATGTTCTTCTCGGCTTGATTGAAGAACTTGACTGCACTCCGTCATACGCACAGGCAAATCGTATGCATAAGAATTTTCTTTCCGGCATGTTATCAGATGACAGCATTGCGGAAATGATGTCTACTGACAAGCCGAATCAAAGACCTGTGTATAAGGTTTCGGCTGAAAGGCTGTCGCAATTTATCAAGCCCGATACCTCGCCGAAGCAGGCAGAGGAATTTATCATTAAGGCTTGCGACCACTACGCTAAGTTTCTCAAGCGTCAGCGTAACAGAGATGCGAGGTGATTGAATGAATTTACGCTCAGTTATTTATATTTTAAGGGAAAAATCCCGTTTTATCCTTAATGATACAAGCGGGGAGTTTAAATTCGTCGTAAACGGGTGTGAAATAAATGCGACGTTCAGCAAAGAACACAATTACGATCTTCTTCCTCGTCTGAAAGAAATTTTGGTTGATAATCCGCACATTCGACATGAACGCCCTGCTGACAGTAAAATAAAGGAAAACATCAAGGAGGCGGTCTGATGGCAAAACGAGTATGCTGTCTTTACAGAGTTTCTACAGATAAGCAGGTTGATTACGACAGTAATCACGAAGCTGATATACCTATGCAGCGTAAAGCCTGCCACAAATTTGCCGAGCAGATGGGTTGGGAGATTGTTCACGAAGAACAGGAGGATGGCGTTTCAGGACACAAGGTCAGAGCTGAAAACCGTGACAAAGTTCAAATCATAAAAGAGCTTGCAAGGAAAAAGCAGTTTGATATTCTGCTCGTATTTATGTTTGACCGTATCGGCAGAATTGCAGACGAAACACCATTTGTTGTTGAATGGTTTGTAAAAAACGGTATTGAGGTTTGGAGTACACAGGAGGGCGAACAGCGTTTTGATAACCATATTGATAAGCTCCTAAACTATATCCGCTTTTGGCAGGCAGACGGTGAAAGCGAGAAAACCTCAATCCGTACAAAAACAAGCCTCGGTCAGATGGTTGAGGAAGGTCATTTCAAAGGCGGTAACCCCGCCTTTGGATATGACCTTGTTAAAAGCGGACGCTTCAATAAAAAAAGGCATGAGCTTTATGATTTGAAAATAAATGAGAATGAAGCCGCTGTTGTGAGATTGATTTTCGATAAATATGTTTCTGAAGGTCTCGGATTTCAAGCTATTGCAAATTACCTGACCGAAAAGGGATTAAAACCGAGAAAGCTTGAAAAATGGTCTCACAATTCTATCCGGAATATCATTCAGAACAGAATATATATTGGTTATCTAAAAAGCGGTGAAACCGTTTCGCCTTATCTGCCTGAACTTCAGATAGTGTCTGATAAAATTTTTAAAGAAGCAAATCAGATTCGTCAGCAGAGAAGCAAAGCAAAAGCAGAACAATCTCGTCCGCCGATAAATATGAAAGGAATGTCTCTGCTTTCGGGTAATGTGTTCTGCGGTCACTGTGGTTCAAGGCTTCATCTGACATCTCATACAAAAAAGTATCGTAGAGCCGACGGAACAGTAACAAGGAAAGTAACAATCCATTATACCTGTTACAGAAAATCAAGAAAACTGTCAGTCTGCGAGGGGCAAACAACTTATAGTATGGCAAAACTGGATGGAGTTATTGATCAGATAATTAAGGATGTCTTTACGAAAATGCAGGGTGTTCCCAAAAGCAGCATTGTTTCGGTTCGCTATGAAAAAGAGCTTTCTGAAATTAAACAAAACCTTACTGATGCACAAGCAGAATATAATAAAGAACTTAAAAAGCTGAATATGTTAAAAGCGGAAATTATTAAATGCCTGCAGGGTGAAAGCGATTTTTCGAGCTCCGTTTTATCAGAACTTATTACGCAGTCCGAAGAAAAAGGCAGTAAACTTAAAGAAGTCTGCAATGCCGCTGAAGCTGAATTAAAAAATGAGGAACAGCTTCTCGACGAGTTGTTTGACAAATATGACAAGTTGATTTCGTGGGCGGAGCTGTATGAAACGGCAAGCCACGAAGCGAAGAAAATGATTGTAAACAGTATGATTAAAAGGATTGAAGTGTTCCGTGATTATAAATTAAATATTGAATTCAGCTTTGATTTACAGCAGTTTATGAACGGCATAGATTGCGAACCGTTAAAAGCAAGCTGATATAAATTAAGCAACCTGCCTCAAATGAAGCAGGTTGCATAAATAAATAAAGAATATTTATTTTTTGAATAAGTAAAAATAATAATATCGATATTAGATTACATATTATACATAAATTGTTGTATTTTGATTAAGGAGGTGATATAATGTCGAAAAGGTTGGTGATGAATTATATGAGTAAAAATCTTTTAGTAAGTGTTGCTATGCTTACCACTTTCTGGGAAAAAGAACAGAAAGATAATATAGAATTGTTATTGCCGTTTTTTAAATATTCTATATATAAAGTGAACACGCTTGGTGATATAATTGATATAGAAAAAACAATATCTTTTTTCAAAACTGAATTCGGATATTCTGAATTTCCATTAGCGGTTGCGTTAAAAGTTTGTGATAGATTATGTAAATCATGTTTAAAAAAAGAAAAAAACAAATATATATTACAAAAAAATTTGGATTCATTTGTGCATGATTTTGAAAGAAAAAATTAAAATGTAAAGAAGAATCAAACACGGTAATAAAGAGTCTTTCTGTTTTTTTGAAAGAGCGTTGTAAAAAGAAATACGATTTTAATGATTCTTTTGTATATGAAAGACTGATTTCTTTCTTTAAAAGCCATGGCCTGACCGTTCTGTTTGAAAAAGTTGATTTGTATAGTTTAAAAAGAAACAATGATGAAATTGATTATTTTATTGCTCAGTTTATTATTGAAAACAGTCAAGATGAAACTTTAGAATTTGATTATTTAATAAATATGGTCAAAGGTTTCTTTGTTTCAAACGCAATCTCTTTACAAATAGATAATAATGATTTATACAAATCTAATTTTAAAAATGTAAAAGTATTTTTAGATACAACATTTTTGATCTATGCTCTCGGCTTTAAATTAGAAGAGTCCAAAAACTGCTCTTTAGAGATTCTGAAAATGCTTACAGATTCAAATGCTGAGTTGTGTTGTTTTTTTCATAATTACGAAGAAGTTAAAAGTATTCTGATTGCATATAGGAATAATATTAAAAATCCACGTAAATTTAAAAGCTGTAAAACATTAGAGTTTTTTGATATAAACAAATATTCTGTTGACGATGTTGATGATGTAATAAACACATTGGAGGAAAAAATCAACAAGTTAGGAATATCAATTGAAGAAAGACCAAGTTATCCATCAAATGAAGAAGAAATTAAAAAGAATGGCGATGCGTTAATTGATTATTTAGGATTAAAAGAGTATATAAAGAATTTAAGGCCCAATTATTTAGAGCCTAATTTGGAAACTGATATTAGTACAGCTTTTTCTGTAAAATATCTTAGGCATGGTAAAAAAGCAAAGAAAATCGAAAATTGTATCGCTTTTTTTATCACTACAAATGATTTCCTTGTAAGAGCAGTAAATTATTATTGTACAGATAACAAAAATGAAATTGAATTATTCTTTTCGGAAAAAGATATTGCTTCAATAATGTGGATAAAACATTTTAAGACGAATATTGATTTCCCTAAACACCAACTGATTGAAAATGCAATCTCTGCTTTAGAGCCTACGGAAAGCCTTATTCAACAGTTTTATGAAAAAGTGCAAAAACTTGAAAAAGAAGGTGGAATAACGGTTGAAGAGGCCGCAATACTTAGATTAGATAGATTTGCAAAAAAAGAACTGATGAACAGAACTTATGGTGATGCTGATTTCTTAGAAGAAAATACTATTTTTGAAATTTTAGATGAGCAAAAAAAATCTCAAACTATAGTTCAAAATGAAATTATATCTAATCTAACGAAAAAAATGGAATTAGATGACGAAGATAAACGTAAAAGAAAAGAACGTATAATGATAAAAATTCAAGAAGATATTACAAATAAAAATAATAGATTGTTTGATGCAATTAAATGGATTGTTCGAATATTATTTATTTGTGTATTTGTTTTTTCAATTTATTATACAGTAATAGGCTTTGTTAATAATTATGATATACATTCTAAATTTTTATCGATAGCCTCTTTGATTTTATCAATAGTTTCAAATATTGATTTGTTTTTTGGTAATATAGGATTTTTAAGTAAAATTTTGGGTAATATCAAATTGAAGCATTATTACAAGAAATTAGAAAAAGCAAAAGAAAATGCAAGATATTATGAAGTAGATTTAGATTGAGAAAAGATGAAACATCTGTGCATGTTATGATATTTCTTTTTGATAAACAGAAAAGCAACCTGCCTCAAATGAAGCAGGTTGCTTTTCGTCTGTCAGACGGTGGTGGACCCGAAGGGGATCGAACCCTCGACCTTACGGATGCGAACCGTACGCTCTCCCAAACTGAGCTACGAGCCCGTGTCAAGTCTGTCAGATTTTTTTATTAGGTTGTGTTTTATGGGGTTGTGTAACCGTGCCTGTCAGGCTCCCAGGTGAGCTACGCCCCCAAAGCACTTACATTATATTACTGCATTTTTAATTTGTCAATACCCAAAACATTGCCACAATCAGCAGTGCGTGAAGCACCATTTCAAGGGGCAGACCCACCATAAATTTCTTATGCTGGGTCTTGTGTCTTATCTTTTTCATTGTCAGATACATTGCTTCCGCTCCGCCAAAAAGTCCAATAAGCATAAGCGTCGCCTCAGGCACTCTCCAGCGGTGTTTCTTGGCGGCATTTTTGTCTTTAATTGTGAAAAAAATCGCCACTAGACTGATAACAACCCAATAAATTATTATGTAAATGTAATTTTTCATATGCCCTCCTAATAAAATGTACTGGTGATTTATGTGAAAAGATTTTTACTTGTGATTCTCTCCCTCTGCTTCCTCACTGCCTGCACGCAACAGCCACAAAATGCAGAAATTTACGAGCCAGTTCAACCCGAAACAATTCGTGGTGTGTGGCTTTTTTACCGTGAAATTTCTATGGCAGATGAAAATGGCGGTACTGCCGAAAGCTACACTAAAAAAATCGGTGCAATTTTTGATAAATGCACTGAATACGGCATTAACACCGTCTTTTTCCATGTGCGACCCTTTGCCGATTCCTTTTATAATTCCGCACTTTTCCCGTGGAGCGAATACATCACAGGTCAGCAGGGCGTGAGCGTTGCCTATGACCCACTTGAAATTGCCATAAATCTTGCCCACAAAAGGGGAATTTCACTCCATGCGTGGATAAATCCTTTTCGCATTTCTTTTTTTAAAGATGCAAACAAGCTTTCAGATAACAACCCTGCAAAAAAGCTCCTCAATGCTAAGTCAGACAGAGTATGCACCCTCAGCAACGGAATTTATTTCAACCCAGCCGACACCGAGAACCACAAGCTTATTATAGACGGTGTTCGTGAAATCGTCAAGAACTATAATGTTGACGGCGTGCATATTGACGATTATTTTTATCCCGACACCGCAAAATCTATCGACAAAAATCAATATAACGCTTATGTGAAATCGGGCGGTGAGCTGAGCCTGCAGGCGTGGCGAATTCAGTGCATAAATTCCTTTGTCAGCAGCCTTTATTCGTCGGTGAAAGCCGTAAATCGAAATGTAATTGTTTCAATCAGCCCTGCGGGGAATATCAACAACAACCTCACTCAGCTTTATGCGGATGTTGAGCGGTGGGGGAGCGTCAACGGCTATTGCGATTGGCTGATTCCGCAGATTTATTTTGGCTTTGAGCATTCGACCCTGCCATATGAAAAGGCAATGAAGCAATGGGAAAAATGCACCACCTGCAAGTCGGTGAAGCTAATTGCAGGCTTGGGGGCATATAAGGCTGTGAGCAAGGACACCGACGAATGGGGGAGCGATGACATCATCTGCCGTCAGTGGCAATGTGCCGAAAAAGCAGGCTATAATGGCTATGTGCTGTTTTCATATTCCAGCATTGTCTCTGATGATTTTGGCAACAATGCAGATTTTCTTAAAAATCAGACCGCAATTGCTGACGAAGCAAATCCGCAATAGCAAACGCAAAAAATGAAAGTGCAAACCAGCCAAGAGAAAATCTAAGGCAAATCTGACCAAAAAGATTCACTGGCGAAGCGGAGTAATCCCACACCCTCATGTGAAGCGCAATGTTCAACACACAACCCAGCGCAAACTCCACGGTGGTTATCATCACTGCACCCAAAAAAGCACCTTTGATTATGTTCTTCTCACATGAAAACTCAAATACATAGTAAAGACAGCAAAAAACAATACCGCCCGTCAGAAACATTGTCCAGTGGGTGAACCCTCTGAAAAGTACCTCAATCAAAGCATAAAGAAAACCACCGATTCCAAAAACAATAATTGATTCCTTAATTCTCAAAAGTTATCACCCCTTTTTATTGTTAGCAAAGTTTCAGTTTATTTTATATGAAAGTTATAGAAAACCGTGCATATTTTTGTGTTGCGTTTTTTGATTTATGTGGTAAAATAAAAACATAAACTGAAAGGGGAAAGATAAAAGTGAAATTTTTGAAAAAATCAATCAGTGTTTTTCTCTGCATAATCATTTCAGCGGCAACATTGTTTGCAGAGTCGGCGTATGCCCTTGAATCAAATGGAGTTACATATGACCTTGAGGACGGAAGCCTTATTGTTATGGGCAGTGGCGATATGCTCAAAACTTATAAAGATGACCTTTCGCTTACAGAGGTTTATTTTATGAATGGCATCGCCTCAGTGCCTGCCGAAGCCTTTTCGGGCTGCGCAAATCTTCAAAAGGTTGTTATGTATAACAGCGTTGTTTCTTTGGGCAAGGATGCTTTTAAAGGCTGCACCTCTCTTTCACAGCTTAAAATTTCAAGATCACTTGAAACTATCTGCGAAGGCACTTTTGAGGGATGCTCTTCTCTTACAGAAATCAAGCTTCCCGAAAATCTTGTAACAATCGAAGCCAACGCTTTTAAGGATTGCTCATCTTTGAATTCTTTGATTATCACTCAGAATGTTGAAACAATCGCAAGCGGTGCCTTTGACGGATGCGATTCACTTGCAAATGTTTATTACGCTGGCTATCAGACAGGCTTTGATAATGTTCAGAAGCCGGACGGCATTTTCAGCTCGGCAAATATCGAGTATCTTTCACCAGAGCTTGTGTTTAAAAAAGATATTTCAGAGGGCACAGTTGTGCTGACAGTTACATATAAATCTGGCAGATTCGGCAGCCTTGACGGTCAGTTTGAGCCTGTTGGCAATATTTCTGTAACAAAGCTTAAATTTGCAAGGCAGCTCACATCCAGCTCAAACAGCAAGCAGGGCAGATTTGCCGTTGTTGGTGATGAATATTTTAGAGCTGGCTCAGATGTTGTTGCAATTACATACGGCTACACCGACTGCGAAAATTCACAGATAAATATAAAAATCAATTCCTGTGCCGTAATGGTTGGCACATACGATGTTGCAGTGCCAATTGATTTTGACGGCGAAGTTGTAACACTGGAGCACCAGTTTAACGAGCCTGTAATCACTGCTCCTACTGCTGAAAAGGCTGGCTCAATCAAGGCAGTTTGCTCTATGTGCAACCGCTCTGTTGATACAGAATTGCCGTTCATTTTTAAGAATTGCACAGTTGACGATACAACAGCAATTATCCCAAAATATCAGCTGAGCGAGGAATCTTTCAGAAATGAGTATCTGACCTGCGACTTCCCTGTTGTTACCGGTGCATATGGCGAATTTATCGGCACAGGCTCAAAAGTAACAGCTGATTACGGCAGCGGTGTTGTGTTTGACTACGATATTTCAGTTGTTGGCGACACTGACGGCGACGGACTTTGCGATGCCCGTGATGCTGTGATTATTATGTGCATTAACGAGGGACTTTTAAGTGCAGATTCACTTGAAAAATGCGTTAAAATCGCCGCCGATGCAAATCAGGATAATTCAATTGACGAAAACGATTCAACTTTTGCATTAGCCAAAGGCATTGCACGCTAAGAAAATTTAACAGTAAAAAATGATACCCACCAAAAAGAACTTTCTTTCGGTGGGTATTTTTTATGATAAATATATTAAAATAGCGTTCACAATGCACCAAAAAAAGATACAAATTTTGCTTTCAAAACATCAAATTGTACCAACGCAGAAATCACCGTCTGTGCCGATGATTTTAACCTCGAAAATCTCGTTGCAGGGAATTTCACCTTTCACCTTAACAGGGGTGTAGTTCATTGTGTAACCCTCGGTGAAGCCGTCTTTGTTTCGTGTTTCAAAAAGAACGCTCAATGTTCTGCCAATCTGCGTGTTGAGAAAATCGTGGCGGATTTTTTCTGTTCTTTCTATCATTTCTTTTGTTCGCTTTTCTTTTGTGGCAGGGTCAACCTGCGGAAATTTCTCCGCTCTTGTACCTTTTCTCACAGAGTAGGGGAATACATGCACCTTTTCAAAGCCGATTTCCTCCGCAAATGAAACGGATTCCTCAAAATCTTCGTCTGTTTCATAAGAAAATCCAACCATAATGTCGGTTGTGATTGTGGCATCCTCAAAGCTTTCACGGAGCTTGTGGCACAGGTGGCGGTATTCGTCAGCCGTGTAGTGCCTGTTCATATTTTTAAGCGTCTTGTCGCATCCGCTCTGAAGTGAAATATGAAACTGAGGGCAGAAGTTTGGAATCTTTGCCAGCTCCTCAATAATTTCATCTGTGATATGGTCAGGCTCAAGTGAGCCAAGTCTGATTCTTTCAAAGCCTTTTTCACTTGCAAGGCGCACAGCGTCGCAGATATTTTTGCCTGTGTCCTTGCCAAAAGCAGAAAGATTTATGCCAACAAGCACAATTTCTGCAAAGCCTTTTTTCTTCAATGCGTCAAGCTCGCTGCTTAAAAGTGAAAGATCCTTTGAGCGAACTCTGCCCCTTGCATAGGGGATAGCACAATAAGAGCAGAAGCGGTCGCAGCCGTCCTCAATCTTAACATTGGCTCTTGTTCTGCCCTCAAAATCACTGATAGCGCAGGGGATAAACTCATCACCTGTCATATGCTCCTGTGTTTTCAAAAGTCGCTGTTTTTTCTCTAAAAATTCATTGATAAACTGGGGTAAAAGCTGATTGTTTTTGTTGCCCATAACAATGTCAGCTTCCATAAGCTTCTCTGCACTTTCTATAGATGCCTGAGGCATACACCCTGTCAGCACAACAATGCTGTCGGGGTGATTCCTTTTAAATCTGCGGACAGCCTGCCTCGTTTTTCTGTCGCTTTCCGCAGTAACTGTGCACGAGTTGATAACATAAACATCTGCATCCTCGCCGTTGTCAACAACAGTGTATCCGCTGTTTTTCATTATTTCGCTCATCCAGTTGCTTTCATATTGATTAACCTTGCAGCCAAGGGTATAAAACGCTATTTTCATTGATGCACCGCCAAAATTATTTGTCATTTGAAGCAATTCCGTTTGAAATTTTTTCGTCAACAAGCAGAACGCCCCAAGTTTTGCCGTCCTGTGAAGCAAATGCTCTGCCGTTGTGAACTGTTGTAAGGCAAGAGTAAATGCAGGGGATAACCATATCGCCCTCTGCGCTGTAAATGCCGAATTTGCCGTTTCTTAAAACAGTAATGTAACCCTCTGAAACTTCATAGGGTGTGTCTGTTTTGCTGTTAAGTGCGTTGTAGCCGTCAACAGCCTCAAACTCAAACGGAATAACTGTTTTGCCTGTTGAGTCAACATAACCCCACTTGTCGTTAAGGCAGAATGCTGCAAGACCGCCTGTGAAAATGCCTGCGCCAGTGTAATCCTGTGAGCCAACTGGCTTGCCGCCGTTAACAAGTGTGTACTTTTCAAGAAGCTCAGAGCCGTCTGTAATCTCCATTGCCTCGGGAATAAGCGGCTCAATGCCAGTTGTTGACTGGTTATCGTTGCCCTTGTATGTTGTCATAACGCTTGAAGTTCCCTTGTTCCAGCGGTAGGCATAGCCTGTGAAACCACTGCAAGTGTGCTGATAGCTCCACATCTTCTGATTCTGCGGATTGATGTGATATGTTGTGAAATAATAATCGCCGTCTTTAGTTGTTGCAATGTAGCCGTCAAAGCAGGTGCATGTTTCAATTGAAGCAAACTGTGGCTCAAAAACAAGCGCACCGTTTGAGTCGATCAGACCGTATTCATCACCCTTTTTGATTACATATGAATCGCCGTATGTAATGTCATAATGATTGGTTACTTTGTTAAAAACTGCGTGTGGCAGGGAATAAATTGCGTCTGCCTTGATTGACGGAGCAAGAAGCCACTTTTCTTTATACATATCGCTTACTGCGGCATGCTTTTCCTCTTCTTTAGGCTGAACCTCAACCTTTTTCTTTTTACCGCAGGCCGAAAGGGGCATCATAAGAGCCACAATCATCAATAAACACAAAAATCTTTTAAAGTTTTTCATAATTTACCTCGCAATCTATTCCGTCAGGAATTATAATAATCGGCTTTTCGCCTTTTTTAAGCTTACAAACAATATAACCGCAGGGAGTTGGAATTGAAACATCCGCAAAATCCAAATCAAAAAGATTCGGTGTAAGTGAAATCTTTTTAAATCCTGCTTCCAGCATTTTGAATCCTGTAATCGCTTCGGGCAGCTGATATGCAGGTGTACCGCCCCACGCATGGCTGTGGTCAAAGGAGTAATCCTCCTGCGGTTTTATCCAGCCCTCCTGCAATCCTTTTTTGCAGGCATCTGTCATAACGCTCCAGCGGCGAAGCTCATTCATAGCATACTTTTCATAAAGTCCCGTTTTCTTTAGTGCTTCAAAAAGGTAATGCATAAAATACGGCTGAAGCTCAGTTATGAATTTTTCGCTCATAACTTTTTCAATTATTGTCTTTGCTTTTTCACCCTCGCAAAGACCGCACAGAACACTTAAAATATTAGCGTGCTTTGAAAAATATCTGCCCTCAATATTTTGCGGAAGCCAGAAGCTTGGCTCAACAGGAGTGTTAAGTCCGTCAAAATAAAGTCCCTTTTCGCTGTCAAAAAGAATCTCATTAAATGCCTTTTTGTGCATTTCAGCGTCAAGAGTATATTTTTCTTGCAGCTCATTTTCACCGATAATTTCGGCAAGCTGAGCCGCTACAATAAGTCCGTTATAATAAAAAGCGTTAAGAACAGTTTGTCCCAGTGCTTTTGGCGGATGGTGCATTGAGTGTCCGTCAGCCACAACCCAGTCAACAAACATATAATCGGGCGGGTTATCCACAAGTCTGTTTTCACCAATGTATGTGCTGAATAGGTTAAGGAGCGTTACCATAGCATCCTTGCAATAAATAATCAGCTCTCTGTTGCCTGTGAACTTATAAACATCAAGAATCATCTGGAGCCAAATAAGGCTGTATGTTGTGTGGAACATTTTGCCATTATGGTGAATGATTTCGTCTGCTGTTCGCATTATGTCAAGCTCGCTTAATCGCATATCGCCAAAAGTGAACGCCGTCATAAGGCTTTCAATATAATAATCACCTGTGCAGGCAAGTGGCTCCTGATGCTTCGGGCTGTCAAGATGAAGTGTCTGTCGGCATATTTCAAGTGTCCATTTGCACACATTATAAATATCGTTGAGCTTTTCATCACTGCAATTAAATTTTCCGCTCTGCGTTACAGGGTATCTCTGAAATCTTGCCGCTGGGAGAATTGTTGTTGTCTTAACACCGTAATTTGTGATTTTCAGTGTGTATGCGCCCATGCTGTGATATTCAATGCCGTAATACTCCATATCTTCGCAGGCGATTATCTGCTCCTCACCGCTGTGAACATCGCCAAATTCAATAACATCAGCGTTAATTATGCACCCGTCAGTTTCAATAATCAAAGCAAGTGAAGCAGAATATATCTTGTCAAATTCAAGTGTAATCTCTTTTGTTTCACCTGCGTGAACAAGTATTTTCTGCATATTGTCAGGGTAAATAATTGTATAGTCAAGGCAGGGGATAGGTGCATCTTTGATTTTTCGTGTACCATTTTGCATTTTTGCATTGAGCCACATATCAGCTTTGATATTTCCGTCAAATGAATACGGCTTATTATATGAACGGTTAAGCCTTGCAAGCCATGTTTCGTCTGTTAAAATCGTTTCACTTTCGCCGTCATCATATTGAAGCTCTATTTCTGCAAAAACTCCACCAAGACCCGTTGAAATTTCTGTCATAGAAACAGGGGAGAGCTGAACTCTTATAAAAAGCTCTGCCTCGTTTTTGTCAATCACAGCTTCTCTTAAATCGGCATAGTGCCATACTGTGCCGTTAGTGTCGCCATAATCTCCGCCAGCCGCCGCAGGTCCGTTGCCAATGAACTTTCCGTTAATATAAAGCTCATAAAGTGTATCACCGCTGATGCGGATTTTTGCTTTATTTATGTTTTTATCACTTTTTACTGTTTTCTTAAATTCAGCTACACAATATGTTTTATCTCCGTCTTTGTCAAAGGAGGTGCATCTGCATCTCTGAAAATCGGGATAAACCTCACTGTCCAGCCATATCCATTGCTCAATATTCTTCATTTATTCGCCTTCTTTTGCCAGAAAAATATAATAACAAACTTTCACAGATAAATTTTAGCATATTCAACCATATAATGCAATTGTTTTTTGTATATATAATGATTGACATAAAAAAATAATTCTGTTAAAATGTTAATTGTGAAATTTTTGAAAGAAGGGATTTTATGGACAAAAAATTTGATGCCATAGTTATCGGTGCTGGTAACGGCGGTCTTACCGCTGCCACAAGAATGGCTCTGGCAGGCAAAAAAACACTCCTTGTTGAAAAGCACAACCTCCCTGGCGGTTTTGCAACAAGCTTTGTAAGGGGACGCTTCGAGTTTGAAGCATCACTTCACGAGCTTTGCGGTATCGGACCTATCACTGGCAGAGGCGCTCTTAAAGATTCTTTTGATTTACTGGGAGTGAGCGATAAAATCGAATGGGTAAGTCTTGACGAAGCATTCAGAGTTATTACCCTTAATGACGAAGAAAACATTGACTATGCAATGCCAATCGGCAAAGAGAAATTCATCGCTAAGGCAGAGGAATATTGCCCCGGCGCAAGAGAGAGCTGTGAGCTTCTTTTCAGCTTCGCTCAGCAGATAAGCGATGGAGTTGACTTCATCAGCGCACTTAAATCATTTGGCTTTGACACAATCAAAGATGTTTACAATGAGCATATGAACTTCATCAATGTAGCTGGCTACACAGTTAATCAGGTATTTGAAGCACTTGATATTCCCAAGCCTGTTCGTGATATTTTCGGTGCTTACTGGTGCTACCTTGGCGTAAACCTTGATGAACTTAATTTCGTTCATTACTTCACAATGCTCCAGTCATATCTTGTTGACGGTGCTGTTATCCCCAAAAACAGAAGCCACGGCATCAGCTGTGCTCTTCTTGAAAGATTTGAGGAGCTTGGCGGTGAAGCATGGTTCAACTCAATGGTTAAAAAGATTATTGTTAAAGATGGTAAGGCTTGCGGTGTTGTTCTTGATGACGGCACAACTGTTGAAGCTGATTACATCATCTCTGACGTTTCACCTTACAATGTTCTCACAAAGCTCATTGATAAGAAAGATATTCCCGATTTCCAGATTCAGGATCTTAACGCAAAGAAGCTTGCTGTTAAGGGCTACGCTGTTTTCCTTGGTCTTAACCGTTCAATGGAAGAGCTTGGTCTTAAGAACCATACATATTTCATCTATGATTCAGCAGACACAGTTAAGGTTGCAGAGGGTTCAAAGAAGCGTGATAAGTGCGCACTTCAGGCAAGCGTTTGCCTTAACGCAGGTATTCCCGATTGCTCACCCGAAGGCACATCAATCCTTTACATGACAAGCGTATTCACAGGCGAAGAAGCTTGGGGCGATGTAACTCCCTCAAACTATGTTAAGGAAAAGAGAAGATATGCCGAAATCATGATTGATGATTTTGAAAAGGCAACAGGCGTAAATCTTCGTGATCATATCGAAGAAATCGAAATTGCCGCTCCTATGACTTACGCAAGATACACTGATGCTCCCAACGGCACAATCTACGGCTTTGACGCATCAGGCACAAATACTATCGTTCACCGTCTTATGACAATGGGTATGGGCGAAAAGGTTCAGAACCTCGCATTCTGCGGCGGATACACACAGCAGTGCATCGGCTTCTCACCCTCTTATCAGACAGGTGTAATGGCAGCAGAGCAGACACTTAAAAAAATGGATAAGGAGGCTGCTGAGAAATGAAAAATAAAATAATTCCTATTACTTCAAAGGGTAAGGATTTTGTAAACACAGTTAAAATGATTCCCGACCGCCTTGTTGATGTTAAAAAATCATCAAAAGAGCAGGCAATGAACCCTGAACTTTTCAATGTAAACAGAGTTGCTGCTGCACTTCATCCAAAGGAGCAGAAGCTCGTTATCAGAAAGATTGTTGAGCATTCAGCAGATGTTAAGAGCTATTATCTTACATGGACAGGCGGACAGGCTCTCGCATATTTCAGAGCAGGTCAGTACCTTTCATTCCCCATTAAAATCGGTGATTCAGTTGTAACAAGAGCATATTCACTTGCATCATCACCTGCAAAGGCACTTGTTGGCGAATACCACATTATGATTAAGCGTGTTCCCGACGGTTTCGCATCTGGTTATATTCTTGATAACTGGAAGGTTGGCGACAAAATCACAGCATACGCTCCCGAGGGATGCTTCACATATGAGCCTCTCCGTGATGCTCCCACAGTTATCGGTGTAGCAGGCGGCAGTGGTATCACACCTTTCCTTTCAATGGCAAGAGCTATTGATGATGGCAGTGAAGACTTCAACCTCACACTTCTCTATGGTGCAAAGACAAAGGATGAGCTTGTTTTCAAAGATGAGCTTGACGCAATTGCAGAGAGAAACGAAAAGGTTAAGGTTGTTTATGTTCTCAGCGAGGGCAAATCAAGAGGATTTGAGCGTGGCTTTATCGGCGCAGACTTAATCAAGAAGTATGCACCCGAAGACGGCAAATACAGCATTTTCGCTTGCGGCCCCGAGGGAATGTATAAGTTCCTCGGTCAGGAAATTCCGAAGCTTGGTCTTGAGCGTAAGTTCGTTCGTATGGAAATGTTCGGCGTTTCAAAGTCAGCAGTTCTCAGCGATGCTATCAAAGAGGGCGAGTTCAAAATGACAGTTGTTTACCGTGGCGATAAGACAGAGTATGTCTGCAACGGTAAGGAAACAATCCTCACAGCACTTGAAAGAGCCGCAGTTAAGGTTGCAGTTCGCTGCCGTAGCGGTGAGTGCGGATTCTGCCGTTCAAAGCTTGTCAGCGGTACAGTTTATATCCCCGAATCAATCGACCGCCGCCGTATGGCAGACGCCCAGTTCGGATATATCCACCCCTGCTGCACATACCCCACTAGCGACATCGAAATCAAGATTGACTAATCAAATATAATCGTCAGCTCCCATTTCGGGAGCTGATTTTTTAATGAATAACTAATATTGAATAATTGATGGTGGAAACCAGCACGCCGTATGGGAGTAGCTTGCCACTTTTGGAAAAAATATCGTACAAATCTGTATAAATTGCACGATAACACCGTAGGGGAGGGGCTTGCTCCTCCCGAAAAGAATCTTTCATATTTTGTAAATTCGCACCGAGTTTCCCGTCGCCCCTTGACAGAGGGATAGAACAATAAAAAAGTAGATAAAAGATAATACATAATTGATAATAGATAATAATTGCACACCGTAGGGGATGGCGTCCTCGACATCCCGTTCTGAATGTCAGCACAAATGTAAATCTTAACGAAAATTTATCGGCATCGTCATTGCGAGCGAAGCGTGGCAATCCATTCTTAAATCCCGCACAAATCCGTTTAATTTGTAGCGTAAACGGCATATCACACCGTATGGGAGTAGCTTGCTCCTCCCGAAAAGATAAAGCAAAATGCTCTTAAATATCGTACAAATCTGCATAAAACGCACAATAACATCGTAGGGGCGAACTGCGTTCGCCAGCTTTTTATAACAATAATTTAACGGTTATTTTCTGGCGAACGCAGTTCGCCCCTACTCAAATTGAAACAAAATCTATATAAATGCAAAACAAAAAGGTATGGCGCAAACCATACCTTTTCCATTTCATTATAAAATTAGTCCTCTTCGGGCATCTCCCAGTTGTGCCATACACCCTGAATATCGTCATTATCCTCAAACATATCGAGCATCTTATACATATTCTTAATCTGCTCTTCGTCTGTGAGCTTTGTGTATGTTGAGGGGATGTACTCAACCTCTGCTGAAAGGAATGAATACCCCTTTGCCTGAAGGTCATCTCTTACACCGCTGAGGTCGTTTGGCTCTGTGCGGATGTCAAACACGCCATCATCTGTAAGGAAGTCAGATGCACCAGCTTCAAGAGCATCCTCCATAAGCTTCTCTTCGTCAATGCCCTCTGCTTCAATTGTGATAACGCCCTGACGGCTGAACATAAATGATACGCAACCGCTCTGACCCATGTTTCCGCCGTATTTATCAAAATAATGACGAACATCACCAGCAGTTCTGTTTCTGTTATCAGTGAGAGCCTCAATAATAACAGCTATGCCTGATGGGCCGTAGCCTTCGTAAACGATGTCCTCATAGTTGTCTGTGTTGCCTTCGCCGGCAGCCTTTTTGATAATTCTATCAATGTTGTCATTGGGAACGTTATTTGCCTTAGCCTTGGCAATAACATCCTTGAGCTTTGTGTTAACTGAGGGGTCGGGGCCGCCCTCTTTAACTGCAACAGCAATCTCTCTGCCGATTTTTGTGAAAACCTTGGCACGGGCATTGTCTGTCTTTTCTTTTTTGCGTTTAATTGTGCTCCATTTTGAATGTCCTGACATATAAATCACCATTTCCAAAAAATTTACAAAGGTATTATACACCAGTATTATTTGTGTGTCAAGAAAAACATTAAGAAGCTTTAAGGTTTAAACGAAGCTTATCGGCAATCATTGCAATAAATTCTGAATTTGTGGGCTTTCCTCTTGATGATTGAATGGTGTAGCCGAAGTAAGACGACAGCACATCAACATCGCCTCTGTCCCACGCAACCTCTATAGCGTGGCGGATAGCTCTCTCAACTCTTGACGGGGTAGTCTGGAATTTCTTTGCAACAGTGGGGTAGAGCACCTTTGTAACAGAAGCCATTGCCTCGGGACTTTCCACCGAAAGAATAATCGCATATCGCAGATACTGATATCCTTTGATGTGTGCAGGCACGCCAATCTGATGCATAATGTCAGAGATAACAATTTCAAGGTTTGCACCGCTGCGCTGGTTTGAATCGTTGCCGCTCCATTCACGCATCTGAGTAAGTCGCTGAGCCATAACCTCAATTTCAAAAGGCTTGAGGAAGTAATAATCTGCGCCAGCGTTGAGAATTTCTTTTTCAAATCTCGGGTTGTCCACGCCCGAAAGTACAACAATAATAGGTTTATTTTTCAACTTCATTTCGCCGATATGTTTCATCACGCCCAACGCATCAACATGGAGCATAAAGGCATCCATAATAAGAATGTCGGGGCATACAGTTTTGATTTTCGCAAGGACCTGACTGCCGTCTTTTTCCGCCAGCGTAACATCGTAGCCGTAGGAAGAAAGCACACGGTAGCACTTCTGAGAAAATTCAGTGTTGTTTTCGGCGAGCATTACTTTAATTGAGTTATTCATTGCAAAATCTCCTTTTTTATTGTTTGGTGAACCAAATTCACCAGTATAATATCACCATCTTTTGTAAATGTCAACATCTTTTTTGCAAAATTTTTAAACATTTTTTATAAAATTCATATTTCGACAAATATTCGCCACCAACCGACAACTCCCGTCATTTTGTGCAGAAAATAATGATAGCTGTTAAAACTTATTGACCGATTTTCTCAGAAATAATAGATGCACCCTGTAGGGACGAACTTGCTGTCCCCGAAAAAAACTCATATTTTCGTAAATCAGCACCGAGTTTTCCCGTCGCCCCTTGACAGGGGAGATGTCATCGCAAGATGACAGAGGGGTAGAGCTTGAAGTAATGAGATGTAGTGAAAAAGTGTCATACTGTTGGGGATGGCGTCCTCGACATCCCGTTCTGAATATCAGCATAAAGTCAAATTTAAACGAGGAATTTATCGGCATCACACCGTAGGGGCGAACTGCGTTCGCCCGCTTTTTGTAACATAAATTTGATGTGTGTTTTCGGGCGAACGCAGTTCGCCCCTACTCAATTCGTAACACAAACGGCACGATAATGCCCTAAATCTTTATCCCAACATCACATCAAGTAACATCATTGTGGCAAATCCTGCGACAATTCCCATTGTGGCGAAGTACGGGTTTGCCTCCTGATTCCGCTGACATTCGGGTATCAGCTCATGCACCGCAACCAAAATCATTGCCCCTGCCGCAAAAGACAGGGCATATGGCAGAATATGCTCCACATACACCACAAGGAGCGCACCCAGTACACCTGCCACTGGCTCCACCATTCCCGATGCCTGCCCGATTAAAAAGCTCCGTTTGCGTGAGCATCCCTCACGGCGAAGCGGTACGCTGACCGCCGCACCCTCTGGAAAATTCTGTAAACCGATACCAACTGCAATTGTTACCGCTCCTAAAAGGCTGTCTGCGTTTAATTCTATTCCTTGAAGCGCACCAAAGGCAACGCCCACCGCAAGTCCCTCGGGTATGTTGTGTATTGTAATCGAAAGCACAAGCATTATAATTCTGTTGAGCCTCTCTGACGGTCTGCCCGTTGTGAGGTTCACTTTTTTGCCTGCAAGTGTTACGATTTTATCTGAAATCCACATAAACACTGCGCCAAACAAAAATCCGCTGGTTACAACAACATAAGAGGGCAGTGCCGACACTTCCTCCGCACGCTGAATTGCTGGCTCAAGAAGCGACCAGAAGCTGGCGGCTATCATTACCCCCGAAGCGAAGCCCAGCATTATATTCATTACTTTTTGATTTGGCGATTTAAAAAATATCACCGTTGCCGCACCGACAGCCGTTACAAACCATGTGCCGAGGGTCGCCAATAGTGATATTAAAATTAGTCTGCTCATTTCACACCTCCTGTTTCATTATATTTTGAAAAGGGGAGAATGTGAAAAAAATAAGCAATAAAGCCGAAGCCTTATTGCTCATCAAAACTATTTTGTTTTCAGCTTTCTTTTTTGTCAAGAGCTCTCTGGAGCCAGATTGCGCCAATGTCCATTGCGTTGTAAAGACCTTTCTTTTCAGCCTTTTTAACAATACGATCTCTCGGTCTGAGGTCGGGGTCAGTGTTAATCATCTGAACCATTACTCTGTCAGCAACTTCCATATCCTGAAAAGTTTTTTTGCTCTTAATCTGAAGTAAAATAACAAAAGGGTCGCTCATATTGCCGTAGTAAATCTGATCACCGCTTCTTACAAGAGGCTTACCCTTATATGTTAAAAATTTGATTTCGTTCTTTTTTGCCAAAGCAAATTCCTCCTATTATATATCAAGATAATTCTTGACAAGAGATTGCAGTAACTCATCACGGTCGATTCTTCTGATTATACTGCGTGCATTGTTATAGGTTGTGATGTATGTTGGGTCCTCTGAAAGAAGATAACCCACTATCTGGCTAATGGGGTTATAACCTTTTTCGTTAAGCGCATTATAAACAGACTGTAAAGAACGGCGCATCTCGTTCTCATGTTCCTCTTTAATTGAGAATTTTATAGTTTTGTCAGTCATTGCAAACACCTCCGTCTATCAATTGATTATTATAAACTACTTTTCACAATTTAACAAGGGGTTAATTATAAATTTTTCGTAAAGCTCGTTTGAATTTGCCCTTTATTGTGATATAATAATCGTGAAATCCCTAAAAAGAAGGTTAAATATGAAAGTTTATTCCTGCCAGTCAATGAAAAAAATTGAAGAAAATGCCAACAAAGGCGGAATGTCATATATAGAAATGATGGAAAATGCAGGTAAAGCCTGCTACGAAAGGCTGATGAAAACCGTTCTTTCGGGCGAAAAAAAGAAAGTCTGCATCCTTTGCGGCAAGGGCAAGAATGGCGGAGACGGCTTTGTCATTGCCCGCTATTTAAAAAAAGCGGATGTGCCTGTGTGCGTTGTGCTGACAGAGGGTCAGCCAAAGGCAGAGGAAGCAATTGAAATGATGCAAAAGGCTGACGGCGTAGAAATTTTTGATATTCAGAAGCAGGCAGATGTGGCTATTGATAAAATCGCAGAAAGCGATATTTTGATAGATTGTATTTTCGGTATCGGCTTCAAAGGTCAGGTGCAGGGTCTGACTGCCGAGCTGATTGAGAATATAAACCACCTCAAAAAGCAGGTTGTGGCAATTGACATCCCCAGCGGTCTGGAGGGTGATTCACCCCTCGCAGGTGAAACGGTATTGAAAGCAAACTACACCTTTGCAATCAGTTGCTTAAAACCTGCCCATGCAATGAAGCCTGCAAGATTTTTCTGTGGGAAAACAAGTGTGGTTGATATCGGCTTTTCTGCTGATTGCTACGAAAAAGATGTTGCGCCCGAATTTGAAATTGCAAGCAGAAAATTTGTTAAAGATAACCTTGTGAAGCGTACGGCAGAATCCAACAAAGGCACATATGGCAAATTGCTGTGCGTTGTGGGCAGCAAAAATATGCAGGGTGCGGCAGTGCTTTGCACAAATGCGGCTGTCAAAAGCGGAGCAGGCATTGTAATCTCTGCTTTCCCCGAAAAGGCATACAGTGCAATTGCCCCAAAGGTTACAGAAGCGTTGATGATGCCTTTGAAAGACGATAAGGCAGGCAGAATCTCTTTTGACGCTGAAAGTGCCGTGATGAATGTGTTGAAAAACTGCACCGCCTGCGTTGTTGGGTGCGGACTTTCAAACATCGAAGCCACCAAAAGAATCGTTACAACTGTCGTGAGAAATGCAAAATGTCCCGTTGTTATTGACGCTGACGGAATAAATGCCGTGGCAAGTAATATAAATATATTGAAATCAGCTTCGGTGCAACTTGTTCTCACTCCTCACCCAGGCGAAATGTCAAGGCTCACTGGCAAATCTATTGATGAAATTCAATCTGACCGCCTTGGAATTGCAAAAAAATTCGCCCGTGATTACGGTGTTACACTTGTTTTAAAGGGCAACAATTCTGTTATTGCTCTCCCAGACGGCACAGCTTTTGTGAATATCACTGGCAACGGTGGAATGGCAAAGGGCGGCAGTGGTGATGTTCTTGCAGGCATTATCGGTGCTTTTCTTGCACAGGGTATGGATGCTAACACAAGTGCTGTCTGCGGTGCGTTTATTCACGGAATGTGCGGTGATGAGGTTGCAAAAGAATATTCAAAAATCGGTATGACACCCACAATGATGATTGACCACCTGCCAAAGCTGTTTTCAAAATTTGAATAACGGGTTGATTTAATGAAGCGTTTGTTGTGCGCAATTCTTTTGATGTGTATGCTTTGCTCCTGCACAAGGGGCGGCAAAACCTATAATCTTAATTTTGAATCTCTCAGCACTAAATTCCATGCAAAAATTGACGGCACAGAGTATGAGGGTTATATGACCTTTGACCCCAATTTTAATATGGTGATGAATATGACTTATCCCGATATTATCAAGGAGTTTACCTTTGCTTTCACTGGCGATACAGTTACAACCACCTTTGATAATGTGAATGACACATATTCTGCCCTTGATTTCCCTAACGATTTTGCTTTTCGTGAAATTTATAATGCTTTAAGGCAGTGCGCAGTTAACGGAGGCTTTTCTAAAAATTCAGACGGTGCAATTGAATACACCAGCGAGGGCATAACCGTTGTTGCAGACGAAAAAGGCAACATCACCTCCGCTTCATTAAAAAACGGATTTTTCATATTCGGACTTTGACACAAACATTCACTTTTCGGAATATTATGTAAGGGTACAGTTATTTTCCCCAAATAAATGTTTAAATGTACCTTTAGTCGGCAAAAATACTATTGCTGATTAAATAACGGAGAGTGATTAAAATGACAGTTAAACGGGGAGATATTTATTATGCCGACCTTAGCCCCGTGGTGGGCTCAGAGCAGGGCGGTATCAGACCTGTGCTGATAGTTCAGAATGATGTAGGTAATAAATTCAGCCCCACAGTTATTGCGGCGGCAATTACAAGCAGACGCTTTAAAACAGAGCTTCCCACCCATATTCAGGTGAATGCTCACGGGTGCGGACTTGCCAAGGATTCTATTGTGCTTCTTGAGCAGGTGAGGACCCTTGATAAAAGAAGACTTAAAGAGAAAATGGGTAATCTTGACGAAAGTGATATGAACAGGGTCAATCAGGCGTTGTCTGTAAGCCTTGGAATAACTACTTAAATTCGCCGAAAAATCAAATATATTTTTAAGAGAGTGCAGGTTATAAATCGTTGACAAAGATTTAAAATCTGTACTCTTTTTAATTTTAAGATTGTAAAAAATTTTTAAAGATTTAAAAAAAGTATAGCCAAATTGCATTTTTTGTTATATAATAACATTTGAGGTTTTTTGCCAAAGACTATAAGAGAGGAGAATATATTACTTTGGATACCAAATATTCTGTTTCTTTGAGCAAAATCATTGACGCACACGGCTTTGAGGTTGTATATGCACCAGAGGACCTTAAAAACCGCACAGTTATTTCACCCGATGTAAACAGACCATCATTAGTTTTTTTGGGATTTGAAAAATATTTCGATGCCCACAGATTACAGTTTATCGGCGCACAGGAGCTTGATTTCATCACTCATTTCACCGAGGAGGAAATTGACAGTAAGGTTAAGCTTTTCCTTTCACTGAAGCCTGTTGCCGTTATTCTTACAAGAGGCTTGGAATTTCCCGAGTGCTTTTTAAAATATGCAGAGGAATACTCTGTTCCGCTTCTCAGGACGCATGATTCAACATCAAGCGTAATGAGTAGTATTATTTCTTACCTTAATGTAGAGCTTGCCCCGAGAATCACAAGGCACGGCGTATTCGTTGAGGTTCATGGCGAAGGCGTGCTTATCCTTGGCGAAAGCGGTGTAGGTAAAAGTGAAACTGCACTTGAGCTTATTAAACGAGGACACAGACTTATTGCAGACGATGCCGTTGATATTCGCAGAACATCATCAAGAACACTTGTTGGCTCCGCACCCGATAATATCAGGCATTTCATTGAGCTTCGTGGTGTTGGTGTTATCAACGCAAGGCGAATCTTCGGTGTTGGTGCAGTTAAGCTCACCGAGCGAATAGATATGGTTATTCAGCTTGAACCGTGGGAAGAGGGTAAAACATACGAAAGACTTGGTCTTGATTGTGAATATACAGATATTCTCGGTATTAAAGTGCCAATTTCTGTTGTTCCTGTTCAGCCCGGTCGAAATCTTTCAATCATCATTGAGGCGGCGGCTATGAATAACCGTCAGCGCAAGATGGGTTACAATGCGGCAAGACAGCTCCTTCATAATCTTGGTATGGATGAAATTTCACCGGATGAGAAAGAGCTTGATATATGGCATGATTTTTAATTCGTTGGAGGTATTTTTATGTATCGTATAGGCGTAGATTTAGGCGGCACAAACATTTCAGTAGGTGTTGTTGACAGTAAATTCAATATAGTTGGTAAGGGTTCAGTTAAAACTAACGCACCCCGTCCTGCTGAAGAAATTTTTGACGACATCAAAAAAGCAATTGACCTTGCTCTTATTGATGCAGGCATTTCTATGGAAGATATTTCTGTTGTAGGTGTTGGCACACCTGGCTCTGTTGATGATGAAACAGGCAACATTGATTTCTCAAACAACCTTAAATTCCACAAGGTTCCTGCCAAAAAGCTCCTTGAAGAGAGAACTGGCAAGCCCTGCTTCTTTGCAAATGATGCAAGCTGTGCAGCACTTGGCGAGCTTTATGCTGGTGCTGGCGAGGGACACAAAAACCTTGTTGCAGTAACACTTGGCACAGGCGTTGGCAGCGGTATTGTTATTGACGGCAAAGTTTTCAGAGGTGCAAACTCAGCTGGCGGTGAAATCGGTCATACAGTTATTTTTGTAAACGGTGAGCCATGCAACTGCGGCAGAAACGGCTGCTGGGAGCGTTATGCTTCTGCAACAGCTCTTATTGCTCAGACTAAAGAAGCTATGCTCAAAAATCCCGACAGCAAAATGTGGAGCTGTGCAGGTAACGACATCGAAAGAGTAAACGGCAGAACAGCATTTGACGCTATGCGTATGGGCGACGAAGATGCAAAGGCTGTTGTTGATAAATACATCTATTATGTAGCAGTTGGCGTTATCAATATTGTTAACGTTTTCCAGCCTGATGTTCTTTGCATTGGCGGCGGTATCTGCAACGAGGGCGAAACTCTCCTTGCTCCTATCCGTAAGTATTGCGAACAGGAAAGATACTCAAAATATGCTAAGAAGCAGACAGAGATTTGCAGAGCAAAATTAGGCAACGATGCTGGTATTATCGGTGCCGCTATGCTTGGTGAATAATATGAATAAATTCCAGTCAATTTATGATTTTGCTGTTGAAAACGGCTGTGTGGCTCGATTCCAAGAGCCTTTGTGCAATCATACATCATTCAAAATCGGCGGCAACGCTCCGCTTTTTATAATTCCGCAGAGTGATGATGCACTTATCTCACTTCTTAATAAGTGTAAGAGCGAGAGTGTGCGCACATTCATCCTCGGCAACGGCAGCAATATGCTTGTTTCTGATGATGGTATTGACGCTGTTGTTATACTTATGTGCCGTGAAAACGCTGAAATCACAAAGCTTTCAGATACTAAAATCAAAGCTGATGCAGGCGTTTCACTGATGAAAGTTTGCCGTTTTGCACTTAACGAAAGCCTTTCTGGTCTTGAGTTTGCATTTGGCATCCCTGGAAGTGTTGGCGGTGCAATGTTTATGAATGCAGGCGCATACGGCGGAGAAATGAAAGATGTTGTGTGTGAGGTTCAGTGCATTTCAGAGAATGGCGATATTATCACCCTTTCAAAAGATGAAATGGAGTTAGGCTATCGCACAAGTGTATTTGCAAAAAAAGGCTACATTGTTCTCAATGCCACATTTGAACTTAAAAAAGAAGAAAGTCAGACAATTAAAGCGGCAATGGATGACTTTTTAAACAGAAGAAAAACAAAACAGCCACTTGAATACCCCAGCGCAGGCAGTGTATTCAAACGCCCCGTTGGCTATTTTGCAGGCCCACTTATTGAGGAGTGCGGACTTAAAGGCAAAACAATCGGCGGCGCACAGGTGAGCGAAAAACATTCAGGCTTCATTATCAATATCGGCGGTGCAACAGCAAACGATGTTGTTTCACTTGTTGATTTTGTAAGAAACACCGTTAAAGAAGAAAAAGGTGTGGAGCTTGAACCGGAAATCAGAATTGTAAAATAAGGAGTCAGTTGGAGGAAGATATGAATATTTTAATTGTAACAGGTATGTCGGGGGCGGGTAAGTCCAAAGTTGTTGACGCTCTTGAGGACTTGGGATATTTTTGTGTTGACAATCTTCCCCCAAAGCTTCTGCCTACATTTTCTCAGCTTTTGGGCAATGCGTCTGAATGTTATTCAAAGGTTGCAATTGTTATTGACATCCGCTCAAGCCGAAAGTTTGACGAAACTTTTGATCAGATTTCACGCATCAGCGAGCAGGGTTATGAATATAAACTGCTCTTTATTGATGCCAACGATGAAACACTTATTAAAAGATATAAAGAAACAAGAAGAATTCATCCGCTGATTGCCGAAAACAAAGGCTCTCTTTCAAAAAGCATTGCGCAGGAGCGTATTGTTTTAAGTAAGCTCCTGAGCATTGCAGATTATTACCTTGACACAACCAACCTTGCGGCAATGGACTGCAAAAAGAAAGTTGCGGAAATGCTTCTTGAAAATCAGGATTTAGCACTTCACATCAACTGCGTATCATTCGGCTTTAAGTACGGTGTACCTACCGACTGCGACTTGATGTTTGATGTCAGATGTCTGCCAAATCCGTTTTATGTTCCAGAGCTTCGCAATCACACAGGTCTTGAAAAGTCTGTCAGCGATTATGTTCTCAGCTTTGAAGAGGCAACAACACTTCTTCAGAAGCTTTATGATGTTGTAGATTACCTTTTGCCCCTTTATGTCAACGAGGGCAAAAGTCAGCTTACCATTGCTTTTGGCTGCACAGGCGGTCAGCACCGCTCAGTGTGCTTTGCTCACAATATGTATGAGCATATCAAGGCGCAGAAATATAATGTAAGCGAAAGCCACAGAGAGTTATCAAAATAACAGAGGGGTGTTAGAGTGTCTTTTTCGGGGGATGTTAAAAGCGAAATATGCCGTGTAACCGAAACAACAGAGGATTGTTGTAAAATTGCGGAATGCTACGGTGCGCTTATTATGGGCAAATCATTTTCTTCAAGAAGCATTAAATTTTCAACCGAATACGAGCTTGTAGCACGCCATGTGTGTGATTTGCTTGAAGAATGTATCGGTGAAAAGCTTTGCGAAGTTAAAAAGAATAAAAGCAAATATCAGTTTGAAATTACAAAACGCAAGGATGTTGAGAATGTTCTCTATTTCTTCGGTCATGAGCCAAATCAGCTGAATCTCAGAATCAACCGTGAAAATATGATGGACGATTGTTGTTACCCTGCGTTTATGAGAGGTGTTTTTTTAGCTTGCGGAACTGTAACTGACCCCGAGCGAAATTATCACCTTGAATTTATTGTGCCTTATATGAAATTAAGTCAGGATTTGCATAATCTGATTACTGAAAGCAATATACAGGCAAAATCTGTTATCCGCAAAAGCAGTTATGTTATTTATATTAAAGACAGCGAAAATATCGAGGATATGCTCACCTATATCGGCGCACAGATTTCTTCTCTCGAAATTATGTCCGTCAAGGTTGAAAAGGATGTTCGCAACAGAGTTAACCGTAAAATCAACTTTGAATGTGCCAATATTGAGCGTTCAATCAAAGCAGGCATGAAGCAGGCAGAAGCAATTGAGCTTATTATTAAAAAGCAGGGATTTGACACCTTGCCAGAAGAATATAAAGAACTGGCACAGCTTCGATTAGAAAACCCCGATATGTCTTTGAAGCAGTTAGGGGAGGAGCTGTCAACGCCCCTTTCAAGGTCAGGTATAAAACACCGACTTGATAAAATGATAGAAATGGCAGAAAGTTTAAAGAAATAAGGTGGATTTATGGGAGGCTTTACTCACTTACATGTTCATACAGAATACAGTCTCCTTGACGGTGCCTGTCGGCTTGATAAAGCTATAGACAAAGCCTTGGAGCTGGGGCAGGATTCACTTGCAATCACAGACCACGGTGTAATGTACGGCGTGGTTGATTTTTATAAAAAAGCAAAGGCAAAGGGATTGAAGCCGATTATCGGCTGTGAGGTTTATGTTGCCACAAGGTCAAGGCACGATAAAGTCTACGCACTTGACAGCGAAAGGCATCATCTTGTTCTCCTTTGTAAAAACAACACAGGTTATCAAAACCTTGCCGCCATGGTTTCAGAGGCATGGACAAGCGGTTTTTACACAAAACCCCGTGTTGATAAAGAATTACTTCAACAATACAGTGAAGGTTTAATCGCCCTTTCAGGCTGCCTTGCAGGTGAAATTCCGCAGGCACTTATGAGAGGGGACTACGAAAGTGCAAAAGAAACAGCACTTTGGTATAAAAATACATTTGGCGATGGCAATTATTTTATAGAGGTTCAGAATCACGGACTTAAAGAACAGCTTGCCATTGAGCCGCAGTTAATTAAATTATCAAAAGAAACAGGTATTCCTCTTGTTGCCACAAATGATGCCCATTATATCAGCAAAGAGGATAGCCGTATTCAAAAGGTGCTAATCTGTATTCAGACCAACAAAACCATTGATGAAGACACTGGCTTTGACTTTGAAACGCAGGAATTTTACCTTAAAAGCGAGGATGAAATGAGAAGCCTGTTTTCTCATATCCCCGAGGCTATAGACAACACTCAAAAAATTGCCGAAATGTGCAATGTTGAGTTTGAATTTGGCAACACAAAGCTTCCTAATTTTGATGTTCCCGATGGCAAAGACCATTATGAATATCTTAAAGAGCTGAGTGTTGACGGCTTTTTTAAGCGATACGGCGAAGATTATAACAAAGAATATTACGAAAGGCTCCAGTATGAGCTTTCTGTTATAAAAAATATGGGTTATGTTGACTATTTCCTTATAGTCAGCGACTTTATAAATCACGCAAAAAGCGTTGGTATCCCCGTTGGCCCCGGCAGAGGCTCGGGCGCAGGCAGTATTGTTGCATATTGCCTTGGCATAACGGGAATTGACCCCATGAAATACGCTTTGATGTTTGAGCGTTTCCTTAACCCCGAAAGGGTTAGTATGCCCGATATTGATGTTGACTTCTGCTATGAGCGCAGGGGCGAGGTTATCGACTATGTTATCGAAAAATACGGTGAAGACCGTGTGGCTCAGATTGTAACATTCGGAACACTTGCCGCCAAAGCCGCCATTAAGGATGTTGGCAGAGCTTTGGGCATTTCATATGCCACAACCGATTTAGTTTCAAAGGCTGTGCCGAAAGAGCTTAACATCACCCTTGACTCCGCACTTAAAAAGAGCGCAGAGTTCAAAGAATTATATGAATCGTCAGAAGAACTCAAGGAGCTTATTGACACCGCACGAAAGGTGGAGGGTATGCCAAGGCACACCTCAACCCATGCGGCAGGTGTTGTTATCACAAGAGACCCTGTGTCAACATATGTTCCGCTTTCTCTTAACGATAATTCTCCAGTTACTCAATACACCATGACTACCCTTGAGGAGCTGGGACTTTTAAAAATCGACTTCTTAGGTCTGCGTACCTTAACAGTTATCAATGACGCTGTTAAGATGATACAAAAGACTGAACCCGATTTTGACATTGAAAAAATTGATATGGAAGACAAAGCCACATTCGCTATGATTTCAAAAGGGCAGACAGACGGTGTTTTCCAGCTGGAATCCGCAGGAATGAAAAGTGTGCTTCAAGGGCTTCAACCAGAGAATATCGAGGATATTATCGCTGTTCTTTCCCTTTACCGCCCAGGCCCTATGGATTCCATAGACACATATATTCACAACCGCCACCATCCAGAGGATGTTCATTACAAAACCGAAATGCTTCGCCCCATACTTGATGTTACCAACGGCTGTATGGTTTATCAGGAGCAGATTATGCAGATTTTCCGCTCCCTTGCAGGCTATTCATTCGGTCATGCGGATATTGTTCGCCGTGCAATGTCAAAGAAAAAGCACGCAGTTATGGAAAAAGAGCGTGAATCATTTGTTGACGGATGTATCAAAAACGGCATAAGCGAAATAAATGCCAACGATATTTTTGATGATATGTCATCATTTGCTTCATATGCTTTCAATAAATCTCACGCAACTGCCTATGCCTATGTGTGCTACAGAACGGCATATTTAAAATGCCACTATCCCTGCCAGTTTATGGCGGCACTTCTCAGCAGTGTGCTTGATAATGCTTCAAAGGTTGCAGGCTACACCAACGATTGCAACAGAATGGGCATAAAAGTCTTGCCGCCCGATGTAAACGAAAGCTTTGATTCTTTCACAGTTTCTGACGGCAATATCCGTTTCGGTCTGCTTGCTGTTAAAAATCTTGGCAGAGGGTTGATTTCCCGTATCATCTACGAGCGTCAGAATGGCAAATTTACCACATTCTATAATTTCTGCAAGCGTATGCAGGGCACTGACCTTAACAGGCGGGCACTTGAAAGCCTTGTTAAATGCGGTGCTTTAGATTCACTTGATGCAAACCGCCGATCAATGCTTCTTGGTATGAACGACATTCTTTCATCTCTTGACGATTCAAGGCGAAGAAATATTGATGGTCAGATTGGTCTGTTTGATGCAGGTGTTTCATCTGTGCCTGTTGCAGAGCCAACGCTGAAATTCATTGATGAATACCCCTCAAACGAGCTTTTGGCAATGGAAAAAGAAACAACAGGATTATTTTTGTCAGGACATCCTATGTTTGCATATAATGAAAAGGTGAGAGAGCTGAAATGCACAGATATTGGCGCACTCACTGCCGAAGACAGCGGATTTTCAGACAATGACAGGGTGAGAGTTATGGGAATAATCACTTCTGTTAAGAAAAAAATAACAAAGAACGACACCACCATGGCTTATGTTACTGTTGAGGACACAACTGGCACTGTTGAGCTTCTGATTTTCCCGAAAGTGTATCAGGCTGTTGCTCATCTGTTAAAAGAGGGTACAGTCTATGTTTTCACTGGCAGGGTCAATATCCGTGAGGACGAAGAGCCGAAAATCCTCTGCGATTTTATGGAGTCGCCAGACACAGCCACTCCGCTTAAAGTGAATAAAACATCATCATATCAGAAAAAAGACACTCCACCGCAGAAAAAACGAAAAGGAATTTTCCTGCGATTTGACAGTCAGAATGATGTGAGAATCAAAAAAGCAGAGCAGTATATGGCTATTTTTGACGGCAATGTGCCAGTGTATTTTTACTTTAATGATACAAAGAAATATACCCTGTTGCCAAAAGAGAAATTTATTTATGAAAACGAACCGCTTATGAGGGAGCTTAAAGCACTTTTAGGCGACGAAAATGTTGTTTCAAAATAAAAATCTCTATAAAATAAAAAATTTAACATAAAACTTTTCTAAACAAATTGACATAGATGTAATTATGTAGTAAAATATCGTTTAATCTTGACATTTTTTGATAACCCAAGGAGGATAAAATAATGAAAAAAATCGCTGTTCTTACAAGCGGAGGAGACGCTCCCGGAATGAATGCGGCTGTTCGTGCTGTAGTGCGTGCAGGCTGCGAAAGCGGACTTGAAGTTTACGGAATCGAAAGAGGATATGAGGGACTTATGAATGACAATATGACCCTTATGGATCTTCGTTCAGTTTCCGATATTATCAATCGTGGCGGCACAAAGCTTTTCTCTGCAAGAAGCCCCAAATTCGCAACAGAAGAGGGTATGCAGCAGGCTATTAAGGTTTGCAAAGAAAAAGGCATTGAAGGCGTTGTTGTTATCGGTGGCGACGGCTCATTCAGAGGCGCAAGAGACCTTTCATTAAGAGGAATTCCCTGCATCGGTATCCCTGGCACAATTGATAAC
Organism: Clostridia bacterium; assembly: GCA_024404115.1. Taxonomy (GTDB): domain Bacteria; phylum Bacillota; class Clostridia; order Oscillospirales; family Acutalibacteraceae; genus CAG-488. Next base: position 257,994 of record JAKSQM010000002.1, on the reverse strand, counting down.
GATATTGCTTGCTGTGATTACACAATCGGTTATGACACTTGCCTTAACACAATTCAGGAAATGGTTGACCGTATCAGAGATACAACAGCATCTCATGACCGTTGCTCAGTTATCGAGGTAATGGGCAGAAGAGCAGGCTATCTTGCACTTAACGCTGGTATCGCTTGCGGTGCTACATCAATCCTTATTCCCGAAGTTGAGTATGATTTTGAGCGTGATGTTATCGACAGAATCCGCAGAACTCAGAAAACTGGCAAATCACACTTTGTAATTATGGTTGCAGAGGGCATTGGCGGTGTTGATGAGCTTGCAAAGCGTATTCAGGCAGAAACAGGCGTTGAATCCCGTGCAACTGTTCTCGGTCATGTTCAGCGTGGCGGTTCACCCTCTGTTAAAGATAGAGTTATGGGCAGCCGTATGGGTTACTATGCTGTTCAGCTTCTTCTCAAGGGTGTTGGCAACAGAGTTGTTGCAGCTCAGAAGGATGATATTGTTGACTACGATATTTTTGAAGCTCTCAATATGAAAAAGTCTATTGACCTTGAGCTTTACAAGATCGCACACGAAATTTCAATATAATTCTTTGAAGGTAAAATTATGTTAAAAGACGAATTCCTTGAACTTCGCCGCCGCATAATTGCAAAAGATTTTCAAAAGATGAACGACAAGCAGCAAGAGGCTATTTTCACAACAGAAGGCCCCTTGCTGCTTCTTGCAGGTGCAGGCAGCGGAAAAACTACGGTTCTTGTTAACCGAATTGCAAACTTAATAAAATATGGCTCGGCTTATTATTCAGATGAGTGTGATTTTGAGCCAACCGAAACAGATGTTGCGCTTATGCGTGAATATTTGCAGGATGACACAGTTGACCTTTTTGATGTTTACGATTTGCTTTGCGTCAGACCTGCAAGACCGTGGGAAATTCTTGCAATCACATTCACAAACAAAGCGGCAACAGAGCTTAAAGAGCGTCTTTCAAAAATGCTCGGTGATGCCGCAATGGACATCTGGGCAAGCACTTTCCATTCATCATGCGCTCGAATTTTAAGACGGTATGGCGACAGCCTTGGCTATTCAAGCCACTTCACTATTTATGACACAGACGATTCAAAGCGTGTTATGAAGCAGGTGCAAAAGCTCCTTTCAATTGACGATAAAATGCTCTCTCACAAGGTTATTCTTAAAGAGGTCAGCAACGCAAAGGATCAGATGATTTCCCCCGAAGAATACCTCCAGCAGGCAGGCAACGATTTCAGAATGAAAAAAATCGGTGAAGCCTATGAACGCTATCAGAAGCTTCTCAAAACTGCTGATGCAATGGACTTCGATGATATTATCTATAACACCGTTAAGCTCCTTGAAAATAACGAGGAAGTCAGAAAATATTATCAGAACAAATTCAGATATGTAATGGTGGACGAGTATCAGGACACTAACCACGCCCAGTACAGGCTCACAACTCTCCTTGCAGGCAAATATCAGAATATCTGCGTTGTTGGTGATGATGACCAGAGTATTTACCGCTTCAGAGGTGCTACAATTGAGAATATTCTCTCTTTTGAGGATCAGTACACTAACGCAAAGGTTATCCGCCTTGAGCAGAATTACCGCTCAACACAGAATATCCTTGATGCCGCCAACGCAGTTATTGCACACAATGTTCAGAGAAAAGGCAAAAACCTCTGGACTTCCAACGGCACAGGCGATAAAATCACAGTAAATGTATCATACGATGAAAATGACGAGGCAAAGTATATTGCAGATGCCGTTTCAGCCGAGGTTGCAAAGGGTAAAAGCTGGAATGATGTTGCAGTTCTTTACAGAATGAACGCTCAGTCAAATAACATTGAAAATGCGTTCATCAGATCAGGTGTTCCTTACAGAATCATTGGCGGACTTCGATTCTATGAACGAAAAGAAGTTAAAGATGCACTGGCATATCTCACTGTTATTAACAATGTGAATGACGAGGTGCGTTTGCGCAGAATCATCAACGAGCCAAAGAGGGGAATAGGCGAAACCTCCCTTAACAATGCGGCAGAGATTGCGGCAGGTATGGGCACAACTCTTTTTGATGTTATCGCTCATGCAGACGAATACCCAGCACTTTCAAGAGCCTCTAAAAAGATGCTTGAGTTTGCAGCGTTCATTAAAGAAATACAGGATGATGCAGAGAGCCTTGCACTTGACCAGCTCCTTGAAACAATACTTAAAAAGAGCGGATATTACACTGCACTCTCACTCGATAAAGAAACATATGAAGACAGAATGGGCAACCTTGCCGAGCTTAAAAACAACCTTTTAAGGTATCAGCAGGAAAATGAGGATGGCGACCTTAACGGCTTCCTTGAAGACATCGCCCTTATGACAGATATTGATAACTACAACGCAAGCAACGAAACTGTTACAATGATGACGCTTCACTCTGCAAAGGGACTTGAATTCCCGATTGTTTTCATCCCTGGTATGGAAGAGGGCATTTTCCCCGGTATTCAGTCAGTTTATAACCCTGCTGATGTTGAGGAAGAGCGCAGACTTGCTTATGTTGGCATCACAAGAGCTAAAAAGCAGCTGTTTATGACATATGCACGCACAAGGCTTCTTTTCGGCTCAACATCACATAACGCTCCATCGAGATTTTTAAAAGAAATCCCTGACGAGCTTGTGGAGCATACAGGTGTAACATCACTTGCATCTGGCAGAGTTGAAAGTAAATCACGCACTTCTGATTTTGCAGTGGACAGCCCCATGGACAGCTACTATTCACGCAACAAAATCAACAGAGGATTTTCAAAGCCTGCCACAGCGCAGAAGCCAAAATCAGCTCCCTCTGTTTCATATTCTGTTGGCGATACTGTTAAGCACAAAATCTTTGGCACAGGTGTTATTTTAAAGGTTCAGCCTGTTGCTAACGATACACTTCTTGAAATTGCTTTTGATAAAGCAGGCACCAAAAAGCTTATGGCAAACTTCGCCAAGCTCACTAAGGAGGAATAATTTTGAAAAAGATTCTTTCAGCGATTCTCGTTTTAGTTCTGCTCGTTTCAGTGTGCGTTCCTGCATACGCTTCCAAAAAAGAAACAACACCTTTCGTGCTTGTTTCTGGTATGGATGTTTTGCCCCTTTATAAGGATTACGGCACCGAAAACGAAAAGAAAGTATGGGGACTTTCAGGCGATTCATTTTTAACCCTCGGCAAAGAACTTGTAAAGCCACTTGCAATGCTTGCACTTAACGGCAACAAGGCAGATTTCACAAAAGGACTTCTCACCGCTGTTGACAAGATGTTTGAAGAACTGAAATGCGACGATAATGGCGATTCAATTTACAACATCGCAACACCCACATTTATGTCATCTATGGCAGATAATCAGTGGGTTTATGAGGGCGAAACAAAGGACGAGCAGGGTATTCTCAATGCCGCTGTTCAGAAATATGGCGCAGAGAATGTCTATTTCTTCAATTATGACTGGCGACTTGACCCTCTCTGCCACGCAGACCAGCTTAATGAGCTGATTGAATCCATCAAAAAAGATAAAGGCTGTGATAAAGTCAACCTTGCCTGCTGCAGCATGGGCGGTGTTGTTTCAATGTCTTATCTTTATAAATACGGTCATAATTCTATCAAGAATTTTATGCTCCTTTCAACAGCTTTTCAGGGTGTAACCGCTGTTGGTGAAATGTATCAGGGTGAGCTTTACCTTGAAAAAGGCGCACTTATCCGCCGTGTTGTCAATCTCGGCAAGGGCGATTTAAAAGAGTTCCTCTTTAAAGCTCTTATGTATGCAGTTGATAAGGTAGGTCTTGCAGACACACTTGTTAACTGGGCAAACGGCATAATTGATACATACACCGACGATATTTATGACATTCTTTTAAAGGATGTTTTCGGCAAAATGCCTGGTATCCTTGACCTCGTAACAGCTGACGAATACGAAGCATCAAAGGCATATATGCTTGACAGCGATAAAAATGCTAACCTTATCAAAAGATGCGACGAATATATCTACAATGTTCAGCTAAAAACCAAGGATATTCTTGATAAAGCCATGGCAGACGGCACTGGCGTTTATGTTGTATGTCAGTATAATATGCAGGCTCTTCCTGTTTCTCCAAGCTCTGATTTAAACAATGACCTGCTTATTGATGTTAAGTACGCTTCCGCAGGCGCAGTGTGTGCAGATATGGATTGCACTTTGCCCGCAGACTACAAACAGGCTGTTGAGGACGGTCATAACCACCTTTCAGCAGATAATGTTGTGGATGCTTCAACCTGTATGTACCCCGACAGCACATGGTTTATTAAAGATCAGGCTCATGTTGACTACAATGTTGGTGAAACCACCGATTTCCTTTTCTGGCTTGCAGATTCTGAAACTCAGCTTACAGTTTTTGATAACGCAAACTATTCGCAGTTTATGATTTTTAATTATGACGATAACACACTCAAACCCATAAACAGTGATTACAAAGAGCCTTTTGACTATTTCTCACTTATAACAAACATTCTTGAAACTGTATTTTCTCTTTTCGAAAAAATGATGAACGCAGTTTATGAAATTGTTGTTTCACTTTGATTTTTTTGCGGATTAGCCATGCGTTAGTCCGCATTTTTCTATATATTTATCGTTTACAAAATGAGTTTATACTGTTATAATTTTATTGAAAGGAGTGCTTTTATGAAAATTTTAAAGAAGCTTTCAGTTATTTTTTTAGCGTTAATTCTTGTTTTATCATTGGTTTCTCCTGCATTTGCCGTTGAAATCACAGACCTCACATTCCTTTATATTGATAAAGGCAATATAACTATCGGCGACAACTATGTTTCTGGCTACGGCTTTTTCGGTCAGAAAATTACGGCTGTCAACAAAACTGGCTATTGTATTGCAATGACTGGCACTAATGCCACATCAAACACAGTTGTTGTTGAGGGCGGCAGCAACTTCATCACCCTCAAAAATGTTAAAATCAATGTTGAGGGATATTTTGACTGTGCATTTGAAGTTTGCAATGGCGCAACAACAGATATTTTCTTCACTGGTGAAAATTCGCTTAAAAGCGGCAGCGCAAGGGCAGGTCTTGAAATTTCTGAGGACAGCACTGTTATTCTTTCTGGCGACGGAACTCTCATGGCAAGAAGTGCAGGGGAGGCAGGCATCGGCGGCGGCAACGGAATGTCAAACGGAACTTTAATTATCAACTCTGGCACAATCAAAGCGCAATGCCTTGACGAAAGCGCAGGTATCGGCGGCGGAAGCAGCGGCACTGGCGGCAATATCACAATCAACGGCGGCAATGTTTATGCTCTTGGCGGAAGCTATGCTGCTGGCATTGGTGGCGGTGATGGCTCAGACGGCGGCAATATCACAATCAACGGCGGCACAGTTACAGCAATCGGCGGCGAAGATGCTGCAGGTATCGGCGGCGGCTGGTATGGCGAAATGGGCAATATTGTTATCAACGGTGGCTCAGTTAAGGCAGTTGGCAACGGGGCTCCCAATATCGGCGCAGGCAGTGGACTTAAAACAACGGATGCTCCTGTAAATTCTGACGGCGAAAAGGTCTATGCGGTTACAGTTGATACATCCGCACTCAGCAATATAAAAACAATTTACGGCAACGGCAAAGATGTTTCAATCTGCGGTGAGCATCCGTCAGATAAGAATTATTACATATATCTGCCTGCTGGCACAGGATTTGTGTCAGTTGAAAGCGAATCAGCTCCAGCAGTGTATAAGGCAAATATTACTGAAAAGGGCGCAACAACAACTAAAATCAACCCTGTAACCGCCAAAAACGGCGCAGAAATCGGCGACGATTATATAATCAGAGGCATCCGCTGCGGACTTCGTGATTTGTCAGATTATCTCACCCTGCAGAGCGGTTACACACTCGCTTACGATAACGAATTTATGGGCACTGGCACTCACGCAACTGTAATGTATGGCGACACACCTGTTGTGTCTTACAGAACGCTTCTTTATGGCGATCTGAACAATGACGGCTTCTATGACGGGGCGGATTCTTTTATGGTTCTTGCATTTTTGTGGGATATGCTCACACCCGCTAATACAGACAAAATTATCGTTGAAGCGGCAGATGCAGACAGGGACGGAGCTATTACAGACAGCGATATGTACCTGCTTGAGAACGCTGGTTTGCTTCGTGCGTCGGTTCGTCAAAATGCTGATATGACAATAACTTCAGATGGTGAAAATGACGAATATATTTCTCTCATTGACCAGACACCGCTTAATAAATCATCAGAAAAGCCTGTTGTGGAGGATATTTCAGAAGCAATTAAAACTGAAAATACCACCAATATTTTGAAACTTTTGATAGATTTTATTAAAAATGCTCTAAAATTGTTTTTTTCTGTTAATTCATTTTGGAAGATTTATTTTATTTAATCTATTGCAATAATCTACAATATATAGTATAATAATACTCGTTCAGTAACATCTGAGGGGGATTTATTAAATGAAACTTCTAATCGACAGGATTATAAAGGACGGCAAGGTGCTCCCGGGTGATATTCTGAAGGTGGACGGTTTTATAAATCATCAGATGGATGTGCAGCTTATTGACGAGATAGGCAAAGAATTTCATAGATTATACGGCAACTGCGAAGTAACAAAGGTGCTGACAATTGAGGCTTCTGGTATAGGAATAGCCTGTTTTGTTGCAAAATACTTCCAGGTGCCGCTTCTTTTTGCTAAAAAATCAAAATCAAAGAATATTTCAGATAATGTTTATTCTTCACAGGTTGCATCATTCACACATGGTTCTGTAAACACTGTTGTTGTTTCTAAAGAATATCTTAGCCCAGAGGATAAGGTGCTTATTATTGATGATTTTCTTGCCCGTGGTGAGGCACTTAACGGACTTATTGATATTGTCAATCAGGCAGGTGCAACAGTTGTTGGCACAGGCACTGTTATTGAAAAAGGCTATCAGGGCGGCGGCGACGCACTGAGAGCAAAAGGCATCAGAGTTGAATCTCTTGCAATTATTGATTCAATGTCTGATGACGGAAGTATCACCTTCCGCAACTAATTTCAGGCAATAATTATTGCAAATAAAAAAACAAAAATCGGAGGAAAACAAAAATGAAAAGATTTTTAGCCATTCTCCTCGCTGTTGTTCTTGTTGCAGGTCTTTTTGCAGCTTGCAGCGGTAAGACAGGCGGAGAAAAGAAAGAAGCTCTCAAAGTTGGTTTCATCTTCTTACACGACGAAAACTCAACTTACGACAAGAACTTCCTTGAAGCTGCAAAGGCAGCTTGTGAAGAGCTCGGTGCTGAACCTGTTTTCAAAACAAACATTGATGAAAGCTCAGCTTGCTATGATGCAGCTGCAGACCTTGTTGACCAGGGTTGCGTAGCAGTATTTGCTGACAGCTTCGGTCATGAGGACTTCATGATTCAGGCAGCTAAGGAGTTCCCTGATGTTCAGTTCTGCCATGCTACTGGTACAAAGGCTCATACAGAGGGTCTTGCAAACTACCACAATGCCTTCGCTTCAATCTATGAAGGTCGTTACCTTGCAGGCGTTGCAGCAGGTATGAAGCTCAATGAGCTTAAAGAGGCTGGCAAGCTTAAAGGCGATGTTCCTAAGATGGGCTATGTTGGCGCTTTCACATACGCAGAGGTTATTTCAGGCTATACATCATTCTATCTTGGCGCAAAATCTGTTTGCCCCGATGTTGTAATGGACGTTCAGTTCACAGGTTCATGGTATGATGAAACAGCTGAAAAAGAAGCTGCTCAGACACTCATCAACAGAAATGTTGACCTTATCAGCCAGCACGCTGACTCAATGGGTGCTCCCACAGCTTGCGAAACAGCAGGTATCCCCAATGTTTCTTACAACGGCAGCACAGCAGTTGCTTGCCCCAACACATTCATCGTATCTTCAAGAATCAACTGGGCACCTTACATGAAATATATGATCGAGTGCACACGTGATGGTAAGGCTATTGATGCTGACTGGACAGGCACACTTGCAACAGAGTCTGTTCTTCTTACAGAAGTAAACGAGCAGGCTGCTGCTAAAGACACACAGGCTAAGATTGATGAAGTTAAGAAAGAAATCGAAGCTGGCACAGTTAAAGTATTTGACACAGCTAAGGATAACTACATCACAGTTGATGGCAAGAAAGTTGAGTCCTACAAGGCAGACGTTGATTCAGATGCAGACTACACACCCGATACAGAAGTTATCAAAGACGGTCAGTTTATGGAATCTTCATTCCGTTCAGCACCTTACTTTGACCTCAAGATTGATGGTATCTCACTTCTGAATACAAAGTTCTGATCACATTTTAAAAACATAGGCGGAGCTAAAAACTCCGCCTATATGGTTTTTATTTTTGAAAGAAGGCTTGAATTTTTCAATCTTTCCTTGAAAAATAAAGCGATGCGTTTAAAGGAGGAAATAAAGTGGCTTTAAAACCGGCAATCGAATTAAGAAATATTACCAAAACATTCGGTAGTATTGTTGCCAACAAAGATGTTTCACTTACTGTTGACCGTGGCGAGATTCTCTCAATCCTCGGCGAAAACGGAAGCGGAAAAACTACCCTCATGAATATGCTTGCGGGTATTTATTTCCCGGATCACGGTGAAATCTTTATCAATGGCGAAGAAGTTGTAATCAAATCCCCAAAAGATTCTTTTGCTCACGGAATCGGTATGATTCATCAGCATTTCAAGCTTGTTGATGTTTTCTCAGCGGTTGAGAATATCGTTCTTGGCATTGAAGAAAAGGGCAGATACAACCTCAAGGAATCAGCAAAAGCGATTAAAAAAATCTGCGATGCTTACGGCTTTGAGATTGACCTTAATAAAAAGATTTACGAAATGTCTGTTTCAGAAAAGCAGACTGTTGAAATAATCAAAGTTCTTTACAGAGGTGCAGACATCCTTATTCTGGACGAGCCAACAGCCGTTCTTACACCTCACGAAACAAGCAAGCTCTTCAACGTTATGCGTAATATGAAAAAAGACGGCAAGTCAATCATCATCATTACTCATAAGCTTAACGAAGTTCTTGAAATTTCAGATAAAGTTTCTGTTCTCAGAAAAGGCGTTTATATCGGCACAATCAACACCGCCGACGCTGACGAATCAATCCTTACTGAAATGATGGTTGGCAAAAAGGTTGACCTTAACATTGAAAGAGCAGATATTGAAAATAAAGAGGATCGCCTTATTATCGAAAACATCAGCTACAATAACCGTGAGGGTGTCAACATCCTTAACCATGTTAATTTCACTGCAAAGTCAGGCGAAATTCTCGGTATTGCTGGTATCGCAGGCAGCGGTCAGCGTGAGCTTCTTGAATCAATCGCAGGCCTCCGTCATCTGAGCAGCGGTTCAATTCTTTATAATAACGCTGAAACAGGCGAGAAAGAAAATCTTCGTGATAAAACTCCACTTCAGATTCGTGAAATGGGTATCCGACTTTCTTTCGTTCCCGAAGACAGACTTGGCATGGGTCTTGTTGCTAACATGGATATTATTGATAATATGACTCTCCGTAGCTACAAAAAAGGCAAATCTGTTTTTGTTGAGAAAAAGGCTCCCACAGACCTTGCAAATGAAATCATTGAAGAGCTTGAGGTTGTTACTCCCTCAGCCAAAACTCCTGTTCGCCGTCTTTCAGGCGGTAACGTTCAGAAAGTTCTTGTTGGTCGTGAGATTAAAGCCAATCCCAAGGTTTTGATGGTTGCATATCCTGTTCGTGGTCTTGACATCAACTCATCTTATATGATTTATAGCCTGCTTAACGAGCAGAAAGAAAAGGGAACATCCGTTATCTTCGTTGGTGAGGACCTTGATGTTCTTATTGAGCTTTGCGACAGAATTGTTGTTATCAGCTCTGGCGAGATTTCTGGTATTGTTGACGCACGAAACACAACAAAAGAAGAAATCGGTGTACTTATGACAAAAGGAAGGAGTGCTGATTCAAATGAAAAATAAAGAAAAAGTCAGCGAACCTCTTTTTCATATTGTAAAGAGGGGCAACTTACCCACCACAAAATCGTGGTTAATCAGAATCGTTTCAATTGTTGCGGCACTTATTGTCTGCGGAATTGTTACCGTTCTTGTTACAGGCGAGAATCCTTTTGAGGTTTACGGCACAATGATTTCTGGCGCAGTTGGAACAGAGAGAAAAATCTGGTCAACCGCTCAGAACACAGCAATTCTTCTTTGCATCTCCCTTGCAGTTACTCCCGCATTCAAAATGAAATTCTGGAACATCGGTGCAGAGGGTCAGGTACTTATGGGCGCACTTGCTTCTGCAACATGTATGATTTTCCTTGGCGATAAAATTCCCAACTGGGCACTTATCCTTGTAATGGTTGTTGCAAGTATTATTGCAGGCGCAATCTGGGGCTTTATCCCTGCTTTCTTCAAAGCTAACTGGAACACAAACGAAACACTCTTTACCCTTATGATGAACTACATCGCAATTCAGATTGTTTCATATTTCGTTTTCGAGTGGTCAGTTCCTGCTGGTTCGGGTCATATCGGTATCATCAACCCCACATCAAACGCTGGTTGGTTCCCCACAATTTTCGGTCAGAAATATTTCTGCAACGTTGCAATCGTAATTGTTCTCACAGTTATTATGTATATCTACCTTAAATACAGTAAGCACGGCTATGAGCTTTCTGTTGTTGGCGGCAGCGAAAACACAGCAAAATATATCGGCATCAATGTTAAGAAAGTTGTTATCAGAACAATGATTCTTTCAGGTGCTTTATGCGGTATTGCAGGACTTCTTATGGTAGCAGGCACAGACCACACTGTAACAAGAGATACAGCAGGCGGTCGAGGCTTCACAGCTATCATGGTTTCATGGCTTGCAAAGTTTAACCCCATTTACATGATTCTCACAGCTCTTCTTATTGTATTCCTTCAGAAGGGTGCAGGCGAAATCTCAATGATTTTCGGTCTTAACGAATCTTTCGCAGATATTCTCACTGGTATCATTATTTTCTTCATTATCGGCAGTGAATTCTTCATCAATTACAAGCTTAAGTTCCGTGAAAAGACAAAGGAGGTTAAAGACTGATGGTAGTAGCATTTATTCAGCGAGCAGTTGTTCAGGGTATTCCGCTTCTGTTCGGTTCAACTGGTGAAATCCTCACCGAAAAAAGCGGTAACCTTAACCTCGGCACAGCAGGCGTTATGTATGTTGGCGGTATCTGCGGTGTTATCGGCGGATTCTTCTATGAGCAGAATGCGGCACATATGAATTCATTCCTTGCAGTTCTTATTCCTCTTCTTTGCTCAATTATCGGCTCAGCAATTATGGGCTATATCTACGCACTTCTTACAGTTACACTTAAAGCAAATCAGAATGTTACAGGTCTTGCACTTACAACATTCGGTGTTGGCTTCGGTAACTTCTTTGGTGGCTCACTTATCAAGCTTTCAGGTCTTGATGTTCCCTCAATCACACTTTCAAAAACAAGCCTTTGCTTCAAAACATCACTTCCTTTTGCTGATAAGTTAGGTGTTGTAGGCGACATTCTTTTCTCTTACAGCTTCCTTGCATATGTTGCAATTATTATCGCAGTTGTTGTTTCACTTTATTTCAACAAAACCCGCTCTGGCTTAAAGCTTCGTGCAGTTGGTGAAAACCCTGCAACAGCAGATGCTGCAGGCGTTAATGTTGAGCGTTACAAATATGTTTCAATTATCCTCGGCAGCATAATTGCAGGATTTGGCGGTCTTTACTATGTTATGGACTACGCTTGCGGTGTATGGTCAAACGACGGATTTGGCGACAGAGGATGGCTCGCAATTGCACTTGTAATTTTCGCAATCTGGAGACCGAACATCAGCATCTTCGGCTCAATCCTTTTCGGTGGACTTTTCATCATCCATAACTACATCCCAGGTCTTGGCATGGGCACACAGGAGCTTTTCAAAATGGCACCTTATGCTGTAACAATCATCGTTCTTGTTATTATCAGCATGCTTCAGAAGCGTGAATTCCAGCCACCTGCAAGTCTCGGACTTTCATATTTCCGAGAAGAAAGATAACCAATTCTCTTTTTTATCTTCCTTTCATAAAAGCACGGATTAGTTCAACTGAGCTAATCCGTGCTTTGCTTTTGTTATTAAATTGAAATTTTGATTATCTATAGCACTCAATAAGTGTCATATTTCCGCTGAGAGCAAATTTATCTTTTGCAGATTCTGAGATGAAGAAATAATCGCCTTTGGTTATTTCTTTTTCGTAGCCGTCGCCTGTGATTTTGCCGTTGCCGTCTGTAACAACATAAATCTTAACTCCGCCGTTCATTTTGAATTCGCCGCCGTCAAGTGTAACTCTTCTTACATTGAAAGTCTTTGTCATACGCTCGTCAATGAGTGATTCGTACTTCACGCCGTCTTTCTCTTCAATTACATTTGGGGTGAGGGGAGCGGGGAACTTTTTGTTTACATCAAAGCATTCAAGTGCTGTTTTCTTGTCAAGACCTAAATACATTTCGTGGTCAGAGAGCTTGTAATCACCGCACCAACGCTCAGGCTGAACGGTGAAATCTGACGGCTCCTGAACCTCAAGAAGCAGACAGCCTGCACCGATTGCGTGAACCATTTTTGCAGGGATGTAAATTACATCACCGGGCTTAACCTCGAATGATTCAAGGAGGTCTTCCATTGCTGTTTTGCTGGTTTCACTTTCTTCAATTGCCTTTTCAAACTGTTCAAGTGTTACGCCATCCTTGAAGCCGTAGAATACCTTTCCACCTGGGCGTGTTGCAAGGATAACCCAGCTTTCTTCTTTGCCGTAGCTTGAATTAAAATACTTTCTTGAAAAAGGCTTGTCGGGGTGAGCCTGAACGGGCAGACGAATTGCACTGTCAAGAATCTTTGTAAGAACACCAATATCCTCATTGTCGCCAAGCATTTCTTTTTTGTATTCTTTCATAGCGTCGCTGAGGTAAAGGTCTGAATCTTTAATCTTTGAAATTCCCTCATATTCATCTGTGCTGCCGTCATTAAGAGCGTGAACAGATGAAACAACCCACTCTTCGGGGTAGTTGCCGTCCTGTGAATCGTCAGAGAAGAAGTCAGCAAAAAGCTTGCCGCCCTTGTAAACTCTGAATACTCTGTTCTTTTCAAAGAAAATCGGATAATCGTAAAACATTTTTATTCTCCTTTGTATTTTATAAGTTTTCTCGCTTCGTTAAGGTCTTTGCAAATTCCACTGCATGCCATTGAAGAAAGTGCCGCACCGTATGCCGCTTCTTCCTCATAAAGTGGAAAATACAAATCCATATTGAAGTTTTCTTTTATAATTTTCTGTAACGCAGGGTTCTTTCTGATGCCGTTGCCAGAGCATACAAGACCCTTGCTTTCCGCATTCATAAGAGCATACATATCATAAAGCTCCTGACTCATACCCTTGAGCGTTGCAAGAATCATATCCGCAGGGGTAAAATTCAGCTCGTCAACATTTGTGTAGCAGCCCTTAACAGAGGGGTCAACTCTCGTTCCGCAGAATCTGCTGTCTGCTTTCATGGTTGTTTCAGTTTTCTCTTCAAGAAGCTTGTCGATTTTTTTATAAAGATTTTCGGGAAGCTCGCCAGTTGCCAATTCAGCACACTGAGCAATAAATCTCTCAACCATCTTAAATGCTCGACCGCCACAAAGCGCACAGCCTGCCGCAAGATATCCGTTGCCGTCAAAGGGTCTTGCCTCAATGCCCACAGGTAGCGTGCTGCTCTTTTGAATTACAGAAATCTGTGAGCCTGTGCCAACATTTATAAGAGCGAAATCATTATCTCTCACAGAGCCAATAAAGCTTGCCTGATTATCACCAACAGAAACGCAAACAGGCACATTTTTGTAATATCCTGCCACGCTGAGCTCTTTTGTAACCTCTGGGAGATAGGGCAAATCAAGTGTGAAGCAGTAGTTTTCACAATCAAATCCGCCAAAGCTTGCGGCATTTGTGATGTGCATAAGCGGCTTCTCTGCCTCACAGATGTTCATAATGCAGTAATCGCCAATTGTGATAGCAAAGGCTGTGTCCTCAGGCACAAGTCCGTTTTCACGGTTGTAAAGGTCGGTAACAAGTCCGTAGCCTGCAAATGAATTCATATACTCAGCGTAAGTTTTGCCGTCTTTGTAAGGCTGATTTCCTCGTCCGTCCTGCCAGATGTAAAGAGGGGAGAGTGCTTTGCCCGATTTATCCACATAGATAATTCCGTGCATCTGATTTGAAAAACCGATTGATGCAGTTTCCTCATCAAAAAGCTCACCGATAATCTCTTTAACCTTGCCAAGGATTTTTTCGCCGTCCTGAATTTTTTCAAAATCAAGGTCAGATTTTATAAAACAATCATTGGCACGGCTGACAGTTTTTAATATTTCACCGCTATTTGTGTCAACAGAAACACCGCAGATTCCTGTTGTTCCAATGTCAATTCCGATACTTTTCATACTTTCCTCCATATCAAAAGATACTGTCCATATATTAACATATCTTTTAAAATAGGGCAACATAATTTTAACAAAAATTCTGATATGCAGTTTGTATTTATTCCTTGACTTGACCTAACATTTTGATGTATAATAAAGAGAATTATTAGGTGGTGAAATTATGAGTAGTAACAACGAACCGCTTTCACAGGAAAATATCGAATTTTTGGTTAGTAACATTAAAAAAGTGAATGCGATCGACGAAAAAAACTTTGAAAAGTACGGCGTTAAAAGAGGACTTCGTAATGCGGACGGCACTGGCGTTATGGCTGGACTTACCCGTGTATGCTCTGTTAACGGCTACTATCTTAACGACGGTGAAAAGGTTCCTCATGAGGGTCGCCTTTATTACCGTGGATTTAATGTTTCAAGAATTGTACGCTCCGCACAGGAGGATAAGCGTTTTGGCTTTGAAGAGGTTGCATGGCTTCTGATTTTTGGATTTTTACCAGACAGAACTCAGCTTGAAACTTTCAGAGAAATTCTCGGCAAATGCCGTGATCTTCCTAAGGGCTTCAGCGAAGATATGATTATGAAAAATCCCTCCAAGGATATTATGAATATGCTTGCCCGCCTTGTGCTTGCTCTTTATTCTTATGACGATAACCCAGATGACACTTCTGTTGAGAATGTTATCAGGCAGTCAATTCAGCTTATTGCAAGAATGCCTGCTCTTATGGCTTATTCATATCAGGTTAAGCGCAGAAACTTCTATGGCAAGAGTATGTATATTCATCCTATTAAGCCAACGCAGACCACAGCTGAATGTATCTTAAACTCAATCAGATCGAATAAACAGTTCACCGAGGATGAGGCTCTTTTACTTGATACCTGCCTTATGCTTCATGCAGAGCACGGCGGCGGTAATAACTCCAGCTTCGCAACAAGAGTTGTAACCTCCAGCGGAACAGATACATACTCAGCAATTGCCGCAGGTATCGGTGCACTTAAAGGTCCACGCCACGGCGGTGCAAACCTCAAGGTTGCAGGTATGGTTGAAGATATTATGGAAAATGCCGGCGACTATACAGATGATAGCAGAATTGAAGATTATCTTTATAAAATCATCAATAAAGAGGCTTTTGACCATTCTGGTCTTATTTACGGTATGGGACACGCTGTTTATACTCTCTCTGACCCACGAGCAAAAATACTCAAAAAAGAAGCAAGAAACTTTGCAGAAAAAACGGGTATGATGGAGGAATACAATGTTATTGAGGCAGTTGAAAGGCTGACCCCCGAAATTTATCGTAAAAGCAAGGGTATCAACAAAAATATCTGCGCTAATGTTGACCTTTATTCTGGCTTCATTTACAAAATGCTTGGCATTCCACAGGATTTGTTTACTCCGCTTTTTGCAACAGCAAGGCTTTCAGGCTGGCTTGCCCACAGAATCGAAGAGATTACCACAGGCAAAAAGATTATCAGACCTGCATACAAAAGTGTTGTATCAAAGCGTGATTATATTAAGCTTGACGACAGAGCTAACGATTATAAAATCAACTCAGAATACATTCCTGCGTCGGAACGTATTGAAAAATAAGAATCGGGTGTAATTTATGAAAAATTCAAAAAGTTATCCATTCACCGCATCTTTCATTGCAATGGCTGTTGGCATTTTGCTTCTTTGCCCATTGAGAATTTACCAGTATTTCAAAATCCTTGAGCCACAGACTGGCTTCTATTCAAAGATAGATTTCTCAGTTTATGCAATGTATGCAATTATGCTTTTTGTTGCAGTTTTCAGCGTTGCTGTTGCATTCGCAAACAAAAAGAATCTTGAAATCAGAAAGATTTCACTTTCACCTGTTGCTGGCGGATTTGCATTTCTTCTTGCCGCATTCGGCTTTGTAACAGATGCTGTTAAGTGTTTCACATCTTTCCTTTCACTTGGTCAGGATTATACTTATAAATTCGACCAGACAAAGCTTCAGTACATTTCACAGCAGGGCGGTTTAATCGTTCTTTTTGAGGGTTTGTTCGCTCTTCTTGCAACAATCTATTTTGTTGTTATGGCAATCGGCTATTTCTCAAAGAAAAATGTTGGCTACAAATTAAGAACATTTGCCCTCGCACTTCCTTTGTGGACAGTTGCAAGAATCCTTATGAAGTTTAAAACAACAATCAGCTTCATCAATGTTTCAGACCTTTTCATAAGCCTTTTTGCTATCGGCTTCACAATGCTTTATCTTCTCTATTTCGCTCAGACAGCATCTGAGGTTGACGACGGTGAAAGCTACTTCAAGATGTTTGCATACGGTATTCCTGCCGTTGTTTTCTCTCTTGCATGCTTCATTCCAAGGGTAGTTCTTCTTGTTGTTGGCAGAAGCGACCTCCTCTGCACAGGCTACGGTGTTGAGCTTTGTGATGTTCTTATTCCTGTTATGATTATCGCAACTCTTGTTGGCAGGTCATATGACCGTTCAAAAGAAAATAAGGCATAATTTAAGGTGTTAGAATGTTTGACGGTCAACTCTTTTTATCAAATGTTCAGATTGCCGCAAAGCAGGTTGGCATTCTTTACATTCTTGTTTTAATCGGCTTTATAACCGATAAAACAAAGCTCTATACAGAAAAAACGGCAAAGGCTTGCACTGATTTGCTGTTTTATATCGTAACCCCGTCTGTTATTGTAAACTCTTTCTTTGAACAGGAATTTACAAAGGAATCTGCAAGAAATCTTTTAATTGCAGTTGGCTGCGGATTTTTAATACATATTGTCGGCATTATTATCAGCACTCCCTTTTTCTTAAAAGGAGATAAAGACAAAAACGCAATTTATCGCTTCGGTGCTGTTTACGGCAATGTGGGTTATATGGTGCTTCCTTTAACAAATGCAATTCTCGGCAGTGAGGGCGTTTTCTATTGCTCAGGTGTTGTTATGGCATTTAATGTTATGGCATTCACCCACGGCATCCTTATAATGGATACCGAAAGCAAAAAGTTTGATTTCAAAAAGCTTATTATAAACCCAGGTATGCTGGGTGTTATGGTTGGTTTGCCGTTTTATCTTTTAAATATCAATTTGCCAGAGATTATCACTGCTCCCGTCAGCTTTGTTGACGGAATGCAGACACCCTTGGCAATGATTATTTTCGGCACATACCTTGCCAATACCGACCTGCTTTCTGTTTTCAAAAACAAAAAGATTTTTCTCACTGCTTCAATCAAGCTGATTTTACTGCCTGTTGTGATGTATCTGTTTTACAGATTGTTCGGCTTAACTGGAACGCTTTTAATCGCAATGATGATTTCTTCAAGCGCACCCTCAGCCAGCAACACAGTGCTTTTCAGCGCAAAATATAATAAAGATACGGGGCTTGCAAGCCAGCTTGTTTCAGTGGCAAGCTTTATGTCTATCATCACAATGCCCCTTATTATCGCTTTAGTAGAAACTATCAGTGTATAAATATAGAAAGGATGAATTAAATGAAACTTCTTATAGCAATTATCAATAATGATGATTCTCACAAAGTTCTCAGCGAAATCAGCCGTGCAGGTCTTTATGCCACAAAGCTCTCCACCACTGGCGGATTCCTTAAAACAGGCAACTTCACACTCATTATGGGTGTTGAAGATGAAAGACTTGAAGATGCACTTGACATTTTAAGAACAAATTGCAGAAAGCGTGAAGAGGAAATCGCTTCAATGCCCTCATTTGCCGCTGATTTTATGTCTGCACCCAAAATGAAGCTTACTGTTGGCGGTGCAACAGTTTTTGTTCTTGATGTTGAGCAGTTCTACAAAATGTAATATGAACATCAACGATTTTAATTTAACCGATAAATTAAAAAACGAGCTGAGCAAGGTTATCAGCTCCAAAAAGCTGCCCCATGCAATTATTCTTGATAAGGGCGATTACAATTCAAGGGTGGATTTTGCGTATTTTCTTTCTGCCGCCGCTCTTTGTAGCAGTGATAGCGAAATTCCCTGCGGAATCTGCCGTGATTGCAAAAAGGCTCTTGGCAGATACCACCCCGATATTTCAGAATACAAAAGAGAAAAAAATAAAAAAGAGTTCTCTGTCAGCATCGTAAGAGAAAAAATCAAGCCCTCTGTTTATATAAAGCCGGGCGAGGCAATGGGCAAGGTCTGCATTATTAAAGACGCAGAAACAATGAATGACAGCGCACAGAACGCTTTTTTAAAGGTTCTTGAGGAACCGCCTGCAAATGTTAAGTTTATCCTTTGCTGTGATAACGCTGGCTCAATGCTCGAAACAATCCGTTCAAGGGCAACGGTCTATTCAATGGGCGAGAGCGGCAACACATCTGATGAAGACATTTTAAAGGCAACCCGCCTTGCAGGTGAACTGGCAGAGAGCCTTATGCTCCCAACAGAGTATGAATTTATGGCTAAAACGGGTGTATTTGAAAAAGACAGACAGCTTATAACAAACACCCTTTCATTTCTTCAAAAGATTTTCAGAAACGCTGTGCTTATTAAAAGCGGTGTTTCCTCGGCAGAATTTGATGAAGTATCGCAGAAATGCGCATCATTTTTTGCCCTTGATAATCTTATGAAGCTTATTGATAAAATAAACGAATTAAACGATTTTGCAAATAAAAACGCTAACCTCAACCTGCTTTTAACAAGGCTTTGCAGCTGTTTAAGGCAGGCGGCGAGGGGATAAGGAGTAAACAATATGGCAGAAGTTATCGGAGTCCGTTTTAAAGAAGTGGGCAAGGTTTATTACTTTGACCCCGACGGACATCAGCTTAATATTAACGATAAGGTTATTGTTGAAACCGCCCGTGGTGTTGAATGTGGTATGGTTGCAACAGCTAACCACGATGTACCTGAGGAAGAAATCATCAAACCTCTTAAAAAGCTTCTCAGAATTGCTACGGAAGAAGACCTTGAAAAGGTTGCCGAAAACAAAGAAAAAGAGAAAAAAGCTTTTGAAATATGCGAGAAAAAAATCATCAAGCACGGTCTTGATATGAAGCTTGTTGATATTGAATATACCTTTGACAACAGTAAGATTCTCTTTTATTTCACCGCAGACGGCAGAGTGGATTTCAGAGAGCTTGTAAAAGACCTTGCAAGCGTTTTCCACACAAGAATTGAGCTTCGTCAGATTGGTGTGAGAGATGAATCCAAAATGCTCGGCGGTCTTGGCGTTTGCGGCAGACCTTTCTGCTGCGGCACTTTCCTTGGGGATTTCCAGCCCGTTACCGTTAAAATGGCAAAGGAGCAGGGACTTTCACTTAACCCTGCAAAAATCAGCGGCACCTGCGGCAGACTTATGTGCTGCCTTAAATATGAGCAAAATTCTTATGAGCATCTTTTAAGAATCACTCCAAAATGCGGTGCGATTGTTGATACTCCCGAGGGCAGAGGCAAGGTTGTTGATGTTAACCTGCTTAAAGGTGTTCTTAAAATTCAGCTTGACAGGCGACTTGATGCCGCACCTGTTACCTACAACAGGGACGAAGTTAAGCTGATTAAAGATAAAAAAATAATGGTAGAAAAAGATGAACTTGACGCTTTGAAAGGCATTGAATAAAGGAGCGATATTATGATTCAGCTTGAAAAATATTATGAAAATCCGCAGATTCTTCATATCGGCTGTGAAGAACCAAGAGCATATTTTATCCCGTTCAGCACTGAAGAAAGCACGGACAGCCGCCGTGAAAATTCAGCATTTTTCACTTCACTTTGCGGTGAATGGGATTTCCACTTTTTCAAAAACATCACAGAAATCAATGACGAATTTTTTGCCGCTGATTATGACACAAAGGATTTTGAAAAAATCCCAGTGCCTATCAACTGGCAGATGATGCTCGACAGAGATTATGACAAGCCAAACTACACAAATGTTGCATATCCTTATGTTAAGGATCCGCCCTTTGTTCCCGACGATAACCCCTGCGGTGCATATGTAAGGGACTTTGAGGTTACAGAAGAAATGGCTTACCGTGAGCTTTTCTTAAACTTTGAGGGTGTTGATTCCTGCTTTTATCTTTGGATTAACGGCAAATTTGTTGGCTACAGTCAGGTAAGCCACAACACAAGTGAGTTTGACATCACAGAGTATGTTCATCAGGGCACAAACAGAATCGCTCTTCTTGTTCTTAAATGGTGCGACGGCAGCTACCTTGAAGATCAGGATATGTGGCGAATGAGCGGTATTTTCCGTGAAGTTTATATCCTTGCAAGAAATAAACAGGGCTTCATCAGCGATATTGAAACAAATATGTCTTTCGCAAAGAAATTTGTAAGATGCGACCTCACTGTTAAGCTCACAACTATCGGCGATTGCAATGTTAAATATAAAATCATTGCCCCCGACGATATGACCACATTCACAGGTGAGTTTTATAATAACTCAGCACTTATTAAGATTGATTATCCGCTTCTCTGGAGCGCAGAAGTACCTCAGCTTTACAGAATGTATCTTTATTGCAATGACGAGGTTATTCTTCTTAACCTTGGTCTTCGTGAGGTTAAAATTGAGAAATCATGCGTTCTCTTTAACGGACAGAAAGTTAAGATGTACGGTGTAAACCGCCACGATTCACACCCCGAACTTGGTCATTACACTCCCTATGAGCATATGCTTGAGGATCTCTACATCTTCAAACGCCACAATATCAACGCTATCAGAACATCTCATTATCCCAATGATCCACGCTTTACAGAGCTTTGCGATAAATTAGGATTTATGGTTGTTGACGAGGCAGACCTTGAAACTCACGGTATGGGTCGCTCAGCAGAGGACTTTGTTCGTGAAACAATCAATGACCTTTCAGATTCTCCCGATTGGGAAAAGGCTTATGTTGACAGAGCAAAACGCCTTTATGAAAGAGATAAAAACCATCCGTGCGTTGTTTTCTGGTCGCTTGGTAACGAGTCTGGCGCAGGCAACAACCACAGAGCAATGAGAAAATATATCAAATCAAGAAATTCAAAGGCAATCGTTCATTACGAGGGCAGTAACATTGAATTTGGCAAGCGCTGCAAGACAAATTACAAGGATATTTCTGACCTTGAAAGCCATATGTATCCAACTCCCGAAAACTGCCTGAAGCTTATGAAAGCTGCAAAGAAAAAGCCATTCTTCCTTTGCGAATATTGCCATGCAATGGGTAACGGACCTGGCAACCTCAGAGAGTATTGGGAGGTTATCGAAAAGAACGATAAATTCGTAGGCGGCTGCATTTGGGAATACACAGACCATTCTGTTGCTGTTCCAGACGAAAACGGCAAGCCTCAGTATTATTACGGCGGCGACTTCAATGACTTCCCCAATGACGGCAACTTCTGCGTTGACGGTCTTGTTTATCCCGATAGAACACCTCACACAGGTATGCTTGAAGCTAAATATATCTATCAGCCATTTGAGGTTAAGTATGACGGCAAGGGCAACATCACAGTGTTCAACAAACGCTTCTTCAAGGGTCTTGACCATATCGGCGTTAAGTGGGATATTAAGTGCAACGGCGATGTTGTTGCATCTGGTGAGCTTTCAGGACTTATGGTTGTACCGAGAGAAACACAGGAATTCAACCTCTTTAATGCAGATGAAGTTAAGCTTTATGGCGAGGCATATCTCACACTTAAATTTGTAAATACAAAAGAAACACCGTGGGCACCTGTTGGCTATGAGTGCGGCAGATGGCAGAAGAAGCTTCCTGCTCCTAAGGCAGAGATTGTTAAGGTTCAGACCAGCGGCATTGAAACACTTGAGGACGAGCAGTTCTTCACAGTTATAGCAGGGGAGACAGTTGTTCGTTTTGATAAGTATTTCGGACTTCTTGACACCATCAGATTCAGAAACAGAGAGATGCTCGCATCACCCATTAAGATGAATATGTGGCGTGCTCCGATTGATAACGACAGACCTCTTGTTGAGAACTGGAGAGATTGCGGACTTGACCGCCTTATTCAGAAAACATACAATGTAAGCATCACAAAGAGCAGTGCAGGCGTTGCAATTGTTTCTGATGTTTCATTTGGCGGTAAGACAACCGAGCCTATTTTCACCGCAAAGATTACCTACATCATTCAGGGCAGCGGCGATATTCTCATCAACGTTAACGGCAAGCTGAGCAACGGCATTGAGCATATGCCAAGACTTGGTATCATCTTTGAAATGCCCAAGGAGAACGAGAAGTTCAACTACTTCGGCTGCGGACCTATGGAAAGCTATGTTGATAAGAACCTTGCTTCACTTGTTGATGTTTATAACTCAACCGCAACAGATAACTTTGAGCATTATGTAAGACCGCAGGAGAATTCAACTCACTTCGGCACAAAATGGTCTGTTGTTGGTGAAGAGAACGGCTACGGCTTGTTCCTCAGTGGTTACGGCATTGATTCATTCGGCGTAAACGCTTCACACTTCACACCAAAAATGCTCACAGAAACAGCTCACGATTATGAGCTTAAACCTCTTGAAGAAACCGTTGTTATGATGGACTACAAGCAGGAGGGCATCGGCTCAGGCTCATGCGGACCTGTTGCAAGCGAAAAATACCAGTTCAATAACAAGGATGTCAACTTCACATTCAGAATCAAGGGCGTTGATATGAATGTTGTTAAACCCTTCGAGCTTCTTAATCAGTCATTCTGATAAGGGAGAGATCAAATGATCAAAGCACTTGTTGTTATCGACCTTCAAAACGACATCACAAAGAATTACAGGGATATTATAAACTCTGTGAATGTTGCAATTCAGTGGGCGGAAAAAGAGGGGATTCATATTGTTTACATACAGAATGAAAACCTCACCGCCGCCACACGCACATTTAAGCGTGGTACAAGAGGTTTTGAGCTTGTGCCGGAAATGAATGTAGTATCTGACAACATCTTTGTGAAGTCAAAAACAAACGCCCTCACAAGCATCGAGTTTTCTGATTTCATTGCAGAGAATAACATTTCAGAGTTTATTGTTTGCGGTGCAGATGCCATTGCCTGTGTCAAATCCACTTGCTATAATATGCGCAAAAAGGATTATAGCGTAACCGTTCTCACAGATTGCGTTACAAGCTATGATAAAAAGAAGCTTCCCGAAATGTTTTCATATTATGAAAGCAAAGGTTGCATTTTAAAAACTTCCGCAGATTTAGCATAAAATTAAACCCTGCCACGAGGATTTACCTTTTGGCAGGGTCATTTTATTATATAAAAGAGCAAAAAAATAACCTGCCGTTGCTGGCAGGTTTAATTTTTTATCAGAGAGTAATACCGAAGATTGCAAGAATCTTTGAAAGGAACTCTTTGAACTTTGCGAGAATATCAAGCTTGCTGATTTTCTCAATAAGTCCTGTGATGAAAGAGATGATTGCATCAAGAATTCCGCCGCTCTTTTTGTTGTCGTCAGTGCCTTTATTACTGTCATCGTCAAAGTCAAAGTCGAAGTCAACATCTTCTTCCTCTTCTTCTTCAGCGGGTTCTTCAGCAGGCTCCTCAGCGGGAACATCTGATGTGGTTGAATCGTCAATGTCATAAACATTAGCGTCATCTGAACCGAAGTCATCGTCTGCAACGGGCTCTTCGTCATCTACGGGTTCTTCCACCTGTGTGTCAGTTGCTGGTGTTTCTTTTTTGATTACCTGAGTGGTTTTGGTAGCCGCCGCTTGCTGAGCAACAGCTTTCTGCTTGTAGCTTTCATAAATCTTGGGGATGCTGCCGTTGGCAACAACGCAAAATGCAACAACAAACAAGAAAGATGCAATGGACATTAAAGTACGGCTTTTAACAGTCTTTCCCATGCGGATTCCTCCAAATTGCTTTAATTCTGAAATATTATATCACATCAAAACAAATAAATCTATAGTTTTTCTAAAAAAAATAAAAAATTTTACAAATTTTTTTGCAAAAAAGATGGCTATAAAAGCCGTTTAAACTTTCATAGCCATCCGATTTAATTGTAAAAGAACTTACTTTGTCTGCTCAATTACTGAGGGTTTGATACCAGCGTTTGCAATAAGCTGAATGTCGTTTTCTGTGATTCTTCCGTCATGGTCGCAGTCAGCTGCTTCTGCAACAGCGTAGCCAACCTGTGCCTTTGAAAGGAAGCCCATTTCAAGCATTCTTGCAAGCTGAACATCCATACCGTCTGATACTCCGTCGCCGTCAAGGTCGCCATAAATAATGATGGTGTATTCCTTAACAAATGTTGTGCCGGCATAAAGAGTAACCTTTGTTCCTGTGCCGAAGCCGAGACCGTTTTCAACAGTAACATTTGCGTCCTCGCCGATTACATCAACGAAAGATTTGAAGAATTCACTTTCTGTGATTCTGTCTTTAAGACCGTAGATAACATGGTGAATATCATCAATAACTGTTGTTGAGCCGTCAGCAGCAACAAGGTCAACCTCTGAAAGGTTCTTCCATACAGCGTAAAGTGTAACATCATCTGCTGTTACTGTGTATGTCTTTGAGCCGCTCTTAGCGTTTTCGTCTGTGCTCCAGCCTGCGAAGTAAACTCCGCCGTCCTTTGTGAAGCCCTCTGTGGGAAGTGTCATTTCCTTGCCAACAGCCTCTGTAACAGCTTCGGGAGCTGTGCCCTCGCCGCCATTAAGTGAGAATTTAATCTCTGAATATGCCTTGTCTGTTGTGCCGTAGAAATACATTGACTCCTTGCCCATTGTGTCGGGAACAGCAGGTGTCCAGCCAGAGAATACATAATTCTTTTCGGGTGTGATAACAGGAGCAGTGATTTTTTCACCACACTTTGCAGTGATTGTAAGGTCGTTGCGAACCTCGCCGTTAAGCATAAAGAAGTATGAGTATGTGTTTTCTGTGAAGCTGCCGTTTACAGTGTAATCTCTTGCAGGCATTGTTGCAGGAATGTAGCTCCAGCCAGAGAATGTGCTGCCGTCCTTTGTAGGCTCAGTATAAGGTGTGATGCTGTCTTTATAAGCGTATTCACATTCATAATAGAACTCGCCGTCAACATAATATGTGAGCTTATATTTTGCAACAGCGTATGAGCCGTAAACAAATACATCCTTTGCAGGCATAGTTGCAGGAATTTCTGACCAGCCTGAGAATTTGTAGCCAGACTTTGCAGGTGCTTCAGCGGCCTTAACAGCTGCACCAAATTCATAGTTTTCTGTTTTGAAAAGTGAGCCGTCAATATAATAATAAATATTGTATGACTGTGCGTCATATGAGCCATAAACATTTACATCGTTTGCAGGCATTGTTGCAGGGAATTCTGACCAACCAGAGAAGATTGAACCTTCCTTGCTTTCGGGAACAGGAGCAGTGATTGCCTTGCCGAATTCAACATCTTCCTGTTTGTAAACCTTGCCGTCAATGTAGAATGTAAGCTTGTATGTGTTTACTTTAAGTGAGCCGTTGATTACAACATCCTCTGCGGGCATTGTTGCAGGAATATCTGACCAGCCTGAGAATGTGCTGCCCTCTGCTGAGGGTGC
This sequence comes from Clostridia bacterium, assembly GCA_024404115.1. Taxonomy (GTDB): domain Bacteria; phylum Bacillota; class Clostridia; order Oscillospirales; family Acutalibacteraceae; genus CAG-488. The sequence continues at coordinate 232,095 of JAKSQM010000002.1, read as the reverse complement.
AGGCTCTGGGATAATTGTATCGCCATAGCTGAGAGTTGTTTCAGTGTAAAGCTTGCCGTCAAGATAATAAGAAATCTTGTACTGACCCTTTGACCACTTTGCGAAAAGTGTGTGGTTTTCGGGATTTTCAACCTTTGCAGTTGATGAAACAGGCTGTGTAAGCTCTTCGTCAAAGAACCAGCCGTCAAAGTTGTAGCCAGCCTTTTCGGGTGTTGGGAGCTTGCCGTATTTTGCGCCGTAGTTAACGCTTACCTTATCATTTGAAAGTGTGCCGCCATTTGCGTCAAGTGTAACCTCAACTGTAACAACGCTCCACTGTGCTGTAAGGGTGATGTTGTCTGTAACATCCCATGAAAGTGTGCTGCCTGCGGTGTAAATACCAAGGTTTTCGCCCTTAGATGTTACTGCTTTCCAGCCAGCGAATGTATATCCGCTCTTTGTGGGGATAACTGTTGAAATCTGGAAACTATCCATAAATGAAACAGCTTCAACTGTCTTATCAAGACCTGTGCCGCCATTAAGGACGTATGTTGCCTGATATTTCTCTGCAACCCATACAGGTGAGAATGTTGAATCCTCGTCAAATTCCCATTTAATTACGCTGTCGGGAGCATAAACCTTGCCGTCTGCTTCAAGCATCCAACCGTCAAATCTGTAGCCAGCCTGCTTAGGTGTGTCAGATGCAACAGTGTAATTTTTGCCGTAAACAGCCTTGTATGTGGGTGCTGTAAATGACAGGTCTGAAATAGCGTAATCTACTGTGTATTCCTTAGGATTATAGTAGAAATTCATTGTGTAATCATCATCTGTTGCCATGATGTTTGCAAAGTTGTTTGTGCCTGTTGCAACCTGTGTGTCAGATGCTGTGATTACCCAGCTGTCAGCGTATGTGAAGCCTGTAACCGCCTCTGCTGAGCCAACAAGTGTGTCGCAGATCGTGAATTCTTTTTCTTCTGTTTCAATTACTTCGTCTGTGAGCTTGTTTACATAATTGATTGTAAGGTTACCTTTTCTGAGAGTAACATCTTTAAGCTCGTTTGCAAGGTCGCTTGCAGTTTCTTCAATGTCGCTCAATGCGGCGGCAGGGTTGCCAAGAAGAATTGCAGCGTCCTTAACAGACTGAACATAATCGTTGTAATCGTTTACATTCTCAAACCAGTCGGGCTGATATGCAAAGCTGATTGCGTTGTTGTACTGATCTCTCAATGCTGACTTGTCAACATATTTAAGCTCAAGTGTTACAACGCCGTTGATTGCGTCTGTTCTTCTTGATTTGTTACATGCAGCGTAACCGTTAACTGCAATTGAGTTAACGCTCTGGTCGATTGGCCAGTTTACGCCTGTTGAGGGGTTAGAGTTATCTGATTCATAAAGACGCTTACCGCTTGTTGAATCCTCAATAACCTGCTCTGAAGCATAGAGAGTCTGTGTACCGAAGTTTACATAGTTTGTTGTTACTTCTTCGCCCTCTGTGCAGTTATTTACATCAAGACCAATCTTGAAGTTAGGAATCTGATTAAGGTTGTTGTAACGGCTTACATCAATTGTAAGTGTACCTGTACCGCCGCCAACAGTAACGGTCTTTGAACCGCCGCTTGAATCATCAGATGCAACGCCCATACCAACACCGCTTACAGTGATATTACCTGTGCCGGATGCGTTTGTGAGAGCTGCACCGCCGTAAGGTGTGAATTTATATCCTGCACTGCCACCCTTAACTGAGTGAACACCTGCCATCCATACTGTTGCAGTGATGTGCATTGTTGTGTGTGCCCAGCTTGTGATATTCTTCTTTGTTGTTGCCTGACCGCCTGCGGCTACAGTTGAGTTACCGCCAGAGAGAGGACCGTAAATATAAGAATAAGCATAGGACTTCATTTCTTTGCCGTTTGATGTGTATGTGGCTGTCCACTTAATAAGTGAATGTCCGCCTGAGGGAACGGCAGAGCTCATTTTACCTGCTGTGATTGTTGTTGCAAGTGTTGAGCCGTTAGCACGAATCTGACCGATTGTCATTGAGTTGAGCATTGTGCCCTCAACAATTTCATATGAAAGGTCAACATGTGTTACGCCCTCACGGTTGAAGTAAATGTTACCTGTTGACTTAACATTGCTGTTAAGTGCGCCGTTTACGCTGTTTTCTCTGTCAACATAGCTCTTGAATGACATTGAATCAGCGCCGTCAAGATAAATTGTTTCGGGAACATAGAATGTTGTGTAAACAATATTTTCGTCCTTATCAAGTTCAATATCTATCTTGCGTTTAACTGCATTGTCAATATCGCTCTGTGAAACAGTGAAGGGGATAGGCTCTGTTGTAACATAGCCAGGTCTTGATGCAACATATGTATAATTGCCAGCGTCAAGAACATACTCTGCATTTGTGTTTACAGCATCAATAAGTGTGCCGTTTGCATCATAAACCTTAACATCTGTGTCTGTTGAAGGCTTAACAAATGTAACAGATGAAACGGGAGCTTCTGCTTTCTCAACAAGGAATGGCTGGAGATAAAGAATACCGCCGGGGCCTGTGAGATAAACTCTTACATAGCTGTTGATTTTGTCCTCATACTTGTTAAGGTCAAAGGCAGTAGTTGCACCGCTTGTTTTAAGGTCGATTGTTTCAATGATTTCGCCGTCTGCAACCATTCTGATTTTGTTAGCATTCTTTGAGGAAACAATAATCTGATTTTTTGCATCGTCAACGCCAACATATGAAACGCTGGGATATTCGCCCTGTGCATTGAAGCCGTCGCCAAGCTCATAGGGATTTTTTGAGTTCTTTGAAACTGTGTAGAACTCACCGTATTCCATGCTGTGCTTGATGTTGTTTGTTGCCATATCGTTTTCAGGCATAAGGAAATACTGTGCGTTTCTGTCGCAGTCTGAAAGCTCATGGGCATCATCCTCACAGAATGCAAGAACATTGATTCCCTGAGGAGCAAGAATTTTCATAATTTCGTCATAAAGATAACGGTCATTTCTTGTACGGCTGTCTGCTGTGTTAACAAGCTCCATACCAAGACAACCACGAAGATTTGACTCATCACGGTTCTTTTTCATAATACCGTAATCTTCATAGATTGATGCAAAATCAGAGATGAATTTTGCGTCATAAATGCTTCTGTCAGATTTTGCATCTGACCACTCACCAACGTGGTTGATGTGTGTAAGTCCGCCTGCTTTGTAGTTGCCTGCAACAGCATCACGGGGCCATGTAACTGTAAGACCTAAGTCGCCATGACCGTAGTCAACATAAAAGCCGTTGATATGGCACTTTTTAGTTGACATACCGTTAAGCTCGATACCAAGAGGTATTTCTCTCATACCGAATCCACGGGGTGCAGAGCCACCACTGATTGCGCCTGTACCTGTTGTGATTTCTTTGTAACGAGCCTCTGAAAGCTCATCCATTGCACCGTGAACAAAGAACTGATAATCGAAAATTGCGATACGGGTCTGGTCTTTTGTCCAACCATAGTTTACAGTACCGTGGTCAGTAAGTGCCATAGCGTCAAAATCGAATCCATAATAGTATTCGATCATGTCGTCAATCTCGGTGTCAGCATCGCTTCGAACGGTGTGAACATGAGTTTCCGCCTTGTAGGGCTTCCAGTTGTCCCAATCTACATTTGCGTATGTGCTGGTGATGTCAAAATTATAATTACCAACAACATCGTCAGATGCAGCGTATGCTGTCATACCAATTGCACACATTGTTGCAATAAGCACAAAAGCCAGTGAGGCAGCTAAAAGCTTTTTGATTTTTTTCATTTAAACACTCCTTTTTTAGACAGATACAACTATTTTATAGCGTATTTAATTACTTTTCAATGATTTTTTATTATTGAAAATAAATATCGTGAATTTATACAGTTTTTATAATAATAATTGTATAAAAAAATATGACTTTTTGTTTAAAAATAAACACTTTGTAAGTCTTAACTAATTCTAAGAGAAAAAGCAATATATATAGATATATTTCCGTAGTTTTATTCTATCTATTGTATTTTATAATTCTTTGTGTTAAAATGTTGGCAGAATTTTTTTACAGAGGTCTTATTATGCAAAGTCTATCATTCATCCAGTCATTTTTAACACACATCACGGGCATCAATGCTGAAAATGCAGCAGAGAAACTGCCAGCAATTCTCTTTGCCGTTGTTTCCGCAGTGCTGACTCTTATTGTCGGCTTCTGGCTCGGCAATCTTGCAGGCAAATTGCTTGTTAAAATTCTTGAAAAAAGAAATGTTGACCGCTCAGTTCATTTCTTTTTAAGCAAAACTCTTTCAACAATCATCAAAATCATTTTTGTTATCACCGCTCTTTCAAAGCTTGGCTTTAACATCAATTCATTTGTTGCGGCAATCGGTGCAGCAGGTGTAACAGCAGGTATCGGTCTTAAAGACTGCATTTCTCAGTTTGCCAGCGGTATTCAGATTCTTCTTAATCAGCCCTTTAAAAGCGGAGATTTTGTTGAGCTTGAAAGCGTAAAAGGCAAGGTGCAGGATATTCATCTTATGTATACCACACTTATTATGGAAGACAACCGTCAGGTTACTGTGCCTAATGACCACATCACATCAAACAACATCATCAACTACACCGCAGGCGATTTCAGAAGAGCTGACCTTATTTATTCAATCAGCTACAGCGAAGATATTGCAAAGGCAAAGGCTATCCTTTACGATGTAGCAAAAAAGAATGTAAATGTTCTTGATAATCCACCTGTTTATGTTGCTGTTAAAGAGCACGCAGGTTCAAGCATTAACCTTGTTTGTCAGGTATGGTGCAAGAGCGATAATTATTATCCAACATTCTACACTATGCAGGAAGAAGTCAAGCTTGCTTTTGATGCTAACAATATTGAAATTCCATTTGAACAGCTTGATGTACATATTAAAAACGAAAAGGAGTAATGTAAAATGTCATCACTTTTAGTTAAACTTTTTATTAAGGATAAGGATAATGTAACAGACACCCGTGTGCGCACCTCTTACGGCATTCTCAGCGGTGTTGTTGGCATTCTTCTTAACCTTATTCTCTGTGCCGCAAAGTTTGTTGTCGGCTCGCTGACAGGCAGTATCGCCATCACCGCAGATGCCGCCAACAACCTTTCAGATGCTGGCTCAAGCGTTGTTACTGTTTTTGGCTTCAAGCTTTCCAATAAGCCGTCAGACGAAGACCATCCTTTCGGTCATGGCAGAATCGAGTACATTGCCGCACTTATCGTTTCTTTCTTCATTCTCTTTATGAGCTATGAGCTTGGCAGGTCATCAATCGAAAAAATCTTTAATCCCGAACCTGTTAAATTCAGCATTGTTTCAGCTGTAATTATTGCCGTTTCAATTCTCGGCAAGGTGTGGCTTGCTTTCTTTAATAATAAGCTTGGCAAAAAGATAAATTCAGCCGCCATGACCGCCGTTGTTAAAGACAGTATCGGTGATATTGCCGCCACAACAATCACACTTGTTGCACTTATTCTTTCAAAATTCACTTCACTTCCCATTGACGGCTACCTCGGTATCCTCGTTTCTCTTTTCGTTCTTTATGCTGGTATCGGTATCCTTAAAGAAACTGTCGGCACACTTCTTGGCAGACCGCCCGAAAAGGAGTTTGTTGAGGAGCTTGAACAGAGAGTTCTTTCATATGACGGCGTTGTTGGTATTCATGACCTTATGGTTCACGATTACGGCCCAGGCAGACTTTTCTCAAGCGTTCACATTGAAGTGCCAGCAAATGTTGACATCACAATCTCTCACGATGTGGCAGATATAATTGAAAAAGAAGTAGGGGAGGCAATGGGCACAACTCTTGTTGTTCACCTTGACCCCATTGTTACAGATGATGAATCAGTAAACGAGCTTAAAGCTGTTGTGGCAGACATTATTAAAAATACAGACGAAACTTACACTTTCCACGATTTCAGAGTTGTGAAAGGCCCCACACATACAAATCTTATTTTTGACCTTGTCATTCCTCACGCACATAAGAAGTCAAGAGATCAGATCGGGGCAGAAATTTCCAAAAAAATCAACGAATATGACCCCACATTCTTCTCAGTAATCACTGTGGAGCATAACTTTGTTTAATCTTAACAAATTCTTTCCATAATTTTTTATTTATTTTGGGGCAATAAAGTTGAGTTTTGTCTTTTCAAATCGAATAAATTATAGTATCATAATATAAATGGGTTTTTGTTGCCTGTTTGTATATCATAAATAGCAAAAGGTGGTTTAATTTTATGAGTTTTAACGGCGAAGTAGTTGACGGAAATTTCAGCGTTCCCGTTGGTCAGTTGGGTATCATTGCTCTTCCGGGATGCGAAGAAATGGCACAGAGAATTGACTATTATTTAGTCAACTGGCGCAAAGAGAGAGGACTGATGGAGAGAGATCCTCTTGCTTTCGCTAACTATGAAAAAGATTCTTATCTTATTGACATGACTTTCCCAAGATTCGGCACAGGCGAGGGCAAGGCATCACTTAATCATACTGTCAGAGGTTACGATATTTTCATCCTCTGCGATTGTTTCAATTACGGTGTTACATACAAAATGTACGGCAATCAGGTTCCAATGAGTCCTGACGAGCATTATGCAAACCTCAAGAGAGCTATCAGTGCTGTTGAGGGTAAGGCACGCAGAATCACTGTTATTATGCCAATGCTTTATGAGGGTCGTCAGCACAAGCGTTCAAGCCGTGAATCTCTTGACTGCGCAAACGCACTTCAGGAGCTTTGCGAATATATGGGCGTTGACAATATTCTTACATTTGACGCTCATGACCCTAGAGTTCAGAACGCAATTCCTCTTAAAGGCTTCGAGTCAATTCAGCCCTCTTATCAGATGATTAAGGCTATGACAAGAACATTTCCTGACCTTCAGATTGATAAAGACCACCTTATGATTATATCTCCCGATGAGGGCGGTATGAGTAGATGTATCTATTATTCAACTATTCTTGAGGTTGAGCTTGGTATGTTCTATAAGCGCCGTGATTTCTCAAGAATCGTTGACGGCAGAAACCCAATCATCGCTCACGAATTCCTTGGCGACAGCGTTAAGGGCATGGATGTTATCATTGTTGACGATATGATTTCATCTGGTGAATCAATGATTGAGGTTGCAGGCAAGCTTAAAGACCTTGGCGCAAAGCGTATTTTCATCAACGCAACATTCGGTCTTTTCTGCAACGGTCTTGAAGTTTTCGATCAGGCTTATGCAGACGGTATGTTTGATAAGGTATTCACAACAAACCTTATTTACAGAACAAACGAACTTAAAAATAGAGAGTGGTATTGTGAAGTTGACTGCTTCAAATACATTTCTTATATCACTGATATTCTTAATCACGATATGTCAGTAAGTAAGCTTATGGAGCCTGCTGAAAAAATTCATCAGCTTCTTACAGCTTATAAAAACAAATAATCGGTAGGAGAAGATACAAATGGCTAAAGAATTAGCTAAGGTTTACGACCCGAAAGAGGTTGAAGACCGACTTTATAAATTCTGGATAGACAATAAATATTTCTCAGCAAAATGCGATAAGGACTTAAAGCCTTACACTATCGTTATGCCCCCACCCAACATTACAGGTCAGCTCCATATGGGTCATGCTCTTGATAACACTTTGCAGGATGCTATTATCCGTTGGCGCAGAATGCAGGGCTATGACGCACTCTGGCTCCCTGGCACAGACCACGCTTCAATTGCTACAGAGGCAAAGATTGTTGAAGCTATGGCAAAAGAGGGCATCAAGAAAGAGGACTTAGGCAGAGAGAAATTCCTTGAGCGTGCATGGGAATGGAAAAATCAGTACGGCGGAAGAATCGTTCAGCAGCTTAAGAAAATGGGTTCTTCCTGCGATTGGGACAGGCTTCGTTTCACAATGGACGAGGGTTGCTCAAGAGCCGTTAAAGAAGTTTTTGTTACTCTTTATGAAAAAGAGCTTATTTACCGTGGCAACAGAATGGTAAACTGGTGCCCCAAATGTAAAACATCAATTTCTGACGCAGAGGTTGAATACGAAGAAGCTCCCAGTAATTTCTGGCATCTTCTTTATACCGTTAAAGAAACAGGCGAACAGCTTGAACTTGCAACAACAAGACCCGAAACAATGCTCGGTGATACCGCTGTTGCAATCAATGTTGATGATGAAAGATATAAGCATCTTCACGGCTGCCATGTAATTCTTCCTCTTCTTAACAAAGAGCTTCCTATCGTATGTGATGAGCATGCTGATATGACTAAAGGAACAGGCGTTGTTAAAATCACACCTGCTCATGACCCCAATGACTTTGAGGTTGGCAGAAGACATAATCTTCCCATGGTTCGTACATTCACTTATGACGGACATCTCACAGGTGCTAAAGAAAAAGCAGAGGTTGACGAGCTTATTGCAAGCGGCAAGGGCGCAGTTGACGAGCCTACAGTTCTTGATTGCGGCAAATATGCTGGTATGACTACTATGGAAGCTCGCAAAGCTATCCTTAAAGACCTTGAAGAGGGCGGATATATCAAATATATCGAGCCAATCAAGCATGATGTTGGCACTTGCTACCGTTGCCACACTAACATTGAGCCAATGGTTTCAAAGCAGTGGTTCGTTAAGATGGACCCACTTGCAAAACCTGCAATTGAGTGCGTTGAAAAGGGCGAAACCAAATTCGTTCCCGAAAGATTCACAAAGAACTACATGAACTGGATGCGTGGCACAAGAGACTGGTGCATTTCCCGTCAGCTCTGGTGGGGTCATAGAATCCCTGCATGGTATTGCGACGATTGCGGTGAAATGACAGTTTCTAAAGATGATGTATGCACCTGCCCCAAGTGCGGCGGCAAAAACCTCCAGCAGGATCCCGACACACTTGATACATGGTTCTCATCAGCTCTCTGGCCTTTCTCAACATTAGGTTGGCCTGACAACACTGATGACCTCCAGCATTTCTATCCCACAAATACACTTATCACTGGCTATGACATCATCGGTTTCTGGGTAAGCCGTATGATTTTCTCAGCTCTTGAATATACAAACAAAGCTCCTTTCAGCACTGTTCTTATTCACGGTCTTGTTCGTGATGCACAGGGCAGAAAGATGTCTAAATCTCTTGGCAACGGCATTGACCCACTTGAGATTATCGACACTTACGGTGCTGACGCTTTGAGATTCACTCTTGCAACAGGCAATAGCCCAGGAAACGATATGCGTTTCTCTGACGAAAAGGTTAGCGCAAGCCGTAACTTTGCCAACAAGCTCTGGAACGCAGCACGCTATGTTCTCATGAACCTTGACGGCAGCGAAAAAGCTCCATATGTTCCCGAAAATCTTGCTCTTGAGGATAAGTGGATTCTCTCAAAATTCAACTCACTTGTTAAGGATGTTACAGACAACCTTGAAAAGTTTGAGCTTGGCATTGCTGTTTCAAAGCTCTATGACTTCATCTGGGATGTTTTCTGCGACTGGTACATTGAAATTTCAAAGATTCGCCTTCAGAAAGGCGGCGAAGAGGCTGGCACTGCAAAGGCTGTTCTTATTTTCGTTCTTTCAAATACATTGAAGCTCCTTCATCCTTTCATGCCTTTCATCACAGAAGAAATCTGGCAGACACTTCCTCACGAGGGCGAGTCAATTATGATTTCAAAGTGGCCTGAATATTGCGAGTGCCTTAACTTCGCAGTTGAAGAGGCTGAGATGGAAAAGATTATGGATGCAGTTCGTGCAATCCGTAACCGCAGAGCAGAGATGAACGTTCCTCCATCAAGAAAAGCTAAGTATTACATCGCAACCGCATCAAAAGAAACATTCCAGTCCGCTGGCGTATTTATGCAGCGTCTCGCAAGTGCTTCTGAGGTTGAGGTAAGCGACAGCTTCTCAATTGAGGGTTCAGTTGCAATTGTTACAAACTTTGCAAAAATTTATATTCCAATGGGCGAGCTTATTGATTTTGAAGCTGAAAAAGCAAGACTTAATAAAGAGAAAGATAAGGCTCTTAAAGATCTTGAGTTCATCAATAAGAAGCTCAACAATCCCGGTTTCGTTGCAAAAGCTCCCGAGGCTGTTGTAAACGGTCAGCGTGAAGCTGCTGCAAAATTACAGGATAAAATCGCAATGCTTGACGAAAGCATAGCAAAACTTTCATAATTCATATAGGGCTGTCGCATTGGCGGCGGCCCTTTTTAAAATATAAGAGGCGAAAAATATGACAGGCAGTGAAGCAATCGAATACATACATTCAAGGCTGACTTTCGGTTCAGTTCTTGGTCTTGACAGAATAAAAGAGCTTTGCAGGATGCTTGGCAATCCGCAGGAAAAGCTCCGTTTTATCCATGTGGCAGGCACAAACGGCAAAGGCTCAATCAGCACAATGATTTCAGAAACACTTATTGACGCAGGCTGTCAGACGGGTCTTTTCACTTCTCCTTTTGTTGTGGATTTCAGAGAGCGTATCCAGTTAAACGGTCAGTTGATTCCAATGGACGAGCTGGGCGAAATCACCGCAAGGGTAAAAGAGCAGGCAGATATTCTTGACAGCAAGGGCATGAACCCCACCGAGTTTGAAATTCTCACTGCCGCCGCATTCCTTTATTTTTATGAGAAAAAGTGTGATGCCGTTGTCCTCGAAGTAGGATTAGGCGGACTTTACGATTCAACAAACATTATAGAAAACACCGATGTGTGCGTTATCGCTTCAATTTCATTTGACCATGTTGCAATTCTCGGCAACACAATTAAAGAAATTGCCACTAACAAAGCTGGCATAATTAAAGAAAACAGTGCAGTTGCGGTTTATCCTCAGCTTTTCAGTGATGCAGATAATGTTATCACCGAAACAGCGAAAGCCAAAAACTGCAAATTGTATAAAGCAGACAAAAGCAAAATTGAAATTTTGAAAAATGATTCCCTCGGTACGGAATTTATATATAAAGGCAAAAAACTTAAAACTCAGCTTATCGGTGAGCATCAGGTTTACAATGCCTCCACCGTTTTTGAAGCCTGCACCGCTTTAATTGAAAGTGGCTTCAATATCACCGAAACCAACATAATCAACGGCATTTATAACGCAACTGTCCCTGCGAGGGTGCAGATAATCAGCAAAGACCCCATGATTATGATTGACGGCGGTCATAATGCAGACGGCGTTGAAGCTCTTTGCAAAATCCTCAAATCATCATTTAGTGATTATAAAATCACCGCCATTATGGGTATGATGAAAGACAAGGATGTTGACTCCGCTGTGGCTATGACAGCTCCGCTTTACCACAAAATTATCACCGTTACAGTTGACAACCCAAGAAGTATTTCTGCTTCGGAGCTTAAAGAAAAGGCAGAGAAATACTGCAAAAATGTTGTAGCCTGCGAAAATCCCCGTGAGGCTTATTTAAACGAAAAATCAAAAATCGGGCAGGGCGAAATGCTCCTTGTCAGCGGTTCGTTATACCTTGCATCTGAAATATTAAGCGAGAGGTGAAACTATGCTTCATCTTATAATCGGCAGAATCGGTTCGGGCAAAACAGAAAAAACATATGAGCTTCTTCACTCTGCAATTGCAGGCGGTGGTGAGGCTTTGGTTGTTGTGCCTGAGCAGTATTCTTTTGAAACAGAAAAAAATCTTCTCTTAAAATTAGGTGCAATTGAAGCCAACAAAGCACCAGTTTACAGCTTCACTTTCCTTGCAGAATTTCTTCTTAAAAAAGCTGGCATTTCATATAAACCCGAAATTGACGATTCCACAAGGGCAATGGTGATGTCTTTGGCTCTTGAAGAGGTCGGCGACAAACTTGAATTTTATGCAAAAACTGGCTATTCCGCAGGCTTTGTTAATGAGCTTTTAGGTATGATAAAGGAGTTCCGCCAGTGCGAAGTTACTCCCGAAATGCTTGCGGAATATAATTTCAGCGAACAGGATATTGTGCTTAAAAATAAAGTTAAAGAGCTTGCTCTCATTTCAAAGGCATACACCGCCATAATTGAGCAAAGCTATCTTGATAACGAAACTTCCCTTGACATTCTCCACGATAATTTCTCTGAAATTGACTATTTCAAGGGCAAAAGTGTGTTTATTGACGGCTTCCGTGGCTTCACTGCGCAGGAGCTTGTTGTAATTGAAGATATTCTTCGCAGTGCCAAGGATGTTTATATCACCGTTTGCACCGATAAAATTGCAGGACTTCGCAACAAATCTGGCGCATTTTATCACACAAAAAAGACTGCCTCAAAGCTTTTTAAAATCAATGATAAGGTGCTGAAAACACCCGTTGATGTTATTAAAACCGAGTATGACAGCTACTATAAAAATGATGAACTTCGCCGCCTTGAAAATAATTTTTATTCGTTCACTCCCGAAAAAAGCGAGGTTGAACCCGAAAATATCACAATCTGCTCCGCTGAAACATTCTATGCGGAGTGTGATTATGTTGCATTCAATATAAAGAAGCTTATAAGTGAAAACGGCTACAGATGCCGTGATATTGCGGTTATCAGCCGTGATTCCACTGCATACGAAAGGCAGATTAAAGCCGCCCTCAAAAAATACGGTGTGCCTGTTTATATTGATAAGCGTCAGCCCGTTATGAATCAGCCTGTTATGAGCCTTGTTTTTGCCGCTCTCAAAATTGCTGAGTTCGGCTTTGAAAACGAAAGTGTTTTCAGAATCCTCAAAACAGGTCTTACTGGCATATCTGAAGAGAATATTGCTGTTTTAGAAAACTACACAAGCGTGTGGCAGGTGAGGGGGAATAGTTGGTGCAACGATTTCACAGGCAACCCCGCAGGCTTTGGCAAAGAATTAAGCGAAAAAGACGCAGAAAAACTTTCTAAAATCAACGAAATAAGAAAATCTGTTGCAATGCCCGTTGCAAAATTCAGAAAAGCTATGAAAGAAACTGACGGCAAGGGTGCGGCTCTTGCGGTTTACAATCTTTTAATGGTTTTCCACGTTGATATAAATCTGCGTGAATTTGCAAAACTTCTTATAGCCAATAACGAAATTGACCTTGCAGAGGATCAGAACCGTGTATGGGAAATTCTTATGCAGATTCTTGACGGCATTGCCGCCGCTGTTGACAAACGAAAGGTAACTCCAAAGCGTTTCAACGAGCTTTTCAGAGTTATGGTTTCAGGCTACACCATGGGCTCACTGCCAAAAGGACTTGATGAGGTTACTGTCGGCTCGGCGGACAGAGTTCGTGTAACTTCACCAAAGGCGGTTTTTGTTGTTGGTGTCAGCGAGGGCACATTCCCGTTTATCCAAAAAAATCAAAAAATCCTCTCCCGTTCAGAGCGTGAAAAGCTCCGCTCATTCGGCATTGATTTATCACAGACAGCCGAAGAGGAGGTTATGGAAGAGCGATTTATTTCATACAATGCTTTTTGCTGTGCGGCAGAAAGGCTCTATGTTTCATATCCACGCAAGAGCGTTTCGGGTGGTGATTGCACATCATCTGAGCTTGTGGAGCAGATAAAACGCATTTTCCCAAAAGTCAAAACGCTTGATACAGTTGAAATCCCTGTGCAGGAATACATTAGAAGCGGTGATTCCGCTTTTCAGAAATATGCCGAAACCTACGATTCAGACAGCGATATTTCAATCGCTTTAAAAGAATATTTCAATAAAAATAATGATTATAAAGGCAAAGTTTCAGCACTGAAACGAGCTACTAAAAAAGAGCCGTTTAAGATTGAAGATGAATCTGTTGCACGAAAGCTTTTTAAAGAAAATATGTATATTTCACCCTCAAGAGCGGATGTATTTTACAGCTGTCCTTTTAAATATTATTGCAAGCACGGCTTAAAGGCTGACCCGCTGACCGTTGCAGAGCTTGACCCAATGGCAAAGGGTAACATAGTCCATTATGTTCTTGAAAATCTTATAAAAAATAACGGAAGCAAAGCACTTTCTGAAATGGACGAAAACGAAGTTAAAAGGCTTGTGGAAGAGCTTTTGGAGCAATATTTCAATGAAAAAATCGCTCCGCAGGGTGAAACCAGCGAAAGAACAAGATTTTCTTTCAACAACATCCGCAAAAAGATTTTCCTTGCAGTTAAAAGACTTATTGAAGAGTTCAAGGTGTGCGACTTTGTGCCTGTTGATTTTGAATTGACTATTGATAATGACAGCATCGTTCAGCCAATTGAAATCCAACTGAAAAACGGCACAATCAAGCTCACAGGCAAGGTTGACCGTGTTGATATGCTCAAAACAGACGACAAAAACTTTGTCAGAATCATTGACTACAAATCGTCTGTTAAGGAGTTTTCTCTTGCAAATGTTTTTGCAGGGCTTAATATGCAGATGCTCATTTATCTTTTCTCAATCTGGAAAAATGGCACTGAGCAATACGAAAACTCCACACCCGCAGGCGTGCTTTATATGCCTGTTGCAAACTCAGTTGCATCTTTAAACAGAAACGCAACTGAAGAGGATGTATTGAACCATCACCTCAAAGAAAATAAAATGAACGGTATTATCCTTAACGATTCCCGTGTTATCGAGGGTATGGATAACACTCTCAGCGGTGCGATTATCCCTGTCAGCTATACTAAAGATAACACCTTCAAAGGTAAACTTATTGATTTCGGCCTGCTTCAAAATCTTTATGAAAAGGTGGAAGACAACCTAAAAAATATGGGCAACAGCCTCCACGATGGCAAGATTCAGGCTGTACCTATAGACAAAGCTTGTGATAATTGCGATTACCGAAGCATTTGCGGCTTTGAAAACGGCGATGAAATCCGAGAAATTGATAAATTAAAAGATGAAGAATGTATTGACATTCTGAAAGGCGGTGAAGACAATGCCTGAGTGGACCCATGCGCAAAAAATGGCAATTGAATCACGAAACGGCACTGTGCTTGTATCGGCTGCCGCAGGTTCGGGCAAAACTGCCGTTCTTGTTGAAAGAGTAATTCAACGCCTTGAAGATAAAGTAAATCCTTGCCCTGCGGACGGACTTCTGATAGTTACATTCACAAAAAATGCAACTGCTCAGATGAAAGAAAAAATTGCCGCCGCACTTGATAAAAGAATTGAAGAAAACCCTGATGACGAATACCTTATAAAGCAGAGAATGCTCCTGCCCTTTGCCACAATCAGCACGATTGACGGCTTTTGCGGAGATATTGTTAAAGAGAATTTCCACGAGCTTGGTATTTCTCCCGATTATAAAATTGCAGAAGAAGCGGAGCTTCGCCTTATGAGGCAGGATGCCGTTGAAGCTGTACTTGAAAATGCTTACAAAACTAAAAATAACGGCTTTTCAACGCTTCTTGATTCACTTATCTCTGCCGATAAAGACGATAATCTGGCAAGTCTTATTATCAGTCTTTACAACACATCAAGGGCATATGCTTACCCCGATAAATGGCTTGATTCTCTTGTATCTGACTATGAAAATGCAGAGAATTTTAAAGAAACAAAATGGGGCAAATACCTTCTTTCTTACATAAAAGAAGTTTGCCAGTATCATTGTAACAAGCTCACTTCACAGATTAAGCTCTTTAATGATGATATGTCATACAAAAACAGTGCTGTTTTTAACTATGATATTTCATTCTTCGAAAAAGCAATTTTCACAATTGAAAACGGCACATGGGATGAATTATTAAAGGTTTTTTCTGAATACAAACCACCCAAAAATTTGTGTAATATTAAAACATATGACGGCTATGAATTAGCCAAAGCTACAAGAAACGCTGCCAAAGACGCAATAAAAAAGCAGAAAGAAGGCTACCTTTATTGCACCGAGGATGAATACAAAGAGGATATTGCCATTCTTTTGCCTGCGGTGAAAGAGCTTGTAAGGCTCGTTAAAGAGTTCAGCGATGTTTATTCTGAAATCAAAATGAATGCAGATTCAGCCGAATTTTCAGACATCTGCGCATATGCAATCAAGCTTCTTGTAAAGGATATTGACGAAGAGGGCAACCCCGTTAAAACCGACCTTGCAAAGTCAATTTCAGAAAAATTTACAGAAATTCTCGTTGACGAATTTCAAGATATTAACGAACAGCAGAATATTCTTTTTAAGGCACTTTCAAAAGATAACGGCAACCTGTTTATGGTTGGCGATGTTAAGCAGAGCATTTATAAATTCAGACTTGCAATGCCTCAGATTTTTATAAACATTAAAAAATCTTTCCCCGATTATGACAGTGCTAAGGATAATTATCCTGCAAAAATCAACCTTGATTTCAATTTCAGAAGCCGAAAAGGCGTTACCGATTTTGTAAACTTCCTTTTCAATCAGCTTATGAGCGAGGATGTTGGCGAAATTGACTACAACAATGATGAAGCATTGAAGCCGAGGGCAACTTATGCAGAAAGTCCCACGCCCGACGCTGAGGTGCATATTCTGCCTGAAACAGGCAAAAGCGCACAGAAGTATATTGACGAGGGCGATTATATTGCCCAATACATAGAAAATGCAATAAAAAATGGCTTAACCGTCAAAGACGGCGACGGCGTTCGCCCTGCAGAATACAAAGACTTCTGCATTCTTTTAAAAGCTGTAAAGGGCAGGGTGGAGCATTATGTAAACGCACTTAAAAAGCGTGGGATTCCCTGCTACGCTTCAAATTCAGAGGGATTTTTTGAGGCGACAGAAATACGCACAGTGCTTTCAATTATGCGTGTTGTAGATAATCCTTTGCAGGATGTTCCACTTTTAAGTGCAATGATTTCGCCCGTTTTTGGCTTCACACCCGACGAACTGGCTTCGCTTCGCACCGAAAAGAAAAATGTACCTTTCTGGATTTGCGTAAAATGCGGTGCAGAAAACGGCAAAACAAAATGCAAAGCTTTTCTTGAAGAAATCAAAAGACTTCGTTCACTGAGTGTAACCCTCGGTGCAGGGGAGTTCATCCGTGAAATCCTCGATTCAACTGGCTACCTTTCAACTGTCAGAGCTATGCAAAACGGCTCACAGAGGGCGGCAAACCTTTCACTTCTTTTGGAATACGCAGAGAAATACGAAAGTGCAGGTCATATCGGTCTTTCGGGTTTTATTCGATTTATTGACCGAGTTCAAAAAGAAAAATCCGATTTTGAGGTTGCCAACGAAATTTCAGAGAACGCAAATGTTGTTCGCCTTATGACTGTTCATAAAAGTAAAGGTCTTGAATTTCCTGTGTGCATCCTTGCCGATTGCTCTGGCAAATTCAACGATCAATATGCCAAAGGTGCCGTGGATTTTACCTCTGAAAACGGCATTGGCTTTAAGCGTGTTGATGGTGATAAACGGTTCCCGACACTGCCATACACCGCCGTTGTTGCGGCACACACACGCTCAAATCGCTCTGAGGAATTGCGTGATTTATATGTTGCGCTGACCCGTGCCAAAGAAAAAATGATTTGTATTCTCAGATATACAAATCCTGAGAAAAAAATCATTGAAACAATGATGAAGCTGGATGAAAATAAAAAAATCGCACCGCTGAATGTTCTTAACTGCCAAAGCTTCAGCGATATGATTTTACTGGCTTCACTTAAACATTTTGATTCAAATGCAATCCCTGCCGTTTCAGCTAACAGATGTGTCGATACGCTTCCCTGTGAATCGCAGTTTGTGTTTAAGTTGATTGCTGATTACGAAAATGACGATGCAGAAATTGAATTTGTATACGAAAATAAAGAAGCCTCAGATGAGCTTCTCAATATGATTTCAGAAAGGGTGGATTACCGCTATCCTTACTCAAATCTTTCAACTCTTGTGGCTAAGGTTTCGCCCTCTCAGCTTGAAAATGCAGAGAGCACAACCGCATTTTTTGCAAAGGCTAAGCCGAAATTTATTCAGAACAGCGAAAGCCAAAGTGCATCAAAGGGCACAGCTGTTCACAAATTTATGGAGTTTTATGACTATTCACTGGGCGACAATGATGTGCGCAAGCAGGCAGAAATTATGCTTTCTCAAAACAAAATTTCACCTGCGGAAGAGAAGCTTCTTGAATATGATAAGCTGAGTGCATTTTTCACAAGCGAAACAGCGAAACGCATTTCATCTGCCGAAAAACTTGAAAGAGAAAAGAAAATCACTTTCTCTATTGGTGCAGACGAAATCTACGGCAGCGAATACTCGCACGATGAAAAAATAATCGTGCAGGGATACATTGACTGTGCGTTTATTGAGGACGGTCAGTGGGTTGTTGTAGACTATAAAACAGACCGTGTTAAGGATGTAAACATCCTCAAGGAGCGATACAGAGGTCAGCTTAAAATGTATGAGCGTGCCTTAGCTGAATGTACTGGCATCCCTGTTAAAGAAACGGTTATTTATTCGCTTTATAAAAACGAAATTGTTTATCTTGATTAAGAATGGCGGTGATTAGATGATAGTAGCAGTTTGTGTTGATAATCAGAACGGTTTAACTTTCTTTGGCAAGCGTCAAAGCAGAGATAAAGAGGTTATCAAAGATTTTATGGCGAACAGCAAAGGTAAAGCTGTAATTTCAAGATTTTCTGAAACACTTTTTGAGGGCGTAAATGTTCGCATAGACGATGATTTTATGAAAAGCGCAAGAAAAGGGGAGTATTGCTTCGTTGAAGATGCAGACATTACCCCGTATGCCAAAAAGATTGAAAAGATAATTGTTTATTGCTGGAACAGAGATTACCCTGCAAGCGAATATTTCACAATGCCAGACGGCTTCGTTCTTGAAAGCAGTTCTGATTTCAAAGGCAATTCCCACGATAAAATCACAAAGCAGATTTTTGTGAGGGAGGCAAAGAAAAATGCTTGAACAGATGTTAGGCAAATACCTGCGAAAGCTTATGCGCAATAAAAAGAACAGGTGGATTATCGTTGTCTGCGTTATAATTTTTGTTGCACTTTATCTTTTCAGCGTTAAGCATAATTTGCCCGTTCCGCAGGTTGACCCCACAACCACCACATCAATCTCAACCACAACCAAAACAACTAAAAAAACAACGGCTATTTTTGACAGTGCAGGCAGTGTGCAGACAATTAACGGCGAAACAATCCCGGCATATAAGGGCAAGCCGTTTGTTGTTGTGAATAATAACAAGCCTACATTTGACAAAAAGAAAGAGCCGAAAGCGTTTGAGTCTTATTCAAAGTTAGACAGCCTCGGCAGATGCGGCACTGCTTTTGCCTGCGTGTGCCGTGAAACAATGCCAAAAGACAAGCGTGAGCCTATAAACACCGTCAGACCCTCAGGGTGGAAGCATTATGAATATGATTTCATTGACGGCAAAAGCCTTTATAACCGCTGTCATCTTATCGGGTTTATGCTCACGGCAGAGAATGCCAACGAAAAAAATCTTATCACTGGCACAAGATATATGAACACATCGGGTATGCTGCCATTTGAAAATATGGTTTATGACTACGCAAAAGAAACAAACCACCATATTTTATATTGGGTTAAGCCAATTTTTAAAGGCGACGAGCTTGTTGCAAGGGGAGTGCAGATTCAGGCATATTCCCTTGATGATAAAGGCGAAAGTGTCAGCTTCAATGTTTTCTGTTATAATGTTCAGCCGGGCGTTAAGATAGACTACAAAACAGGCAAGGCACAGCTTGCGCAATAACTGCAAAAGAAAAGGAGTAATTATGAAATCTTGTTATAATAATTTATTATTTAAAGTGATTGACGGTGCATTTTCAGTAATGTTCCTCAAAGATTCCGCTTTTAAAAAGAGCGTTAAAGAGCTTCCAAAAACACCAAAGGATTTTAAGCCTGTGCTTCGCTTTGCAGTTTGCAGTGATGTTCATGTAAGCGGTGAAGAAATCGACAAGGGCGCAGAGAATTTCGGTGCTTTCCTTGATGATATGAACGAGCTGAAATCCAAAGGCTATGACGGCATTGATGCAATTATGGTTGCAGGCGATATGACAAACAGGGGACTTGACAAGCAGTATGAAAAGTTTGTTTCTGTTCTCAACGAGCATAAAAAAGAGAAAACCAAGCTTCTCATCTGCATTGGTAACCACGAATTTATTGAATATCGTGATTACAAGCCTGTTATCGGTCATGAGAAATATCAGAAATACATATCAGAAATTCTTGATACACATGAGGTTGTGAACGGCTATCACTTTATCGGTCTTTCATATTCAGCAGATGCTAAAACATTCAACGGCAAAGCAGAATGGCTTGACAGCGAAATCACAAAAGCTGAAAAAGCAGACCCCACAAAGCCGATTTTCGTTTTCCAGCATCCTGCACCTGTAGCCACAATTTACGGCAGCATTAACTGGGCAGATAACCTTGTGAAAAAGGTGCTTAAAAAGCACAAGAGTGTTATTGACTTTTCGGGTCATTCACACTATGTACCCTCTGACCCGAGATCAGCATATCAGGGCAAGTTCACCGCATTCGGCACAGGCTCACTTGAGGGACTTCTCGGCAACCCCGGCTATGTAATGACAGACGAACATTCACTGTTTGACTCTGCCGCAGGACTTGTTGTTGAAGCAGATAAAGACGGCAATGTTAGGGTAAGATGCTATGATGTTCTGGCTCATATGTTCTATGAGCAGGGCGACCGCTACCTTCCAAATGTAACAAAGAAAAACAGCTTTGTATATTACTGGAAAACAATGAAAAAGCTTGATACAAAGCCAAAATTTGAGTCAAATGACATCGGCTTTTATGAGAATGAGGATGGCACTGTAAGTGTCGGCTTCGGCGGTGCTGAGGGATACTTTAAACCCGAGGGTTACACCGTTAAGGTTAAAGACACCGACGGCAAAACAATCCTTGACAAAACTGTACTTTCTGAATACACAAGAGCCGACTGGTTTATGATTAACCTCAACCTCGGCAACATCAAAAACGGCAAATATAAAGTTAAGGTTGTTGCCCGCAGCCCATACGGCAAATTAAGCAAGGCTATGAAGAAAACAATTGATTATTAAAAAATAAAGGAGCTGTCAAATTTGGCAGCTCTTTTTGCGTTATATAAGACCGTATTCTATAAGCGTTTTTTTGAGGATTTCCTTTTTCACCTTACTCATTTCACAAAGGGGAAGTCGGCACCTGCCCACATTCATTCCCATAAGGTTCATGGCTTCTTTAACAGGTATAGGGTTCACATCACTGAAAAGCACATTGCAAAGGGCAAGATGTTGCTTCTGAAGCCGTGAACATTCTTTCATTCTGCCACGGACACCGCTTATTGCCATTTTGTGCGTTTCAAGGGGCAGAATATTTGAAAGCACAGATATAACACCCTTACCGCCAAGGGCGCAGATTGGCGCAATCTGATCGTCATTACCCGAGTAAATATTCACTTCATCATTGCAAAGGCTCATTGTTTTTGCAACAGATGAAATATCGCCGTTGGCTTCTTTTATGCCTGTAATATTGTTGAGCTTCACAATTTCTCTGTATGTTTCGGGCTGAATGTTCACACCCGTTCTTGACGGCACATTGTAAACGATAATCGGTGTGCTGACACGCTTTGAGATAA
This sequence comes from Clostridia bacterium, assembly GCA_024404115.1. Taxonomy (GTDB): domain Bacteria; phylum Bacillota; class Clostridia; order Oscillospirales; family Acutalibacteraceae; genus CAG-488. Next base: position 210,665 of record JAKSQM010000002.1, on the reverse strand, counting down.
ACTCATAGTGCTTAATAAGTCCCTCCTGCGAGGTTTTGTTGTAATAGGGTGTTACCATTAAAAGTCCGTCAACACCTGCTTTTTCCGCTTCCTCAGACATTGAAACAGCGTGCGCAGTGTCGTTGCTTCCTGTGCCGGCAATAATCGGCACTCTTTTCTCTGCACACTTGACCGCAAATTTTATAATTTCAATATGTTCTTTGTCTGTGAGCGTTGCACTTTCGCCAGTTGTTCCGCACATAATCAGTGCATCCGTCTTGTTTTTAATCTGAAACTCAATCAGCTCTTTTAACTTTTCATAGTTTACTTTTCCGTTTTCGTGGAATGGTGTTACAAGGGCAACACCTGCACCTGTGAAAATGGAATCTCTCAAAAAAAGTCCTCCTTAAATGTAATAATAAAAAAATAACAGGTATCAGATTTTTACATCCGATACCTGCAAAATGCAAATACACCTAAAATGGATTAGTCCATGTAACCCTGCTTGCAAAGAAGCTCAGCAAGAAGAACTGCGCCGCCTGCTGCACCACGAAGTGTGTTGTGTGAAAGGCAAACGAACTTGTAATCATACTGTGTGTCTTCTCTGAGTCTGCCGATGCTAACAGCCATACCGCCCTCAAGATCTCTGTGAAGCTTTGTCTGTGGCATATTGTCCTCTGTGAAATAGTGGAGGAACTGCTTGGGAGCAGAAGGAAGCTCCATTTCCTGAGGCTCTGCTGAAAACTCGTTCCAGATTTTAAGAATTTCTTCTTTTGAAGGAACTTTATCTTCAAATCTTACAAAAACAGCACCCATATGACCGTTTGAAACAGGAACTCTTATGCACTGAGCTGTGAAGTTAGGCTCGCTGGCTGTCTTAATAACGCCGTCTTCAACCTTACCCCAAATTTTGAGAGGCTCCTGCTCGCTCTTTTCTTCTTCGCCGCCGATGTAGGGGATAACATTATCAACCATATCGGGCCATGTTTCAAATGTTTTGCCTGCGCCAGAAATTGCCTGATATGTGCAAACAAGAACATCCTTAACTTTGTAGCCTGCTTTATCAAGAGGATAAATAGCAGGAACATAGCTTTGAAGTGAGCAGTTTGACTTAACAGCGATAAATCCACGCTTTGTGCCAAGACGCTTTCTCTGTGCTTCAATAACATCTGTGTGAGCTGCGTTAAGCTCAGGAACAACCATAGGAACATCAGCAGTGAATCTGTGCGCACTGTTGTTTGAAACAACGGGGCATTCAGCCTTTGCATATTTCTCTTCAAGAGCTTTGATTTCGTCTTTCTTCATATCAACAGCGCAGAAAACAAAATCAACAAGTGATGCGATTTTCTCAACATCAGCAGTTGCATCCATAACGATGAAATCTTTCATCTTTTCGGGCATTGGGGTGGGCATGCACCAGCGTGCGCCAACTGCTTCTTCATAGGTTTTGCCTGCTGAACGGGGGCTTGCAGCAACAAGCACAGGCTCAAACCAAGGGTGGTTTTCAAGGAGTGATGCAAATCTCTGACCTACCATGCCAGTTGCACCGATGATGCCGACTTTAAATTTTTTCATAACAATTACCTCTTACTTGAAAAAAACTATTGTTTTTTTAACCGTATTGCAATATAATATACAGGTTAAGAATTCGATATATAATAACATTTTCGTTTTAATCCGTCAATGTTTTTGTTTTACAAATTTAAAAAATTCAGAATATTTTTTTGACAAGAGGTTATTTTGATGAAAACAAGCGACTTTTTTTATGATTTACCAGAGGAACTTATAGCTCAGCACCCTGTTGAACCCCGTGATTCATCACGACTTATGGTGCTTGATAAAATCACTGGCGACATCCAGCACAAGCATTTCTATGACATCTGCGATTATTTTGAAGAGGGCGATTGCCTTATTCTTAATGATACCCGTGTGCTTCCAGCAAGAATTTACGGTGTTAAAGAGGGCACAGGTGCTCACGTTGAGTTTTTGCTTCTCACCTGCAAAGAAAAGGATGTCTGGGAGGTTTTGGCAGGCCCCGGCAAACGAGCAAAAGAGGGCACAGTTTTCACCTTTGGTGATGGCATAATGAAAGCCGAGATTCTTGAAGTTCTTGATAACGGCAACAGAATTGCAAAATTCACCTATGACGGCAACAACTTCTATGATGTACTTGACAGAGTTGGTGAAATGCCGCTTCCTCACTATATTACAGAAAGACTTGAAAACAAAGAAAGATACCAGACAGTTTATTCAAGGGAGCTTGGCTCTGCCGCCGCACCCACCGCAGGTCTGCACTTCACCCCCGAACTTTTAGAGAAGCTGAAAGCAAAGGGTGTTAAAATCGGCTTTGTTACACTTCATGTTGGTCTTGGCACATTCAGACCTGTTAAGGCAGATAAAATCGAAGACCACAAAATGCACTCAGAGCATTACAGCATCCCCGAAGAAACAGCCGAGCTTATAAATAACACAAAGAAAAACGGAAAAAGAGTTATTGCCGTTGGCACAACATGCTGCCGTACTCTTGAATCTGTTTGTCAGGCAAAGGGTTGCGTCTGCGCTTATGATGACTGGACAAGCATTTTCATTTACCCGGGCTATGAATTCAAGTGCATTGACGGACTTCTCACAAACTTCCATCTTCCCGAAAGCACACTGATTATGCTCGTCAGCGCATTCTGCGGATATGACAACACAATGAACGCATACAAGGTTGCTGTTGAAGAAAGATATAGATTTTTCAGTTTTGGCGACGCTATGCTCATTTCACATAAATAATACATTCTCGTTTCTTGAGGTGAAAAAATGAATAATTTTACTATCAGAAAACCTGAAAAGAACTGGAAAAAGTTTTTTATAATGCGTAAGGATACAATGGTTGCCACAATCCGTGAGGACGGCACCTGCACAATTTATAAAAAAAGCCTTATGCCTTATAATCTTTATCTTGACGATATCGAAGATGATGACATAACCGTAAAGGTTGATAACATCAATAATTTTTATTACTGGTGCTCTTCAAGAGTGCTGACCCTTGACAGAAAGTTTGCAAAAGAAATATTAAACAGTATTGGTGCTTTGCAGGCTTCAACAGATAAAGAAAGAGCGTTTATTTCAATCACATATCACAGCGTCAGCCTTACAGACTGTTACTGGGTTAAATGCAACAACGAAAAAGTAACTTTTTCAGACATAAATTTATTCAAACATTCACTTTCAAACTCATTCGCTGATGTGAGCCTTTGTGGAAGACAGTTCACTGTTCAAAATTCAGAGCTGATTGACGGCAAAGAAGCCGCAGGTGATGTTGGAACAGCAGGTGTTGCACCAAAAGCATGGATAAGAGAAAACGGTGTCTTTTATCTTTTAAAAGACGGTGATTCCCGTGATGTTGAAGCAGAATTGCTGGCTTCAAAAATTATCGGATGCTTTAAGATTGATTATGTGCCTTATGAAGAATCTACATTTTCTAATGTTAAAGTCAGCAAAAGCAAAATTATTTCATCAGAAGATATGTGCCTTGTGCCTATCGAATATGTTGAAATTTATTGCAGAAACAAGGAAATAAATCTTTTTGATTTTATCAAGAAAAAAGACAGCTACTCTTACTACATGATGAATATTGTGGATTACCTTGTTGGCAATACTGACAGACACTGGGCGAACTGGGGATTTTATGCAGACAGTAAAAACAAACTGACTAAGCTTTATCCCTTGATGGATTTTAATAAATCATTTTTGTCTTATGAAACTGTTGACGGCACAATCTGCCAGACTACAGAAAAAAGAATTTCTCAGCGTGATGCGGCAATTGAAGCAGTTAAAAAAATTGGTCTTAATCAGATAAAAGATATTGATCCGAACTGGTTTAATGACAGCAAAACAAGAGAGATGTTCTTTAAAAGACTTAATATTTTAAAAAACGAAGAAATTAAAAAATAAAGAGGTTTTTTATGCTTAAAATTTTGAAAAAAGAGGGCTTTGCCCGCCGAGGTGAATTCGTTACACCTCACGGAACAGTGCAGACACCTGCATTTCAGAATGTTGCAACCTGCGGCGCAATCAAGGGCGGACTTGATGCCTACGATTTAAAAAATATCGGCTGTCAGGTTCAGCTTTGCAACACATACCACCTCCATGTAAGACCAGGCGATAAGCTGGTTAAGGAGCTTGGCGGTATCAGAGAGTTTACAGGCTGGAAAGGCCCTGTACTTACAGACAGTGGCGGATTTCAGGTTTTCTCACTTGCAAAGCTTCGCAAAATCAAGGAAGAGGGCGTTACTTTCGCTTCCCATGTTGACGGCAGAAAGATTTTCATGGGTCCCGAAGAGAGTATGCAGATTCAGTCAAACCTTGCTTCAACAATTGCAATGGCATTTGACGAATGTGTAGAGAACCCTGCCGAATACAGATATGCCAAAGCTTCATGCGAAAGAACTGTACGCTGGCTTATTCGCTGTAAAGATGAAATGGAGCGCCTTAAAGCACTTCCCGACACACTTAATAAAGAACAGCTTCTTTTCGGTATCAACCAAGGCTGTACATATGACGATTTAAGAGTTGAGAATATGCAGAGAATTGCAGAGCTTAACCTTGACGGTTATGCAATCGGCGGACTTGCTGTTGGCGAGCCTAAAGAGGATATGTACCGCATTATTTCGGCTGTTGAGCCTTATATGCCACAGGATAAAATCCGTTACCTTATGGGTGTAGGCACACCAGGCAATATTCTTGAGGGTGTCAGCAGGGGAGTTGACCTTTTTGACTGCGTTATGCCCTCACGAAATGCCCGCCACGGTCATCTTTTCACAATGAACGGCATTATCAATATCAACAATGCCAAGTATGAAAAGGACGACACACCAATTGAGGTTGGCTGTAACTGCCCCACCTGTCAGCGTCATTCAAAGGCATTTATCAGACATCTTTTCAAGGCAAAAGAAATGCTCGCAATGCGCCTTTGCGTTACTCACAATCTCTATTTCTATAATACGCTGATGGAAAAAATCCGTTACAATCTTGATAACGGAACTTTCACAGAATTTAAAAACAAATATGTTGATGTGCTTGACACACGAATTTAAAAGGAGAATTATTTATGCTTTCATTTATCAATAAGGTGCTTGCAGTTGTGCTCGTACCCATTCTTACACTCAGCTTTTCACCTGTAATGCTTATTAAAAAGCTCATTTACAAACCCGAAGAGGTTATTTCAATTTCATCATTTGTTGAAGAGAATGACCCTGTTTATCTCACCGCTCACAGAGGTGTAACATCATATGCACCCGAAAACACAATTCCTGCTTATGAAAAGGCAGTTGAATTAGGCTACTACACAGCTGAGTGCGACATCCGCCTCACTAAAGACAATGTTTGGGTTCTCAGCCACGGTGCTGACCTTAACAAACGCTTCTGGCAGTTCGGCGAAGTTGGCGATTTCACATATGACGAGCTTCTTACATACAAATACAAAAACGGCACAAACTTCTGGGGCTTCAAAGATCTTAAAATCCCCACACTTGATGAATTCCTTGATGTTTTTGTAGGCAGTGAAACAAGACCTCAGATAGAAATCAAGGGCGACAACTACGATTTACTTTATACTGTTGTTGACAGCGTTAAGGCAAAAGGACTTGAAAACAGCGCAATTGTTATTTCTTTTGACCTTGAGCAGTTGAGAGTTATAAATGAGCTTGATAAAAATATCGAATTATGGTATCTTGTAGATGAAATCACAGAAGAAAACATTGCCGAAGCAAAGGCAATCGGTGATAATGTTTGGCTCTCTGCTAACTTTGAGCAGAACGATACAGATTCAATCCAGCTTGCAATCGACAACAACATTGGCGTTTCATTCTGGACTGTAAACACTTTGGAAGATGCCCAGATGCTTTATGATATGGGAATCAGATATATTGAAACAGATATTCTTTGTAACTAAGAGAGGTATTACTATGGATAAGAAGTTAAGAATCGGCTTTGTTGGCTGTGGCGCAATTGCAAACCATAAGCACTTGCCCGCACTCAAAAAGATTGAGGAAGTTGAAATTGTTGCTTTCTGCGATATTATTGAAGAAAGAGCAATTGAAACAGCAAAAGAATGGGGCATTGAGGGAGCTAAGACTTACACAGACTATAAAGAGCTTCTTAAAGATGAAACAATCGACGTTGTTCATGTTTGCACACCCAACCGCTCACACAGCTTTATTTCAGTTGATGCACTTCACGCTGGCAAGCATGTTATGTGCGAAAAGCCAATGGCTATCAATTCAAAAGAAGCAAAGGCAATGCTTGACGCCGCAAAAGAAACAGGCAAAAAGCTCACAATCGGCTATCAGGGCAGATTCAGAAAAGACTCTCAGTATCTTAAAACCTGCTGCATGAATGATGAGCTTGGTGAAATCTACTATGCAAAAGCTCACGCATTAAGAAGAAGAGCTGTTCCCACATGGGGCGTTTTCCTTAACGAGTATGAGCAGGGCGGCGGTCCTCTTATTGATATAGGCACACACGCACTTGACCTTACACTTTGGATGATGGATAACTATGAGCCTAAGATGGTAATGGGCAGTGTATATAAAAAGCTTGGCAATCAGAAAGGCACAGCAAACGCATGGGGCGACTGGGATGTTGAGAAATATACCGTTGAAGATTCAGCATTTGGCTTTATCACAATGAAAAACGGCGCAACAATCGTTCTTGAATCAAGCTGGGCACTTAACACTCTCGATGTTGGCGAAGCTGCAACATCACTTTGCGGCACAAAAGCTGGCGCAGATATGAAAGACGGACTTCGTCTTAACTATGTCAAGAACAATCTTCAGGTTGTTGAGAAGCCAAACCTTGAGGTTGGCGGTGTAGCATTCTTTGACGGCAAATCAGCAGACCCCGCAGCTATTGAAGCAAGATGCTGGATTGACTCAATCCTTTATGACAAGGAAGTTGTTACAAAGCCTGAGCAGGCATATGTTGTTACTCAGATTCTTGAAGCTATCTATGAATCTGGCAAAACAGGAATGCCCGTTATATTTGACTGATGTTAAAATAAATCAAGTTTTTACATAATTTAATCATTGACAAACGGCTTTTTTTAGATTATTATATCTAAAAATAATCAAATGCAGTGAAGATATTAAGCTGACAGGGCAAATTTTTCAGAGAGCCGTTTTTGGTGCGATACGGTAAAAATCCTTTTCAGCTGTCTCGTATCAGAGCAGGGCTTCTGAATTGCCAGTAAGAGGCTTCGGGTGGTTTCGTTAAAAACCGCAGGCTTGTCTGAGCCGTTGAGTGGTCGCTTTGGCGACAATACGGGTGGTACCGTGGTTATTACTAATCATCCCGCAGTAATCGTGTGATTCCTGCGGGATTTTTTATGGAAGAGAGGTCTTTAATATGAGAAAAATTTATGTTTCAGATTTTACGCTGAAAGAGCTTGTAAGTGAACGCAAGGTTCCGCTCCTTTTCAGAGAGAAAACCGCAATTGCAAAGTGCATTGATAATTTTGGTGCAGACGCTATTGAGCTTGCTGAAATCAAAAAAGTTAAAGAGGACACTATCGTTTATAGAACAATTGCTTTCGCAGTTAAAAACAGTGCAGTTGCTATTCCTGTTGGCTTCACCGTTGACGGTATTGAAAATGCGTGGAATTGCATTAAAGATGCAGTTAAACCCTGCCTTCAGATTGCTTTACCTGTTTCAACTGTTCAAATGGAATATTCATACCATGTTAAAGATAAAAAGATGATTGTTAAAATCGCTGAGCTTTGCGCCGCTGCTAAAGAAAAGTGTGCCGATGTTGAGTTTGTTGCCCTTGATGCCACAAGAGCAGATGCAGATTTTGTAAAAGAAGTTTGCAAAACCGCAGTTGAAAACGGCGCAACAGCAGTTACAATCTGCGATGATGCTGGCATTTCAATGCCCGTTGAGTTTTCAGAGCTTATTAAAGCAATCAAAAAAGAATGTAATGTTCCTGTTTTCGTTAAGGTTTCAGACGCTATCAATATGGCAGTTGCCGTTGCAACATATGCAGTTATGTCTGGTGCAGACGGTGTTAAAACAGCCGTTACAGGCAAAAATGTGCTTCGTACAGATGAATTTGCAGATATAATCACAGTTAAAGGTGAAAGCCTCGGCATCAGCACATCATTGCAGACAACTGAAATTCACAGAGATATTGATGCAATGCTCAAATCAGTCAGCTGTGATTCTCTCACAGAGTCAGCAGATTCAAAGGATTCTGACAGTAAGGATGTATTCCTTGATTCATCTTCAACTCTCACTCAGCTTAGCTCAGCTGTTTCAGACCTGGGCTATGACCTTTCTGATGAAGATTTAGGCAATGTTTATAAAGAGCTTTTGAGAGTATGCAATAAAAAGAGCGGTGTTGGCGCAAAAGAGCTTGAAGCACTTGTTGCATCATCTGCAATGCAGGTTCCGTCAACCTATCACGTTAAAAGCTACACCACCACAAGCGGCAATCTTATTTCAGCTATGGCAAATATTATTCTCACAAAAGACGGCGAAGAAATTTGCGGTGTGAGCGTTGGCGACGGTCCAATTGATGCCGCTTTCCGTGCAATTGAAAGCAGTATCGGCTTCCACTATGAGCTTGACGATTTTCAGGTACAGGCTGTTACAGGCGGTAAAGAGTCAATCGGTTCTTCATTTGTAAGACTTCGCAGTAACGGCAAGCTTTATTCTGGCAACGGTATTTCAACCGATATTGTTGGCGCAAGCATCCGTGCATATGTTAACGCACTGAACAAAATCGTATTTGAGGAGAACTAAGATGAAACTGACATTTTCTACAAAATATGTTAAGAGAGATTCTTTTCTTGATATGTGCCAGTTTGCCTATAACTATGGCTACGCAGGCTTTGAGATTTATGATGCCCGCCGTGAAAGAAAAAATCACAGCGATTCAATTCTCAGAACAGAAAATTTCTCTGACGCTAAAAGAAAACTGAATAACAGAAATCTTGCTGTTTCAGCTCTTACAGTTCCTTTTTCTCCCGACAGTGCAGATGTTGCAGACAACGCACTTGTTCAGTATGTTGAAATGGCAAAAAGCGCAGGCATAGAAACAATTATCGTTTCATTCCCCGAAAAGCCCGATATTGATGAATTATCAAAAAAGCTTATTCCTGCAATCAGCAGAGCAGAGGGCACCGATGTTGAAATCCTCTTTGAAACATCTGGCTACCTTGCAGAAACTGAGAATGTTATCGACCTTATTCAGTATTACGGCACAGGCGTTCTCGGTGCTGCGTGGAATGTAAGAGAAACATATTTCGGCGGCGGTGAATCCTCTGAAACAACAATCAAAAACCTTGGCGCATACATCCGCTATGTTCGCCTTGGCGACAGAAAAGACGAAACCGATGTACTTATTGGCGAGGGCGAGCTCCCTGTAAGAAACTTTATCGACGCACTTCGTTCACTTAACTATGAGGGATTTATCTGCTGTGATTGGAACAGTGAAATCAGCGACCCCGATATTGTTCTCACACATTTTCTCAACTTTCTTTCTGTTTTTGAAAAAGAAAAAAATGAAAGCGGTCAGCTTTATTATAACCGCTCAAGAACAGGCACTTTCCCTTGGAAAAAGTATGATGTTATTGAAAAAACATTCTCACAGGTGCTTGATTGCATGGCAGAGCGTTACCCCGACCAGCTTGCATTCAAATACACAACACTTGATTACACAAGAACATACGCACAATTTAGAAATGATGTTGACCGTGTAGCGGCTTCGCTTATTTCTCTCGGTGTTAAGCCCGGTCATCATGTGGCAGTGTGGGCAACAAATGTGCCTGCGTGGTATCTTACATTCTGGGCAACAACCAAAATCGGTGCAGTTCTTGTTACAGTAAACACTGCATATAAAATCCACGAGGTTGAATATCTTCTCCGTCAGTCAGATACGCATACACTTGTTATGATTAAAGACTGCAAAGACACTGACTATTCAGAGATTATGCAGGAGCTTTGCCCTGAGCTTCAGACACTCACCCCAGGCAAACCTCTTTTTTCAAAAAATCTTCCGTTCCTTCGCAACATCATCACAGTTGATTTCTCAATGAACGGATGCCTTACATGGGAAGAAATGCTCGACAGAGCCGATATGATTCCCCACGAAGAGGTAAGACGCAGAGCATCACTTGTTAAACCCGACGATGTTTGCAATATGCAATATACATCTGGTACAACAGGCTTTCCCAAGGGCGTTATGCTCACACACAATAACATTATCAATAACGGCAAAATCATTGGCGACAGAATGGATCTTTCCACCGCTGACCGAATGATGATACAGGTGCCAATGTTCCACTGCTTCGGCATGGTGCTTTCAATGACATCAATGCTCACCCACGGCGGAACAATCAGCCCGTTGCCGTATTTCTCACCGAAATCCTCACTTTCCTGCATCAATAACGAAAAAATCACTTGCTTCAACGGTGTTCCAACAATGTTTATTGCAATGTTTAACCACGAGGATTTCAAGAAAACCGACTTCTCATATATGCGCACAGGCATTATGGCAGGTGCAAACTGTCCGCCCGACCTTATGCGCAGAGCCGCTGACGAAATGAATATGACCGAAATCATCAGCGTTTACGGTCAGACAGAATCTTCCCCGGGCTGCACAATGGGCGAGGTGAATGAGCCAATTAACCTGCGTGTTGAAACTGTTGGCAGTGCGTTCCCTGGTGTTGAATGTAAGATAATCGACCCCGAAACAGGTCTTGAATTGCCAGACGGTGAAAGCGGAGAGTTTGTTGCCCGTGGCTTCAACATCATGAAAGGCTACTACAAAATGCCCGAAGCTACTGCAAAAGCAATTGATAAAGACGGCTGGCTTCACTCTGGCGACATCTGCTGCCGAAGCAAAGAGGGTTACTACAAGGTAACAGGCAGACTTAAAGATATGATTATTCGTGGCGGTGAAAACCTTTACCCAAGAGAGATTGAGGAGTTTTATCTCACCAATCCAAAGGTTCGTGATGTGCAGGTTGTTGGTGTTCCAGATGAACGCTACGGCGAGGAGGCATGCGCATGGATTATCCTCCATAAAGGCGAGGAGGCAGACGAAAGCTATATGCGTGAATTTGGCAATTCTCACATTGCAAGGCACAAGGTTCCACGCTACTTTATGTTTGTTGATACATTCCCAATGAATGCCGCTGGTAAAATACTTAAATACAAAATGCGTGAAGAATCAATCGAAATCTTAGGTCTTAAAAAATAATAACTAATTTACAATTTAATACAATTTGTGTAATATGTAGCAGTTTTTTGCTTTTGTTACTATATTTAGTGATTAAATTATAAAAAATTTCACTAAAAGATATAGACAAACAGGCAAAAAATTGCTACAATACGCTTATGTATTATGAGTTATTATGTTAGCAATAATACTTATTCTTAATAAGGAGCTGCACAAAAATGAAAAAGATGAAAAAACTTTTATCCGTTGTTCTTTGTGTAATGATTCTTTTCGGCTCAGTTGGTATCTCATCATCTGCTGAAAGTGCATTCGTTTCTGGTGCAAAGGATATCGGAGCAAACATTCTTGACAATGTTCTTGCAACACTTAGTGTTTCTCTTGACAGAGGACTTACACTTCTTCTCGGTGGCGTTCTTAATGTAATTCCACTTTCTGCAAAGGGCATTCAGGATGTTTCAACCTACAAAAATGAGCTTGCTGAGAAATATTCTGGTCATGACAAGTTTGTTGACGAAGTTGCTGACGGCGCACAGTTCAGCCTTGGTTATGATAAACGCTCAGTAATGCCCGAGGATTTCTATGATGCCACATATTACAAATACGGTGCATCAGGCATTGGTCCTCTTCTTGATTACGGTGTAGAGATCAACAAAACTCCCGCTGACCTTGCTGATTATTATGCAGACAAGTTCGCTGAGGAATACGGCTGCTCACAGGAAGAAAGAGATGCAGCGGCTGCCGCTCTTAAAGAGAGATATGCAGCAGACATCCTTTCAGTTCGTACAATCTGCCTTGACGATTCAAGAGGCAAGGTTCTTACAGCTGTTGTTGACTGCATTGGTTTAACAAACGAAAGCAAAAACGAAATTCTCAAGCTTGTTGACGCTTATTGCAAAGAAAACGGCATCAGCGACATCGTAAGCGTTAACGTTTGCGCAACACATACACACAGTGGTATTGACACACTCGGTATCATGCAGTGCGTTGGTCAGCTTATTGACGGTTCTCTTATTAACAAAGCTGTTAAGGGTGAGAAGAACAGTGTTCCCGACGATAAGTTCATGACTTTCCTTTACAAAACCGTTGCTGATTCAATGATCAGCGCATACAACAATATGGAAAAGGGCGACCTTTACTTCGCAAAGAGTGATTCTGTTAAGGAATACACAAACTCAAACGGCGAAAAGGTTGAGTTCAACTTCTTCCAGGGCAGCAATGATGTTGTTGATTTCATTTCAGAAATCTATAAGCTTACATTCATCCCCGAAAACGCTTCTGCTAAAAAGACAGTTATCACAAACTTTGCTACTCATCCCGAAAAGGTTGGCGTAAGCAGTGCTGAAGAAATCACTCCTATGATTTCAGCTGACTTCATTCCTTATATGGAACAGCAGATCAAAGCAGCTGAGGATGATTGCAACTTCATCTTCATCAACTCTGCAATCGGTTCATTCATTAAGATGAGCTTCGGCAGCGCAAATGAGTGCTACAGAGAAACATATGCTGACGGCAAGAACCCTGTTTTTGACACAACATATGAAAACCGCTCAATGAGATACGGCGTTGTTATCGGTGATTTCATCGCTGCAATTCCTCAGGGCGAAAAAGTTGACCCCATCCTTAATGTTAAAACTAAGGACATCACAATCAAGTGCGATAACCCCATTATCAGACTTCTTGCACTTGTTCGTATGACAAACAACGTTATCCTTACAGACGCTTCAAATAATGTTTACACTGTTTCAAGCGTTGGTTATATGGAAATCGGCAAGGATATTAAAATCTTTATGTGCCCCGGTGAAATGAATCCTGAGGTTATCCATTCAGCAGACCATATGCTCACAAGCGAATATTCAATCACAAAGGATAAGTTCCAGTATGAGCCTCTTACATCATATTTTGATGAAGATGACACAGTTATGTGCTTCGGTCTTATGAACGATATGGCAGGCTACATTGACCCCGATAACGACTATTCACTTGTTGTTCTTCGTTTCAATGATTATGGTCAGCCCGAAGGCGAGTATGCTTTCAACGCAAACTTCAATGCATGGCTCTTCTCATATTCATCAGACACAGCTTCAACACTCGTTGGTAACTTCCTTGACCTCGTTAAAGAGTCAAACGGCGAAGCTCCCGAAGGCGTAATTTACCACGATTACGGCAGAGTAATTCCTCACTTCATCAACTTCATCCTTGATATTATCAAAAACATCTTCAGCGTTTTTGGTCTTAATGTTAAGTTCTGATTTTAACTAAAACTAAACACCGTGATTTGCTCTTAGCATTTCACGGTGTTTTTTATATCTTCGTTATTTCTGTTACATACAAAGTGTTGTCTTTAACTTTGAACTTTATCTCTCTGCCGTCATAGGGGAAGCCGTAAACTCTGTCAGAATCATTTTGATATGACGGGCGGGGGTCTTGCGATAGAATCTGAACAAGCACATTCAGAAACTTTTCATCTTGTTTTTCTCTGATTTCTTTGGGGATTTCAACATTCAAATGATAGTCTTTCACTTCATCTGCAAAGCCGCCAACGGCATCTGGAACGCAATCCACATTTGGCAGATACGGCTTGATGTCAAGTATGGGCGTGCCATCTGCAAGGTCAGCACCACTTACAAAAATCACACTGCCAAGCTTTTCATCCTGTTCTATTTTCTCGATCTTCACGCAGGAAAGTCCGATTGGATTTGGTCTGAAAGGGGAGCGTGTTGCAAAAACGCCAAGTCGCTTGTTGCCGCCTAATCGTGGAGGTCTGACCGTCAGCGAACTGCTTTCTTTGGAGCGGTCAAACTCCCATATCAGCCACAAATGCGAAAATCCTTCAAGTCCTCTGATAGCGTCTGCACTTCTGAACTCTGGCTCAAATATAATCTGAGATTGAAGCTCACTTATTAAATTGCTCTGCCGTGGAATCCCGAATTTTGTCGGGAATCCACTTTTTATTTTTGCAATCGTTTTCATATTTCATAATCAGCGCAAACTCTGTCGATAATAACAGAGTGAACGAACTTTTTAACTTCAAGGTGAGCAGGGTGAACCTGATATCCATCAAGTGATTCTTTTGAATCAAATTCAGAATAAAGAGCAATGTCAAATCCCTTGGGGTTGTAGTTAAATCCAACCTCCGCACTTAAAAGACCGGGCACAACACCAACAAGTGAAGTGAGAAGCTCTCTCATTTTTTCCATATTTTTCTGTTTGTTTTCATCCTCACGAACTCGCCAAAATACAATATGCTTTACCATAAAAAACACCTCAAATTTTTAGATTTTTGAATATTTCAAGATTATTATAACAGAATAATTATGCAAATACAAGTTGAGTAAATCGAATTTATAACGGAGGATAACTATGAAAAGACTTCTTTCTATTATCTTGTGTGTCATATTTTTGTTCTCTTTAGTGGCATGCACATCTAAACCAGCAAATAAACCATCTAAAAAAGAATCACTTGAAATTTATTTTTTGAATTTCAAGCCAGAAATTGCGGATATATACAAAGAAATTGCGGCAAAATATAAAGAGGAAAAAGGTGTTTCTGTCAAGGTGGTAACAGCCGCCAGCGACACTTACGAAACAACCCTTAAATCAGAAATTGCAAAAAAAGATGCTCCCACAATCTTTCAGATAAACGGTCCTGTTGGCTATCAATCATGGAAAGATTATTGCCTTGACCTGAGAGGCACCGAGCTTTACAACCACTTGCTTGATAAAGACCTTGCAGTTAAAGACGGCGACGGTGTTTACGGTATCCCTTATGTTGTTGAGGGTTACGGTATAATTTACAATAATCAGATTATGGATAAATATTTCAATCTTTCTGATAAAAAAGTGAAGCTTGCTTCCGCCAGCGAAATCAACGATTTCAAAACCCTCAAAGCTGTTGTTGAGGATATGTCAAAGCACAAAAAAGAACTTGGCATTGATGGCGTTTTTGCTTCCACCTCAATGAGCGGCGGCGAAACATGGCGCTGGGATTCTCACCTTGCAAGCGTTCCTTTCTATTACGAAATGAAAGATAAAAACAGAGATGCAAGCACAATTTCAACGGCATACGAAGCAACGAAAGTTGAATTCAAATATGCAGAAAATTTCAAAAATCTTATTGACCTTTACACTTCAAATTCTGTAAGCGAAAAGAATATTCTTTCTGGTAAATCTGTTGACGATTCAATGGCAGAGTTTGCCCTTGGCAGAGCCGCAATGGTTCAGAACGGCAACTGGGCTTGGTCGCAGATTAAAAATGTAAAAGGCAACACTGTTGACGAACAGGAAATCAGATTTATGCCCCTTTATATGGGCATTGACGGCGAAGAAAAACAGGGTATCTGCATCGGCACAGAGAATTATTTTTCAATTAACAGCAAAGTTTCCGAGGAAAAGCAGAAAGCTTCAATCGACTTTCTTCAGTGGCTCTTCACAAGTGAAACGGGCAAAGAATATGTTACAAATAAGCTTGAATTTATAACTCCATTTGACACATTTGACGATAACGAGCGACCCTCTGACCCGCTTGCAAGGCAGGTAATCGACTGGATGGGCAGAGATGTTGAAACAATCGATTGGACTTTCAACTCTTTCCCGAATCTTGAATTTAAAACAGAGTTTGGCAACTCGCTTCTTGAATATCTTCAAGGCACCAAATCTTGGGATAATGTGAAAGACACAGTTGTTCGTTCCTGGGCAGAACAGCGTTCATAAAATTTTAACGGTGGTGAATTAAATGCGACTTAAAAAATATTTCCCGATTTTTGTAATGCCAACCCTCATAGCTTTTATAATTGCATTCGTTGTTCCATTTCTCTTGGGATTAGTGCTTTCTTTTACAGAATTCACCACCGTGCTTGACGCTCAATGGGTCGGCATACAAAACTACGCAAGGGCATTTTCAAATAACGATTTCAAAAATGCCCTGTGGTTCACTGTTAAATTCACTGTTGTGTCTGTTCTGACAGTCAACATCATCGCCTTTCTTTTAGCGTCAATTCTTACTAAAGGGCTGAAAGGCACAAACGGATTCAGAACAATTTTCTTTATGCCAAATCTTATTGGTGGTATCGTTCTCGGTTATATATGGCAGTTAATTCTCAACGGCATACTTCATTATTTTGGCGTAACAATCACTTATGACCCAAAATACGGCTTTTGGGGATTGGTTGTGCTAATGAACTGGCAGCTAATCGGCTATATGATGGTTATTTATATCGCAGGTATGCAAAATATCCCCACTGATTTGCTTGACGCTTCAAAGGTTGACGGTGCGGGCAAATTCCAGACCCTTAAAAATGTAACAATTCCGCTTGTTATGCCAAGCATCACAATCTGTATGTTTCTGACTATCACAAATTCATTCAAGCTCTTTGATCAGAATTTAGCACTCACCGCAGGCGCACCGTCAAAAAGGACGGCAATGCTCGCACTTGATATTTACAACACATTCTATGGCAAAGCAGGCTGGGAGGGTGTCGGTCAGGCAAAGGCGGTTATTTTCTTCATAATCGTTGCGGTTATTGCCTTTATGCAGTTGAGCTACACAAGAAAAAAAGAGGTGGAACAATAATGAGTAAACGAGGAATAATTTCAAAGTTTTTTTCATATTTATTTCTGATTATTGCCGCTGTTGTTTTTCTTTCGCCAATATTTATTGTTCTGATGAACTCATTTAAAAGCAAGTTCCACATCAGCGATTCACCGTTTACATTGCCCGATGAAAAAACTTTTGAGGGATTCAGAAATTACACGCAGGGCGTTGCCAAAACAGGTTTTTTCTCAGCCTTTGGATGGTCGCTGTTTATAACTGTTTTTTCCGTGGCTGCCATTGTCTTTTTCACCTCAATGACAGCGTGGTATATTACAAGGCGCAAAACAAAATTCACCCAAATTTTATATTACGCTTTTGTTTTTTCAATGATTGTCCCGTTTCAGATGGTGATGTTTACGCTCACCAAAACTGCCAACATTTTATCTCTCGATAACCCTGTAGGTCTTATAATAATTTACCTCGGCTTCGGTGCAGGTCTTTCGGTGTTTATGTTCAGCGGTTTTGTGAAATCCATCCCCATTGAAATTGAAGAGGCAGCCATGATTGACGGATGCAACCCTGTTCAGACTTATTTCAGAATCGTTTTCCCAATCCTTAAACCAACCGCCATAACTGTTGCAATTCTCAATG
The DNA here is from genome assembly GCA_024404115.1 of Clostridia bacterium. Taxonomy (GTDB): domain Bacteria; phylum Bacillota; class Clostridia; order Oscillospirales; family Acutalibacteraceae; genus CAG-488. The sequence continues at coordinate 193,278 of JAKSQM010000002.1, read as the reverse complement.
CAATGTGGGTGTGGAACGATTACCTTTTGCCGTATCTTCTTATCGGCAGTGAATACAAAACAATCCCCATTGCCGTGCAGTATCTTAAAGGCGGTTACGGCTCGGTTGATATGGGCGCAATGATGGCGATGCTTGTTTTGGCAATTGTGCCGATTGTTATTTTCTATCTGACTTCTCAGAAATATATTATAAAAGGCGTGGCGGCAGGAGCTGTGAAAGGATAATATTATGTCAAGCATTACACTTAAAAATATTTCTAAAATCTATTCTGACGGAACCATTGCCGTTAATGATGTAAATCTCCAAATCGAAAACAAAGAATTTATCATTCTTGTAGGGCCCTCAGGCTGCGGTAAGTCAACAACACTTCGAATGATTGCAGGTCTTGAGCAGATTTCAAAGGGCGAAATGAAAATAGGGGACAGGGTAGTCAACGAAATTGAGCCAAAGGACAGAAACATTGCAATGGTTTTTCAAAGCTATGCCCTTTACCCGCATATGACTGTTTATAAAAATATGGCATTCGGTCTTGAGCTTCGCAAAATCCCAAAAAATGAAATTGATAAAAGGGTGAGGGAAGCGGCAAAAATTCTTGATATTGAGCATCTTCTCAAGCGTAAGCCTAAAGCACTTTCGGGCGGTCAAAGGCAGCGTGTTGCCCTTGGCAGAGCCATGGTGCGCTCACCCGATGTTTTTCTTCTTGATGAACCGCTTTCAAATCTTGATGCAAAGCTTCGCACCGCCATGCGAACAGAGATTATCAAGCTTCACAAGCGACTTGAAACAACATTTGTTTATGTTACCCACGACCAGACAGAAGCGATGACAATGGGCGACAGAATTGTTGTAATGAAAGATGGCATTGTTCAGCAGGTGGATACGCCTAAAAATCTCTACAATTCGCCGTGCAATCTTTTTGTGGCAGGCTTTATCGGCTCACCTGGAATGAACTTTATCCCTTGCGAATTTGACAGCAAAAACAAGGTCAGAATCAACGGCTCAACAATCACCATTACACAAAAAGAACAGCTTGAAGCATTGATAAAAGACGGAGGGGATAACCTTACCCTTGGCATTCGACCCGAAGATATTACTGTTGACAGCGAATATATCAAGAAACATCCCGACTCTGTTTTTGAAGCGCAGGTGGATGTTGTGGAGCCGCTGGGCAGTGAAACATTCCTTTATCTTGATTTTTTCGGCACAAGAATTATCGCCCGTGTATCGCCCGATGTAACATTCACGCAGGGTGAAATAGTCAAGCTTGGAATAAACACAGAAAAGCTTCATATATTTGACACCTCCAGCGGCGAAAATATCTTGACATTAAACTGAATAGGTTATAAAATAAGTAGGTACGTTAGAAATGTGCTTACTTTTTTATTTTACAGGAGTGTTAAAAAATGGGTATTTTAGAAAGTAGTGTTATCAAAGGCTTTGTACGTCTTTGCGATGACGGCTGGCAGCAGGGATGGCACGAGAGAAACGGCGGCAACCTTACATACCGCATGAAAAAAGAAGAAGTTGAAGAGTGCAAGCCTTATTTCAACTATGATAAGCCTTGGGTAAATATGGGCGTTAAGGCAGAGAATCTTGCAGGCGAGTTCTTTATGGCAACTGGCACTGGCAAATATTTCCGCAATATGATTCTTGACCCCGAAGCAAACATCTGCATTGTTGAAATCAATGAAGCAGGCGACAGCTACAGAATCGTTTGGGGACTTAAAAACGGCGGCGGCCCCACAAGTGAATTCCCCAGCCACTTCCTTAACCACAGCGTAAAGGTTAAAGAAACAGACGGTGCTGCAAGAGTTATTTATCATGCACACCCCACAAACATCATTGCTCTTACATTCGTTCTTCCTCTTACAGATTCAGCATTCTCAAAGGTTCTCTGGCAGAGCATGACAGAGTGCCCCGTTGTATTCCCCAAGGGTGTTGGCGTTGTTGAGTGGATGATCCCCGGCGGTGCAGAAATCGCACTTAAAACCAGTGAGCTTATGAAGAAATATGACATCGTTGTATGGGCACATCACGGTCTTTTCGTTATGGGTAACGATTTTGATTCAGCATTCGGTCTTATGCACACTGTTGAGAAGTCAGCAGAGATTTATGTAAGAATGCTCAGCACAGGTCTTCCTATGCTTCAGACAATCCCCGAAGATAAGCTTGCAAGCGTTGCAGAAGCTTACGGCGGAAAGCTTGCAGAAAACCTTCTTTAATTCTTGATAATAAAAATAACAGAGAGAAAGCATTGCAATCTCTCTGTTTTCTTTTGGCTTCTTACCCTAACAATGCCTCAATTTCGTCCTTATTTCTAAGTCCTGTCAGCACTTCTTTGATTATGCCGTCTTTGATAACAACAACTGTGGGAATACTCTGAATACCGAATTTCGCTGCAAGCTCTGGCTCGTCATCAACATTGATTTTACAAAATGTTACATTTTCGTTTTCCTCTGCAAGCACATCATAAACAGGGGCGAACATCTTGCAGGGCATACACCACGATGCCCAGAAATCAATAACAACTGTTCCATTTTGTTTAAGAACTGTTTCTTTAAAATTGTTTTTATCAATATTTATAATTGCCATAAAATCATCCTTTCATTTTTTGCTGATTAAATTATACCAGCACAAGCGGTTTTGTCAATATACATAGTATGTGCCTTGAAGCCGATAAAATACTCTTTTAGGGTATTTTTAACAAATCAGAGATATTTTATTTATATAATTTTTCAAAAAAATGCTTGACAACTGTCATTTTTAGTGTTAAAATCGAACCACAAAATAAATAAAAGCTATGACGAAGACGGAAAAGATCAGTTAGCTTTCAGAGAGTCGGCGGTGGTGCGATGTCGGCAGTAAAAATCTTAATTCCTATCACTTCTGAGCTGAAATGCTGAAACAATAGTAAGCGTTTTCGTGAATGCTGCGTAAAGGCATAAGGCTTGTTGGAGCCTGAGTGGTGCGAAAGCACAATTTGAGTGGTACCGCGGGTATGAATATTCAGACTCGTCTCAAGGAAATCTTGGGACGGGTCTTTTTATTTATTTTCATCCGTTCCGTAATAAATTTTTCTGACCGAAAGGAGAATTAACATGGGTAATCAAACAATGACACAGCTTGCAGAGATAGCTTTCCGAATCAGAGAAATGCGTCAGATTCTCGGCTACAGCATCCCCACCATGGCTGAAAAAACAGAAGTTTCCGCCGCCGAATACGAAGAATACGAAAAAGGGCATACAGACCTGCCTTTCAGCTTTATTCATAAATGTGCAATTGCTTTTGGCATTGAGCTTACAGAGCTTCTTGAGGGTCGCACAGCTAAGCTTTCTTCATATACAGTTACAAGACGAGGCAGAGGTCAGACAACCGCTGAAGAAGCAGGTATTATGATTCAGAACCTTGCCCCTATGTTCAAAAGCAAAATTGCTGAACCTTACTGGGTTAGATACGAATATTCAGAGGAACAGCAGAATCAGCCAATTCATCTGACTAAGCACAGCGGTCAGGAATTTGACCTTATTCTTCAAGGTTCTCTTCTTGTTCAGATTGGCTCAAAGAAAGAGGTTCTTCACGAGGGCGACAGCATTTATTACAACTCTTCAACACCTCACGGTATGATTGCTGTTGACGGCGAGGATTGCGTATTCTGCGCAGTTGTTCTTCCTGGTGAAAACGAAACAGAAGAGGTTATCCGTGATAGTATCACAACAAATCAGCCTCAGAAAAATTATGTCAGCGATAAATTCATCACCTGCACAGAGGATGAAAACGGACTTCTTAAATCAATCGACTTTTCAAATACAGATAAATTCAATTTCGGCTTTGACATTGTTGATGCAATTGCAAAGAAATACCCCTCAAAGCTTGCAATGATTCACATTGACAAGGACAAGGTTGAAAGAAAATTTTCTTTCAGAGATATTAAGCGTGCATCAAACCAGTGCGCAAACTATTTTAAATCAATCGGCATCAAAAAGGGCGATAGAGTAATGCTCGTTCTCAAGCGTCATTATCAGTTCTGGTTTGCTGTTGTTGCACTCCATAAGCTTGGCGCAATTGTTATCCCTGCAACACATCAGCTTCAGGCTCACGATTTTGAATATCGTTTCAATGCCGCTGGTGTCAGCGCAATTATCTGCACTGCTGAGGACAACACACCTGCTCATGTTGACGCAGTTTTGGATAAATGCCCAACACTCAAGCACAAGCTTATTGTTGGCGAAAACAGAGATGGCTGGAGAAACTTTGATGAAGAATATCCTCTTTTCAGCACCCATTATTACAGAAATGAGCACACAGCCTGCGGCGATGACACAATGCTTATGTTCTTCACATCAGGCACAACAGGTTATCCCAAAATTGCTGCTCACAGCTATAAATATCCTCTCGGTCATTACATCACAGCTAAATACTGGCACGGTGTATCTGAAAACGGACTTCACTTCACAATTTCAGACACAGGCTGGGGCAAGGCTCTTTGGGGCAAGCTTTATGGTCAGTGGCTCTGCGAGGGTGCAGTATTCACATATGACTTTGACAGATTCTCTGCTTCTGACATTCTTCCAATGTTCCAGAAGTATCAGATAACAACATTCTGCGCACCGCCCACAATGCTTCGCATGATGATTAAAGAGGACATATCAAAGTATGATCTTTCATCAATCAAGCATATGACAACAGCAGGCGAGGCACTTAACCCGGAGGTTTACCGCCAATTCAAAAAGGCGACGGGACTTCGCATTATGGAGGGCTTCGGTCAGACAGAGCTTACCCTTGCAATTGCCAACCTTATGGGCGATACTCACAAGCTTGGTTCAATGGGTAAACCCAGTCCGCTTTATGATATTGATATTGTTGACCCCGACGGCAACTCTGTTCCCGACGGTGAAACAGGCGAAATCGTTGTTAAAACATCAGATAAAATTCCTTGCGGACTTTTCAAAGGCTATTACAACGATCAGAAAAAGACAGACGAAGTTTGGCACGATGGTTATTACCACACTGGCGACACTGCATGGCGTGATGAAGATGGATTCTTCTGGTATGTGGGCAGAGTTGATGATGTTATCAAGTCATCAGGCTACAGAATCGGGCCATTTGAAATTGAAAGTGTTATTATGGAGCTTCCCTATGTTCTTGAGTGTGGCGTTTCTGCCGTTCCCGACGAGGTAAGAGGTCAGATAGTTAAGGCAAGCATCGTTCTTGTTAAGGGTGTTACACCCAGTGAAGAGCTGAAAAAAGAAATTCAGAACTATGTTAAGAAGAACACAGCTCCTTACAAATATCCCCGTATAGTTGAGTTTAAGGACGAGCTTCCAAAGACAATCAGCGGAAAGATTCAGAGAAATAAACTTTAATTGATAGTTTTTAAATTATTTCTTGATGTAATTTAACATTATTCTTTCAAATAGTTGACTTTTTATAATAAGTTTGATAGACTTTAGATATTAAAGGCGTTGACGAAGAGTTCACAAAGATGTTTTTCATCAGAGAGGCGGCGTTTGGTGCGAGCCGCTGAAAAGTGCTTTGTGTTTGTAGCTTCTGAGCTGGGAGGAAGAAAGTTTTCACAAGTAGAACCTCCCCGTACTGCTGCGTAAAAGCATAAGGCTTGGTTGAGCCTGAGTGGCGCATAGCGCAATTTGAGTGGTACCGCGGGTATAAATTATGCTCGTCTCAAAGTCATTAAACTTTGGGGCGGGTTTTTTATTTGCCGCCCTGGAACGGAGAGATTATCATGGCACAAATGACAGGACTCGATTTCAAAATCAAAGAAATGGCAGCCCGTATCCGTGAACTTCGTGAAATCACACGATTCACTGCGGAAGAAATGGCACAGAAAACAGATGTAACCGCTGAGGAATATCTCAGATGCGAAAACGGCGAAAGCGACCTTAACTTTGCGTTTATTTACCGTTGCGCACTGGCTTTTGGCGTTGATGTTACAGATATTATCGAAGGTGTCAGCCCCACCCTTAAGTCCTACACACTTACAAGAGCTGGCAAAGGTCAGCGTATTGAGCAGGCTCACGGAATGGTTTATTACAACCTTGCGTCTGCTTTTCAGAAAAGAATTGCTGAACCACTTTATGTTAACTGCACATACAGTGAAGAGGCAGAGCACAGAGATATTGAACTGACAACTCACGCAGGTCAGGAATGTGATATTGTTATCACAGGTCATTTAAAGGTTCAGGTTGGTTCTCATAAAGAGGTTTTAGGCCCTGGCGACAGCATTTATTACGACAGTTCATCACCTCACGGCATGATTGCTGTTGATGGCGAGGATTGCCTTTTCTACGCTATCGTTCTTAACCCAACAGGCGAGCCTATTCCAGAGCTTTCACCTCAGACAGCTATTGATTACAAAGAAGCTGCTGATGAATACAAGAAAGACACAACAGAACGTGTTTATAACAATTTTGTTGATGTTGAAGAAAACGAAAAAGGTACTCCCACATCAATCAAATTCAAAAATACAGAAAACTTCAACTTTGCTTTTGATGTTGTTGATGCACTTGCCACAACAAAGCCCGAAAAGCTTGCGATGCTTCACATTTCAAAGGATAAAACAGAGCGCAGATTCACTTTCCGTGATATGAAGCGTGCATCAAACCAGTGCGCAAACTACTTTAAATCTCTTGGCATCAAAAAGGGCGACAAGGTTATGCTTGTTCTCAAGCGTCATTATCAGTTCTGGTTTGCAATGCTCGGTCTTAACAAGCTTGGCGCAATTGCAATCCCTGCTGTTAATCAGCTTCAGGATCACGATTTTGAATACCGCTTCAATTCAGCAGGTATCAGCACAATTATCTGCACAGCAGACGGCGAAACAGCCAATGAGGTAGATAAAGCCGCTGAAAAATGCCCCTCACTTATAAATAAAATCATTGTAAACGGCGAGCGTGATGGATGGCGCAGCTTTGATGATGAATATCCTCTTTACAGCGCACATTATTACAGAGATGAAAATTCACCTGGCGGTGATGACCTTATGCTTATGTTCTTCACATCAGGCACATCTGGTTATCCCAAAATCGCTGCTCATAACTACAAATACGCCCTCGGTCATTTCCATACAGCAAAATACTGGCACACAGTTGAGCCCGACGGACTTCACTTCACAATTTCAGATACAGGCTGGGCAAAGGCAATGTGGGGCAAGCTTTACGGTCAGTGGCTTTGCGAAGCTGCAACATTCGTTTATGATTTTGACAGATTCGATGCCGCAGACATTCTTCCCATGTTTGCAAAATATCGCATAACAACATTCTGCGCACCGCCCACAATGCTTCGTATGATGGTTAAGCAGGATATTTCAAAATACGATTTCTCATCTGTTCGTCATATGACAACAGCAGGTGAGGCACTTAACCCCGAGGTTTACCGTCAATTTGAAAAGGCTACAGGACTTCAGATTCTTGAAGGCTTCGGTCAGTCAGAAAGCACAATGATTATCGGTAACCTTAAAGGTGCATCACACAAAATCGGCTCAATGGGCAAACCTGCTCCCATTTATGATGTTAAGCTTGTTGATGCAGAGGGCAAGGATGTTCCTGTTGGTGAAACTGGTGAAATCGTTGTTAATGTTAAAGACGGCGCACCCTGCGGACTCTTCACTGGCTATTACGGAGATGAAGCAAAGACCAAAGAGGTTTGGCATGACGGCTATTACCACACAGGCGACAGTGCGTGGATGGACGAAGACGGATTCTACTGGTATGTTGGTCGAGTTGATGATGTTATCAAGTCATCTGGCTACAGAATTGGACCGTTCGAAATCGAAAGTGTTATTATGGAGCTTCCTTATGTTCTTGAATGTGGCGTTTCAGCTGCTCCCGACGAAGTAAGAGGACAGATTGTTAAGGCAAGCATTGTTCTTACAAAGGGCACAGAGCCTACAGAAGAGCTTAAGAAAGAAATTCAGACATATGTTAAGGAGCACACCGCACCTTATAAATACCCAAGACTTGTTGTATTTAAGGATGAACTTCCAAAGACAGTCAGCGGTAAAATTCAGAGAAATCTGCTTTAAGGAAGTGATATAATGAAAATATCATGTGTTCAGATGGATATGCTTTTAGCTGAGCCTCAGATAAACTTTGAAAAGGCAAAAGAGCTTATTAAAAGCGCAGTTGAAAGCGGAACAGATGTTATCGTTCTTCCCGAAACATGGAACACTGGCTTTTTCCCAAAAGAAAACCTCGCATCATTTTGCGATAATAACGGCGAAAAGGTCAAGGCCGAAATCGGCTCACTTGCAAAAGAATATAACGTAAATATCGTTGCAGGCAGTGTTTCAAATGTTAAGGACGGCAAGATTTACAACACCGCTTATATTTTCAATAGAAACGGTGAATGTGTCGGCGAATACGATAAATCACATCTTTTCACACCAATGGGCGAGCATAACTTTTATGAAAAAGGCAACAAAATCTGCCGATTCACACTTGACGGCAACCAGTGCGGAGTTATCATCTGCTATGATGTAAGATTCCCCGAGCTTACAAGAACAATGAGCCTTAAAGGACTTGACTTCCTGTTTGTTGTTTCACAGTGGCCCTTAATCAGAAAAGACCACCTGCTCACCTTAACCAAAGCAAGAGCCATAGAAAATCAGATGTTCTTAGCCTGCTGTAACTCATGCGGCACAGCTTATGACACTGTTTTTGGCGGCAATTCAGTTATTTATGACCCGTGGGGCAGTACCCTTGCAAAAGCAGGGGAGAGTGAGGATATAATCTCCGCTGACTGCGACACATCAATCATAAAAAATATCAGAGAGACCATCAATGTTTTTGCCGACAGACAGGCAGAAATATATGATATATAATTTAAAGGAGTGTATAGAAATGAAATATGAATTTCCAGTAACAAGAACAAAGAATCCTAAGAAACGCCCCGAAGACGAAACAAAGCTTGGCTTTGCAAAGTATTTCACAGACCATATGTTCGTTATGGATTATGACGAGGGTCAGGGCTGGCATGACGGCAGAGTTGTTCCTCATGAGCCAATTCTCATTGAGCCTGCATCATGCGTTCTTCACTATGCTCAGATGATGTTTGAGGGTATGAAAGCATACCGCCGTCCCGATGGCGTTATTCAGCTTTTCAGACCTGACATGAACGTTAAAAGAATGGTTTCAACCTGCGAAAGAATGTGCATGCCTTATCTTCCCGATGACCTTCTTGTTGCAGCTGTTGAAGCAGTTATCAAAGAAGACGCTGATTGGATTCCCACAGCTCCGGGCACATCACTTTACATCCGTCCTTTCCTTTTTGGCGATGAAGTTTCATTCTCTGTTCTTCCTGCAAAACATTATAGATTTATGATCATCCTCAGCCCCACAGGTTCTTATTATGCAGCTAATGACGGCGGTCTTTCAGCTACAAGAATCTTCGTTCAGGATAAATATATCAGAGCTGCTCAGGGCGGCACAGGTTACGCTAAGGTTGGCGGTAACTACGGCGGCGGTATGAGAGCTTCTCAGGACGCTATGAAATATGACTGCAAAGATGTTCTTTGGCTTGACGCTGCTGAGCACAAGTATGTCGAAGAAATCGGCACATCAAACGCATTCTTTATGATTAACGATGAGGTTATCACTGCTTCTCTTGACAGCGGCACAATCCTCCCCGGTATCACAAGAAATTCAGTTATCCAGCTCCTCAAGCATTTTGGCATTAAGGTAAGAGAAGGCAAGCTTTCAATTGACGAAATCGTTGCAGCATCAAAAGACGGCTCACTTAAAGAGATTTTCGCAAGCGGTACAGCTGCTGTTATTTCTCCCATTGGCTGCCTTAACTACAACGGCACAGATTACACTGTAAACGGCGGTAACGTTGGTCCTGTTGCTCAGAAGCTTTATGACACACTTTATGGTATGCAGACAGGTGTTGTTGAAGACTTCATGGGTTGGACATATCCTCTTGATGTAAAAGTTGAGAACAAATGAAGCGAGTAAACCTTTTTTTAGGACATTACGGAAGCGGTAAAACAAATGTTGCGCTGAATTATGCCTTTGACTTAAAAAGTCAGGGGCTTAATGTCAGCATTGCCGACCTTGATATAGTCAATCCGTATTTCAGAACGAAAGACAGCCAAAAAGAACTTGAGCAGGCGGGGATAGAGCTTGTTGCGCTTCCCTTTGCAGGCACAAATGTTGATTTGCCGTCTCTCCCTGCTGAAACCTACGGACTTGTTATGAGAAATGACAAGCATGTTATTCTTGACATTGGCGGTGATGACAGGGGAGCGTACGCCCTCGGCAGATTCACGCCGTATATTCTTGAAGAGAATAACTACGATATGTTTTTTGTGGTGAATTTCTATCGCCCTCTTACAAGGAATGCAGAGGAAGCTATGGAGGTTTTCTACGAAATTCAGCAGGCGGCAGGCATTAAGTTTACAGGAATTATAAACAACTCAAATCTCGGTGAAGAAACAACCGCAGAGGATGTTGAGAGGACTATCCCTCTTGCACAGAATCTCAGCGAAATGACTTCACTTCCCGTTGTGATGACTACGGTCAGCGAAAAGATTTTTGAGGATGTTGACTGCGATAATAAGTTTATGCTTAAATTGCAGAAAAAATATTATTAAGACAGGAGAATTGCAATGGCAAAAGTTACTTTTGACACTGATATATGCAAGGGTTGCGGACTTTGTGTTTCTGCCTGCCCCAAAGGCATTATCAGAATTGCTAAAGAAAAGATAAACAAAAAGGGACATTCTCCCGCAGAAATGACCGATCAGGATAAGTGCATTGCTTGTGCTTTCTGCGCAACTATGTGCCCCGATTGCGTTATAACAGTTGAAAAGTGAGGTGTTCGAAATGGCTGAAAAAGTTTTAATGAAAGGCAACGAAGCAATTGCTGAGGCTGCTATAAGAGCTGGCTGTAAGCATTACTTCGGCTATCCTATCACTCCTCAGACTGAAATTGCCGCATATATGGCAAAAAGAATGCCCAAAATCGGCGGTACATTCCTTCAGGCTGAAAGTGAAATTTCTGCTATCAATATGGTTTACGGTGTTTCTGGCTCAGGCAAAAGAGTTATGACATCATCATCAAGCCCAGGAGTTTCACTTAAACAGGAGGGTATCTCATACATCGCAGGTTCAGACCTCCCTGCACTTATTGTTAATGTTCAGCGTGGCGGCCCTGGTCTTGGAGGCATCCAGCCCTCTCAGTCAGATTATTTTCAGGCTACAAAGGGCGGCGGACATGGCGATTATCACCTTATCGTTCTCACTCCCGCATCAGTTCAGGAAATGGCTGATATGACTATCCTTGCATTTGACCTTGCAGATAAATACCGTATGCCTGCTATGCTTCTTGCAGACGGCACAATGGGTCAGATGATGGAGCCTGTTGAGCTCCCCGAGCCAGATGACATCAAGGTTTATGAGAAGCCTTGGGCAGTTACTGGCACCGGCAAAAAGCGTCAGCACAACATTATCAATTCACTTTATCTTGACCCCGAAGAGCTTGAAAAGACAAACTTCGAGCGTTATGAAAGATATAAAACAATCGAAGAAAACGAAGCAAGATACGAGTCATTTATGATGGATGATGCAGATTACTGCGTTGTTGCTTTCGGTATTGCTGCCCGTGTTTCAAAGAACGCTGTTATCGCCGCAAGAAAAGAGGGCATCAAGGTCGGCATGATTCGCCCCATCACAGTATGGCCATTCCCCAAGAAACCTCTTGCAGAAGCTGCTGACAAAGTTAAGGGCTTTTTAAGCGTAGAGCTTTCAATGGGTCAGATGATTGAGGACATCAAACTTGCAACAGAGTGCAAGAAAAAGGTTGAGCTTTGCAACCGTGTTGGCGGTATGATTCCTTCACCAGAGCAGGTGCTTGAATCAATCAAAAAACTTGCAGGAGGTAACGACTGATGATAGTATTTGAAAAACCAAAGAGCCTTACAGACGCTCAGCTTCATTATTGCCCTGGCTGCACACACGGTATAATTCACAGACTTGTTGCACAGGCAATTGATAACCTTGGTATTGAGGGCAAAACAATCGGCGTTGCTCCTGTTGGCTGCGCTGTTATGGCATATAATTATTTCACTTGTGATATGGTTGAGGCTGCACACGGCAGAGCACCTGCTGTTGCAACAGGTCTTAAGCGCTCAATGCCTGAAAATGTTATTTTCACATATCAGGGCGACGGCGACCTTGCTTCAATCGGTATGGCTGAAACAGTTCACGCCGCTACAAGAAACGAAAACATCACTGTTATTTTTGTAAACAATGCAATTTACGGTATGACAGGCGGTCAGATGGCTCCCACATCACTTCCTGGTCAGGTTACACAGACTTCACCTTACGGCAGAGATGTTACAACAGCAGGCTATCCCGTTAAGGTCAGCGAAATGCTCGCAACTCTTGACGGTCCCGAATACATTGCCCGTGTTGCAGTTAATAATGTTAAAAATGTTAAGGCTGCACAGAAAGCTATTCAGAAAGCTTTTGAAAATCAGATTAACGGCAAAGGCTTCTCACTTATTGAGGTTGTTTCTTCTTGCCCCACAAACTGGGGTATGACTCCCGACGCAGCTCTTCAGTGGGTTGAGGATAAGATGATTCCTTATTATCCTTTAGGAGTTTATAAAGACAGAAGCGCAAAGGAGGACAAATAATATGACTACACAGTTACTTATTGCAGGTTTCGGCGGTCAGGGCGTTCTCTTTGCAGGCAAATTCATTGCATATAACGGACTTCTTGAAGGCAGACAGCTTAGCTGGCTTCCATCATACGGCCCCGAAATGCGTGGCGGCACAGCAAACTGCAGTGTTATTTTAAGCGACGAGCCCGTTGGTTCTCCCATCGTTTCAAAGCCAGACATTCTTATTGCTATGAATCTTCCCTCACTTGATAAATATGAGGATGCAGTTGTTCCGGGTGGTATGATTTTTGTTGACTCAACACTTATTGAACGCAAAATCAAGCGCACAGATGTTAAGGTATTCTATGTTCCTGCAACTGGTCTTGCAAATGATATTGGACTTCCCACCCTTGCAAATATGATTATGGTTGGTAAGTTCATCAAAGAGAGCGGAGCAGTTAGCACAAACAATGTTGAATCCACACTTAAAAAGGTTGTTTCTGCAAGAAAAGCAAATCTTCTTGATATGAACCTTAAAGCAATTGAGTGCGGTCTTAACCTTGAAGGCTAATTCAAAATAAACAAAAGCCTGCTGTATTTTTCAGCAGGTTTTTTTGTTATTAACTTGACATAATTTATTGTATTTGATAACATAAACTTAACCCAATTTTAGGAGAGATAATTATGAAATTAAGACCACCCGCAGTTCCGCTTATTACAGTTGACCCATATTTTTCAATATGGTCGCCTGCTGATGAATTATACAGCGAAGAAACAGTTCACTGGACTGGTGCTGAAAACATCATTGAGGGTATTGTAACAGTTGACGGCGAAGATTTCCGCTTTATGGGCAACAACAGAAAGTATCCTGTTATCACTCAGGCTGCTATGGATGTTACCGCTCTTGTTACTGAGTATGATTTTGTTAACGAAAAAATCACTCTCAATGTTAAATTCTACACACCTCTTTTCACAGATGATTTATACCGCCTTTCAAGACCTGTTTCTTATATGAAAGTTAAATTTGAAAATGTTGACGGTGTAGCTCACAAGGTCAGCGTTAAGCTTTCCGTTTCTGAGCAGATTTGCCTTGATAAAGCAGGGGATGACGAAGTAACAATCGAAACTGTTCAGATTAAAGACGGTATCAATGCTGTTAAAATGGGCAGCAAGAAGCAGGAAATCCTTGGCAAATTCGGCGATGACCTTCGCATTGACTGGGGTTATTTCTACCTTTGCCCACCAGCTGACAGCAGCATTTCAAGCTTCAAAGATGAAGAAAATATGAATTTCGTTTCAGCAGAGTTCGCTTGCGAAGCATCAAAAGTATATGACATTCTCTTTGCATATGACGATATTTATTCTCTTGAATATTTCAAAAAGCACATTAAGGCTTATTGGCACACCAAAGGTCTTACAATTGAAGAGGCTATGAAAGAGGCACTCGAAGAGAGCGAAGAAATGCTCATTAAGTGCAACAAGGTTTCTTATGATATTTATAAGCAGGGCAAACGCTCCAGCGGTATTAAATATGCAGAGATTATTTCACTTGCGTACCGTCAGATTCTTGCCGCTCATAAGCTTGCAGTAACAGACGAGGGCGAGCTTGTTTATATTTCAAAAGAATGCTTCAGCAACGGCTGTGCAGCAACAGTTGATGTTACATATCCATCATCACCGTTCTTCCTTCTTTACAACACTGAGCTTCTCAAGGGTATGCTTGTTCCAATTTTCAAATATGATGAATCTGACGAATGGGTATTTGACTTTGCTCCCCACGATGTTGGCACATATCCTGTTGTAAACGGTCAGCGTTACGGCTGGAAATCAAAGACTCTTGAAGAATACAAAACTAAGCAGATGCCTGTTGAGGAATGTGGCAATATGCTCATCCTTATGGCAAACATTGCTATGGTTGATAAAAACACAGACTTCGCAGACAGATATATGGCTCAGCTTGACAGATGGGTTAAATACCTCATCAAATACGGTGAAGACCCCGAAAATCAGCTTTGTACAGACGACTTTGCGGGTCATATGGCTCACAACTGCAACCTTTCACTTAAAGCAATTATGGGTATCGCTGGTTACTCAATTATCCTCAAAATGCAGGGTAAGGCAGAGGATGCCGACAAATACATGAAGATTGCAAAGGATATGGCAGACAGCTGGGTTAAGCGTGCCGCTAATAAAGACGGCAGCTTCCGCCTTGCATTCGACAAGCCCGGCACATTCAGCATGAAATATAACATTGTCTGGGATAAGTTCTGGCACACAAATCTTTTCTCACCATATGTTCTCTCATCAGAATATCTTAACAACTGCAAGCATATCAACTATTACGGTATGCCTCTTGACAGCCGCAAGGCTTACACAAAATCTGACTGGCTTGTTTGGACAGCATGCCTCGCACCCTCTGATGATGAATTTGAAAAGTTCATCACTCCTCTTTGGGACGCATACAATGTTTCAAATTCACGAGTTCCCATGACAGACTGGTATGACACCAACACATCAATTATGATTGGCTTTAAGCACAGAACAGTTCAGGGCGGTCTTTACATCAAGTTCCTCGAAGATATTCTTTAATAGCAACAAAAAAGAGCTGGATTTTCGTCCAGCTCTGATTTTTTTATGTTTTGATTATTTCTGAATATGCTCAATGCCTGCTGCTTTAATAAGTGCCTCAACCTTATCTGTCTTTTCCCAAGGCAGGTCAATGTCAGTTCTGCCCATATGACCGTATGCAGCTGTCTGACGGTAGATAGGTCTGCGAAGCTGTAATTTATCAATAATTGCAGCGGGGCGGAGGTCGAAGTTTTCGCTTACAATTTCTGCAAGAACAGTGTCATCAATAACGCCTGTGCCGAATGTATCAACCATAACTGAAACAGGCTTCGCAACACCGATTGCATATGCAAGCTGAATTTCGCATTTCTTAGCAAGCTTTGCAGCAACAATATTCTTTGCAATGTATCTGCAAGCGTATGCAGCTGAACGGTCAACCTTTGTGGGGTCTTTACCGCTGAATGCACCGCCACCGTGGCGAGAATATCCACCGTATGTATCAACAATAATCTTTCTGCCTGTAAGTCCGCTGTCGCCCTGAGGACCACCTGTAACAAATCTGCCTGTAGGATTGATATAGATTTTGGTGTCGTCATCAATGAGGTCTGGGTCGATAATAGGATAAATAACATTCTGAATGATGTCTTCTCTGATCTGCTCAAGCTCAACCTCTGCGCTGTGCTGTGATGAGATAACGATTGTGTCAATGCCAACAACTTCGTCTTTATCGTTATATTCAACAGTAACCTGTGTTTTGCCGTCTGCACGAAGATAGGGGAGTGTGCCATCCTGACGAACCTGTGTAAGTCTTAATGCAAGCTTGTGAGCAAGTGAAATGGGCATGGGCATAAGCTCAGGTGTTTCATCACAGGCAAAACCAAACATCATGCCCTGATCGCCTGCACCGTGCTGGTTATATGGGTCATCAATGCCCTGCTTTAACTCAAATGATTTGTTAACGCCGAGAGCGATGTCTGTTGACTGCTTATCAAGAGCTGTGAGAACAGCGCAAGTGTTGCCGTCGAAGCCTTTCTTTGCATCATCATAGCCAATGTCAAGAATAACCTTACGGGCAATGCTTGTAATGTCAATCTGTGCAGTTGTTGAAATTTCGCCCATAATAAGAACCATGCCTGTTGTGCAGCAGGTTTCGCATGCAACACGACCGTTGGGGTCCTGCTTAAGAATTTCATCAAGAACAGCGTCAGAAATCTGATCGCAAATTTTGTCGGGATGTCCGCAAGTAACGGATTCAGATGTGAATAAATAATTTGCCATTTTTTGTTCCTCCATTTTTACATATTATTTCTAAACATAATTAAACCCCGTGGCGTGTAACCACGGGGTGTTACACCTTATTTTTCGGTTAATACCGCAGGAATTAGCACCTTGCCTATGCAGGTTGCCGAGCTTCACAGGGCCAGTCCCTCAGCTACTCTCAATAAGGAAATATTCATATCTTCGCTATTATATACTCGTAAACTTGGTTTGTCAATAGTTATATTGATTTACCTTTAAGAAGCGGCGATATTTTTTTATAAATCACGAATGTTATGGCTGAATTTATTACGCCCTTTAAGAATGTAAACGGCACATTAAAAATAAGAAGTGCCTGCGCAAGAGATTGTGTTTTGGGGTAAATGAGCCTGTATGCGCCTAGGATGGCTTCTCTTGACATCAGCTTTTCATAAATAGGGTAAACCACAAAATAATTTGAGGGGAAGCTTATTGCTGCCATTGCAAATGCGCCAATAAGAGCGCCGATAAGCGCAAATTTCTTTGTTTTCTTGTTTCTATATACCAAGCCTGCAACGCCTACAAATGCAGCACTGAGGATGAAATTTGCAAGCTCACCAATGCCAGCTGTGTATGTATTAAGAAGCTTGACAAGATTTTTCACAAGGCTAACTGCAACACCCCACGCAGGGCCAAACGCAAATGATGTAATCAATGCAGGCAGGTCTGAAAAATCAAGCTTAATAAAGCTTGGCATCAACGGCACGCTGACCTCAAGGAACATCAGCGCAGTGGCAAAAGCCGCCATAATTGCAGTAACACTGATTTTTCTGATTGATGAATTTTTCATTTTATCACTCCTAATAAAAAATAAACCCCGCACATCAAAAATGTACGGGGAGATTAAACATATAATCTTCTTCCATCCAGACTTTACTGTCGGCTCTGGAATCTCACCAGATCAGCTTTCGCTCGCGGGCTCAAGTTAAACTCACACCGCCGGTGGGGAATTGCACCCCGCCCCGAAGATATTGCTATTATAGCATAATTTTCAGTTTTGTCAATACATCAAGCCTCTTCAAAAGGAGTCATGATAGCGTTTCTGTTGATTTCAGTCGGCGTTCTATCAATTGATGTGCGGTAAACGCTCAATACAAGACCTATGAGGAAATAAATACAAAGGTTTGCAGAACCACCCGAACTAAGGAATGGGAGTGTGATACCGATAACGGGCATCACCTTGATGCACATACCAACATTGATAATTGTCTGCGCCGCAATAATAAGCGCAACACCGTAGCACATAAGTCTGCCAACATTATTGATAGACTTTCTGCCGATTGAAACAATCTTAATTATAATCAGCATAATAAAAAGGAGCAGTGCAATACAGCCGATAAATCCAAGCTCCTCACCAACAACTGAGAAAATCATATCGTTCTGACTTTCGGGAACAAGACCAGCCTGTGTGTATGTGCCGTTGAAAAGACCCTGACCTGTGAGCCTGCCTGCACCGATTGCAGAAAGTCCCTGCTGCTGCTGATAAATAACTGTTTTATATGTAGATTCTGTAAGCTGTGATGGATTATAAACTGCAAGGAATCGCTGTTTCTGGAAGTCTGAGAGGAACTCATACCATATAACAGGCGTTGCAAGACCAACGGCAACAGCACCGATTGCAAAATAGCGAAGCTGAACGCCTGCAAGGAAAAGCAGACCGATTGTTGTAACCATAAAAACAAGAGCTGAGCCAAGGTCGCCTGTAAGAATAACAAGACCAACTGCAACCATTGCGTGCATACCGAGGTAAACGATATTTTTAAATTTATCAAGTTCATCCTTTACAGTGTCAAGATGAACAGAGAATGTTATAACAAAACCAACTTTTAAAAGCTCTGACGGCTGAAAATAGAAGCTGCCGAATTTAAGCCATGAGAATGCGTCATCTCGTCCACTGGGGGAACATCCGAAAATGAACAACGAGCCCATCAGTGCAAGACAAACAAAACCGATAACAGGCCAGAATTTAACTATGAAATCGTGCTCAAAAAGTGAAATAACAATACAGGCAACAAGACCTGCTATTGAAGCGATAGCTGTTGTGAGAACGCTTCGTGAAATAGTATCACCCGATTGAAGCTGATTCATTGTTGCACTCTGAATTAGGATAAGACCAAACACCGTCAACGCAATACACATAAGAAGCAGTGTTTTATTTGTTTCCTTAACAATTATTCTAAATTTATTAAAAAAGGTTCGCACCTTGCTGACCTCCTGAAAACATACTTTTATATATTATAATATAAATTTATTTTAAATTCAACCCTGAAATAAGTTGAAAATGAAAGTCTTTTGTGTTATAATAACTCAAGTTTGAGCCAAAAACTTATTTTTCGGGAGATGATTTTGTTGAAATTTGTTACAAACAGTGCAGAGGAAACAAGACAGCTCGGCATAAAAATAGGCGAAAAACTTAAAAGCGGTGATGTTGTTGCTATGTTCGGCTCAATGGGAATGGGCAAAACAGCGTTCACCCACGGACTTGCAGAGGGTCTTGGAATTGACCAGAAGCAGGTGAGCAGTCCCACATTTGCTCTTGTTCACGAATACAACGGCAAACACACACTTTATCACTTTGATATGTATCGAATTGAGTCGTGGGACGATTTGTATTCAACAGGATTTTTTGATTATCTTGATTACGGCGGAATACTTGCCGTTGAATGGAGCGAAAACATCGAAAACGCTTTGCCTGAGGATTCTATCAGAATTCATTTTGAAAAAGGGGAGAGCGAATTTCAGCGCATAATCACTATTGACGGAGGTGCAGATTTTGAAAATACTTGCAATTGACAGTTCCTCAAAGCCTGCCAGTGCCGCAGTTGCAGATGACAGTCATATTTTAAGCGAGGTCTATGTTAATAACGGCTTCACTCACTCAAAAACACTGATGAATGTTGTTAAAGATGCAATTGACCTTTCAGATATTGATGTAAGCGATATTGACCTTATTGTCTGCGTAACAGGTCCCGGTTCATTCACAGGTGTGCGTATCGGCGTTGCCTGCGCTAAAGGTATTGCTTTTCCAAATAACACACCGTGTGTCGGCATTTCAACCCTTGAAGCTATGGCATATAACTGCATGAGCTTTGACGGCTATGTTTGCGCAATTATGGACGCTCGCTGTTCACAGATTTATACAGCCACATTCAAGGTGCATTTCGGCACAGTGGAGCGTATTACTGAGGATAGAGCCGTCAGCATTTCTCAGCTTGTTGAGGAGCTGAAAGCACTTGACAGCGTAGTTTATCTTCTTGGTGATGGCGCACATCTTATCAAAAAAGCGGCTGATGACGAAAAGTTCATTCTCACAAATGAAAGCATCCGTTATCAGAAGGCATCAGGTGCTCTTTATGCCGCACTTAACAAAACAGATTATATTGCACCCGACCAGCTTGTGCCTGTTTATCTCAGGCTTCCGCAGGCTGAAAGGGAGCTCAAAAATAAATTAAAAGGCAGTGATAAACAATGAAAGTAGCATTAGGTGCAGATCACGGCGGATTTGAACTCAAAGAAGCCATCAAAGCTCATCTTACTGAAAAAGGATATGAAATCGTTGATTTCGGCACAGACAGTACCGAATCAGTTGATTATGCCGTTTTTGGTGAAAAAGTTGGCGAGTATGTTGTTAAAGAGGGCATTTTAGGTATCCTTTGTTGCGGAACAGGCATAGGCATCAGCCTTGCAGCAAACAAAGTTAACGGTGTCCGTGCAGCTTGCTGCTCTGATTATTTCAGCGCAAAGATGACAAGAGCACACAACAACGCAAACATTCTTGCACTTGGCGGCAGAGTTGTCGGTATTGGTCTTGGTCTTGAGCTTGTTGACATTTTCCTTTCAACAGAGTTTGAGGGCGGCAGACATCAGCGCAGAATCGACCAGATTACTGCTATTGAAAATAAACAGAAATAATATAAAAACGGAGGAATATAAAATGAGTAATATTACTATTACAAACCATCCACTTATCCAGCACAAACTTTCAATTCTCAGAAGAACTTCAACAAGTTCAAAGGATTTCCGCACTCTTATCAAAGAGATCGCAACTCTTCTCTGCTATGAGGCAACAAGAGATCTTCCTCTTCATGAAATCGAAATTGAAACTCCTATCTGCACAACAAAAGCTATGGCTCTTGACGGCAAAAAGCTTGCAGTTGTTCCCATTCTTCGTGCAGGTCTTGGCATGGTTGATGGTATGCTTGACCTTGTTCCCTCAGCTCGTGTAGGTCATATCGGTCTTTATCGTGATCCCGAAACACTCAAGCCCGTTGAGTATTATTGCAAGCTCCCCGCAGACATTGCTGAGAGAGATGTTTTCGTTGTTGACCCCATGCTTGCAACAGGCGGTTCAGCTATTGACGCTATTTCACAGATTAAGCTTCGCAAGCCCCGCAACATCAAGTTTGTTTGCATCATCAGCGCTCCCGAAGGCGTAAAGGCTCTTCAGGAAGCACATCCCGATGTTGAAATCTTCTGCGCTGCTATGGATGAAAAGCTTAACGAGCACGGCTACATCGTTCCCGGTCTTGGCGATGCTGGCGACAGAATCTTCGGCACAAAATAAGAAAACCACATAAAATATGGCTGAGAGCTTAACCGCTTTCAGCCACTTTTTATTTTATGGGTTCACCGTTTTTATAACGGGTTACATTTGGCGGACTTTTTGAAAAATCCGTTACCTGATATAAGTTGAAATCTGCATCAAAAAGCGATTCTTTAATCAGCACATCGCCTTTGTAAGAATACTTTGTTATTTTGCAAATCATACCTTCTTTGTCAAAATCCTTAATCTGATAAAGAAGTCTGTTTTTATAGTATGTTGTCATTTTTACGGCTCTTCCGCCAATGTCATATTCTGTTTCATTTTTCACCTGATTATCGGTGTAATAATCATAAATAATATATCCTGTTTCATTTCCGCCATTATAAATATGAGCCTTTTTAACGCATCCGTTCTTTAGAAAATCCTTTTTATCAATAATCACGCCGTTACTGCTGTATGTAATCTCCTCCGTTTTCGTTTTGAATCTGTCATAAACTGTTTCGTAGCATTTGCCTGTTTCAACATCAGTTTTTCTTATACCAACTATTCTGCCGTTTAAATCGTATGAATACTTAAATTCGTATTCCTCTATAACATTATCGTTCTCGTCATATCTTGTGCTGTGGAGCAGTTGTTCACTGTCGTTTTTCTCGTTTATATAATATGTGGCTGTTCCATCACTTAGCGGCTCGCCTTTAATTGTTTCTTTGCGTGTGTTTTCGGTATTACAGCAGCTCAATATAAAGCAAAGAATAATTATTATGAAAGAACTTAACACTTTTTTCAATTAAAACGCTCCTTTTTTATTGCAAATTGTTGCAAAATGTTATAATATATCTGTGGGGGTGGTATTATCCGAATTCCAGATTCAATCTATAAAAGAATAGACAGCTATTGCGAAAAGCTCAAAAATTACCCTAAAATAGCCGAGCTTTACCGCAACTGTTATCCCAACACACTTGAAACAACGGTTAAAGAAACCGCAGACGGCTCACTTTTCGTCTTAACAGGCGATATACCTGCAATGTGGCTTCGTGATTCAACCGCTCAGGTGTCCCATTACATTCCTCTTGCTGTTGAGGATGAAGAGGTCAGAGATATTATCAAAGGCGTTATTAAAACACAGTTTAAGTATATTCTCATTGACCCATATGCAAATGCTTTTAATGAAGAGCCAAACTCCAAAGGTCATATTAAAGATATACCGAGAAATGACCCGTGGGTATTTGAAAGAAAGTACGAGATTGACTCACTTTGCTATCCTTTAAGGCTCATTTATAAGTATTGGAAAGAAACAGGCGACAGCTCAGTTTTTGACGAAAGCTTCAAGCAGGCGGCAAAGGTGATTATAAAGCAGTGGATTACTGAACAGCGACATTTTGAAAAATCACCTTACAGCTTCATAAGACCCAATTGCCGTTGGAAAGACACTTTACATAACGATGGCAGGGGAATGCCTGTCAGCTACACTGGTATGACATGGTCAGGCTTCCGCCCCAGCGATGACGGATGCGTTTTCGGCTACCTTGTGCCGTCAAATATGTTTGCCGTTGTTGTTATCGGCTATGTTATTGAAATCTTCTCTACATTCTATGCGTATGAATCAGCGTTTATATCTGAATGTGAAACTCTTAAAGAAGAAATTGAGCACGGCATTGACGCTTATGCAGTTTATGACCATCCAAAATACGGCAAAATTTACGCTTGCGAAACTGATGGTATGGGCAACAGGCGACTTTTCGACGACGCCAATGTGCCAAGTCTTATTTCACTTCCTTATTTAGGATATTGCGATAAAAATGATGAAATGTACCTGAGAACACGCAAATTCATATTAAGCGAAGATAATCCGTATTATTATAAAGGCAAATTCGGCAGGGGAGTCGGCAGTCCTCACACTCCAGAGGGATATATATGGCATATTGCGCTGTCAATGCAGGGTTTAACATCAAATGACCCAGAAGAAATCAGAGAAGTGATTGACATTCTCTGCTCAACAGATGGCGACACAGGCTTTATGCACGAGGGTTTTAACGCAGACAATCCAAAAGAATTTTCGAGAGAATGGTTCGCATGGTCAAATTCTCTCTTTGCAGAGTTTATTGAGTATGCTGTTGACAATAAAATAATCTGAGGTGAAAAAATGGAAAACAACAAGAAAAAGAAAAGTTCTCTGATCAGAAACCTTAAACGAGCAATCACGCTTTTGCTTTGCGTTGTTTTAATTGTTGGATGTATAAACACCCTCAAATCAAAGCACGCAGAGAAAGCGGCAGAGGCGGCGGCAAAGACATCCCAGTCTGTAACCACCAAAACAGGCAAAACCTCCGCAAATCTTATTTGTGCAGGCGATAACCTTATTCATCAGGCGATACTTGATCAGGCAAAACAGCGTTCAACCACAGGCGGCTACGATTTCAGCGCACCTTATCAAAAAATTGCAGGCATAGTTAAAGATGCTGATGTTGCATTTTTAAATCAGGAAGTTGCAATTGTTCCATCACAGCCGGCATCATCTTATCCGCTTTTCAATTCTCCGCCCGAGCTTCTTGACCAGATGATTACACTTGGTTTTGATGTTTACAATCAGTCCACAAACCATATTATGGATAAATTCCTTTCTGGTGCGCTTGAAGATTATGAGCTGTTCCACTCGAAGAAAGACATTATCCTCACCGGACTTTACAAAACATGGGACGATATGTTCAAGCCAGAGGTAATTGAAAAGAATGATATTAAATTTTCATTCTGCGGATTCACACAGTATCTTAACGGTCTTATAGTTCCTGCTGATTCTGATTTAGGTCTTGTTTATCTTACAGATGAACGCCACTCACAAGAAGAGCTTTATCAGACAATGGAAAAGGTAATTAAAGTAAACAAAGAAGCTTCAGACATCTGCTGTGTTTCTATGCACTGGATGCAGGAAGATATTACAACACCAAATGATTCACAGCGTCAGATAGCTCAGAAGCTTGTTGATTACGGCGCAGACATTATTATCGGCACAGGTCCTCACGTACTCCAGCCTATCGAATATCTCACAAGAGAAGACGGCAGCAAAGCACTGGTTATATGGTCATTAGGCAATCTTATTTCAACACAGGCAAACTTCGAGAACACCCTCGGCGGTCTTGCAGATGTTACTGTTGAAAAGAGCTATGACACAGGCGCAATATCAATCAGCAATGTTGGTTTTATTCCCACTGTTACACATTATGAATATGGCAAATCAAATGTAAGAATCATTCCTTTTGCAGAGTATTCACAGGAGCTTGCAGCGGCACACGGCTCAGGCAACCTTTCATATGATAAGATTAAAGAATATTACACAAATATGTATGGTGATTTCTTAAGACTTGACGCTCCAAAAGAAAACAAACAGTAAAATAACACACAAATAAAAATCCACCCTTTCATAGAGATATGAGAGGGTGGTATTCTTTTAATCCACATATTAAATAGAAACATCCACCACAAATACCTCCTACGGTTTCTCAGGGTGCGAAACTATAGAAGGTGTTTTGTGGTGGTTTATTCAGAGGATTATAATAAATGGACCGATCGGTAAATCCAATTTAATTTTAAGAAGGGGAATGCATTTTATTAGTGTATAAATTTTGGGGTCTGTTTGTTTTATTAAGTATATTACTTATTGATTATGCTGCGAATGAAAATGTGTTGTTTACGAATTCAACTACCTGAGCGATGAAGTTGAATACATTTTCAAGAATTGTTGTGTCAACACCGAGGTTAGCAAGGATACCTGTGATGAAATCAAGAACCTGTGAAAGCTCAACATTTGCTGCTTCTGTTGTTACGTCTGCAACTACATCTTTAACTGTGTCAACGATTTCTTCGTCTGCTGTGCTGCTGAGCATGATAGCGTCGGGCTCTGCGATTGCTTCTACTGCTACAACATCATCTGTTGCGTCAACGAAGTCGATTGTAACGATGTCTGCATCTTCTGAGAAGTTTGCATATTCAAAGTTCTGACCTTTAAAGTAGCTGTTGTATTTTGCATCAAACTGAGTGTTGTTGAATACACGTACTGCATATGTGTATGTTTCGCCGATTACTGCTGTTTTGTCGATGAATGAAAGTGAATCGCTGTCTGCCTTTACTGTGCCAATTGCTTTGTATGATGTTTCGTTAGCTGCTTTGCGGAGAATCTGATAGCTTTCTGCGCCGTTGCTCTCTGTGAATCTAACTTCAACGCCGTCATCTGTGTATGCGAGTGAAACTGTGGGAGCTGCAAGATAAAGGATATGTGTGTCTGTTTCTGCGTCATAACGAGCACGTGATTCATTTGTTGTAACGCCTACTGAGTAATAATAAATTGTGCCGCTTACTGCGCTCTTATCAACGAAATAGAAGTATGATGTGGGTTTGAATGTTGTAAGCTCAACCCAGTTGTTTGATCCTTCTTCTCTTCTGTAAACTGTGTAGCTCTTTGCGCCTTCTACTTTGTCATATGCTACTTTAACGCCCTGGTCAACATTTGTGAGCTTAACGGGAGTTGAAAGGAATGAGAAAGCAGGAGTTGTGAATGTGTATGTTGTATAATAGCTGTTGTCGCCTTCGTGGATAGCAGATACTGCGTAAACATATTTTGTGTCGCCCTTTGCTGTTGTATCAACGAAATAAGGATCTTCTGTTGCTTCTGTTTCGCCAAGTCTGTTGTAAAGAGTTGAAACAGCAACATCACGGCGTTTTACGCTGTAGTGATCAACGCCCTCAACAGGGTTGATGTGAACGATTACATTACCGTCAACGCACTCAACTGAAAGAGTGGGAGCCTGAATGTATTTGATTGTCTTTTCAAGACCGCTTCTTTCGCCGCCTGCAACTGCTACATCGTATGTGTAGATTGTGAGGTTAACAGCTGTCTTATCAATGATTGTTGTTTTAGCGTCTGTTGTCATGATCTTTTCGTAATCAGTGTCTGCTGTTTTACGGTAGATGTCGTACTTAACGCCTTCGCCAAGCTTTTCAACGTCAATCTTAACGCCGCCGAGTGTGTTTGTGATGTAAGTGATTTTTGTGTTGAGGCCTGAGTCTGTTGCGAATCCCATAAGGGGAGCTGCTGTTGCAATCATTACCATTACGAGGATTGCAGAGATGAGTTTTAAGATTTTTTTGTTCATTGTGGTTTTCCTCCTTAAATTGACATGAAGTATTTTTTTGTGCTTTGGTGATTTAAATTATAGCATAACTATCATATTTTTCAATTGTGTATATTAACAAACATTTAGCGGTATAAAAGACAAAATTTGGATAGTTAGTTAAAAAGGATGCATATTGTGCATAAACTTGCAATAAGTTCAGTACAATATACATCCTATTCAGTATAAATATTCGATTTTTGTTGTTAATTTTTTAAAATTGACCAAAAAGTATCAGCAAAATACACAGAGATTGTTACAAGACACCGTGTCTGTTATCGCATGCCATTAGACAAATTGCACAATTTTAATCACAAAAATTATATCATTTTTGACCTCGACCAAAAATCAGCCAATTTTGCTAAGAATTTCTTTTGCAAGGACAGTATAGCCAGCCTCTTTCATATGGACACCATCACCAAGATAAAGCTCGGTGCAGGTAAGCGATGCTGAATATAAGTCAATCACCTTGCAATCAAGTTCATCTGCAACCTCTTTTGCAATTGCATTTCTCAAAATAACACGCTTATTCTGCTCATCGTCCTTAGGCAGATTAGTTGTAAGCACAACATAAACAGGCACACCCTGTTTTTTAAGGAATGTAAGCATCTCTTTATAATAAGACTTATACTGTTCATCATCAAGGTGCCAGCCGTGAAGTCCGTTATTAAAGATAATAGCCTTCCGGCTTTCTTCCTGAGCCATAAAAAGCTCAAGTGATTTCGCAAAATACGGATTATCAAGAGCTTTTGATGTTGCAAATCCGTCAAAAAGTATTTTGCCCTCTGCCAATCTGTTAAGAACAGGTCTTGTGCCGTGAGAGATTGAATCTCCTATATATAAAACACGGGGCGCATTTTTGTTTTCGGTGTGTTCCCACCAAGGGCTGTCCCACTCAAATGTTTCAAGTGCAAATGCACCGTCTTTTTCGTATGTTAATTCTGACATAAGTTCACCTCAGTCAATTGCTTTTTCAATTTCGGGGTTAAATGAGGGCATAACCTGAAGCTTGAAAAGATTCATCTTGTGAAGTCTGTCAATTTTTGCCTTTGTTTCATCGTTATCAATTTCACCAGTTCTGATATACTTATCAAGTGATTCGTATGTGAAGCCAAGGTTTTCCTCGTCAGTTTTTCCGCAAAGTCCGTCTGTAGGCACTTTCTCAACAAGAACAGAGGGGAGTCCCAGATATTTGCCAATCTGACGCATTTCTGTAACAGTAATGCCTGCACAGGGGCTGAAGTCGCCTGCTGCATCGCCATATCTTGTTGAATAGCCAACCCAATCCTCAGAAAGGTTGCAGGTGTTGGCAACTCTGCCGTTGTGGCTCTGTGAAACAGCGTAAAGAACTGACATTCTGATTCTTGGGGGAAGATTTGTTTTGCTCTGAGCGGTAAGCTCAAAAGGAAGCGCATTTTTAACACCGTTAACAGCTTCTTCAATATTAACAATATAATGCTTAATTCCAAGATGCTCAACAAGAAGCTTTGCCATGTCAATATCGCTCTGAACTCCGCAGGGCATAAGCACGCCGATAACTCTGTCTTTACCAAGAGCCTCTACGCAAAGATTGGCAACAATTGAGCTATCCTTACCGCCAGAAATGCCAACAACAGCATTACAGCCTTTGCCATTCTCTTCAAAGAAATTTCTGATCCATTCAATACATTCATTTGTAACAGCTTTAACATCAAACATAATGATACCTCCTGTAGCTGATTTATTTTCCTACTATTTTAATGCCAAACGGCAAATAATGCAATATGTAATGTTGAAAATATTGCCCTTTAATGGTATAATCTTTTAAATTAAATTACGGAGTGATACACTTGACAGATAAAATTTCACCGTCAATGATGTGTGCAGACATAACATCACTGACTAAAACACTTGATACTTTTGAAAAATGCGGAATAGAATATCTTCATATAGATATTATGGACGGTCATTTTGTGCCGAATTTCACCCTTGGCACCGATTATTGCAAAGCTATTAAAAAGATTTGCAACATTCCGCTTGATATTCACCTTATGATAGAAAAGCCAGAGGAGAAGCTTTCGTGGTTTCAGTTTGGTGAGGGCGATATAGTCAGCGTTCATGCAGAAAGCACTGCGCATTTGCAAAAAGCACTTGCACAGATTAAAAAATGCGGAGCAAAGGCATTTGTGGCTCTTAATCCGTCAACACCAATTTGTGTGCTTGATTATATTCTTGACGATATTGACGGCGTTATGATTATGGCGGTTAACCCAGGCTTTGCAGGTCAGAAGATGGTGCCGTCCTGCCTTGAAAAAATATCATATCTCCGTTCATACCTTGACGGCAAAGGATATTCCAATGTTGAAATTGAGGTTGACGGCAATGTAAGCTTTGAAAATGCCGTTAAGATGAAAAAAGCAGGCGCAAACATTTTTGTTGCTGGCACATCAAGCGTATTTAACAAAGACTTTTCACTTGAAGATGGCATTGCACTGTTCCGCCAGAAAATAGGGGAGGCATAATATGAAATATCTTGTTTTCGGCTCGCTTAACATAGATAAAGTATATTCTCTTAAAAATCTGCCCGAAAAAGGCGAAACGCTCTCTTGCGAAAAATATGAGCTTCATGTTGGCGGAAAGGGTCTGAATCAGGCAATTTCCCTTTCAAAATCGGGAGTTCAGGTCTATATGGCAGGCTGTGTTGGCAAAGACGGCAAAATGCTCACCGATTTTCTCTCTGCAAGCGGCGTTGACACTGAATTTGTGAAAGTTTCTGACGGATTCACAGGTCATGCGGTCATTGAGGTTGATAAAGACGGACAGAATCAGATGATTCTTTTTAAAGGTGCAAACCACGAAATTACCAAAGAAGATTGCGATGCAGTTCTTGAAAATTTCAAGAAAGGCGACCTTATGGTTTTGCAATACGAAACATCAAATGTTGAATATATGATAAATAAAGCTCACGAAAAGGGCATCAAAATTGCCCTCAATCCATCACCGTATGTTGAGGAAATAATAAATCTTCCTCTTAACAAGGTTGATTTTCTTATTCTCAACGAATCTGAGGGTATGAGCATTTCAAAGAAAAACACTGTTGATGAGGCTGTCAACGAGCTTAAAAGAATCTGCCCCGACAGTTCAATTATAATGACCCTTGGTGCAGACGGTGCCATTTATGCAGACAATAAAATTTATGTTAAAGTGCCTGCATTTAAAGTGAATGCAGTTGACACAACTGGCGCAGGGGACACATTCACAGGCTATTTTCTCAATGATTTTCTCACAAACGCTGACCCGAAGCAGGCACTTATTAAGGCAAGTGCGGCGTCTGCAATAGTTGTCGGCAAATACGGAGCAGCCGAAACAATCCCCGAAAATGCAGAAGTTGAAAAATTTTTGAGTGAAAACAAATAAGGTGATACTATGAACATTGAACATTCACACTCAACAGAGTTAAGTTATTTAAAAAAAGTCAAGCCTGCATATGCTTTTGACCCGCAGAAAGAGAGTTTTGACCAGTGGAAAGTCAAAAGCCGTGCCAAGCTTCGTGAATTACTGGGTATGGATAAATTTATAAAATGCGACGACAATTTTGTTATTGAAAGTGATGAAGAGCTTTCTGACCACCGCAAAATCAGATTCACGTTCACAAGCGAAGAGAATTCAACTGTTCCGTGCTATTTTATTATTCCAAAAAATAAAACTTGCGAAAAACCACCGCTGATGATTTGTTTGCAGGGTCATGGAACAGGTATGCACATTTCGCTGGGAATTGCCAAATATGAAATTGACGAGCCTAAAATAAAGAACGGCGACCGAGATTTTTCCGTTCAGTGCATCAAAAAAGGCATCTGCGCCCTTGTTATGGACCAGCGTTGTATGGGCGAAAGGGGAGGCAACCCGAAGCCAGATTGCCACGGTGCGGCTTTGGCAGCATTGCTTACAGGCAGAACGCTTATCGGCAGCAGAGTTTTTGATATAATGCGTGCCATTGATGTTGTTGAAAAGGAGTTTTCAGAGTATTTCGATACAGACAAAATTTATTGTATGGGAAATTCTGGCGGCGGGACTGCCACATTTTATGTCAGCGCACTTGAGGACAGAATCAAAGCGGCAATTCCATCCTGCGCATTCTGCACATTTTATAATTCAATCGGCGAGAAGCATCACTGTGCCTGCAACTACATTCCTCATATGGCAGAATATTTTGATATGGCAGAGCTTGCGGGAATGAGCGCACCGAAGCCGCTTGTTATCGTTTCAGGCGTTACAGACGGCATCTTCCCCATTGACGGCGCAAAAGCAGAATTTGAGCGTGCAAAATTGATTTATTCTGCATCAGAAAATCCGCAAAATATTGTTCACGCAATCGGCTCTGAGGGGCATAGATTTTATGCCGCCGAAGGCTGGAAAAATTTTGAAAAACTTATATAAAAAATTTGACCTCCTGCAAAAGCAAGAGGTCATTTTTCTATACCTTTATAATATATAGGCAATAAAGCCTTTGAGAAAGTATATTATTCTTTTCAGAACACTTAACTGGAACTCTTTATTAAAGCTGTCATTTTTTCCGTATCCGTCGATTGAAAGATTGATGTCAGACGGCTCACTTAAATCGGTTACAAGTCCATCACAAAGATTGAAAAGAAGCGATTCAAGAATGTTATCGGCAGCCTTGCTTGAATAGAGGATTTTTTCAGAATCTGAGAGCATCTTTTCATAGGGTGCTACACCAAAAATCTGCTGTGAAAGGGAGTTAAAAACCTTTGATGTTTTTGTGCTGAAAGCGAGGTTGGAAATTGTTCTTACAAGCACCGCCTTGAAGCAGGCATAAAACAGCGGAAATTCAACAGTTTTCAGCGACTCTGCTTCATCACCGTGATAAAAACCACCCATAATCTTTGCCGCAAGCTGATAAACCTTTTCATAATTGCTTTTTGGAAGCTCAACATTGGCAAGCTTTGCTATCTCTTCTATAGAATCAATTTTCTCTGGAGTTTTGCCGT
This sequence comes from Clostridia bacterium, assembly GCA_024404115.1. GTDB lineage: Bacteria > Bacillota > Clostridia > Oscillospirales > Acutalibacteraceae > CAG-488. The sequence goes on along the minus strand of JAKSQM010000002.1, from coordinate 162,099 downwards.
CATCATAGATAGGAAGAAGCAACGCTTCACCAACATTTTTCATAAGAGAATCAACGATTTTATAGCCAGCAGAATCGGGTGAAAGCTTTATCATTTTTCCAAGCTTTCCAGCAGAACCGATGTACCTGTTAAGCCAACGGCAGATGCCAGCCTCAAAGTATCCACTGGAGTATGACGCAAAGTCATTTTTGATAGCATTGAGCTGTGTTTCAGAAAATCCCTCTGGCAGATATTTAGTGTCAATTTCGGTAATATAACGGCTTTCAATGTTGATTTTTTCGCTTGTAACATTCACAATTCTATATGCGTTAGGTGAGGTAATCAGCGAGCCTGTCTGAATATCATAGATTGTGTTGCCCTCTTTTGTGTTTGCAACAGAAGCGTCATTTGCGTGAAGATGACCTGAAAATACAACTTTTATGCCAGCATTTGCCATTTTTTCTGCGATTTTAGCATAATTTTTAATCATTGGCTGAACACTGAAGTGGGGGAGCAGGCTGTGGTGCATCATTGCCATAACATTTTTGCCATCTGCTTTTGCTTTCTCTGCCTGTGCAATAACCCAGTTGAGGGTGCTGTCTGTTACCTGTCCGTTGTCCTCACCGTAGATACAGGAATCAATTGCAATAAGGCGATATTCCTTTGAAAGATCAACCGCATATGAGGCAGAATTCGGGTCTTTTGCCACCGCTTCGTTATATCCAAAGTCGGCATAAAGCTTCTTAAATTCGTTAATATCTATGTATTTATCAAGGTTATCTGTGTCGCAATCGTGGTTGCCGCAGATAACAAAAATTTTCTTTCCGCTCTTCTTTTCAGTGTCTTTCAGAAGCTGAGCAAACTGCTTGTGAGATTCTCTTTTTCCGCAGGTTAAATCGCCAGGAATCAGAAGAAAATCGCTGTCAGATTTTGCAAACTCTTCTAACATTTTTCTGTTGATCGCCTCAGATTCATGGTTCATTTGCCCCTGAAAAGTTGCGTGATAGTATGTTTCACTGTTTAACATCCCCTCAGCAAACTCGCCAAAGTCATCTGCACTTGTAAGGGCGCCAACATCAGAACGGCACTGAAAATGTGTGTCTGATGCAATAGTAAATTTAAGCTCTTTTTCTTTTGCAAATGTAGCAATTGGAATGCTTGAAATTACCAAAATAATGCAAAGAAAAACTGAAAGAATTTTTATAGATTTTTTATTCATAAAATAACCTCCTGATTATTGGCTTTCGTGTGAATTTTTTCGGTACTGTGTCGGTGTAATTCCAATGTATTTTTTAAACATTCTTGAGAAATAATTGTAATCAAAAATCCCGACCTTTTCGCTGATTGTTGAAATATGCAAATCAGTGTTTTTTAAAAGGGTGCAAGAGTTTTCTATCCTCGTTTTGTTAATAAAATCAATGATTGTCATACCTGTCTGCGCCTTAAACAGATGTTGCAGGTGAGAAACGCTTATAAAAAATGCGTTGGCTAACAGCTCAATATTTATGGGCTCAGCGTAGCAATATTCTATCCTCGTTTTCACATCTTCAACGATGTGTTTATTCTTCAAAGGTATTTCAATTTCACTGTCTGCTTCGGCAGCATAATTTGACGCCGCATAGTATAAAAATCTGAAAATTTCAGCGTTTAACAAAAGCTGTTGATCTCTGCTTGGATTCTCCGTTGCCTCTGCCGCTTTTTTGATAGCCTTTTTACATTCGACACTGCCGTTAATCACATTTGAAAATTTATATTGCTTGTCGTCCTGCCAACTCTGAATAAAATCGGGCGGAATAACAAAAACATAATACTCATTATTTTCAGAAAGAACTATACTTTCGTGAACTTCAAATGGGTTAAACACAATAATATCGCCGTCTGAAACGCTGAAAGTTTTGTTATCTGCCTTGAGCGTGAACTGACCGTGAACAAGATAAATTACCTCAAGGTATTCGTGCCAGTGCCGCCAGATTTTTACATGATTTTCAAAATGATATGTAATAATTTTAAGCGGTGATTTTGGCTGAACCTCGTATCTTGCAGTATTTTTCAATTACATCACCTCAATTTGACGAATTTTGCATAAAAATCCTGTTGTTTTGCGTAATTGTGCTATAAGTCATTATATTACAAATGTATAATAAAATCAAGAAAAAAGTGATAAATTTGGGAGGTGTCGGTTTATGAAAAAAATTGTTGTAGCTGGCTGTGGACACGGAGGTCTGACCGCTGCCGCAAATCTGGCACAGAAAGGCTTTGATGTTACCGTTGTTGAAGCAGCTAAAAGAGAAGATTTAGGATATGACTGGCACGATAGCGTTCGCAAAAGAGATTTTGTTGATGCAGGTCTGCCAATCCCCGATGAATCAAATTATCTTCCTGCCGACAGGATGTGTTACTATAACCCTAAAAAAAATGTTAAAATTGTACCCGACAGAGAGGCAAGTCAGAGCTATGCTTATATGGACAGAAAGTTCCTTATAAACCATCTGATTGATTTTGCACTGGAATGTGGTGTAAACATCATTTTTGAAAGCAAGGTTCTTTCTGCTATCTGCACAGAAGACAGCGTTGTGGGCATCAGATACGAAAATAACGGCGGTATCGTCGAGCTCCGTGGCGACCTTGTTATTGACGCTTGCGGATTGTATTCGCCTGTAAGGCTTTCTCTTCCCGATGTTTTCGGCGTTTCAAACAAGGTTGATAACAAAGATGTTTTCTATGCGTGGCGTGCATATTATAACAAAACAGACAACACAATCACTGACCCCGAATCAAATATATATTTCTTCCATTGCGGTAAGGCTGGTATGGACTGGGCAATCACCAAAGACGGATATATGGATATTCTTGTTGGCGGATTTGGTTCTTTAACAAGCGAAGATATTAAGAAAGCTGTTAAGGATTTCAAAACCGATTATCCGTTTATGGGTGATGAGATCATCAGAGGCGGTAAAAGCGACAGAATTCCGCTTGGCAAATCTCTGCCTGTTTTTGTATGCAACGGATATGCCGCAGTTGGCAACAGTGCGTATATGACAGAGCCTTTGAGCGGGTCGGGCATTGATTTGAGCATATTTGCAGGCAAGCTCCTTTCAGAAACTGTCAGCACCTGCAATGGCGATTGCTGCGTTGAAAACCTGTGGATGTATAACTTCCTTTACATAAAAACTCAATCTGAAAAGAGATATAACTCTGCAATTATAAAAAGCCTTATGTCAAGTCTTGATGCGTCAGATATTGATTTCCTTATGGAAAGAGGAATTATGACAGAAAAAGAAATTGCAGGCACTGGCGGAAGATATTCAATCGTTCAGCTTATTCAGAAGCTTGCTGTTATTTTCAGACCAAGGCTTTATTTGCCGCTTATATCAATTCTCAGAAAAACATGGCTTGCCAAAAAGCTTAAAAGAAATATTCCGAAAAATTATAGCAAAGAAGTTGTCGAAAGCTGGGCAGCTGACTACGCTAAATTATAATAAAAGGTGGAACCCGAAATGTATGATAAATTTAATCCTGTAGAGAGCGCAGAGCTTGTGCTTCACTACATAAGAAATATGGTTGACGAAGAATACGATAACCTGCCTTACTGGCTTTTGCTCCCCAACAAAAAGCCTGCTGAGGCTGCACATTGCCGTGTTGATGACGCTGAGCTTGTTGGCTCATGGTACGAGGGACTTGCAAGTGCTATGGAAATGCTTGGCACTGACAAAGGTGATGATGTTAAACAATCACTTCGCCGTCATCTTATGAAATCATGGGGCGAGCACGGACTTCGCTTCTGCGAAAAATATCCGTGGACTCACACTGTTCACTCATCATTCCACGAAATGGGCTATATTCTCCCTGCGCTTAACAAAATTACAGAGCAGTATCCCGATGACGAAGAAAACGAAAAACGCACAAGTGAGCTTATCAGAGGTATGCGCTCACTTGTAATTCACAGAAAGGTACGCACTTTCTGGTCTGGCGATTTCACAGAGGACGAGCCAATTTATGAATTTCCTAACGATGTTTACCTTAAAGAGGGCGGTTTTGACTTTACAAGGCACACTGGCAGAGGCGAGCAGGCCATCAGAAACGCTGTTATGCTTCAGGCTCTTGTAAGAAGATACGAGCTGACAGGGGACGAGGTTGCCCTTGACCTTGCATGCGGTATCGCAAACTTTGTGCTTGGTCCATCAAGATATTTCAACTACAGAATGGAATTCTTCGGTCATGTTCATTCTGCTGTATGGTTTGCCTGCGGACTTGTAAAGCTTGGCAGACTTATTGATAATCAGAAATACATCACAAAAGGCAAGGCAATTTACGATTATGTTCGCTCACTTTCAAGTGATTTCGGCTGGATTCCCGAATATGCACAGTGGCATCCAATGAACGAGGAGCATTGTGAAACTTGCTGTATCAGAGATATGATTATCTGCGCAGACGAGCTTATTAAGTGCGGATTTAAAGAATACTGGAACGATATGAACCTTTTCATCAGAAATCAGTTTGTTGAAAATCAGGTTAAATACACAGGCTATGTTGTTTGCGATAACACAAAGCCAAACGGCAATGGAATTACATACAGAGATATTGACAAGCGTATGATTGGCGGTTTTACAGGCGGCAGTGAACCTAACTCAATTTCACTTACACGCTTCCGCTCAATCGCAGGCTGCTGCGTTGGTACTGCTCCTGTGGCACTTAAAGTTGCGTGGGATAATGTTATCACAGATGAAAACGGTGCTTTAATTGTCAACATTCCCTGCGATAAAGAAACAGATGCAGTTAAGCTTCAGTCAGATATTCCAAATGAGGGCAAAATCACTATCACAGCAAAGAAAAATTGCAAGGCTGGTTATAGAATTTATGCTTGGATGGGCGAAAAGCTTACATTCACAATCAATGGCAAAGAAGTTAAGGGCGAGATTGTTGACGGCACTGTATTATTTGAACTTGCAGAAAACGATGTGCTTATTCTCACATTCCCCATTGAAACAGTTGCAAAAAAAGAAATTGCAAGAGGCACAGAGTTTACAGTTTACTGGCGTGGCTGTGATGTTGTTGATATGACACCAAGAGGAGAGCATGTTCGCCTTTATCAGAGAGATAGTGAGATTCCAAAGTATTATCCGCTTCCCGAAGATGTTGTTTACACTGGTGCGGCAAATATGGGCCCCACACAGCAGAAATAAACTGATATGATAAAAATTCACACTCTCGGCACTGCTTCGGGCACACAGCCATATCCGCAGTGCCACCACGTTTCAACAGCTATTGAAACCGAAACTTCCCTGTATTTTATTGATGCAGGGGAGTGCGGTGCATACACTGCACATAATATGGGAATTGACCTTTTAAAAACAAAGGCAATTTTCATCACGCATCCTCATATGGATCATGTTGGCGGTCTTGGCAATCTTTTGTGGTATATCCGCAAGGTTGGTATTGTCAAAAAAAGCGGACTTACTCACAACGAAAACATCAGTATTTTCACCCCGTGCAAAGAAACAGTTGACGGATTTATGGCTGTTCTCAAAAACACAGAGGGCGGTTTTAAGTGTAATTACGCCCACTGCACCACGCCATACGCCGACGGAATAATCTATGACAACGGAGAAATAAAAGTGACTGCAAAGCACACAAACCATATGCCTCAAAAGGACGGAAAGTATCAGTCATATTCTTTCACCGTTCAGTGTGAGGGCAAAACATTCGTTTTTTCGGGTGATATGCGCCTTGAAGATATTGATTTTATTTTGCCGGAAGAATGTGATGCTTTCTTTGTTGAAACAGGGCATCATCAGATTGAGGATATAAAATCTGAAATTATTCGCTGTGGCAAGCACATTAAAAAGGTGATGTTTACCCACAACGGAGGATACATTTTCAGAGATTATCCATCTGCCGAAAAGCGTGTTAAAGATGCATTCGGCGAAGATGGCGGTGTGATCTGCAAAGACGGATGCACATACAATTTTTAAGGGAGATTTATTATGAAAAAATCAACGCTTCCCGTTATTGTCGCCTCTGCGGCGGCAGCTCATTTTGGTATTTCATATCTCACATTTCACGAGATATTTGACAGAAATGTTAATATACCAAGAATTATAAATGAAACACAGAAAAAAATGGCAAAGAAAAAAGCTCCTGCCGCTCCATCAAAAAAAGACCCTCGTGTTGAGTGGATGCATGAGCAGGAATTTGAGGAATTTACCATCACAAACGACAGGGGACAGGCTCTTAAAGGATTCTACCTTGAAGCAGCAGAAAAGAGCAATAAATTTGTACTCTGCGCTCACGGCTACAGAAATCAGGGCAAGGGCGAGTTCCGTTTTATAACAAAATTTTATCACGATAACGGCTTCAATGTGTTCCTTGTTGACCATGTGGCAGAGGGCGCAAGCGAGGGCGATATGATAAGCTTCGGTTATTACGAAAGCAAAGATATGACCATTTGGATTAACTTCCTTATTAAAAATTTCGGTGAGGATATTGAAATTGCGCTTCACGGCATTTCAATGGGCAGTGCAACGGTTGTGCTTCTTGCAGGAAACGAAAAGCTTCCCGAAAATGTGAAATTTATGATTTCTGACTGCGGATATTCAACACTTCACGGACTTTTTGAGGATGTTTTAAAAGTTCCTGCCGCCGTTTCTGCTCCGCTTATGCGCAGTGTTGACTTCATCCACAAAAAGAAAACAGGTTTTTCTTATTATGACATTACCCCCATTGATGCCGTTAAAAATATAAAAATCCCCGTTTTTTTTGTTCACGGAATCGCTGACGGCTTCATTCCTTTCAGAATGTGTCAGGAGCTTTACGGAGCCTGTCAGAGTGAAAAGGATATTCTTCTTGTTGAGCACGCAGGGCATACTGCAAGCTATCGCAAAAACAGTGAAGAATACGAAAAGAAAATCCTTGAATTTAAAGAAAAATATATGAACAATACAGTAGCAGAGGTTTAATATGAGATTTGGAATGTGTATGGGTATTGAAAGCCCCGAAAGAGTTAAAATGATTGCAGACGCAGGCTTCGACTATGTTGAATGCGGATTTTGCAGTCTTTCAAGAGCGGATGACAGCGTTTTTGAAGCTTTCAAAGATGCTCTTAATGAAAATAATATTAAATGTGAGGCGGCAAACGGCTTTTTGCCAAAGGATTTACCCATAATCAACGGCGACCTTGACGCAATTGCTTCTTATATCGAAAATGGTATGAAAAGAGGTGCTGAAATCGGTCTTAAAAAGATAGCTTTTGGCTCAAGCAAAGCAAGAAATGTGCCCGACGGCGTAAGCTATGCCGAGGGATTCAGACAGCTTGGTGAATTTCTTAAAAATGTTGTTTCACCCCTTGCAGAGAAATACGGCATCACCATTGTTACAGAGCCTTTGAGAAAAGACGAATGTAACATCATCAACACTATTAAAGAGGGTACAATGCTGGCTGTCCTTTCTGGCAAAGAAAACATTTCATGCCTTGCAGATATTTACCATATGATAGGCGAGGGCGACACCCTTGAGGATGTAAAACAGCTTAAAGGCTCGCTGAAGCACGCTCATATCTGCAATCCTGTGAGCAAAAAAGGACTTAAAAGAGATTTCCCACAGGACAACGCAGAATTTGACTACAAAGCATATGTTGACGCTCTCGAATTTGCAGGATGCGACACCTGCTCAGTTGAAGCGCAGTGCATTGATTTCGAGTCTGAAACTTTACTTGCAGGCAAACTTCTTAAAAGCTTATAATTTTCTAAACCGCTTGTCTTTGGCAGGCGGTTTTTTTACGCTTTTCTTGACATAATCCCTATTTTATGTTAAATTTAATTGTTGAATGTTAAAATATAACAAAAAGATAATAATTCAAATTACGAAATTTGATATAGGAAATTATGAAAGATGGGTGAAAAATGAAAAAATTTATCGCAAAAACGTTTTCTTTTATCCTCGCTTTAATTATAATACTTTCTTCTTTCGCTGTTTGTCTGCCTGTATTCGCCGAAAGCACTGTTCAACCAGGCACTGATATTCCTTTAATATATATCCCAGGGCAGGGCGCACCGCTTTTCAGATATGAAAACGGTGTCAAAAAAGAAGAAGTTTATCCCGTTAAATATGACACAGATGAAATTGTGCAGATTGCAAAAGACAATATTGATGTTTTTGCAAAGGCTGTTGTAACTCAGAAATGGACTGATTTCGGCAATCTCATCCGTGATGTTCTGAATCCTATGTTTTCAGAGCTTGCTCTTGACGAAAACGGACATACAAAAGATAATATTGCATCTCACCCTGTTTACACTGAATTGCAAATCAAGAACAGAAAAAAGGTAAACGGCAAATATGCCACACGAGCATTTACTTTTAATTATGACTGGCGACTTGACCCGTGGGAGGTTGCGGACAGCCTGCATAAATTTATTAGTGATGTTGTCAGAATAACTGGCTATGACCATGTTGCAATTTCGGGTCGCTGTGAGGGCTCGTGCATTGCCGCCGCTTATATGGAAAAATATGACGGTGAGTATATTAGCGATTTCATTTCATACGCCAGCGCATTGAACGGAACAGATATTATCAGCAAAACTTTTGCAGGTAATATTGACCTTAGTGCAGATGCTGTTGAAAGATTCGTTCACGATCTTAATATCTCGGCTGACGAGGTTGTAAATAAGCTTGTCAATGCGTCAATAACACTGCTTAACAAAATGAATATTATTGACCTTGCCTGCTTGTCTGTAAATAATGTGTGGGATAAAATCTATCTCGATATTATGCCGCAGATTCTTATTGAATCATTCGGCACTTGGCCGGGATTCTGGTGCATGGTGAGCGATAAGGACTATGACCGTGCTAAGGCTAATGTTTTCCATAACGCAGATATGGAAAAGTTGGCAAATTTCATTGATATTATTGATAATTACCACTACAAAGTTCAGGTGAAAGCACCGCAGCATTTCAGATCTTACGCTGAAAAAGGCATTGAAATTTATAACATCACAAAATACGGCTTCCAGCACATTCCGCTTTCAAAGCCCGATGATGTTTTATCAGATTCTTATGTAACTGTTTTTGACGGCTCTATGGGCGCAACCACTGCCACGCTCAACAAAACACTGAGCAGAAAATATATTGCCCGTGCAAAAGAGCTTGGCACATACAAATACATTTCTCCCGATAAGCAGATTGATGCTTCCACCTGCCTTTTCCCCGATAAAACATGGTTTATAAAGAATATTTCGCACAAGGAATTCCCGACTGATGCCGACAGACTTGTTGATGCAATGGTCAATATTGACAACCTCACAATCGACAAAAAAGAGGAATTTCCGCAGTATCTTGTGTTCACTGACGAAAAATTGGTGCCTATGACAGAAGAAAATATGGACACCACAACGGAGAAATACAAAATTTCATTCTTTAAGGCATTGAGAAATCTTTTTGAAGCACTTATTGCATATATCAAGCAAAACAAATCTAAATAAAAATTTAAGGAACTGTCGCCTTTAGCGCAGACCGAAAAACGAGATAAAAATAAAATGGATTTAAGGTTAACCGAAACTCAGGTTTAAATCTTAAATCCGTTATTTTTATATAAATAAACAAATTATAATAATAGTTTTTCTAAGCGTTTTTTCGCCCTCTCGAAGTATCGCATACACCTTTGGAGCGAAGAAAACGCTTTCTGCATCTAAATTCGACAGTCCCTTTACTTTTTTATATAGTTTTATTTGTTCTGATACTTTTTAATAAGGATTTTTGCGGCTTTATAAATATCACCGCAGCCAAGTGTAATTACAAGGTCGCCCTCTTTTGCGTTATCAAAAACATACTGTGCTACCTCTTCAAATGTGTTAAACCACACACTGCCTGGGATTTTCTCTGCAAGCTGTGAGGTGTAAACATTATAGGTGTTTATCTCTCGTGAACCCATAATCTCTGTCATAACGCATTTATCGGGAATCTGCAAAACTTCGGCAAAGTCATCCATAAGAATTGCAGTTCTTGAATATGTGAACGGCTGGAAAACTGCCCAAACATTGTTGTAACCCATTTTCATAGCGGCTTCAAGTGTTACTTTAAGCTCTGCGGGGTGGTGAGCATAGTCATCTGCAATGTCAATGCCGTTATATGTGCCCAGCTTTTCAAAGCGTCTGCCAGCTCCGCCAAAGTGCTGAAGTGCCTCAACAGCTTCTTTTGCATCAATTCCGTTATAAACAGCGGCGGCGATTGCGGCAAGAGCATTGTAAATGTTGTGTTCACCTGGAACATTAAGCTCAACATGAGCCAAAAATTCACCCTTATGGTAAGCGTCAAAATGAGCATATGCACGAACCATTCCAATATTTTCTGCATAGAAATCGTTCGTATTTTTAATGCCGAATGTTACTCTGTCTTTATCGTCAATGCCCTCAACGGCTTTGAGTGTATTAGCGTCATCACCGTTAAAAATAATAGCCTTTGTTGCCATTGTGGCAAACTTTCTGAATGACTTAATGATATTTTCAAGGTTTTTGAAATATTCAAGGTGATCCTCGTCAACATTAAGAATAACGGCAATATCGGGGAATAGCTTTAAGAATGTATCAACAAATTCGCAGGCTTCGCAAACCATATTTTCAGTTTTGCCAACTCTGCCGTTACTGTTGGTAAGGGGCAATTTGCCGCCAATAACAGCTGACGGGTCGTTGCCTGTTTCAATAAGCATCTGAGTAAGCATTGAAGAAACTGTTGTTTTGCCGTGAGTACCGCAAACGCAAATGCAGTTTTTAAACATATCTGTTATTGCGCCAAGCATCTCTGCACGCTCAAATGTGGGAATGCCAGAGTTTTTAGCCGCAACAAGCTCTGGGTTATCTTTCAAAAGAGCGGCAGTGTAAACAATCATTTCTGCACCCTCAATGTTTTCAGCACGCTGACCCATTGCAACAGGGATACCCATATTTTTAATTCTTGTGAGGGTGTCGCTTTCGTTGTTATCTGAACCCGAAAGGCTGTAGCCCTGTGCATGAAGAATCTCGGCAATAGGGCACATACCCGAACCGCCGATACCGATAAAATGAATTCTTTTAACTGTTTTTAAAAGTTCTTTAATTTCAGCCACAATTAAAACTCCTTTTTGTATTATCACAGAAAAATCTGATTTTCATATATTATATTAGATGATTAAATCATCTTCTTACCTAAAGAGGTGAAAAAATGAGCAGGTTTATTGCCTTAGGCGGCGATGGCAGAACAGAATTTATGGCAAAGCACCTTTCAAAAAACGGATTTGAAACAATTACATCAAATCATCTTAGCGATATTCAAAACTGTGATGCTTTTATTTTGCCATTGCCTTTTACAATTGACAATAAAATTATTAAGGGAACAACCATTCCCATAGACGATTTTTTGAAGCTTGCCAACAAAAACACAACCATTTTTATCGGCAAAGCCAACGAATATGTTTCACGCTATTTCAGCGAAAGAAATATTCCTTTTTATGATTACAATGCCCGTGATGAATTTGCACAAAAAAACGCAGTACCAACAGCGCAGGGCGTTCTCAGCTTTGTGCTGAATAACATCAATGTTACTGTAAATTCTCTTACTGTTTCTGTTATTGGTTACGGCAAATGCGGAAAATCAATCTGCAAAACATTTAAAAATCTTGGTGCGAATGTTCTTTCTTTTTCACGAAGATATTCAACTGTTGCGGACGCAGAATCCGACGGAATGAAAGCATATCTTATAAAGGATGCCCCAAAAATTATAAGCAATTCTGATGTTATAATTAACACTGTGCCTGTGAAAATTCTCGGTGAAGAAATTCTTAGAAAAACAAAGCCCGAAGCCATTTTAATTGATGTTTCATCCAATCCGTTTGGGTTTGATTTTGATTACACAGAAAGCATTAACAAAAAAGTGAATATTCTTTCATCTTTGCCGGGGAAATGTGTTCCGAAAACGGCAGGCATTATAATCGCAGAAACAATTATTAACATAATAGAGGAGGGGGGACTTTGGAAAAAATCAAATTAGGATACGCAATCTGCGGTTCTTTTTGTACCTTTTCAAAAGCTCTTGAACAAATAAAAATTTTATCTCATAAAAATTTAGAAATAACACCGATTTTTTCTGACTTTGCATCCAAAACCGACACCCGATTTTTTGAAGCAAAAGACTTCATTGAAGAGGTTGAAAAAATAAGCGGAAACAAAGCAATAAAATCAATTGTTGAAGCCGAACCAATCGGTCCCAAAAAGATGTTCCATGCACTTGTTGTTGCGCCGTGTACTGGAAATACACTTGCAAAGCTGGCTAATGGAATAACCGACACAACCGTTACAATGGCTGTTAAAGCTCATTTGCGAAACAACAGACCCGTTATCCTCGGCATTTCAACCAATGATGCTCTCGGTGCTTCTGCGCAAAATATCGGCAGACTTATGAATGTAAGAAATATTTTCTTTGTGCCATTCAAACAGGACGATTCTATTAAAAAGCCACGGTCAATTGTGTGCGATTTTGAAAAGATTGAGGACACTGTAAAATCCGCTTTAAACAACGAGCAAATTCAACCGATAATTTTATAAATCGTGAAAGCTTGCCTTATTGTGGCAGGCTTTCTTTTTTAGTGCCAAGTCTAAGTGTAAATCTTTCCTCTGCAATTATCTTGCGAAGTTCTTCTTCATTTTCGGGAAGCTCATCGGTGTAAATGCCCGAATTTGGCATACATTCACCGTGGAAATCTGAACCTGATGTTTTAATATAATTAAATTTCTCTGCCCATGCAAGAGCAATGTCATTTCTTGAATCGTGGTTAGGATGTCCGTTATGAACCTCAACACCGTCAAGATAACCCGGCTCAACAATTGCCATGTCATCTCTGAAAGGATGAGCCTGAATAATAGTGCATCCAAAGGATTTTACATACTTAATACCCTCAAGTGTAGAGAGCTTATTTACATCTTTCATCTGACGGAGCTTGTCCTCACTAAGACCAAAAACAAGATAGTCATTGTCATATTCATCAAAGCGAAGCTCACAGCCAAGATAAACCTTAAAGCCTGGATATTTCTTTGCCTCTTCAAGAGCGATTTTGTAACCCTCAAGAAGGCAGTCGATTATATCATCCCAATCGCCATTGGGTCGCTTTTTAAGGAAGCGTCTGATAGCATAAGAATGAAGATGGTCAGTTATCACCATTCCGTTGTAGCCATTCTCTGCAAAGAGCTTAACTGCATCCTTTGCAGGCATATCTGCGCAATTACTTACATCTGATGTATGCGCATGAATTTCAATTAAATACTTATCCATTATTAAATCACCCATAGGATTATACACCCAAAAGGCAATTTTTTCAATACAAATCCTCTTCTTTTATTTCTTTTTTTAAATTCGGCTGTGTGTTTTCCTGTTTATAGCGGCTGTCCTCAAAAATATACGAAATATATTTCTCTGTTTTATACTCTTTTTCGCTCATATACGGATTATTAAAAAACAACGCTTCTTTCACTTTTTCTATAAGAATTTTGTTTGCTTTTTCACTGTTAAAAACAACGGAACATTTTTCAATGTTGCCCGTCTTATCGTTCACATAAAAAGAAACAACTGCATTTTTGTATGTTTCGGGAAACCAGTAAATCACATTATTTTCTGACACGGAAAGCGTATTTACATCGCAGATTTCTTTGCCAAAAGATTTGTTAATTCTCTCAGAAAAATCAAAAATATCACAGCTTCTGCTTCTTTGAATACACGATGTAAAAATCAGCAAAAATATAAACGGAAATATAACTATTTTTTTCACTTTGTTTCACCGACTTCTTCATCAAATCTTTGCTTCAACTGAGCAAGAACTCGCTTCTCAATTCTTGAAACATACGAGCGGGAAATTGAAAGTCTTTTTGCAACCTCTTTTTGTGTCAGCGGTTTTTTATTATTTAATCCGTAACGCATAAAGATAATTGTTTTATCCCTTTCGTTGTCGATTTCCTCAATAAATTCATAGAGCTTTTTGCTCATTGAAACAAGAAAAATATCGTCAAGAATTGTGTCCTCTGTTGATATTAAATCAATCAATGTCAGCGGATTTCCCTCATTGTCTGTGTCGATTGGCTCATTGACAGAAATATCCTGCGAATTTTTCTTTTGTGAGCGGAAATACATGAGAATTTCATTTTCAATGCACCGTGCGGCATATGTAGCAAGGCGAGTGCCTTTATCGGATTTAAATGTGTCAATGGCTTTTATAAGTCCGATTGTGCCGATTGAAATTAAATCCTCCTGATCAGATGTGTTGGCATAGTATTTTTTGATTACATGAGCCACAAGGCGCAAATTATGCTCAATCAGTTTGTTTTTCGCTTTTCTGTCGCCTTTTTCAGCAAGCTTCACAAGCTGTTCTTCCTCCTTGGCTTTAAGGGCAGGGGGAAAGGAATTTTGCGAATTAACATGAAGAATAAATACAAGTAAATTTTTAAATAAATCAAAGAAGCTGTCAAACATATTATCACCACTAAATTATATGTCTGACCCATAAAAAAATACCGCAGAAAGCTCTGCGGTACTAAATTTAATTATTCGCCGAGGAACGGGAAAACAACATCAAGTGTTTTCTCTGCTTCGTCATAAAGGAAGATATGACCTGAACCCTCGAATGTAACAAATGTTGCTTCGGGATAAATCTCTTTGAATCGGTCTATCTGATAATAAGGCATAGTCTTGTCGATTGTGCCCCAGATGCAAAGTGTGGGAATCTTCTGCTCTGCAATTGCAAAATAGCCTTTAACATCCTCGTCAGTTCTCATAATTGTGTTTTTAAGGCTTGAGCGTGTGCTTTCAATAAATCCCTTATACTGAGCGCAGAAAGCGAATTTACGCATAAAATCGTCAACCTCGCCCTTTGAGTTAATCATTTCGCCTGCGCAGCGCTTAACAAGAATGCCCTTACCAATCATCTTAAAGAGGAGCTTGCCAAGAACAGGAGCAGCGCAAAGGTGCATATAAAGAGGTGGCTTGAAGCTGTCCATACCAGCAGGGGCAAGAAGAACAAGCTTCTTAACTTTTCCTGGGAAAAGACGGCAGAAAGATGTTGTAACAGTTCCGCCCATTGATGTGCCGAAAAGGATGAACTTTTCATCACCGAGAAGTGCTTCTGTCAGCTCATTAAGCTGTGTTGCAAAAAGCTCAGGTGTGTAGTCTTTCTTAACTCTTTCTGAAAGACCTCTGCCTAAAAGGTCATAGCGAAGAACTTTGTATCCTTTTGCAAGGAGTGCTTCATAAATTTTATCGTATATAAAATAGGGAGTTGCATAGCCGTGAACAAGAACAACAGGCTCACCGTCGCCCTCCATCTGATAATGTGTGTTACCGCAGGGGAGCTTGATAAATTTGCCGAAAAGACCTTTTCGACTTTCATCTGTAAGCTCCAGCTTTTCACATTTTTTAAGTAATTCTTTTAATTCAGCTTTTTCCATAAAACTACCTCATTTCAAAATTTTACGGTTTGTTAATACATAATATCACACTTTTAAGCTAATTTTCAATATAAAACACATAAATATTGAAAAAAATGATAAAATGTGATACAATATCAAAAAAATTTGGAGAGAAAAAATGGTTATTTTATCTGCACAAAATTTATCCTTGAGCTTTGGCGAAGAAAAGATTTTTTCTTCCCTTTCTTTTGATATAAAAAATGACGAAAAAGCGGGTCTTGTTGGCGTAAACGGTGCCGGCAAAACCTCGCTGTTTAAAATTATCACAGGCGAATATCAGCCAGATGAGGGCAATGTTTTCATTTCGAAAGACACACGCATTGGCTATATGGAGCAGCATACCTGCTCTGTTAAGGGCAGAACTCTTTATGAAGAGATTATCAGCGTTTTTGATTATCTTGAAGACCTTGAAAGCGAAATTGAATATGTAAATATGCAGCTTGAAAAGGGCATTGATATTGATAAAAACATTGCGCTTCAATCAGATTTACAGGAAAGATTTGAGCGTGAGGGCGGTCTGACATATAAGAGCAGGGCAAGGAGCGCACTTATCGGTCTTGGCTTTTCTGAGAAAGATTTTGATATTTCAACGCAAAAATTAAGCGGCGGTCAGCGTTCAAAGGTTACGCTTGCAAAGCTGTTGCTTTCCCGTTCAGATTTATTGCTTCTTGACGAGCCTACAAACCATCTCGACATTTCATCTGTTGAATGGCTCGAAGATTTCATCCTCGGCTATAAAGGCAACATAATCGTAATTTCTCATGACCGTTATTTCCTTGATAAAGTAACCAACAAAACTATTCAGATTGAAAACGGCAAAGGCTATTCATATATCGGCAACTACTCTGATTTTCTTGTTAAAAAAGAATCTATGCAGAGAGCGATTGAAGATAAATACCGCAGTGATATGCAGGAAATTCAGCGAATTGAGGGCATTGTTGCACAGCAAAGGCAGTGGAACAGAGAGCGTAACATCAAGACCGCTGAAAGCAAGCTAAAACAGATTGAAAGAATAAAGGAACAGCTTGTTGTACCAGACAGTGCAGTTGAAAAAATCAGATTTGATTTTACCCCTAAATTTGAAAGCGGAAACGATATTGTTTTCGCAGAGAATCTTTCAAAATCATTCGGCAATAAAGAGCTGTTTAGCGGTATTGATTTCAACATTAAAAAAGGTGAGCGTGTATTTCTCCTTGGTGATAACGGATGCGGCAAAACAACGCTTTTCAGAATTATTATGGGCGAATACGCTTCTGACAGTGGCAGGCTCACTTGGGGCGAAAACATCTATAAAGGATATTACGAGCAGATTAAAAAGATACCTGACGACAACCGAACTGTCATTGACGATGTGTGGAATCAGTACCTTAAAATGAATCAGACTTCCGTGAGAAATGCTTTAGCGGCATTCCTCTTTAAAGGTGATGATGTTTTTAAACACCTTGCAGATTGCAGCGGCGGTGAAATTGCAAGAGTTGAGCTTCTTAAACTGATGCTTGGCGGTCATAACTTCCTTTTGCTTGACGAGCCTACCAACCACCTTGACGCATTTTCAAGAGAAGCACTTGAAAACACACTGCGTGATTTTGACGGCACACTTTTCATAATTTCTCATGACCGTTATTTTATAAACAAGCTTGCCACAAGAATTCTTGTAATGAACAAAAACGCCATTGACGAATATGTGGGCGACTATGATTATTATATATCTCACAAACGCAATCAGCCTGTTGCGGAAACTGTTGAGAAAAAGCCTGTTAAGGTCAACGAATATAAGCTCAAAAAAGAGCTTGCATCAAATCTTCGCAAGATGAAAACAAGACTCAAAACTGTTGAAAGTGAAATTGAGCGAATTGAGGGCGAAATTGAAGAAACCAACAATGCTATGGCAGACCCCGATATTCAATCTGATTATGAAAAGATAATGGAGCTGACAGAAAACCTGCAAAAGCTCAATGACGAACATAACTCTCTTTATGACGAATGGGAAGACTTGCAGATAAAAATTGAAGAAGCAGAAGAAATGCAATAAAAAAATGGTTATGGGAATCAACTGAATTCTCATAACCATTCTTTTTATATTTAATTTACACTGTTAAAATAAGGCTTGCAAATCCAAAATAGATAAGAAGTGAAAGTGCGTCAACAATTGTTGTAATCATAGGTCCTGCCATAAGCGCAGGGTCAAGCTTCAACAGCTTAGCAAGCATCGGCAGCGAAGCACCAATCATCTTTGCCACAATAACTGCGCAGAGCATTGAAAGACAAACAACGATGAAAACAGGTGTTTCTGTCTGGCTGCCTGTAATCATTCTCAGAATATACATTCTTACAAAGTTTACAGCTGCAAGGGTGATACCGCAAAGGAAAGCAACACGAATTTCTTTCCACAATACTTTGAAATAATCTTTAATGGTAATATCGCCCAATGCAAGACCACGGATGATAAGTGTTGATACCTGATTACCTGAGTTACCGCCTGTATCCATCAGCATGGGAATGGATGCGGTCAAGCCTGCAATAGCCGAAAGCTTATCTTCAAATCCCTCAATAATCTGACCTGTGAATGTGGCAGAAACCATAAGCACAAGAAGCCAGATAATACGGTTTTTGGTAAGGGTGAGAACGCCTGTTTTAAGGTATTGATCTTCTGAGGGAAGAAGCAAAGCCATCTTTTCAAAGTCCTCTGTGTTCTCATCTTCGATAACGTCAACGATATCGTCAATTGTAATGATACCAACAAGACGCTGTTCGTTATCAACAACAGGAACAGAAAGCAAGTCGTATTTTCTTGCAAGAGCTGCAACAGACTCCTGATCGTCAAGTGTATTCACAAACAAAAGCTGGTCATCATCATACATTATATCTCTGATTTCTGATTCGCCAGGGGACACAATAAGCCTTCTCAAAGGAACAGAACCAACAAGCTTTCTTTGTGAATCTGTGCAGTAGCAGGTGTAGATTGTTTCTTTATCAAGAGCGGTTCTTCTGATTTCGGCAATTGCCATATCAACGGTGTATGTTTCGGGGAAAGACACCATCTCAATTGTCATAATACTGCCCGCTGAATTTTCGGGGTAGTTTAAAAATCTGTTAATAAGATTTCGTGTTTCGGGGTTGGTGTGAGCCAAAACTCTTGTAACGATATTTGCAGGCACTTCTTCAAGGAAGTCAACCGCATCGTCCACAAACATATCTTCCATAAGAAATTTAAGCTCAGTGTTTGTAATAGCTTCAACGATTGCGCCTTGTGAATCTGAATCAAGATAAGAGAAAACCTGAGCGGAATAATCTTTAGAAAGAAGTCGGAAAATTCGCACCTGATTTTCTGGAAGTTCGGTTTCTTCAATCGCCTGCGCAATGTCAACAACATTCATTTCTGTAAGAAGCTCTTTCAGCGCAGAAAATTTGTTGTTGGCAAGCATTTTTTCAATAATTTCTGTAATTGCTTTATTATCCATAAAAAATCCCTTTCCGCAAAAGGAAAGGGCAAACAAAAATAAATCAGAAAAATTAAATTTCCTGAACGGCTCTTTCTCTTTTGCTGTTGTAATTTGTTAATGTGCACAATCGCACTGGACTGCCGTCGCCGTTCAAAAAATTCACCTCACATTAAATTTATATAGTCATTTTACAATTTAAGCAAAATATTGTCAAGAGTTTTTTTGAAATACAGTTTACAAATCGCAAAAAATATTATAAAATAATACTACGAAAGGGGAGCTGATTATGGCTAAAAAAAATAAAGAAATATTAAACTATGCTTCTCTTGCTATCAGTGTTATTTCATCTGTATTCTGCAACAAAAAAGTTACCGATTTTAATACCGATAACTGGGAGGATTTTATCAAGTTTTGCGCAGAGCATAAGATACTTAACATTGTTGCTTTTGGACTAAAAAATTCTGATGTTGAATTGCCAGAAAAAATCAAAAGAATTTTTAACGAAAATGTTTTGCGTTCAATGATGATAGAAGCACAGCGAAGCACTGAAATTGAACTTCTCTGTGATGACTTTGAAGCGAACAAAATTCCGCACATTGTTTTAAAAGGATTTGTTATAAAAAATCTTTATCCGCAGCCCTATTTGCGTTCAATGGGCGACGTTGATATTCTTGTTGGAAATGAGCTTCAAAAGGCAGCAGAAATTATGTTAAATCACGGCTATTCTTTTGATTCTGAGGAGTTTTTGCACGGCTCTTTTTCAAAAGGAAAAGGGCTTCATATTGAGCTTCACAAGTCGCTGATTGACGAAAGCCTTGACAAATATCACAGCTATTTCGGCACTGGATTTGAGCGTGCCCGCCTTATTAAAAATAAGCAATTCAGCTACGAATTTTCTAAGGAAGATTACTACATTTTTCTCATTGCTCATATGGCAAAGCATTATCAGATTTGCGGAACGGGAATACGCTCAGTCTGTGATGTTTTTGTGTATAATTCCGCTTACAAAAATGAGTTAGATTATGATTATATCGCCTCAGAGCTTGATAAAACAGGCTTAAAGAGCTTTGAAAAGAAAATGAGAGATATGTCATTCAAATGGTTTAGTGGCTCATTTAACGGCAAATTTGACGCTGTGGGCGAATACATAATTTCAAGCGGAGTTTATGGCAAATCTACCAATCACGAGCTTAACGATTTTCTTTTAAATGACAAAAAAAAGCAGAGTAAATTCAAGTATATTTTAACAACAATTTTCCCAGAAAAAAATTATATGCAGGCACGCTATTCTGTGTTAAAAAAGCATCCGTTTCTTTTGCCTTTTTATTGGATAAAAAGAATTTTTTCAACACTGATAAAAAGCAGTGGAAGTATTCGATACAGATTAAAAGGCGTTGCGCTTTCTGATAAAAACGATTCAAAAAGATTTGATGATGCTGGGCTTAAATAAATCAAAAAATATTTTCTAAACTTAGCTTCATTGAATCATTGATTCCATCCATTTCATTTTTAAGCTTCTTCAGTAAATCTGAGGGAGCTTTTTCTTTTGAAATATCATCAATAATCAGTTCAATTTCTTCGGTCTTTTCCTGCGTTAAAACAAGAGAAAAAAGCAGGTTATTTTTCTCCCAGATTTCTACAATTTTGTTCTCATTTTTTTCGCTGGATGCACGGGAAATTTTGTCAGAAATTTTTATAATTTTAAAGTTCAAAAAAGCGGAAGCCGTAATAGTCAAAAGTAAAATAATTATCGCACAGCAAAACCTTTTCATGATTTTTCCTTCTTAATTAAAGTGTAGTTATCGTATTTATCCAAAAGCAAAATCAAAACTTCAGAAATATCAACCTCTTCTTTCTTTAAAATTTTCTCGATTGTTTTCATTTTAAATCCACATTCTTTTATGACAGTTTCAATATATTTTCCATCGTTTGCCACAAGAATCGGGATGCCTTGCTTTTCACTTTTAAATCCAAAAGAACTGTTGGTAGGGGAGTCATACTGACCTTTTTTCATAACACTCAGACTTCCGTTTGTTTCCACCACGGCATACTGCACCTGCTCAAGCTCAAAAATATCTTTTTGCCTAAGCTGGTCAAGAATATCATCGGCAGTGAAACGCAATGCCTTTAATTTTTTCTGATCAAGCGTGCCGTCATTTATAACAATTGCAGGCTTTCCCTGAAGCAAATACCTGACCTTTGTGCTTTTCATAATTATGACAGAATTTATAATTTCAAGGCAGACCAAAAGCAGGGCAGCAAATATAGAGTTAATCATCGGTACATCGTTGTTTTCCATAGGTATTGATGCAATCTCTGAAAGCAGAATTGTAATAACAAGCTCCGTTGGCTGAAGCTCGCCAAGCTGCCGTTTTCCCATAAAACGCATACAGATAATTATAAAAATGTATAAAATAAAGCCACGAATAAGTGTTGCAAGCAAAATTATCACCGTTAGTAGTATTATCAAATTAAGACAAAAAATAACCTGCAAAGAACTGATTCAATGCAGGCAGGTGAAAAGTATCATATTTTTATTTATCTAAAATTATACAAAATAAAAATTTTGTATAATTTAGGGGAGGGAAAATAAGCAAAAATCGCTATATTTCTTCTGTAAGCGGGATAATACTGCCAATATCGCACAATGGCTGATTTTCAATAATAACAGGCTTTATGCAGTGTTTTTTGAGAAAATCAAGCATCTTATTGCAATCCTTATGACAGTTTATATCACCGTTAAACAGCAATTTATTTTTATCAATCAAACCTGTGCAGCCACCAATAAAGCCGTAATTAAATCCTTTCAGCTTAACTGAGCCTTTGGAAATCAGCAACGAGTCAATCTTAAAATTCTCACAGGCTGTGTGTATTGATTCATCATCGGTAATAATTGCATTGTCATTCAAAACGCAAACCGAGCATTTTGTGTATCCTTGATTAACAGGAATAATTTTGATGTCAGCTTGTTTTGCGTAACTTATGATTGAATTATCAATTGTTTTGGGATTACATATTAGCTTATCACCCATAAAAACAACATTTAAAAGCGAATCGTTTGGATATGGCGATTTGATTTGTGAATTAAATTCACTGTACTTATACCCTATTGTTAAAAGTTTCACAAAATTATCTTTCTGACTTTTATCCGCTAAAATCACACCTTTTGATAAATTCAGCATCAGCATATCAGTGTGATAATTTATCTTTTCATCAAGATTTGCGGAATTTATTGTTATAATCGGCTCGATTTTTAATTCAGATAACTTTGACAATAAAAGTTCACTGAAATCACTCACTGCCACATGACGAACTCTACTCTGCGGCAAATTGGGCATTTGAAGCGGTTGTATCATCTGCACCACTCCCCTGTTACAATGCTGCGTCGCAGGCCGCTCTGATAGTTCTTGCAGGGACAATCTCTATTTTAGTGTTTTTTGCAGATGCGGTTAGATTTTTAAAATTGTGATACGGAATAATGCACTTCTTAAAACCAAGGCGAGCCGCTTCTTTTATTCTCTGCTCACAGTTGCTTACAGCTCTGATTTCGCCGCCAAGTCCAACCTCGCCAAAAGCAATAACATCCTCATCAACAGGAACATCTTTAAGGCTTGAAACCAGCGCAATTGAAATCGGCAGGTCAGACGCAGGCTCATCAATTTTCAATCCGCCTGCAACATTTACATAAGTGTCGGTGTTTCCAAAGAAATAGCCTCCCCTTTTTTCAAGGACAGCAAGGAGCATGGAAAGCCTGTTATAGTCAAATCCATTTGTCATTCTTCGTGGGTTACCAAAATTGGTGGTGGCAACAAGGGATTGCACCTCTGCGAGGATTGGTCGTGAGCCCTCCATAACGCAGGCAACGCAAGAGCCTGATGTGTTTTTCGGTCTACCGGAAATTAGCATCATCGACGGATTTTCAACATCAGCAAGACCAGTATCGAGCATTTCAAAAACACCGATTTCGTTTGTTGAGCCAAAACGATTTTTAACGGCACGCAAAATTCTGTAGGACATATTCTTTTCGCCCTCAAAATATAAAACAGCGTCAACAATGTGTTCAAGTACCTTGGGACCTGCGATATTGCCGTCTTTATTTACATGACCAACGATAATAGCAGGAATATCAAGAGATTTCACTGTTACCATAAGCAGATTTGTGCATTCTCTAACCTGCGTTACGCTGCCAGTGGAGCTTGAAAGCCCCTGTATGCCCACGGTCTGAATTGAGTCGATTATAACAAGGCTCGGTCTTTCTGTTTTGATATATTCGCAGATACTCTCCATGTCAGAATCGCACAAAACCTCAAGATTATCTGTATAAACACCAAGTCTGTCGGCTCTCAGCTTAATCTGATTGGCAGATTCCTCGCCTGATACATAAAGAATACTGAGATTTTTGCCGATAAACTGACAAATCTGAAGCAAAATTGTTGATTTGCCTATGCCAGGGTCGCCGCTGAGCAAAACAAGCGAGCCTTTAACAAGACCGCCACCGAGAACTCTGTCAAGCTCATTTAGTCCAGTTTTGTAACGGATTTCTTCGTCAGTTGTGATATTTGTAAGCTTATGAGCGGTCAGCCTTTTTGCAGAAGAAGTACCTGTTTTCTTTGAAAATGAAACAGTTTTCACCTCTTCAGCCATTGTGTTCCATGAGTTGCACCCAGGGCACTGACCATACCATTTTGCACTTTCGTATCCGCATTCAGAGCAGACAAATATTGACTTATCCTTTGCTGCCATTGTTTTCATCCTGTTCTTTATAATAATTTAATATGCCGTCCGCAATTGATTCGGCAAGCTTTAATTGATATTCTCCGTCTTTTAAATCAGAAAGATCGTTGCTGTTTGAAACAAAGCCACATTCCACCATAATTGACGGAATCTGCGAATGATAAAGCAGGTAAATTTCTGTACCCGACTTCTTTATTTTTTTATAATTATCCTTTTGCAGGTTATCAACAATTGAATTCTGAACATTCTGCGCAAGAGAAGGACTCAGCGGATTATTTTTTGAATAAAAAACCTGCGTTCCATGCACAGAAGCATCTGAATATTTATTTTGGTGAATGCTGATAAAAACTGCATCGGGGTTTTCAATAATAATTTTTTCACGATTATGAATGTCTGAAACCTTTTTCTGACGGATCGTTTTTGCACTCTCATCGTGAATGGAATCATCGTCATCCCTTGTCATAATAACATTATAGCCGTATAATTGCAAGATACAACGAAGCTTATTTGCAATTTGCAGGTTAATTTCTTTCTCGATTGTGCCATCAACACCA
Source organism: Clostridia bacterium (assembly GCA_024404115.1). Classification (GTDB taxonomy): domain Bacteria; phylum Bacillota; class Clostridia; order Oscillospirales; family Acutalibacteraceae; genus CAG-488. The sequence goes on along the minus strand of JAKSQM010000002.1, from coordinate 137,916 downwards.
ATTGCGCCGCCGTCTGCCCCGCCATGACCTGCATCAACAATAACTGTCTGCTTCAAAGGATTTTGCGTAAAAACACCTATGGCATCATTTTTATACTTTGCATAAATCGCAAATATAATGAGAAGAATAATAAACACCAATATAACTGCCACAACGGCTGTTTTCAGATTTTTTTTAAATTTCAATTTTATCACCCCACATTAACTATTATGCAGGAATGATATATCTATGAAAAATAGGAACAAATATATTACTGGCTTTTTGATTGGATTGATAAATTCCCTCATTGGTGCCTGCGGTGGAATAATAACCGTTGCCGCATTGAAAAAAGACGGCATGGAGCAAAACAAGGCCCACGCAAATGCTATTGCTGTGATTCTTCCCCTTAGCATAATCAGCGCAATATTTTATCATATAAACGGATTCGCAAGCGTAAAAGATACGCTGATTTTTTTGCCAGGTGGAATTGCAGGAGCAATTGCTGGCGGAATATTATTGCCTAAAATTCCGCAAAAAATCTTAAAGAAAATCTTTGCCGTGTTTATCATCTGGGCAGGAATAAGGATGGTGCTGAGATGACAATCTGGAATATAATTGCATCTTTTGGAGCTGGCATCCTTGGTGCAATGGGATTTGGCGGAGGCGGAATACTTATTATTTACCTCACGCAGGTATTAAAATTCCAGCAACTCCCCTCTCAGGGAATGAATCTTATATTTTTTATTCCGTCAGCCATAACTGCTTTGATAATTCACACCAAAAATAAGCTGATTGAATTTAAAAGGACACTCCCCTTTTTGCTTTCTGCCCTGCCTGGTGTTGCGGTCGGGCTTTATCTTACAACGGTTATTTCGGGAAATATACTTTCAAAAATATTTGGCATAATGCTGATTATAATGGGAATCAGAGAATTATTGCAAAAATCAAAAAAGGATTGAAGCATCTGAAAATGCGGCAATCCTTTCTTTTTAATGTTTTTTTCTGTAGTCGAGGTAATCTTGCAAAATAATTGTTGCGGCAACAGCATCAACAACATTCTTGCGCTTCTGCCCTCTCGTGTTTGTGTTATTAAGGTAATTATGAGCCTCAACAGTTGTAAGTCTTTCATCCCACATTACGGTGTCAATGCCTGTAATCTCTCTTACTTTATCGGCAAAATCAATACATTTCTGCGCCCTTTCGCCAATGGAAGAGTCCATATTTTTGGGAAGTCCAACAACAATCTGCTGTGGTTTGTGCTTTTTGCAAAGCTCATCAATTCGGTTAAGCACCTTTGGCTCATAGCTTTGATGTATTACTTCAACAGGTGAAGCAAGAAATTCAAGGGAATCGCATATTGCAACGCCTGTTCTTGCATCACCGTAGTCAATTGATAAAATAATCATATTATTCCGCAGCCTCTGCGCCACCGCCAGCGTCGCCGCCACCAGTTGGAGTACCGCCGCCTGTTGTTGTGCCAGCACCAGTACCACCACCTGTGGATGTACCGCCACCAGTTGTTGTTCCGCCTGTTGTTGTGCCTGTGCCAGCACCGCCTGTGGTTCCGCCACCTGTGTAGCCGCTGGTTGTACCGCCGCCTGAATATGATGAATAGTGGCTGCCTACACAGTATGAAGGGAGATTATCTGGGTCAAACCAACCGAGATATGCTGAACCGCTGCTGTAATTTGTAAGCTTTCCACAGTATGGGCAGTAATACTTCTGAATAATATCACTGTGTTTTTCCATCTCTTTAGGTGAAAGATTCTTATGAACACGATTCATTACAACCTTAAAAATTTCACCAGCAGGATTAACTGTTGAAGCGCAATAAATTCGCTCTGGCTGGTCATATCCATACCATACAGATGCAAAATACTGTGATGTACCGCCAGCAAACCATTTATCTTTGTAATCGTCGGTAGTACCTGTTTTTGCAAATGTTTCAAATCTGTCAACACCGTAACCATAACCAGTACCGATTGATGAAGTGATAACAGTTTTCATCATTTCACGCATAACATCTGCTGTACCTGCTGAGAAAACCTGTTCACCCTGATTATGCGTGTTATCAAGAACAACTTCACCGCTTGAATCAAGAACTTTATAATATGAATATGGCTTATAATATTTTCCACCATTGCCGAGTGTGCAATATGCAGCAGTAAGTTCAAGCGAAGTTACACCATAAGAGAAAGCACCGATTGCAAGACGCTGAACACCGTTATCACCGTTCTCTTCATTCAATGTTGAAATATGAAGCTTATCAGTAAGATATTTATATGAGTTCTGTTGACCAAGGGCCATATCATAGTTAGTTGGATTGTAAATGATACTTGCTGGAATTGTATTAAGCGAGCGTGCAAGAGCTACCTGAACAGATATATTTGCACCGCTACCGTAATCGCCATTATAGTTTTTAGGCCACGGTTTACCATTTACAGTTGTGCAGGTTTTATCAGCAATCATAGATGACCAATAAATCTTACCCTCATGCATTGCAGGAGCATAAGCTGAGAGGGGTTTGATTGAAGATCCTGGAGGTCTTGGAGAGTCTGTAGCTCTGTTAAGGCTTCGAGCACCCTCTTTAACGCCAGCTCCGCCGATGATGCCAACAACTCTGCCCTGATAATCCATAATAGTCATTGAAGACTGTGCCTTTTTCTTATCAATAAATCCAATACGATTCACATAAACATCTTCAAGGATTTCCTGAACTTCAAGGTCAACTGCTGTGTAAATCTGAAGTCCACCACCGTAAATGATGTTGGAAGCTTCGATTCTTGAGCAATTCTGAGTTTCCATAAGGTCGCTGATTACCTGATTTATAACAAAGTCAACATAGTAACCCTGTACCTTTGTTTCCTCTTCCTTTTTCTCTTCTTCTTTCTTAACCTGACTACCCTGATAATTATCATCAGTTACAAGAACAAGCTCAGTGTTAAGAGCCTCTTTATATTCGTCTTCTGAAATATAGCCCTGATCAAGCATACATTTAAGACAATAATCTCTTCTGACTTTATTGTCTTCTCTGTGATACATCGGGTCAAGCGCATATGGGTTCTTGGTTGTTGAAGCAAGAGCGGCAATCTCTGCAAGATTAAGATCCTCAAGATTTTTGCCGTAATAGCTCTCTGCCGCTGTCTGAACTCCGTAACAGCCATGACCAAGATAAATTGTGTTAAGGTATGCTTCAAGGATTTCGTCCTTTGGCTCATATCCTTCTTTTGCATATGCCTTTTCAATGTTGAGAGCAGTGAGAATTTCGTGGTATTTACGAACATAAGTTGTTTCGTTGTTACCAGTTATGTTTTTAATAAGCTGCTGTGTAATTGTAGAACCGCCCTGACTGTTGTTTTTCAAAGCAACGCCAACTGTACGCTTCCAGTTAACACCGTTGTGCTTATAAAATGTTTTATCCTCAAGTGCAACGAATGCATGCTGAACATCCTCTGGAATATCTTCAAGGTTAACCCAGACACGGTTTTCTGTTCCGTGAAGTCGGGCAAGCTCAACAGTTTCACCGTCAGAGTCAGTAGCATAAAGAAATGTAGTCTGGTTAAGACTGCTTTTGATACTTGAAAGAGAAATTGCCGCATCGCCGTTAATAGCAGCTATTGCATTGATGCCTATAAAGCCCACAACGATAACCATTGTAAAAAAGCAGACAGCCATTATAGAAATCAGAACAGCAAAAGTGTTGGAAATGCCGTTTTTAAACTTTCTTTTCTTCTTTTTCTTTGTTGCCATCACATTACCTCCCTTGTATCAATTTACATTTTCTTGCGAAGAATTGCTCCGTCAGAAATAATATTATCACATTTAAAAGAGAAATTCATCATCGGATGCGGCGCATTTTCAATCGGCTCATCCTTTGAATCTCTTAAATCGCTGACTTTAACTGTGAAAGGCTCAGCACCTTTTTGCATAACCTCAAGTTCGTCGCCATCAAAAAATCTGTTGCGCTGGAAGCCGTATAATCTGCCGTTTTCGGTTTTAATAACCTCGGCAACAACATTCCATTCACGGCGATAGCCACCTTCATAATACATCTCTGCATTATCCTGCGGTCTGCCATAATAAAAGCCTGTACAATACTGGCGATAGCTGACCTTTCTGACTTCCTCTGAAATCCACTGAGGAAGAACGAAATCAGATTTATTTTCGCATTTCATAAATGCGTCAATTGCCGCTCTGTAAGCGTTGGTGATAACAGCTGTGTAATAGGCGGACTTTGCTCTGCCCTCGATTTTAAAAGATGAAATACCAGCACTTATAAGCTCAGGTATATGCTCAATCATGCACATATCTCTTGAATTCATCAGGTATGTGCCGTTGTCATCCTCAATAATGGGGAAATATTCGCCTGGTCTTGTTTCTTCCATAAGGTGATATTTCCATCTGCAAGGCTGAGCGCAATCGCCTCTGTTGGCATCTCGACCTGCAAGATAATTTGAAATAAGGCATCTGCCAGAGAACGACATACACATTGCACCGTGAACAAAGCACTCAATTTCCATATCCATGGGAATTTTTGCTCTCATTTCTGCAATATCATCTAAGGAAAGCTCTCTTGCGGTTACAATTCTTTTTGCGCCAAGGTCATAGAAAACATTGGCTGTTTCGTAGTTTGTGATACCTGCCTGTGTTGAAACATGAATATCAACATCGGGTGCAACCTTTTTAGCTGTTCGCATTGTTCCAAGGTCTGAAATAATAAGTGCGTCAACCTGTGCATCCCTTGCCTTTGCAATGAATGATGGAAGCCTGTCAAGCTCATTATTTCTCGGAACAGTATTGCAGGTAAGATAAACCTTAACATTCTTTTTGTGTGCTGCCTGAACAGCATCTGTCAACTCCTCAAAAGAGAAGTTGGTTGGTGCGGTTCTCATACCAAACTCCGCACCGCCAACATATATGGCATCTGCACCGAAATACAGTGCCTTGTCAAATCTTTCTCTGTCCCCTGCAGGAGCAAGAAGCTCCGGGGCGTTTATAAATTCATTCATATCAATCACTGTTATTTACTCTCTGAACTACGCTGTAATCATAATCGAACTGGCTCTTTGTGCCTGCAAGGTAAATCTTTCCGAACTTATCATGCTGGAAGAAATAGTAGTTTGTGCTTGTCGGGAAAAGAGCTGCTTCAATAGCATCAAGACCTGGGTTACAAATTGGTCCTGGCGGCAAGCCTCTGTTAGTATCTGTTTTATAAACGCTGATATAATACGCTTTCTGAGATACTGCGAAGTTTGCGGCATCAAAGTAGTTTGAAATATAATCGTAAGTTGAATCACATCCGATTGACGGATAGTTAACTGAGTTTTTAAGTCGGTTATGAAGTACAGAAGATACATCTTTCATCTGTGAGCTGTTGGCAGCTTCTTTCTGAATGATGGATGCAATAATCATAATCTGATCCATTGTATATCCAAGCTTCTGTGCCTGTGCCTGACATTCGGGGTTCCAATGAGAATTAAATGAGTTGAACAACTTGTCTATAACGAAGTTGGGGTCAGACTCAACATAGAAATCGTAGGTATCGGGGAAGAGATAACCCTCAAAAACCTGATATCTCTTTTCGTCCTGCGGAACATTTTTAAGGAAGTCATAGTCATCACTGTGAGTTTCCATATAAGCATCAAGAACAGCATAAAGTGATTTTGCAGTGCAAACCTTGTTCTTTTCAAGCTTTTCAAACATCTGTGTGATTGTCCATCCTTCGGGGAAGCTGACAGTAACAGTTTCTGCGGTTTTGTTCTGCTGAAGACATTTATAAAGCATACCCTCAACGCCCATGCTCTTTTTAAATGTATAAACGCCTGGCTTGAATTTATAAGCCTCGTTATCAAAATGCCTGAATTTCGCAAAGAGCTTGCATACTTCTTTTCTGCTTATAAGGTTATTATCTGCAAGAATATCAATAATCTCGCTGTATGAAAGGTCATCAGTGAGGTCTTCCTCGCCCTTTGAGTTATGTTTATAAACTCTTACTTCAATAGAATCATCAGATTCAGTTATTGCAAGAATATCGTTGATAGTTGTAATAGAAAGATATGATGCAATAGAAGTAAAAAGAATTATGCAGGCAAAAAGTACGGTTGCAAACCTGCCGCCGACTGTTTTGATGTTTTTACCAACTTTCTTTTTACCTGTAGTTTTTTTCGCAGGTGATGAAGAAGTCGGTCTGTGCTGGCTGGAAGATGCAGGTCTTGAATAATTACTGCTGTTAGTTGTAACTCTTGCGTTTCTGCCTTTATAATTTGAAAAATAAATTGATGAATTATCAGCAGGCTTCTGGCTGCTATTAGCACTTGAACTGCCTGAATAATTATATTCATCATCGTCAATTCTGACAACAAACTTTTTCTTCTGCTGAGGCTGTCTGCTATCCTGCGAGGCGTTAACGCCTTTCACTGCGGAACTTGACAGCGGTTCGGCTTTAGCTTTATTATCTGCTCTTCTGGTGTTGGCTGATAAATTGCTTTTTTGCTTTGAGTCATCTGATTTGTAATATGCAAGCAATGAGTCAATGTCAACATCATTGTCGTTTTGCTTTTTGTTCATAGGTTCCATAAAGCCAAACCTCCTTTCGGTTTATCTGGGGCACTGTAATGAAGCTCTGAGAGCGGCTGTTTTTTCTTTACCTTTAAAATATTCAACAATGTTCAGTCCAAAATCAACAGCACTGCCCATTCCTTTTGCGGTGATAATATTGCCGTCAACAGCAACAAATTCTGAGCTAAGCTCAGCACCTTTAAGCTCTGATTCAAAACCGGGGAAGCAAACTGCTTTTTTGCCCTCGAGAATGCCTTTATGACCAAGTATTGACGGTGCGGCACAAATTGCGCAAACGAGCTTGTTATTCTCAACACAATAATCAATAAACTTGTTGACAGTTTCGTTATTTTCAAGGTTGAGTGTTCCGGGCATTCCGCCAGGTAAAAGTATTCCGTCAACCGAATCATCTATTTTTGCTTCGGATTCATCAAGGTCGCAAAAAACTGGAATATTATGTGAACCGCTGACGATTTTTGAACCGATTCCAACAGTATAAATTTCAATTTCTGCTCGTCTTATAACATCAATGGCGGCTATTGCCTCCACCTCTTCAAATCCTTTTGCGAGAAAAGCGTAAAGCATTTAAGGTTCGCCCCTTTCTTAACCATACTATTTTACACCTTTTACCAAAAAATGTAAATAGATTTTGCACTTAATATAAGAATTTATTTACATAATTATCAATTTCTTCGCCGATTGATTCAATTGTTCTGGGATTTTCACCGTCAGCGCAATCAATAACAAACCAATCCATGGCTTTTGCGGCTTCTTTTGCAGCCTCTCTGCATTTAAAAAGATAATCTATATTCGCCTCGTGAATATCTTTTTTGCTTTCGTCGCCCTTGTATCTTTCAGACATCATTTTCTGCGAAATTTCAATGGGCATATCAAGATAAATAACTGCATCGGGCTTTGGAATTTTTATTTTGTTATATTCAAAATCTTCAAGCCATTTAAAATAATCATTCCACTGCTCTTTTGGAAGCTTTGTAGCCTGATGATATGCGTTTGATGTTGTGTATCTGTCGGCAATAATCAGTGTGCCATCGTCATAATCTGCTTTCCACTTTGTTTTATAGTTTGCAAATCTGTCAACAGCATAGAAGCATGATGCCGCATAAGCATTGACATCCTCTGGTGTTTTGCCGAAATCACCTTTAAGATATTTTTTAACAGCGGCACAACATTCGCTGTCATAATCGGGCAGTTTAATCTGCTTGATTTTTATATCAGTTGTTGTAAGAATTTTTTTAACAAGGCGGTCAAGCTGGGTTGATTTACCGCTTCCGTCAAGTCCTTCAATAACAATCAGTTTTCCCATAAACATATCACCTAATCGTTTTTTAATAGATAACTTTACAAATTGTGTCATAACCTTGTCAATTATACCACATATATGTCATTTTGCAAACATATTTCTAAAAATTTATTATAAATTTATAATTTATTTGTAAAAAATATAAAGCCGCTATCGGATAATAAATCCAGCAGCGGTTTTATGCAATTATATTAAAGATAAACATTGAAGTATATTCTTTAGTTTATACTTCTGCAACAATAAACTATTATTTTTTATACTTTTTTTACTTTAATTTCATTATGCGAAAGTTGTTTGGCTCCTGTCCAAAATACCGTTGGCGGAACATCGTCCTTTACTTCAAAAGAAACAATACTTTTTTTCTCTAATATAGGCTTAAGTTTTGCATTACATTTTAGAGATGAAACAGTATTATTATATGATGCAATGTCAAAATCAATACTTATTATGACAATACTACTTTCACTTGTTAATTTATCTATTATTTTTTTCTTGTCTTCATCCTTAATAATTACTGTGCAATTGAACAAGCAAAAATTTTTTGACATTGCAATTTTGGAAAATCTTTCATCTTTATTTTCTACAAAAATACAAGATAATGATTGAGAATATTCTTTATCTTCCTTTGCTGCACACAATATAATGTTTTTTACATGTATAAAAGAAGGTATAACTTTTGATAAAGGTTCTATTTTTATTGTCAATTCAATAGAAGAGTATTGTAAATATGATTCGATATTATCAATAATAACATCACCACCGATTACTTGTTCTTCATGGCGATCAAAATTAACTGCTGTGTTTTTAAAGCCAAAAAATGCCATTTCTTTTACGACAACAGGACAGGCATTTTCATTAATAAAATTATTTTCTTCAATTTTGGTTAATCTTTCGTTTTGCTTCCATGCAACATATCCAAGAAATACAGTTCCGATGGTCCCAATTACTGAACCATAAAATCCTAAAGCATCTCCTGAACTCCACTCTGCTTGGAAAAATTTTATACCACTGTTATATTTAAAAGCAATGTTTATTACCAAAGGGAACGCAAACAAAGCTAAAACAACTATCAATAAAAACAACCAAGTTTTTCTACTTTTTTTCATATTAATACAACCCTAATTATATTATTTGACATAAAAAACACCCACATCTACCTGTGGGTGTCTTTCTGGCTGGGATGGCTGGATTCGAACCAGCGGATGAGGGAGTCAAAGTCCCTTGCCTTACCCCTTGGCGACACCCCAATGTATTTAATTAAAAAAAGTGCGCAGTCAATTTCTCGACTCCGCGCTGAAAAATATGGGGTGGGTAATCGGGCTCGAACCGACGACCTCCAGAGCCACAATCTGGCGCTCTAGCCAACTGAGCTATACCCACCATATGGCGCGCCAAAAGGGACTCGAACCCCTGACCTACTGCTTAGAAGGCAGTTGCTCTATCCAGCTGAGCTATTGGCGCACATATTATATGGAGCGGGTGATGGGAATCGAACCCACACGACCAGCTTGGAAGGCTGGAATTCTACCACTAAACTACACCCGCGTCTTTACGACTTGCATATATTACCACATTAGAAGTCTTTTGTCAATAGATATTTTAAAAATTCTTTTTATTTTTTTATATTTATAAATGATATTGAAATTAACGATATACTTTGCTATAATAAATTTTAAGGAAGTGATTAAAATGTCAGATAAAAAAATTGATTTATCCCTTATTGTCCCCTGCTTTAACGAAGAAAATAATGTTAAGCTGTTTTTCGGCGAAGTTGCAAAAGTTTTTGCAGGCAAAGATTTCACTTATGAATTTGTTTTTGTTGACGACGGCAGCAAAGATGAAACATACAAAAATTTAAAAGAGCTTTATGATAATGAAAAGAATTATAACATTCAGGTTATATCTTTCAGCCGAAATTTTGGCAAAGAAGCGGCAATTTATGCTGGACTTAACAACGCTAAAGGCGAAAAGGCCTGCGTTATTGATGCTGATTTGCAGCAGCGTCCCGAAGTTGTTCTTTCAATGCTTGATATTATGAAAAATGACCCCGACGTTGATTGCGTAACTGCGTATCAGGAAAGCAGAAGCGAAGGCAAGGCAATGTCCAGCGTTAAAAGTATGTTTTACAAATTCATCAATAAGGTTTCTGATGTTGAATTTAAAGACGGTGCATCTGATTTCCGTCTTTTCAATCGCAATGTAATTGATTCTGTTTTAAAAATGACAGAGTATCACAGATTTTCAAAGGGACTTTTCAGCTGGGTTGGCTTCAACACTGTTTATATTCCCTACACCGCTGAGGAAAGAGCCACTGGCGAATCAAAATGGAGCGTAATGAAGCTTATGAAATACGCTCTTGAGGGTATTATTTCATTCTCCACATTCCCATTGAAGCTTTCAACTTTTGTCGGTGCATTTTCTTCAATCGCTTCTGTGATTTACCTTTTGATTGTTCTCATTCACAGCCTTTGCACTGGCGTAAGCATCACAGGCACCACTGGCATTGTTTTCCTGCTTTTATTTATTGGCGGTATTCAGCTTCTCTGCCTTGGTATTCTCGGCGAATATCTCTCAAAAATTTATCTTGAAGCCAAAGACAGACCCGTTTATCTTGTAAAAAACCATTTAGGCAAATAATTTTTTTTAGTCAGGAGCGTATCGTTCCTGACTTTTTTATTGATAAAATTAGAAATATATGCTAAAATAGATTATCTTTTAAAAAAGGATTGTGCAATATGAAAAGAATTATTGTTGTTGGCGCAGGTCATGGCGGAATAATTGCCGCTGCAAAGCTTGCCAAAAATGGATTTGATGTTACTGTTTTTGAAAAGAAAAAAAGAGAAGAATTAGGTCATGACTGGGAAGACAGATTCACTTTCTCTCTGCTTGCCCGTCTTATTGAAAAAAGCGAAAAAGATTTCCCCGACGGATGCTGGAGATACAGAGGCGATTGTGCTTTTGTAAGCCCTGCAAAACGCAAAAAAGTTATTATAAATTACAATGCTGATAACCGCCAGAAAATTATGTGGCGTGTTCCCCTGCTCAATATGCTTATTGATTACGCAGAGAAGTGCGGTGTTAATTTTATCTATTCAACAGAGGTTTATTCGCCTGTTATTGACAAAAATTTTGTAACCGGCATTGTTACATCAGACGGTGTAGTCAGCGGAGATATGGTTATTGATGCCGCCGGTGCATTCTCCCCTATCAGAAAGAATCTGCCAGACAGCGCAGAGATTGAAAAATCGCCTCGCCGTGGCGACCTTTTCTACGCTTACAGAGCATATTATAAAAGAGATACTGAAGCAAAAATGCCCGAAGTTCCTTTTGAAGTTTATATGTATCACGAGGGCGAAAAAGGACTTTCATGGTTCTGCACAAATGATGACAATGTTGACATTTTAATTGGAAGAATTGACCCCATTAACGATAACAAAGTTAAGGAACAGGTTGAAATTTTCAGAGAGAGCCATCCGTGGTTCACTGACGAAATTTTGCACGGCGGTAATTACGGTGTTATCCCTGTCAGACGCCCCCTCAGCCTTATGGTTTATAACGGATATGCCGCAGTTGGCGACAGCGCATTTATGACAACTCCTATGAACGGCATGGGCATTGACCTTTCACTTCTTGCAGGTGAGCTTCTTGCAAATACAATCAAAAAAGCCAGCGATTTTTCAAGAGAAAATCTTTGGGAATATAACCGTGAATTTCACAAGCTTTATGGCGGAGAAACAGCAAAAAATGAGGGACTTAAAAACTCCATTCTTTCAATTCCAAGTGAGGGTGTTGACTTCCTTTTTGAGAATGATGTTATTCAGTCATCCGACCTTGCAGGCGCAGGCAAAAACACAAATATCTCTGCACTTTTGGGCAAGGCTGCAAGAGGTATGAAAAATCCACCTTTCTTCCTTGCAATTATCAACGGACTCATTCAGGGTGGCAGAGCCGCTTCAACATATAAAAATGCTCCCGAAAAATTCGACATTCTTAAAATCAGAAAGTGGAGCAAAAAAATCGAAAGCTTTGATGTAAAAATCCCATAAAATAACACGGAGTTCATTGCGAACTCCGTGCTTTTTTATATCATCTTGTTTACTTCTTCAAACTGCTCTTTAAGCCTGCGTGGAGTGAAAATCCCAGTTTCGCCTTTCGGCGCAGATTTTGCAAAAAAGTTTCGTCTGAAATTCAAAGAATTATACTTTGATGCAAGGTTGATGTACTCGTCGGCTTTGTCTGTTTCATCAAGAGGAAGATAGTTTCTAACAGTGATTTTTATTTCGTTTTCTGTGTTATTTTTTCGTGCGGAAATCTTTACAAATTCGCTGTCATTCAAAACATTTATTTCTGCATTTTCGCTCTCAATTCTGCTGAAAGATTTTATGTTTCTGAAAGAAAGAACATAGCTTCTGTAAGGCAGAATTTTTTTATCGTCATCAATTTTTATTGTGAAAGTCAAATCTTTTCCGTCATCAGAAACAGTGAATGTTGTGAATGCAAATTCGCCGTCAAGATAGTTGTTTGTTTCGCCGTCGTCCTCATACATTTCAAAGGAATTGTTGCCGTTGAAAACAAGAATTTCCATCTGACTTGGCAATGAAATATCGTTTGTTTCTCCGTCAGCCGAAAGTGGAATAATTGCGCCCTCTTTTGCAAGAACAGGGATAGATTCCATTCCTCTGAACATTCTGATTTTTTCGCCGCCAATGTATGTTTTGTTGGTGAAAATATCTGTGAATTTGCCCTCAGGGAGCCACACATCAGAGCAGGCTGTCAGCGTGTGTTTATCGCACTTTGAAGTGATGGGTGCAACAATCATTTCACTGCCAAAATAGAACTGGTTTTTACAATTGTATGCCTCATTTTCTTCGGGGAAAGAATAATACATCGGCTCAACAAGCGGTGTGCCAGATTTATGACAGCGATAATTCATTGTGTATATGTACGGCAACAGCCTGTGTCTTAAACGAAGCGCATCCTCCGCACAAGCTTCAATCTGCTTTGAATGTTTCCATGGCTCCTTGCCCATAAGCTCATTGTTGCTTGAATGAAGCCTGTTCACAGGGCTGAAAACGCCCAGCTGAAGCCAGCGAAGATAAAGTTCATCTTCTTTTTTACCGCCTCTGTGTCCGCCAATGTCGTGACTCCACCAGCTATAGCCAATATTCGAAGCGGTTGCAGTGAAATATGGCTGGAATTTCAGTGCGCTCCAATAAATTGCTGTGTCACCCGAAAATCCTAAGGGGTAGCGGTGGCTGCCTGCGCCTGCAAACCTTGAAAGTATCAGCGGTCGCTTGCCGTTTTTGGCAGAATCCATAAAGTGATAATGATTCAATGCCCATAATGGGTCAAGACCTGGGATTTTTGTCTTGCTCCCCTGCTGCCAGTCAATCCACCAGAAATCAACACCGTCATTTTCATACTTGTGATGAAGAAATTTAAAGTACGCTTCGACAAATTTTTTATCGGTCATATCAAAGGGAATCTGCTTCTTTTCCTGCGGGTCAAATCCCATAAATTCCGCAAATTCCTTGTACTGATCCTCAAACCATCTGACACCCATACTGGGATGAACATTCAGCGTAGTATGAAGATTCATTTCTTTAAGCTTTTGCAAAAATTCTTTATAATCTGGAAACAAGTCTGTGTTCCAGCTGTAGCCTGTCCAACCCTGCACCAGCTCACTGGGATTTTTAGGAATAGCTTGATTTTTTGCGCTTTCGCCAAACTTTCCAACAACATCAACCCAGTGCCAATCCATATCAACAGTTGCTACAGTTATAGGGATTTTTTTATCCTTAAATTTGCGCATAAGATTCAGATATTCTTCCTGCGTGTATGCCTTGTATCTGCTCCACCAGTTACCCAAAGCAAAGCGTGGCAAAAGCGGAGTTTCACCTGTGATTTTATAAAAATCTGAAAGTGCTTCACGGTAATCATGACCGTAAGCAAAAACATAATAATCCCTACTTCTATCAAATGGTGAAACAGTGCCGTCATCATTTATAACAAGGCTCTTTTTATCGTCAAGAATAGCAACACCGTTCTTTGAAATTATGCCATCACCCAACGGAATTTTGCCGTAAGTCATATCAAGAGTTCGGCGTGTTCCTTTAAGATTTCCACACTTAAAATCGGTGATAATTTTGCCGTCTTTAAGTGTAACAGATTTCAGCTTTCCGCTGTTTTGGTTTATGACAAATTCAGCATCCTCTGTTTTGATTGCAATATAATTTCTCACTCTGATTATGTCAAATTTCGGTGAGGGAAACTGCCTGTTCCACACCGATTGCGTCGGCATATCACAAAAAGAATCTCCGCTCTTTTTTTCAACTCTTATAAGTCTGGAAAAGAGAACAGTTACCCTTAAATTGCCAAAAACTGCAACGCTTTTTTCACTTGCCAAAGGTTCTGCTTTTATAGAGAATTTTTCTTCAAAATATCCCATATTTTCACTTCCTTAAAGAATCATTTCGCCAAATTGCTCTTCGCTGATAACAGTAATTCCAAGGTCATTTGCTTTTTTCAGCTTGCTTCCTGCTTCTTCGCCTGCAAGAACAAAGCTTGTTTTTTTAGAAACAGAGGATGAAGTTTTGCCGCCGAAGCTTTCGATAATTGCAGACGCTTCATTTCTTGTAAATTTTGAAAGTGTGCCTGTAAGTACAAAGGTTTTGCCTGCAAAGCGGCTGTCCTTAACCTCTTTAAGATATTTCATATTAAGTCCGTGCGCCATTAAAGCATCAATCAGCTCACGATTGGATTTTGTTTTGAAATAATCGGCAACGCTCTTTGCCATAATTGCACCAAAGCCATCAATTGTCAAAATATCTTCTTCGCTTGCATTCATAATCTCAGACATTGTGCCGAATCGCTCTGCCAAAAGGTTGGCGGCTTTCTGCCCGATATGGCGAATGCCTAATGCAAAAATCAGCTTTGCCACATCGTTTTCTTTTGATTTATTTATTGCATCAACAAGATTTTGTGCGGATAAATCGCCCATTCTGTCAAGGGGGGAAATCTGCTCTTTTGTAAGCGAATAAATATCCGCAGGGGTTTTCACAAGGTCATTTTTAACAAGAAGCTCCGCAACAGACCAGCCAAGACCCTCAATATCCATAGCATCTCTTGAGCAAAAATGAATGATATTTCGCAGAAGCTGCGCGGGGCACTCGGTGTTAAGGCATCTGACAGCCGCCTCGCCCTCCTCACGGAAAACAGGCTCACCGCATGAGGGACAGATTTTTGGCATTTCATAAGGCACAGCGTTATCTGCGTGCTTTGTAACTGTCAAAACTTCGGGGATAATATCGCCCGCTTTTCTGACAATTACAGTATCACCAAGGCAGATATTTTTTTCTTTAATAAAGTCTTCGTTGTGGAGTGTTGCCCTGCTGACAGTTGTGCCTGCAAGAAGCACTGGCGAAAGAATAGCGGTAGGAGTGAGAACGCCCGTTCTGCCAACATTTATTTCAATATCGTGAAGAATTGTTTCTTTTTCTTCGGGTGGATATTTAAAAGCAATCGCCCATTTGGGGAATTTTGCGGTGCTGCCTAAAAGGCTTCTCTGTGAAAAATCGTCAACCTTTATAACTGCACCGTCAATGTCAAAGGGAAGCTCTCCCCTTTTGTTGCCGATATTTTTAATTTCTTCAATCGCTTCATCAATTGTGCTGCATTTTGTGTAAAACGGAACAGTTTTAAATCCTAATTCTTTAAGATAATCAAGGGATTCCTTATGACCGCTGAGGGTTTTGCCCTCCACCTGCTGAACATTAAAGCAGAAAATGTCAAGCTTTCTTTTTGCGGTGATTTTCGGGTCTTTCTGCCTTAAAGAGCCAGCGGCGGCATTGCGTGGATTTTTAAAAGGTTTTTCACCTAAAATCTCTTGCTGTTCAACGATTTCGTTAAAGGTTTTATGCGGCATATAAACCTCACCACGCACCTCAATTTTTGGCAGATTTTCTTTAATTTTAAGCGGAATAGCTCCGATTGTGCAAAGGTTAGCAGAAACATCCTCGCCAACATTACCATCTCCTCGTGTTGAACCAATCTTAAATACACCGTTTTCATATTCAACGGAAACAGAAAGACCATCAATTTTGGGCTCAACAACATAAACTGCATTGGGCACAGCCTCTTTAACTCTGTTGTCAAATTCACGAAGCTCCTCAAAACTGAAAGCATCCTGCAAAGACTCCATTCTTACTTCGTGCACAACAGGCTCAAACTGACCGTCTGCCTTACCGCCAACTCGCCTTGTTGGTGAATCTGCCGTAACAAGTTCGGGGTATTTTTCTTCTATATTTTCAAGCTCACGGAGCATCATATCATACTCAAAATCTTCAATTTCGGGAGCATCCTCAACATAATATTTATGACTGTGATAGTTAAGTGATTCACGAAGCTCCTCGGCTCTTTTTTTGCTCTGTTCAAAATCTGCCATACAAAATCATCCTCATTGTTTAATGGTAATATTATACCATAAATGCAAAAAAATACAACAAAAAACTTCGAGCGAAACCACCCGAAGCTAATTGAATTATAATAATTTTTCGTCAGTTTTAGGCTCAACTGCAATTGAAGCAAAGAAATTTTCGTATCTTTCAGACCAAGCCTGAATATCCTCAAGAGAATACTGATTTGGGAAAGACACCTGAATTGTTTTAAGCTTTGCCGCATTGCCTGCAAGGGTTACAAGCTTTTTAAACAGTTCATCGTTGCTCTTTAACTTTTTGGCTTTACCTAAAAGTGATGGAATAGTCATACCACCGCTGAGAAGAATCTCAACAATGGAAGAATCATTCACATTAAATGAAATATCGTCAGTTGTGAGAACTTCTTCCTCAATCAGATAAATAATATCCTCAGGTGAAAGGCTGTTCATCATAACCTTACAAAGTGCAAAAGCACTGCATTTATTGCCGATTTCTTTATAATACTGCTTTTCATATTCCCACAAATGGGCAGCATCATACTTTTTATATTCATCTGCTTTAACAGTATCAGCAAGCATTTTGCCAGCCATAATGCTGTTTGTAAGACCTGAACCGATTACAGGAATAGTCATACACGCACTGTCGCCAATAGCGGCATATCCGTCAGCAACAAAAACGGAAATTGGCTGACGAACAGGAATATCTGCAATTGAACCGCCGTGAACAATCTTTTTGCCTATGCAAGGAAAATCTACACGAAGATTTTCGATAGCTTTTTCAGCCATTTTCATATTGAAATCGCCAAATCTGCCAACAAGAACATCAATATAATCTTCTCTTGTAACAACCCAGCCAAGACCAATATCGCCGTTTTCGTTAAAGAGAACCTGATATTCGTTTTCGGGGTCGGGAAATTCGTTGTTCTTTTCAAAATAAGCTCTGTATGCGTGAAGAACTTCACAGCCTGCAAAGGTTTTTGGCACAGCCATATAATCCGGCAAGCTGTTTTTAACAGGCGAATACATACCAGCGGCATCAATAACAAGGTCGCCGTAAAAATCACCACGGTTTGTTTTTATTCCGCAAACACGGTTGCCAAACAAAACAGAAGAATAAATCTCTGTTTCAAAGCAAAATTCAACACCCGCCTTTTCACAAAGTGAAATCAAGTGATTGTAAATATCCTTGCGGAATAAATGGAGTGAATATCTACCCAACTGCTTCCCCTGTGAGAAGCTGATATAGGGATTAGTTGACGGAACAAATGTCATCGGTACTCTGTCTTTCATACCTGTTTCGGGTATTGGAAGCTCAGCGTAGGAATAACACTTGTAATCAAAGGAGTCTTGCCAGTCATAGCCTAATTTTTTGCGCTTGTTTTTTTCGTAAACAGTAACATCTTCACCATTCATGGCAAGATGATATGCTGCAACAAGACCGCCATGACCCGCTCCTGCAACAACAATTCTTGACATAATATCATACCTCTGTTTTATTTATTGCCTTTACGCAAATTAACAAGATCATCATAATTTATCAGCTCAATGCCTTCGCTTTCAAGGATTTTTCTTGTCTGCGGATCGGCAAAAATCTGATATTCCCAAACACGGTTCCACCAGCGGGCGGTGATATTTTTAATCTCATCTGTTTCAATAGCAGGATGAATGTACGCCTCGCTGACACCGTCTGGGATATTGACAAGTCTGTTTATAACAAATTTTTTAAATGTATCAAAATCTTTATATGCTTCATAAGGACATTCGGGATAAACAAGATTATCGAGAATCGGTACCTCATACATATCTGCAATGTTGGCATAGTTCATGACAAAGCGTTCATACATAGGAATCGGCAGGTCAAGTCCCTCTGGAATATATTCGGGATGCGGGAAACGGTACATTCTGAAAGGCAGATTAAGCTCTTTGCAAAGCTCAAAAGTCTTGGGCATAAGGTCAAAATTGCCGCAAAGACCATAGAGAGCCGCCATATGTGTATCAAGATGAGATACACGCAGTCCAAGGCTCTCTGCCTTTTTCACCTGAGCACGGATTTCATTTTCAACATCCTGCATATCGCACTGTGCCTCAAAATCCTCGCACTCGTGGTGGAAATATCCCTCTGAATCCCTCAGTGTTTCAGCCTGCGAAACAGGACCCCAACGGTATCCGCCCCATTCGCTTGTGAATGTAAGGTGAACACCAACAGAATACTGCTTGTGCTTCTGACACCATCTGACAGCATGCTTTGCCCAGCCGCAAGGCATCATCATTGAGGCGGAGGTGATTCCTCCACGCTCAAAAAGTTCAAATGTAGCCTCGTTCTGAGAAAGACACATTCCGAAATCGTCTGCATTTATTATAAGATAACGCTTGGTCATAATATCCTCACTTATTATTTTAAGATGCCGTTTGCCTTTGCATAATCATAGAAAGTTCTGATGCTCTTGAGTCTGCAAGGTGCAAGGTCGTGATTGCCTCTTGTTACATATGACATTGGAACGCCCTGAAGCTGGCAAAGATATTTTGCACTTGCCATAAAGCCGCTGTCAATGCACTGGTCAAGAAGAATGATATGCTCGTATGTTTTCTTTGCAGCTTCATAATCTTTCTCTACAAAGAATTCATCATACATCTTTCTGAAAAGGCCTGCACCGCATGATGTGGGAGTTGCAACAACGCCTCTTGCGCCTGCTTCGTATGCTTCAAGAAGATAAGGAATGTTTGCCTGAAGAACGCCTGTTTCGCCCTGAACAGCAATCTTTTCGCAGATAGTGTCCATCTTGCAGGTTGTGTCTTTAATACCAACAAATCTGCCAGTCTTTGCAAGCTCACCATAAGCTTTTGCGCTCATAAGATGTGGCTGAAGACCAGGGAACTCATAAAGAAGAATGGGAAGAGTTGAATTTTCTGCAAGCTCATTGAGATATGTAACGATTCTGTCGTCATCATTACCGTAGCCTTTTGTTACAAAAACAAGACCCTCAACGCCTGTCTGCTCCATACGCTTAACCTCTTCAATCTGACCGTGCCATGAGGGCTCAAGGTTAGCTGTTGCAAAGCAGGGAACGCCGTTCGAATGTTTAACAGCTGTTTCTGCAACCTTAATTCTTTCGTCAAGTGTAAGAGAAGCCATTTCTGAGCTTCCGCATACAGGGAAAAGATAATGAGGGTTATTAGCAGCCTGCCACTCAACATATGCAGCATATCCGTCATAGTCGATTGACTTATCATCATTAAAAGCTGTTAACAGAAGTGCGTAAACGCCCCTGTATTTTTCCATATTTTCGATTTTCATAGTAAACACCTTCAATATATATTATAATTATTGACTATTTTTATTCTTCTTCATTAAGAAAATCAAGAAGCTCCTGTGTCCCCTCGCCTGTAACAGCGCTGGTAAGGAAAATTCGCTCGCATCCAGCAAGCTCAAGAAGCTCAACAGCATCATTTATCTGCTCCTGAGTAGCAATATCGGTCTTGCTCACAACACCTGCAACAGGCACGCTGAAAAATGCCGCCTGCCCCGGTGAAAAACGAAATCTTTCATCAGTGGCATCCTGCAAAAAAAGAATAAGGTCGCTGTCTGCCGCAGTTACGATAATACCTTTATAAAGCTGTCTGTTTTCAAGGTATTCCCCAGGGGTGTCAATTGTGTTGTTGATAACACCTACTGTCTGCGTTTTCTGATATTCAATTTTCATTCCGTTAAGCCTCTGGCAAAGAGTAGTTTTGCCGCAGGTGCTTGAACCGATAAGCATTACTTTTTTCATAGTTTAAGTCCTCGTTATTTCTGTTGAAGCAAATTTAAGCACATTTTTAAGCGTAGCAAGAACATCTTTCAATGCCGCTTCGACGCTTGCAACATCACCGCAGATTACAAGTGAGCCACTGAATCTGTCAACAAAAACAATGTCAACATCTGCCGCTTTTGTTGCAACATCTGCGCCGATAATAGCCGCTTCACTTGGGGTGATAGTCATAATGCCAAGTGCGCCACGCTTTTTGCTTACAACACCGAGTTTTTTGTATAAATCATCTTCAGGGTTTGCAATAAGGTGAGCCATTGTAACCTGCTTACCAGGTACAAACTCCTGAATAATTCTTTGTTTATTTTCAAATGCGTCTGACATTTTCACACCTCAGATTACATAAGAGAATCAAAAATTTCGGGTCTTGGGTTGGGAATAACAACCTTTGACACAAGCATTCCCTCTGCGTTTTTGGTGTTTATTCCACAATTTACAGATTCATTAACAGCCGCAACCTCGCCAGTGAGAATAACAAAAGATTTGCCGCCAATACCAGTGCCAAGTCTTACATCCATAAGGTTGACATCAGCAGCCTTAACAGCGGCATCAGCTGCATAAACAGCCGCTGTAACGCTGAAAAATTCCATAACGCCGATAGCATTTGTTGTTACAGGTGAAACTGCCGCATTGATAGCCGCAATAACCTGAGGATGAACCCTTGGAATAACGCACTTGTCAACAACATTTGCTCCGCCGATAAGGGCACCTGCTTCAATTGAAGCGGTAACCGCTGCAACTTCGCCGGTAAAGAGAATGTAATATTTACCGGGGCAGCCTGCTCTTGCAAAAAGAAGCTCTGTTTCAGCAGCCTTTAAAATAGCATCAGCCGCTTCAATACCCTTTGCAATACTGTTTAATTCAAGAAATCCTATTGTTTCATACATCGCTCTTCACCTACTTTGTTTCTATAATAATCACATCGCCAACAGATTTAACTGTTCCGTCAACAGAGGAATGGATGTTTGCACCCATTTTTCCCTCAGGGCAAGCGGCAATAAGCTGACCGCATTTTACGCTGTCCCCTGCGCCGACAACTGCTTCAGCTGGTACGCCGATATGCTGTCTTACTGGAATTTCAACTGTTGCTGGTGTGAATTCTTTGCAATTTTTGATTGTATAATCGTAATATGCTCCTGCGCCTGCACGGTTAGCCGCACGCTTTGAGGGGATTTTTCTGTATTCCCTGTTCTGGTCGGGAGTATATTCCTGATTTGATTTTGGGTATCTGATTCCCTTTTTGGCAAGCTCTTTCTTTATAAGAGAGTTTACCTTTCTTGGCTGTAACTGCATAGGGCATGCAAAAAGCTCACATACGCCACATTCACAGCAAAGAAGTGCATTGATTGCTTCGGGAGTTTCAGCCGCCTCTTCAATTGAACCGCAAGCAACTTTTCTCATTAACTTGTGAGGTTCAATGGGATGACCGAGCATATGTCTCGGGCAAAGCTGTGTGCAATAAGTGCACTGAATACAAGCCGATTTAGCTCTGTTGATTGTGTGCTGAATCGGTGTCTGATGCAGAGATGGAAGTCTGCTTCCGTTAGGCAAAAGAATGAATCCTGATGTTGTTTTGGTAACAACTGCCTTTGCCGCCTCTGCTTTTGTCAGCGGTTTGCCCATCATAGGTCCGCCGCAGATAACAAAATAATCGTCGATGTTTGCTCCGCCTGCTGTACTGAGGCAGTCAAGGAAGCTTGTTCCAAGGGGAACATGAAGCACAACAGGTTCACCGACCTCACCTGTCATTGTAAGAAATTTGTGTGTGAACGGCTTATCGTTCACAGCGTCATAAATAGCAAGCATTGTTGCAACATTTGATACAACACAGCCAACATCAAGAGGAATACCTGCGGCGGGTACTACCCTGCCTGTAACCTCGTGAACAATTACCTGCTCGTCGCCTGCTGGATAAAAGCTATCCATAGTGTGAAGTCTGACCTTAGAACCAAGACCGAGAATAGCAACCTCAAGAGCTGCAATTTCTTCTCTGTAAGCACTTTTAAGTGCGATTGTGCAGTCCTTTGCGCCAAGATGCTCACAAGCCTTTTCACAAGCGGTGATAATCTCTCTGGCGTAATTTCGCATTATGTATCTGTCAGTTCTGAGAAGCGGCTCACATTCAGCGGCATTTATAATGAAATGCTCAACTTTTGCGTTATATTTAACATGTGTAGGGAAACCTGCGCCGCCGCAGCCTACAATACCTGCATTAAATATTTTTTCGGTTAAATTCAATTATTTCACCTGCTTTTGTGCAATTTGTGCCGCTTCGCGGTCAACTTCAAGTGTGTCTATAATTCCGACAATAACGCAGTCAATTGCGATATCATCTCTGCCGAGGGCTCTTCTTGCGGTGCTGCCGCTTACAACAAGAACCTGCTCGCCTACTCCTGCGCCAACAACATCGGCGGCAACAAAGGTTTCACCGTTTGTTTTGTTGGTTTCAACCTCCTGAACCACCATCAGCTTCTGACCGAGGAGTGTTTCTTCTTTTTTGGTTGCCCACACATGGCCTATTACCTTACAAATTATCATGGGGCTACCTCCTAATCAACAAATTCAACTTTAACTTCTGAGTGATTGAAAATATCTTTTGCAGAAGGTGTAATCACCGTGCCTCTGCGAAGTTTTACAATTCCGCCAGTGCAATTTTCGCAAAGAGAAACTGCAATTTTTTCAGTTATGACTTTATCCACAGAGTTGTCCTCAATAGCATCCTTGTTAAGATTCTTGCCAAACCACTGCTCACGGATAAACTCAACACCAAATGAACGCAGGCTGTTTACATAGCCCTCAAGCATAGCGTAAAACTTTCTGTCTGCTGTTTCCTTGAATGCTCTGTGGGGCAACGCAGACTCAAGCAGATAAACCTTTTTTCCGTTTAAAAGTGCCTTGATAACAGCACAGGAAGCGGGTGTGGAATCCCTGCCGAGGGCACAATCTGCCAATTGAGCAAATGTGAGCGAAGCGATAAAAACACAATCAAAGCACGAAATATCACCTTTATAGGTGTCTAAATCTGCAAATCTGTATTTTTCGCCTGCAAAAGATGGTAAAGCTTTTATATCACCGATAACAAGTGCCAGCGGACGCTTATCAACATTACCGTTGCAGTCAACAGATGCAATATTCGTTTGTGATAATACCTTCAAAACCTCTTTGGTGATAAGCTCAACCAAAGCGTCATAAGATAAATTTTCCATAATCAATCCTCGAATTATAATGAGAGTTTGCCTGTGGAATCCTTGCCCAGACAGCAGGCATTTGCCTCATCAAAATCAATGTGCATTGCAAGGGCAAATTTGGGGCTTACACGGATAACTACATTGTCAAATGTTACAGGACGAGCTGTGCTTGCAGTAACTTTGACGCTCTGTGAATCTTTAACGCCGTAATATTCAGCGTCCGCAGGTGTCATATGAATATGATTCTGCGCAACGATAACGCTCTGCTTAGCGTCATAAACAGCGTTTTCACTTACAAGATAAACACTGCCTGCTCCATTGAGGTCGCCTGAAAGATTAACAGGTGCCTTTATGCCGAGGGAGCGGCAATCTGTCATAGAAAGCTCAACCTGAACAGCTTTTCTTTCGGGGCCTAAAACTGCAACATTTGCAATTTCACCCTTTGCTGTAACAAGTTTAAGTCTTTGTTCGCTTAAAAATTCACCCGGCTGAGATAAATCTCTCTTCTTTGTGAGAACTGCACCTTTGCCAAAAAGAGCCTCAACAGCTTCTTTAGTAAGATGCACATGTCTTGCCGATGATTCAATGGGGATTTCTTTCTTTTCCCCTGCCATATCAGCCAAAACACGGCTGACAATAGCTCTGATTTCGTTTTCGTTCATACTCTCACCCTTAATCATACTGACCAGCAACTTTTTTGCAGAAGATAATGTAAACACAACTGCTAAGGCGGTTAAGCGCTTCAACAATATCACTGCGAAGCATTTTATCATCCTTTGTGAAGGCATTCACAGCAGAAAGCTCAGTTTCTCTGATAAAAGTCCTCAATGTGTTCAACGCAACGCAAACCTTGCCCATAGAGTAATGAGGAATGGAATGCTGAATACCAAATTCCTCTGTCAGATGATGCGAAACATAGCGAAGTCTTTGTGAATTCATTCCAAAAATTTTGATTTCGGGAACAGGTTCATCCTTAACCTCGCAACCGAGAAGAATCTGAACGAAAGCCATAACCTCGTCAAGCTCCTCTGCAATGTTTTTGTAGCCATCATCAAGAGCAGTTATCTGCGTCTGCATAATCAAAGCCTGCAAGCTGTCAAGCTTACCTCTGAAGAGAATGCGTGGATGATTTTTCGGTACAAGCAGATTATCTCTCATATGAGTCATATGCTCGGGCTTTTCTTCATACCCTTCGCCTGTTTCGTAGTCAACAAATCTGTTGCTTCCGCTTTTGGGTATAGGTGTGTAGCTCATAACACCTTTGCCGAAGCTGCCTGCGGATTCTTTTTTATCGTTATAAATAACCTCAATATGGTTATCTCTGATAAATTCCTTTGCAAGGGGTGTAATAAAAGTCTTTTCAGATACAATTACCCTGCCGTTAGTGCTGACAATTCTGCCAGAACGCAAATCAGCTTCTGTTAAAATCTCCAAAACGCATCCTCCTTTCTATTATTTTAAGGTAAACCTTTCGGCGGCAACTGCCGATCAGGATTAAAAATTACTGACGGTCGCAGTTGTCAAGTGTGGGAAGTATATACTCAACCTCGTTATGGGGTCTGGGAATAACATGAACAGAAATAAGCTCGCCAACTCTTGATGCTGCTGCTGCGCCTGCATCTGTTGCTGCCTTAACTGCGCCAACGTCGCCTCTTACCATAACAGTAACAAGACCGCCACCAACGTGTACCTTACCGATAAGGTTAACGTTTGCTGCCTTTACCATTGCATCCGCAGCCTCGATTGAGCCTACGAGTCCTTTTGTTTCGATCATACCAAGTGCCTGTAATGTTGCCATGAGATTTTCCTCCTAAAAATAAATATATATATTTTGAAAGGCTATGCCTTTTCAAACAAAGATTATTTGCCTAAACGGCGAAGAATTTCTTTTGTGATGTCTTCAACTTCTTTTGAAGTGATTGAGCTACCGCAGCAGCCTGAACCGCTTTCTACACGGACATTCTGCTTACTGTTTTTAATGTATTTATCATAGCCAGCGTTGATTGATTCATTGAAAGATGAACCGTAAACGGGCTTCTTAACAGGTGTGCAAGCTACGGGAGCAGATACCTTTTCGGGAGTTGGATTTGTTCCTCTTACTTCCTCAAGCTCTCTTGCGCCAAAAGCAACACGCCTGATGTTAATAAGGTTAAGGGGTGAAATGTTATCTGATGTTGCACTTCCGCCAACTGCACCGCAGCCAAGTGTCAATGCAGGTGAAAGATTTGTTGTTGCACCAACACCGCCAAGTGCGCCAGGGGTGTTTACAAGAAGTCTTGAAACAGGCTTTTTAAGTGCAAACTCTTTGATAACATCCTTATTCTGTGAATGGATTGTCATTGTATGACCTACGCCCTCATTATAGAGAATCTGCATACATCTTTCGCAGGCTGATTCCCAGTTGCTCTCTGTGTAGAATGCAAGAATGGGGCAAAGCTTTTCTCTTGAATAGGGGTTGGTTTTGCTTACTTCTGTCTGCTCAGAAACAAGAACTCTTGTGCCTTCGGGGATTGAGAAGCCTGCCATGTCAGCAATAACTTTTGCGCTCTTACCAACAATTTTGGGATTCATTGTGCCGTTTGCACGAAGAATGAAGCCAGAAAGCTTCTTTGTTTCCTCAGCATTAAGGAAGTAACCGCCCTGCTTTTTAACCTCTGCAACAACCTGCTCTTTGATACAGCTTTCTGTAACGATGCTCTGCTCTGATGCGCAGATTGTGCCGTTATCGAATGTTTTACTGTCAAAAATTCTCTTAACTGCAAGAGGAATATCAGCAGTTCTTTCAATAAATGCAGGACCGTTGCCAGGGCCAACACCGATAGCAGGATTACCTGAACTGTAAGCCGCACGAACCATTGCTTCGCCGCCTGTTGCAAGAATAACACCAATATCTCTGTGCTTGAGAAGTGTGTTTGTTGCATCAATTGTGGTAAGAGAGATTGCCTGAACAATGTTATCGGGTGCGCCTGCACGCTTTGCAGCAGCCTGAATAATCTTAACAGTTTCAAGAATACAATTCTTTGCGTTAGGATGAGGGCTTACAACAATAGCGTTGCCTGCTTTTATTGAAATGATTGATTTATACATTGTTGTTGATGTGGGATTTGTTGAGGGAATAAGAGCCGCAACAATGCCCATAGGCACGCCAACCTCAATGATTCCACGGGCGTTATCTTCATTGATAATGCCAACGGTTTTCATATTTTTGCAGCTATCGTATGTAATTGTGCTGCCGAGAAGATTTTTGAGAACCTTATCTTCCCATACACCGAAGCCTGTTTCTTCAACAGCCATCTTTGCAAGGGTCTGTGCATTTGCGGCGCAGTCCTTTGCGATTTCGCAGATTATTCTGTCAATCTGCTCCTGTGAAAAAGTGGCAAGCTCTTTCTGTGCAATTTTTGCATTTGCAACAAGGTCTCTGACCTCTTGAATTGACTGTAAATCACGATCTAAACCCATAATTAAATCTCCTCTTCTGAATCAATAGGATTATCTGCCATTTTGCAGATTCTGTCGGCAAAAGCCTCACATGCTGCTTTGCAAGCCGCCTGATCGCCTGTGAGCAATCCGCCTGCAAAGTTTGTTTCTGACGGTGGACCGTAGAAAACTCTCATCTGAACATCAGCGGCTTTCAGTGCCGCATCCATTCCGCATATGGCTTCTGACGGCGGAGCTATAAGATATGCCATCGCAGTTCCTTCGGGAACCTCTGCCTGCTCTGAAAGATATGAGCCTGTCCTTGAAATGCAATGGGCAAAATATACAATTGAATCATCACTGTTCGCACTGTAAAATGCGGCATCGTTTTCTATATAACTGACGGCGGCATTTACACCCGAACGAACCTCCGCAGGGTCGGGCGAACCGAGAATACCGATAAATTCACCTGCAAGCTTTGTTGAAGCATTTGACGAGCCTGCGTACATACTGCGAGCATAAACAACACAGCAGTTAGCCTTTTTGGTAGCTTCATCAAGTGCGGCATAAGAAACGTCATCGCAATCTGTTGTGATGATACCGAGGCTTCTTACATCTTCGCCAGCGTTGAGCTTTTCTAAAAGCGCTTTATCAGCATTCGGGATAATCTGAACACTTAAAACTTTTGTCTGAAGTCTGTCCCCAGTCAAAATCATTCCTCCCTGCAAAATTTATTGAAAATCTTATCAATAAAATCTTCAACACGATTACAAAATTTATTTACTTTCAGCCATTCAAAAACCTTCGCCTGCACTATACCCAGCAAAGAGCAACATACAAAGATTATAAATGCACGAAGCAATATCACACCTATCATATGTCCAACTGAATAATCTGAATAATAAGCTAATTTATCACAAATAAAGCCCTCAAAAACAAAAGGATTACAATGGATAATATAAACTGCAAATGATGCTGAAGAAAATAATGTAATTATTTTTTTAAAGATTTTGTTATCTGTATTTATTTTGATTTTTGTAATAATTAAAAAAATCAAAATAGATGCAACAGCAATTGGTATTGAATTATAATTAGTTGCTATTTCACTGTAATCGCCATCTAAAAACTTAATTTGATGTGAGGCATTGAAACAACCGTACAGTGGAATAAGTGAAATAAGTGCAACGCAAATCAAACCACAAAGCCACGACTTCACTTTGTTTATTATATTGTATTTCTTAATGTATGCTCCTGCAAAATACAAAAAAGTGAGCCATACAAAAGAGTAACCTTTATTGGTTTTAAAGCTGTCTTTTCCTGTATAAAGTGGAATTGCAACAAATAAAACAAACATAGAAGCAAGAAGAATCAAAAACTCTTTTTTTGAAATGCTTTCTATGCACTTGTTATAAAAATTAACAAACAGAAACAGTGCAATGTAAGCATTAAAAAACCAAAACTTACCGCTTGCTATCGGAAGTATAACTTGAATCAGGTTTAACTTAATTAAGCTTATATCCTTATTTATCAAAACAAAAGCTAAAAGTACAATCAACGAAAGAAAGACAACCTGAATCCATAGCGAAAAAACTTTTGATAATTTTGCCTTCTTTTTAAAGCAAAGGTAACCTGTGGAAAGTCCAAACAGATTGACACAACAAAGAGATATTCCTTGAATAAAAATTGCACAGAAATACTTTACTGTTCCAACTTCAAGATTCTCTTTGAATCCACCGAATGTAAACAGATGAGTAAGCACCACAAGAAAAGCCGCAATTATTTTTACAAAATCAATTCCGTACTCTCTTTTATCAGTAACAGTCTGCAATTTTTTTGCTTCCAAAAGATAACCCCCTGTTACTTTTTAAGATTAACACCACTCGCCTTATTTTTCATAATAAGGTCAATAACTTCTGCAAGGTATGCGCCTGCTTCAACAGCGGTGATACCGCCAGAGTGAATATTTGAAACAACTGTTCTGTTAGCTTCGGGCATACCAACCTTTGATTCATATGTGAGGTATGCACTCATACTTTCAGCAGTGCCAAGACCGGGACGCTCACCAATAAGAATACAGGTAACCTTTGAGCCGACAATTTCACAAACGTGATCCATGCTTGCAACACGACCGAATTTAACAAAGAAAGGTGTGCCAACACTGTAACCCATAGATTTTACACCGTCCATAACAGCAGGAAGAACATCCTTCACATTTGCTTCAATAGCCTTTGAGCTAAGTCCGTCAGATACAACGAACTGAATGTCGGGATTTGGTGTGCATTTTGACTTAATCTCTGAAACAGTTTCAGCATCAAACTTTCTGCCAAGGTCTGGTCTTGTAAGATGCTCATTTCTGTCTTTACAACAGGTTTTAACGCAGAACATACCTAAATCCTGCATTTTCTTTTCGTCAACATCCGCAAAAACAGAGTCCCTTGCGGCGGCATGGTCTGCACGAAGAGCAAGCATAGTCTGTGTCTTTAATCTTGGACCTGCTTTGCCAACCCCGATACGGGCGGTTGTTTTGCTTATCATTCTGTTAAGTCCGTCAATGTCGCAAGGCTCTTCAATAAGTGGCTTTGATTTAACCTCTTTTGAAGTGATGTCAACAAGCTGTGAATCGGGGATGTTATCAGCAACAGATGAAACTGTCTGCTTAACAGAGTCTGCTGAAACATTGCCACCGTTTGAGGCAAGCTGTGCCAAAACAGCCTGAACGATACTTTCTATTGCATTGTTATCCATTCAGCTTACCTCCTTTTAAGAAATATTGTGGGATCGCCCGCATATTTTGTTAATTTGCCGTTTTCCATAATTCCCATTTTCTCAAGCCACTGTTCAAATTCAGTGATTGGGCGAAGATTGAGAATTTCACGGAGTGTCTGCACATCGTGATATGCGTTAGTCTGATAGTTAAGCATAACATCATCACTTGTGGGAACACCTAAAATATAGTTTACACCGCATGATGCAAGAAGAAGTGAAAGGTTTTCAATATCGTTCTGGTCTGCCATCATATGGTTTGTATAGCAACAGTCGCAGCCCATGGGGATGCCTGTAAGCTTGCCCATGAAGTGGTCTTCAAGACCTGCTCTTATAACCTGTCTGCTGTCATAAAGATATTCAGGGCCGATAAAGCCAACAACAGTGTTTACCATAAATGGTGAAAACTCTTTTGCGAAGCCGTAGCAGCGAGCTTCCATAGTAACCTGATCGGCACCGAAATGAGCATCACTTGAAAGCTCAGAGCCCTGTCCTGTTTCAAAATACATAACATTTGGGCCTGTTGCAGTGCCGTGCTGAAGCATAAGCTGTCTTGCTTCTCTGACAGTTTCTGTGGTGAAGCCGAAAGCCTCGTTGCCTTTCTGACTGCCTGCAATACTCTGAAAAATCATATCGCAAGGTGCGCCACGCTTAACAGCCTCTATCTGTGTGGTAATATGACCTAAAACACAAATCTGTGTGGGGATTTCAAATTCATTTTTAACCTCGTCAAATCTCTTGAGAACTTCGCTGAGGCTTGAGATTGTGTCGTTAACAGGGTTAAGACCAAGAAGTGCATCACCGCAGCCGTAGCTGAGACCCTCAAAAAGAGAAGCTGTGATACCCTCAACATTATCTGTTGTGTGGTTTGGCTGAAGTCTTGTTGAAAGATGACCTCTCTCGCCTATTGTGGTGTTACAATGAGCAGTAACTCTGATTTTTGATGCGGCATAAATAAGGTCAAGGTTAGACATCAGCTTGCATACGCCAGCGATAATTTCACTTGTAAGACCTCTTGAAAGGTGTCTTAAATCTCTTTCTGTTGTGTTGTAAGAAAGGATGTATTCACGCAGTTCAGCCATTGTCCAGTTCTTTATTTTGTTATAGATAGGCTCGCTTACTGCGTCCTGAATAATTCTTGTAACATCATCCTGCTCATAAGGAATAACAGGATTCTCTCTCAAATCGCTGACAAGCAGGTTTGACAAAACCTCTTTTGCGGCGATTCTTTCTGTTCCGCTCTCTGCGGCAATACCTGCAAGAATATCGCCTGATTTTTCTTCGTTCGCTTTGGCAAGAACATCTTTAACATCTTTAAACTGATATGTTTTGCCAAGTATTACTGTTTTCAGTCTCAAATGAAATCCTCCTATCCGAAAATAAGGGTCTTAACCACAACGGGAATAACAAGCCCGTCCATAAGCGGTTTGCCTAAATCAACAAAATCACCGTCATCAACGCTGATTGAGTCGATTGAAATAATGCTTCGTTTATTTAAAAATCTGCGCCTTATTGCCTGCCCTAAAGCCTTTGCAATATCACACTCAGTAACAATTAAAATAGGTTCATTTTTTTCAAGAACCTCGTCCATTACCAAGCCGATTGTGTCTGCAAGAATACCGATTTCAGTGTATGTGGGATTCTTGCTCCCAGGCAGACCGAGAATAAGCTTTGTTGAGTCATTCTGCGAATTGAACCACTTAACTTTTTCTCTTAAAAATTCTTTATCACCGTTAAAAACTTTTGTCTGTTCGTCAAGTGTAAGCTTCAGAACAGGCACATTTTTTAGTGGCAAAATATTTTCTGAATATGTAATCGTGCTGCCCGAAATTGATGTGGTGTAAGTGCCTGCACCAACAACAGTTGCACGGATTGTTTCTTTGGCATTTATCAGCTTGAAATCACCGTAAAGTCTGCTCTTTTTAAAAGAGTTTCCGAGGAAAACACCGATGTCGCCAAACTGCAATTTGGGGAATCCTGTTTTATATATGCAATCTGCAACTCCGCCAGAGAAGCAGACAGCTCTGATTGGCTTATTTATAACAAGCTCTGTGCTTCCGTTGGTAACAACAGAATTCAGCATATCAGATTTATCGTAAATGCCAAGCATCTGCTCAACAAGACCGACCATTTCATCACAAAGAATGGTGATTGCTTTATCGTCAGTTTTCTGACCTACTGCAAGGGATAAACCGTGCTTATCAGAAATCATCTGCGCTGTGGGGCTTACATATGTAACGGTGTAATCTTTTTCAAGTTTAAGAAGCCTGCCGCCAACATCAGCGCACCCCTTTGCAATAACCTTGCCCTCGTCAAACACAACAATGTTGGTTGTGCCGCCGCCAATATCAAGATTTACTGCAACGCAGGCATTCTCTTCTGAATAGCTTTGTGCACCACTGCCCTTGCCTGCAATAACGCTTTCGAGGTCGGGGCCTGCTGTTGAAACAACAAAGTCCCCTGCAAAATCGCTTAGCTTTTCAAGAACAAGTGCGGAGTTTTCTTTTCTTGCACTTTCGCCTGTAATGATAACTGCGCCTGTTTGTGTGTCTTGCGGAGTAAATCCTGCTTTTTGAAATTCACCTGCAACAATATCTCTTACCTTGTCGCCGTCTATAAGGTATGAATTCACAAGAGGTGTCATATAAATATCGCTCTTGTAAATTACCTCTTTATCAATTATAGAAATGTGTGGCACTGCAAAAAATGATGCCATATTTTCCATAACAATTCTGCTGAAAATAACCTGTGTGGTTGAGGTGCCGATATCAATACCGACACTTAAAATGTCGTTTCCCATCGGCTCACCTCCGAGAAATTATTTAAGCTCTTTAAGAACTTTGCCTGCCATATCGGGGAAATTGCCGATAACAGCGTCGACATTATTCTGAGCAAGGAAACGAACAGAATCTTCATCATTAACTGTCCATGTGTTAATGCCGATTCCGTTTGAATAAATCTCTTCAAAAACATCTTTTGTGAGGCATTTATAAAGAGGATGAACAAATTCAACATTGTATTTCTTTGCGTATGCGCCGAAGTCGATAATTCTGCTCTCTTCAAGGAAACCGCACTTAACATCCGGTGCAATTGCCTTAAAACGCATAACGCTGAAATGGTTAAATGATGAAATGATTATTCTATCTCTTAAAGAGAATTCATCAATCAGCTTAAGCACAGCTTCTTCAATGCCGGGGTATTCGTTAATGCCTGTTTTTAATTCAATATTTGTGATGAATCCCTCAACAGGTTTAACAAGCTCAAAATATTCACGGAGCGTTGGAATTTTCTGAAAATCAAACTGACCTTCAAATCTGCCGTAAGCATTGAATTTTGAAAGCTCCTCATATATGAAGCTCTCAACCTCGCCTGTGCCGTCTGTAGTTCTGTCTATTGTTTCGTCGTGAATAATTACAAGCTCTTTATCTTTGGTGAAGTGAACATCAAGCTCAATGCCGTCTGCACCCACCTCAATTGCTTTTTGGAATGCAAGCATTGTGTTTTCAGGGTATTTGCCGCTGAATCCTCTGTGAGCGATATTTTTAGTCATAATTTCCCCTCCAGAAACAATATATAGCTTATTATAACATCATCAAATCTCAATTACAATATTTTTTTGTGTATTTAAGTGTTGATATTTTAATTTTTATTTTGCTTATATGGGCATTTTTTACAAATATTTATGACTTAAATGAACACATCAACAATCAGTGCGGTGCGACCTTTCTTGCTTTTTGACGAATCATCCTTTAAAATTGCCCTGCCTTTGCCCTTGATAACCAGTTTCTGACCCACTGTAACACGGCGGTCAGACTTAAAAATCTGCTCGTCATCCAAGAAAACAAGACCTTTTTCGATAAATTCCGATGCTTTGGAGCGTGAAATTGAAAACACAGCGGAGCATACACTGTCAAGTCGCATTGATTGCACAAAACAGCACTTTTCTTTTACCTTTACTTCGTACGTGAATCCGTCATTTGCGTCTGTTTCATAAACAGTGATTGTTCCCCTACCCGCCTGAGTAAAGTTTTGTTCGATAAATTTCGATACAGACGGCTTTGCAAAAAAGTAACATCCTTTTTCGTCAACGATTATATCGCCCAACTTTTCTCTTTTTATGCCAAGACCTGTCAGCGCACCGAGATAATCACGGTGTGTCAGCTTTGAAAATCCGTCTTTATCTGCTCTGAAAACTTTCAGCGGATTTTCCTCTTTGTTTTCGCTGATGTAGCTTTCAAAATTTTCAATATAAAACGGCAAAAAGACAATTATCTTTCTTTCTGCCTGCTCATATCCGCCAAAAAGCACCCAGCGGACACCCTTTTTTCTTTTAAGATGCGTTACGGCAATGCTCTGCTTTCTTAAATCAAGAAAGTCAGTGCATGTCATAACCGATTTTCTGTCGCATTCATCTGCCTTATCTTCAATAAACGATATAAGAAGCTCGTCCTCTGTCATACAATCACCCTGAAATGTTTTCGGGTATTATACCATATGTAGAGAAATTTAACAATAGCTGTTGCATAAGATGTGCTGTTATGATAAAATAACCCTGTATTAAATTTAGGAGGAAGTTTATGTCTATTTACAGAAACGAGCATCCCAATCCGCAGTTTATACGCTCAAACTGGCTTAATCTTAACGGACAGTGGGATTTTATTTATGATAACGAAAACAGCGGTGAAGCAAAAGGCTACAGCGACCCGTCATACAAATTCAATAAAAAAATCAATGTTCCATTTTGCCCCGAGAGCAAGCTTTCAGGTATCGGCAACACTGATTTTATAAGAGGAGCATGGTACAAACGCACAGTTGAAATCCCTGAAAGATTTTTTGGAAAAAGAATTGTGCTTCACTTTGGTGCTTGTGATTTCTTTACAAAAGTATTTATTGACGGCGAGCTTGTTGGCACTCACAAGGGCGGTTACTCTTCATTCTCTTTTGATGTTACAAAATACGCCGAAAAGTCTAAGTTTGTTTTGACAGTTTATGCTGAGGACGACACAAGAAGTCCTCTCCAGTCAAGCGGTAAGCAGTGCGAGATTTACCCATCTAACGGATGCCATTACACAAGAACAACTGGCATCTGGCAGACAGTATGGCTTGAAGCAACTGAAAAAGAATACATTGAATCTGTTAAGTATTACCCCAACGCAGAGAATGGCTCTGTTGACATTCAGGCAGTTGTTGTTGGCAGCGGTGTTATTGAAGCTGTTGCAATGTTTAACAACACTGTTATGGGCGTTGATGTTTCAAAAACAAACGGCGGCACTGTTTATCTTCACCTTGACCTTAAAGACAAGTATCTCTGGAACATCGGCGAGGGCAACCTTTATGATTTAGAGCTTAAATTCAACGATGATAAAGTTAAGAGCTATTTTGGCTTGCGTTCAATCAGATTTGACGGCATGAAATTTATGCTCAATGATAAATCTGTTTTCCAGCGTCTTGTGCTTGATCAGGGATTTTATCCAGACGGAATTTACACCGCTCCCTCTGACGAAGCAATGATTAAAGATATTCAGATTTCTATGGATGCTGGCTTCAACGGAGCAAGACTTCACGAGAAAATTTTTGAGCCTCGCTTCCTTTATCACTGCGATAAAATGGGTTATATCGTATGGGGTGAGTATCCCAACTGGGGTCTTGACCACACAAGAGCCGATTCAATTTATACAATTCTCCCCGAATGGATCGAAGAAATCAAGAGAGATTTCAACCACCCTGCAATTATCGGCTGGTGCCCGTTTAATGAAACATGGGACAGAAACAGATGCAAACAGTATGACGATGTTTTAAGAATGGTTTATGACTGCACAAAGGCATTCGATTCAACCCGACCCTGCATTGATACAAGCGGTAACTTCCATGTTAAAACAGATATTTTTGATGTTCATGATTATGAGCAGGATGTTGAAACATTCAAAACAAATTACGATAAGCTTATGGCAACTGGCGAGCTTCATGACCGCTTCTCAGATATTCAGAAATACAACGGTGAGCCTACATTTGTCAGCGAATACGGCGGAATAAAATGGACTCTTAACAATGACGAAAACTCATGGGGCTACGGCAATGCTCCCAAGACCGAAGAAGAATTTATTGAAAGATACAAAGGTCTTACAGAAGCACTTCTTAACAACAATAAAATGTTCGGCTTCTGCTACACTCAGCTTTATGATGTTGAACAGGAACAGAACGGACTTTATTGCTATGACAGAACACCAAAATTTGATATGAATATTTTCAAAGAAATCAACTCTCAGAAAGCAGCAATTGAGGATTGAGGGAGGTATAAAATGGCAATAGAAAAAGTCAGAGAATATTTCAAAAAATTCTGTATGGAAGAGCAGATTCTTGAATTTGATGTTTCAAGTGCAACTGTCGAGCTTGCGGCAATTGCCGTTGGCTGTGAACCCGAAAAAATTGCAAAGTCTATGACATTTAATGTGAACGGTGAATGTGTTATGATTATCACCGCTGGCGATGTTAAAATTGACAATGCAAAATATAAAGCGGAGTTTCATTTAAAGGCAAAGATGCTCACAGCAGACGAAGCCTTAGAAAAAACAGGTCATGCAGTTGGCGGTATCTGCCCTTTTGCACTCAATGAGGGCTGCAAGGTTTATCTTGATGAATCGCTTAAAAGATTTCAGTTTGTTTACCCTGCCTGCGGAAGCAGTAACAGTGCAATTAAGCTGACACCCGACGAGCTTCAAAAGTATTCAGACTCATTTGTTAAATGGGTTGATGTGTGCAAACCGAAGCAATAAAATAAATAAAAAACAGATTTGTGCTGTCAGATTCGTTTCTGACGGCACATTTTTTATAAAAAATAAGCCTATTTAATAGTATTATGGCATTTTTTTCACTGTTTTGGTTGAATATTCTTTTTAAATTTGGTATAATAAACTGATTTTTTATGAAAGTTGGGATTTAATGAAGATTCTTGCCCTCGGTGATGTGGTGGGTAACGGAGGATGCGAAAAAGTGCGTAAGCTCCTGCCTGCGATTAAAAGAAAAGAAAATATTGATTTCTGCATTGCCAACGGTGAAAACTCGGCAGTCGGCAACGGCATATTGCCACACAGTGCGGAGCATCTTTTTTCAAGCGGTGTTGATTTTATCACAGGCGGAAATCACACTTTCAGAAGAAATGAAATTTATTCTTTCCTTGATGAAAACGACAGAATAATCCGCCCTTACAATATTCACCCGTCAAGCCCTGGCAACGGCTACGGAGTTGTTGATATGGGCAGATATAGAATCGGCATTGTTAATCTGCTTGGAAAATCATTTATGCAAGGCAGTGAAAACCCCTTTGATGCACTTGACAGCGCACTTGAAAAAATCAAAGACTGCAAAATTAAAATTGTTGATTTTCACGCAGAAGCAACAGGAGAGAAAAAGGCTCTGGGCTTTTATGCTGACGGCAGAGTTTCTGCATTTTTTGGCACTCACACCCATGTGCAGACAGCTGATGCGCAGATACTTCCAAAGGGCACAGGTTATATCACTGACCTTGGTATGTGCGGACCTGAATACTCTGTTTTAGGCGTTGAACCTGAAATAATCATAAAAGCTTTGAAAACAGGATTACCCCAAAGATTTATTAACGCAGATTCCCCCTGCTCCATTGAAGGTTGTATTTTTGAAATTGATGAAAAAAGCGGCAGGACAATATCTGTTAAAAATTTCGTTGCAGGTGAATGAATATGAAAATAACACTGAGAATTATTTCCTTAGCGATGGTCTTTGTATTTATTATTTCTTTATGCGGATGCTTCGACCCCTCAAAAATTATTGAAAAAAATTCAATAGGCAAAAATGCCGCAGATAACAACTACTCCCCCGTTGAAGAGATTAACATCAATCTCCCCTATGTCAGCGGTGATTCACTTAACCCGTACCTTGCCGAATCGGAAGCAAACCAAAACCTTTCAACACTTTTGTATGATTCACTTTACACTGTCGGCAATGACTTCAAGGCAGAGGGTCTTGTGGCTGAAAGTGAGCAGGTAAGCGGCAGCACACTTGTAGTTACAATTAAAAGTGATGTTATGTTTTCTGACGGCACTCCGCTGACAGTTACCGACATTGTAAACTCTTTTAACACAGCAAAAACCTGCGACAGATACAAGGATGATTTAAGTAACTTCGACAGAGTTGATGCAACTGGAAACAACAGCATAACCTTTATGTTCAGAACATTTGAGGTTGACCTTATAAATCTGCTCACATTCCCCATTATCAAAACAATGGGCAGTGAATCTGACGATACATCAGCACTGAGCGATGAAGATGCAACATTTAAAGTTCCTCTTGGCAGCGGCAGATATTTCCTCACAATGAACAAAAATAATATGTATTATCTTTGCGCCAACACAAAGCATTTAGGCGGATATTTCCCTAAGCACAGAAACATCGGTCTTGTTGCCACAGCAGATGATGAAAAAATCAGTCCGCTCTATTCACTTGGAAGAATTAACTTCATTATGGATACATACACTTCTGGTGAATACACGCAGATTATCGGTAAAGCAACACCAATAACGCTTCCAAATTTTGTTTATCTTGTATGCAACACCAATAAGCCTATGCTTCACGATCCGCTTATTAAAAAAGCTATAAGCTATGCTCTTGACAGAAAAGAGCTTTGCGATTTCTGCTTTATCGGTAACGGTGTTCCAACAGAGCTTCCTTTCCACCCCGATTATTACAAAACAAAAAAGACTTTTACTCCCGAAGAGAAAACAGCCAACGATGCAATTGAGCTTCTTGAAAGCAACGGCTATTCTAAAGTGAATATGGTTTACAATTTCAGATACAACGAAGAAGATTCTTCTAAGGTTCTGGAATTCAGCCTTGCAGTTTGCAACAGCAATCAATTCAAGCGAATTGCCGCTAAAAAAATTAAAGAACAGCTTGCAAAAGTCAACATCAGAGTTAATATCAATGAATATAACGAGGATGATTTCTTTAAAGTGCTTTCAACAAGCAGTTACGATATGTATATCGGCGAATGTATGATGAAAAATAATCTTAATTTTTCAAGATTTTTCGTTGCAGGCGCATCACTTTCTTACGGTATAAATCCTTATTCAGACAGTGCCGTTGCATATAACGCATATCAGGCTGGCACTTCTGATATAGGACTTTTTGTAAACACATTTAAAGATGACCTCCCCTTTATCCCCTTGCTTTACAGAACAGGTAATGTTTTCTCAAATCAGGCAATGGGCGTGGCTGACAAGTCATCTGTAACAGATTATTTCAGCAATGCTGACCAATGGACGAATATCAATGATTAACGAAGACAGCAACATTCAATATCTCAAAGGTGTCGGTGAAAAGCGTGCAGAAGCACTTGCAAAGCTCGGTATATTCACCGTCGGTGATTTGTTGCGCTATTATCCAAGAACATACAGAAATTTAAGTAAAATAAAGAATATTTCTGACACTGTTTTAGATGAAGAATGTTGCGTTAAAGCCATTGTTGATAAAAAGCCTGTTGGCGCAAAAAACAGAAAAGGTCTGACGCTTTTTAAAACAAGAGTTACTGACGGAACAGGCGTTTTGAACATCACAATTTTCAACAATAAATTTGCTGCTCAAAGCCTTAACGAGGGCGAAGAATATATTTTCTATGGCAAAATCGGCGGAAATTTCACAAAAAAAGAAATGTCATCCCCCGAAATTCTCAAAGCCAATGGCAACAAGATTATTCACCCTGTTTATCCTCAAAGTCAAAGCATCAACTCGAAATATATTGAAAAGCTTGTTAAAAGCGTTTTTGAAATAAACCCGAAGCCGTGCAGTGATAGTGTACCTCTTGATATAAGAGAAAAGCTGTGCCTGCCCGAAATAAATGGAAGCCTTAAAGAGCTTCACTTCCCCACAAATGAGGATTATTTTGCAGAAGCAAAACGCAGGCTTGTTTTTGAAGAGCTTTTCATTCTTCAAACAGGACTTCTGAGCCTTAAAGGCATCAAAAAAGCTGAAAGCAAGGTTATTATTGATGATTTCAGCGAGGATTTTTATGCCACACTCCCCTTTAAGCCAACAAAAGCGCAAAGCAGAGCGGTAAATGATTGCCTTAAACAGATGAACAGCGGTTTTGTTATGAACAGGCTATTGCAGGGCGATGTTGGTTCTGGTAAAACAATGGTTGCCGCCGCACTGATTCACTCAGCTATTAAAAGCGGATTTCAATGTGCATTTATGGCACCCACTGAGATTCTTGCAAATCAGCATTTTGCAACTGTTAAAAAGTTTTTTGAAAGCACAGATTTTAATATCCAGCTTCTCACTGGCTCAACAACTGCAAAAAATAAAAGAGAAATAAAAGCAAAATTGCAAACAGGTGAAATTGATATTTTAATCGGCACCCATGCACTGATACAGGACGATGTTATTTTCAAAAACCTCGGTCTTGTTATAACAGACGAACAGCACCGTTTCGGTGTTAATCAGCGAAACGCACTGACAGGCAAGGGCGATGATATTCCGCACACGCTTGTTATGTCGGCAACGCCTATCCCACGCACACTTGCTCTAATGATTTATGGCGACCTTGACATTTCAATTCTTGATGAATTGCCCCCTGGCAGGCAGCCTATTGAAACATATGCGGTGGATTCCACAAAGCGTGAGCGAGCATACAACTATGTTAAAAAGCATCTTGACGAAGGCAGGCAGGGATATATCGTGTGTCCCCTTGTTGAAGAAAGTGATGTAATTCAGCTGGCAAGTGCAGAGGAATTTGCAAAAAAGCTTTCTGAAACTACATTTAAAGATTATAATGTTGGCATTGTTCACGGCAAAATGAAGCCGAAAGATAAAGACAAGGTTATGCAGGATTTTGTCAGCGGCAAAATTCAACTTCTTGTTTCAACAACAGTTATTGAAGTTGGCGTTGATGTTCCAAACGCTGTGATTATGATTATTGAAAATGCGGAGCGTTTCGGACTTTCACAGCTTCACCAGCTGAGGGGCAGAATCGGCAGAGGCAAATATAAATCCACTTGTATTCTGATTTCTGATGCTGAAAATGACACCGCCATCAGCCGACTTAAAATAATGGCAAAAACCTCTGACGGATTTAAAATTGCCGACGAAGATTTGAAATTAAGAGGACCTGGTGATTTCTTTGGCAACAGACAGCACGGTTTGCCCGAAATGAAAATAGCTATGCTGACAGACACTTTCACACTTAACGAAGCCAACACTTTTGCAAAAGAAGTGCTTAAAAACGACCCTGATTTAATTAAACCTGAGAATGCCAACCTTAAAAAAGCGGTAGGCAATCTCTTTAATAAAAATAAAATTCTAAACTGAGGATGAAAAATATGAAAAAAATTGCAAGCTTTCAGATTGACCACACAATTCTTCCAAAAGGAATTTACACTTCACGCATTGACGGCGATGTTGTAACATATGATATTCGTATGCGACTGCCCAACAAAGAGCCTGTTATGGAAAATGGCGCAATGCACACAATTGAGCATCTTTTTGCCACATTTGCAAGAAACTGCGAATTTGCTGACAAGGTTATTTACTTTGGACCTATGGGATGCAGAACAGGTTTTTACTTCCTTTTAAGGGACACTGTTTCACAGGAAGAAGCTATCAAAATCACAGTTGACGCATTTGATTTTATCAGAAATTATGATGACGAAATCCCAGGTGTCAGCGAGGCTGAATGTGGCAACTATAAAGACCATGACCTTGATGGCGCAGTTAAAGAAGCAAAAATGATGTATGAGGTTGTTAAAAACTGGAAGCCAGAAATGCTTGTTTATCCAACAAAATAATTGGCAAAAATTTCTTATGGAGGTGATGATTTGAAAACGGATAAAATAAAAGAAATGCTCGACAGGTTTTATGATACAACGGCAAATTTCGGCACGGCTGTTATTGTCCGTTTAAAATCATTTTTCATAAGCTTTGTTATCACTCCCCTGCTTTTTGTTAAGAGAGTTGGTTCAACCTGCATTTGGGGATTCAAAAAAATCATAAAAACGCTGACTAAAAATATTCGTGCTCAGCGTAACGATTTCCACTACGATTTTCAGAATGCACGAGAAATTCTGAAAAATAACCGCAACGCAGATTCAACCGAAAAGCAAAGCACATTCAAGCTTCTTCGCAGATTTATTAAAACTGCATTCAGCAAGCACAGACCGTTTCTTATTACATGCTTCAACATTGTTATGCCTGTTGTGGCGGCTGTTGTGTGCCTTATAGTTTTTGCAAATATAAACAACAACGACTTTGCGTTAAAGGTAACATACAACAACAAAGAAATCGGCTACATTGAAAACGAACAGGTTTTCAGAGAAGCAGAGGATATTATCAAAGAAAGGCTTGCTTTTGGCGGTCAGGAATATACAAGTGATGTTGTTTCTCAGCCAAAATATAAAATTTCTGTTGTTCGCCAGAATGAAATAACCGATTCAACTGAAATCTGCGAAAAAATTATCGAAAATTCTGACAGCGGACTTATTACCGCCTGCGGAGTTTATGTTGATGAAAAATTCATTTGCAGTGTTAAGAACGAAAGCGACGCTTCATCTGTTTTCAAAAATATGATTTCAGATTATTGCAAAGAGAATGGCATTGACCCTGACGATTCAAAATTTATTGTTGACTTTTCAGAGAAAATCACCTATGTTCAAGGTCTGTATTCTGAAAAAACAATAATGACCTCAGAAGAAATTGAGGAGTATATCAAAGACCACAAAAAGAGTGAAAGTATGTCTTATACTGTTAAACTGGGCGATACTGCCGACTCTATCAGGTCAAAATATAAGCTCTCTGAAGAGCAGTTTTACGCCATCAACCCATCTTTGAAAAAAGACACTGCAATTTCTATTGGCAAAAAAGTTAACGTTATCAGAAGTATTCCGTTCATAAATATTTCTGTT
Organism: Clostridia bacterium; assembly: GCA_024404115.1. Lineage (GTDB taxonomy): Bacteria > Bacillota > Clostridia > Oscillospirales > Acutalibacteraceae > CAG-488. The sequence goes on along the minus strand of JAKSQM010000002.1, from coordinate 95,524 downwards.
TCTGAAACGGTTACACAGACTAAGAGCATTAAATTTAAAACAATCAAATACAAGACAGATGCCCTTTATGTTGGCACATCAAAAACAGTTAAAGAGGGCAAAAACGGCAAGAAAAAGACAACGAGCCTTATTACCTATGTCAACGGTGTTAAGGTTTCTGAAAAAGAAATCAGCTCTGTTGTTACTAAAAAGCCTGTTGCAGAGAAGATTTATGTTGGCACAAAGCCAATCCCCTCCCTTGCAGATATTACAGGCGACAGCAGTGCAGTGTTCATCTGGCCAACTATCGGTGTTGACTATGTTACATCTCCCTTTGGCTACAGAATGCTTTATGATGAGCCAAACTTCCACCGTGGACTTGATATAAGCGGTGCGGCGGCTCTTGGCAAACCTGTTGTTGCATCTGCCGCAGGTACAGTTGAGCAGGTAACATCGGGTAACACAGGCTATGGCTACAGCGTGCTGATTGACCACGGCAACGGCATTAAGACAAGATACGGTCATTGCCTTGCGGATTCTATTGTTGTTCAGGTTGGCGACAAGGTTGAGCAGGGACAGACAATTGCGCAGGTAGGCTCAACGGGCAACTCAACAGGCCCTCACCTGCACTTTGAAATTATGTATAACGGTGCTTATGCAAACCCGTTAGATTATTTAACAAAAGCAAAGGATGATTGATTATGATTAAAACAATCCCCAACGGTGTTTTCCCAACAATGATTACACCGTACACAGAAGATAACAAAGTTGATTACAACGGCGTTGAGAAGCTTCTCCAATGGTATGAGAGCAAGGGCGTTGACGGAATTTTTGCAATCTGCCAGTCAAGCGAGATTTTCTATCTCTCATTTGAAGAAAGACTTGAGCTTTTAAAATTCATTATGAAGAATGCTCCTAAAGGTGTGAGCATTGTTGCATCAGGTCATACTGAGGATGACATTGAAACTCAGCTTTATCAGGCTAATAAGTTCATTGATGAGGGCATTGACGCTTATGTTTTCATCTCAAACAGATTTGCTAAAGAAGATGAGGATGATTCAGTTCTTCTCAAGAATTTTGAGCGTGCAGTTAAGAGTATCCCCGAGGTTGCACTTGGCATTTATGAATGCCCCTACCCCTACAAGCGTATTATCACACCTTATGTTATGAAAGAGCTCACAAATATGGGCAATTTCAGATTCCTTAAAGACACATGCTGTGATATTGACATGATTAAAGAAAAGCTTGACGCTGTTAAAGGTACAGATTTCAAGATTTACAACGCAAACGCTGCAACACTCCTTGAAACACTTAAACTTGGCGTTTCTGGTTATTCAGGAGTTATGGCAAACTTCCACCCCGAGCTTTACTCTTATCTTTGCAAAAACTTCGAGAAAGAGCCCGAAAAGGCACAGCTTGTTCAGGATTTTGTTGGCTTCTTCTCTGTTGCAGAGTGCCAGATGTACCCTGTAAACGCAAAATATTATGTTGGTCTTGACGGCGTTGATATTTCGATTAAATGCAGAAATAAAAACGCTGACGAATTCACAAGAAATCGCCAGCTTGAAATTGAGCAGATGTATTCACTTACACAGGAGTTTAAGAAGAACTACAACTTATAATATCATAAAAATAAAGCGGAGGAGACCAAAAATCTCCTCCATATTTTATGCCATAACTTCTTCTGTTTCAGAAATCTTTTTACAAAATTCTGGGTAGTTTTTCTCTGCATCAAAATTCTTTTCCCAAATTTCTCTTGCATTTTTCCTCATACGCTGATATACTTCATCGTCTGCGTTGAGAATAGAAAAGAATTTAACAATAAACTCTTCATTAGTGAACTTACTGTTCAAAAGAAAACCGTTCACGCCGTCAACAACAATTTCGCCTGTACCGCCAACATCTGTTGCAAGAATTGGAATTCCAAAGGAATTAGCTTCCATTATCGAAACAGGCAAGCCCTCTGATTTGCTGACATTTATGAAAAGGCTGACAGGATGTGTTGAATAATACTCCATAACCTGTGCGTTATTCATATACCCCAAAAACTCAACATCAATAAAATCCAATTTTTTGCTACTGAGTTTTTTTATTTTTTTCTGTAATGGTCCATCACCTATGTGTGTCCATACAACCTTTTTTTCGGTTTGATTTTTTAAACAGGCAATAGCTTCAATGAGCCTGTCCAACTTTTTGATTCTTACAGTTCGAGAGCATGTAACAACATGAAAAGTCTCACTATAGTTTGTTATGCCCCTATCAAAAGTGCCAAGATATGAAGCTTCAATTTTATCTTTATATTCAGGTATGCGATTTCGTAAATATCTGCAACCGTTGCTTGAGCAGGTATATATTTTATCTACCTCCTGTGCCATAGCACCCCTTAAAGGTAGATAGTTAAGACTGTTAGCATATTCATAAAGGTCATAACCATGGGCTCTTGAAACCAGCTTAACCTTCAGTCCTTGATTCTCAAAGTATTTCTTCAATAAAACTCCGCTTCTGCAATTTGCAAAAAACCAATAACTATAAATAACTATCTCGTCATAATGAGAAAAATCAAATTTTTTAAGTATTCTCAAATTCTCTTTATATTGGCGCTGTGCTCTTTGTTCAAAATATTCACAGAATATTCTTTTTTGAAACGATTTTTTTATTAGCTCTAAATCGGTTTTACTAGCTTCAGACGGATGTAGAATTCTCAATCCACCTCTTAAAATATCATAAAATCTTGCAATTTTTTTATTTTTCGTTGCTATATTAAAAGCCTCTGCGTTATCAGGAATAGTGCGAACAGGCAATGACCCCTGACTCAATTCCTGCGCAAGGATTAAAATTTTATTAAAATTTTCGCTATGGAAAAATATTTCGCTTTCCAAAAAGCTCTCTCCGTTGCCAAAAGGAAAGCAACTTGTGAGCAGTAAAAGACAATTATTCATTCATAATCCACCAAACATAAAAGCATACATACACTATACCATTTAACAGCCCTTTTGTCAAACAGTAAAATAAGCCGCGAGGAACAAATCTTCGCGGCTTAATAAATTTAGCTTAAAATCAGATTTTGTTCTTTCTCTTATCAGCAAGTCTGTGGAATGCTTTACCTATTTCAAATACAGGGATAGTTGAAAGTGCAAGTCCTGCTGAAATTGCAAGTTCTTCAAGGTCGAATCCGTTTGCATGCCACTGGAATGAAACTTCGTGGATACCAAATACATCACGGAGACCGGGAAGATAAATAGCAACGAGTGTAAGAGCTGTTGTTGCGAAGAATGAACCGATAAGCCACCAGTTCATGTTCTTGAACATATCCTTTGAGAACAGTGAACCCTTCTGTGAACGCATATTAATTGCGCACATCATTTCTGCGAAGTTAACTGTAAGGAATGCCATTGCCATTGCATTGGGGCAGGAAACACCGCTCATAATGCCTTTGAGTGTGCCGCCCATTTCGAGCATATATCCGATAAGGTAAGAACTGATTTCGATAATTGCAAGGTAGATGCCCTGCCATACCATGTCTGCGCCTGCGCCATTAGAGAAGATACCATCTGTTGTGGCACGGGGTTTACGCTTCATAAGGTTGCCTTCTGCCTTTTCCATGCCAAGTGCAAGACCAGGAAGTGAGTCTGTAACCATGTTGATCCAGAGAAGGTGAACAGCATCAAGAATGTTGAAGTGGAAAACGGCTGCGAAGAACATAATAAGAACTTCTGAAAGGTTTGTTGAAAGCTGGAACTGAAGAACCTTACAAACGTTGTCGTAAATCTTTCTGCCCTCTTCAACAGCGTGAACGATTGTTGCAAAGTTATCGTCTGCAAGAACCATATCTGCAACGCCCTTTGTAACGTCTGTGCCTGTGATGCCCATGCCGATACCGATATCGGAAGCCTTAATTGAGGGAGCATCGTTAACACCGTCGCCTGTCATAGCTGTTACCATACCACGAGCTTTCCACGCTTTAACGATTCTTGTCTTATGCTCGGGCTGAACTCGTGCATAAACTGAATATTTTGTAACCTCTTCAATAAGCTCTTCGTCAGAGAACTTATCCAGCTCTGCGCCGACGATTGCCTGTGCTGCATCATCAATAATGCCAAGGTCTTTACCGATTGCAACTGCTGTGTCTTTGTGGTCGCCTGTGATCATAACAGGTCTGATACCTGCAAGGCGGCACTCTTTGATTGCCTCATAAACCTCAGGTCTGCATGGGTCAATCATACCTGTAAGACCGATAAAGATAAGGTCTTTTTCAAGGTCTTCTGGCTCATATGATTCGGGTTTTGCATCGTGAATTTTAAAAGCTGCACAAAGAACACGAAGTGCTCTGTCTGCAAATGCTTTGTTTGACTTATTGATTTCTGCAATAAGCTCTTCGGTCATAGGAACAACCTGACCGTCTTTAAGGTAGCCTGTGCAGCGTGAAAGCATAACATCGCAAGCACCCTTTGTGTACTGAATGAACTTGCCCTCAACCTCATGAACAGTTGACATCATCTTTCTGCCTGAGTCGAAGGGAGCCTCGCCGATTCTGGGGCTGATCTTTTCAAGGTCATACTTGGGGAAGCCAAGCTTGTTAGCATAGTTTACAAGTGCGCACTCTGTGGGTTCACCAACAGATGTTGTTTCGCCGGGTTTGATTTCAGCGTCTGAGCAAAGAGCCATAGCTCTTGCAAGAAGCTCTTTATCATCTGTGAACTCGTCAACAACGGTCATCTTATTCTGTGTAAGAGTACCTGTTTTATCGGAGCAGATAATCTGTGTGCATCCAAGTGTTTCAACAGCAGTGAGCTTTCTGATGAGAGCCTGTCTCTTTGACATTGCTGTAACACCGATTGAAAGGATGATTGTAACAACTGCGGGAAGTCCTTCGGGGATAGCTGCAACAGCAAGTGCGATAGCTGAAATGAATGTTGCAAGTGAAGCTTCACCTAAAAGTGACATTGAGAATGGCTGGTCTGAAATAACAAGAGATTCGATAATACCAACTGCGAAAACGATAACGCAAATGCCGATAACAAGTTTTGTAAGGAACTTTGAAAGTTCGCCCATCTTCTTCTGAAGAGGAGTTTCTTCCTTTTCAGCCTGTGAAAGAGCATCAGCGATTTTGCCCATTTCAGTGTCCATACCTACGCCTGTAACAACAGCTTTGCCTCGACCGTAAACAACAGTTGAGCCGTTGTAGAGCATATTTTTTCTGTCGCCAAGTGCAACCTCTTCTGAATTATCGTTGCACATAAGTACATCAATAATTTTGTTTACGGGAACTGATTCACCAGTAAGAGCAGCTTCCTCAACTTTCATTGAGTGAGATTCAAGGATACGGCAGTCAGCGGGAACAGCGTCGCCAGCTTCAAGAACAACAACATCACCAACAACGATGTCTTCGCTCTTAACAACAGCGATTTCGCCATCACGGAGAACCTTTGATGTGGCGGCTGTCATCTGCATCAATGCTTCCATAGCTGCTTCAGACTTGCTTTCCTGAACAAGGCTCATTATTGTGTTGATAATAACAACAACGAGGATAACAAGAACATCTGCGAAGTCTTTGATTGTGGGAACGCCCTTTGACTCAATAACAGCAACCACAGCCTGAATTGCGGCAGCAACAAGGAGCATGATAATCATTGGGTCTGCAAGGGAGTTGATAAACTTTTTGAAAAGACTTTCTTTTTCGGCTTCTTTGAGCTTATTTTTACCATTCTGAGCAAGTCTTTTATCTGCTTCGGCAGAGATAAGACCGTTTTCAGTGGTGTTAAGCTCGGAGAGAACCTTTTCTGCTTCTTCAAGATAATGCTTCATAACATCACTCTTTCTTTAGATTTTTACAACCAAAAAACCTCTAACATAGCAACGAGCTATGTTAAAGGTCTTGCTAACATAAAATATGCACCGAAAGCCAGCTGGAAACAGCGGTTGTTGACATTTCGAGTTTAAAGCTACTCCCCTCTAACGAGGTATATCTAATTGCCAGTATATTTTATAATATCTGCAAGAATTTGTCAACAGTTTTGAAAAAATATGTGTCGAACGGATTGAAAAAGCGGTAAGTTATGGTATAATAAAGGCATACCACACGACAACTGAATTTTTTCACGGAAAGTTTGTATTTTTACTTTGGTAAAAATATAGGCTCGATTCCTTATAGACTTTTCGTGTAAATTGGATGTTGTGTGGTAGCAATAAGAGCCGTATATTTTTCGCACGGCTTCGGTCGTGCTTTTTTTATATAAAAAGTAAAAATTTTAGGAGGTTAATTTATGAAGAAAACACTCAAACGGATATTGGCAACATTCCTGACGGTGATAATGCTGTTTTCAGCATTGCCCCTTGCAGGTATTGACTTTGTACCAAAAGCAAACGCCCTCGCTTCCACTGGTAAGTGTGGTGAAAATGTTTATTGGAATTTTGATAGCTCCACAGGTACATTGACAATTAGTGGAACGGGAAAGATGTACGATTTTGATGGCGAAGACTCTCCGTTTTACAAAGCTACATTAGTAAAGAATATTACAATAAATAAAGGTGTAACAAGTATTGGAAAATATATCTTTTATCATTGCAATAATCTTCAAAAAATACAAATACCAGACAGTATAACCAATATTGAAATCGGTGCTTTTTTAAATTGCTACAATTTAAAAAGTATTGCAATCCCCAATAGCGTTACTGGCATTAGTAGAGGGACTTTCTTCAATTGTTATTGTCTTACTGATGTAATAATACCACAAAGTGTAACAAGAATTGAAGAAGTAGCCTTCGGGTGCTGTGAGAGTCTTATAAATCTTACAATACCAGACAGTGTTACATATATTGGAGTTAATGCATTTGAACAATGTTATGGTCTTGAGAGTGTTAGACTTCCAAATAAATTATCGTCCATTGAACATGGTGCATTTTTCTTATGTAAAAGTTTAAAAAGTGTTATATTACCCAGTAGTATTACTAATATTGGCGATTTTGCATTTAGCGACTGTCCTAGTTTGGAAGATGTTTATTTTTTAGGCTCGCAAAGCCAATGGAATAAAGTTAACATTGGTGATTATAACGGATATCTATTAAACGCAACAATTCATTACGGAAATATATATAATATTGGTGAAGAAACATACAATTTTCCTAACTTTATCGACAGTGATTCAAAAATCGGACATTGTTTTGGTATGTCAATTGTGAGTGGAGGATACTACATAAAAAGTCTCGATATAAATCAAATTGGCATAAGCAACTGTCAAAAATTATACATTTTAAAAGAAAGTGATACTGTAAAAAAGCCGATATGCCATTATCAAAAAATACAAGGAAAATATGCTAATGATTCAATTGTTGCTGGTGAAAATCTTGTTAGTAATTCAAAAAATAGTACACAAAAAGTGTGGAATGAATGTATCAATTACGTAAAGAATCATGAACATGATTATAAAGGAGACTTGCAAATACAAATACGTAAGAATAATAAAAGTGGACATTGCTTAAACTTTTTATATTATGAAAGAGTTGGTGATCAAGATAGAATATACGCATATGATAACAACTTTCCTAAAGATGAAGTTTATTTTTACATAGGTAACGATAATAAAATATACGAAACCGATAAAACAACATTTGATTATGTCAAAACGATTGCATTGAGAGATATAGCGACATATTTTCTGTTGGCGAATGGCTACACATCATCTAGGTATATTTACGCCCCTGTTGACACAATAGACATAGAATGTGCAACGGCTTATCCAATGGCGTGTGGTGATGAAGGTATGTATATGTATGAAATACCTGATGATGTCAAGCAAATATCTATTACACCACTTATTGATAATGCACAATTTGAATATATGGATAAAACATATAGTTTTGGAAAGATAACTGATGTTACAGTTGGAAACCTTACATTATCTAAAAATAATCAATCCGTTGGAGCTTCCGCTTTTGTTATTAGAAATAGACCAGATTTTTCTCTTTCTAACATTGAACTGAAATACAAGAACACTGCAAAAATTGTTCCGCAGATTACTGTTGATGATGGGGTTAAATACACCGTTAAATACGAATCCTCTGACCCGTCTATTGCTACCGTTGATAAGGATGGCAACATCACAACACATCACAAGGGTGAAACAAAAGTTACCTGCACTGTTACAGATGAATACGGCAATGTGGTAAAAGGTACCTGCACTGTTACTGTTAAATTCTCATTCGGTCAGTGGCTTATCTGGATTCTTCTCTTCGGTTTCCTGTGGTATTGATACAACTGAACACTAAAAAAGGAGCTGTCAGCTGACAGCTCCTTAATTTATATTTGATTATTTATACATTGGGCCGTAATTGTCGCATGCACGATAATCCTGACCTTCTTTATCCATACCGAAAGCATTCCAGCAAGCGGGGCGGAAAATCTTTTCTTCAGGAACATTGTGGAGGCAAACAGGAATACGAAGCATTGAGCACATTGTGATAAGGTCAGCACCGATATGACCGTAAGTTGATGCGCCGTGGTTAGCACCCCAGTTATTCATAAGGTCATATGCTGATTTGAATGCACCCTCACCAGTAAGTCTGGGAGCAAACCATGTGCAGGGCCATGTGTAGTCTGTTCTCTTCCAGAGTGTGTCTGTTACTTCGTCGGGAAGTGCTACATAGTAACCCTCGCAAATCTGAACTGTGGGGCCAAGGCCTTTAACCCAGTTGATACGAATCATTGTTGCGGGCATCTCGCCTTTTGTAACAAAGCGTGATGAGAATCCGCCGCCTCTGAAGTAGCCGTTATCTGCTGCACACCACTCTGTAGCGTTGAGCATCTTCTCAACATCTTCGTCAGTAACATCGAACCACTTCTTCATGCAGGGTTCGCCCTTTTCGTTCTTGAGCTCACCGCAAGCGTCAAGGCATGATGCGCCAGAGTTGATAAGGTGGATAATTCCGCCTGCTTCCTTTGCCTTGCCTTCAAGCTCATAGCCTGTAACTCTCTTAACTGACTCTGTGCTCCAGTGAGTACGAACATCAGAGAACATTGAGGGCTGGTTTGAAATGAGCTTCTGGAAGAGCATTGAAATGCCGTTGAGAACGTCATTCTCTGTTGCGAGGATGTACGGCTCTCTAACGCCGTTCCAGTCAAATGATGTGTTAAGAAGAGCCTCTGCAAAGTCTGCGTTGGGCCAATGGTCTGTCCACTGACGCTGACCCTGGAAACCAGCAGCGATTGCATTATGACCAACAGCTTCTTCTTCCCTTCCCTCAGGAAGATTCTTGTTGCCGTTCATAAGGTCTTTGATGATAACCATCATCTTAACTGTGAATTCCCAGTCTTTTTCTTTCTGCTCGTCTGATTTCTTTACGAAATCGGGGTTCTTATCAAGACCCTCTTTGCACTTTTCTTTAGTCCATTTAAGAGCTTTCTGGAATTCAGCCTCGTCATAGATGCCCTCTTCCATTCGTCTGAGGATTTCAACCTCGTCAACAGACTCAACTCTCATGCCGAGATATTCTTCGATAAACTCGGGGATGATTGATGAACCAGCGATACCCATGCAGATAGAGCCAATCTGAAGATATGACTTGCCTTTCATTGTTGCAACAGCAACAGCAGCCTTAGCAAATCTTAAAAGTTTCTCTTCAACGTCAGCAGGGATTGAGCTGTCGTCAGCTTCCTGAACTTCTTTGCCATAGATGCCGAATGCAGGAAGACCTTTCTGTGCATGAGCTGCAAGAACAGATGCAAGGTAAACAGCGCCAGGTCTTTCAGTTGCGTTGAAGCCCCAAACGCCCTTGATTGTGCTGGGATCCATATCCATTGTTTCAGAGCCGTAGCACCAGCAGGGAGTTACTGAAAGAGTGATGTCAACACCCTCTTTTTTGAACTGAGCTGCGCAAGCTGCTGATTCAGCAACACGACCGATAGTAGTGTCTGAAATAACAACCTTAACAGGCTCGCCGTTTGAGTATTTGAGATTTTCTGTGAAGAGCTTTGCGGCAGCTTTAGCCATGCCCATTGTCTGATCTTCAAGGGACTGTCTAACGCCTAAAGGTCCACGTCTTGCGTCGATGATAGGACGAATACCGATTACGGGATATTCGCCGATGAATCTATTCTCTGCCATAATATGTATTTCCTTTCAATAATAGAATGTAAAAACAGTATAGCATTTTTATCCATACAATTCAAGAGTTAATTGTGATAAAAATGCAATCTCTTTTTGTGCAAAAATTAAGCCCCCTCGGTGAGGGAGCTTGTGGATTATAAATCGTTATCTGAAATTTTGATTTCGGTTATTCTGCCGTCTGCTGAGATATAATAATTCTTTCTGTCTTTAGGATTAAAAATCGGGACAGGCATTTTATCTCTTTCCTTTGGCTTATAGTCAATTTCGCTTTCAAGGATTTTGGAGAGCATTTTATCTCTCTGTTCCTCGGTTGTGAATCTATCGAGCATATTGACGCTGGAGAGAAATCTTTCATTCTCACGCAGTGAACGCTGATACTGGTTAAGCTGTGTCAGTGCGTTTTTATAAATTCGCATTGTGCCATATGCCAAAAGCTCTGTAACAGCTCCGCCAGCAGCAAGAATTACTGAATGCGAAACTAACAGCTCGCTATACTTCATAGGAAGTGCAACGGCAAAAAGAATAAGTGTGATGCCTGAAACGCACAAAATCCATGCAAGGCGAAAAGATGCTCTCGCCTGCTTCTGACTCCATTCATAATGAAGCCTTATCTGTGCAAGGTTAGATGCCATTAAACTGATCGAGTTGGTGTCTTTAGGAGTTCTGTTTTTGTCGGGGTTTGCTGCTTTGCCATCATCAATAAGCTTCTTGTAATGGTCATAGTATTTATTACTCTTCTGGAAGTTCGGGAAAACATCAGGGAAGATAAAATACGAGAACAAAATTGCCAAAAAAGCAACAATAAGATATATAATAATTAAGTAAAGCACATTGTTATCTTTAGAAAGATAAGTGAAAAGTCCCTGAAAAAGAGGAACCCGTGCCTTTAACATAATAACATTCAAGCAAAAACACCCTTTATTCGACAGTTTCTATTATTATATCACAGTATATTGCGATTTTCAATCATTAAATTAAAAAGTGTGTAAAATATTATTCATTTAAACCATTAAATTTCAGTGATTTTCACCTCATTGATTTCGCCATCTGTTGAAATTCTGACGGTTTTAATTTCCTGCGGATTAAAGCTCAGTGAGAATTTTTTATTAACAGCCTTAAAGTCGATTTCACAATCGGTCTTTTCACCATTGATTTCAATGATTCTCATAACAATTCCGTTGCCATCCTCAGCAGCTTTGATAGATGTAACAACAACATTGTCTTTTTCAACCTCAATTCCAGAATAAACAGGTGGCAATGCACCGTCATGGTGAGTTTCCTGTGTTACCTGAATTGGCGTGTTGAGCAACTCCCCTGCCTTGAACAGCTCAGAATTCTGCTTTTCAAGGTGCGGAACAAGAATATAATTAAACTCCTGCTCGCCCTTATCAATAAACTGCATTTCGTTATCACGATGCTCCTGACCGAAGTGGTCGAGGAATGCACAGCTTCTTGCAATTGTCATTCTCAAATCGTTTTCAATTGAGCAGAAGCTATATTTGCAATCGTTAATAAGTCCAAGACCGAAGCCACTATTATCATAAACATCTGCCCATGCGTGGCAAGGCTCTTCCTGTCCGTCCGCTTTCTTTTCAATAAAGCCATATGGCATTGAATATGTAACAGACGGCTCCTTGACATTTGCTTTGAAAGAGAGCTTTGCAAGCTTGTATGGCTCGTCAAAATCAAGAATACATCTGACAGTAACCTTTTCGCTGTTAGTATAAAGTGAATAATATCTGATAAGAACGGAGTTATTGAATTTAACAGTTGATTTAATTGTGGCTCTGATTGGTCCCTGCTCCACAACTTCAAGCTGACCGTCTGCAAATTCGCCAGCGTAAATATTGTAGTCGGTTACCTTATGACCCCAAGTGTCATTTTTAATGTCATCACAAACAACAGCCTTGCCAAGTTCACCGCAGGCAAACTCTTTTTTATTATATACAAGTGAAGAAATTGCACCGCTTTCTTTATCAACAGTGATTTTCACCTTTGAGTTTTCGATTGTATTCTCTGCAATTTTAAGGTCAGAATCAAATGAAACTTCTGGATAATCCTCGCTCTTATAGAGGTAGTAAACATTGTAGCCATACGGTGGGATTTCAACATTGAAAAGGCACTTATTCACATGTCTGCCGTCGGTATAAGAAGCTCTGACAAGCTGATATGGCAAATCGTTGCCGTCTTTATCAACAACACGGGAAATCCACTGCATACCAAATGAAACGGCAGTTTTAACAGTGAAAGAGTGTGGATTGAACACAACCATGGGGCAACCCTCGCCGTCCCTGTACCAAAGACGATCTCTCATTTCAGAAACACCATTGTCAAGGAAGTCAGTTGTCTTGATTCTCCATGAAATTCGCTGTGAAGCATATGTGCCAATTTCAAGTGCAGTTTCTTTTGCATAGCCAAAAGCACTTTTAGCATCATCATAGGCTTCTTTAATTGAGCAGCCTGCAAGAATATCGTGGAACTGATTGAACATAACTCGTTCCCACGCATTTTCGATTGATTTATTATGAATTGCAGAACCAGTGAGAACATTTGCAAGCACATCAAGTTTTTCTGCTCTTACAAGCTCACATTCAGCACGGCGGTTCAGCGATTTTACAACGCTGTTTGCGCTGTAGCAACCTGCTGCGTGATGCTGTAAATCCTCAGAAACAACTGGCATTTCACAGTCAATTTCATTAAAGTATTCATCAGGTATTGAATATTTAGTCTCGCCTTTTTCAATAAGAGCTTCCGCCTGATTAAGATGTACCTTTGAGGGTCCGCCGCCGTGATTACCTATGCCGTAAAAGAGCATCTGTGGCTGTTCTCTGTCTTCGTAGCGTGATACTCTTCTTTCGCCCAAATCATCGCCATAGCCGTCAAGGATTCTGAATGCTTTAACCTGACTTCCATCTGGACTTTCCCACAAATGGAGATTTTCTTTTGGAAGATTTGGCTTTTCCGCTTCTCTGTGAGGGCGCATATAAACATAATTGTCTATGCCGGATTTTTTGAGAATCTGCGGCAACATACCGTTATGACCAAATGAATCAACATTGTAGCCTGTCTTAACAGTAAAGCCAAAATTTTCTTTAAAGAATTTCTGCGAATAAAGCATATGACGGCAAAAAGCTTCACCAGAGGGAATATTGCAATCGGGCTGAACCCACATTCCGCCAACTACTCCCCACCTGCCCTCTTTGACACGCTCACAGATTTCTGCAAACATCTCAGGCTCGCTTTCTTTAATCCATTGATAATAGCCAGCGCAGGCACTTGTGAATTTGTAATTTGGATATTCATTCATTCTGTCAAGAGCAGAACGAAAGGTTGATTTAATAAGTGAAAGACCTTCGGGAACACGCCACTGCCACACAGGGTCAAGGTGGGCATTACCGATAAGATAATATTTTTTTGACATAAAAACGCCTCCTTTGTGATTAGTTTACATAAAGGCAAAAATAAAGTCAATATAAAATCAAAAATTACCTTGACAAAATAAAAAGTTTGTAGTAAAATCAGTTAGTCGATTGATGTTCGGCATCAATTTAATATGCGGGTATGGCGGAATTGGCAGACGCGTTAGATTCAGGTTCTAATGGTCGCAAGGCTGTGCAGGTTCAAGTCCTGTTACCCGCACCAAAGCAAGTCGCAAGGCTTGCTTTTTTATTTTTAGAAGTACTAATCATAAAAAGCCATCTGACATAGTTTGTTTATGTCAGATGACGGAATGTTGATGATATATGCCATCAAAGCACATTTTAATTAAACTGACAATATATCATCGCCAAAGCATTTTCTATTATATCAAAATAACAGTGTGAAGTCAATATTTTGTTGACATATATCTATGAATTATAAACCGAGTTTAGTATATAATACCTATCAGGTGGTGATAGTATGATATATTGTGAATTTGGTGAAAATCTTAAAGCATTAAGAAAACAGCGCAACTTAACACAGACTGAGTTAGGTTCTCACATTGGATTATCAAAAGCAGTTGTGAGTAAATATGAAAACGGTCTTGGCTACCCTACTTATGATATTCTGATTCGTTTTGCCAAATTTTTTGGAGTTACCACTGACTATTTGCTTGGTGTGGCACAAGGCAAAACAATAAATGTTACAGGACTTTCTGATTCACAGATAGATATACTTCACAATCTTATTGCTGAATTTAAAAAATAAAAATTTACCCGCCAGTTCGCAGAGAACTGACGGGATTTTTTAATGCTTAAAACATCTGATAGATATATTTCTCTGGATTGGTCTTTGCAACTTCAAAAAATTCTTTTGAAACATTTGCGCCATACTGGTCTTTAAGAGTTGTATAATCCAGTGAATCTAAATCAGTGTTGTCTGTAACAATTGAGGGTGTGGGCACTGCACATTTAATTTTAGCAGTTGAATCAAAATATGTTGAAGAAACATAATCTCTTTCGATATTCACTGCACGGGAATTAAGTGTGATTCTATCAAAATCTACAACCAACTTTTCACCGCTCATATTAAGTGTACTTTCAACATTTGTGAGTATACCAGGAAGCCACACATCGAAATGTATGCTATACGATTCGTCATTATCTCTTTCAAAAAGTGAAAGGAACTGATAATTTTTGTATCCGCCCAGCTCTTTGCTGTATGACATATCAAGCGTATATTTTCCGTTTTTGCCACATCCGTTTGCATCAACATAATACATATCAATTAAGAATTTCTCAACCTCATCATAATCTGCATCAGCCAGATTGATGGGGTTTTCTACAGTCAGCCAGAAAGTATATTTATAGCTGCTTTCTTCATCTGAATGTGAAATAACCTGATTGAGTTCTATGCCTGTGCCTTCAATGCACTTTTCAAGAACTGACAAATCAATATCAACGCCATACTGGTCTTTGAACTGACCGTCATATTTGCTTGAAGTGCCAACTTCCTCTGCAATCTTTTTAAGCTCAGTTGCAGTCAAATCTTTATTTTCATTATCCCAAAAATACAATGACTTTTTTGTATCAAGAACGGAGCTGTCCATTGCGCAGGAAATATCTGCCTCTGAATCATAATATGTTGATGAAACATAGTCTGAATTTTTGCTGATTCTCTGGTCGCCGCAATAAATGCTGGTTACTGTGAAAGCAAGCTTTTCGCCACCGTCCATATTCAGCTTGATGTGAACCTTGCTAAGCTTACCTGCCAAGGGAATGAAAAAAGATTTTGAGTACTTGTCATCGGTATCACTTATAAAATAGCGGTAAAGGAATTCAGAGTTTTTATTCTGACCGTTTGACCAAGACATATCAAGCTTATAATTCTTTTCAGTGCCGAAGCCGTTTTTATCAACATAAGTGAATGAAAACCAGAACTCGTTGACAGCATCTTTATCCATATCCTTTGCGTTACAAGGATTATCTACAGTTATATTGAATCTGTAAACATAATCTTTATCGGTATCTGTTGGAAAATCAAATGCCGATGATGTTATTGAAAGAGGCATTGCTGCAAGAATCAGTGCAAGACACACTGCAAAAAACGATAATAATTTTTTTCTCATTTTACTTTACCCCTTTCATATAAACATCATATGTTGCAAATTCTGAACTGATTGAATTCATATCAACAGCGGCACTTTCTTTAACAGAGCCGTTGCATCTGCTTGCATAAAGATAAATTCGGTTATCCACAATATGTGAGCCGTCGTCAGCAATCTTCAAAGCGCCTTCGTTAACATTGGCTTTGTTGCCGTTGGGATCAAGGATGTGTTCCCACTTGAAATCATCAGTGTTAATCATAGCATAATCTCTGCATGATGCGCCTAAGCGTGCAATGGGATCCTCGGTTTCAGCGGTCTTGGTTATTGTGTAATAAACATAAACTTTCTTACCGCCGTTGCCAGTGTTAAGTGATACTGCGTTCACACCGTCATAATTATTAACAGATGTGTATTCATCCAGTGCACTGGTGTATTTTGCTTTGCCGATGGTGAATGATTTCTTATGCTCTTCACCAACTGTAACTATAATATCTCTTACGGCATATTTGGGATTTGCAACACCTTTTTTATATTCAGTTGCAAAAAGTGTGTATCTTGTATAGCCGATGTAGATGTATTCGCCCTTTGTATCTTTGTTCAGATCAAGGTCAATGCACATATTGCATCCAAGATCAAGAAGATTACACTGAGCTTCTTTTTTGGTCTTACCATGACCAACATAAACAGCTTCCATCATTGTTGCTGTGTCAGCATATGCCATATGAAGATACAACTCTGAGCTTGAATCGCCGAAAAGCTTGCCAGAAGCTGCAGCTGAACCGTCTATGCCTGTGGTATCTGTTGATGTTGTTGTCATAGCGGTTGCACAATCTTTGTCAAATACATCTTTGCTTACACTAAGACTTGTTAAAGGCATTCCAGGGCTTGCACCGGCAGAATCGGTGTAATAGAGATAATAGGAGCCTTTTGGATCTTTTATCATATCGCCTGCTTTGATGTATTCAACATTCTCAACCTTAATTGTTGTAGGAACATCTTTTTTATCTGTTTTATATCTGATAATTCCTGTGATTGCACTTGTTTCAGTGTCTGTTCTTGAAACACCGATATATGATGCGTCTTTGTTTTTAGGCTCTGCAACAGCATATACACTCTGTGAATAGCTGACCGCAAGGTTTGACTGAACGATTTCGTCAGTACATTCAGCTAAAAGTCCCTGAATACAGCAGTCATCTGCTGTTTTATAAATCTTCTTTTTAGTTCTATCGTCAAACTTTGACTCTTCTGCCCCTGTAGCAGCTTTGAAATCAAAAGATTTAACAGAAATTGAAGAGATATATTTTTTCTCGCCAGCGTTCTGCTGTCTTTGATAAATATAAACAGGTTCAAGGTCCTTGTTTATAAAATATTTGCTTGATGAATTGTAGCCTAAATTGTGTGGCTCTGTGCGGTTAGGTGTTTTGAAGTCCTGAACGCTGACAAATCCGTTGGGAGCTTCTGTATCTGACGAAACAACAACATCATTCAATGTTAAAGGTGTTCCGTTTTCAACAGGACCAAGAACATAAATGCCCTTACCTCTCTCAGTGCAGGATTTCCAATCAACTTTTTCGTAATCTTCGGGAGATATTGATGCACTTAAAGAGCCTTGAATAATGCCTGTTCTTTCACCGCTGGTATTGGGGAACTGATATGAATGTGATGCATATATACCACGGTTTAAGTCATCCTTATCGGGTTTGCCTGAGCATCTTGACGGCAATGAGAACAAGGTATCACAAACTGAGTAAGCACCTGTTTTGATTGAACCTAAAAGAGGAGAAACATTAACATTTCCAGGCTCGCTTGTATATGACTTTATGCCATAAATTG
Organism: Clostridia bacterium; assembly: GCA_024404115.1. Classification (GTDB taxonomy): domain Bacteria; phylum Bacillota; class Clostridia; order Oscillospirales; family Acutalibacteraceae; genus CAG-488. The sequence goes on along the minus strand of JAKSQM010000002.1, from coordinate 78,082 downwards.
CTCTGTATGGATTGTGTGTTGTGGTGTAACAAATGTATGTATCAACATTTTTCCACATTATGATGTCGGTACTATCCTCATAATCAATTCTTTCCTCAGCTTTCCAGCCATGGGTCAGGTTCTGATCAAACTTTTTAAGTCCAAGTGATTTAATATATTCATCAGCAGAGTGTCCGCCGCCAGAGGTTGGCATACCTGCCACAAGAACGATACCTGAGATATATTCCTCACCCTCAGTGTATGCAACTGACGGCTTGAAATAAAGGTACATTCCCTTGTCATTCCAGTTGTCATAAGGCTGTGAATCGTGAGAGGCAAAGAAAGTGTTATCAATTTCGCTGCCCACATTGAAGTTGAAAGCATTACCGCCGCAGAACATATTTACAGGCTCATAGCCGCTGGGGGCGTCTTTAAGTGAATTCTTAACCTGAATATCTGCAAGAATCGGTGAACCAGCTGTTTTGTATGATGTGTAATACAGTGTATCACCTGTTGGCGTTGTTCCGCAGGATGTATATGATGCGTTACCGAAAGAGAACGAGCCAGAGGTGTTCTTTGCTGAAATTCTTATATCTGTAACAGCATCATTGGGATTTTTAGTTGTATCATATCCAAGATAGGTGTATCTTTTTGAATCTGCTGTAGCGGGTGTAAGGTTAATATCAATAACCTTGAGACCTGCTTTTGTAAGTGCAGCCTTTGCCGCTGTGGGGCTGCTTTCAACAGAAAGTAAAAGCTTTGAAATGTAGCCATCGCCAGTTGTCTGCTGTTCTGTTCCCTCATTTATCTCGTTTGGTGTTGTTTTAAGGAACATATAAACTGATGCTGAATCTGACTTAGAGTTTGCGTTAAGATTTGCAGCAAAAACTTCGCCAAAGCATTTAACAGGTGTATAACCGATAGGTGTTGAGTGATCGTTATACTGAACAGTAATAAGGTCATCAATTTCTGATGAGCAGATAGGCTTGCCTACATAAACGCTCTTTGTGTAATAAAGTGCATTCCAGCGGCGAGCGTTTGCACCGTTGATATTTGCAGGCTCATCGCCTTCGCAGACAACCTCGTATTTTACATATCTGTTATCTGCAAGGTCAAACATAACTGCAGGGATTGGAGAAAAGTCCTCAGCGTCATCGTCTGTAAACGCATCCCATATAGCTTTGATAACCAATGCAACTATAATAATAAACATTGCGGCAAGTGCAACATAGTTAAGTATAATAACTGCACAGCCAAGCGCACCGAATATTGTGCCGAAAATGCCGCTGCCGATACCTGCACAGCACACTGTCCAGATAGATGCGCTTGTGCCAAGTGAACCGATTGCAAATGCGGACATATAACCGATAGTTGTTGCCGCAATCTGTGTTACGGCATAAGCTACGCCAATAACGGTCATAGCAATCTCAAGCTTTGACATTGATTCAGAAAGGAAAGAATCAACGCTGTCGGGAGAAGTGAGAGTGTTATAAATCTGACCTGCTGAATTTGCTCTGTAGGCATCTGATGTAACTGCAACTTTCTGGTTATAAATGGTTTGGTCTGTGCCAGTCCAGATTGACATTGCATCAACGCCTGTTTTTGATTTAATATCTTTTTTAATTGCAGTAATCTGCTCGTCTGCTTTTTCTATAAGACCTCTTTCATTGCAAAGATAAATGGCTGAAAAAGCAACACCGCTTAATCTCATTGTTGCAAACTGACCATTGGTAAGACATTTAACCAACGGATATATTTTTCTCAAATCCTTAATTTCTTTATAGGATGAATCACCAAGAGAAACGATGTAATCGCCAAGCTTTGTGGTTTCATTGTAGTTATACTGATTGAGCATTCCGTAAGCGTAGAGATAAAATGCGTCGCCATCCTCAAACTGGATTTCGCCACCGTTTACCATATCCTCAACGGTCTCTTCGGGAATAACGGTATTGTCTTTTTCGTCAGTTTCGGGGATTTCAACCTTTTTATTGTTTTCATCATATCTGTCTTTTGCATCGTGGAATGACTTTGCAAACGCCTGCAAGCCTTCAACAAGCTCATTAGCTAAAGACTTATAGTACTTGTCAAAAACCGCATAATTTGTATCATCCTGCAGCTGCTTTTGAAATTCAGATGATTTCGAAAGTCTTATTGCCCAGTTTGAATCGCTTCTTTCAGCTACACCTGCAACAAGAGCGTTGCACACAGCTGAAACAACAGATGTGCTTGAGCGTGCAAAGAGCTTTTTGATGAAATCCACTGTGCACTGACCGCTTACAAGATATTCGCCAAGCTTGCGGTTGCTGTATTCATCAATATAATAGCAGTCAAGAGTTTTGCGAGCTGCAATTGCCGCAGCGCTTCCGCTTGTATAATTTTCAACGAACTCTCCAACAGCATTCATTATCTGCTCAGGGATATTGCCAAGCTTTTCAACGGCTCTTTCTGCAACATCGCCATATGTGCAATCCTGATAGCCGGAATTCATCTGAAGCATTGAAAGACCTGTGATGCTGTCCTCTTCTTTATCGGTTGTTTTGTAGCCGATTACATAAATTCCGTTTTCTTTTAAATCGCCTTTATCTGAATGGTTAAGGTTCTTTTCAACAGCTGTGTAGCCTGCATCACGGCATTTTTTAATTGCATTTGCAAGTGAATCACCGCTGAAAACTTTCACTTCAGAAATATATGTTGCGCTATAGGCATAAACCTCGCCGACAATTGCACCGTATGAGGTGAAAACGATTGCAATCGCCATCATTACAGAAAGCGCTGCAATGATAATATGCTTAAAGCTTTTGAAGTTAATTTTCTTTGTCAGCATTTGCAGACACTCCCTTCTTCTTTTTCTTTGAATAGATAATCATTGCAACTGCGGCAATCACCACAATTGCGGAAAGAACACAAATGAGAATAATGTTTCCGTTACCTAAAGCCGAGCCCTCAGCACGAATATCTTTATCACTTATTTTATGCTCTTCAATTCTGTCAAGTCCATAACCCTCATCAAAGTGAATGTAGTTATTGAACTGATATTTATCAATGCCTGTTATGGCAAGGCGGGAATTGTTATCTGTTGAGCAAAGCCATACAGATGCACCATCAGTAAATCCGCCACAGTAAATATATGCCTCGCTGAATGTGCCATTCTGAAGGCAAAGGTCATTCTGCTTGCCGTTCACTGTGTTATCGCTTACAATCAGCTTGCCATAAGCGTTCACATCATTCATGCTGTCAACATATATTCCGCCGCCGTTTTCGCCAGCGGTGTTTTTGGTGTATTCGCCACTGTTAAGGAAAACTTTGTCGCAGTTAATATAAACTGCACCGCCGTTTTCTTTTGCATCGTTGTAGTGCATTTTACATTCATTAAAAAATGCATTATTTTCAACAGATTCAACATAAACAGCACCGCCGTCTTCATTAGCAGTATTCTGCTTAAATGTGCATCTGTCTATAGAATCAGTTTTTGTATCGTTAAGGAAAAGTGCACCGCCCTCTTCGTTTGAAGAGTTAAAATAAAATGTTGTATCTTTTATATTCAGTTTGCCGCCGTCATCATAAATTGCGCCGCCGTCATCCTCTGAATAATTGCCCTCGAAAAGAGAGTTTTTGATGTTTAATGTTCCACCATCGTTATAGATAGCACCGCCGTAACATTCAGTTGATGCGTCATATGTACGGTTATTATAAAATGCAACATCTTCAATATTGACAGTAGCGTTTTCACTGTCAATAGCAATTGCACCGCCCTCATCTGTTGATACACAGTTGAGAATTGTTATGCCTTTAATATTTACTGTTGCAGAATCGTGAACGCAGATTGCGCCGCCAGCGGAAGTGTTTGCACCGCCAGTGATAATTCCGCCTTTAATATCGCCATAAGATGAAGCATTATCATGATTGGAGTCAATAATAGTAAGGTTAGATTCAGCGCAAATTACTTCACCGCCGTTTTTCGGTGCGGAAATATTTCTATTGATTGCATGTCCGTTTAAATCAATGGTAATATCGCCATCAAAATTGCAGTAAATTATACCTGATGAATTCCAATCTTTACAAAGTTTAAAGACAACATTGTTGCCATATTTGGCTGCATTAGTCGCCGCATTCCATGCCGAAGAAAATGTAGTGTATTCTTTGACATTACCACCGTACTCAACTACTGCGTCGATCGTGCTTACCGCCATTGACGGAACAGCGAAACTAATGGCAAAAGCCAATATCATTATTAAGCAAAATAATCTTTTTTGTTTCATACTGTTCACCTATCAAGCCTCAGCTTTTTTCTTCTTTTTGCCAACTAATTTTGAACTTAAAGCACCAAGTGCAATACCCAGACATGCACCAATACCAATTGAAATAGCAAGCTGTCCGTTTGAAAATACAGAGCCTATTGTGCTTATATCACCACGGCTGAAATATACGTATGTTCCGCCAGCAGAATCAGAAAGACCTGTGAAGTCTTTTGCTGTAATATTTGTAACATCTGTCTGACCGAAAAGGTTAAGGTTTTCATAATCAAGAGGAGCTTTTGTTGAACCCTTCACGATTTTGAAATCGGGTGTGATTGGTGCGCCTGCTGCGGGGTCTTTGGTAGTATAAAGAACAAGCCATCCTTTAGTGCCCTTGTAATTATTAAGGTCAGCGACAACGCCCTGCGTATTCTTAACAGCATCATACGCAACATAGTCATCGCCATGCTTTGTGTTTATGGTGTCAACAATATGGTTTGGAATTGATGTATATTTTTCAGAGGGATTTTCATCGCTTGAAACAAGTGTAACAACAAGCATTACAAGAGAAACAACAGACATTACAATTGTAAGAACAAAGAATGCACATCTGATATTTGAAACAATACGGTATGTTAAATCTCCACGTGCAACAAGACCTTTACCATATGCAAGATTTGCAATAATATGTTTCTGTACAGTTGCGTGTATTTGATCGTGCAAATCATTATGAATGAGTTGTATAACATTTTTCGAAGCAGTTGCTTCAACTATCTCTGCGCCGTCCAGTAAAGCCTTGCGGATTGCCTGCTCCATAAACTTATTAACAATAAGCAAACTTGTATAAGCTACCAAAGAAACCGCTGCTGGTAAAACATAAAATGCAAAATAATCTTTCCACTTATACTCGCCTGCAGGCTGGAATATACGGCTGAATAAATCCTCTGACCAGTCTTTACCGCTGGAAACATATTTTTCAACTGTAGCTCCTGTAAGAGCAACACCGTTTTCAAAAAGGCTTCTGTCAACGCCATCATAAATTGAAAATGCTTCAACTTCCTTTAATGATTCATTGATTTCTTCAAACTTATCAGCTGTAGCGTTTTTACCGTCAACAAGAGCTCTTGAAACTATCTGTGTAAGTCCGACATTTGAAAGCTGTGCTGTTAATTTTTTGCCCATATAATGAGCAAGAGTATAAAGCTCTGTTTCGTCAACATCTTCAAATGGTCTCATAAAGAAATCAAGCATTGTGCCATCGTCATATTCAAGACTTGCAAGATATGAAGCAAGGTTTGCGTCTGCAATACTATCATAAATGCTTGTTGATTCAGCAATATTTTCAAGCACCTCAAAGTTTTCTTCATCAGATTTTTTATCATCAAGCTTTGCTTCTGATTTTTCTTCAGCTAAATCAAGCTGTTCATCAAGAGCAACTGTATCAATTTCTACACAGGTTTCATCCTTAAAATAGATATCTGATGTGTCTAAAAGCAGTTCATATAAACCGTTCCATGTAAGTTCAAGGTCCTCAACAGTACTGCCATAATCTTTTGCAAGGGCTGTAAATGCCTTGTTGGGTGTTGCGTAAGAATCTACATATAAATCAATAACTGCATCAGGGTCTGATGATGCCATTTTTTCAATCCAGTTTTTGTCTGAATCGTTTTCACCAGCAAGGAAAAGAAGCTGCTGAATGTCAACAATAAACGGACCGTATCCCTGCATGAAAACTTTTGTTAAATCAGTAGTATCTGAAAGGTCGCAGGTGAGAAGATAATCGCCCATATATTTTGCAGAATCATCCTCAAAGAACTTGTTAAGAATTTTATGAGCTTCAACTGCAAGCGGATTATTTGCTTTATAATTTTCTCTGTATGCGTTAATCATTGGCACAAGACCCTCAACGGTTTTGCCAACATCTTCTTTCATCTTTTCCATGAGAATTTCATAGTCAGAGAAACTGTATTTTCCGCTCATATTCATAGCGGAAATGTCTGTGATTGCTTCATCGGGATTTGCTGTTGTTTTGTAGCCAAGATACATTCCCTTATTAAGAGCTTTGTTAAGGTACTCAGTTGAAAGGAGCTTGTATCCATTAGTTTTAAGCTCTTTCTCTGCTTCTTCAGCATTTGAAGCCGAGCATATAATAATATCAGAAATATACCTTTGCTGATTTGAAGCAGCAAATGCACTTGTGCAGGTTGTTACACAAATTGTAAGAACAAGAACAATGCTTGTTATGATTTTTAATACTTTATTTTTCATCTGCATTCTCCTTTTTATTCTTTTTGCTTCTGACTTTCTTTGTTATAAAGAATGATGCAAGACCAAACACTAAAAGGCTGCCGCCTGCAATGAGAGCATAAACGCCTGTAGAAATTGCACTGCCTGCAAATACAGATGAATCAGTGCCATAGAAAAGGTAAATGCCGCCCTTGTTATCTGCAAAAGTGTAGCCGTTCTTGTGGTTTGTAAGATTCTGCGCAGTGCTTTCACCAAAGATTGAAAGTGCTGTTGTTTCACCAGGGATTTCTGATTTAGCATACTGTGTCAGAAAATCGGCTGTGATAGGATTACCAGCAGCTTTATCTGTTGTTGTGTAAAGAGCAACCCACTGCTTACCAACATCGCCGTTAATATCGCCAAAGCCTTTAAGTATCTCTGTTCTTTCATTTACCATCTGTGCTTCAAGACGGTTACAACCAACAGCTGTGTAGTAAGTAAATACCTTTTCGTCATTTTCATTTACGCCCTGATTTACAATGTGCATAGGAATGGGAGTAAATTCTGTGTTGTAATATGCTTTAAGGTCATTGTATGTTCTCCACGCTGAGATACCCATAAGTATTGCTGAAACAGCAAGCATAGCAAAACCTGCATATCTGAAATATTTAGCCATTCCGCCTGTGCTTTGGAAATCCGCTACAACTCTACCGTATTGTACCTCTTCATCACTTATTTCTTCAACTATATTTTGAACAACCTCATCTGATAAATCGCTGCTTTCGCTCAAGGCATCATCAACAATCTCTTCTTCAAGATCTTCGGCTACAGTTTTTACACATGATTCAGCGGCTTCAGCTTCAGCAAAATTCCTTGCTACCGCAGTGCTTGCTGATTTCAATATATCAGAAGTAATAAAAGCAACGATTGTTGCAGCAACTGAAACGCCGAGAGCGATATATAAAACCTTTGTAGATGTTGAAATACCATCATCAAACCATTTAGTTGAAAAATCTTTATCACTTGATGTCTGAAGTTTATTTGCTGAACTTGTCATTGCAATATCTTCGCTGAAGATTGAACGGTCAATGCCCTCATAAATTGAAACTGAACCTTTATCTTTATCGCTGAGATTGAGGTCTTTCATTGCATCTTCTACAACTTTATCATCATTGATGCCCATTGCAACGATCTGATATAAAGAAAGGTAATTAAGGCAAGCTTTCTGTCCGTCAGTAAGAACAGATACAAGAGGATAAAGCATATTTCTGTCATCAGTTTTAACATCGTAGAAATCATCCGTCAAAACATCAATAAGTGAAATATCCTCATCATCAACAAATGTTTTAAGCTTTTCATACTGTGTGCCTGCGGCAAACCACATTGCAGAATCTGTTTCGCTCTTATCTTTAAAATAAGCTTTAAGATCTTCCTCTGAGCTTTCAAGTGTGATTCCCGATTCTGAATAGATCTCAAGGAATTTTACATAAGCATCAGCTTTTTCTGCGATAATCTTTGCTTCTTTATCATACCTGGATGCAAGAGCTGCAGCTGCCTTTGAAACAGGTAAGTTTTCATTTTGCATAACATCAAAAAGCATTGATGAATAGCTGAGACCCTCGTCATATCTTTCTGTCCATACAGTGTCGCTGTCATCTGTTGCAAGAGCGATAATCTGCTCCATTGCAAGAACTGCTGTTACGTTGCTCTGCATGAGGATAGTTGTCATATCCGCATGCTTTGACTGCTCTTCTTTAGAAAGCTTTTCAAAATCTTCGGCTTTGTATTCTTCCTTAATTTTTTCAAGAAGAAGGTCGCCCATATCGCAATCTGTATCATCATCATAAAGAAGGTTAAGCATATCATGTGCAGCAACAGCACGAGCCTGACCTTTTTTATAATTTGCTCTGTATTCTGAAACAGCAACAACAAAGTCTTCAATGAAAGAACGAATGTCGTTTTTCTGCTCTTCAAGAATATTCTGATAATCAACTGTGCTGTAGTTGCCTTTCATATTCATGAGCTTCATATCAGTGAGAGCTTTATCAGCATCCATTGTTGTTTTATAGCCAAGATACACAGCTCTTTTTGTTGAAAATGTATCGTCTGCACCCTCGTTGATGTTGCAGTCAATAATTTTATAGTTATTATTTTTCAGCCATGCTTTTGCATCATCGGGAGTTTTGCCGTAACTGATAATCATTTCTTTTACATAGGATTTGCCAGTGAAGCTTGCGGCAAACGCTTGAAGAGAAACCTGCGTCATACAAATAACGCTGAGTATAACGGCAATGACCTTTTTAACTATTTTTTTCATTGCGTTTTTTCCTTTCAACAATAAATTTTAAACCGATTAACAATGCAATAGCTGCCACCGCAATTATCACAATGCTTAAAACTTTTCCGCTGCCAAAAACAGATGCAATGCTCATCTCTGCGTTTTCGTCCTCAGTTTCAGCAACTGTGGTTGTTTCCTCTTCTTTTTCAATATCAAAGATTTCATCAGTTGCATCGGCATTGTCTGCTTTGTAGGTATCATCTGCCTCTTCTGTTGACTCAGCTTCTTCGGTTACAACAGATGTTTCCTCAGCTTCTGTGGCAGGCTCTGAAGCAACTAACTTGCCAAGATAAATTGCAAAAAGCTGTTTAGCTGATTCAACAGGAACGCAGGTACATTCCTCTTTACTGCTTAAAAGAGTTGTGTATGCAGGTGCGTTTCTTGAAACAGAGGCTGATGTGTGCATAAACATCTCTGTCCAGATACCTAAAGTGAAATTACCCTCAAACAGGCGGGATTCAGAAATACCAAGAAGTGCACTTGATGAGCCTTCTTTTTTCTCGATATTCACATCAGAGCCTTTTACTGTGAAAGATGTAACTGCATCTGCCTTATCTGATGTGCGCTGATATGCAACGAATGTGTATCCGTCCAGCTTATTCATATCATAATCAAGGTAATAATCGCATCCGCTATTTGCCGCTGCAATAACAGCCTCGCTCTTGCTTTTGCCTGATACAATATGAATATCAGAAACATAAGGTTTAACGCTTTCGGCTGATTTTTTTATAAGATACAGCTGGCAATTTTCAATTCCCTTATCAAGATTTGCAAGCTTGCCGTCTGTTGTTCTTACAGGAGAAGAGCCGTCATTCAAAAGCGGAATGATTTCATCTTTATTAGAAAATCCAGAAACGGTTTCCAATGATGAAATGCCATCACCTGCTTTTGTATCTTTTGTATAATAAAGATAAAGCGGTGCTCCGTCTGTGCCGTTATTAAGGCTGGTTCCTGAAACAAGGTTGTATGTAACTGATTTGTAGCTTATTGTCTGAGCTTTTGAACCCGAAACAATAATATCTGTAACAGCTGTTCCACCCTTTTTATATGCTAAATAAGTGGGTGCTTCATCGTCAGTTATAAGGTTCATACGCTGAAACAATATGTTGTACCCGTTTTTTTCAAGTGTTGCTGCCGCCTCTTCGCCAACCGCTATAGTCAATTCTGAAATATACAAGGTTTTTGCACTTGCAGAAAGACTGAAACAGCTGAATGCCAGCAGGCAGGCAAACAGTATGCTCGTTATTTTTTTGACAATCAAAATATATCACCCTCCGATTGTTATTATTTTTAAATTTTATCATAAAACATGTTCTATTTCAATATGTTTTTCCAAAACGAAAAAATTTTCAACAGTTAAAATGTTGGTGTTTGCAAATTAAAATTCTTTTTTCATTTAAGCCATTGTATTATTTATCTTTTATGTTATAATGAAGCAAAATGACGAAAGGAATGAGATATAGATGCTTATACCCAACATATATCTCCTTGCATGTGCGGTTTTCGGTCTGGGATACGGACTTTATATTATGCTCACTCAAAAGCCGCCTGCATATTTCAAGCTTGTTCTGTTTTCTATGGCAAGTCAGGTTTTTGCAAGAATTTACTACACAGTTTCAATTGTGTGCTATGGCGGTATTCCCGATACATTCAATCTTGGCTTTATCGGTTTTGCATCGTTCCTGCTGTTCCTGTTTTTTGCAAACTACGGGCAGATTGATATGCTTGTTGATGACAGGCGAAATCTTATCACCAAATACAGGATCATTCCTGTGATTATCCCTGTTGTCGAGTTTGTTGTTGCTCTGCTTTCGATTCTGGCAGATAATGTTGAGCTTACTGTAACTATCCCCTATGTTATTCTTTCAATAATTGCGGGTCTTGCAGGTTATCTTAACATGAAGCATTTTATCATTCCCGATGTTGAGGACGGTATCGTCCGTGCAATCAGAGGATACAACCTCATTGCAATTTTCGTTGAGATTTTAACCCTTGCAGAAATCGGATTGATTTGCTTTGACGCTTCACAGCTTGTCATATTCGTTCAAATCGCTTTAGGCATTCTCTTTGTTGTTATGATGCCTTTATTAAACAAGGAGGTGCGCAAATGGACAATAATATGAGTTACATTCTTTTTATCTGCATTGCTGTGCCGCTTGTGCTTATGCTTTTGCCTATTGAAAAGAAATCAAGAAAAGTTGTTTTGTTCCTGCTTGTTGGTATGTTCGTTTGCCTTTTTGCCAGTGAAATCAACGGACTTTTGCTTAACAGCACCAACCTCAGCATTACTTATTTCACAACCAACATAACGCCTGTAACTGAGGAGCTTCTTAAAGCAATACCGATAATATATTATGCGGCAGTTTTCTCTGACGACAGACGGTCGATTGTAACCGTTGCATTCTCTGTTGGTGTTGGCTTTGCATTGCTTGAGAATATGATAATTCTCACCCAGCATTTTTCAAGTGTAAATCTGGTTTTTGCCTGTATCAGAGGTTTCAGTTCAGGACTTATGCACAGCATCTGCACTGTTATGACAGGCTACTTTGCATCAAACATTTACAAAAAGAGAAAGATATTTTTATCGGGAACAATTTGTGCATTAAACCTTGCGATTGTTTATCATTCAGTTTTCAATATGCTTGTTGAGGCAAGTGCAACACCTGCAAACTATGTTGGCTATGTTCTCCCGATTATCACATATGCGCTTATCAATCTTTTCTTTAACCCCAAAAAGAAAAAAGCTTAAATTTAATATCAATCTGAGCAGGCATTTTGTCTGCTCTTTTTTGTTCACACTTATATATACGATGAGAATAAAAAAATGGCTAATAAATTTTTAAAAAATTTCCAAAAAAAATATAAATCACCGCTATATATTGTGAAATAATTAAAGTAATTGACATTTTATTAACAATTGTTCGTTTTCTTTTCAGAAAAACTTGGTAAACAGACTTGTTATTTGATATAAAAAAGTGATATAATAGTAACAAACTAATGAAAGGATTTGATAAATTTGAAAACAACAAAGAAAATTTTGTCGGTGTTATTGTCAGTTCTGATGATTTTATCGGCAGTGTCATGCCTTGGCACAGTAGCTTTTGCGGCATCCAGTGATTTCACAATTAGGAACGGTGTGCTTATTAGCTACGACGGCAAAGGCGGAGATGTTGTTGTCCCTGACGGTGTAACAGTTATTGGTGAACAAGCATTTGCTTTACCACCTTTTGTTACAGTTAACAGCATAACACTCCCCGAAGGTGTAACAACGATTGAAAGCGAGGCTTTCAATTATTGTAACACTGTGAAAGAAATTATAATTCCAGATAGTGTAAAGACTATAGGTGCGGATGCATTTAGAGATTGTTTTTATCTTGAAAATCTTGTACTTCCCAGCGGATTAACAACAATTGAATCTGGATTATTTAGAGGTTGTACCAACCTTAATAACATAATAATTCCGAAAAGTGTAACAAGCATAGGCAGTAAAGCTTTTGCGTCTTGTGGTTTTCTTGAAGAGATTACAGTTAGCGATAAGATAACAAGCATTGCTAAAGATGCATTTTATATGTGCCCCCTTCATTCTTGTTATGTTTACTGCGATAGTAATGTGGACACAGTAAAAAGTGTGTTTGCAAGTGCAGGATATACAGGCTCAAACTTTACTAATCTTGACCACAACTTTGTAAACCACATTTGCACAGTTTGCGGTGAGAAAGAGCCATCTGATTTCATCATTGACGAAAACGGCGTACTTGTTGGCTACACAGGCAAAGGCGGAGATATTGTTATCCCCGACGGTGTAACAGCTATTGGTGATAGTGTGTTTGCTAACAAGAGTTCTGTTACCAGCGTAAAAATCCCCGAAGGTGTAACAAGCATTGGCTCACTTGCATTTTTAAACTGCACAAAACTTACAAGCGTAACTCTTCCCAAAAGTTTAACAAGTATCGGCAACAATGCATTTAGTGATTGTTCAGCTCTCACAAGCATTGCTATTCCTGACAGTGTTACAAGCATAGGTGATAGTACATTCACCAGCTGTTCAGCTCTTACAAGCATAACATTCCCCGATACACTTACAAGCCTTGGCTTTGGTACATTCTATAAATGCGGAAGTCTTACAAGTATAACAATCCCTGCTGGCGTTACAAGCATTGATAATAATGTATTCGCTATGTGCACAGGTCTTACTGAATTAACAATTTCTGGCGATTTAACAAGCATTGGCGGAAATGCATTTATTGGTTGCGATATTAAAACTGTTAATGCATCCTGCGCTTGTGATGTAGATACACTCAAAGCTGCATTTGCAGATTCAGGATATGAAGCCGAAAATATCACATTTAATCAGGCTGACCATAACTTCGTTGACGGCACTTGCTCAGTATGCGGTGAGAAAGAGCCATCTGATTTCATCATTGACGAAAACGGCGTACTCACTGGCTACACAGGCAAAGGCGGAGACGTTGTTATCCCCGACGGTGTAACAGCTATTGCAAGTTCTGTTTTTAGTAACTGCATGACCCTTACCTCTGTAGTAATTCCAGAAGGTGTTACAAGCATTGGTCTTGGTGCGTTCAATTGCTGTAAAAACCTTACCAGTGTAACTCTTCCCGATGGTCTGCAAAGTATCGGAAGACGAGCATTCTATCAATGTGAAAGTCTTACAAGCGTATCAATCCCAGATAGCGTTACAACTATGGCAGATGGTGTATTCTACCAATGCCACAGCCTTGCAGATATAAAAATTTCTAATGGACTTACAAAACTTGAAACGGCAACATTTAATTGTTGTCATGCCCTTACAAGCGCAACAATTCCTGAGAGTTTAACAACTCTCGGTACTACTGCATTTGCAAACTGTGAAAATCTCACAAGCATAACCGTTACTGACAAGCTCAAAACCATCAGCGACAGTGCATTTTACAACTGTGATGCACTTAAAGATGTATATTGCACTTGCAACAGCGATGTTAATACTGTAAAGTCTGTTATGGAGCCATACGGTACATTCACATATACAAAGCTTGACCATAACTTTGTCGACGGTGTTTGCTCAGTTTGCGGATATGGAGACACTTCTGCCGATTTCATCATTGACGAAAACGGCGTTCTTGTTGGCTACAACGGCAAAGGCGGAGACGTTGTTATCCCCGACGAAGTAACAGCTATTGGCGAAAATGTATTCAAGGATAACGATACAATTACAAGCGTAACTATCCCCGAAAATGTAACAAGCATTGGAAGCCACGCATTCTATAACTGCCTTGAACTTGCAAATGTAACAATCCTTGGCGATGTAGAAAACATTGATGATTATGTATTTGGCTCTTGTGCTTCTCTTGCAGAAATTACACTTCCCGACAGCTTAACATCAATCGGCGACTCAGCATTTTCTAAATGCTACAGCCTTAAAGATGTTGTTATCCCCGAAAGTGTAACAAGCCTTGGCAATAAGGCATTTGCAAGCTGCACACATATTAAGACCATAACAATTTCTGATAATGTTGTATTATCTGGTTCAGATCATTTCTATAATACAAATGACCTTGAAACAGTATATTTCCCCTGCAGCAGTGATGCTGACGCAGTAAAAGCTATTATGGCATCTGCTAAAACAACCCCCGACTTCGTTCAGCTTGACCATAATTTTGTTAACGATACCTGCACAATTTGCGGTTATACAAACGATACATACGAAGTTTACAATGTTTCAGCAACAAACGGTGCATCTGTTTCTAAAAAGCGTGTTCCCGAAAAATCAACACAGTATGAAATTGCAACTGTTAAAATCCCCGAAGCTGACGGTATCAGAAACGGTAACTGGTTTGTATATTGGAAAGATCAGGACGGCAATATCGTAAGCTCATATTCAACATATAGCTTCTATGTTGTTGAGGACAGAACTCTCACTCCCGTTTATGTAAGCCCCGATGTTTACGAAGCAGAGCGTGCAAAGGCAATCCTTGTTACAGACATCGTAAGAGCTGACGATAACGGCGACGGCACAGCAACACTTTTTGCAGAGCATTCTGCAAGTAAGGCAGCTGTTGGTGATGCAATCCTCCAGCACGGTGTTATCTACACAACAGATGCCGCTCAGAAAGACAACCTCACAGTTGATAACGACAGCGTAAATAAGACAGTAGCCGCTAAGACAAACACATCACTTTCTGGACTTCTCAAGGCAGTAATTGATGTAGAAGAAAATGACACTGTTTATGCAAAGTCATATATGACCAACGCAAACGGTAACACAGTTTACGGCAGTGCTCAGACACTTAGCATTGGTAAGTTTACAACATCAGCTGATTCTGATTTTGAAGTACTCGACTTTGACAACGCTCTTGAGCAGGCAGAGGAGATTATCGTAACAGCTGACGAAGCTCCTGTTGTAACCGAAACTGAAACAGAAACAGCACCCTCATTCATGAGCGTACTTATGAGCATTCTCAACGCAGTAATGGCTCTTGTTCAGGCAATTATCGCATTATTCTAAGGGAGGTAGCTAAGATGAAATACGAAAAACCCGAAGTAAATGTTGAAAAATTCACATTCGAGCCAATCCTCGCAGAGGTTACAAGCGCAATCGACCCCGACCCCACACCCAAAGGTCCCGTAATCGAAGAAAATGACCCCACCTTTGAGCTTGCAAGCGCATTCGATAGCGTATTCAATTTCAATAAATAAAATCCTTTGATTTAAAACCATCGTTTCGTATGATTCGATGGTTTTTCTTTTTTAAAATAAGCATATCCAACATACTTTTTTATTATAAATTTAGCAGGCACAATTTAGATAGGAGTTTATTTATGAAAAAAGTTGTTTGTCTGATATGCTTTGTGGTTTGCATTTCATTTCTTTTGCAGGGTTGTAGTTTTTTTAAAATAAAAAGCGGCGCAACATACAAGTGGAGTGTTGCAAATGTGAAATACGATAACTTCACCGATTTAGGAAACTTTGTTATTGATTGCGACAGCCACGAAAGCTTTGACTTTGACAAAGCTTTGGAATATGCCAACAAGCGATATGATATTTCAAAAAATATCGGATGCTCTGCACTGGCAACAAAAACGAAATCGGGTGATGTGATTATTGGCAGAAACCTTGATTTGACCGTTTCACAATTCCCCTGCTATATCACCCATGTGAAATATGGCAAATACGAAACGCTGAATTTTACATATGACGAAATGTTCACAAAGAGCGTTAAATATCAGGATTTATTGAAAGCAGGCAAAATTGAAGATGAATATTACAATGCCCTGCCCGTGCTTGCATCTGATTCAATGAACAGCGAGGGGCTTTATATTGAATATAATATGCGTGGCTACGAAAAGCAGTTTGTCTGTATGGGCACTAATCCCGATGCTGAAACAAGGCTCTGCTCAATAAGTCTACCGTTTGTTGTTGCCTCTAACTGCGCAACTGTTGATGAAGCGGTGGAATTTATGAGGAATTCTCTTGATATTTACACGCTGATTGATGAAACTGTGGCATCTGGGTGGAATCTTTGCATGATGATTGGTGATGCAAAGGGAGAATACGGACTTGTTGAAATTGCCAACGAGGAAGTGAAGTACCTCCCCTATCAGCACGGACAGGGAAATTATTATATTTACCCCGAATTTAACAGCACATCAAGAAATCAATCGGGCTATGGCAGATTGCAGTTTGGCTTGGAGCGAATTGACAAAATCCAGAATGACGCACAAATGGCAGATTTAATGGAAGAGATTATGTGGCGAAATGAAATTCTAAATATTCCCTATGCTTTCAGAGATGATAAGGGGCATATTCATTTTTGCAATGATGAAGACCACATAAACGAATCTCTTGATTGGAGAAGCGATAATGTTTTTAAAATCCCCGTAAACAGCGAGGGGAAATATATTGACATAGACGATAAAACCGAGGAAGCAATTCAGGTGCGTGAATACAAAAAATGCTATGATGATTACAACGCTGGGATGTACTCAATTGAGAACAAAGACGGCTACGATAAATATATGGAATATCTTCACAGGTGCGACCTTGTGTGGGTGCAGACAGACGAAAACTTTGAGGATTTGCAAAAGGGACTACTGAAATACTATGACGAAAGCGGAATAACTGAAAAGTTGAAATTATATTATCTTGGCAAAGAAAAGCCGTTGAGAGATGACAGCAATATATGGACAACGGCGCTGAGCATAACTGTCAACTGCACAAAAAAAAGACTCACTGTGAAATTTTGGGAAAGACCCGACGTTGTTATGGAATATCAGTGGTAAATGGCGAAAATCCGAACCTTTTGGCTCGGATTTTTTCTTGATTCTTTTGATTTTGTATAATATAATGTAGTTGTAATTTGATTTGCAGGTGATTATATGAGAAAAGAAGAATTACAGGAGCTGCCAAAGGTTGTTCAGCAATACTTAACGCATCAATCGGTTGTGCTTCACAAATCGCAGTTGACCGTTCTTGAATACGGCTCAGATTTAAGGAGCTTTTTGCGATTTTTAATGCAGGAAAGCGGCTCTGCTGGAAGCGATATTCCGTTCTCAGAAATAGATGTAAAAAAAATTCGTGAAGAGCTGATTTTTAACGCAAATGCAAACGATGTTTATGATTATATTAACTTTTGTAGAAACGAAAAAAATAACAGCGAAAATACAAGACTTCGCAAATTTTCTTCTATCAGTTCATTTTATAAATGGCTGACAGCTCACGGCTATCTTGAAATGAATCCTATGGAAAATCTTGAAAGACCGAAGCACAAAAGGTCGCTGCCTAAGTATCTGACATTAGAAGAAAGCGTTAACCTTTTAGATCACATTGACGGCAAAAATAAAGAGCGTGATTACTGCATTATCACATTTTTTCTCAATTGCGGATTGCGTCTTTCCGAGCTTGTTTCTTTAAATTATAACGATGTGCGCTCTGACCGCTCAATGAAAGTTACAGGCAAAGGCAACAAAGAGAGGATTGTTTACCTTAACGATGCGTGCATTTCTGCCTATGAAAATTATATGAAGGTTCGCCCTGTGGAGGGCATCAAAGCAAAGGATAAAAATGCACTGTTTTTAAGCAGTCATCACCAGCGAATCAGCCCCAAAACAGTGCAGCATATTGTTACAACTCTTTTAGAAAAAGTCGGTCTTGGCGGTCAGGGATATTCCACCCACAAATTAAGGCACACAGCCGCAACGCTTCTTTATCAGCACGCTGACACAGATGTTATGGTTCTCAAAGAGCTTTTAGGTCATGAGAGCCTTGCCACAACAGAGATTTACACCCATGTTGTGAACGAGCAAATTAAAAACGCTGTTGATAAAAGTCCGCTCAACAATTTAAAAGTTGAAAAGACCGATGAATAAATGGGTCATCACTGTGTCAATCAGCGCCGCACCGCAAGAAATCGCTATATAAATTGCAAAGCGGATTGAGTAGCTTTTAAAATCTTCGTATTGCTGATTGTGCCGTTGAGATAGCAGATTCAGCATATTTCTTGACATCAGCATACTTTCTTTGCTGGCAAAAATTATTGCAGATATGGCAATGACCGCTGACGGAAAAATGATAATCCCACAATAGCCAAGACCACGCAACATATATGTTCCGTAAATATGCCCCGAAACAGAGCCGATAAACACACCTGTGCAAAGTGGAATCAGCGCAACAAACGGTATTCCCACAGCACAAAGACCAATAAAATAAGCAAAAATTATCACCGTTGAATACATCAATAGTGAAGAAAAAAACACCGCCAGACTTGATTCTGTGCTTTTTGCACGAACATAATTCATATAAAACGGAACTAACTTTTCGGCTACAAACGAGCTTTCTGATTTAACAGAAAACGAGCCGAAAATCAATCCCGCAAAGAATAATGCCACAAGAATAATTATCTGACGGTTTGATGAAATTGTTTTTGTTTTTTGATGAATTGAATGAAGATTAAACGTTGATGCTTTCACCGTCTGCTACTCCCCTTTTGGTTTTTGTAAAGTATATGCAGACAAGCTGATTAAAATAACCAAATCGCATCATTTCTGTTTATTTTGCTTCCATTGTAACGGCTTCTTTGGCAACAACGGGCACATATTTATCCTGATAATAGTTTTCACGGCTGATGTCAAAGCTTCCGTCTGGCGAAACAGAGATTATTTTGCACCCACGCTGAACGCCCTGCTTATCAATGCCCGAATATGCAAGGTAATCAATTGAGTTGCCATAGCAAAGGCGGATGCCTTTATAATCAATCTCAATATTATTTATGTGGTCATGACCAAAGAAAATTGCCTGTGTTGATTTTGAATTAAGGCAAGCGTCAACAAGCCCCTCGTTCTGCTCACCAGAGCATACATTTTCTCTCTTTTCGCCCCAGATGTATTTAACATCCGTAGTGTCTTTATTGCCGTTCTTTTCGTATTCGTCCAAAGCATCTCTCATTTCAACAGGCGGAATGTGTATAAACACAAGTGATTTTGGTGTTTCGCCGCCATTCTGCTGTGTGAAAGATTTAAGTTCGTTCTGATACCATTCAATCTGATTTTTATGAACGCAGTCATACTTTGACATAAATCCCCAAAAATCCTCTGGTATGTATGAATGTGAGTCAAGCATAAAAAGGCTCTGTGTGATTTTACCAAGGGAATTTTTTACATTTATAACATAATTTCCGCATCCGTCTGCGCTGTCCGTTCCAGTTGAGAAAAGGCAGTGCGGATATCTTTCACGGTTTTCATAGAGTGCAGATATTTCTTCACGGTTAAAAAGTGAGAAATCCTCTGTGTCGTGATTGCCATAAACCAAGCACCAGTAAACGCCTAACTTTTCCATAAATTCAGCCACAAGCGTTGCAGATGTTTTGTTGTCTATTGTGCCTGCAACATGAGGGAACGAGAACAGCGTATCACCTGTCAAAACAACAAGGTCCGGCTTTTCAGCTGCAACCATTGCAGCAACAGCGTTAAGCGCCATGTTGTCTTTTTTTATGCTCATAAAGCCTGTGCCGATATGAACATCTGTCATATCCATAATTCTGAAATCTCTGTCAGTTACAAATTCAAAATTGCCGTCTTTATCAACACTTGGCACAAGCTGATTTTCGTAATTAACTTTTTCGATTTTTTCGCTGACAAATTCCATATTTTTCTTATACCCTGCGTAAGCAATTGAGCCTGCAACGCAGATGATTATTGCAAGCACAGCAATAATTGAAATAAATATTTTTAAGAATTTTTTGAATTTTTGTTTTCCTGTTTTTTTAACTTTATTTTTCATAATTATCACACTTTTAAATTAACCAACTGAGAAAGTGAATGGTGTGAGCAACGGATGTCCGTCCTCACCACTGATTTCGATTGCATAATAATACTTCTGACCGCTTTCAGATTCATATGAAACAGCAAGGAAAGGCAATGTTTCGCCTGTGTCGCCCATAATGAGAACCTCTTCGCCTGCTCTGATAGCTTTAAGTGAGCCGTATTCCTTTTCCATTGAGCCTGTAAGTATGTTTTTATCTCCGTCAAAGAACATATCTACCTTGAAGAATTTGAAGTTTTTAATATCCTGATCGGCTCTGAAAATGAAATGTCCTGCATACTCGCTGTCCTCACCGAATGTTGGTGCAGTGCCAAGGGCACGGTTGCCTAAATCTTCAATTTCGGGAACAGGTTCGGGTGTAGCTTCTGTTGCCCCTGTTGTTTCTTCGGGCTCTGTTTTTGCCTGTGTTGATTCTTCACTTGTTGACTGTGATGTTGCGTTTTCTTTCTCTGGAACAGATGGCTTTTTACCGCATCCACCAAGTAAAACCAGCATCAAAACTGCAAGAATAATTGCTATTTTTTTCATAAAAAATCTCCTTTCATTTAAAAAAATCCCGCTCGCTTTTTGGGGCAAACGGGTTTTAAAAGCAATAATATTATAATGTGAAAAGACACATTTTGTCAACAGAATTATATTGATTATTCTGCCACAAATGAATAAATGAAAGGTTTCGATGTTTCTGCAAATGCGTTGAGTGCGGTTATTTCTGCGGTGTATTTTGTGCCCTCTTCAAGCACTCCAAGATTCACTTCATAATTATCTTCCATAAACAGATAAAGGTATTTACTTGTGAAATTATCTCTTGCAACAAGCTTTAATCCTTTTGTTACGCTGACTTTGTAGCTTTCAACGATGAAATTGTCTTTTGCGCCGTCAAATTTAAGGATTGTCTCCCCTGCTTCATTTTTGTATGTAGAAACAGCGGTATCCTTACTGAATACGGGGCTTTCATCTCTCAGCTTCATCTTCTCATATGTATATTCATAATTTCTGTTTGCAAGGTCAGTTAAATAATAATCGTTACTGAAAAACTGCTCTGTTATAAGGTCATAGGGCAGAATGTGAACATTGCCGTCTTTATCCGCCTCAACAATATAAAACTGAGCCGCTTCGTCGCAGTTATAAGGGAAATTGCCGCTGAAGCCGTCAAGCTCTGTTTCATAAGAGCTGAGAGTGCCACAGCCAAGAGCAGTGTATCCACCCTGCCAGATTGAGCGTGGGTCATTGATTGGATAATGTGAATGACCTGAGAAATCAACAACCTGCGGATAATTCATATAAACAAGCGGAACAATTGGGTCGCCCCAGATAACACTGCCGTAAATTGTTGCAAACGGTGCAGGATGCTGGAAAACGAATACAGGCTTGTCCCCTGTGTCCTTAACAGCTTTTTTAATTTCACTGTTTATCCACTGTGATTTTTTAATAAATGAATGACCGTCTTCATCATAAGAAGAAATAATGAAATGATAGCCGTTGATAACTGCGTGTTCACAGTCTTTTCTCTGCATTTTTTCTTCAAAAACTCTTGTGCCGATAGATGCGTCATAATCTCTGTATGCGATAAATTCATGATTGCCAAGGCAGGTCAGCACCTTTGTGCCTTCTCTAACCTTTTCATTAAGAATATCGTTAAGCTCGTCATATTCCGCAGGATTACCTGATGTGGCAATATCACCAGCAAAGGCAATGGCATCAAAACTTTTGTATTCCTGTGTTTCAGAATAAGCATAAACAGTGTCAAAAAGCTTCTTTAAGCGTTCTGCCTCCACCTGATTAGGGTTGCCGTTAAGGTGAACATCACTGCACACTGCAAAGCGGACAACTGGCGTGAAATCATCGGGGCATTTTGGAAGCTCAGTTTTAACAGCCATTCCGTTAAAAAGAACAGAAACGATTGTGTAAAGCAATGCGATAATTTTTGCAAGCAAGGTGCGTGCAAAGTTTACAAGAGAAAACATAGGATAGCTCCTTTATTGTAGATTGGATTAGACATTATACCACTTTATGTGCAATTTTTCAAGAAGATATGTATTGTGATAATGAATAAAGAGTTGTTAATAATCAACCATTTATTATTAAATTGTTATAATTTTAACATTTTTCAGATTTTTAAATATATTAAAGAAAGGCTTATGCAATAAATTTCAAAAAAATAATGATTATTTTGCAAATTATTGTTGAATAAAATCGAAAAAAATGGTATGTTTATTGTATAAGTTCATTCGGAGGATGATATTATGACAGAAAAAACTAATTTTGGATTTATAGGTTTAGGTGGCAGAGGACAAGGTATGCTCAACGAGCTTCTCAGTGTTGACGGCGTTAATGTTGTTGCTGTCTGCGACCTTTATGAAGACAGAGCTATGCGTGGTCAGGAAATCGTTAAAGAAAAGGCTGGCAATGATGCAACCGTTTATCTTGACTACAAAGAGCTTCTTAAAAGAGATGACATCAAGGCTGTTGTTATCTGCACAACTTGGATAACTCACGCTGAAATTGCTGTTGCAGCTATGAAAGCTGGCAAGCATGCCGCAATGGAGGTTGGCGGTGCCGCTTCTATTGAAGAATGCTGGCAGATGGTAAGAACAAGCGAAGAAACAGGCAAAATCTGCATGCTTCTTGAAAACTGCTGCTACGACAAGAATGAGATGACAATTTACAATATGGTTAAGCAGGGTCTTTTCGGTGAAATTGTTCACCTTGAGGGCGGCTACAGACACGACCTGCGTGATGAAATCTGCCTTGGTAAAGAAAACAGACACGGCAGACTTAAAAATTTCATCAACCGCAACGGCGAGCTTTACCCCACACATCAGTTGGGTCCCATCTGCAAGCTTATTAACATCAACCGTGGCAACCGTATGCTTACACTTTCATCAATCACCAGCAAGTCTAAGGGACTTAATGAGTGGATTAAGAAAGAAAAAGGCGAGGATTACTACCTTTACGGCACAGACTTCAATCAGGGCGATGTTACAACCACAATGATTAAATGTGCAAACGGCGAAACAATTACGCTTCATCACGATTGCTCACTCCCCCGCCCCTATTGCCGTGATTATGTTGTTCAGGGCACAAAGGCAATTTATCAGGAAACACCCGGTGATGACCTTTTCTACAGTGATGAGCTTTCACCAAAGAAGCACGAAGCAGAGGATTTTGACAACTACAGCACAAAATATATGCACCCTCTCTGGAAGCAGTACACCGATGTTGAAGCTCACGCAGGCGGACACGGCGGCATGGACTTCCTTGTTCTCAGTGCATATGTTGACGCAGTTATCAATGACGGTGAGCCTCCCATTGATGTTTATGACACAGCCGCATGGATGGCAGTAACAGTTCTTTCAGAGCAGTCTGCTGCAATGGGCGGTATGCCTGTTCCGATTCCAGATTTCACAAACGGCAAATGGATTGACCGCAAGCCTTTCCGCAGAGGTAAATTCTGCCTTTGGGATGTTTGCCACGAATTCTTTGAAAAGAAATAACATATAATTTCAAAAGATGATTACGACAGTTTCGGCTTTCATAATCATCTTTTTTCTTTTATTAAATAATGTTGCTTTCATCTTATAATTTCAACAACCCTTTTACGCATTTTCATTATACAATATATACTAAAAATAGCAATAAATACTTGACTAATGAAATACTTTAATTTATAATTAAACCCTATGGAGAATATCTCTATAACAATTTATGAAAGGATATGATTTCAATGAAAAAAGTAATCGCAATTATGTTGTGCCTTGCTATGACAGTATGCCTTTTCGCAGGCTGTGCTGCCGGTAAGAAAGATGACAACAAAGAAACAGAAAAAGTTTGGGTTGTTGGCACTGATACAGCATTCAATCCCTTTGAGTACACAAATGCTAAAGGTGAGTTTGTTGGTATTGATGTTGACCTCCTCGCTGCTATCGCAGAAGATCAGGGCTTCAAGTATGAGCTTAAGAGCTTAGGCTGGGACGCTTCAATCGCAGCTTGCAACGCTGGTCAGGCTGACGGTATGATCGCTGGCGCATCTATCACAGAAAAGCGTCAGAAAGATGGCTGGATTTTCTCAGACAGCTACTACACCTGCACACAGACAATGACTGTTGCTGCTGATTCAACAATCAAAGGCTTTGAAGACCTCAAGGGCTTAAAGGTTGCTGTTAAGAGAAACACTCAGGGTGCTGAATATGCAGAGAGCCTTAAAGAGAAATATGGCTTTGAAATCACAACATATGAGGATTCTGACACAATGTATCAGGCAGTTCTCGGTGGTCAGGAGGTTGCTTGCTTTGAAGATACACCTGTTATGAAGGCATCTATCAAAACTGGTAACCTTGCACTTAAAATTCTTGACAACACAGCTAACGAGGGTTCAGGCTACGGCTTCGCAATCTTTGATGCAAACAATCAGGAGCTCGTTGATATGTTCAACAAGGGTCTTGCAAACATCAAGGCTAACGGAACATATGACAAGATTCTTGCAGAATACCTCGGCTAATAAATCACAGGAATTTTAATATCAACACGGGGCACCAAATCGGTGCCCTGCAATTTTAAAGGAGCAAAACCTAATGACAGGACTTATTACTGAATATGGTAAACTGCTGCTTGAGGCAATGGGTCAGACACTCATAATGGCTCTTTACAGTTTGCTTTTTGCTTGCATAGTCGGTTTATTCTTCGGCATGCTGAGCGTTTTGAAAAATAAACCATGTAACTGGATTGCGCAGATTTTTGTTGATGTTATTCGTGGTGTGCCGATGATAGTTCTGGCATTTTTCGTTTATTTCGGAATCCCCTACGCATTTAAATCAATTTTTGACATAAGATTTACCATTGAGCCACTTCAGGCTGGTATTATCTGTCTTTCACTTAACTGCGGTGCTTACATGGCAGAGATTATCCGTGCAGGTATTCAGTCAGTTGACATTGGTCAGATGGAGGCTGCAAGAAGCCTTGGTCTTACATATTGGAAGTCAATGCGTAAAATCGTTCTTCCTCAGGCGATTAAAACAATGATTCCCAGCATCATCAACCAGTTCATCATCACATTGAAAGATACTTCAATTCTTTCTGTTATCGGTTTCCCCGAGCTTGTTAACACAGCAAAGAGCGTTATTTCAATCACTCACGATTCATTCAAGGTTTGGATTATCGTTGGCGTAATGTACCTTATTGTTATCACAATACTCTCAAAGGTTGCAAAAATTCTTGAAAGGAAGTTGAATCACGATGAAAAATGAAAATAATGTAAAAATTCACGTTTCTCACCTTAAAAAGAATTATGGCAAGCTTGAGGTTCTCAAAGACATAAATGTTGACATCTGCGAGGGTGAGGTTGTTGTTATACTCGGCCCCTCAGGCAGCGGTAAATCAACATTTTTAAGATGCCTTAACCGCATTGAGGCTATCACAGCAGGTGAAGTTGTTGTTGACGGCAACCACATTGACTCAAAGAAAATTGACATTAACAAGGTTCGTGAAAAAATCGGAATGGTTTTCCAGCATTTCAACCTTTTCAACAACCTTAATGTTATGCAGAATCTTATGCTGGCACCTGTTGAAACAAAGCAGATGAATAAGGAGCAGGCAAAAGCACAGGCTCTTCAGATGCTCAAAAAAGTTGGACTTGAGGATAAAGCGGATGCTTACCCCTCACAGCTTTCAGGCGGTCAGAAACAGCGTGTTGCTATCGCCCGTTCACTTTGCATGAACCCCGATATTATGCTCTTTGACGAGCCTACATCAGCACTTGACCCCGAAATGGTTGGTGAAGTTTTGCAGGTTATGCGTGATCTTGCAGCTGACGGTATGACAATGGTTATCGTTTCACACGAAATCGGCTTCGCAAGAGAAGTTGCAGACAGAGTTATCTTCATGGATGGCGGTTATATTATTGAAGAAGGCACTCCACAGGAGGTTATCCTTAACCCCAAAGAGGCAAGAACAATCGATTTCTTCAATAAAGTTCTTTAATTTTAAAAAGAATATCGGCACAGTAAGCGTTTGCCTGCTGTGCCGATTTTTTATATCTTATTTTATTTTCTTTGTTACAAAACAGAGCCAGCCGTTGCTTTCGTGTCTTTCGATTACTTCAAAACCGAATTTCTGGAAAGCTGCCAGAACATCCTGCTCTCTTACATCAATAATGCCTGATGTGATGAAAACAGAATCGTCATTCATAAACTCGCCAACGCTTTCACAGAACATAATGATAACATCGGCAACGATATTTGCAACAACGATGTTGAATTTTCCACTTACCTTATCTGTAAGATTGCCCTCATAAACGGTGTATCTTGTGCTGTCAAAGCCGTTAAGCTCTGCATTTTCCTCTGCCTTTTTGACAGCAAGAGGGTCAATGTCAACACCAACAGCCTTTTCTGCACCTAAAAGCAGACCGCATACACCGAGGATTCCGCTGCCACAGCCAACATCAAGCACTGTTGAGCCCTCATACACATAATTTTCAAGGGTTTCAAGGCAAAGCTGAGTTGTGTCATGTCCGCCGCTGCCAAAAGCAAGACCTGGTTCAATATCAAGCACTACCCTGTCGCCTTTTTCGAAATCATTATCCCAAATAGGATGAATCAGCATCTTTTTGCCAACAGGAACAGATTTGAAATACTCTTTCCAGTTGTTTTCCCAATCCTGATTTCTGCAAACAGAAACATCTATTTCATGCTTGATATTCTCTGCATTGTAGCGTTCAGAAAGGAAAGCAACAGCTTCCTGCGGATTTTCGTGTGGCGGCAAGTAAATATGCACAAAAGCCTTTGTCTTGTCTTTTTTCAAAAGGTCTTCGTCAATAAGGTCGATTTTGGCAATCTCCCATGCGGCTTCTTCAAGGTCAGAATAATCCTCAATATAAATGCCGTACGGTACAACCATCTGCGCAATGTCGCCTGCAAGTTCTATGTTTTCGGTATCCACCGAGATTTTAAGTTCAGTCCAGTCCATATTTGCTCCAAATCAATATTTATTATGAACATCCTCTGCGAAGCAAAGAAGATCTTTAACTTCCAGAACAGTTCCGTCATCAAGAATAGCCTTACCGCTCATTTTGCCAAATACCTGATGCTGGTCAGTAACAATAACCTTAACATCAATTTTTGCACATCTGTCGATAATCGGCTCAAATGTCATCTCAAATCTGCCGTCAGATGAGGTGAAAGTCCATGGGTCGGTGTAGCTTGATTCGGGGATATTGAATTTGATATCGTCAAGCTTGTGGCACTTGCCGTCATAGAAAAGAATGTTTTCGCTGGCAGCAGTTGTATCACCAAAGCCGTAGCCGATATTAAAGCCGAAAGGCTTGCCATTTACAATGCCATTGCCTGAACCCCAGTACCAGTTGTTGTCATAAGTCCAGACGCCACGACCCCAGTCAAGAGTACCGAAGTCTGTTTCGGGGTTGAATTTATACTCTCTGCCGTCAAATGTAGCAGTACCGCTTGCTCTCATGCAGTTGATTTTCTGATTATAATAGAAAGCGGTTTTCTTTTCTTTCCAAGGTGTTGCAATAACCATTGTGTCCATTTCGGGCTGTTCAAGTGTAATATCGCACTCAAAAGGCTTGCCATCCTTGAAATTGTTGAAGCGGCACATAATTCTGCGCTGCTCGGGAAGCTTTAAGAAACGCATCTGAAGTCTTTTATCAATATAAATTGTGTCGCCCTCATCAGATGTGCGGGGAAGCTTCAGTTTGCCCATTGGGAATGCGTTAAGAATTGTTTCAGTGTGTTCGCAGGGCTTAGAAAAATCTAAAAGAGATACGCTCTGTAAGCCTATGTAACCGTCATCAGAAATTGTGAATGCAAGACCAAAATTACCCTCATTTGAAATAACAAGGTAATAATCCCACTCTTTGATACGGAACTTAGGCGCTTTGATTGCTTCACGGTTATAAACCTGAACAAGCTTTTTTGACCAACCTGGCTCTCTTAATGTGCCATCCTCTTTAAGCAAAGGCTGTACATTGGTAACTTCATGATTTCTCATAATATCGCTCCTTTATAATAAATCTGCTTTCGCATTTACTTCCTTAATGCCTGTGTTATAAAGTTTTCTGTTATCAAGTGCCCACTGCCTTGGTGTGAAAGTGCCGCTTTCAACCTCGCTGAGAGCAAATGAAATTTCATAAATTCTTGCATCCATTGTGTCAAGCTGAGAAAGAAGCTCTGCTTCAAGGAACATCGGGCGCACTGCGGCACCAAATTCCGGCTCACCATGGTGAGAAATAATCATATGCTCAAGAAGCATAAGAAGATTTTTGTCTGTACCCAGTCTTTCGCCGACCTTATCAACATTCATTGCACCCTTAACAAGATGACCGATAAGTGAACCCTCAACAGAATATCCCGAAACAATGCCTGCTTCGGAAACATCAAATTCCCAGATTTTTGCAACATCGTGAAGAATAACACCGCTGAGAAGAAGCTCTTTATCAACACTTGGATAAATTGCGCAAACACTTTCTGCAAGGCGAAGAACTGACAGGGTATGATACATAAGTCCGCCTCTGATAGCGTGGTGCAATTTATAAGCCGCAGGGCAGATAACAAGCTGTTCTTTATTTTCAGAAAGAATTGTTGTAACAAGAAGCTTCAACTCTTCATTTTCAAAGCTCTCTGCAACGGCAAAAATAGTGTCAAACATTGTTTCACCAGAATATTCTGAGCTTGGCACAAAATCCTCTGCCTTAACATTATCAGCCTCAAGAGCTTTGCGGATTCTGTCAACCCTCAGCTGTGGGGCATCGTTAAAAATAGACTCTGTGCCACGAACCTTAACGATTGTGTTCACCTTAACATCACTGTGAAGCTCCTCTTTGTAATCCCAAAGCTTAGCGTTGATTTCACCAGTGGAGTCTGTAAGTGTCATATCAAGATATGTAAGACCCTTGGCAGTTTTTTTCACCTCAAGAGTTTTAACAAGGCAAAAGCCTTCAACAGTTCCATTGTTTTTGTTTATAGTTTTAAAATTCATAAGTCCTCCAAAGATAAATCATAATCTAATTATATCAGACAAATCTTAGCTTTGCAATATCAATCTGTTTTAATTATTGTGCCGCCGCCCACAACAAGCTCACCGTCATAAAGCACAACTGCCTGACCTTTTGTTATGGCTCTCTGTGGCTCATCAAATGTTATTTTAACACTGCCGTCCTCCAGCACCTCTGCTGTTGCAGGTGCTTCTTTTGCACGGTAGCGTGGCTTTGCAGTAACACTGACAGGCTCATTTGGCTTGTCATAAGCAATCCAGTTAAAATCATTGGCAACAAGCTCAGTTGAATAAAGTGATTTTTCGTCTGTGAGAATAACTGTATTTTTTTCAAGGTCTTTTCTTCTGACATACATCGGCGCAGGAAGTGCAAGACCTAAGCCTTTTCGTTGACCGATTGTGTAGCGGATTATGCCTTTATGCTCGCCGAGAACATTGCCATCTATATCAACAAATTTGCCGTTTGGGTAGGTTTTGCCTGTGATTCTCTCAATAAACGAAGCATAATCGCCATCGGGAACAAAGCAAATATCCTGACTATCGTGCTTTGAAGCATTTATAAAGCCGTATTTTGATGCAACTGCTCTTACATCGTCCTTGCTTTCGTATTCACCCAGCGGGAAATATGTGTGAGATAACTGCTCCTGTGAAAGAAAATACAAAACATAACTCTGGTCTTTGGCTGAATTAACAGCTTTTTTTAATATCCAGCGGTTTTTGTTTTCGTCAAATTCTACCCTTGCATAATGACCTGTTACAACCGTATCGCATCCCAGCTCCTGCGCTTTGCGATAAAGGCGGTCAAACTTCATATATCTGTTGCAGTCAATGCAGGGATTTGGGGTTGAGCCAACCTCATATAAATATATAAAGCGGTCGATTACCTTTTCTTTAAAATCCTCTGTGAAGTCAAAGAGGTGAAAATCCATACCCAGCTCTGTGGCAACCTGCCGTGCGTCCTCAACATCAGAAAGTGTGCAACAGGAATTTTCTGTCGACACCTGCACCTTGGCATTGCCGTGAAGCTTCATTGTTACGCCTACGCACTCAATGCCTTTTTCGCACATCAGAGCCGCTGAAACGGAGCTGTCAACACCGCCGCTCATTGCAATCAATGCTTTTTTTGACATATTTCCTCCAAAATCAATCATAATATCCTGCTGTTGAGAGGTATCTTTCGCCTGTGTCGGGGAAGATTACAACAATCTTTTTGCCCTCGTTTTCGCTTCTTTGTGCAAGCTCAACCGCACCTTTCAGCGCCGCACCCGAAGAAATACCAACAAGGAAACCTTGCTTTTTGCCAACTAAGCTACCGAATTTATATGCGTCTTCATCTTTAACGGCAATAACTTCATCATAAATATCTGTGTTAAGCACTTCGGGAACAAAACCAGCGCCGATACCCTGTATTTTGTGGCTGCCTGCTTTGCCTTGTGAAAGAACAGGTGAATTTTCGGGCTCAACGGCAACAACCTTTATTTCGGGATTTTTTGATTTAAGGTACTCCCCTGCTCCTGTGAGCGTTCCGCCAGTGCCGACGGATGCCACAAAAATATCAACATCACCGTCTGTATCCGCCCATATTTCGGGACCTGTAGTTTTTCTGTGTGCGGTTGGATTTGCAGGGTTCACAAACTGACCTGCAACAAAGCTACCCTCAATTTCTTTAGAAAGCTGCTCCGCTTTTTCAATTGCACCGCTCATACCCTTTGAGCCGTCTGTCAACACAAGCTCAGCACCATAGGCTTTCATGAGAAGTCGTCTTTCAACGCTCATTGTTTCGGGCATAACGATAATCGCCTTATACCCTTTTGAAGCGGCAACAGCACAAAGACCAATGCCTGTATTGCCAGATGTTGGCTCAATGATTGTTGCGCCCTCTTTAAGGATGCCTTTTGCCTCAGCGTCTGCAATCATTTCTTTTGCAACTCTGTCTTTTGCAGAGCCGCCCGGGTTAAAATATTCAAGTTTTGCATAAATTTTTGCTTTTAAATTAAATTCTTTTTCTATATTCACAAGCTCAATCAGCGGAGTTGAGCCAATAAGCTGTTCAACTGAAGTATAAATTTTTGACATAAAATCACTCCTCACTAACACTGTCAAGCGTTACACTTTCGTTATAAACATCTGCAAGCGTAATGTTTTCAAGATAATCATCTATAATTTTATCAAGCCTTTCCCATACAGGCAGAGTTCTGCACTCTGATGCTCGGTCGCATTTATTAGGCTTACATTCAAGGCAGGCAACAGGTGCAAGTGAGCCATCAGTAGCTTTTAAAATACTGCCGACAGTTATATCCTCTGGCGAAATTTTAAGCTTATATCCGCCGCCCTTGCCACGGATGCCCTCAATAAATCCTTTTTTAACAAGCATAGATACTATGCTTTCCATATATTTTTCAGAAATATTTTCGTTTTCAGAGATGCTTTTAAGTGAAACATACGCATTATCTTTAACATCACAAAGTGCAAGCATAACACGAACAGCATATCTTCCTTTAGTTGAAATCATCATACGCAACACCTCCACTATATAATACCACAAGTTTGGTAGGAGTTCAACAAATATGAGCATAAAAAAAGAATGGAACACCAAAAATGTTCCATTCTCTGTATGATTAGTCAAGGAAATCTTTTAATTTCTTGCTTCTGCTTGGGTGGCGAAGCTTACGAAGAGCCTTTGCCTCGATCTGACGGATACGCTCTCTTGTAACATTGAAGTATTTACCAACCTCTTCAAGTGTATGAGGATGACCGCCCTCAAGACCGAAACGCATTGAAAGAACCTTTGCTTCTCTTGGGGTAAGAGTCTGAAGAACTTCATCAAGCTGTTCTTTAAGAAGAAGAATTGATGCAGCGTCAGCAGGTGCGGGAGCGTCATCATCGGGGATGAAATCGCCAAGGTGGCTATCCTCTTCTTCACCGATAGGTGTTTCAAGTGAAACAGGCTCCTGTGCAACTCTGAGAATTTCTCTTACCTTGCCAACAGACATACCAAGCTCAGCGGCAATTTCTTCTGCAGTTGGATCTCTACCGTTTTTATGGAGCAGCTGGCTGTTGGTTTTCTTAACCTTGTTGATTGTTTCAACCATATGAACAGGGATTCTGATTGTTCTTGCCTGGTCTGCAATAGCTCTTGTGATAGCCTGTCTTATCCACCATGTAGCATAAGTTGAGAACTTGAAGCCCTTTGTATAATCGAACTTATCAACAGCTTTAATAAGACCAAGGTTGCCCTCTTGAATAAGGTCAAGGAACTGCATTCCTCTGCCTACATAACGCTTTGCAATGCTAACAACAAGGCGGAGGTTAGCCTCTGCCAGTCTTTTCTTAGCCTCTTCATCATCACTTGTGATTCTTGTAGCAAGCTCAATTTCTTCTTCTGGTGTAAGAAGAGGAACACGGCCGATTTCTTTAAGATAAACCTTTACGGGGTCATCTGTGCCGGGGTTTCTGTCATCACCTGATGTTGTGGTAAGCTCAGGTGATTTTGGAAGGTCAAGGTCAAAATCAAGATCTTCAAGAGCCGCATTATCAAAATCGTCAATAATTTTGATGTTCTGATTTTCGATAGTTTCATAAAGCTTGTCCAGCTCTTCAATATCAAAATCCATTTCAAGAATGGCATTGTCGATATCCTGAGTTGAAATTTTGTTGTTGTTGGCCTTACCTTTTTCGATAAGAGCCTTCACACAGGCTTTTTTATCAACTAATTCCATAATCAATCTCCTTTATTAAACATCCGTTAAAATCTTTTCCGAAATGCATTTAAAAATTCTTCGTCCGACATTTCTGACGGGTCAACGACAGATTTTTTTTGCTTTTCTTGTATAAGAACTTTAATACAGTCCTCACACTCGGCTAAAGTGTTGCTGATTTCTTTTTTCATCGCCAAAAACTTTGCGATTCTGCCATTCTCTTCGGGTGAAAATTCACCTGCAAGAACAGAGAAATCTATACTCATATTATCTTCAATACGGCGGGAAAGAACTGCAAACACTCTGCGGTTGAAGTCCGTAATAAAAACATTTTCATCAAGCTTATTTTTCAGCTTGAGATAAAACTCGGGATTATTTAAAACCGAGGCAAGAAGAATATCCTCAGCCTTTGCGGCACGAACATTTTCTTTTCTTTGAGGGTTTATTTCGTCCTTTGGAACAGTGGTTTCTTGAACGATTTTTTCAAATTCCTGCTTTCTTTCAGCAGCTTTGCGTTTAGCATACTGACGGCGAATTTCTGTTTGAATTGCTTCTTTGCTGACTTTCATTTCGTCAGCAAGCCTTGAAGCATAAACATCCTGCTCAATAGCGTTGCAGCCTGCAAGGATTGATGCTGCCTCTGAAAGGAATGCCGCTCTGCCATCGGGAAAAGCAAGGTCATATTTTTCTCTCGCTCTTAAAAGTCGGTATTCAACATTATTTGCCGCACCCTCAAGTAACGCTTTAAATCGCTCTTTACCATAGGTTTTGATGATTTCGTCGGGGTCTTTGCCACCCTCTAATTTCAGTACACGAAGCTTAACGCCTGTACCCTCAAAAATTCTTATGGCTTTTTTGGTGGCTTCCTGCCCTGCTTCGTCATTATCATACGAAAGTATAACTTCATCTGCATATCGGCTGATTAAGCCTGCCTGCTCTTTTGTGAGAGCTGTTCCAAGGGATGCAACAGAATTTGTAAACCCTGCCTGATGAAGCGCAATAACATCCATATAACCCTCGCACACTATCAGCGAATTTGGGTTGCCGTTTTTGGCAAAATTCAAAGCAAAAACATTGTTTGTCTTTTTATACACAAGTGTGTCAGATGTGTTGACATACTTAGGTTTTGAATCATCAAGCACTCGCCCGCCAAAGCCGATAACATTGCCCCTCAAATCAATAATGGGGGTCATAACCCTGTTGCGGAAGTTATCGTAATAATTCGTTTTGCCATTTTTTTCGCTTCGCTTAACAAGGTCAGCATCAAAAAGCTCATTCTGCGTGAATCCTTTTGAGCGCATATGGTTAAGTAAATCGTGCCAGCTGTCGGGCGCATATCCAAGACCGAAGTGCTTGATTGTTGACATTGACAATCCTCTGTTAAGGAAATAATCAAGTCCTGCCTTACCCTTAGGCGACATAAGCGAGCTGTGGAAAAATCTTGCAGCCTCTCTGTTGGCGGCAAGAATACGCTGACGGTGCTTTGCTAAAGAATCATCATAATTATCCTCTGGCATTGCCATACCTGCACGGTCTGCAAGGAACTTGACAGCTTCAACAAAATCATAATTTTCAATTCGTCTGATGAAAGTTATAACTTCGCCGCCTGCACCGCAGCCAAAGCAATAAAACGACCTTGTATCGGGATACACCGTAAACGACGGGGTCTTTTCATTATGAAACGGGCAAAGTCCTTTTAAGATTCTGCCCTGTCTTTTTAAATTTACATATGAAGAAATTACGCTTTCGATGTCGTTTCTATTCCGTAATTCTTCAAGAAACATATCATTGAGAGCCATAATCACACCATCCATGAACCAGAGCCACAAGTGGCTCTCTGCGGTCCTTTTTAACAAATTATTTTATATTATTTGGAGTATTAAAAAGCGTGATTTCTCGAATAGAATTCATAAAACACTTCTTTCGACAACATCCACTAATACTCTTTACTCCAAAAGTATCTAAATTACTTCAAAAAAATTTACATTTTACAGAATATTTCGCCAGATTTTTCTGCGGAGAACTTACCGAAGCTTGCGTCTATCAGTTTTTTCTGAAATTCCTGCTCTCTGTCGGCTGGAATTCTGAATTTCATAGACACATTTTCGCTGAATTCAGTATCATCCACAACGCCGTCAAACTCAGGCACAAGAGCATTGAGCTTGCCATAAAAGTTATAATCGCACTGCACGCTCATAATTGCACAAAGTCGCATTGTGGCAACACCGCCAGCATCAACAGCGATTTTTGCTGTGTGTGAATACGCACGCACAAGACCGCCGCCACCAAGGAGGATTCCACCAAAATATCTTGTGGCAACAACAACGCAATCTGTCAGATTCTCTTTTAAAAGCACATCAAGCACAGGCATTCCCGCTGTCCCCTGCGGCTCGCCGTCATCAGAATATCTTCTTGTCTGCCCGTCCCTCAAAACATAGGCATAAACATTGTGCGTTGCGTCCCAATGCTTTGATTTGATTGAATTTATATAATCCACCGCTTCTTCTTTAGTTGTAACAGGCTTGATGTAGCCAATGAAACGGGAGCGTTTTTCTATAAATTCATCGCAGGCTTCTTTATCGACGGTTTTATATTCCATAAAATCACCTAAAAAAATTCAGCGGCGCAAAATGCACCGCCTTATTTTGATTATTTATCAAGATTATAACGTTTCTTGAATCTGTCTACGCGTCCGCCTGTATCAACGAGCTTCTGCTTACCAGTGAAGAACGGATGGCAGCTTGAGCATATGTCAACACGCATATCGCCTTTTGTTGAACGGGTTTCTATAACCGCACCACATGCACAGCGTACACTTGCGGTATCGTACTTAGGATGAATTCCTTCTTTCATCGTTTTCACCTCTTTCGGTATCATTCATGCAAAATGTATTTTATCACAAACATAGTTAAATTGCAACTGTTTTTTCATATTTTTTTTGAAAAAAATCAGATTTTTTTCGCTATATTTTGAATACAAGCAGTTGAACTAACTACATATTGTTTAAATTTAATCTGTTTCGCTTTCGGAATCTGCTAACGGTGGTTTAAAGCCCTCGCCGAGAATCTCTTTTGCTTCTGTAACAACAATAAATGTGTGGGGGTCAGCGTTTTTAATAAGCTTGCGCACCTTGGCAACCTCATCGCTTCGGCAAACAACAATAAGCATATTTTTGCTTTCGCCAGTGTAGCCGCCCTCCGCAGGGAGAATTGACACTCCCCTCCTCATATTCGAGGTTATCATTGAAGAAACCTCGTGAGCCTTATCTGTAAAGATAAGCAGGATTTTGCCATTGCTTGCGCCGTAAAGAATACGGTCAACAACGGTTGAGCTGACGAAAATAAGAACAGCCGCATAAAGCGCACTTTCTGCGCTTTTAAATACAATCGCCGCCGTAATAACAACCGCCGCATCAAGAATCATAATCAGCTTACCCATAGAGAAATGCGGAAGCTTTCGCTTGAGCAGACGCATAATGATGTCTGTACCGCCAGTTGTGGCATTTCTCAAAAAAGCCATAGACAAGCCGAATCCGCAGAGAAGTCCGCAGAAAAGGCAGGCAAGGATTTTATCGCCGCTGTCATAGGCAGGGAGAATGCCCCTTTTAATCAGTGCCGTCATAACATCCATAACGCCAGACAGCATTGTTGTTACCCACAAGGTTTTAAGGGTGAATTTTCTGCCTAAAAAAATCCATGCAAGGATGAAAAGCGGCACATTAAGGCAAAAGTTTGTTATGCCGATTGGTGTATGAAAAAGATAATTTAGAATTATCGCAACACCCGTCATACCGCTTTGGGCAAGATTATTTGGCACGGCAAACATTGTTACGCCAGCCGAATACGAAATACACCCTAAAAGCCAAAAAAGATTATCAACTATAATATCAAGAACTTTTCGCTTCTTATCAGTCATTTTTCTCAGCGCTCCTGATTAAATTATAAAGCTCTTTTATTCTCTGCAATTTGCCAGACAGATAAAGATAACCCATCACAGCCTCAAGTCCTGTTGCTTTATGGTAATCACAGGTAGAGGCATTTTTGGCAATATGAGCCGTCTTGGCATTTCTGCCACGCTTAAAAACAGCAAGCTCTTCCTCTGTCAGTTCATCCATAATAGCGGTTATTGCCTGAGCCTGAGCAGGCGCCTTAACCTGCTTCACTGCAAGAGTGTGCAGGTCGTTTGCGCTTCTGTTAGCATCGCAGATAATTTCTTCTCTCACAAGCAGGTCATAAACAGTGTCGCCAATAAAAGCTAATGTCAGCGGACTTAACTGCTTTGGGTCAACCTGCTTTTCGGACAAAAATCTTTCCATAAATCCACCTTAGTTGAAATAATCAAATTCAAGGTCATAGATAGAAACTGTGTCGCCTTCCTCTATTCCCCTTTCCTTGAGGGCATCAATTATTCCGCTTGAAACAAGTACCCTCTGGAAATACTGAAGTGATTCATAGTCATCAAGGTCTGTTCTCTGAAGGATTCTGAGAAGCCATTCAGCTTCAACAATATAAACACCATCATCAACAGTTATTGTGTATTTGCCGTTGTTATTCTTTTCAAAATATTCAACGGGGATTTCTTCTTTTTCGTATCGTTTAATAGGCGGAAGCTGTGCAAGCTTTGCAGAAACTGCATTGATGACCTCTTTTGTGCCCTCAACAATAGGTGCGCACATTGTGAAATACTGATAACCCTTTTCTTTAAAGTAGTTCTCAAGTCTTTCAAGCTGTTCATCAGATGCAAGGTCAATTTTGTTGCCTACAACAATCTGCTCACGCTCTGCAAGTTCGGGGTTGAACTTCACAAGCTCCGCATTGATTTTTTCAAAATCCTCAACTGGATCTCTGCCCTCACTGCCAGCGGCATCAATAATATGAACAAGCAGACGGCATCTTTCAACATGCCTTAAAAATTCATGACCAAGACCGATACCCTCACTTGCACCCTCAATAAGACCTGGGATATCTGCCATAACAAATGAATTGCCCTCGCCAAGAGATACAACACCAAGAACAGGTGTAAGTGTTGTGAAGTGATAGTCTGCAATTATGGGTTTTGCTTCGCTGACAACAGAAATAAATGTGGATTTGCCAACATTCGGGAAGCCTAAAAGACCAACATCTGCAAGAAGCTTTAATTCAAGTGAAACTTCCCACTCTTCACCGGGGGCACCGTTTTTAGCAAATCGTGGAGCCTGACGGGTTGGTGTTGCAAAATGGGGGTTACCCCATCCGCCTCTGCCGCCTTTTGCGGCGATAAAAACATCATCGTCAGACATATCTGCCATAACCCTGCCTGTGTTGACCTCTTTTATTACAGTTCCTCTTGGAACAAGGATAACAAGATCCTCGCCTTTTTTGCCGTTCCTTCTGCCGCTTGAGCCATTCTGCCCCGGAGGTGCTTTATATTTACGCTTGTAACGAAAATCTGCAAGTGTGGCAAGATTATCGTCAACCTTAAAAACAACATCTCCGCCTTTGCCGCCATCTCCGCCGTCAGGACCGCCAGAGGCTACATATTTTTCTCTGTGAAAGGAAACAGCGCCATTACCGCCATCCCCTGCTTTGATTTTAATTTTCGCTATATCAACGAACATAAAACTGATTACCTTTCAGATTATTATAACTGCGCTCTTGCAGCCTTTATATTTGCAACAAATTTCTTTGCTGTTTCTGTAATAAGTGCATAATCGCCTGTTTTTGCACCTGCTGTAAGTGAGCTGCCTGCGCCAACTGCAACTGCGCCAGCCTTAATCCACTCGCCAACATTATCTGCATTAACACCGCCTGTGGGCATCATCTTTGCGTATGGGATAGGTCCTCTGATGTCCTTAATGATTTTGGGTCCGTAAAGGTCGCCAGGGAATACTTTAAGGATGTCTGCGCCAGCTTCCATAGCCATAACGCCCTCGCGAACAGTCATAATGCCAGGCATAACAGCTACTCTGTAGCGGTTGCACATTTTAACTGTTTCAAGGTCAAAATATGGGCTTACAATATACTGCGCACCGCTGAGAATAGCGATTCTTGCAGTTGTAGCATCCATAACTGTGCCAGCACCGAGAATGATTTCTTCGGGAGAGTATTTGTTTGCAAGATGCTCGATAACCTTATCAGCATGAGGAACTGTGAATGTAAGCTCAATAGCTGCAACACCGCCCTCAATGCAGGCATCAACGATTTTTTCTGCTTTTTCTGTGCTTTCTGCACGAACTACGGCAACAATACCGCAATCCTGAATTCTTGTTAAAATCTGTTCTTTATCCATAATAATCTCTCCTGTTTATCTCTGAACTCGTGCGCCTGCACCGTTTACAATACGCTCAACCTCTGCCTTTGATGCCATTGAGGTATCGCCAGGTGTTGTCATAGCAAGTGCGCCATGAGCAACGCCGTAATTAACAGCAACCTGTGCGTCAAGAGTTGTCATAAGTCCGTAAATAAGACCAGATGCGAAGCTGTCGCCGCCGCCAACTCTGTCATAAATCTCAAGGTTTGGCATTTCAAGTCCGTTATAAATTGTGCCGTCTGCCCAGCAGATTGCGCTCCAGTCATTAACTGTTGCAGTTTTAACTGTACGAAGTGTTGTTGCAATTACCTTGAAGTTGGGGTAAATCTTAACAGCATTCTCAACCATCTTATAATATCCGTCAATGTTAAGCTCTTTGAGGTTTTCGTCATTACCCTCAACCTCAAGACCAAGGCAGGCTGTGAAATCCTCTTCGTTGCCTATCATAACATCAATATATTTTGCAATTTCTTTATTAACCTGCTGTGCTCTTTCGATACCGCCAATATCTTTCCAAAGTGAGGGGCGGTAGTTAAGGTCATAAGAAACGATTGTGCCGTATTTCTTTGCACATTTAACAGCTTCAATAACAACCTGTGCAGTTGTATCTGAAAGTGCGGCAAAAATACCGCCAGTGTGAAGCCATCTTACACCGAGAGTACCGAAAATATACTCCCAGTCAATATCGCCTGTTTTCAGCTGTGATGCTGCTGTGTTTCCTCTGTCTGATACACCAACAGCACCTCTGATGCCAAATCCACGCTCTGTGAAGTTAAGTCCGTTTCTGACATTTCTGCCGATTCCGTCATACTTAACCCATTTAATAAGTGATGTGTCAACACCGCCCTGAAGCATAAAATCTTCAACTAATCTGCCGATTTCGTTATCTGCAAGGGCTGTAACTGCGGCTGTTTTGAGTCCGAAGCAACGGCGAAGTCCTCTGGCAACGTTGTATTCTCCGCCGCCCTCCCATACTCTGAAAGAGCGGGAATTTTTGATTCTGCCGTCGCCCGGGTCAAGACGAAGCATAATTTCACCAAGTGAAATCATATCGTATGTGCAATCCTCACGATTTTTTAACTGTAAATTCATAATAAGTATGCCTCCTGAATTATGCAACAACCTTATAAGGAATATGATTGTCAATTGCGTACTGTTCACCTGTAGAGCCTTCATAAACCCTCAGTGTAACCTTATCGGGGTCTTTTTCGTCAGATATTGTTACTATCTCTTCCCCGATTGTTTCAACACTTGCAGGTATAGTCAGATCATGGAGGTCGTCCATATCATAAAAAGCTCTCTTGCAGATTTCTTTAACCGTTGAGGGAATCTTGACATATCTGATATATCCAATTTCACGGAATGCGTCCTCACCGATTTTTGTAACTCCCTCAGGAATAATAAACTCATATGTTCCGTCAAGAATTTCAAATGCACCCTCTGGAATTTCTGTGATTGTGTTGTCGGTAAATGTCAGCTCTTCGATACCTGCGCAGTTTGAGAAGCAGTATTTGCCGATTGATTTAAGCTTATCGCCAAACTTAATAATACCAGCCAGCGAGCTTGTCATATAGAAGCAGTAATCGCCAACCTTTGTGATTGAGTTGGGAATGTCAATGCCGTGCAGGCTGTAGCAATAGCTGAATGAATAATCACCGAGAATCTCTGTTCCGTCAGGGATTTTGTAATTATGCACATCATTATCGGTAGGATATGCCACAAGTGTTTTTTTATCTTTTGTGAAAAGAACATTGTCAACAACAACGAAATTTTCACAATCTTTAAGTGTGTATTTTTTGATTTTTTTGCAGTAATTAAAGGCAGTTGGAGAGAACTCTTTAAGTGCTGAGGGAAGCTCAACCTTTGTGATAGCATCTCTGTTTGCAAAAGCATAAGCACCGATTTTTTCAACATTATTGAATTTTATTGATTCAATATTATCGAAGTTGTCATCGCCCTGACCTTTATTATCTCTATAGAAACTGTATGCTCTTATGGTGCGGACATCCTTGTTGATTTCAACATTTTTAACATATCTGCCATAAGGGAATTCAACAAGAGTTTTGCCGTCCTTTGAATAAAGCACACCGTTTATATCTTTAAAATAATTACATCCTGATGAAGCAGTGATTTCTTCAAGAAGCTTACAGCCTGCAAATACTTTGTAGCCGTATTTCTGAAGTGATTTTGAAAGAACAGCTTTTGTGAGAGTTTCACATTCATAGAAAGCACTGTCTTTGATTTCAGCAACAGAATCGGGAAGCTCAACAGATGAAAGAGAGATACAATACTGGAATGCACCCTCACCTATCACTTTAAGTGATTCGGGAAACTCAACCTTAGGAAGCGAACGGCATTCAAAGAAGCAGAAATCACCGATTTCTTCTATACTTTTTGGCAGATTAACGCTGACAAGTGTTGAACATTTATCAAATGCGTGCGCTCCGATTGCTTTAACAGAATCGGGCAGAACAACTGTATTGATAATATCACTGGCAGCAAAAGCATATGCGCCGATTTCTTCAATACCGTCAGGCACTCTGTATTCAGTGTCAGCCTTGCCTACAGGGTAATGAAGCAGGCTCTTGCCGTCTTTTGAATAAATTGCGCCTTTATCGCTTTTATAAACAGGGTTGCCGCTTGCAACTGTGAAAGCTGTAACTGATGCCTTGCCATAAAATGCGCTGGGGTCAATATATTCAACACTCTTTGGTATGTCAATAACCTCGATTGCAAGCATACTGTTGCCAAATGCTTTTTCGCCGATAGCCTTAACTTTCTTACCGCCAAGTCGGTTAGGAATAGTAGCTCTGAAATCTTCACCGATATATTCTTTAATAACGGAGTAATCCTTATAAACATCATAGATATAATTATCGTTCTGTTCAGTTGAAATAAACTCAGATTTCTCTGGTTCAAGGATTTCTCCGCCTTTATTTGTTTTACATGAAGTGAATAAGCTCAAAATCATAATCAGCACTAAGCTTATGGAAATTGCTCTTTTCATATCATTTGCTCCTTCAGAATGGAATTGAATTATACGCCTGAATATGCGTTGAAACCGCCGTCAACAGCGATTGTTGTACCTGTTACGAAGCCTGAATACTCTTTATCGCAAAGGAAAAGAAGTGCGCCAGAAAGCTCTTCGGGTTCACCAAAACGCTTCATAGGTGTTGCGGCAAGGATTTTGCCTGTTCTTGCTGTGGGTGTTCCGTCATCGTTCCAGAGAAGTGTTTTATTCTGCTGAGTTGAGAAGAAACCAGGAGCGATAGCATTAACACGGATGCCCATATCTGCAAAATGAACAGCCATAAACTGTGTGAAGTTTGCAACAGCAGCCTTAGCAGCTGAATATGCAGGGATTTTTGTGAGAGGACGGAATGCGTTCATTGATGTAATCATAATGATACAGCTATCCTCTTTCTCAGCCATATCCTTTGCAAAAATCTGTGTGGGGATAAGTGTGCCGAGGAAGTTAAGATTGAAAACGAATGAAATACCCTGTGGGTCAAGGTCAAAAAATGTTTTAACATCATCATTCTTTTCAACAAGGTCAATCTTTTCAAGTGTTTCTTTTGTTGTTGTGCCTTTTGGGTTATTTCCGCCAGCACCGTTAAGAAGAATATCGCAAGTGCCGAACTTTTCGTTAATAATATCTCTTGCAGCCTTCATGCTGTCCTGATCAAGAACATTGCATCCAACTGCAATTGCTTCGCCGCCGTCTGCAACGATTTCGTCTGCAACTTTCTGAGCAGCTGCTTCGTTAAGGTCAAGAACCGCAACCTTAACACCCTGCTTTGCAAGAGTCTTTGAGAAACCACTGCAAAGAACTCCGCCGCCGCCTGTTACAACGGCAACCTTGCCTTTAAGATTTTCATGTATATTCATAAGTAAAACTCCTTTTATTTATTAGCTTTTTTGCAAGCTTCCCACAAGCCATTGATGTATGCGGCACCAAGTGCTCTGTCATAAAGACCGTAGCCAGGTCTTGCAACCTCGCCCCAGATCATTCTGCCGTGGTCGGGTCTGATGTATCCGTCAAAGCCTGAATCCTGAAGAGCCTTAACGATTTCGTACATATCAAGGCTTCCTGCATCTGAAAGATGAGCTGTTTCGTTAAACCAGCTCTCTCTGATTTTAACATTGCGAAGATGTGCAAAATAGATTCTGTCGCCAACTTCTCTGATCATTTCGGGAAGATTGTTGTTGGGGTCGCAGCCTAAAGAGCCTGTGCAGAAAGTAAGTCCGTTATAAGGAGAATCAACGAGCTTGAGGAATCTCTTTAAATCGTCA
Organism: Clostridia bacterium; assembly: GCA_024404115.1. Taxonomy (GTDB): domain Bacteria; phylum Bacillota; class Clostridia; order Oscillospirales; family Acutalibacteraceae; genus CAG-488. The sequence continues at coordinate 34,709 of JAKSQM010000002.1, read as the reverse complement.
ATATTTTTGATGATTCTTGGAAGTCCGAAAATATCCCATGGCGGATCATCGGGATGAATAGCCATTTTAACATCACATTCCTCACAAACAGGAATAATCTCTTCAAGGAAATGCTTGAGGTTGTTCCAGAGGTCTTCTGATGTGATGTCTTTATATTTACGGAAAAGCTCTTTGATTTCGCCCATACGCTCAGTTTCCCAACCAGGCATAGCGTAACCATTTGAGTTATCGTCAATCTCTTTGAACATATCTTCGGGGCTCTTGCCCTCAATCTGCTTGCCGTTATAGCAAAGGCAGGTTGCGCCGTTGCCCATATCCATAGCAAGGTCAGTTCTTGTCCAGTCAAAAACGGGCATAAAGTTATAGCAGATAACCTTAACGCCTGCTTTTGCAAGATTTCTGATGCTTATTTTATAATTTTCAATGTATTTCTCTGCGCTTGGAAGTCCAAGTTTAATGTCTTCGTGAACATTAACGCTTTCGATACATTCCATTGTAAGACCAGCGTCTTCAATTTCTTTTTTCATTTCCATAACCATGGAAAGAGGCCATGCTTCACCAGCAGGAAGCTTGTGAAGTGCAGGCACGATACCTGTAACGCCAGGAATCTGTCTTATCTGTTCGAGGGAAACGGTGTCTTTATCTGCACCGAACCAGCGAAAAGTCATTTGCATATCATTCACCTGTCTTTATATTTATTTCAGATAAACTGTTTCATTTTTTTCTGATGATTCATAAGCGGCGAGAAGCTCAGCCACAGCACGCTTAGCCTCATTAACATCAATTGCGAAATGTCTGCCTGTTTTTACGCAATCATAAAAATCGGCTATCAGCTTATTATGGCTGTTGCCCCATTCTTTTTTGCCAACATTATTTTTCTTAAACTCTTTCTCTGAAAAAAGAAGTTTAAGTCCGTCATTATCAATAAGATAAACGCAGTCCCCCTCAAGCCTTAAAGTAACTTTATCGGGATAATTAATGTCGATTATAGGGCTTGCATTTACACCGCCTGCGTTGGTGGCATAATAAACAGCTCTTGTGCCGTCTGTGAATCTAAGGAATATGCTTGCAGTGTCCTCAACCTCAATTTCATCTTTAAGGTGGAAATTGGAAACAGTTGCGTCAACACTGAGAGTTTCTTTACCAACAAGGTATGTAAGCAAATCATGGGTATGAATTGCCTGATTTATCAGAACACCGCCACATTCCTTGTCTTTTGTTCCACGCCACGCATCTGCTGCGTAATAATCTGCATCTCTCTTCCAAGAAAAGAGCGCTCTTGCAGACACAATTTCGCCATATTCGCCCGAATCAACAATTTTCTTTGCAAACTCGGTTGAAGCATTGAGTCTGTTTTGGAAGCAGACACCAAGCTGAGCGGAAGATGCTTTGCAGGCATCCTCAAGTTTTTTAATTTCTTCAAAAGAAGTGGCGCAGGGCTTTTCCATAATTACATTGATATTTTTGTTAAGAGCCTTAACAGCCATATCAACATGGAGATAGTGAGGCGTGCAGATGTGAATTACATCTGCCGCTTCACTGTTTATCATTTCGTCAAAATCGCTGTAAGCCTTGCAGCCATATTTAAGGGCAGCAGCCTCTGCTTTTTCTTTAACATTATCGCAGACTGCAAGAAGATTTATACCCTCGTTTTTCATGCTGTCTATTGCGGCAAGGTGGCATCTTGAAATGCCGCCGCACCCTACAAGGCAAATATTCATAAGTTATGCTCCTCCGCACATCAATATGTGCTGCTCATATCCTCGTTAACTGTTTCTTTAACATTCTCTTTTGCTTTTGAAGATGCAACCTTTTCCATAAGATTTGCATAGTAAACTTCATCATCAACAGGAAGAGAAACTGTTTCGCCTGTCCAGCTTGAAAGATGAGCGGCATTTGAAATCATAAGACCGTTGATGCCCTCTGTGCCGTTTGCAACAAGAGGAGTGCCATGGAGAATCTTGCCTGCAAATGCGTTAAGAACGCCTGAATGCTGGTCGTTAATTCCGTCTGTTTCAACAGGAACGATTTCTGTCTTAATTTTTGCAAAGCCCTGTTCACTTACTTTGCAATGCTCGCTAAGAGGAATATCAAGAACTTCAAGAGTAATCTGCTCACCGTCTTCACAAACAAGCTTTGCTTTATCCATTGTGATTTCAAGGCGGTTTGAACCCGGATAGTCGCCTGTTGTTGTTACGAAAATACCTGTTGCACCGTTGGGATATTCAGCATAAATTGAAACATCGTCTTCAACCTCGATGTCATGCCATTTACCCTCGTGGCAGAAAGCACGGATTTTTGAAGGCATACCGCAAATCCACTGCCATAAGTCAAGCTGGTGGGGGCACTGATTAAGAAGAACGCCGCCGCCTTCGCCAGACCATGTTGCACGCCATCCGCCTGAATTATAATATGCCTGTGTTCTGTACCAGTCAGTAATGAGCCAGCTAACTCTGTGAATATCGCCGTACTCTTTGCTGTCAACAATCTCTTTAATCTTGCGGTAAACGCAGTTTGTTCTCTGATTGAACATCATTGCGAAAACTTTATCGCTCTTTTCAGCAGCTGCATTCATTTCACGAACCTGCTTTGTGTAAACACCAGCGGGTTTCTCTGATACAACGTGAAGTCCCTTGCTCAATGCTTCCATAACAAGAGGTGGATGGAAATAGTGAGGTGTTGCAATAACAACAGCATCAACCTCGCCGCTATCCATAAGCTCTGAAGCTGTGTTATATCTCTTTGCCCAAGGAAGAGCCTCTGCAGGCCATTTAAGCTTTTCGGGGTTAATATCTGCAACAGCAGTGATTCTCATTTCTTTGATATGACCGTTAAGGAAGTTTCTTGCATGAGCAGAACCCATGTTACCCATACCGATAATACCGAAACGGATAGGCTGTGCAGCCTCTGCAACCTTGTGCATAGCATCAGCAGCAGCTTTGAAAGACTCTTTATGAGAAGCGTAAACATTCTTCTTCATATTGTTCTCTGTTTCATCATCTGCTTCAAGATTTGCAAGACCGTCAAAAACTTTAAGGTGAGGCTCAAGTGAAAGAACCTTTACACCGTCTTTAAGTGTGAATTTTTTAAGAAGCTCAACAACATTGCCCTCGCCCTCGCCAGCAGGAACAACCATACCGTCTTTGTAAAGAGCATCCTTAATGTGGAAATACTCAATCTTATCGCCAACAAGGTCATAAGCTTTGAGAGTATCAACACCGCACTGAACGAAGTTTGCAGGGTCAAAAACTCCAACAAGACCTTTAACATTATCAAGAAGATCTTTTACTCTTTCGCCGTTATCGCCGTAAATGCCTTTTTCGTTTTCATGGCAGGGAATGATGCCATTTTCATTTGCGTAGTCAGCCATAAGCTGAACTCTCTTGAGAACTTCTTCTCTGTATTCTTCATAGCTTTCACCTTTTGTGAAATAGAAGCTGAAAATTCTTATGTATTTTGCACCGAGTACCTTTGCAACCTGAACGGTGTTTTTGAATTTTTCAAAATGCTCATCAAAGCTGTCGGTAATTTCGATTTTACCGTAGCATGAGCCGATTGAAGCAACAGCAATGCCGCCCTCTTCATCAATAATCTTTTTCATTTCTTCTGCTTCGGCAACAGTGAAATCGTTAATTGATTTTTCACCGAATCCACGAAGCTCCATGTTGGTTATGCCATTTTCTTTGCAAGCTGCTATCTGACCACGAATATCTTTTTCGCCAGATTCATCGCAGAATGCTGAAAAAATAAAATGAGCCATAGTTCTAATCTCCTTTTTGGCTATATTTGCAAGTAAATGCATACACAGTTATTGTATCACAAGTGTTTCGATAATTCTATAGAAAACTAAAATAATTTTCTATTTTTTATAAAAATAAGTTTAATTTTGTAACAAAAAGATAAAACCGCAGACTTTTGAAATCTGCGGTAACTTATCAGCCTAAAAATATTGATTTGTTTGTTTTTATATACTGAGCGATTTTTGAGAAAATTTCTGTTTTTTCACTGTTCATTATCTCTATAAAAGATTTATCGTACTCCGCTATTTTTGTTTCATCATATGAAACATCTTCAACATCGTCATCTGTCATATTATAAAGTGCAGTGAACACCTCGCTGAATTTGCCGCCGATAATCTCTTTAACAGCCTTTACAGCTTCGCCAGTGAGAGGCTGACCGTTTGCTTTAAAGAATTTTGAAAGCTCACCGTCCTGTGAATCCTCAAAAACATAGTTAAGTGCATAGATGAATTTTTTAACCTCGGGCATTTCATCAAAAGCTTTGTTCATATCCTCCTGCTTTTCAAGGAACATCTGAATATTAGCACCAACGCCAAACAGAAGCTTCTCTTTATCATCAATATTGAAGCTATTTTCGTTAAGCTTTCTGAACTCGTTACGCAGTGCTTTTTCTTTTTCAAGCTTTGCAATAATTGCTTCTCGCTCCGCTCTGTTTTTCTGTGAAGATGAAACGGCTTTTATCCACATAAGAACAGCCGCAACCAGCAAAACCAAAAGAATAAGACCTACATACCAGTGAGTTGAAATATATGCAAAAAAATCTCTCATATTATATTCCCCTTAAATAAGTGCTTTATAAATATCACCTTTTTTGAATCCTGTCAACTTTGCAACGCTCTTTGCAGCTTCACTGACGCTCATACCCTTTTCAACGCTCTCTTTTGCAAGAGCAACTGCATCCTCAAGTGTTGTTGGCTGTGCGTTATCCTCTGTTTTTTCTTTGCCGTGAACAATTATAACGATTTCGCCTTTAACGCCTGTTTCGCCATAACGGGCAACGGCTTCATCAAGAGTTGTTCTGATAACCTCTTCGTGAATTTTTGTAATCTCTCTTACAATTGCAATTTCACGGTTGCCAAAAACACGGTTCATATCCTTTAAGGTTTGAGCAATTTTGTGCGGAGCTTCATAAAAAATCATTGTGCGTGTTTCATTCACAAGTGAATTAAGATGCTCATTTCTGCTTGGCTTATTTACGCTTAAAAATCCCTCAAAAGTAAATCTGCCGGAGGGCATACCCGAAAGGGCAAGTGCAGTTGAAAAAGCGCAAGGACCAGGGACAGATTCAACCTTTATTCCGTGCTCATGGCAAAGTCTGATTAAATCCTCGCCAGGGTCAGAAATAGCAGGCATACCTGCATCTGTAACAATAGCGCAGTTTTCGCCATCAAGAATTCTTTCAACAATAAGCTGACCTTTCTCTCTGATATTATGCTCAAAGTAGCTTATCATCTGCTTTTTGATATTAAAATGATTAAGAAGCTTTAAAGTAACTCTTGTATCCTCAGCGGCAATAAAATCGCACTCTTCAAGTGTGCGTATTGCACGGGGAGAAAAATCCTCAAGATTACCTATCGGTGTACCCACAACAAAAAGCTTACCCATTGCAATTCTCCTTATACTCTCCGTAAACAGACATCATTTCATCTGAAAAAATGCCTTTTGATTTATACACGGCAAACGGTGCTTCAACTCGCATAAACGGTTTTGCGCCTTTTTTGCCTTCTATTAAAAAGAGCCACGGCTCTGTATCTGCAAATTTTGAAACAAATCGTAATCTTTTCGGTTCTATACCAGCTTTGCGCATGCTGACAATTGTATCGCTTAATCTTTCGGGTCTGTTGCAAAGGCAAAGTCTGCCACCAAAATTAAGAAGATGAGCCGCCGCCGCAGTTACATCATCAACAGTGCAGGCAACCTCATGGCGGGCGATTCTTGCGCTTTCATCTGCACTTTCAATGCCGCCCGAAGCCGCTTTATATGGCGGATTCATAATAACAGTGTCGAATGAGCCGTGCGGAAAAAGATCCTTGATATTTTTAATATCGCCGTTCACTATCGTTGCTCTGTCCTCTGCATTGCTCAATTTCACAGATTCAAGTGCCTGCTCATACCCGTTTTTTTGAATTTCAATGCCTGTAACAGTTTTGCCGCAACCGTTTCTTAAAAGAAGCATAGGGATAATGCCACAGCCTGTGCCCATATCGCAAACCCTGTCTTTTTTATTAGGTGATGCAAAATAGGCTAAAATCACTGCATCTGTACCAAATCCGTGAGCATCACTCACCGCCACTTTATAGCCTGAGCCTAAATATTCAATCTTGTAATTCTGCACAAGTGCACCGCCTTTCAAAGAAAAACAGGGCGGGAAAACCGCCCTGCGATATACGGTATATAACCGATTTTTGCCTTCTTATGCTTCCTGAGGAGCTCCAACAGGGCAAACGCCTTCGCAAGCGCCGCATGAAAGGCAAGCATCAGCGTCGATTTCATATTTGCCGTCGCCTTCTGCAATTGCACTAACAGGGCACTCATCTGCGCAAGCACCGCAAGCAATGCAATCGTCTGAAATAGTATATGCCATAGTAGTCGTTTCCTCCTTTGTAGATTTGATATAATTGTAACACATAGTTTGAATTTTTCAAGGGTTTTTGCAAAAATATTTTATCGAATTTCAGTATTTGGAAAATAATGTTGCAAAATTTCTTTATAATCACTGCCCTGCCGTGCCATATAATCAGCTCCGTACTGACTCATTCCCACAAAATGACCGTTGCCCTGACAAGTTATTTTCACTTTATTTTCATCATTCCCAATAGTAAAATCTGCACTTTTCAAGCCTAAAATTGCTCTGAATTCAGTGCCTGCCATTTCACAACCGCTGATATTTATGCTTTTCACCACACCAGAATCGTACCTTTTAACATCACCAATCAGAGCCTTTTCCGAAGAAAAATCTATATTCTTTTTTGAAAACGCATTTTTAAATTCATCAATTGTGAATTCTTCATAGCTTTCAAGCTCTGGCGAAAGCTTATCGCCATCACTTGTAACAGACACAAGATACGGCAGTTTTTTGCCCCAGATGTTTTCAGAGCTTTCTGTCATTCCGTTGCATTTATCAAAATAAACAGCCATTATTGGCTTATCATCATATAAAATCTGCTGACCTAAAACAGCATCAACGGCGTTTTCAACGGCAGATTCATATTTTTCAAAGCTGTCTTTCCATTTATCTTTTCGTTTCTCTTCGTCGATATATGATTGATAAACACTGCTGTCATCAGAAATATCTGCCCCAGGTTTATCTTTATCACGGTTTTTAATATACTGCGCAAAGGTATAGCTTGCAACAGCCTGCGCTTTTAGTGCCTCCTCGTGAAAGCGTGCATCCATCTCCCCTGCCACACAGCCAATTAGATATTCTCTGATTTTCATATCAGATGTTTCGCCTGTTTCTGAGCGCATAACGCTTATGTATTCGTCCTTTGCCTTATTTTCTTTCAGTATTTTTTCCAATGCTTCGTTTGAGTATTTCACAGAAAAAAGCGGTGTCATTATCATCATTGCCGAAAGAACGGCACAAAGCAAAATATATTTTTTCATAAAATTCTCCTACTTGTCCTTATGATTATAAAATTATATTCACAAGCAGGCAAAAAAATGACAAAATGGATTCCAGAAAACTGAAACCCATTTTGAATATTTCTGTTATTTAATTGCAGTTACAACGGCGGTTACATCTTCATCATAGATTTCCCATCCCGATGCTTTTTTGATTTTAACTCTCAGAGTGTGAACACCGGGAGTATAAAGCTTTACATACACATTATAAGTGCAAGTGCCGCCTTCAATTGTTCCGTAAGTGCCTGCCGAGAATGTTACCACACCGTCAGTTGCATCATCAACAAGAATCTGAATTTTGAGAATATCTTTGCCTGTTACAACTTTCAAATCCAAAGGAGCATTAACTGCAACAGTATCTGCCGCAGGGGTAATAGAATAAACATCACTATATACCACTGAATTTGCAACGCTGAAAACATAGCCGTATTCAGCACTTTCCCAACCCTTTACAGAATCTCTTGCAATTGCGGTGTAAGTTCCTGCCTTTAAAGTAGCGGTAAATGTCCATTGCTCATAGGCGGCTGTTCTTTCAAATGATGAACACTCCACTCCATCAGCATTAAAGCTTTTTATTGATACACCGCTGTCATATCTTGTTTTAGTAACAGTATTGCCAGTGTCGTCAATAAACTGAATTTTAAAGGCTCTGCCCTGAACAGTAACTGTGAAATTCTTTTTATTCTGTGCTGACTCTTTATAGGTAACATTTGTTATTGCTCCATAAAGATAATTATCGGGAACGAAGCTGTAATCAGTTATTTTTTCTCTGACAAGAATTGCAATATCTCTATAATACAATTCATTTCCACAGCTTATATATCTGATGCTGACAGTATGCTCTCCAGTGCTTTCAAATGGAATGTTGACATCAAACACACCGTTCTGGTCTTTATCGCAGGTTGCTATTACCCTGCCGTTTTCTTCAACGATAATTTTTTCAATCAGCTTGCTTGCTTTAAGTGAAATCTTAGCATCTTCGCCTAAATTAACAAAAGAAGTATATGTCATATCGGTGAAATCATTTTGAATTTCAAGGTACTGAGCTGAATTAAAATTGAAATCACCAGCAGGTTTTGGCTGACTGCCATATATGCTTTTGGCAGTGAAATCTCTGATATTCGCCTTAATCGTCCATACTGAATAATCGCCAATTGTCTTTACTGACCTGACAACATCTGTACCGCTGCGATATGTTATGGTGCTTTTGCCGTCGGGCAGCAGCCATCTTATAGATGACGGCTCACCTTTTACAAGAAAGACCATATCTTTTAAATTGTTAGGCAGGCTCACATGCGGCATATAGCAGCCAATTACGCCCGAATCAGAAGCTTCTGCCATTTTATCAATGCAGGAAATAGCCATATCCAGCCTGTCTTTATTTGCAACAAGCTCTTTTGCTTCATCTGACAAACTGTCAAAAGCAATCTTTGCCTCAATAATATTCTGAATATATTTCTGATTAAAGCCGTCAACATTTGGGCACTTTTCAATAAGCGTTTCAACCGCTTTATAATCCTGCTTATCAGAAACATTTATTTTATAATCAACAGATGCGTTTTTATATTTAAGCGAAACAAAAATATCTTTTGCATTTTCATCTGTAACAACATCAGAGTAGTATTTGGGAGCGCCAACATAATCTTTTGCATATATTACCACACCACTTGGCTCAACAAGCTTTGTTGTTCCGTCAGAAAAAGCTGCGCTCAATACTAAGCCTGCAACATCAATCTTTTCGCCTGCGTTATATGTTGTTTTTTGCGGCATACTAATGATTTCAAGCTTTTCTACATAACCATCAGCTTTCACATACTCGCTTACATCATATTTTTCTGTAAAGAAGGATGACATTGAGTTATAAACACTCGGCAATGTCTGGAATATAGAATCAAGCCATTCAACCCTCATGCAAGCCCAGCGTTTAAAAGACTCAACATCCATAGAATTTGTGCGGTTATATGCCCATGTCTGCTGGTCTGCAACAGCTGATTCTTTAACCAGCTGAGCATAAGTATCTATAGTTCCGCCCTCTTTGATAATATCTTCAATTGCGGTATATCTGTACTCCCAATAGGTATCACGCACAAGGCTGAGGAAATATGGGTCTGAGCATAACCTTGCAAGCAGTTTTCTTTTAAGAGTTTTCCATGCGTTGATATATGAAGCATCATATTTGGGATTGATATTCAAAGTGCCGAATGAAAGGTCAAAATCCCATGCAGGGCCAAACTTCAAAAGTCCGCCGCTGTCTTTATACATATATGTGCTTTTAAAGCCAAAATCCACATTGCACGCAAGCTCATTTATTAAGAAGCCTCTTACAAAGCTGTCAACATCTATAAGGTCGGTATATCGAACCTTTTCGCCGTCAATCTCTTTGCAGAAGTCATCAGAAAACAGTGCATCTTCAAAATCCTGATAATAGCTTGTAATTGTCTGATACATTCCTTCGCCAATGCCCTCAGGCTTTTCTATGCCGATTGACACTCCATTTGTGGAGGTAAATCTCTGAGCCTTGTCGATACACAAAAGGTATCCACCGTCATATGACGGTATCTGATAATAATCTGAAACAGTATAAGTTACGCCGTTGAACTCAACAGTGTCATCGGTAACCCAATCCATATTGTTGGTCATATTATCAATAAGCACATCTCGCTCATCTTTTGTCATTGTCTTTTTGTTAGCGGAATAAATAGCTTTGGCTGCGTTTTCAGCTTCATCATCCCAGTTGGTGATGTCAACTCGTGTGCTGTCAATTCTTACATGTTCACAAAGCAGATAATTGCCAACATATTTGCCATTCATAATAACATCAACTGACTGGAATTGCTGATAATCAAGACCAATATCTTTTGCAAGGTTAAAGGCAACCATATTTCTTATAAGCGAAACATCGTAAGGGTTTGAAAGAAGAACCCAATGCTTGTTTTTACCCATACCAAACAGGTTGGCTTTTGAATCCAGCTTCAGCTTAAACGGCTTTTTGGCATCGTACATAGTTGTATTGCCTCGGCATTTAATAGTCATCCCGCCGTCATAAAACATAGATGTATCTTTAAAAGTTGAATTGCCCTGAATGGTTATATGGCCCGTAACTTCATTTTTATCAACAACATTTTTTCTGTTTTCTGTTTCAATATAAACAACAGGCAGCCTGCTTATGTAAACACTGCCGCTGCCTGTATAAACTCCCTCGGCGTCAAAAACCCTTACAGTAACCATTTTTTCAACATCATATTCTGTTGGAATGAATGTGTTACCGCTATTGGATATAAGTGTATTATCGACATACCACTGATATGTGAACTCTCCGCTTTCGTGAACAGTTGCAACAATTTCTTTGCCGACTTCTACATACTCTGTGTTTAATGAAACTAAACTGCTGTTTTTCTCTACTGCTTTAACATCTTTTTTTGCTCCCTCTGTTGCTGAAACTGAAAAAGAAATGCTTGACAAAACAATCATCAAGGTAAGCAAAAAAGCAACCGTTTTTTTCATCAGAACGCCTCCGAACATTATTTATTTGTAATTTCTGAGAATTTTAAGTGTGGTTGTTTTGGGAAACTCAGTATCTCTTGTTTTAACCCTTGCAACCTGCTTATACATTGGCATTTTCTTGTTAATCTCATTAACATCTGCCTTAATTCTTTCTTTTGCATCTGGTGTTGATACAGTATCAAGGAAGAACTCTGCTGTTATGAAGTTATTCTCTTCATAAACAACAACCTCTTTAACATAGCTGATTGTTGAAAGCTTCTCTTCAATTTCTTCGGGTGAAACATTCTTGCCGTTTGAGAGAACGATAAGATTTTTCTTTCTGCCACGGAAGAAAAGGAAGCCGTCCTTATCAATATAGCCATAGTCGCCTGTTTTGAACCAATCACCGTCAAATGCTGCGGCTGTAGCTTCGGGATCCTCATAATAGCCCATCATAACATTGGAGCCTCTTACATAGATTTCGCCAACGCCGTCTTCATCAGGGTCATTGATTTTGATTTCGTTACAGGGAAGCGGAACGCCTGCACTGCCGAATTTGAATGTTTCAAGAGTATTGCATGTAACAGCAGGTGAACACTCTGTGATACCGTAGCCGTTGATTATCTGAATGCCGAAGTCATACATACCTCTTTCGTATTTCTCGTCAAGATATGCACCGCCGCAGATAATAACCTCAAGCTCACCGCCAAGACCTGCAATAACATCCTTAAAGAGCTTTCTTCTGATGTCAATGCCGAATTTCTGAAGAAATGCGCTGATTTTAAGTCCTTTTTTAAGAGCCTCTTCCTTACCGTTTTTCTTTGCAGTGTACCAAATCTTTTTATAGATTGTTTCAACTGCAAGAGGAACAGCAGCAAAATTCTGAGGATGATATGTAACAAGATCCTTCTGAATATCTTTAATGCTGCGGCAAAGGAAGCCGTATTCTGTAATAAGAGTGCCAGAGAAAAGTGCACTTACCCAAGAGAAAGCGTGGTGAAGCGGCAGGAAACCAATTGCATGACCGCCAGTGAGAACACGGCATGATGCAATAACATTTGTTGCAACATTTCTGTGTGAAAGCATAACGCCCTTGCTCTTGCCTGTTGTACCAGATGTGAAAACGATAACTGCAAGGTCTTCGGGTTTAACTTCATCCTCAACATAGCTGTGGTCGCCATTTGCAAAGCTCTGATGTCCTTTTTCAACAATTTCATCAAAATCTTCGATTTTTACATATTCCTGAATAGTTACACCCTCGGTGTTTTTCATAAGCTCAATAGCATCCTTAAAATCTTCGGTGTAAAAAATTGCATCGCACTTACTTCTTACCATAAGCTCTGCAAGATCCTCAAAGGGAAGCTTCGGGTCAAGAGGCACAGCAACATTTGTGCTTGTAATAACTGAGAAGAAGCAGGCAACCCAGTAATAGCTGTTTTCGCTGAGAACAGCAACCTTTTTGCCTTTAATGCCCTTTGAATTAAGATACTGACCAAGACCGATTGTATCGTGGTGAACCTGATTAAATGTCTTTGTTTCAACTTTATTGTCGAAATTATAGAACATATACTGGTTTTTATCCTGACCTTTTTCAAAACCGTAAAGTACAATATCCTTTAAAGTTTCAAAATCAGGAAATTCCGCAAAAACTTTATATTTTACCTTTGTTTTCATTTTAAATTCATTCCCCTGTTTTCTTATACATTTGCCTCAAGGTATTCAACAACATCTTTGATTGTAACAAGAGTAGGAAGAACTCTGTCGGGAATTGAAATATCATATTTCTCTTCAATGATGCAGATAAGGTCAAAAAGCTCAAATGAGTTAAGACCAAGGTCTGATGTAAGAACATCATCGGGTTCAACTGATGCGATTCTGCCGTCAGTGTAGTCTGTTAAAATTTCAAGTAATTCATCTCTTAAATTCATAATTAAACCTCCAAAGTTTTTCTGGACTTTCTTTGTCTCCAGATTTCATTAAATATTTCTTCTGTTGCCAAGGATATTTTTGTAACCGAAAACTCACAGTTTTCAGGGAATACATACCATGTATCTTCAAGTGTGTTGAGGTCGATACAATCCTCAAAATTGCCGAAGCGATAAGCATATTCAACATGAACAGCGTACTGACCAGCGGCATCAATATTCATTTCAAAAGGTTCACCGTCATAATCACGGACACCCTTAACGCTGAATCCATTCATATCATGAACAAACTTAGCCTGTCCAAGTCTGATAAATCCCTTTGAATTTGGCAGGTCATTAACATGAGCATCACATTCAAAATGATATTTGCCCTCAACAACCTCTTTTTTAACATTCTCTCTTTCCCACTGATACCAGTCTGTCGGGAATTTGAATTCTGTTTCGCCATCCTGTGCTTCAAGCTCACCGTAGTAGTTGAGCTTCCATTTCTTTCCGCAGGCATTGCAGAATACTGTGTCATCTTTAGAATCCATCTTGTATTCAGTATTGCAATGTGGGCACTGATAAAGAACCTTGTGAAGTCCCTCAGCTCTCTTTTTGTACTTAACCTTTATGCGGTTTTCGCTCTGCCATTTGAAATCATCATTATAAAGAAGCTCTTTAACCTTTGCACTGATTTCATCAACAGAAAGCTCTTTAAGCTCTTCGGGAGTGAACGCAAGTGTCATATCCGCACGAACAGGCAGAAGTCTGTGCCTGTGATTACCCCAGAATGGATCATAAATATGATGTCCTCTGCAAGTAAGAGAAACAACAGGTACTTTCTGATGTTTAAGAAGCTGACCAACCGCATCGGGTATAACCTCTGTTACACCGCAAAGAGAATATCTTGCCTCTGCATAGATACCGAAAATAAGCCCGTCTTTAAGGGTCTTTCTGCACTGGCGGAGAATGCTTATATCCGCTGTATATTTTCTTTTTGGAATAGTACCCAGATCTCTGAGGATTTTTTCTCTGCCGATATAGTCATCAACAGCGGCAGGGAAGATACCACTGTAAGGAGCTATTGCAGAGCTCATAACATAAAAATCATAAAAAGCATTGTGATTGCAAAGCAAAATGTAAGGAGGCTTTACGCCTTCCATATTTACTTTATTAACCTTGCCCCTGAGGAGCATACGGCGAAGATGACCGAAGCCAACAACGAATGGGTGAAGTAATGTCTTTTGCTTAACGGGAGCCTTTTCCATATCAAATTTTTCAGTGGCGGGCGCACCAGCTTTGACATACTTTCCTAATTTCTTACTCATAACATTTCCCCTTATAAAATATCTTGATAATTCTAACATATTAGAAATTATATTTCAACACTTTTATAAACAAATATCTTTATTTGCAACCGTCAAAATTCGTCAAATTGTTTATTACTTGTCATTAAATATAAAATGTGATAAAATATTTAAAAAATGGTCGGAGGTATATTATGGGTAAATTCAGTGGATGCCTGCTAGCATCTGATTATGACGCAACGCTTACCAACAGCCACGGTGTTATACCGCAGAAGGTAAGAGATGCGATTAAATATTTTAAGGAAGAGGGCGGACTTTTCACCGTCTGCACAGGCAGAACAAAGCAGGGATTTCACGATTACTCCCCCGAAATTATAAATGCGCCTGTGCTTCTTGCAAACGGCTCAATGGCATATGATTTCCAAAGAGAAGAGATAAAATTCTTATGCGGAGTTGAAAAAGAAGATAAAGAGGTTATCAGAAAAATTGCTTTTGAGTATGAGGGTGCAGGTGTTGAGATGTATAGCTCCACATTCAAGAGCTTCGTTATAAACCCTGACGAAAGAAACAGGAAGCATTTTGATATTCAATACATTCCATATGAGGTTGTTGCGGATGTGCCAGACGAGGTATTCCCTGCCGTTAAGGTTATGGTAAGCGTAGGTCAGGAAAAGTGCATTGATTTTCAGCGTTTTCTTGACTCGATAGATATGGGAAATCTTAAATATATCCCTCAGAGTGTCGGCAATTTTATTGAGATTATTTCAAAAAATAGCGACAAAGGCACAGGACTTATGAAGCTGGCAGAATGCCTTGGAATAGAGAAAAACAGAGTTTTTTCTATTGGCGACGGTGCAAATGATGTTGATATGCTAAGAGCGGCATATGTTGGCTTTGTGCCGGAAAATGGCTGCGAAGAAGCCAAAAGTGCAGGCGATATGATTGTGAAAAGCAATGATGAATTTGCAGTTGCAGACGCCATAAACCGCATTGCACAGATAATTGACGGAGGCACAAAATGACAAAAGCAGAATTGAGAAAACAGGCAAAGTCAATTATTAAGGAAGCAGACAAAAGCTATTTTGCAAGTGCAAACAAAGCGATTACTGAAAAGGTTTTAGGCTCTGAAAAATACAAAAACAGCAGTGTGATTTTTATTTATGTAAGCACAGACAGCGAGCCTGACACAATCAAGATTATTGAAACTGCGCTTGCAGAGGGCAAAAAAGTCTGCGTGCCGAAATGCGTTTCAAAAAGCGAGATGGAGGCGGTTGTTATTGAAAGCCTTGACCAACTTGTTGAGGGCAGATACGGCTTAAAAGAGCCTGCGGACACCGAAAAAGCAATTGATATAGCCGAAATTGACCTTGCGATAATCCCTTGCGTTGCGGCATCCAAAGAGAACAAAAGACTCGGTCATGGGGCAGGATATTATGACAGATTTTTGGAAAGCACAAAGGCTTTTAAAATGTGTCTTTGCTTTAAAAATCTGATTTTTGATGAAATCCCAACTGATGAGCACGATATTTTGATGGATAAAATTATTTCTGAATAAATACTTGACAAGCGGAACACCTTGTACTGCGATGTAATCATACATTGAAATGCGAGGTGTTTTTTATGCGTTATAGCAAAGAACTTTTAAAGGGAAGCACAACCATTCTTGTTATGAGTGTGTTGAAAGACAATGATTTATACGGATACAGAATTATCCGTGAGCTGGAGTTTCGCTCTGAAAATGCTTTTGAGATGAGCGAAGGTACGCTCTACCCTATTCTTCACGCACTTGAAAAAGAGGGCTATCTTGAGTCATACTTGGAAACCCATGACGGGCGTGAGAGAAAGTATTATCACCTGACTAAAAAAGGAATTAAACAGCTTGAGGATAAAAAAGAAGAGTGGAAGTCATTCTCTTCAAGCGTTAACCGTGTGCTGAATTTTGCATAAGGAGTGCCTATGAACATCAGTGATTTTGTAATAGAGGCATCGAAACAAAATATAAATCATATATTGATGCCAAAAAAATAATTATTCAGAAATTATGAAAGAAATAGAAGCAATGACAAATGAATGAACATAAAAGAAAGAGCACAGCCAAAGCCATGCTCTTTCTTTATTTATGTAAGGTCAATTTACTGCAAATTTTATCAGCCGTTACCGAAAAGGACAACTGCATATTCTTTGCCGCCAGCTTTATACCATGCCATACCAAATCTTGTATATTTGCTGTTTGTTATATTAGCTTTATGGTCAGCTGAACCAAGCCACAAATTAACAATATCTGTTGCACCATCAAAGCGGGTTGCTGCTGCAATGTTCTCTGCAACCGCAAGAGGTTTAGTTACACCGCAATCTGCATAGGCTGAGAAGAATCTGTCGCCATTAGGTCTTGTATGAGAGAAGCTTGTAGCAAGCTCTTTTGCTCTGAGTGCGGCAACCTTTGCTATACCGCTGTCATAACGCAAATCTGCAACACCTGCTGCTCTGCGGGCACCATTAAGTGCAGAAGCTGCCTGATTATTGAAGCCTGCATCATAAATTACACCGCCGACTGAAGCTGTTGTTGTGGGCTTCTTTGTGGTGGTAGTTGTTTTCTTTGTTGTTGTGGTGGTTGTAGTCGGTTTCTTTGTGGTTGTGGTTGTTTTTTTAGTTGTTGTAGTAGTCGGCTTCTTTGTGGTTGTGGTTGTCTTTTTAGTTGTTGTAGTAGTCGGCTTCTTTGTGGTTGTGGTTGTCTTTTTAGTTGTTGTAGTAGTCGGCTTCTTTGTGGTAGTGGTTGTCTTTTTGGTTGTTGTAGTAGTCGGCTTCTGTGTAGTTGTTGTTTTCTTGGTTGTGGTTGTAGTGGGTTTATTTGTAGTAGTTGTTGTTGTCTTAGTTGTAGTTGTGGTTGTGGTAGGTTTAGTAGTTGTTGTAGCTTTAGTTGTTGCTTTTGTGGTGGCTTTTGTTGTTGCCTTTGTTGTTGCTTTATCAGTTAAAGAAACAGAAACACTCTGTGAAGTAGTTAAAGAAACAGAAACACTCTGTGAAGTGGTTGTTTCCCCTTCTTTTGGATTTTTCTTGCTGAACGGTTTTGTTACTGCAATAAAGGCACCTGCACCAGCGATTGTAACAGCAGAAATAATTGATACGATTTTAATAACCAGGCTTTTCATAATATCCCTCCGTGAAAATTTACCTACCGTAGATATTATATCGCTTTTAAAAAAAAATTGGTTCTAAAATAGAAAATAACTGGCAAATTTAACAAAAGTTTTTGCCAGTTATTCTAAAATTACATTAAATTATTACTATTTTGTTACTATTTTACAAAATCGACAATAGATTCAAAGCCCTCCATCATGGTGCTTGCCGCATATTTGCCAAGTGAAATAAGCTCATGATAGTGGTCGAAAGCAATTGACATTGCATAATCGTTATCGGGCACAACATAACCAACGGCATCGTTTGTCAGACCGAAGCAAATAAGGTCATCGTTACCGAAAAGCTCTGTAATGCAGGGATATGCAAAAGCCTTGCCTGAATAAGAATCGTCCTTTGTAAGTGATGTTCCGCCATAAACAACATCCTGACAGATTTCACCAGGCATCATAACTGCTTTAAGTGAATCGCCAAACTCAACATAGCCGATTTCTGTGCAGATTTCATAGCCATTTTTGCCTCTGAGAACTGTGTAATTTGCAAGGTTCAGCTTGCCTGCAACAGAAATAAATGGATTTGTAACAGGAACGAACACCTGCTTGAGCACGATATTGAAATAAGGTGCAACCTCAGTTTCTTCAACAGGCTCCCAGTTTTCACACCAAAGGGTGTATTTACCTCCGTTCTTTTCTGCATTTGCTGTTTCTTTTGCAATAACTTCTTCGTCATAAAGGAGCTTATCTTTCATAATTTCTTCTTTTGTCATAGTCATTGCAAGTGCCATTTTGCCGATTTCAATGCCGTAACGCTCTGACTGCATATATCTCTTTTCAAGATCCTGTGAATCGTTGGAAGCACCTCTTGACATATAAATACCAGCGATTGCACCGTTAATAAACATACAGTTGTATCCTGCTTTATCAAGAGTTTCGCCAAGGTAGTAAACATACTCGCCGCATACTTCTCTGCCGCTGTTTTCTTTTGTGGGAAGTCCTGCAACATCGGGATGTGCAGCAATATTGAGAATCATTGTGGGGCGAATGCTTGCATCATCCGGAGTGAAAACAAGTCTTGACATATCTGTCATAAGAGATGATGCAGACTTGCGGTTTTTATTGTTGAAATAATCTGCGCCGATGTCCTTGCGGGCGTATTTCATTGTGCCCTCTGTCATGGTGTCGCAGGCGTTGAGCATTGCTTGTGAAACAGTGTCATAAAGGAAGTCCATATATTTTTCATCTGTGCCCTGCTTCAGTTTGCCAAGACCAAGAAGTGAGCGGAATGAATTTATAATCACCTTTTTGAAAAGGTCTGTCCAAAGTCCCTCTGTGTCAATGCAGCTGTGCGCATGAGTTGAAGAAACATTGATTGCGGCAAAATCATATTTGCCTGCTGCCTTTTTCTCAAGGGCGGAGCGGATTTCTTTAATATCGTTATTGGTGATGCCGATGCAGTCGATTGTTGCGAAGATGCTGACTCCCCTGCCTGTGCTGTCTTCAATAGCGATTGTGCGAACTTTCATATCGTCGATAACACCCTCAACCTTGTTGGTGAAGAAGTTTTCGATCATAATATAGCCGCCGATAAAATATTTATGCTCCTGCCAGTCATCTGGAACAAGACTTGCATTGGCATAGCCAAGCTTCCATTTTGCATTTTCAGCAGGCGCTTTCTGAAATTCACCTGTGCCGCTGTAAAAGCCATCCTGTGTGAAATCTGCTTTATCAATAAAGTTATCGCCCTCTGGGAATATTGCATTAACACCGCCGAGAACTGTTGAAATCACACCTGCAAGTGCGCCTGTGCCGATTCTCTGCCATACGCTCTGCTTTGCAAAAGCAGTTGTTGCAAACATTGTGAATGCCATAGTTATTGCAAGAATAACTGACACGATTTTAATAATATGTTTTTTCATAATTCACCTTTCTCTGTTACACAAACAATGTGCATCCCATATTGCGGAAATGCTCAATTTTGCTTTGCAACAGCTCAGTGGAACATTCAAATTTTTCTGCAAGGCAATCAATGCAATAAAATTCGGTTGCTCCCCTGTTTATAAGTTTTTTTGTTAGTCCTATGTCATCGGGCAAAAGCTCTTTCTGACATTTGACGCATTGGCTCATTTTGCATCAACAACCTTTGCTCGGTAAACAACGCATGAATGAGGTGCAAGCTTTGTTTCGATTGTGCCGTTGCGTGGCTTTTCGATTTCACCTGTCCAAACATTTGTCAATTCAAGTGTTTTGCCTGTGCATTCGCCAAGACCGAAAGCATCAAGAGTTACACGAGGTTTAGCTTCTCTGTCAAGGAAATTGAAGATACCAACAGCGATATCGCCGTTATCAAGGAATCTTGCAATTGCAGGCTGGTCAAGCTGATAGCAATCATAAAGAGGGGTTTCCTGCTCACGAACTTTATTTTCTTCACGGCGGCAGTTCAAAACCCAAGGCTGTCTGTATGCTTTATCCTGATCTATGGCAATAAGCTCTTTATTCATAAGAATTTTCATTGCACTTTCGTCTGCTTTTCTTAAATCACAGCCGATAATAAGCGGTGAACCCATAAGTGCCCAGAATGCAAAGTGAGTTTTGTACTCTTCTTCTGTGCATCCAGTAAGTGCAACATTACCCTTGCCGTTCATGCCGACAATAAGCATATCCATATCGTTATAACAGCCGTTGCCGTTGTATTCAACTTTCTGAATCTGACTCTGTGCAAGATCTTTAATTGATGCCCATGAATCATTGATGTCGCCTGTTGAACGCCATGTGTGTGCGCCTGTTTCTTTAATCCAAGCCTTTGTATTCTCTGCGCCCCATGAGCAAGCGGCAAAAACAATATCTCTGCCACAATTTGCAAGAGCAAGAGCCATTCTTTTATAAACGATATGACCGTATGTTGTTTCGGGATGATAGCAATAGTCATATTTGAGATAGTCAACGCCCCATTCTGCAAAGCATTTTGCGTCAACAAATTCGTGGTCATAGCTACCCGGATAGCCTGCGCAGGTCATTGTGCCACCGCAGGAATACATACCGAATTTAAGTCCTTTTGAATGAACATAGTCTGCAACATATCGCATACCGTTGGGGAATTTTTCGGGGTCGGGAACCATTTCGCCCTTTTCGTTTCTTTCACGAAGAGCCCAGCAGTCATCAATGATAACATATTCGTAGCCACACTCTTTTAATCCGCTTGAAGCAATGAAATCGGCAGTTTCCATAACAACCTTTTCATTGATTTCTTCACCGAAAGTATTCCAGGAATTCCAGCCCATAGGCGGAGTGTTGATAATCATAAAATCACCTCAAAAAATAATGCAAAATAAATGTCAAACTCAACTGACAAATAAAATTTACCATAATATTTATGTTATGTCAATCATCATACAGGGCAAAATATAAGGGGTGATTTTATGAAAAAAGACGAACACGAAATTCAGGACACGCCGTCTGTTGCAGGCATCAGCGGTCAGCCTGAAACAATTTTTGAATTATTGAACAAATACGGCACATATAATATTCAGCCAACAGCAGACAACGAAAACGATTATCCGAAAATCGCACAAGGTCTGCCAGAGGAAGAAGCGGAAAAGGCAAAAGAAAAGAAATTTGGTGAGAAATAATTCTGTTTTGATATTGAAATCAAGTTAAATTGTGATACAATTAAATACAGTAAATACCCTATACTTTGTTGCGCAAAACCATAATATTGTAAAACGAAGTCAGGAAATCAGCACGGCTTCGGTCGTGCTTTTTTTATAAAAAATTATAGGAGGATATAACAAAATGAAACGAACATTAGCAATTTTTTTGACGGTGATGATGTTGCTCTCTGCATTGCCATTTGCAGAGCTCAACCTCGCACCAAAGGCAAGTGCAGAAGAAGGCACATTAGCACCCACAGGACAGTGCGGTGAGAATGTTTACTGGAACTTTGATGAAAGTACAGGCGAGCTCATCATCAGTGGTACAGGAGAGATGTATGATTTCTCTTATGAACCCAGCGGTGCTTTTTGTGGAGATTTTGAATCCCCATTCTGTGATAATGAAACAATTCAAAGCGTAAGAGTTGTAGGTGGCGTAACATATATCGGTGCTTATGCATTTGCTAACTGTAAAAATTTATTTTATATTTCATTATATGCAGATGGAATCGCCGAAAGTTCAGTTGAGCGTATTGGTATGGCGGCATTTTACAGATGTGAAAATCTTTATGGATTTATAATTCCTGATAGTGTTGTAAGAATAGATTGTGGTGCTTTTGATAGTTGTAGCAACCTTAATAGTATTTACATTCCTGACACAGTTAAATATATCGATGATTTTATTTTTTGTAATTGCTCAAATTTGAAAGAGGTTAATCTTCCAAGTAACATCACTAAAATACCATCTATGATGTTTAACTGTTGTTTTAATCTTGAATCGATAACACTTCCTTCAACTGTAAAAACAATTGATACATCTGCTTTTAATTGTTGTTGCAGATTAAAAGACATCTATTTTGAAGGAACTAAAGAAAACTGGGAAAAAATAAACATTATCGAACATGAGGGTTATGAGTATAATACATTTTTATATGATGAGATATATCACATAGGCATTCATACAACTGATTCTCCTGTTTTTGGTAAATGCGGTAAAGATATAAATTGGGAACTTGATGAAACTACAGGTGAACTCACTATCAGCGGAACTGGTGAGATGAGATTTTATGAACAATATCGAGAGTATGATTATAGTTATGATTATAATTACAGTTCACCGTTCTGTTATCATAATTCGATTAAGAGTATTGTAATTGAAGACGGTATCGAAACCATTAGTGATTACACTTTTGAATGTTGTAAAAATATTACCTCGATTACAATTTCCGACAGTGTTACAAATATCGGTGCCTATGCTTTCAGCGGTTGCAGTAGTCTTGCTTCTATAACTATCCCTGACAGTGTTGAATATATTGGTGATTATGCTTTTAAAGATTGCAGTAGTCTTACTTCAATAACAATCCCTGACAGCATTACAGATATTAATTCTTGGACTTTCTATAAGTGCAGTAGCCTCACTTCAGTTACAATTCCTGAAAGTGTTACAAGGATTAACTATAGTGCTTTTTATGATTGCAACAGCTTATCAGATGTTTATTTCGGCGGGACAAGTGAGCAATGGAACGAGATAATAATTTATAATTGCAACGACCCATTATTAAAAGCAACCATCCATTGCACAGACGACCATGTTCACACATTAAGCCACATTTCAACTCCTGCTTCATGCGTAATTAAGGGTATGGAATATGACATTTGTGTTGAATGTGGTGAGGTCTTAAACAGCGTTACCACCCCCGAAAAAGGTCATTCATGGGGCGAATGGGTAACTGTTACCGAGCCTACTGTTGATGCAGAGGGTCTTGCGCAGCGTGAATGTTCCGTTTGCAAAGAAACAGAAACACAGCCTATCCCGAAGCTCAATGTCGCAAAAGACGAAAAGAGCGGTGTTGAAATCGTTTTCAGTGATGAATTTGACGGAGATATTGATGTTATGGTATCAGACGCTTTTGACGGTCAGTCATTACAGCTCATTGAAGCAAAATACCCCGATAGTCAGACAGCAATTTTTGACATCACAACCACACAGAATGGCGAAAAGGTTCAGCCTGACGGTAGCGTTACTGTAAGGATTCCCCTCCCCGATGGCTTCGGCACAGAAAATATCTTCGTTTGCTATGTTGATTCTGTAAACGGAAATGTTACAAAAATCCCTGCAACAGTTGAGAATGGTTATGTTGTTTTCACAGCTGAGCATTTCAGCCACTATGCAATTATTGAGCTTCTTGACAGCTTTGTAAATTACATAAAGAATGTCGGCATCGAAATAAACGATAAAAACGCCTGCGGATTCCTGCCTGGCACAACTGTCAGCGACCTTAAAAATCTTACATCATTTATCTGCGATGTTGATGTTAAAACTGCCAACGGCTCTGACACAATCGGCACAGGTTCAGCCATAACATTTACATCAATAACAGGCAAGGTTATTGAATGCACAGCGATTGTTTTTGGCGACACAAACGGCGACGGCTGGTATGACGGCATGGATTCAGTGGTTACAAACTGCCTTGCAAATGGTATTCTTTCAAAAGAGCAGGTTGGCGAAGCAGTATTTGCCGCCGCAGACTGCAACCACGATAACATCGTTGATGAAAAGGATGTTGCTATTCTTGAACAGGCAGGATTGATTCTCGCAAAAATCAATCAAAACAAACCTGCTGAAGAGCTTTTGGCTGACGAAAGCTACAGCGAATACATAAGTCTTATTGACCAGACAGTAAAAGCAGAAGAAGCTCCTGCAGATTCCACAGCAGACAACCCTGTTGATGAGGAATTCAATATGAGCTTCATTCAGAGAGTATTTGAATTTATTATGAATATTCTCAACCTTATAAAATCGTTCGTTTCACAATTCTAATATATTATAAAAGTAATCGGGCAACCAAACGGCTGCCCGATTTTTTGTGTATTATTTTATTAGAAGCAGCCCTGCTCAAGCATTGCCTCTGCAACCTTTAAGAAGCCTGCGATATTTGCGCCTGCAACAAGGTCATAGCCAAGACCGTACTCCTCTGCTGCCTTTGCTGATGAATCGTGAATATTCTTCATCATCTTGCCGAGGTAATTATCAACCTCTTCCTCTGTCCATACAAGACGCTCAGAGTTCTGAGACATTTCAAGAGCTGATACACCAACACCGCCTGCATTAACTGCCTTTGAGGGACCAACAATAACACCCTCCTGCTCACGAAGGAAGTTAAGAGCCTCGTTTGTTGTGGGCATATTTGCAACCTCAAGGTAATATTTAACACCAGCGTCAACAATTTTCTTTGCTGAATCCATATTTACATCATTCTGCATTGCGGCAGGCATACAGATGTCAACATCTTTAACACCCCAAGGCTTTGCGTTGGGAACAAACTCACAGCCGAATTTATCTGCATAAGGCTTGCAGTGCATTGGGTCTGTTGCACGCATCTCAAGGATGTAATTAAGTTTCTCTTCTGTAACAACACCATCGGGATCGTGAACATATCCGTCGGGGCCTGAGAAATAGGTAACTTTTGCGCCAAGCTGTGCGGCTTTTTTCATGATACCCCAAGCAACATTGCCGTAGCCTGATGTTGCAATTGTTTTGCCCTCGATTGTGTCATTCTCGTGCTTGAGAACTTCGCAAAGATAATAAATTGCACCGTAGCCTGTAGCTTCGGGACGGATAAGTGAACCGCCGTATGAAAGACCTTTGCCTGTGAGAACACCGTTTTCCCACTTACCTTTAAGGCGACGATACTGACCGTAAAGATAGCCGATTTCTCTTCCGCCAACGCCCATATCACCAGCGGGAACGTCGATGTCGGGTCCGATATAACGATAGAGAGCTGTCATAAATGCCTGACAGAAACGCATAATTTCAGCATCTGATTTGCCAGCAGGGTCAAAGTCTGAACCACCCTTAGCACCGCCGATTGGAAGACCTGTAAGGCTGTTTTTGAAGGTCTGCTCAAATCCAAGGAACTTGATTATGCTTGTGCGAACATTGCTCTGGAAACGGAGACCGCCTTTGTATGGGCCGATTGCACCGTTGAACTGGCATCTCCAACCACGGTTAGTGTGCCAATAGCCATTATCATCCATCCAAGTAACACGGAAAGTGAACATACGCTCAGGCTCAACCATACGGTTAAGAAGGTCAACCTTTTCGTATTCAGGATGTTTTTCAATAACCGGGTCAAGTGAAGTGAAAACTTCCTCAACTGTCTGAATGAACTCTGCTTCATGACCATGTTTGGCTTTAACATCGTCAATTACTCTTTTTAAATATTCGTTCATAAGAATCCTCCTATAAAACAAGTTTTTGTTTTATTACTGTAAAGCGTTAAGATTATAAAACAATCAGCTAAAAAAATCAACTATCAATATGTTGAAAATTTGTCAATATTCAACAAGATTTTTAGATAGTTTTCTTATAACAAAGTATATGAAAAAACGACGGGAATGTTAAAACTCCCGTCGTATGAATATGCAGTTTATTTTATTTGCACTTGTTTATCTGATACTTATTGTTTGCGTGATGCTCGTGAATCTGCTCTGTTACATCAATGAGAATATCAACGCTCTTTTCAAGGGTGTTCATATCAAGATCTTCGTAAACATCCTTGTATGTATGATAATAATCAGTTGCAATAGGATTCTGAGCGGCAAAAGTGATTGTTTTGTAACCCTTTTTGCAGATTGGTGTGCTGTCGCATCCGCCAACAGGGTTTACGATTATATGAGGCTCAACGCCTGCATTTTCAAATGCCTTGACAAACATATCCTGCAAATCTTTATCAAACTTTGTGAACTGCCATGAATCGCCCTTAACCGCATTAAAGTGGTCATAATCACGAAGGCTGTCAAGATTAACAAAATATGGGTCAATAAGGAGGTCTTTATCTCCTGCGTGAGCTTTCATAAATGCCTCTGAGCCTTTAAGTCCTGCCTCTTCTGCGCCAAGAGCGGCAACGATAATGCGGCAGTTATCGGGAAGCTTATCGGGATTTTCTTTAAAATATTTGCCCATATAGATTGATGCACCAACACCTGTAAGGTTATCCATAGCACCAGGTGAAGCCTTTGATTTATCGTGTGTAAGATAAATGCAAAGAGAATAGATACCAGGAATGAAAACAAGAGGAGCAACAAGCAGGAAGATGTAAAGCGGCATCGGGATATTTTCTTTTGGCATAACTGTATTCATACC
Source organism: Clostridia bacterium (assembly GCA_024404115.1). Taxonomy (GTDB): domain Bacteria; phylum Bacillota; class Clostridia; order Oscillospirales; family Acutalibacteraceae; genus CAG-488. The sequence continues at coordinate 8,661 of JAKSQM010000002.1, read as the reverse complement.
GATAATAAGACGCCACAAAGAACCAACAACAATAGCTACAACACCCACAACGCCGTAGATTGTTCTGAGAATCATTGTTTTGGGATTCTTAACAGCCATCTGCCACAGCCAGCTTGAATCAGTATGTCCGCTGAAAACGATTGTGTGGTCGATTTCGCCTTTGCCGTCAATAACAGAAAACGTATTATTGCTTATCTCTTTCTTAAAGAAGCAATCAAACCATCCCTTATAAAGGAACACCTGAACAATTGCAAAAATAAGTGTGAATGCTGCAAGAACAAGTGCAGGAATGGGATGAATATAATAAAGACTAAGTGAAACCGCAGCTGAACATCCAAGATACGGAATTGCACCGATACTTGCTCTTGGAGCAAATTTAAAAGGTTCAACAGTTGGTTTTACGCCTGTTTCGGCTTCCATATATTCGGCAATATCTTTCTGAGCGGCACGCTCTTCATCACTGCCGGGAAGTCTTGGTCCGTGAGTGTCAATAATCATTTTTACAAAATCAAAAATGGTTTTTGCACCCTGTTTTGATGTTGTCATATAAATCCACCTCTACAATTTATTGTAATATTTATTTTATACTTTTTAAAAAGCTGTGTCAATGTATTTCTTAATAATAGTGAAAACAGGCTGAAATAAATTATTGCATAAACGCTCATTTTATGATAAAATGAGCCACAGGATGGTGATTATATGCAGAATACGCGTGTTAATTATATTGATATATCAAAAGGCTTGGGCATGTTTGCGGTTGTATGGGGTCATATAATGATTAAAGGGGCTACATGTTCTCTTGTATATGGATTTGATATTCCGTTGTTTTTCTTTTTATCTGGTTTAGTTTATAAACCCGATAAATACAAAACAATTGGTTCTTTTGCTAAAAGTCGTTTCAAAAATCTGCTTATTCCTTATATAATCTATTTTATTTTAACATTCGTTATTTGGTTAGCTTACTGTCTGGCAACGCATTATGACGGCGGCAACTATCTTAAAATATTTTCAGAAATTATTTTTTCACATGGCTCTGGTGAGTTTATCCCTCAAAATCCTCCCTTATGGTTTGTTCCCTGCCTTTTTGTTGTTGAAACAATATATTTCATCATCCAGAAAACAAACGATATAACCAAAATAGTGGTTGCTTTTATATGTGCTGTTTTAGGCTATATTATGATTATTCCAAACAGCTTTTTTGATTTTAAATCCAACTTACCCTGGAGCATTGAAGGTGCTTTCAGAGCATTGGCGTTCTATGTAGCTGGTAATCTTGTTTCAACTAAAATGGGACTCAACGGTGTTTATAATCAAATACAAAACAAAGCAAAAGCTTCAACAGTTATAATGGTTTTATCTGCATTGATTTTTATTCCACTTGCCATTTTTAATGGTGAAGTATCTGTAGGTTCAAATATTTATGGAAAAAGCAACATTCTGTTTTATCTAAACGGATTTATCGGCACATTACTGTTTATTATTATTTCGTGTAAAATAGAAGCAATAAATAAAAATCATAAATCAAAAGCAATCGACTATGTAACTTGGGTTGGCAAAAACAGCTTCCGCTTTATGGCTCTTCATTATCCAATCCATGTTGTAGCAAATTTGATAACAATAAAATCAGGTAATATTTTTGGATATGATTTTTTACAGAATGATTTTTCATACTATGTACTTTCTATCATTTCATTTGTTATGACTGTGATTGCAACATCAATAGCAGTTCTTCTTATATGCAAGATAAAAAACTTAAAAAACAAAAAAGCGTAATCTAAAAATAAAAAAATAAAACCGCACAATGCTGACGTCCCGTAAGGATCTTTCTTGAAAAATTGGTGTAATCCCGAAAAACCGGGGTTACACCTTTCTTCTTTTTACGCCACATATCTGTATTTCTGCGGATTCTTTTTAACTTCCTCCATCATCGCCTGAATTTCCTTTTCATCAGGAACATCCATCATTCCAATAACGGAGAAATAAATATCTACCTTCACGTGGCAATGACCGTCGTATTTATCATGTTGTGGACTTCGATTCTCTCAATGAGAGAGTGAATGAGTCCGGAGGTCAGTTCCTTTACTTCCGTAATTTCACGGACAGTTTTCAGAAGCAGGCGGAGGTCAACAGTTGTCTGATCGGCGGACTGCAATTCGACTTTTGCGTTCTCAACCTCTGCCGTCAGCTCACGCTGCTCCTTTTCGTACTTCTGCATCAAACGCTGATAGCGGGAATCTTCCACATTTCTCAGAACCCGATCTTCATACAGAGATTCAATCAGACGGTCGATTTCATCAATACGCTTTTCACCGTTACGGACAATCTGCTGAAGCCGTTGATATTCTGCCTGCCGTACAGAATCATTTTTCTTTGCCAACATATACAGAAATACCGGCTCGTAGCAACGAACAAAATCCACGAAATCGCTGATTGCTTCCAAAACGATCTTTTCAAGGACAACGTTTCGGATATAATGGATTTTGCAAGTCCCACGCCCGCTTTTGTAATTGGAGCAACGGTAACACTCCTGTTCTGCGGTCATACTTTTTGCTGCGCAATAGTGGAGCTTTGCACCGCAGTCTGCACAATATAAAAGCCCTGCAAATTTGCTTGTCTTTCCAGTGGCGGTCGGACGGATACGATGCTCTCGTATTTCCTGCACTTTCAGCCACACCTCCTCTGAAATAATCGCTTCCTATGTATTAGGAATGATTTGTTGACTTTCGGTAGGGTTATAAATCTTCTTGTGGACTTTGTAGCTAACAGTCATGGATTTGAAGTTTACCGTACATCCGGTATATTGGTGGTTCTCCAGTATCTTAACAACCGTTGTTGATTTCCAGCCATAAGGATTTTTAACATTCTTTGCTGAATGCTTTTTGCCGATGCTGTCATAATAACCAGCGGGTGAAAAGATCTTTTCATCTTCCAACTGCCGTGCAATCTGCGAAGGACCTCTGCCGTTGAGACATAAGGCAAAAATTCTTTTCACGATTGCCGCCGCAGGCTCGTCGATCACCCATTTCTTTTTGTCCGTTTCGGATTTCTTGTAACCATACGGAACAGTAGATGAAACACGCTCTCCGTGTTCGGATTTAGTTTTCCAGACTTGACGGATTTTCTGACTAGTTTGTGCTGCATACCATTCATTGAAAATGTTATAGAACGGCATCATTTCCATACCGGCACCGGTTTTGCTGTTTACGTTTTCCTGCAGAGAAATGAAAGTTACACCAAACGTGGGATATACCACCTGCGTCAAACGCCCCATTTCAACCTGCTCACGACCGAAGCGGGAAAGGTCTTTGACTACGATTCTGCTGATAAGCCTGGCTTCCACCATTCCCTCCATCCGCTTTAAATCCGGACGGTTAAAAGTAGTGCCCGAATACCGTCATCTACGAAAAATTGATAGTTCGTTATACCACTTTTCTTACAGTAGTCCTCCAAGATAATTTTTTGATTCTTTATGGAGTTCGACTCGTTTTCTTCGGCATCCTCTTTTATATCATCCACCGAAAGGCGGCAATATAAAGCCGTAATGAGTTCTTCTTGCTCTTGTAATTTGGTTGCTGTTGTCATTTCACAATCTCCTTTCTGACAACCAAGAGCGCAGCAAGGGTAATAATACCTTACTGCGCTCCGTGTGTTTTTTCAAATGTGCTGATTACAGATACTGATTTGCGAGTAGTAACGCTTTGAACTGATTCAGCACCGTGCGTTTTCCTTCGGTTTTCAGATGCGTTGTAACATCGTAAATCGTGCCGCCGATTTTAATGGAAAAAGAGTCCGTTTTCTTTTCATCGGTATCGGGCAAACGCTCTTCAAACAGATATTTTTCTTTCTCGTTCATATTCGTTTTCTCCTTTTTTTATCTCGAATCTCGGTTACGCTGACGGATGATATTCCGGTGGTAATACTCAGCCGCCTTGATTAAGAAATCTTCGGTTTGTTTTACGGTATAGCTTTCGGGGACGATATCACGCAGGCATTCCATCGGAACCTTCACCGTCTCCCGCTGATTCGGCTTTTCCTGTGAGAGCATTTTTGAAATCTCATAACGGGATAGATTGCCGTCGTTATACAGATTTTTCATATGAAATGCCTGAGAATAAGACGGGGTGCAGTCGAAAAGCTCCCATTCCTCCAAAACGCCATACTGAGCTTCATCACTGAGAAAAGATAGTTCGACACCGACAGAGAGAGCGATTTTTCCTTCATCCATCCAATCGAGCAGTTCCGGGATTAGATAGGTCAGACGGATATAGCGTTGAACAGTACGCCCGCTTTCTGTTTCTGAAACATCGTCACGAGACTTGTGGCCAACTTGTCCACAAGTGATCCCCTGATGATTTAGAGCATCCATTTTGAGTTTGTACGCAAATGCTTTCTCGGACGGTAGGATATGCTCCCGGTGCAGGTTGCTGTCTACCACGGCAATGGCGGCGGCATCCCGGTCGAGGGCATAAATAAAGGCAGGGACTTCTATAAGCCCTGCCCTCATAGCGGCTTGTAAGTGGCGGTGCCCACTCACTACCTCATATTCATCTGTTGTGTTTTCCATAGGTCGCACGATCAGCGGAGAAAGAATACCCTGCGTCTGTATGCTTTCTATCAGAGTATTCATTTCCTCATTGTTGAGCACCTTATAAGGATGTCCCTCAAATGGGTGTAATTTCGATACCGGAATAGCTACCGGCGTTTTCATAGTGTTGTTATTCATCATTCATAATTCCTTTCTTTGTTTTTATTTCTTGCTCTTACACCGGCTTGACGCTCTACATCAAGTTCCGATTGCAAAAGCTCGTATAGGTGTGGGGATTTCTCCATAATTTTTTCGGCTCGCTTTACTTTTTCACGAAGCGGGCGTATTTTTTCGGTGATTGCCTTTCGTTCGTCCTTGGCGGCTTGTACCTCTTCGGGTGTATGCGCACGGCGGCGGGTGTTGTCTGCTTTCGTATCGGCTATGCGCTGTTCTAACTGCGGGATCGTGTGGATTTCCTCCTGCTGCAGAAAGCGATAATCGCTGACATACTGCTCGGTATTTCTTGCCTCGTGCCGTAAGTCCGGTGACATCAGGTATTCCGCCATCTGCAAAACCGTAATGAGAATCAGAAACAAGGTATCTACCAAAACAGTTGCGGTGTCATAGCTGTGTTCAATAGCGAATTCCAAGCGGCTCACTTCATCTTCTAATGCTGTCGTTCGCCATTTTTCTATTCGACCTCTAAGGATCGCATAGAACTCTACGCCCTGATCCCAGTTCGTATTGATACGCTCGTCCAGCACCTCTCGTGAATAACCGAGACTGTCCAAACGGATCGGACGCTTCCAGCCGGGAGCCGTTATTGTCGTATGAGCATAATACTCATCCGTACGTCCGAAGGTATAGCCGAGTGCCTCCATCTGATACTTGAAATCCTGACGGGAGCCACAGGTCGGGAGAATGTACTCAATATCGTATTTGAGCATATCCCGGTGCGTCATGCCGCCTTGCTTCTTGTACCAGTAAGCACCACGGCTTTGCCCTTTCCAAAAGTTTGAATTTTCAAGTACGGATATTCCGTATTCCCGGCAGACCTGATCGGATATTTCACGCAGTTTTATATGATCCTTCTGATGATTTCCGAACTTGCTGCCGTCCTTGAAGGAAACGCTGTTTACAACAAAATGGCAATGCAGGTTATCCGTGTTCAGATGGACGATGACGAGCGCCCTTCTTAAAATATATTCGCCTTGCCGCATTCCGCAGAGTGCGGCATTCCTTTTGATCTTCCTTTTCTGCGCATCCATCGCTTCAAAGAAGATACTGTTCTTTGATTATTTACTACCCATTTTCTCTCTACTTTCTGATGGGGTGTTAGGGGCTTGCCCTTAAAGATAGAGCCGATAAGTGGTCGGCTCTGAGCGGAAAAAATATATATTTTTTCCCTGCTTGATATGGTGTGAGACACACCCCGTATGGGACAAACAGAAGTGTTTCTGTGTGGCGAGCATCGTAACATACTGCTTTCCGTTATCCTGTTTGGGGAATCTCTTTCTTTTGAGCCACCGTGGCTCAGTTATTTTGTGATTCTTTCGCATTTGAGCCGTAAACAGCGGTTTTTGGCTCAGAAGAAGGCAGTCAGAGCGGAGAGGACGTTTTCATCATCCGTGCTCACGCAGACGGCGGAAAATGTCTTTCACATATTCCGTTGCCGTAGTCTTGATGATTTTGAGATCGGCGGCGGGAATGTCCGCCGTTCCGTTCTGCAATACCTCATCAATAATTGCAGCACATCCTTTCATCACCTGATACCGCTTATCGCATCGTTCGTAAAGCATACGATGAAATCCTTGTGGAACTTGCTATTGACGAATACATCCACATCGTCAAATTGAGCCGCAAAGGAACAGTTCCCGCAGACGGTGGTAATACCGATTTCGAAATTATAGTTACTACTTAAAAAGGGAAAGAAATTCGGATCAGCTCGCAAAGGCAGTAAGGGTCGCTTTGAGTGCATCACAAGACCCGAATTACAAATCTCCGTTGGAAGAAGATGACGACGATGAATGATTCTTATGAAATGTTAAAACTTGACAACCAACTATGCTTTCCGCTATACGCTGTCTCAAGAGAAATTGTAAAGAAATATAAGCCGTACCTTGATGAGATCAATCTGACTTACACGCAGTACATCACGATGATGGTTTTATGGGAGCAAAACGAGATCATGGTCAAGGATCTCGGAACAAAGCTGTTTCTTGATTCGGGAACCTTGACACCGGTTCTGAACGCTTTGGAAAAGAAGGAATTCGTTACCCGAAAACATTCCGAAACAGATAAACGGGACGTATACACAGTCATTACCGAACTGGAATGGCTCTTCGGGAAAGCGCCGCAGAAATTCCCGCAAAGATCGGCACGTGTATACCGATTCCTTTGGAGGATGCCATGACGTTGTACCGTATTCTCCACGAGATGATGGACAAGTTCTAATTTGAAAGCAGCACAATTATTTGCTGCACGACTAATTGAAAAAGTCTGACTTCTGTCCGTTGGCGTAAAAAATGATGATAAGAACAGAAACGCCAAACAAGAACCATAATTCTTGTTTGGCGTTTTCTATTACTGTCGTCCTTTTGCGTGCTTTATCATTGCCTCAAAGGTTTTGTCGCTGATTACGTGCTCGATTCGGCAGGCATCGGCAGATGCTGTTTCTTCGTCAACGCCGAGCCGCATAATGAATTCCGTGAGAAGAACGTGCTTGTGATACACTTTTTCCGCAAGCGAACGTCCGTTTTCGGTGAACGCAATGTACCCATCCCTGTCGGTGATGATCAGCTTGTCTTCCCGGAGCTTCCCAAGAGCACGGCTGACAGCCGGCTTGGAATATCCCATATGCTCGGCAATATCAATCGCACGAACAACGTTATTTTTTTTAGAAAGGATCAGTATCGTTTCAAGATACATTTCGCCGGATTCCTGAAGAGACATCGTTTTCACCACCATTTTAAGATATAAATATTATATCATATTATGAATAATAAATCAAGGGTAACCGAAATATGTGCTAAATATTCTTGAAAAAATTTCAAAAAGCACTTGACAAGTTACCCAAAGGTAACTATAATATGCACGTAGGTTAGCAGAAGGTATCTGCTAACCATAATTTAAGGCATTGAGTTAGCCAACGCTAACCGTTTGGGGGGTGGATATATGATGCCGTTAGCACTTGCCGGTATAGGTGAAGAGAATACGGTCAAAAAAATCGGCGGCAGTCCGGAGGTTAAGAAGCACTTGGAAAACCTCGGATTTGTCGTCGGCGGAAACGTTACCGTTATTACATCGCTCGGCGGAAACGTAATCGTCAACGTAAAAGAAGCGAGAGTCGCCATCAGCGAAGAGATGGCAAGAAAAATCATGGTATAACACCGCTTTTGCGGTTGGGTACAGTATCAGGAAAGGAAGAAACAGTATGAAAACTCTGAAAGAGGCAAAAATCGGCGATACCGTCTGCGTCATGAAACTTCACGGTGAAGGAGCGGTAAAACGACGCATTATGGATATGGGCATTACGAAGGGCACCGAAGTATATGTTCGAAAGGTCGCTCCTCTCGGCGATCCCATTGAGATCACTGTGCGCGGCTATGAGCTTTCCCTGCGGAAAGCGGATGCCGAAATGATTGAAGTCAAATAACGAATTATTTTTTTGAACAGCAGTTAACCAATGTTAACTGTCAAAGAAAGGAACTAACTATGGAAATCAAAATCGCCCTTGCGGGTAACCCGAACTGTGGTAAGACCACATTGTTCAATGCGCTTACCGGTTCCAATCAGTTCGTCGGAAACTGGCCGGGAGTTACCGTTGAAAAAAAGGAAGGCAAGCTGAAAAAGCATAATGATGTTATCATTACCGATCTTCCCGGCATTTATTCACTTTCACCTTACACGCTTGAAGAGGTTGTTGCTCGTAACTATCTGATCGGAGAGCGTCCAGACGCCATCCTCAATATCATCGACGGGACAAATCTCGAACGAAATCTCTACTTAACTACACAGCTCACGGAGCTGGGCATCCCGGTGGTCATCGCCATCAATATGATGGATATTGTTAAGAAAAACGGCGATAAAATCGACACATCAGAACTCTCCCGACAGCTCGGATGCAAAATCGTGGA
>JAKSQM010000019.1 GCA_024404115.1 Clostridia bacterium | reverse complement strand
CACCGCCCACACCGCCCACACCGCCCACACCGCCCACACCGCCCACACCGCCCACACCGCCCACGCACCCCACGGGGGTTATCCCCGTGTATGCAAGGTGAATTAAATTCACAAGCCAACAAAAATCACCGAGCTTCTCGTCGCACGCAACCCGTGTCATCCAATCTTTCAATAATCAATAAAAAAACCGAAGGACGATAAATCCTTCGGTTTTTCTGCCTTATACTATTTATTATTAACCAATTTTTTTGCAATGTCAAAAAGCGAATTTGAAATGCCGTCAAAAAATTCTTTCGACTTTTTCCGCTTGATTTCTTCTCTTGAAATTTTGTCTTTTCCCTCTTCGCCATTGCCCGTGAAATGAATCTCATCCATGTGAATCACTGCGCCTGCCTGCTTGCTGTCTTTGAAACAGAATCGAATTTCTGTAACACTTTTCAGCTCTTTTCTTGAATAAACTGCGCCGTCGGTTTTGCCGTTTTTATAAAGCGTGTCAAGGTTAAATGTGAGCTTGTGCCACTTGCCGTCGGCAGGGATTGTTGCACTTACACTTTCCTTGTCATTCACATCGGGGGCAAAGTAATTTTTGCTGTCGGTGTAAAGTCGAAGCCCGTCCATTTTCACGCTCTTTTTGCCGTCATTTTTCACCATAATTGTAACAGCAGAGTAGTGGCTCCAGTTTCTCATCATGCTGCTGAAATATTTCTCGCTTTCGCTATCCTTATATGTCATCACAGGGCTTGCATAAAACGATTTTTTCTCTTTGTCAGATGTAATTTTAAGGTCGCCTTTTCCGCTGAAAGGCTTATTTTTGTCTATTTTAACTGTTGCGTTTTTGCCTTTCCATGTTTTGTGGAATCCTGTGAAATCATCGTTAGCCGCAAGGAAAAATGCCTTGTCATTGTCGCACTCCGCCCACGCAGGCTCTTCCCAGTAAAGCTTGCCGTTTTCAATGTCGGTTGTGAATGGCGCAAGGGGCAAAAACTTCTTGCCGTTTTGCGTGGAGTAAACATTATCTCTTGTGTTGTTGCCCGAAAAAGCGTATGCGGCACTGGCAGGATTTTTCACTTCATCACTGTGAATTTTTATTGTGTTTTCGTTGACGATTTCCGCCTCTGCCTGCACATAAATTTTGCCGTCTGCCGAAAGCGAAAATCCCAGAGCTTTTTCGCCGTTTATTTCAAGTCCGTCGCCCACATTGTTGAATGTAACATAGTAGTCGTCGCCCTCCGCTCTGAAGCCTGCAACAGTTGCCGCCGAGGTGCATCCCTTGCCATAAACCAGACCCAGCGCACACTCTGCAAACCTTTCACCAACAGGCTGTTTGTTGGCAGGGTGGAGCGGTCCGTAATTTGGCAGTGAGCCTGATTTTACATCATAAATTGTAATAACCGACCTTGTTTCGGGGTCAGCCTTTTGGAATTCAACAAACTCGTTGTTGTGAAGATTCTGCATCAGTCCGCCATAAGCGTATGGCGCAATCTGCGTTGCAATAAATGGCATCCTGCCATCTATAAAATGGAAAAGCTCGCCATAGGATTTTTGCAGAATTTCAAGACCCTTTGTGTACTTTCCAATCTCCCAGTTTTTAAAAATTTCTTCCTCGCCCTGATACCAGATCATGCCCGCAATGGCAAAATCACGCAGGGGAGCAATCTTTTTGTTGTAGTTGGCGGTGATTGTTCCGTGAGCGTCAATTTCGCTGTCGCCCCACTGGTCTGCGCTCACATAATTTCCACGCTCTTTAAGGTAGGCGAGAAATTCCTCGTCATTTTCTGCCGCCTCCCTTGAAAGCCATGTGAGAAGCGCACTACCGCCAAGGCTGGGGCAAAGCACGCCAACAGGTATCTGCAATTGCTCCTGTAATCGCTGCGCAAAATAAACTGAAACCGCCGAAACCTCCCCAATATCGTCGGTGCCCTTGAACCACTCACAGCAACCCTTTTCAAAGTCGCTCATGCCCTCAAGGGGGTACTTGTTTTTCTCCCCGTCATAGGTGGGGAATTTATCAATATAAAGGAATCTCAGCCACTCACTACGTTCATTATTTTGCTCGTATGTGCTACTGAGCTTGAAGCTGTAAGACATATTCGACTGACCGCCTGCAAGCCACATTTCACCAAAAACAATATCGCTCAGCTCTTTGAATTTTTTACCGCTTTCATAAAGCGTTATGGTGTATTTTTTGTAGCCGCCGCTGGGCGCAATAAACGAAATTTCAAACTGGTTGTTTCTGTCAACATAGGTGGAAGTTTTCTTCCTGTTGCCGTATTCGTCAAGGAGTATAAGCGTAATCTCTTCGCCGCCGTTTCCCGTGCCTTTAATCACAGCTTTTTTGTTTTGCTGAAACAACATTCCATCACTGTAAACATTAAAAAGCTTTGCTTTTTTTGTTTTTTTATCAGAGGCAAAACCAGTTACAGCTGTTCCAAAAATAATTGAAAAACACAGCACAACTGAAAGAAAATTTTTGAAAAATTTTCTCATATTTTTTACCTCCTTTTTTAAAAATTTTTTTGCGAATTTATCTTTCTTTTATAGTCAATTTTTCAAAAGAAATTTTTGATAAAATTTCTGTGTAATCAACAGTGTTTGCATAGTATAAACTGCCGTCAATTTCTGAATAAAAAAATGATGCGTGATAGCCGAAGCCCTGCTTGTCAGAATAGTCCAGCGGATTTTTCATTCTGTGAAAAGTTTTGCCAAAATCACTGCTTAAAAATAAATCGTTGCCCTTACTGTTTCCGTACTTTCCGCTGACAATCAGCGTGCCGTTTTCGCCGCCAACAGGCATCCAGATGCAATTTGGCGCAGAGTTGACATCCTTATTTATCTTTGTAATTATCTGCGTGCCAGTATCAGAAGCGTCCCAACTTTCAAGTGAATCCGCAGTTTTGCAATATATTGGATAACCGCTGCCGTTGCCAAATTCATAGCAGATAAACCACTTGCCGTTTCCCATTTTTGTCAGCACAGGCATCCCTGGGCGGTGGCTGTTATCGTGGGATTTTACCACTGCTTTTTTCTCTTCCCAGTTTAATAAATCACGGCTCTTTTTATAAACAATTGTCTGCGATTTTTCTTCGTCTGAATCGTCAGAATAAAAGCAATAAATGTATCCGTTTTCGTATGCAATAAACGGCTCCCAGACTCCGTCGCCTGCTCCGCCGGCTTCGTCAATTATTGAAATTTCTTTGAAGCTTTCACCGCCGTCTGTGCTTGCAAAAATTTCAATCTGCGATTTTCTGCTTTGCTCAGGGTCAATAGAAACTCCTGCAAGAATCACTGTGCCTTTTGTGAAATTTCCAACATCTTCGCTCAGCTGAAAAAGGAACGGATTCCACGCCGCATAAAGAGAATTGTCAATTGTTTCTGTAACAAAAGTGAGCTGTTCCCAACTGCTTCCTTTGTCAAAGCTTTTCATAATTCTGAAGCCTGTCTGCCCCTTGTCAAACACCTCAAATGTTGCAAGAAGCGTGCCGTCAGAAAGCTCAATGACGCTGGGGTATTGTGCGCCGTTAACCCACACATTTTCACTGGGGCAAAATATATCGGAAGCGGTGTCAACAGTGAAAGTCAAATCCTTTGTCCACACTGTCTTTCCGTCAAAAAAAGAAAGTCCAAAAAGCGAGAGAAACGAATAAACTGAACTTAACAAAAACGCAATAATTTTTTTCACACTGAACAGCTCCAATTCTGCCGAAAAAAGTCATTTCCACTATTATATCACAAAAAAACTTTACATTCAATAATTTGTAATATAGAAAAACCGCTGAACTTTTAAAGCTCAGCGATTTTTTAAATCAATATCTGCCAATTTGTGAAATGGAGATTGCTTCAAAATCGGGTATCAGCTCATAAACAATCGAGTTATCTTTCAGCGTGTAATCGCCCTTTTCGGGAGCGTTGAAAATCTTTTGCAGCTTAGTCAATTTATAAATTCCATTGTTGTCTATGTCGCTGAATTTCTCCGCCTTTTCTGAAATATAACCGATATCGCCTTTGACATTTACTATCAGATTTCCCTTAACCTTGCTGTATGCAGGATTCGGTGCAAAATCGGGATTTTCCACATCATCAAAGTTGTCGCTCAGATGCTTGTATTGTGGAAAAGCATTCTGCCACGCTTCAGATTGCCACGGCGAAGAATAAAGATTTGTCCACATAAATGAGTCCTTCACAGCATAAACGTACCATCCGCCGTCAAGTCCGTCAATGGCACGCTGGTCATAAGAGAACGGTCTGTCTGGTGTGTTGATAATAATATTGTTTCTTACATCGTGATCTCTGCCGCCGCCAAGGTGAATGCCGATTTTCGGCACATTTATAAGAATATTTCCGTAAATCGTCTGACCCGAAAGAGCGTCATCCATATAAATTCCGTCGGGTCTGTGTCCGTCAGAGCCAAGGTTGTAAATCATATTGTATCTGATTATGTTGCCGTACCAATCCCATCTGCGACCCGAATAAATTGCACCTGCATCATCAGAAAGCAGGCACACATCATGAATCAGATTATACTCCATAATGTGGTTGTTGCCCCTGTAAGTAATTGCCTCGTGAGGGGAGTTGAAAATTTCGTTGTGAGAGCAGATATTTCCAACGCCGTCAAGGGTAACAGCAGGCTGATAAGTCTGAAAAATTTCTGACCAATCGTGAATCAAATTATTATCCGCCACATTGTTGCCGTTTGTGAGCGTTTCTCTGTCGCCGCCTGTTAAAACAATACCGCCTCTGCCTGTGCGTGTAATCTCGTTTTCGCTTATGAAATTGTTGTAACCCTCTGCAACAATTCCGTAATCCGCAACATTTTTCACAACGCAGTTTTTAACTGTGATGTTGTTGCCTTTGATATTGATGGCGTCGCTCCTTGTGCCCTTTGCGGTGAAGCCGTCAAATGTGAGATAATTTGTGTTGGTGCATTTAATGATGTTTTGTGTTGAAAGTGAAAGGTCAACAACTGCATTTTTAATATCGCCGTCGGGGTAAACATAAAGCAAACCGTTGTCCCTGTCAAGGTACCATTCACCCTCGTTGTCCAGCTCTTCAAAAACATTAAAGAAATAATATGGTGCGCCAACCTTTGTGCCGTATCTGCTGACAAATTTTGGCGAAAGCTCCCTTTTCTCTGCATCAAAATAGCCGATAGGGGAGGAGGCATCCGCCCAGTCATATTTAAAAAATCCAAACATCCACACATCGTCAAGAGTTTCCCATTTGCTTATTCTTTTTGCAAGGGATTTGCTCACTTCATAAACATCGCTTTCGGGGTTGCGGATGCTGGTCCAGTCGGGCACCGCTGTTAAAGAGCCGTTGCTTTCCTGCCCAAGACCCGTCTTAATAACCTTTTCGGTTTTGAGCCAGCCATCGTTGGGGTATCTTGCAATTGTCTGCCTTTTGTCATTCACAAAAAGCTCACAGTAAAGGTTGCCCACATAGTCGCCGTCATACTGAGCGGCGGTGTGATAAGTGCCGATAGCGTGAATGATGCCGTAATCCTTTGCCGTAATTCCAAAATCAGAAAGGCTCAGATAAACAACATTTTTCTGCGCCTTTTTTGAAAGCCTTGAAAGAGTATTTTTATCTGTAATTTTTTTGAATTTATCACCGCTGATTGAAATGCCGCCGTTAAGTGCCACCTCGCCGTCGCCATATGCGCAATATGTAATGGGGCAGCTTTCTGTGCCGCTGTCCTCCGCAGTGAATTTTAAGCCGTCCGTTCTGTATTCGCCAGCCATAACCGCAACAGTGATGCCGTCATACGCTGACTTGTCTAAGCCTCTTATAGTGTCCCTTGCCTTTTCGATTGTGGCAAAGGGATTTTCAAAAGAGCCGTCATTTTCGTCATCACCTGCGGGCGAAACATAAAAATCTGCGTTGTCAATAATCGCCGATTCTTTCTGTGTGTATTCGCCTGCCCCAACAGGGGCTTTCACCCTGTATTTTTGCGGTGCAGATGAGCCGAGAAGCGAAAGAAAAGTGATAATCAAAGACAAAATAAACGAAATAATTTTCATAAACATTTTTCATTCTCCTTTTGATTTTTAAAATAAATCCAGCATGCTGTCAAGGTAAATTTCTTCACGCACATTCAGCTGAAATTGGGGTTTCACCATATAATAAAGTATCATTTCAAGCACCACCGCCGAGCCAAGACCCCGACCCTCAATTTTAAAATTAGTGAAGCCCTGCGGCAGATAAATTTCTTCAATATCTTTCACGCTTATGAATGTGGGATTTTTCATCGCCTCAGAGAAGCGGTATCCCTCGCTTCCGTTTGGAGCCTTGCAGATAAATTCATCGCACTCCTCACCGAGAATTCTCCTGCTCACATTTTCGTAGCATTTCTTTCTGTCTTTGCATCCAATATAGCAACATTCGTTAAGCAAAAATTCAACCTTTTCTTTCTCTTTTTCTGAAAGAATTTTCAGCTTTTCAAGCTGCCTGTTGAGCCTGAAATCCGGCACAACAAATTTAAAATCTTCTCGACAAATTTCATTATAAAAATCATCAAAATCTGTCAGCACTTTTGTGGTGGAAGAAACAAAATAAAACTGCGGAAATTTTTCTTTAATATAATCAAGAAGCAAATCAGAATAAATTATAATTCCGTTCTGCACTTCATTTCCTTTCCCGAAAATCTCACAGATTCTGTTGCATTTTCTATCAGATAAATGCTCTTTTTTTAATAGCGAATTGCTGAAAGTCAGCCGTGCGGAAATGCCGTATTTCTGCACCAAATTCAGCACCTTTTCTGCGTCATATTCTTCTGCGCCAAATCGACCGCCGCCCCATATGCAGTCAGCAGGGGAGCCGTAAATTGAGCCGATGTCGCACCAATCATAAAAATATTCCCTGTGATTAAAAAACAACGGCAAAAAGACCTTGTAAAACTCATAAAATTCAAATAATGCGGGCAAATGAAAGTGCGCTGTTTTCTTATTATTATCTTTCATAATTCACCTCGTTTTGCCATTTTGAAATATTATACCACACCGACAAAATGAATTCAATAAAAAAAGCCGACCAAAAGGTCAGCCAATTTCAACTTCTGTGTCATACCACTGCTCTTGAAATTTAATCAGTTCATAGGCTTCCTCAGCGGTGAAGCTCATGCCCTCAGGTGCGCCGATAAGCTTGTCCTCAACATCATTTTTACGCTTTGCCGCACCGATAATTTTGCAGGTGTATTCCTCCACAGGCTCATTCACACCCAAAAGATAAACATCAAGCTCCTCGCCGTCGCCGCCAAGTACATCTGGAATGTAACCGTAATTGATAGGGTAGGTGAGTGTGTATTTTTCTTTTTTGTGGATGTATCCAATGGGGCGGTCAATGCCGATTTTAACCGTCTTTCCCATGAATTTTTCAATCAGTTCGCTGCGCTCTTTCAGTGTCATTTTTATCTCCTTACATCAACATTCCCTCACAGCAACCCTTGCAGATTATCTGTGCCTTTTCAATTCCGCATTTTGGTGTATCCTCAGGCAAAAGGAAGGTGTCCTCATCACCGTTGGCAATGGCTCTGCAAAGTCCCTCACTGATGTATCTTTTCAGCACTCTGCAATAATGCTCTTTGCGATTCAACTTGCCCAAAACTGTTGTTGGCTTAATTTCGCAAATCCAGTTGACTTCCTCTGTGCTGAATTTCAGAAAACCGCTGTTTGCTTCAACAAGAATTTCAGTAAGACCCGATTCACTTTCAGACGGACCGACAACGCAAAATAACAGACCTCGAAACACCTTTCCGCTGTCAGAATAAACCTCAACATACTTTCCAAACAAACTGCGCATTTGTTCTTCAATATTTTCGTCATGCAGCCAGTTTTTGTCGCTCTTTCTGATAACAGATTTCAGCTTTTCTATAGGGAAAGGGGCGTGGTACTCGTCAAAATATTCCTTATCTGCCACATACACAAGAGTCTCGTCATTATCCTTGCCCGCAGGCACAATAACAAAATCGTCCGGCTCAATTGAGTCATCATCTGTCAGATAATAATATGATTTATTCTTACCCGAATTAAACTCTACACTAAGAAAAATGTATTCCTTTTTGCTTGCCGATTTCATCCCTGCACCCTCTTTGCTGTGTTTTATATAATTATATACCGCTCTTTAAAAATAGTCAATGTTTCACAGTACCGTGTTTGGTACTGTGAAACAAAAACACACAGATTACATATCGTTTTCAATTGCGCTTATAATATCGCCAACTGTAACCAATAAAGATACGGTTCTTTCGCTGAACTGAATATTAAAAGCGTTGTCTATTTCTTTCATAATATCCAATATATCCAATCCGTCTGCATTAAGATCCATCACAAGATTAGAGTTGCGGCTAACACTATTCACATCAATGTCAAGGCATTCGGCAACAATCTTAATAACTCTTTCTTCAACATCATCCTGCATATGAGCGAATCCGCCAACAACCTGCTCCAGCTGGTCATCGTCTAACATCATTTTGCCGTTCATTGTATAATTCTCCTTTTAAATTCAGTTTATTTATCGTCGGGAGCTTCGTCATTTTCATTGGGCAAAAACATTTCGCCTGCCGCCGCAACAAGTTCCAGCTCATCATCAGAAAGCTCAGCCGTCTGACGGGCTTCTGTTTCTGCAATGAGCTTTGCAAGCCGTCCGTTCTGCTCGAATTTCTGATATTCAAACAGCCGTTTTATTTTGTTTTCCATTTGCAGCTCTCCTTTCTTTCGTTACAAATCTTTATACGATTGTGCAGTGAAATCGGCTACTGTTTTAAAAATATTTTTTCATCACAGCGAATGCCTTATTCTGAAGCACCTTAACATAAGCGTATGAAATGCCCATCTGCTCAGATATTTCTTTCAAGGTTTTTCCTTTATAAAATCGCAGAATAATAATATCTCTTTCACGCTCATCAAGGGATTCCAGTGCGTCCGCCAGCGCATCTAACATTTCAGTGTTGCAGATGTTTTCTTCAATAGAAGAGTCGCCCTCCATAGTTTGCGGTATTTCTTCAAAAGTTTTGTGCGTGCGAAAAAAATCCGTCAGCGTGTTGCGTGCGATTGTATAAATCCAAGTGGAAAGAGAAGCTTTAGTTTCATCAAATGTGTCTAACTTTTCATATACCTTAACAAAAATGTCAGCGGCAAGGTCTTCAATATCCTGCACATTATTGATTTTCGAGCGTAAGTATCCGCAGACCTTGCTGTGATATGTGCAGTAAACCGCCTGCATTTGTTCGTTTGTCGCCATAATGCTAAGCCCCTCCTTATCAGTCAATATCTAATCGCTGACGCTCCACAAGCTCAGCGAATTTGCCGTTTAATTCAATAAGCTCCTCATATGTGCCCTGCTCAGCAACCTTGCCTTTTTCAAGATAAATTATTCTGTCCGCATGGCGGATAGTTGATAATCTGTGAGCAATTACAATTCGTGTGCATTTTAAGCTGTCAATTGCGTCAGATACTTTTTTCTGTGTCATATTGTCAAGTGCGCTGGTGGCTTCGTCAAACATAAGAATTTTCGGCTTCGGCGCAACTGCACGGGCAATCATAAGTCGCTGTCGCTGACCTCCCGAAATACCGCCCTGACCCTCGCTGATAATCGTGTGCATTCCCATGGGCATGGCTCGGATATCGTCGGCTATATCTGCAATTTCTGCCGCTTCCCATGCTTCGTTTAAAGTGAGCTGTGGGGCAGAAATAATAATGTTTGAAAAAATATCTCCAAGGAATAATTTGCCGTCCTGCATAACAGTGCCGATATTTTTTCGCAGAGATTTCAGGTCAATTTTAGAAATATCTTTTCTGTCATAAAAAATCGAGCCCTTCTGCGGTGATTCAAAGCCTAATAATAAACGCATAAGCGTTGATTTTCCGCAGCCTGTTGAGCCAACAATTGCAAGGTATTCACCAGCCTTAATCTGCAATGACAAATCGTCAATAATGTTTGGCATGCTGTCGTCATATCTGAAAGATACGTGCGATAATTCAATGTTGCCTCTCAATTTATCAACGACCATTTTGCCCTCTGAAATTTCTGGCTCAGCTTCCATAATCGGTCTTGCTGAATCAAGCGTCGGCTTAATTGTAGCGAATGTTGTTGCAATGGACGAAAGGGCGGCGAAAGCTCCCGAAATCTGACCGTAAGAAGCGTTGAAAGCGTAGTAATTGTCAACAGAAATACGGTTTTTCACCGCAAGGTAATACAATACAATAGTGCCAGCCATTGAAATTCCGCTTGCTATTACACTGCTTATTTTAAGAAAGAACGGCTTGTTGTATTGCAGATTAGCTTCTTCTGCATAATTGTTTGCCCATCTTGCAAACATTCTTTTTTCTGCGCCTGCTAATTTAATTTTTTGAATACCACGAATTGTCGCATATGCAAGACCGTTTGTCTTTGCAGAAACGCTTAAATTCAGCTTGGTGTATTTCATCTGAATCAATGTTGTAATTGTGCTTAAAACTACTGTTGAAACGGTAATAAGTAAAGATGGCACAACCAGCGACGGCGCATAGGAAAAAATCTGCCCTAAATATATAAGCGAAAACGCCGATGTTAAACCAACTTGTCCAATAGAATTAACCATTGTGGAGCAAAGATTTTGCACCGACCCTGCATATTGGCTAAGCTCACCCGAAGCATATCCTCTGAAAAACTTAGGCGGCAGGCTCATAACACGGCTCATAACAGCCGCCTGCACAGCAATATTCTGCTTTGTTGTAATGCGTGAATTTATTAAAGTCTGATATGTAGATAACAACAGCTTTGAAACTGTATAGCACAGCATAAACCCTGCAAGTGCCATCAGCACCGTTGTGTTTCCCGTTCTTAAAACATCACCAAACAGCCATTTTGTGAATTGAGGCGCAAGCAAGCCTAAAACCGACATAACAGCCATCATTCCCACATACATCACAACATCTGAAACGCTGTAGGTCTTTGCCATAAATTTCAATAAATCCGATACATTTAAGGATTTCATCGGAAGCGGCTGATAAAAGGCGGTTGCCTCTGTGTCAAACAAACCCTCGTTTTTTCTGCTGACTTTAACCCTTTTGCCTGTTTCAAGATCCACAAAATAATATCCCGAAATTTTGTGTGGGATTAACGCCACGGCTTTGCCGTTTTCTTTTAAAGTTCCAAGCATTGCCCCAACAGCGTTGCGATACCATCCCTTTGAAAGCTCAACGGTGCGGCGCATAATGCCGTAAGGTCGCATATAAAATTCTATCTGATCATCAAGGCTTTTAAAAGAGGGGGGAATGTCATCTGTTTTCATTTTAAAGTGATAATATTTTAAGATAGTTTCTATTGCAGAAGCGGCAACCTCCTGGTCAGATAAAGACTGTGCTAATTTCTGACCCATAACAGCGTTTGCAACTGAAACAATAGAATCTACAAAGCTTTCATCATCTGCTTTTCGGCGGATTTTTAACTGTTCGTCAAACCATCCCATGCTCAATCCCTCCTTTATTCTGCTGTAACAAGTTCTTTGTAGAACCTGCCGTTTTCCATCAATTCATGATGTGTGCCACGCTCAACAACCACACCGTGATCCATCACAAGAATCTCGTCTGCATTGCGGATTGTTGAAAGCCTGTGAGCAATAACAATGCAGGTAACTCCACGATCTCTGATTGAGCGCACAACATTGTATTCCGTGCGTGCGTCAAGGGCGCTTGTTGCTTCGTCAAGGATAATAATTGTTGGGTCCTGCGCCAGAACTCTTGCAATTTCAAGTCGCTGACGCTGACCGCCGGAGAAATCCTTACCGCCCTCAAGAAGCTTGTGCTGATAGCCCATTGGTTTCTGCATAATATCCTCGTGCAGCTGAGCATCTCTTGCGGCTAAAATCATTTCAAAATCTTCAATGCTGTTGTCCCACATCTTAATGTTGTTGGCAATGGTGTCCTCAAACAAAACAATTTCCTGATCTACAACAGCCAGCGAACCTCTGAATACACTTTTGCTGATTTCGCTCATCTTTTTGCCGTCAAAAAGAATTTCACCGCTCCACGGCTTGCAGATGCCCGAAATAAGCTTTGACATTGTTGATTTTCCGCAGCCCGAACCGCCAACAATTGCAACCATTTTTCCAGGTGTCATTTTAAGGTTAAAATCACGAATCAAGGGCTCTGCCAGCGGAGAGTATCCAAATGTAACATTTTTCAGTTCTATGTTGCCGCTTAATTTGCTTGCAGTGTCATCTGTTTCCTCTGCAAAAATATCGTCAACAGGGTATTCCATAACATCTTCCACACGCTCCATTTGTGTGCGCATTTCCTGCAAGGTCTGACCTGCGGTTATAAATGTCTGAACAGGTCCCATAAAAGAGCCGAGGAAGCCTTGAAATGCCATAATCATACCAACGGTGAACTTGCCCTGCATGGTGAGCATAACGCCAAGAATAAGAACAGCATCGTTGGCTATTGCCGAAACAAATTGCGGAATCATACCAAGATACTGGTTGATTTTAAGATACTTAACATTCTGTGTGTTAACGCTTGCCTGATGACCTGCCCACTTTGAAAAATATCCGTTTTCTGCACCAGATGACTTGATTGTTTCAATCATTTCAATGCCTGCAACAGTGGCAGCAGAAAGCTTTGCATTATCACGCATTGAAACACGGGTGATATTTATACGCTTTTTTGATATGTAATTTGATACAACGCTGTTGATTATCAGTGAAAGAATTCCAACGGCTGTCAGCAGGGGACTGTATCTTATCATAACAACAAAATAAAAAATTGTCATAACAAAATTCAAAAGCATCGGGGCAAATGTTCCAACAAGTGTGTTTGCAATGGATGCGTTTGTTCCCTGTCGCCCTAAAATATCACCAGCCATACGCTGTGAAAAAAATTCCATAGGCAATCTCAGCACTTTCCACATATATGATGTGCTGCCGATAATAGCCATTTTGCCGTTGATTCTTAACTGAAAAATATTCTGCATGGTTAACATAATCAGCGTGATTATGTTGAATCCGCCTAAGGCAATTAAAAACGGCACAAGCCATTCTGTATTTTTGCCTGTTAAAAGGCGGTCAAGAAAAATTCTTGAAAACGCAGGGTTGATAATGCCAATAAGCGCAGTGATAATTCCTGTTAAAGCAGTGAAAATAATTGCAGTGCCAGACCCTTTAAGTCGGGATTTTGCAAAATCAAAAACGCTTTTCTTTTTGCCCGATGGCTGAAAGCTTTCTGACGGCTCAAACATCAGGCAGATGCCCGTAAAAGATTCATCAAATGTTTCCATTGATACGCTGTAAGCACCTTTTGCAGGGTCATTCAAATAAGCCTTGTTGCCCTTGAATCCGTCTAAAACAACAAAGTGATTAAAATTCCAGTGAATAATGCAGGGGAATTTTCCGTTTTCTTTTAAAGATTTCGGCTCATAACGGTAGCCTTTGGCAGTAAGACCGTAAAATCGAGCGGCCTTTAAAACATTTTTAGCGTTTGACCCATCACGGGAAACACCGCAGTCCGCCCTTATCTGCTCAAGGGGAATCCATTTATTGTAATATGCCAATATCATGCAAAGGCTTGCCGCTCCACATTCCAGTGCTTCCAGCTGCATAATAACAGGAACCTTTGCAACGCCTTTTGTTATAGGTGCTTTATTTTTTTTACTCATAATAAGACACCTCAATTAAATACAAACGATAATGGCTTTATGCTTTCGGTGATAACATCCGCCTCATATTTTCCGTCGGGCAGATTTATTTCCACCTCAATCTGGTTGTCTTTTGCCGAAACAATTTTGCCGGATATTTTTTCAGTTTTAACTGTCATTCCTGCTTTGATTTTATCAGCGTCTGCATCATTTAAAACGCATACACATTCGCCGTTTTTTACAACAAGATTTGCAGGAACTTTTGTTTCAATTCTGCCCAGTGCTCCCCAGATGCAAACGCCCACAAGTAATATAATCACTGCCGAAAGCACCATCCATACACCTGGGTTTGCAACACGCACATAGTCATTTAATCCTTCGGGAGATTTGATTTTGTTTAAGCTTTTTTTGCGAAAAATTTCATCTTGCATAGCAATGCTCCTTTTGCTTTTATTATAAAGAATTATTTTCAAAACGATTACTGAAATTCAGCACTTTTCAACTTAATTATAACATATTCTTTTGATTTTGCAATGTGGCATTATATAATATGTGGGTTTATAATTGAAATTTAATATGGCTCTGGCTGAAAATTTTTTTAAATTACTTATAGCCATTTTTCTTTTTTTATCGTATAAAGAAATGTAAAACCAATGAAACACAATGAAAAATTCAACATCGTGTTGAAAAATATAACATAATATGATATAGTTATTCAAGATTAGAAAAAAGGAGGGGCGGTGAAATAACTGCTTCTTTTGAAGCGGATAACAAAAAGAAATAGCCAATATCAAAATAGCTTACACTTTAAGAAAGGAAGAAGAAAATGAAAAAAATAATCAGATCAATCATTGCCGTTGTGTTAAGCGTTATTTGTGCTTTGCAGGTTTCCTGTCAGGCATTTGCCGCCAGCACAAAGGGCAAAACCTATGTCAAAGAAATGGTAGTCAGCTACGGCAAAACTCCCGAAGAAGCAAAAGCATGGCTGGCAAAAAATGGTTATGAAGCTATCGACTGCAACATCAACGAGGGCGCAGACGATACCTTCTCCAAAAAAAGAGCAGTATATCTTGGCTACAAGACAACTGAAAAAGCCGAAGAAGCTATCACCGATATGAAGCTTATGAATATGAACGGCAATTACAGTGCTCTTGATTATAAGATAATGCTTGAGGAGCAGAAAAATAATATCCGCACATTCGTAAACAAATTCATCGTTGCTGTTTCAGAATACAGAGAAAATTATAAAAAAGGTCAGTCCCGTGCCGTTGCCGCACACGATATGCTCAATATCCTTTATGATAATGACACCGAAACTGCAATGGGTGATCTTTTACTTGAAAAAATAAAAGAAGAATACACTGATGAAGATTTCGCAAAGCTTTCAACAGACGAGCAGTCAAAGCACGCAGACCTTACCACAATCCTTATGCAGAGTAACTCAACTTCAATTCTTGTTATTGAGCAGCTTATTGCTATTGCAACAGATGACAGCGACTCTGTATGGACAGAAAGATATAACGGCATTAAGAGCTATGATTCAATGATTGAGGAGCTTATTGAAGAAGAAAGTATTATGCCATCCAAGGCAGCGGCAATGCTCGCTTCAAAATATGATAAGGATGCAATGCTTATCGCTTCAAAAATCCCCGCATATCTGGAATATCTTAAAACTTATACCGAAGCACCTGTAAGTTTGGAAAGCACACAGGAAGAAATTGAAGCTTTCACCAAAGGCAAAGACGAAATGAAAGTAGCATCATGGCTTGCAGTAGGTGCTCAGTATGAAATGCTTAATGCTCTTAAAGACGAGGACGGTACATCACTGCTTGAAATTCTCACAGACGAAGATTATGAGCTTGATGGCGACGATAAATATCTGCTTTATCCTCTTGTATCAGCTTTAACTGAGGGACAGAGAGCCTGCCTTGATTTCCTGCCATTTTATCAGATAGTTTCAATCGGTATCAACGATGATTCTTCTGTTAAAGGTGCTATGAAAGATATTGCTATCAATGATAACGTTGAGAAAGGTTCTGTTTCGATTTATGATGGCGTTGACCGTTCAATCTTTGGCGAAGAGGTTGCAATGACAAATGCCGCAAACAGCCTTCAGCAATCAACAGATAAGGATATGACAACCAACTGGTTCAGTGATGGCATTTCACTTTCCACAAAGGTTCTTTATATTTCTCTCGGTGTATCCGTTGTAGCAACAATCGGCTCATTCGTTATAAGTCGTGTATTGCATAATGTGGCTGAAGGAGCAGCTTCTGACAAATTTTTGGCTAATGTAAGTAAGAAATATGGTAAAACGGTATCTGATTATATTCAAGGAAAAGTGGCTATGTCAAAAGACGTGTTGGCGAATCAGAATCTTAAGAGATTGGACGACGAATTTAGATACTTAGTAATCGATCCTGATACAAGCTATTGGAGTACTGTTTTCAAATATGTCGGTATCGGTATGACTGTTGTTTCATTTATTCTTATGGGAGTTTCAGCATGGAGAACATACGAAGACTTAAAGGCATATTATAATGTTGATTTCCTGCCTATCCCTAAATTCATTGTTGATCAGGGCGTAAACGACAAGGACGAAAAAGTGTTTACATATTATACAGCCGTTGCCTGCAACCGTCAGGATGCAAAAATGGTAACTGACAAAACAAAGGTTCTTAAAGACTTCGGCGATATAAACGGCGATGTAGGCAAGCAGTGGGTTGCTCTTTATACAACAAAAGATAAAGCCGCAGGCAATCCCGTAACTGTTGATTTTATAACACAGTATGGCAGTGCAAATATTCCAAATGAAAGCACAGCACTTTCACTTTTTGGCGAGAAAGTTTCACAGAATCTTACAAACGCTAAGGCTGGCTTCACCTATGCTGACGGAAAGAACGGAATTTATCTTTTCTTTAATACCGATGCAGCAGCATTTGCAGGCAGTGCATTTTCAAATCAGACATTTGTACTTGTTGCAGGCGTAACTCTGATAGCTTTTGCCACCGCAACATTCTTTATTATTAGAGCAGTAAATAAGAAAAAGAAAGCCAAAACAAACGCAGAAGCATAAATAAAATGTAAAAACCTCCCTGAACTTGATCTGGATTCAGGGAGGTTGTTTTATAATCATTTCATTTATTTACTTTTTTGTAAACCAACGCTTAATAAGGCTGAAAACTTCGTTGATTATGATAATTATTTTTCTGAACAATGACATTGCCGATGAATTAACATCCTCTGCAATGCTGTTTGTTGCGGCGTCATATGCCAAGAATCTTGGATACTCTTTAAATGTGTAAACATCAGCCTGCCCGTCATAGGCAAGGAGCATATCAATAAACTCAGCAAGAGGCTTGGGCGATTTGAAATGACGCATACTGTAAACAAACCATGTCTGCTCAGGGAACATACAGGTGGAAGCATCAATGCTCTTGTTTGGCGAAACATATTCCACAGGCACTGTTGAAAGATAGCTCTCATTAAGCTCTTGCCCGTAAAGGCTTGTTGTGGCACCGAATGAAGCGTATTTAACATCAATTATTCCATCGCTGATTGATTCATAAGACTGAATAGCAGGTACAGAAGAGTAGCCGTATCTTGAAATAACATAAACATTCGCTTTTTTGTTAAGCTCAAGAAGTGTATCTGTCTTTTTGTATCTTACAAGCTTGTTGTAGTTTTCTATTTTTGCTTTAAGTGCGCTGTGGTCTTCGCCTGCATACACCTTGTTAAAAACATTGTCATATGCTCTTTGAAATTCATCGTTGGGAATCATGCACCATATTGTCAGCCAGTTGCCAAACATAGGCACAACTGCTTCTTTAGCAACAATAAATCCGATTGCATCAAAAACACTTTTTCCAGCATTTGCCAAAAGGTCTAAAATCCCCAAATCCCTTGCAAGGTTAATAAGACCGTTTATCAGGTAATGATATTCGCTGTAATCAAACGCAAAATAAAGATATTCCTGTAATGACTGTGCATCAAGGTTAAGCTTACCGCTCATCATTTCGCTGATAAAAGATGAACCGAAAACTGCGGTTGAATTAAAAGCAACAGATTTAACCTTGTCGCATCCGTAAATTGCAAGGTATGTTGTAACAATTGCACCGCCAAGGCTGTGGCACTCAATAGTGAGCTTATCACAACCTGAGCATTTAAGAATATAGTTTACATAATCATTCAGCTTTGCGGCAATTTCAACAGGGTCGGTTCGCCAGTCATATGTGAACTGAACTTCGCTTTCGGCGGTGATTGTGTCAGCTTCAGGATAAACAAAATATGCACCCGAATTGTCATGGACCGCACCGTCCTCACCAACAAAAACAGGGAAAAGCGATTTATAAATAAGCATCGCTACATTTTCTGCAAAGCCGTTCCAATCCTTTTTATAGGCAAGCTTGGCAGCTTCGGGTAAATCCTTTTTAGCCAGCTCAAGAATTGAATCAGGGTTTGGCGGCCAAACAACGGTAGAATTGGGGTCGTCCTTGTCAGAATAAATCTTTGAAGCCATAAATCCGTGAACCTCAATGTTCGGGCAAGTCCTTTTAATGCCCTTTGCGCTTGAGCAAAGCGTAACCATCGGAACAATCACAACGGCTAATATGAGTATTACGGATAAAACTTTTTTTAAAATACCTTTCATAAAAACACCTGCATCTAAAAAATGGATATTCATCATACCATAAGTTGCCAAAATGTTATGGAGGATTTGGAAATAAAAATAAAAAACTTTTTTCGGATGTGATTTGAAAAGCGTAAGCTTCAGGACAAAAAAATAAAGCCCTTGAATAATCAAGAGCTTTACTGGTGCCGGTGACCGGGGTCGAACCGGTACGATGTTGCCACCGAGGGATTTTAAGTCCCTTGCGTCTGCCTATTCCGCCACACCGGCAATGTTCGACTACGATATTGTATTATAATTGAAGCCAAATGTCAATATCCAAATCAAAAAAAATAAAAAAGTTCTGAAAATTTCTATTTAACATTTTCGTAATAAATAATTCACACAAACATTAAGTGCGTTCTATTGACAATGCTTTTTTCTAAGTTTATAATATAAAGAAATATAAATCTGTATTGTGAGGTGCTGTGGTGTGAATGATGAAATGAACGAAAAAAACGGTTTTAAACCAATGCTGATTATCGCATCGGTTATTGTTGCCGCTGCGGCGATTTTTGCGGTGGTTTTTGGTATTGTCTATAAATCAGACAGCAAAAATAACCTGCAAAGCACCACCGCCAATTCTTCAAAAATTGTTTATACACAGACCACCGCAGAGGCTGGCGACGCTGTTTCTGCACCTAAAAACGATGACATTCCTCAGGCGATTTCAACAACTGCTGCGGCAGATAGAAATGACGGCTCCGCTTTGCCGCAGGGCACAGCGTCAAAGCTTATTAAAGGCGCAGTTGCCACCAACAGATGGAGTGCCACAAGCGTAATCTCATCTGTTACAGCCGAGCGTGTTGAGGTGAGCCTTGATGAATACGAAAAAGGCACAAAAACAGGCGAAACCAAAACAAGATATATGTATGCTGCCAAGGTGAATACAAGACCATCCAGATTAACTTTTGTAAATTCAGCACAGGTTACGCCAAAAATTATTTCGGGTATGCCTGCAATTGTCAAAGGCTTTGAAAGTGCCACAAATGAAGAGGTGCTTTTTGCCTGCTCAAATGAATTTTGTTCAAGAGACGGCAATAACCCCAACGGAAATATTTATTACAACAGCAAAAATAATCTTGAGGGCACCGTTATCAAAAACGGCACATTGGCTCAGCAGGGCAAATCGAGCCTTTCGCTGACCATCAATCAGGCAGGCGATTGGCAGTATCCCGTGCGTGTATCTCTTTCAACCAGCGAAACCCTTATTAAGCTTGGCACAATTAACTCTGTTTCATATACATATCCCGTTATATGGGAGGGCAAAAAGTATTACCCTGAGGAAACTGAAATTTCTTATGACATCCGCTCAGATTTTCAGATTGCACCAAGGGGAAATGTTGGCTTTGACAGAACTCTCATTGGCAAAATTGACGATAATAACTATGTTTTCCTTATCAGTGAGGGCTTTTCGGGCGGCTATCTTGTGGATTATATGCTCAACAGCCTTGGCGCAAAATATGCCTATTGGGGCGCAGGCGGATATGCCACAGGTATGTATATTAAGGATTGCGGAGTTATCACATCAAATAACTATATTGCCCACGGCGATTTATTCTGCGTGAAATAATTCTTTTCGGAGCGTACTATGGAAAGACTTGATAAACTTATTGCAAACAGCGGAACACTCTCCCGAAAAGAGGTGCAGAAGCTCATAAAAAACGGAGCCGTAAAAGTCAACGGAATTATCACAAAAGACCGAGGCTTTTGCGTTGACCCCGATAATGTGAGCGTTACAGTTAACGGCGAAGAATTTCTTTTGCGAAAATATGTTTACATAATGCTCAATAAGCCGGAGGGCGTTGTAAGTGCCGCAAGGGATGATAAAGAAAAAACAGTTATCGACCTTGTGCCGCAGGAGTATAAAAAGAAAAATCTTTTCCCCGCTGGCAGACTTGACAGAAACACAACAGGCTTTGTGCTGATAACTGATGACGGCGATTTTGCACACAATATTCTTTCGCCCAAAAACCATGTTGAAAAAACATATGAGGCTCGCCTTGCAGAGTCAATTACAGAGCCTGCACTTCAAAAAATCTCAGAGGGCATCACCTTAGGGGATGGCACAGAGTGCCTGCCTGCAAAGCTGAAAGTCCTTGAAGATGGCGAAAATCCACTTGTTGAAGTGAAAATCTGCGAGGGCAAATATCATCAGATTAAAAGAATGTTTGCCGCCGCAGGCAACGCTGTTATTGAGTTAAAGCGTGTTAAAATCGGTGATTTGCCACTTGACGAAAACCTCAGGGCAGGGGAGTGCAAAATCCTTTCACAGGATGAAGTTAAGCTTATAAGAGATATAAAATAATCTGTAATAAAAGCGGAAATGCGGCATACCATATAGTATGTTTGTAATAGTTGATTTAACAGATGAAAGAAATCGCCGTTTTGAAAAATACAGAAAGCATACTATTGAAACAAGGCGCTGCGATGTATTTGGCGGCGCTCCGTTTTTTGTGGCAAAGGCTCACGGTGTCTATTTTGATAAAGAAAGGCTGGAGGGCATAATAAAGCGGTGCGGAGCTGCGATTTTTAAAGATGAAAAAATCCCCGACGGATTTTTAAAATACCGTTTCACTCCGCAGGTTTTGCCGCTGCGTATGCTTATAAAAACAGCTGCGGTGTTTTTTAAAAACGCACCCATTTCCTGCAAAAATATCACTGTCTGCGTGATTGATGATTTCGCTTATGCGGCAGATGATGTGCTGGCTCTTTCTCAGTATGTCCGCTTTGTGAGGGTGGTAACGAAGCGACCTGATGTTTATTTTGCCACGCAGAGAAAAGCGTATTCCTCTTTCGGTGCGGTCATAACCGTCGGCACAGATAAATTCCTCTGTGCAAAAAGTGATTGTGCAATCGCCCTTTTCGATGATGAATTTGACCCGTTTGCGGTGAAATGCGGCCTTGTTTATAAAAAGAAATCTGCCTGCGACAATGTTTTTTCGCCCTCAACTGATTCTTTTTCACTGCCGATTTTTAAAGAAGAACAGGCGAAAATTGACGGATTTGAGTTTTTTTCGGCACTTTTTGAAACTTGCGGCTATAAAATTGAAAAAATTCCAATCTTTTATGATGCAAAATCAATACTATTTAAAACATTCTCTTGACATTTATGTTAAAACTATCTATAATATATTATCGCTGTTTTCGTGCGGTGTGATGTCTTTATGCACGGTATAAAAAAAGCGTTTGAAAGGAAGAAATATAATGGCACAGGAAATTTTACTTACCAAAGATGCTTACGAAAAGAAGCATGCAGAGCTGGAGCAGCTCAAAACTACTGGAAGAGATAATATCGCTGAAAAAATAAAAGAGGCTCGTTCATTTGGTGATCTTTCCGAAAACAGTGAATACGATGAGGCACTTAATGAGCAGGCAAAGATGGAAGCTCGAATCAGCAAGCTTGAGGCTGAGCTTAAAGGCGCAAAGGTTCTTGACGAAAGCGCAATCAATAACGAAGTAATTCATCTCGGTTCAAAGGTTAAGATTTTTGATGAGGACTTTGAAGAGGAAGAGATTTATCAGATTCTCACCGAATCAGAGGCTGACCCTGACGAGGGCATAATTTCAGACCAGTCAGCAGTTGGCAAGGCTCTTTTGGGCAACAAGGCAGGGGACACTGTTGAGGTTGCTCTCCCCAACGGAGCAAAGGCTACATTAAAAATTCTTGAAATTTTAAAATGATTATTGCAGAATCGGGCGTGGGCATTGGCTCTTATGCCCGTTTTTGTTGATGAGGAGGATACAGCACTATGGCACAGGAAGTAAACAACGCACCTGCACAGGAGCAGGATGTGAACGAGTTAAGAAAAATCAGGGTTGAAAAGCTTGAAACTCTCCAGCAGGCAGGCAAGGACCCGTTCCAGATTACCAAATATGAGCAGACTCATCATTCAGCAGATATTAAAGCTGATTTTGAAGCTCTTGAGGGTCAGACTGTTACAATCGCAGGCAGAATGATGTCAAAGAGAATTATGGGCAAAGCTTCTTTCTGCAATGTTCGTGATTTAAAGGGCGATATTCAGTCATATGTTGCAAGGGATTGCATCGGTGAGGACGCTTACAAAGATTTCAAAAAGATGGATATTGGCGACATCATCGGCATCAAGGGCGAGGTTTTCAAAACCAGAACAGGTGAAATCTCAATCCATGCAACAGAGCTTGTTCTTCTCTCAAAGAGCCTTCAGGTTCTGCCTGAAAAGTATCACGGTCTTACAAACACAGACCTCAGATACCGTCAGAGATACACTGACCTTGTTATGAATATGGATGTAAGAGATACATTCATCAAGCGTTCAAAGATTATCAGCTCAATCCGCCGTTACCTTGATGACAAGGGCTTTATGGAGGTTGAAACTCCTATGCTTGTTTCAAATGCAGGCGGTGCAGCAGCAAGACCCTTTGAAACACATTATAACGCTCTTGACGAGGATGTTAAGCTTAGAATTTCTCTTGAGCTTTACCTTAAAAGACTTATTGTCGGCGGCCTTGAAAGAGTTTATGAAATCGGCAGAGTTTTCAGAAACGAGGGTGTTGACACTCGCCATAACCCCGAATTTACTCTTATGGAGCTCTATCAGGCATACACAGACTATCACGGAATGATGGACCTTACAGAGAATATGTTCCGTTACCTTGCACAGGAGGTTTGCGGCACAACAGAAATCACATATGGTGATAATGTTATCGACCTTGGTAAGCCTTTCGAGCGTCTTACAATGACAGATGCTGTTAAGAAATATGCAGGCGTTGACTTTGACGAAATCAAAGACACAGAGGAAGCAAAGAAAGTTGCAGACGAGCATCATGTTGAATATGAGGATCGCCACACTAAGGGCGACATTCTCAACCTCTTCTTTGAGGAATTCTGCGAGGACAAGCTTATCCAGCCTACATTTATTATGGATCATCCCGTTGCAGTATCACCCCTTACAAAGAGAAAGCCAACTGACCCCGAAAAGGTAGAGCGTTTTGAGCTTTTCATCAACACATGGGAGATGTGCAACGCATATTCAGAGCTTAACGACCCAATCGACCAGCGTGAACGCTTTAAGGCACAGGATGCCGCAGCAGACGCAGGCGACGAAGAGGCAAACCATACAGATGAGGACTTCCTCAATGCTCTTGAAATTGGTATGCCACCAACAGGCGGTATCGGCTACGGTATTGACAGACTTGTAATGCTTCTTACAAACAGCCCCGCTATCCGTGATGTTCTCCTCTTCCCCACAATGAA
This sequence comes from Clostridia bacterium, assembly GCA_024404115.1. Lineage (GTDB taxonomy): Bacteria > Bacillota > Clostridia > Oscillospirales > Acutalibacteraceae > CAG-488. The sequence goes on along the minus strand of JAKSQM010000019.1, from coordinate 1,048 downwards.
AAGCATTGACTAATTGAATAAATAAAGCTGTCGCACCTGCGGCAGCTTTTTTGTTGCCCAAATCACGGCACACACCCGAAATTTAATGATTGACGGCGGGACGCCACCCACCGCAGGGTAGTAGCTTGCTCCTCCCGTTAATCAGGCGCCCCATCGGGGAGCTGTCAGCGAAGCTGACTGAGGGGGTAGAACTTGAAGTAATAAGTTATAACGAATAGTGAAGAAGTGAAAGCCTGTAGGGGATGGCGTCCTCGACATCCCGCTTTGAATGTCAGCACAAATATAAATTTAAACGAAAAATTGTCGGCATCGTCATTGCGAGGCGAAACTGTGGCTATCTATTATTATTGCACGCACCGAGTTTTCCGTCGCCCCTTGACAGAGAGGTAGAACAATAGAAAGTAGATAAAAGATAACACATAATAGATAATAGTTGAATGGTACACCGTAGGGGATGGCGTCCTCGACATCCCGTTCCGAATGTCAGCACAAAGATAAATTTGAGTGATGCCTTGTCGGCATTGTCGTTGCGAGGCGAAACTGTGGCTATCTATTATTATTGCACGCACCGAGTTTTCCGTCGCCCCTTGACAGAGAGGTAGAACAATAGAAAGTAGATAAAAGATAACACATAATAGATAATAGTTGAATGGTACACCGTAGGGGATGGCGTCCTCGACATCCCGTTCCGAATGTCAGCACAAAGATAAATTTGAGCGATGCCTTGTCGGCATTGTTATTGCGAGCGAAGCGTGGCGATCTATTATTAAATTCTATACAAAACCGCTTGAATTGCACAATAAAGCGGCTCCCTTGTGTAAAGGGAGCTGGATTTTTGCTCTGCAAAAAGACTGAGGGATTGTCTGTCGAAATTCAACAATCAGCTTGATTTAAGCCAAACAATCCTCCCGACTCACTGCGTGAGCCACCCTCCTTTACACAAGGAGGGCAGATGTTGCCGACAAAAAATCAATCAAACCAAGGCAACATCTGCGCCCACGCCCACGCCCACGCCCACGCCCACGCCCACGCCCACGCCCACGCCCAC
>JAKSQM010000018.1 GCA_024404115.1 Clostridia bacterium | reverse complement strand
TTCTACCCCTCTGTCATCTGCGATGACATCTCCCCTGTCAAGGGGCGACGGGAAATCTGCTGTATTTTTGCTGACAATTGAATTTCAACGGACAATCTTTTCGGGAGGAGCAAGTCCCTTCTCCTACGGTGTGCCGTCCATTTCTTCACTATTCGCTACAACTTATCACTTCAAATTGGGTGTCCCGCCCGAAATTATTCATTATTCAATATTCAATAATTATTCAAATTGTGGATTGCCACGGCTTCTATGAAGTCTCGCAATGACGATACCGATATTTTTCGTTCAAATAGTTATTTCTGCAATCGGTTAGAAACGGGAGGAGCAAGCCCCTCCCCTACAATGTTTATAGTACAAATCGAGCGAATTTGTGCAAAATTTAAGAGTAGATTGCCAATAATTTTCGTTCAAATTTATATTTGTGCTGACATTCGGAGCGGGATGTCGAGAAAGTCATCCCATACAAACACAATTCAATGAACATTACAAACAGTTAGATAACCCCCTCAGTCAGCTTCGCTGACAGCTCCCCAGTGGGGCGCCTGATTAACGGGAGCAGCAAGCTACTCCCCTACGGTGTAATGGAAAAGCTCGGTGTTTTTTATTTTGTTGCGTTGTGAATTTCATTCACCTTAGCACGCACGGGGATGAACCCCGTGGGGGCGTGGGCGGTCGGTGCGTGGGGCAAACACATTCGGGTGCGGGTGTCCCGCCCAAAATTATTCATTATTCAATATTCATTATTCATTTGAATTGTGGATTGCTACGGTTCTTCGAGCCTCGCAATGACAATACCGACAACACCTCTCACGAAATTATATTTGTGCTGACATTCGGAGCGGGATGTCAAGAAAGTCATCCCATACAAACACAATTCAATGAACATTACAAACAGTTAGATAACCCCCTCAGTCCGCTTCGCTGACAGCTCCCCAGTGGGGCGCCTGATTAACGGAGCAGCAAGCTCGAAATTGAGCATTAAATTGTTGCAATAAAAAGGCTGTCGCACCAAAATGCAACAGCCACTTTTTTATTAACTTCTCTTTGACCATGTTGAGGGCAGGAATGCAACTATCAGCGGATAAATCTCAAGTCTGCCGAGGAGCATTGCAAAGGACAGCACTATTTTTGAAAATGCTGTATATGATGCGTAGCTATACGCGGGGCCTACCCAACCAAGACCGGGGCCTACATTATTAAAGCATGATACGGCGGCGGTAAGGTTTGTTTCAAGTCCGAACGGCTCGAAGCAGATGAGCAGGAAAACCACCATAAGGCAAAGCACATAAATTGCAAAATAAGCGTTTACGCCTTTAACTGTCAGGTCGTCAACTCTCTTGCCCTCCATTTTAATAACTCCAACAGAGCGTGGGTGGGTAAGGTGTCTGAACTCCCTTTTGATAATTTTAAAAAGGAGCAGAACTCGTGATATTTTGATACCGCCTGCGGTTGAGCCTGCACAGGCACCGATAAACATAAGCAAGAACAAAATTGCTCTTGAAAGCTGCGGCCAGTTATTGAAATCTACTGTTGAATAGCCTGTTGTTGACATAATACTTGCAACCTGAAATGCGGAATGGCGCACTGCGGTGGAAATATCGGGGAATCTGCTGTGAATATTTATTGCAATTGCTGTTGTTGAAATAGCCGCAATTGCTGTGTAAAGCCAAAGCTCGCCGCTTTTAACAACTGGCTTGAGCTTTCTGACAAGAATCAGATAATACAGATTGAAGTTGACACCGAAAACCATCATAAATATTGTGATGACCCACTGGCTGTATGCGCTGTAGCCACCGATACTGTCGCCCTTTACGCCGAAACCACCTGTACCAGCTGTGCCGAATGTATGAACAACGCTTTCAAAGAAATTCATATCGCCACATGAAAGGAAAATAATTTCAACAATTGTGAGGGCGATATATATAAGATAAAGGATTTTGGCGGTGTCTGCTATTCTCGGCACAAGCTTGCCGAATGTGGGGCCAGGCACCTCTGCACGGAGGATATGGATTGAGCGGTCTGAATTGGCAGGGATAATTGCCATAACAAAAACAAGAACGCCCATACCGCCTATCCAGTGGGTGAAGCTTCGCCAGAAAAGAAGTCCCTTACTCATAGCCTCAATATCGGTGAGGATTGACGCACCTGTTGTGGTAAAACCGCTGACAGTTTCAAAAAAAGCGTCAACATATGAGGGGATTTCGTGGCTGATATAAAACGGCAGCGCACCTATGGCAGAAAGTGTCAGCCATGAGAATGCAACAATAACGAAGCCGTCTTTAGCATAAACATTTCGCTGTTTCGGCTTAAAAATAAATGCCAGCGCACTGCCAACAACCAAAGCCACGGCAATTGATATGAGAAATGCGATTACGCAATCCTCTTTAAATCTGATAGAAACAAAAAGTGGCAGAAGAAGAAGTGCAGCTTCAACGAGAACTACTCTGCCTATCATTGACAAAACAACTCTGCGATTCATAAACTACCCTCACTTAATAATATCAGAGAAATCTCTGAGTCTTCTGTTGGCGGCGGCGATTACAATAACTCTGTCCCCTGCCATGAAAACATCATCACCTGTGGGGGTTATAGGCTTTCTGCCCCTTGCGATACCTGCAATGATAGTATTTGACTTCAAAAGCAAATCTTTAAGAGGAATATTTAAGAATTTACAATCGGCTTTTACATTAAATTCAAGTGCTTCAACATTGCCGTCCATAAGCTTATAGAGGGTTTCAACATTACTGCCCAGTGAATTTTCAAGGGCACGGGCATATCTTACGATTTTATTAGAAACAATCTCTCTTGGTGAAATGATACTTTCCATACCTAACTTTTCAGCCATGGGGATATACTCGTTGCGGTTGATTTTTGAAATAACCTTTGGAACACCGTTAAATGAAGCGGAAACAGAAATAAGAATATTCTGCTCATCAATGCCAGTAAGCGCAACGAATGCGTCAAGGGATTTAAGTCCCTCTTCAATAAGAAGCTCCTGCTTTGCACCGTCGCCATGAATAACAACGGCTTTTGGGAATTTATCGCAAATATCACGGCACACATCACGGTCTTTATCAATAATTTTAACGCTTGTGCCGATTCTGAGAAGCATTGCAGAAAGGTAATAGGCGGTTTTGCTTGCACCCACAATCATAACATTCTTTGCCTGCTTCTGAATTACGCCAAGAGATTTGAGCATTTTGAGAATTTCTGCCTTTGTGCCTGTGATGCCGACCTTGTCGCCGCCTTTAAGCTCAAAATTACCGTCGGGAATATAAACATTATTGCCCCTCTGCACAGCGCAGACCAGCACATTGCTTTTGCATTTTGAGCGGAAATCTGCCAGCTTGATGCCGTTAAGTATGCTGTCGGGCTTCAGACGCATTTCTATCATCTGAACATTTCGGCTGGAGAAAGTGTCAATTTTAACTGCTGACGGGATTTTAAGAATATCAAAAAGTTCCTGTGCAGAAAGTCTTTCGGGGTTGATTGCCATTGAAATGCCAAGATTCTGACGGAGGAAACCGAGAGTTTCGTCGTTATATTCGGGATTTCTGACTCTGGCAACTGTGTTGTGAACGCCCATTCTGCGGGCAATGAAGCAGGAAAGCATATTCACTTCGTCTGAATTGGTAACGGCAATAAACATTTCTGCTCTGCCAACATTAGCTTCGTCAAGAACGGCATAGTCTGTTCCGTTGCCACAAACGCTCATTACATCATAAGTGTTTGTAATTTCTGCAATAACATCTTCTTTTATGTCAATGGCGGTTACATCGTGTCCCTCTGCAACGAGGCTGGAGAGAATCTCTTCACCGATCTTGCCACATCCCATAACAATAATGTTCATTTAATAATCAAATCCTTCTATGTTGCTTTTTTATTAACATAAATATTACCACTAAATTAGAACTTTTTCAAGTGGGTATTGCTTTTTGCTTATCCAGCAAAAAGATTTACAAAAAATTTAGCGATTTTAGAAAATACAGTGTCTTTTTTGTCATTCACCGAAAGCTCTTCTGGTGAATATGTGGTATAAGTCAGTGCGGCTTTATCGTTTTCGTAAAGAAGTGCGATATTGCCATTCTGAAGCTCTGCAAGGCAGGAATAAACAAATGTGAAATCTGTTTCGTCAGAGGTTGCACTGTAATGATACTTCCAGTTGACCTTGTTATTTTCATCATAAAGACCGATTCTGACAACGCCTTTTTTGCGTTTTTTTGCAGACGGATATGATGCGATAATCGCCTTTTGACCATCAATTGTGCCACTGTAATTTATAAAAGACACCATGCAGTTGGAGCAATATTTCAATTCGCTGTCAAGGTGATATTTGCCCCATGTTGCGCCGCCGTCAAGGCTGTCTGAATATCCTATGTAGCCAGCGCCATTTCGGGAATACATTCTGAGAGTGCCGTTATTCATCATAACAAGCTGACCCTCTGAGCTTTTGATGCCGAAAATGCCGCCTTTGATTTTATTGCTTCGCTGCCATGTTGCACCGCCATCATCTGAAAAAATAACGGATGTACGCTCTGCACCGTCATTATTATCATAAATTGGGAAAAGGACACGCTCACTGCCGTTATACTGACAAACCAAGCCTTTGCCAGGGCAGGCGGCGGTGAAGCCACGGGAAGCAATCTGCGGATTTAAAATATAAGGCTTGCTCCAGCTCTCTCCCCCGTCATCACTTGTGCGAAGCCAAAGATAAAATGCAGGATAAATTTTAACAGGAGAGCAGGCATAAAAAACATTCGCCTGCGTGAGCTTTTCGGTTTTATTGCCAAGCTTATCAAGCTGATTTATCATCACCTTTTCAAGACTATCATTATTCATCTTATAAAGATTGTATTCATTATCAACATAAAAGCCGTTATAAACGGTGTTGTCGCTGAACCTTTTAACAGGAGCAAAGCCGTTTTCAAAATCGGCAATATAATAAGGATAATGGGTTTCATCAAGTTTTTCACTTTCAAGGGAAGTTTCTGTTGTTTTATCGCACAGGGCGATTTTGCCGTTTATGTAGCCGTTATCAAAGGGTTTGGCATATGGTGCGCCCATAAACGCAGGGCAGGCATCACAAAGAAGATAGATTTTGCCGTTACCGTCGGCAACAGCAGTGCTGTCGATAAAAGATGCACTGGAGGTTTTCACTTCATCGGCACTTACATCTTCAAAATCGGTGAAGTGATTAACAAGGTTTATTTCTGACCAGCTTTCGCCGTTATCGTCAGAAAATCTGACACCTGTGTCGATATTCGCAGGCGAATCGGTGCCCTCGCCATAGCGGACATCAGCAGAGGCAAAAACTCTGCCGTTGTTAAGGGTGGTTAAAGACGGAATGCGGAAATAATCGCTGTCGGCAGTGCCTTTTGGGAATGGCTGTGAAATGGCATTCGCACAAATAGCAAAGGGAAAGCAACCGAGAGTAAATATCATTGATAAAGAAAAGCTGATTAGTTTTTTAAGTTTCATTTTGTTCACCTCGGGGGTATTATATCATATGTTGAGAAAAAGTGGAATAGGGGGATTGGGGGAATTGAGGATATTAGTTATTGACAGAAAGTTAAAGGAAGTTGACAATGGCATTAAATAATAAACACAACGAAACGAGAATGAGTATGTCAGAGCGTGAAATAAGAGAAATGAGAGAGTTAGACAATCTTGCTGAAAAAGCAGGCGGTTTTGTTATGCCCATGAACGATAATACAGTTCACTACGATTACAGAAAAATAAGTCAATATTGTAAAGAAAAGGGTATTGAACCTATAGATCTGACAATAAGAGAATTAAGCAACTTTATTGTTCAGTAAGTTGTTTTTAAGAAAATCAATAAAAAGCATTTTGAAGTAGAGAATGTGCTGCTACGCACCTTCGGGTCAAAAGAAATACGGGAAGAGGCACACCCGTCAAGATGCTGAAAATGAAGCCGCTTTGAGAAATCAAGGCGGCTTTTTTATATTCAATCGGCAGCTGTTGCCATAATTCAATAAATCAGAACGGGATGTCGGGGACGCCATCACCTACGGCGTGCCACTTTTTCACTATTCACTACAACTTATTACTTCAAGTTCTACCCCTCTGTCATCTGCGATGACATCTCCCCTGTCAAGGGGCGACGGGAAAGCTGCTGTATTTTTGCTGACAATTGAAATTCAACAGACAATCTTTTCGGGAGGAGCAAGCCCCTCCCCTACAGTGTTATCGTGCATTTTTTATAGATTTGTACGATATTTCAAATTCAATTCGGGTGCGGGTGTCCCGCCCGAAATTATTCATTATTCAATATTCGTTATTCATTTGAATTGTGGATTGCCACGGTTCGCAATGACAGAACAACAAAATTCTGCGGAATTTAAAGATAACCCCCTCAGTCAGCTTCGCTGACAGCTCCCCGATGGGGCGCCTGATTAACGGGAGAAGCCCCTCCCCTACGGTGTATGGTAAAACTTCTTCACTATTCACTACAACCTATTACTTCAAAATGGGTGCCCCGCCCGAAATTATTCATTATTCAATATTCGTTATTCATTTGAATTGTGGATTGCCACGCTTCGCTCGCAATGACAATACCAACCATTTCATATTCAAATTTATACTTGTGCTGACATTCAAAGCTGGCGAACACAGTTCGCCCCTACGGTGTTATCGTGCGATTTATACAGATTTGTACGATATTTTAAAATTCAATTCGGGAGTGGCAAGCCACTCCCCTAAGGTGTGCGTTTTTGCCGTCATTTCTTCATTAAAAAAGGCTGCCGCTTTTGCGACAGCCTAAAGACTTTATTAAATTATAATCAGATGAGAGATTTATAAAGCTCGGTGATTTCTTCAACGCTTGTATCTCTGGGGTTGCCCGGACGGCAGGCATCATCATATGCTGACTGTGCAAGGAAAGGAATGTCCTCTGCCTTAACAATATCTTTAAGGTCGGCAGGAATGCCAACATCAAGTGAAAGCTGTTTAACTGCATCAATTGCAGCTTTTCTTGCTTCATCAAGTGTCATTGCGTCAACGCCATCAACGCCCATTGCCTTTGCAATATCTCTGTATTTTTCGCCTGTGCAGGGTGCGTTATATTCCATAACGGTCGGGAGGATAATTGCGTTTGCAACACCGTGAGGTGTATCATAAAGTGCGCCAAGAGGATGAGCCATTGAATGAACAATGCCAAGACCTACATTTGAGAAGCCCATGCCTGCAACATACTGACCGAGAGCCATACCCTCTCTGCCTTCGGGTGTGTTATCAACAGCACCACGGAGATTCTTTGCGATAATCTCAATAGCCTTAATGTGGAACATATCGCTCATTTCCCATGCGCCGAGAGTGATATAACCCTCAATAGCGTGTGTAAGAGCGTCCATACCTGTAGCGGCTGTAAGTCCCTTGGGCATTGAGCTCATCATATCGGGGTCAACAACTGCAACAACGGGGATGTCGTGAACATCTACGCAAACCATTTTGCGGTTTTTCTCTGTGTCTGTAATAACATAGTTGATTGTAACCTCTGCGGCTGTGCCTGCTGTTGTGGGCACTGCAATAATGGGCACGCACTTATTCTTTGTGGGAGCTACGCCCTCAAGAGAAACAACATCGCCAAATTCGGGATTTTTGATGATGATACCGATTGCTTTTGCAGTATCCATTGATGAACCGCCACCAATAGCAACAATGCAGTCTGCACCGCTTGCCTTAAATGCTTCAACGCCTGTTTTAACATTCTCAACTGTGGGGTTTGCCTTTATTTCTGAATATATTTCATAAGCGATACCAGCGTTATCAAGAACATCTGTTACTTTTTTGGTAACATTAAACTTGATAAGGTCGGGGTCTGAGCATACAAAAGCCTTTTTGAAGCCTCTGCCGATGATTTCATCTGCAACATGAACAATTGCTCCTGCGCCATGGTATGATGTTTCGTTTAATACAAATCTGTTTGCCATAAAATATACCTCTTTTCTTAGATTTTTGCAAAGTTTTGACTTTGCTAATTTAATTTTACACCATTATTATGAAAAAAACAATATATTTTGTTAAATTATTCACAATATTTTTACATTCCCCTGTTTTATGATTTCTTTTTTTGATAAAATTATCGACAACAGCATTTATTTATGATAATATATTTTTGAAAAATGAAAGGCAGGCGGTATTATGGAAAAAATAATTGTTGACGGCAAAAGACTTGTGGACTCACTTGGAAGAGAGCGAATTTTTAACGGTCTGAACGTTTGCGACAAGGGCGTTTACAACAAAAAGACAGGCAATAGAGATTACGGCACTTTGTGGCACAAGGGTCTTGCAAAGGAGCTTAAAGAAAACGGCTTTGAGCTTATCAGACTTGGTCTTATATGGGACGCTGTTGAGCCGAAAAAGGGCGAATACAACAAAGAATACATTGATTTTATTCTTGACATTCTTGATGAATGTGAGAGCGAGGGCATTTATGTTTTCCTTGATATGCATCAGGATTTGTATTCGGGCTTTGGCGACGGCTGCGGAGACGGCGCACCCGACTGGGCTTGCCTTACAGACAAATATAAATACCATAAAGCAAAATTTGTATGGGCAGAGGGGTACTTCTGGGGCAGAGCTGTTCACAGAGCCTTTGATAATTTCTGGAGCAACAAGGACGGCGTGCAGGATGACTACCACAAAATGTGGTCGCACATTGCAGAAACCGCAGGCAACCGCCCTGCTGTTATCGGCTACGATGTTATGAACGAGCCGTTCCCTGGCAAAAGCGGCGGCAAGATTTTTAAAAAAATTATCGGCAGTCTTATTAAGACAACCATTACCGACTCTGCAATCAGCAAGGGCAAGCTTTTGAAATATGCGCTCAGCAACAAAGACAGACACAAGGTGCTTGACCTTTATGGCGGTGATGAATTAAGAAAAATCACAAAGGCTGCTGATGGATTAGGCAAGGAATTTGACGAGAAAAAATATTCTCCGTTCCTTAACAAAGCGGCAGAAGCACTTAATAAAATAAACGATAAATTTATCATAATCGAGAACTCATATTTTTCAAATTTAGGTATCCCCTGCACCACACCTGCACCCGAAAAAGACGGCAAAAAATTCAGCGCAGTTTTTGCCCCTCACGCTTATGATTTTATGGTGGACACTCCCTCATACAAATACGCAAGCAACGAGCGAATCAAAGCAATTTTTGACGAGCATCTTCGCACACAGGAAAGGCTCGATGTGCCTGTTATTGTTGGCGAATGGGGCGGTTTCACAGAAGGCAACGAGTGGTTCCATCACATTAAATTTTTACTTGAGCTTTTTGATTCACGCAAGTGGAGTCAGACATACTGGACATACTTTAACGGCATACTTGAAAGCGAAGTTACGCAAAAAGTTCTGTGCCGTCCGCACCCTGTTGCAGTTACGGGAAAAATTATTGACTACAAGCACGACAGAGAAAATGAAACTTTTACACTTACATATGAGCAGGAAAAAGACTATGAGGGTGCGACAGAAATTTTCATTCACAAGCCTGTAAAAGAGATAAAAACTGACGGCGAAATTGAGGAAGAAAAAATCACAGAAACACGCTCAATTCTCAAGATAAAAACTGCTGTTGGCACAAACAAAATTGAGATAAAATTTTAATCAAAAAAGGAATGATTTTATGAAAGAAGTTTTTGAATTTTTAAAGAAAGCAAATGTGTATTATCTGGCAACTATTGAGGGCGACCAGCCGAGAGTTAGACCCTTTGGCACAGTGAATATTTTTGAGGATAAGCTTTACATTCAGACAGGAAAAGTTAAGCCTGTTTCAAAGCAGTTGATGGAAAATCCCAAAGCAGAAATCTGCGCATTTATGGATGGTCAGTGGCTTCGTGTTTCGGGAAAGCTTGTTGAAGATGACCGTGAAGAGGCGAAGAAATCTATGCTTGACGCATACCCCAACCTCCGCTCAATGTATGACGAAAAGGACGGCAACACACAGGTATTTTACTTTTCAGAAGGCAAGGCAGCTTTCAGCTCATTCACTGCACCCGAAAGAGTTGTTGAGTTCTGATTATGGAAATAATTATTGCAAAAACGCAGGAAAACATAAATCGCTGTGTGAAAATCCGCAAAACTGTTTTTGTTGAGGAGCAGAATGTGCCAATTTCGCTTGAAATGGATGAATATGATTTTGAGGGCGCTCCCTGCACGCATTTTCTTTTTATTGAAAATGGCGAGGACTTAGGCACTTGCAGGATTATTTGCGAGCACAAAGGCGAAGCACATTTGCAGAGATTTTGTATTCACAAAAGATTCAGAGGGCAGAAATTTGGCAGAGAAATGCTCAAAGAAATTGACAGATTTTGCGGTGAAAACGGCTACAAAAAAATCGTGCTGAATTCCCAGTGCTACGCTATCCCCTTTTATGAAAAAAGCGGATACAAAGTTGTTTCAGATGAATTTGACGATGCGGGCATTCCTCACAAAGCGATGGAAAAAGAAATTTTTTCTGCGGAATTTGAAAAGAAAAAAGCACTGTTTTTAAGTCAGAAAAATACGCTGGATTTGTTCTTAAAAAACGGTGCAATTACGCAAGCACAATACAACAAAAGTTTTGGCGATCTTGTGGAAAAAATGGGAATGAAAAATGCGTTATAATTTTTAAAAAATGCAAACAAAAACGGTGAGAGGAAATGAATCCTTTCACCGCTTTTTTATTTAGAAAAATATTAGAGAATTGATGTCTTTTTCTCTTCAAGAGGCATATTGGGGCGGAAGTTTGGAACCTGCAAAGTCTTGCTCTTATTTGTAACAGAAAGATTTGAAAGAAGTCCAACAGCTGTCCACTCGCAAGCCTTATAAACATCAAGGTCGGGCTGTGTGTTTGTGCGGATTGCGTTGATGAAATCCTCAACGATAAAGAAGTCGCCGCCGTTATGACCAGCCTTGAGCTGTTCCTCTGTTGCGTTTCTGTATCTTTCGGGCAGGTACATTTTATAGTCATCAAGAAGCTGCCACTTCATATGCTGGATTGGTGAATCCTCGCCGATAAATGAGATTCTGTCCTGATCCTCTGCGCAGGATTTAAACTGAACGATACCCTTTGTGCCCTGAAGCTGGAAGTTGTTCATATTGTGGGGACGGGGGCTCATGCAGTCAACACGGATGTTGAGGAGCTTGCCGTTTGCGGTGCGGCACATTGTGGTTGTTCCGCTATCCTGTTTAAGTCCCATATCGTTATAAACACCAGGTGAGAAAGTGCTGATTTCTGTGATTCTGTCGCCCTCAAACCACTGCATAACGGGGCCAACGCTGTGTGTGGGGTAGAAATTGCCTCTTATGCCACACTGCCAGAATGAACGCCATGATGTTTTGCCGTTGGGATAAACGAAAAGGTCGCCGATATTGTGGAGGTACATACCCTCTGCATAATAAGGCTCGCCGAACATACCCTCTTTAACAAGATTCTTAACAAGCTGAACTCTGGGGTCATATATGTAATTCTCTGCGAACATATAAATTTTGTTATACTTTTCAACGGTTTCGCACAGCCAGAAAAGCTCATCCATTGATACACCTGCGGTAACCTCGCACATAACGTGCTTGCCTGCTTCCATAGCGGCAATGGCCTGCGGAACATGGCACTGCATGGGTGTGGCAATAATAACGGCATCAATATCCGATTCAATCATATCGTCAAAAACACGGTATGTTTTGATGTCTCCTCCGCCGATTCTTTCAACGGCATCTTTAAGGTGCTGTTCGTCAAGGTCGCACATTGCAGCGATTTCAACATCTTCAATGCTCTGAAGTCCGAGAAGTGTTGAAAGTCCTCGTGTACCTGCGATACCTACTTTAATTTTTTTCATGGCAATTCGCCCTTTCTGAGATTAGATTATATATTAAAATTTTCTGCTTTGATTTTTTCAAGCAGAGCCTTACAGCCTTTGTTTACATCTGCCCAAGTTTCGGTGAAATTCCCTGTGTACCACGGGTCGACAACATCACGGGGCGTATCGGTGAAATCAAGCAAAAGGTGGATTTTGTTATCTTTATCCACAGGGAAAATATAACACATATTGCGGATGTTATATTGCTCCATTGGAATTAAGTAGTCATAATAATCGTAGTCGCTTTCGGTTATCTGACGGGCGGTCTTGCCTTTGCAGGAAATGCCGTGCTGTGAAAGGAGCTTGCGCACAGGTGGATAAACGGGATTGCCGATTTCCTCCCTGCTTGTGGCGGCGGAGCTGATTTCAAAATGAGAGGAAAGACCCTCGTCCGCAACAAGTTTTTTCATAACAAATTCCGCCATAGGACTTCGGCAGATATTGCCGTGGCAGATGAATAAAATTTTAATCATTTTTTGTGTTCTCCCAAATGATTTTTACTCTGAAAGTTCTTTAGAATTTTTTAAATAATTCTTGATTATTTCGTCAAGTTTTTTTAATTTTTCTCTGTATTTTGCAGGGTAAATCTGTGAAGAAAAGTCGATAGAATTTTCGCTGAACTGGAAAGAGTAGCTATAGCTTTCGCCGTCTGCCACAAACATATTTGTGAATGTTTTTCTGTGCCAGAAGTTCATATGATTTTTGCGGACGACGCTCTCAAGGTCAGAGAGAATTCTGGCATCAACAAGATATTTTTTCACCGCAGGTTCATCGCTGTGCCACTCGGCTTTTTCGGTGGTGATGAGGGCAAAATCATCGTCATATTTTTCGACAGTTTCACTGAAATAACCGCCTGTCATACCGCCGCCCGAGCTGTAATGATACTCCGTAAGGTGCTGATTTTTAATGCTTACAAAATTGCTGAATTTCATAAAAACAACTCCTGCGATTAGTATTAAAACGAGGATTGAAATTGTAATTATTAAAGGTAGTTTAAATTTTTTCATAATGTACTCGATTCTGTAATACTTATTGTTTTTAGTTCCCTTACCCAATTTTTATATTGTTTAATTATTCATCATAAACAATGCTATACTCTGAATTAACATTCGCTATAATTTCTTCTTCATTCTCTTTATGCGCAAAGTATGCAATAATACTTTCTTTTGAAATTGTAGCTTTAAATACACGCCCACGATTAAAGGGTTCTGAATACGCAATACTTTTTTGCAGTGTCCATGAAATTCCAGGTTTTTTCTCACTACTATTCGTACCACGATAAATAGTAATTTGCGAATCAAAGCGTGAAATTGCATCCAATTCGTCTTGATACATTATCTCATTCCATGTAACATCTTTTAACATACGAAGTCTCATTTCAACTGGAACATTTGCTGTATTGAATTCAAGTAACGAGCGAAGATTGTAAGCATACAATTCATTTGGTATTTGGGTTCTTATACTTTCTAAATACTCATAACAAGGTAGTGCATCCAGTGGCGATTTTAATTTCATTCTACAATCAAATGCAGATGGATATTTTCCTACCCATTTTAAAATTTTCGCATCATTTATACTCACAAATAACCATTCCTACTCCGTAATTATATGGTATATCAATTCATTTTACCATTTAATAATACCTTTTTAGACTTAATTTGTCAATAAAAAACGGCGGAAAACTGGTGGGTTTTCTGCCGCTCGGTTTATTTAATTAAGAGGGTTTGGGCGATGTCGGTAACGGTGAAATCGGCGGCGGTTTCTTTCTTTTCTTTTGTGAAAAGGCATCCGTAAACGCCTGCGTTTTTGCCTGCCATTACATCAATTTCTCTGTCGCCAATCATCACTGTTTCGCTTTTATCAAGTGAATTATTTTTTACAATATACTCCACTGCGTCAGGTGCGGGCTTCATGGGGAAATTGTCTTCGCTTGTTACATAATCGCTGAAAAGGTCATAGATGCCGTACTTTTTAAGGTAATAAAACACGCTCTCTCCCCTGTGGGTATAGAGGTAATTTCTGCCGCCGTTGGCTACGATTTTTTTGAGCGTTTCAACTGTGTTTTCAAAGGGTACGGCAAGGGGTTCAAGAAGAAAATCGTGCTCATAGCTTCTGAAAATTTTCTTTTGCTCCTCGGTTGTGCCGTAAAAATCAAATGCGGTGCTGAATGTTACCTCGAAAAGTGCTTTCGCCTGTTCGTAATCGGCTGTCTTGCCGAAATCTGACATCATTTTTAAAAATGCGGATGTGATGTGGGGGTAGCTGTCGAAAAGCATACCGTCAAAATCCCATATATAATTTTTTATCATAATAATTCCTCACAAAAATAAACAGCCCCGCCATAAGCGAGGCTGAAACGGTTAATGATTATGCGTGATACTTGAACATGAAGAACACTGTGATGCCAAGTGTGAGTGCGAAGAAAATGCCTGCAAAAATCTTTGTAACTTTTTCAAGCTTCTTTTCCATGCTCTTGCCTTTGCCCTTGCCAAAGAATGTATCTGCACCGCCAGCGATTGCGCCTGAAAGACCTGCTGAACGGCTCTCCTGCATAAGAACTACTGCAACGATAGCTATGCAAAGAAGGATAAGAACTATAGCGAGTACATACTGGATTGCTGTCATTTTAAATTCCTCCAATAGATTTTTTACTAACATATATTAACATATTATTTTGTAAAATGCAATAGATTTTTTAAATTTTATTTTGTCTTTCACCGATGAAAACTCTGAAAAGCGGCAGGGAGCTTTTAAAAAATGCTTTGTAGCTTTCGCAATAATCTCTGTCGGCTTTCATTCGCTTGCACCCTCCCCCACGGCACAGCGGATAAAATGTGCATTTTTTGCACTTTTCGGGCACATAAAGGCTCTCACGCAAGAAAGTTTCTGCCCTTTCGCTATGGGCAAGGGTGTTGAAATCACTATCGTTAATATTGCCAAGCAGCCATTCATCGGTGCAATAGAAATCGCAGGGGTAAATGTTGCCGTTGCCCTCTGCCACAAACTGGTGCATACAATGACCGCACAGACCGCACTGCTCGGTTTTGCTGCCGAGGAAAAGACGCACAAGGTTATCGAAGTAACGGACAGAGGTGTAATCCCCACGGACATAATCTTTCACATAGAGGTTGAAGCCGTGAATGAGAAATTTCGCATACTGCCTGACGGTCATATACATTTCGTTTTCGCTTGTATCGCCAAAGGGGCGCAGGCAGGGAATGAACTGGAGATACTTGAACCCCTTTGCGGTGAGGGATTTATAAATTGCGTCGATATTTTCGGCACAGTAGCCTGTGAGAACGGTGAGGATGTTGAAATCCACACTATGCTTTTTGAGAATTTCGGCAGCGGAAATTATTTTGCGGTAGGTATTGTTGCCCTCATCATCAAGGCGGAAGCGGTTAGCTTTGAAATCGCCGTCAAGGCTCAAGCCGATAAGAAAATTATTATTGTGAAAGAACTCTGCCCACTCTTCATTCACAAGGGTGCCGTTGGTTTGAAGTCCGTAGAAAATCTTGCTGTTTTGTGTGTTGAATTTATTCACAAGGGACACAAAATTTTTGAAAAAATCCACACCTGCAAGGAGCGGTTCACCGCCCTGAAAAGCAAAGGCTACGCTTTCGCCCGAAGCAAAGAGGAGCGATTTTTTTATGAGGTTTTCGGCGGTTTCGCCTGTCATAATTCCGTAGCTTTTTACCTGACGCATATCTGAAACATCGTGATAAAAGCAATATCTGCACCGCATATTGCACAGGCTGGAGGCAGGCTTTATCATAATTGAAAGTGGTGGCATTGAATCACCTTATTTTATAATTCCTCTACGGTTTTCTTTGAAATCTTTCATAATTTCGTTCATTTTTTCGTTCATTTCGGCTGAAACTGTGGGATAAACGGGGGTGCGATTGTAGTTTTCCCCTGCATCATCTGAAAGAATGTGAAGCCAGTTTTTGCGGAATTTATCGAAAAATGCGGAGTTGTCATTCTGAATACGCTGGAAATATTTGAAGTCCAGATACTCGTTATCTTTCAGAACATCGTAATCATAATTTGCGTACTCTTTTTGTGAAAGAATTTCGCTGGTGGGAACTGTGTATTGAATTGACTTGAGCTTTTCACGCTTCATGTAAAGAATGGGATGCTCTTTTGTGTGGATAACATCGTCATTTTTAAGGGTGGGAAGCATGGAAATGCCGTCAATTTTTCTGTCTGACGGGAGGTAGCTTTCCTCGCCATTGCCACTGATTGCGCAAAGGTCAATGAGCGTTGGGAAAAGGTCAACAAGAGTGGCTGATTGTGAGCGGGTTGAGCCTGCTTCCCACAAGCCGCCGTTGCCCCAGCGGATTGCAAAAGGCACTTTCTGACCGCCCTCATATGCAAGATATTTGCCGCCACGAAGTTCACCTGTTGAGCCTTCAAGAGCGGGGCCGTTATCGCTTGAAAAGATGATAATTGTATCGTCAAGCTCCCCTGCTTTCTCCAGCTTTTCAAAGAGCAGACCGAGGTAATAGTCAACCTCTGTTACGCAGTCAACATATGTACCCATGCCAGTTTTGCCGTCAAAATCATCACCTGCATAAACAGGAGCGTGAGGCCACGGTGAGGCATAATAAACGAAGAACGGGTCATCGCCTTGCATCTGATTATCAAGCCACGAGAACATCTCTTGATTTATGTATTCAGTTGCCTTGCTCTGGTCTTTTAATTCATCAGTGCCGTGGACAATTTCGTATTCGCCGTTTTGCTCTTTCACATGGTAGAAAGGCGTCATGTCATTCACATAATGGCTGCCGTAGAAATAGTCAAAGCCCTGATTTGTGGGGAGATATTCGCCATAATCACCAAGGTGCCATTTGCCGAAGCAGGCGGTGTCATAGCCAGCATTCTGAAAGACCTCTGCCATGGTTATTTCGTCGCCCAGCATACCGTCGCAGTTTGCGCCCATTTCGATAGAATTGAAAATTCTTGTGGAGGCAAAGGGTGAAAGAGTATCAACAGTTGGGTAGATTACATTATCTGCAAAGCCACGGAAAGGATACCTGCCTGTCAGCGCCGCAAAGCGTGCAGGTGAGCAGACAGAATAGCTTGAATAGAAATTGTCAAAGGACACGCCCTCGTCGCAGATGCGGTCAAAATTGGGTGTATCATAAATTGCACCGTAGTGTGAAATGTCGCCCCAGCCTAAATCGTCCATAAGAATAAAAAGCACATTGGGGCTGTCTTTTTTATATTTATCAACGCCTTTAAGGTAGTTATCCTGCCCGTCCCACAATCTTTCTGTGTTGGGAAGCGAGCGGAGATTCATTGTGAGCACATAGAAAACTGTTGTGCCTGCAAGAAGCACGCTCAACAGAAATGATACGATTTTTTTAGGTTTTAACTTTGCGGTGATTGCAACAAGGAGCACGAGTGCCACAATCCACGGCAAGGAAAGAAGCAGATTGCCGCCGATTCGGGTAAACACATTTCCAGCGTGGGTAAAGAGCGGATGAGCGGCACTTTTCCACCCTGCAAGACCCGTGGTGAACGCACCGAATGAAGCGTCTGCACCAAAAATTGTGTAATAAAGGATGATGCCAAGACCCGCTGTGCCGTAGCCGATAATATTCCAGAGATAGAGCTTTTTCTTGATAATAATGCCTAAAATAATCAGTGCGGAAATGATGCACATAAATGCCACTGCCACAACGGCAACAAGGTTAAGTCTGAGCGCCAAAAGTGCGGCAAAAATCAGGATGCCGGCTATGCCTGTTATGAGGGGAAAAATCTTTTTAGATTTATCAAAGGTCAAGTTCATCACACCTTTCGGTCGATTAAAAAATTTCAAAAGATTTATAATATTTTTGCATTTGGTGGGTATGATACTATTGCGGAAACGAAACGGAGCGTTTGCAGACTTTCCGCAACCGTTTGGGCGGAAAGATCTGCTTGAGCGGTTTTTTATTTTATAAAAGGCTCATCTGCTCCCCTGCATCCTCTGCACTTAAAAGTGCGCCTGTGGAGGGCAGATTTTTTGTTTTGTATCTGTATGGTTTTGCAAACTCGCCCTTTACATAATCACGGACAACTGTAACTGTATGACCCTTTTTGAGGGTGAAAACTGCAACGCCCTGTGTATCTTTGGTGGTTTTGGGTGAGATTGCGCCTGTGTTGAGAAGAAGAATTCTGCCAGCAGATGACTGCATAACAAGCTCACAATCCTCTTTAATATGCCTTATGGCGGCAATTGGGTATTTATCACAATAAGCCTTAATGAGCTTTTTGCGGTTGGTTTTGGTCTGATAAGCGGAAAGGTCAACCTTGGCAACCTTGCCGTTTTCAAAGAAGAAAAGGAGGTAACCTGAATAGTCCTTTGTGGTTATCATTGCAATAGTGTTTTCGCCCTCGTCCATCTGAAGCTTTGAGGGGATGTAATCGCCCAACACGCTTGCCTTGCCTAAATCAAAATCTGCAACCTTTGATTTATAAACCTGACATTTATCGGTGAAGAAAAGGAGGTCTGTGTTGTTGCTTGACTCAACCTCAAGGATAACCTTGTCGCCCTCTTTCACCTTTTGCTCGCCACTGGTGCGAAGAGCCTGCGGAGTAATCTTTTTGAAGTAACCCTCCTGTGTGAAGAAAAGATTTACAGGGAAATCGGGAATTTCTTCAACAGCCTCCTGCTCTGCGGCAGCATCAACGGCGGAAATAATTTGTGTTCTTCTATCCTGTCCGTGCTTTTTGGCAACATCCTCAAGCTCGGTAACAAGAATCTTTTTAATTTTTGACTTATGTGCAAGGATGTCTTCCATTTCGGCAATGTCTTTTCGTAATTGTTCAACATCCTGTGTACGCTTCAAGATATACTCTCTGTTAAGATGGCGGAGCTTTATCTCTGCAACATAGTTTGCCTGAATTTCGTCAATGCCGAAGCCAATCATCAAGTTGGGAACAACTTCACTTTCCTCTGCTGTGCCACGGATAATCTGAATAGCTTTATCAATATCAAGCAAAATTTTCTGAAGACCTTCAAGAAGATGAAGCTTTTCTTTTGCCTTGGTTAAATCAAAATAGATTCTGCGCTGAACGCTCTCCATTCTGAAAGCAATCCATTCATTGAGAATATCACGGACGCCCAGTACCCTCGGCACACCTGCGATAATAACATTGAAGTTACAAGAGAAAGTATCTTCAAGAGGTGTGGAGCGGTAAAGCTTCTGCATGAGCTTGTCCGCATCCGTACCTTTTTTAAGGTCGATTGTGATTTTAAGACCTGACTTATCTGTTTCATCACGAATATCGTTGATTTCACGGACAGTACCAGCCTTATATTTTTCAATGATTTTATCAATAATCGCTTCCGCAGTTGTTGTTGGGGGAATTTCGGTTATTTCGATACATCTGTTATCTTTATCGTAATTATACTTTGCTCTTATCTTAAAGCCGCCTCTGCCTGTTTCATAAATATTTGCCATAGCATCACGGTCATAAAGAAGAAGTCCGCCGCCAGGGAAATCGGGAGCTTTAAGTGTATCTGCCACATCAGCATCGGGATTTTTAATAAGCATAATTGTGGTGTCGCAGATTTCTTTAAGGTTAAAGGCGCAGATTGAGCTTGCCATACCAACAGCGATACCTGTTGTGGGGTTTGTGAGAATTGTGGGGAACTTAACAGGGAGCAATGTAGGCTCTTTTGTTGTGTTATCGTAGTTATCCACAAAATCAACTGTGTCTTTATCAATATCGGCAAAAAGCTCTGCGCAGATCGGGGCAAGCTTTGCCTCTGTATATCTTGGTGCCGCCCACTGCATATCTCTTGAATATGCCTTACCAAAGTTACCCTTTGAATCTACAAACGGATGAAGCAATGCTTCGTATCCCCTTGAAAGACGAACCATTGTGTCATAAATTGCGGCATCACCGTGGGGGTTCAGCTTCATTGTCTGACCAACGATATTGGCAGACTTTGTTCTTGCTCCGTTGAGAAGTCCCATTTTATACATGGTATAAAGGAGCTTTCTGTGTGATGGCTTGAAGCCGTCAATTTCGGGGATTGCTCGTGAAAGAATAACGCTCATTGCATAGGGCATAAAGTTTGTTTCGAGCATTTCGGTAATATTCTGCGGCATAACGATACCTGCACCGAGGATATGGGTGTTGGGATTCATGCCGTCTTCTGTTTTTTCGATTTTCTTTTTCTTCGCCATATTCCTCACCTCAGCTCAAATCAAGCATATCAATGTAAAGGTGTCCCGTCTGGGCAATATGCTCCTTACGGCCTGCAAGATCATCACCTAAAAGCATATCAAACACCATCGCTGTTTTCTCTGCATCTTCAGGTCTGATTTCAATAAGTCGCCTTGATTTGGGATTCATTGTTGTCATCCACATCATTTCCGCTTCGTTTTCACCAAGACCTTTTGAACGCTGGATTGTGTATTTCTGCTTGCCGATTTCTTCTAAAGCCTGTGTTTTTTCTTTTTCTGTATAAGCAAACCACACCTGATCTTTTGTGTTGATTTCATAAAGGGGTGTTTCGGCAATGAACACCTTGCCCTCCTCAATCAATGTGGGCATAAGTCTGTAAATCATTGTGAGAATAAGAGTTCTTATCTGGAAGCCGTCAACATCAGCATCGGTGCAGATAATAACCTTATTATAGCGGAGCATATCAAGATTGAACTCGGTTAAGCCTTTCATGGATTTTGACTTAACCTCAACACCGCAGCCTAAAACTTTTATAAGGTCGGTGATGATTTCGCTTTTGAAAATTCTGTCATACTCACATTTAAGGCAGTTGAGAATTTTACCTCTGACGGGCATAAGAGCCTGAAACTCTGAATTTCTTGCCTGCTTACAGGCGCCAAGAGCTGAATCGCCCTCCACAATGAAAAGCTCACGCTCTGCGGCATTTTTGGTGCGGCAATCAACGAATTTCTGAACTCTGTTTGCAAGGTCATTTGATGTTGTGAGAGATTTTTTAATAGCCTGACGGGTGCTCTCTGCCTTTGTGCGGCTTCGCATATTTATAAGCACCTGATTTGCGATTTTATCCGCTTCGGCTCTGTTTTCAATGAAATAAATTTCAAGCTGATGCTTGAAGAAGTCGGTCATTGCCTCCTGAATAAATCTGTTGGTGATGCTCTTCTTTGTCTGATTTTCATATGAAGTTTTGGTTGAGAATGATGAAACAACAAGAATCATGCAGTCCTCAATATCCTCAAACTTGATTTTTGCATCGCTTTTTACATATTTTCCGCTGGTTTTGAGATATGAATCTATCTGATAAACAAAGGCATTGCGCACAGCCTTATCGGGCGCACCGCCATGCTCAAGCCAGCTGGAGTTATGGTAATACTCTTTAAGCTGATTTTTATTTGAGAAGCAAAGGGAAGCGTTGATTTTAACACGGTAATCCTTCTGGTCATCTCTGTCTCGACCTGTACGCTCGGTCTGCCAGCTCTGCACGGTTGTGAGAGCGTCCTCCCCTGCGATTTCTGAAACATAATCGGTGATGCCGTTATCGTATTTATACTCGAATGTTTCAAAGCCTCTGCCAACCTGATTCTTGAGAATGAATGTTATGCCAGCGTTGACAATTGCCTGACGCTTCATAATGCTCTGGAAATATGACAGCGGAATATCAATATCGGTAAAAACTTTAAGGTCGGGACGCCATTTAATGCGTGAGCCTGTATCACGGTGGCGGTATTCCTCTTTTTCCATTTTGCCAACAGGCTTGCCCTTTTTGAAGTTAAGGGTATATTTGAAGCCGTCCCTGTGAATTTCAGCTTCCATATATTCAGAAGCGTACTGGGTTGAGCAAAGACCAAGACCGTTAAGACCAAGGGAATACTCATAGCTGCCGCCGTCATTGGTGTCGTACTTACCGCCAGCGTAAAGCTCGCAGAAAACCAGCTCCCAGTTGAATTTTTTCTCTTTTTCGTTATAATCTACGGGTATGCCTCTGCCGAAATCCTGAATTTCAATAGAATTATCAGAGAAACGGGTAACAACGATTTTATCGCCGTAGCCCTCTCTTGCTTCGTCTATTGAGTTTGAAAGAATCTCGAACACAGAGTGCTGACAACCCTCTATATCATCGGAACCGAAAATAACCGCAGGGCGTTTTCTTACTCGGTCTGCGCCCTTTAGAGAGGTTATTGTATCGTTGCCGTAGCTTGCTTTCTTTGGCATTTCAATTTCCTCCGTAAAGAAATAGTTTACATTTAAATATACAATAAATGTGAAATTTTGTCAAGGAGAGTATAGCTTATAGCGATGCTGAAAAAGTGAGATTAGTGTCGATGAAAATTCGCAAAAAGAAATATGCAAAAAATTTGGAAATTTTTAAAATTTTTTCAAAAAAAGTATTGACAAATCGAGAAAATGGGTGTATTATAGCGTAGTGCTTTGAGACACAAATGATTCATTAGCTCAGCCGGCAGAGCACTTGACTTTTAATCAAGGTGTCCGGGGTTCGAATCCCCGATGGATCACCAAAAACCGTAACCGATTGGTTGCGGTTTTATTTTTTTGCTATCCGAGGGGATTTGAACCCTGTGAGGGTGAGGAGCGTTAAGGAAACAATTCGGTGAATTGTTTTTAGCTCCGATGCTTTCAGCGGGTACTGCCACAGGCGGTCGCTGAAAGTGCAGGATTTGCGCAGCAAAGCCGTGTCCCCGATGGATCACCAAAAACCGTAACCGATTGGTTGCGGTTTTTGTTTTTTATCCGAGGGAGTTCGAAGCTTGAGAGGGTGCGGAGCGTTAAGAAAACAATTGATAATGAAAAACTCCAATGACTTACAGTATAGAAGTAAATCATTGGAGTTTTGGTTTTAAAAAAAGTAACCGCCCTTTTGGAGCGGTCAATTCCTCATATAGGTAAGGTAGTTGAAGTTTATACAAGAAAAAGTCAGAGCGGAATATCCCGTATTGTTTCAATTCCTCATATAGGTAAGGTAGAACAACATTTAGTTGACATTTTCATTATACATACAAAATATGGACTTGTCAAGCACTATTTTTCTGATTACTTAAATACCATTTATCGGAATTTAGTCAATGCAAAGAATTTTGACAAAGAACAGCTGATTTAAAGGGCAAAAATATTCAAAAATCTTGTGGTTGACTAAATTTTATGGAGCTTTTTTATGATTTGCCACGGTTCATATTTTGACAAGTTTTTTTGGGGTGGCACTTTTTCATTATTCACTATGACTTATTACTTCAAGTTCTACCCCTCTGTCATCTGCGATGACATCTCCCCTGTCAAGGGGCGACGGGAAGCTCGGTGCGTGCCGTTGGAGTAGATTGCCACGGCTTCTGCGAAGCCTCGCAATGACAATGCCGACAGTTTTTCGTTCAAATTGTTATTTCTGCAATCGGTTAGAAACGGGAGGAGCAAGCCCCTCCCCTACGATGTTTATAGTACAAATCAAGCGAATTTGTGCAAAACTTAAGAGTAGATTGCCAATAATTTTCGTTCAAATTTATATTTGTGCTGACATTCAGAACGGGATGTCGAGTACGCTATTCCCTACAGTATGCCATTTCAACTATTATCTATTATGTGTTATCTATTATCTACTTTCTACAGTTCTCCCCCCCTCTGTCAAGGGGCGACGGGAAAACTCGGTGCGGAATTGAAGCGTAGATTGCCACGGCTTCTGCGAAGCCTCGCAATGACGATACCGATATTTTTCGTTCAGATTTTGCTTCCTGCAAATAGTTAGAGGACAATCCCTCAGTCTTTTTGCACAGCAAAAATCCAGCTCCCTTTACACAAGGGAGCCGTTTTATTGTGCGTTTCAGATGGATTTGTACGATATTTTCTTAATTTTTGCGGGAAGAGCAAGCCCCTACGATGTGATGCCAACAAATTCTTCATAAAAATGTGGATTGCCACGCTCTGCTCGCAATGACAATACTAATTCAGCAATTTGCATATCACATATAAAAGAAAAAGCCGCCGAATTAACGGCGGCAGATGTAAAAACATCTATTATTTCATTGATTTAACTTCTTCAAATGTGTCTGTAACTTCTTTTGAAGGCTTGCTTGTAGCAAGAGATACTATAACGATTGTGAGAAGTCCGCAGATGAATGCAGGGAGAAGCTCATAGATTCCAAAGATACCGCCAAGATTTGCGATAACATATTTCCAAAGGAATACCATACCGCCGCCTACGATCATGCCTGCGATTGCACCGTATTTATTTGCACGCTTCCAGAAAAGAGCTGCAAGAACAACAGGGCCGAATGCTGCACCGAAGCCTGCCCATGCAAATGAAACGATTGTGAAAACAGAATCCTCTTTGCGTGCCCAGATAACTGCAATAACTGCAATAACAAGGATTGAAAGACGGGCAAATACCATTGCTGTCTTTTCCTTAATCTTGAGCTTGAATACATCACGGAGAACATTCTGTGAAAAGCTTGATGCTGCTGCAAGAAGCTGTGAATCTGCTGTTGACATTGTTGCGGCAAGGATACCTGCAAGGATAACGCCTGCAACAACTGCAAGTGCGGGGCCGTATGTGCTGATAATCTTTGCAAACTCAACAATAATTCTCTGACCATCTGCAAGGGCAATATCTACACTGCCATTCTTAACTGCGGCACAGCCGATAACGCCAATAAAAATTGCAACTGCCATTGAGATGAATACCCAAACAGTAGCGATACGGCGTGAAGTTTTGAGCTTTTTAACATCTTCAATTGCCATAAAGCGGAGAAGAATGTGGGGCATACCGAAATAGCCAAGACCCCATGCAAGAGTTGATGCGATTGTAAGTGCGCCATAAGGTGCTGAAACGCCCTTTGTATAATCGAATGTGCTTGTGAAATTGAGATAGCTGGGGATGCTCTTTGCATTCTCAACAACTGCGTCATAACCGCCTGCGGCATTAAGACCGAAGATAACAACAACAACAAGAGCGATTGTCATAACGATTGACTGCATAAGGTCAGTTGTTGAAGCGGCAAGGAATCCGCCAAGAGCAGTGTAAGCAACAATAACAACTGCGCTGACAACCATTGCGGTGAAATATGGAATTTTTCCGCCTGAAAGGCTGTTGAAAAGAGTACCGCAAGCGTTAAAGCCAGATGCAGTATAAGGAATGAAGAAAATGATGATTATAAGAGCGGCGATGAATGTGATAACGCCCTTGTCATCACCAAAACGCTTTGCGAAGAAATCGGGGATTGTGAAAGCGTTGATTTTCTGTGAATAATTTCTGATGCGTTTTGAAACAACAAGCCAGTTGATGTATGTACCAAC
The DNA here is from genome assembly GCA_024404115.1 of Clostridia bacterium. GTDB lineage: Bacteria > Bacillota > Clostridia > Oscillospirales > Acutalibacteraceae > CAG-488. The sequence continues at coordinate 821 of JAKSQM010000018.1, read as the reverse complement.
ACCAAGACCGATTGCTGTCCATGAAGCTTCTGCAAGGCCGTATGCAAGTGCAACACCTGGGAGACCCATAAGAAGCCAGCTGCTCATATCTGATGCTTCTGCGCTCATTGCAGTAACAAACGGACCAAGCTTACGACCGCCAAGGTAGAAATCGTCTGAGCTTGCGCTGCTGGTTTTTGAGAACTTGAAGCCGATAAAGAGCATCACTGCGAGATAAAAGGCAATCGCAGCGATAATGATTACCATTGAAGTTGACATATTTACCCTCCTAAAAACAATATGGGGTATTATATCATAAAATATAAAAGACTACAATATGTAATATCTCAAAAATTGTCGATTTATTGCTATATTTTTGCTTGTATTGGAGGTTGTGAAGCAAATTCACCTTGTTGACACGGGGATGAAGCCTGTGGGGAGGTGTGGGCGGTCGGTGCGGTGCGTGGGCGGTCGGTGCGGTGCGTGGGCGGTCGGTGCGGTGCGTGGGCGCAGATGTTGCCTTGGAGTTGTGAAATTTGACGGCAACATCTGCCCTCCTTGTGTAAAGGAGAGTGGCGAACATAGTGAGTCGTGAGGATTGTTTGGCTTATTTTTTACTAATATTTGAATTTCAGCGGACAACAACAATACCGACATTTTTTCTTCAGATTTATATTTGTGCAATCGGTAAAAAACGGGAAGAGCAAGCCCTTCCCCTACGATATTATCGTGCCGTCTATGTTACAAATCAAGTGAATTTGTATGGAATTTAAGAATAGATTGCCATGCTATAAAGTGGCAACACTTTTTGGACAAAAAAGTAACAGAGATAATGACAGTTA
>JAKSQM010000017.1 GCA_024404115.1 Clostridia bacterium | reverse complement strand
TCTTGCGAACACAGCATTTCGAGTGCTGCACCTTCGACCACTCGGACAACTCTCCTTATTCTTGCAGGCTACATTGTAACAAATTATCCGTTATTTGTCAACAATGCGCCTGCCAATTTTTATTTATTCACTGCTTTTTGAAAAAGTGATTTGAACACATTGCCCTCAAGCGGGTCGGGATGGTTTGATGTGAGGGGGTCTATTGTACGATCCTCCACATTATTATAAAGGAACTGAGGATATTTGGGATTTTCATAAACAGTTGGTGTTTCGCTTTCGTTTACAATCCAATCCACAAACTCGTCATATCCTCTGTTATACCATGTATGCACCATGCCTTTAACGAACCATGTGCAATCGGGGAATGCGCATGTGGAAGCGTCAAGCTGTCCGTCAGGTGAAAGGTGGTTGTGTCCGTCTGCAACAGCCTGAACATAGCCGTCGCCAAGGGTTGTGCCTATATCTGCACAGGTTGCGCCGATTGATGTGAACTTTGTATCAACAAGGAAATCGCTCTGATATGTATCGTTGGGAACCAGCGGCACACCGTAAAGTCCGTAATGAGAAATGATAGCTACCTTAACACCGTCAGCTTTCATCTTCTCAATCATGGGCACGATATTTGCACGAACATTATAATTATAATTATCAATTTTTTCAATGAGCTTTGCGTTTACATCTTTATCAAGCATTGAAGCTTTGGCATCCTCAAAATATTCATCGGGAACAAAAGTCCAGAGACCAGGGATGTTGCCGAAAAGGTCGCAAAGGCATTCGTCATAAACATAATCACGCTCAGACTCAACGAAGCCATTAAGGAAGCGTGCAAGAACTGAAACAGGAATTCTGCCGAGGGTATTCACAACGCCACGGAGGAGAACCTTTTCTGTTGTGCTGCCCTGCAAAAATCCGTCAATGAAGCCGAGAACAGAATCGGTATCAATGTTAAGGCTTCTTGTGAAAAGCTCGCCCATAAGGGTTATGCCCTCCATTGCAGATGAACGGAGAATCAGAGAGTGAACATCATCATAGCCAAACTGTGAAAGATATGCCATTGTAACGGCACTGCCCATGCTTTCGGGCATAAGGGCAACCTTTTCGCAGCCAGTTTCTGCCTTAACCTGCTGAACATATTCGTTAAGCTTTTTGGCTGTTTCTGCAACATCATATCGCCAGTCATAGCGGAAAGTGAAGTTATCGGGGCCTCTTTCAAGAGAAATATTATCATAAACAGGCTCGCCGTCGTCATTAAATCTGATAGGCTCAAAAATTCCGCCTGCGGCATCAAGAAGTGCCTTTGCGAAGATTTTTGAATTGCCTGTGATAAGATAAGCCACGAGGGGCATTACAACCTTGCCGATTGCAGGCATAATAAGCTTCTGAACATCGGGCATAAAAATAGAAACCTCGGAATCTGTTCCTTTGTCCTTAACAAGTGCTGTTCTGCCGAAGCCGTAAATATCAATAATCGGCACATATTCTTGCTGAGTTTTTGCGAATGCTGTTGTTCCGATAAGGAAAATCATCATAACAGCGAGGAAAATGCTGATAAATTTTTTCATATTAAACACCTCAAATGCAATTATATCATATGTTGGCAGGTTTGGCAATAGATATTATATCGGGTGAATTTTATGAATAATGCTAAACGGCTTTTATATAACACACTGCTGCTGACAGCTTCGGCATTTATTATGCGCACGGTGCTGGTCAGCTTCAATGTTTATCTGAGCAACAAAATCGGGGCAGAGGGCATTGGACTTTTTCAGCTTATCAGCTCAGTTTATGGTATGAGCATCACATTTTCGGTGGCAGGTATTCGCCTTGCAACAATGCGCCTTGTGGCAGACAGCCTTGCGCTGGGCTACCGCAACCAACGGCAGATTATGAAGCGTGGCATTTTTTATGCGTTTCTTTGCGGATGTATCACAGGATTTATTGTGTTTATTTTTGCGGATTTCATAAGCGTTAAATGGATTGGCAACATTGACGCTCACAGTGCGTTGCGGATTCTCAGCATCAGCCTGCCGTTTGTTTCGGCTTCGGCGGCACTGAACGGATATTTTACATCTGAAAGTAAAATTCTGCGATACACTTTTGTTCAGCTTCTTGAGCAGGTGGTGAAAATTGCCATATCGGTCATTTGCCTTAAAAATGCTGAAAGCGATATGGGAAGCTCCTGCGCCGCCATTGTGAAAGGCATCTGCGTCGGTGAGATTTTTTCAATGAGTATGTCATACACCCTCTATCGCCTTGCATCTAAAAAAGAGAAAGAAAGGCAGACAAAAGGCATCTGGCGTGGACTTTTGCGGATTGCTTTGCCCGACGCTCTCGGCTCTGAAATGAGGAGCATTCTTTCCACAACGGAGCATATGCTCATTCCACGGGGGCTGAAAAAATCGGGCAGTTCATCTGACGGAGCAATTGCCACTTACGGCGTCATTCACGGCATGAGCCTGCCCATTGTGCTTTACCCCTCTGCCTTGCTCTCTTCGCTTTCGGGGCTTCTTGTGCCAGAGATTTCGGCACACCACATTTCGGGCAACACAAACAGAATTAACTATATGATTCACAGGGTGCTTCATTTAACGCTGCTTTTTGCAATCGGCACCGCTGGGATTATGTATTTTTGTGCGGACACACTTTCACTTGCATTTTATAAAAGTGAAGAAAGCGGATTTTACATTCGTGTGCTGGCTCCGCTGATACCTGTGATGTATTGCGATATGTCGGTTGACGGGATGCTGAAAGGCCTTGACCAGCAGGTGCAATATATGAAATACAACATTATAGACGCTTTCAGCTGCGTTGTGCTGGTGTATTTTCTTGTGCCGAAAATGAGTGTTAAGGGGTATATTTTTGTAATATTTTTCAGTGAAATTCTCAATTTCACTCTCAGCTTTCACCGATTAACAAAGGTTGCACAGGTGGAAATTGATATTTTTAAAGACCTCACTGCGCCAACAATGTGCATTTTGATTTCGTGTTTTGTTATGAAGTTTTTGTGCCGTCTGTTTTTCAGCGGTAATATGCCAAAATTGGAAGCAGGGATAATTGTTACCGCCTGCGCTTTAGTTTACATAATGCTGTTGAGAGTGTTTAAGGCGGTTGATAACGAAGAAATTCAGTGGATAAAAAATACATTGAAAATAAAAAAAGTGCGACAAAAGCCGCACTGATTAGTGTTAAGTTATGAAATATTCAGAAGCTCGTCTGCTGAAATATGGAGCGTTTTGCAGATTGCAGGAAGTGAAATAAGGCTGGGGATTGCTTTGCCGTTTTCGTACTTTGCAATTGTGGTGCGGTCAACTCCAAGCAGGTCTGCAAAAGTGTATTGAGTTAAGCCTGCTTTTATTCGGGCGGATTTTAACTGATTTGCAATGTGTTGCTTTAACAATTCGTTATTTTTATCGACCTTTGCCATAAAATTACCTCCAAAATAAAAAAGTGCGACCGAAGCCGCACCAAAAAACGCACAGCTCCTGTCGCCAAACATTATTCCAACAAGCTTAACACACGTGAAATAAGAACCTGCGTTTTTATCAAAACGAGATTCACGTATGTTAAAAAGTTTTTTAAATTGTTGAATAACATTTGGCACAATTATTCTACCACAAACCTATTCCATTTTCAACTGTGATTGAGAATTATGTGCAAATTTTCACTGTAAAAATAAAAAAGTGCGACCGAAGCCGCACTAAAAACGCACAGCTCCTGTCGCCAAACAGATTTCAAGTACATAAACTTTAGAAGCTTACAGAAAATATTTTTCATTTTATCTCCTTGTTATCAGATTTCAATTTCAGATAATAAGGGGATTTCTGATTTATCAAAAAACCGAGCTCCATATAAACTCAATTATTTTCTTAACTTAATGATATTGTGCAAAAGCTACGATTTTTCATATCTATGCCTTAGAATCATTTTATGCTCAAATAAACAAACAGATTTTTGTAAATTATCACAATAGAAAAATATCTGTCAATATGATAGTATAGTATTGATAAATGAAGAGTAATATTATATAGTAAACAGGAGTGAGTCCTATGGCTTTTTAAACTGAACCGAAAATTTCGGACTTAAATATATTTTTAAATTTTGATTTTAACGGATGGCTTTTATGAAAAAATTTATCTCATTTATTTTAATTTTTCTGTTGATTTTTTCTGTTGCTGTGCCTGCTTTTGCAGTGGCAAATTCACAAGAAATTTCTTTGATTTCTGAAAGAAAAAATGACACATCTTTTTTCAAAAATATTATAGAAAATATAAAGAATTTTTTTGGAAAAGTTGGAGCATTTTTCAGAAAACTTTTTGGTAATAAACCAATCGAAGTGCCTCAAGAACCGCCCGAAACAATTATTGCTCCGAATGACAAAAGTGAAATGCACCTTGTGTGGAATGATGAATTTAATTCTGATTCTATTGACCGCACAAAGTGGAATTTCCGTGCAAAAATGAATCAGGGCGACATAAAAAACACCACCGATGAACGCAATGTTACGGTGGAGGACGGCAACCTTGTTATGCGCACATGGAAAGAGGATGACGGCACATTTTCTACCAATACTTCTGTAACAACAGATGGCGTAATGAGCTTTAAATACGGCTATCTTGAAATTTATGCCAATGTACCTTTTGTAAAAGGCTGCTGGCCGTCATTCTGGATGCAGTCCAAGGATGTTCACCGCTCGGTGGATTACCTTGCAGAGATTGATATGTTTGAAATTTATGACACCAAAAATGAGGTCAGCTCTGATATTCACAAGTGGTATTCGGGCGATGAGCATTACCACGCAGGCGGCAGAAAATGGAGCTATAAATTCACAAGAAGTCTGAACCTTAACAATGAATATCATCTTTACGGTTTAGGCTGGACTCCCGATGAGCTGTATTTCACCGTTGACGGAAAGATTTATCAACGCTACGATTTGTCGCAGGATTTCGGTGAAAGAAATGACGGCATGGGCGGCTTCCATGACCCTGCTTACATCATCTTTAATAACTTCATTTTTACAGAAAATTCTTCGTGGAAAAATCCACCAGTTAACGAAAAAACAAACTGGCCTATCACATACAAAATCGACTGGATTCGTCTTTATCAAAAAGATGGCGAGGGCGAAATATTTGATGATACAGGCTTCTGATTTTTCATTATTAAATGATGAGATAATGCGCAATATCCAAATAAAAATATATAAACGGAGGTAACTGAAATGAAAAAAATTATTGCAATTATTCTCGCTGTTCTTATGCTTGTTTGCTTCGCTTCCTGCGGCAAAAAGGTTAAAGAACCTGCAACCGAAGAACCCGCAACCACAACATCCGCCCCCGAAGAAGAAACAGAGCCTGTTGAGCAGGACACTGACGAGCCAGACTCCCCCGAATTAGCCGCTGAATATACAGCCGAATACTGGGAAGCAAAATATCCTGGCGAAAACGTTTGCCCCTTTATGATTGAGGTTGACGGTGTTGAATACAACTACTACCGTGTTTCTTCACTTGATGACGGCACAATGCGTGGCTGGATTGAAACTCCCCTTAACTGGGACGGCTGGCATCTTGTTGGCGAAGACATCGTAAACAAAGACGAAACATACAAGATGACCGACAGCTGGGGAAGCAAGGAGCCTGAAGAGTTTTTCTCAAGCTATTGCACTGTTACAACCGAAGAATACACCCCCGCAAACGCTGAATAAAATTAAAGCCGACAGATTCCCGTGAACCTGTCGGCATTATTTTTTACTTAATATTTTCAAGCAGCTCTCTTGCTTCCACTGGAATCCTGCCCAATGGGTCGGGGCCAACATTCAAAAGATAGTTGATGCCAAGAGAGTTAAGGTGCGCCTTGATTTCAGAAAGCTTCTGCGGAGATTTCCAGTTCTTGTCATAATAAGAAAATCCCCAAGTGCCGTTAAGGGTGCAGGCACTCTCGTAAAGTCCGTAGGGCGATGGCTTGAATCCGCCAATATCCTGATAATCAATCTCTTTATCGTCAGCAATCTCAATTTTTTCGGGGATTTCATTATCGCCTAAAGAAACATAATCATATTTGCCGTTGCCGAGCCTTGAATTTATAAGGCAATCGGGCTGAAGCTCCTTGACCGTTTTGTAAATCAGCTCGCTCTGCTCGGCAGAAATTGTCATCGGCACATCAAACCACGCAAGGCAGATGTCGCCGTAGTTTGTCATAATCTCTTTAATCTGCGGAAGAATTTTTTCGTTAAAGCATATGTCAAAATTCTTTTCGCCTGTGTAGTCCCAGCTGTTGTCCCAAGTTGTGCCGCTGTTATACATATGGTTGGATTTGTAGCCGCCGCCGTGGGGGTGATGCCAGTCAAGGTCCTGCGAATAATAAATGCCCAGCTTCAAGCCGTATTTTTTGCAGGCATATGAAAGCTCCTCAAGCACATCACGGTGGAAAGGTGTAGCGTCATACACATTAAATTTGTCGCACTTTGAATGATACATTGCAAAGCCGTCATGATGCTTTGTGGTGATAACAATGTAGTTCATGCCACATTCCTTGGCAAGCTTTGCGTATTGCTCAGCGTCAAATCCAACAGGGTTAAATGCCGCTGCCAGCTTTTCATACTCGTTGTTTGGAATCTGAAAATAAGACTGTGCCCATTCAGCGTAATCATGCACACGCTTCCCCTTGTATTCGCCGCCCAAAAGGGAGTAAAGACCCCAGTGAAGCATCATACCGTATTTTGCCTGTTTAAACCATTCTATGTTGTTCATTTTCGCACCTGCTTTGTAGTAATGTTTTGAATATCATACCATATTCGGGCAGAATTTTCAATGTGCGCATTGCGTTCACGCTTAGAAATAATAATTGCAAATTGGCAAAATAGATGATATAATAAAACAAAAACGGAGGCGGTTTTATGTTCCAACGAATTATCTCGGCAATTGTTGCATTTTTTATTTCACTTTCACAGATGATTTTTACCCCAAATGTTATCAGAATTGATTTTGACAATGTGATTAACGAAATCAGACCTGTTCACAATGTGGGCAGAATGCCCGAATACGAGCTTGACAGCGAAATCAACAGTGTTTTCACAGATGCAAATATGACTTCCTGCCGAACTCACGATATTAACTGCACTGATATTTTCCGTGTTTTCCCCGATTTTTCTGCGGATGTCAATGACGAAAATTCATATAATTTTGCAGAGACTGACAAGGTGCTGGCGGCTATTGTTGATACAGGTATGATGCCTTTCTTTCGCCTTGGCATAAGCTACAGCCACGCTCAGCGTGATCATCTGCTCCTTTTGCCACCTACAGATTACAACAAATGGGCGCAGATTTGCGAGCATATCATCCGCCATTATAACGAGGGATGGGCAAACGGCTTTGAATACGGCATCCAGTACTGGGAAATCTGGAACGAGCCTGACGGCGGTAAATATGTAGAAATTTCTGAAACCGAGTTTGAAACAGAGAATGTTTTCTGGCACGGCACACAAGAGCAGTTCTTTGAGCTTTATGATGTGGCTTCAAAATATCTTAAAGAAAAATTCCCCGACCTTAAAATCGGCGGCTACGGCTCATGCGGATTTTATGCCCTCACAAAGACTAATAATGTAAAGTCGGGTGCGCCTGCATACAATAAATATTTTGTTGATTTCTTCCAGAATTTCCTCGATTATGCCGAGGAGCATAATTCACCCATGGATTTCTTCACATGGCACAGCTACACCACAACCCAGTGGAATACCCGCTATATAAAATATGTTAAGGATAATCTTCACAAGAGGGGATATGACGACACAGAGATAATCTGTGATGAATGGAACTTTAACCCCACCGAAAACGATCAGATTGACCGCCGATATGGTGCAAATCAGACCTCAATGCTGTGTATGTTCCAAAATGAGGGACTTGATATGGCGCATTATTATTGCGCAATTGCCACAGGTGCGCTTCACGGAGGAATGTTCTTAAAGGGAGGCACTCCCTCAACTGCATATTATGGCTTCTGGGCATTCGGTCAGCTTTTCAAAATGGGCAATCAGGTTGAAATAAAAAATAAGCTTCGCAAGGATATGTATGCCGTTGCCGCAAAGGGCGATAACGGAGAAGCGGCTTTGCTCATTTCAAATATTTCAAAGGATAAAGACAGAAAGCTCAAAATTGACGCAGGGGAGTACACCGTTGATAAGGTTATGACCGTCAACGAAAATTGCGAATGGGTAGAAACAGAACTTCCCGAAAAAATCGAAAGCGGCTCAATGCTCTATATTACATTTAAAAAATAAAATCCGAGGCACTTTTCCTTGTGAAGAGTGCCTTTTGCATATCATAATCATATTAAAAAGCAAAACAAAAATTATTGCAACGCCCGTGTCTTTGTGCTATAATGGAACAAATAATTATTCGAGGTGGATTATGAATTCAGTTTTATTGAAAATCTTATCTGTTTTATCAGCCTTTATTATGTTTTTCACAAGCCCTGGCGGACACATTGCAAAGTCCGTTCTTCATCCCTTTTGCCCAGAATACCTTGATGTAAAAGAGGGCTACACCTGCCAGCCTCTTGAGGACGGGGACACTGTTCAGTTCCAGCACCCATACCTTGCAACAGAGGGTCAGAACGGTATGCACTCCAACTCATTCAACACTGGCGCATACGATTTTGACGCTCCCACAGGCAAGGATGTTGAAATCAATTCAAAATCCATGAATGTTTTCGGCGGTCTTTGCGCAACAACAATGTTTGATTCCAAGGGCAGACTTATGTGCATCTATTGATGATATAATACTAAAAAAACACAGGCAGGCACTATGAAACTTAAAGAACGAGCAAAACAGTTAAAAACTGAAATCCCCGCAATATTCCTTGCGTTAAAGCACGGGAATACACCCTTGAGAGCCAAAATAGTGGCATTTATCACCATTGCTTATGCTCTTTCACCAATTGATTTAATTCCCGATTTTATCCCTGTTTTGGGCTATCTGGATGATGTTTTGATTTTGCCTGCTCTTGTGGCACTTACGATAAAGCTTATACCGTCAGCCGTTTTAGAAGATTGTCGGGAGCAAAGCCGTGATATGTGGCAGGACGGCAAGCCTAAGCGTTGGTATTACGCTTTGCCCATAGTGGCGGTGTGGCTCTTAATCATATTTTTAATTATAAAAGCCATCTGGCTTAAATGAGGTGATTTTATGGCAGAATATTGGGATGCCTATGACAGATTATTTAATAAAATCGAAAATGTAACTCTCACAAGGGGCGAGCCAATTCCTGACGGAATGTTCCACTATGTGTGTGAGATTATGGTGCAGCACAAGGACGGCACATATCTTGTTATGCGGAGGGATTACGATAAAAACTTTGGCGGACTTTGGGAAATGTCCGCAGGAGGCTCTGTTCAAAAAGGCGAAACACCTGTTGAGGGTGCAATCCGTGAGTTGAAAGAGGAAACGGGCATAGTTGTCAGCGAAATGACGGAGCTTTTCAAATTTTTTAACGATCCTTACAATTCAATTCACATTGCTTTTATGTGCGAAACCGATTGCGATAAAAACTCCGTAACGCTTCAAGAGGGCGAAACTATCGCATACAAATGGATGACGAAAGAGGAATTTTTGAAGCTTAAAGTCGAAGAAGTATTTCCAACACGACTTAGTAAGCTTTTCAGAAACGGAAAAATCTGATAATACAGCGAAAACCGCCAAGGGAGAGAGAATCCTTGACGGTTTTCTTTATGATATTTATGGGGGGAAATTCGTTAATCACCAAGGCTGTCGGTGATTTCAACAGTCTTTGTATCGTGGTAACATTCAAAAATATTATCCACATCATTTTTGATGGTTTTCTGCGTAAGCAGGCTGATAATCGGAACAAGAATAAGTCCGCCTACCATTGCGAAAACACCCGAATACAGGGAGTTTGTGAACACAAATGAAAGAACTGAACCCTCCGCAAAGCTAAATACACCAAGTGAAACAAAAAGCTGAATTGTTTCAAGACCTACACCGAAAATGAACGATGCAATAACAGCTGGCTTTGTGGTTTTCTTTGAGTAAAGACCGTAGAGGAAAGGTGCGAGGAATGCGCCTGCAAGTGCGCCCCATGAAACGCCCATCATCTGCGCAATGAAAAGGCTCTTGTTTGTTGCCTGCTTAATTGCAATAACAGCCGAAATCACAATAAACACAACGATGAAAATTCGCATTATTATCATTTTTGACTTTTCTTTAAGCTCTTTTTTGCAAAGTGGAGCGATAAAATCAAGGGTGATTGTTGAGCTGCTTGTAAGAACAAGTGAAGAAAGTGTGGACATTGAAGCTGAAAGCACAAGCACAATAACAATGCCGATAATCACAGGGGAAAGGGTAGAGAGCATTTTGGGAATAACTGCGTCAAAGCCCTCTGCGGCAACATCAACATCATAAAGTCTGCCGAATCCGCCAAGGAAGTAGCAACCGCCTGCAACGATAATTGCAAAAACTGTTGAAATAACTGTGCCTTTTTTGATTGAATCCTCGTTTTTGATAGCGTAGAATTTTCCCACCATCTGAGGAAGTCCCCATGTGCCAAGGGATGTGAGAAGAACAACAAAAAGCAGAAATACAGGGTTGGGGCCAAGGAAAGATGCGTATGCCCAGCCGCCGTTTTCGCCTGTGGCAAGCTTCTCTGCCGCTGCCATAAATCCGCCGTTGTTGTGAAGCACAGATGCAATAACTGCAACAATACCAGCCAGCATAATTATGCCCTGAATGAAATCGTTGATAGCCGTTGCCATGTATCCGCCAATAAGAACATAAATGCCTGTAAGCACAGCCATAACAATAACGCATACAGAGTAGTTGACACCGTTGAATGCCATTGAGAAAAGCCTTGAAAGACCGTTGTAAAGTGAAGCAGTGTAAGGAATTAAGAAAATAAATGTGATTGCAGATGCCGCAATTTTAAGCGCCTTTGAGCCAAATCTTTCGCCGAAGAAATCGGGCATTGTGTTGCACGAAAGGTGCTGTGTCATAATTCGTGTGCGCCTGCCGAGAATACTCCATGCAAGCAGTGAGCCGATAAATGCGTTGCCAAGACCAATCCATGTTGAAGCAAGACCAAAATTCCAGCCAAACTGACCAGCGTAGCCAACAAAAATAACGGCTGAAAAGTAGGATGTACCAAAAGCAAATGCGCTGAGCCACGGGCCAACTGAACGGGAGCCAAGCACGAAGCCTGTAACATCGCTTGCGTGTTTTCTTGATTTAATACCTATGCCAATCATCAAAGCGAAGAAGCAGACGATAAGGGCAAGGGTTATTGCCATTGTAGGGGTCATTAACCTCACCTCTCTCTTTTTTTTGTAACCACTTTAGCGGTTTAAAGTTTAACACTTTAAAGGTTTAAAGTAGTATTACTATACATTATTTTGCGAAATATGTCAATATCTAATTTAAAAAATATTTTCAACTATAACGGTTATCCGATTGTATAAAATAACAAAAACCACCAAAGAGAGGAAATCTCTTAGGTGGTCATTCTTTTATTAAAGCTCTTCAACCGAAACAATACCTTCTGTGGCATTGATTGCGGTCATCATTTTATCGTGGGATACCTTTTTAGGTAGCTGCAACTGCAAAATCGCACAGGAGTTATTGCCCGAACGGGTAATCTCAAGGTCAAGGAGAATAACTCTGTTTTGTTTCAGATAGCGGATAACATGGTCAAGGCTGTCATTATTTTCGTACTCAACATAAATGTTAAGATTTCTGCTGTTGACAATTACCCAATACTCAAAACGGGAGAAGAAAATCTCTGCTAAAAGAATAAGGAATGTGGCAAGCACGCCAGCCTCAAAATAGCCTGCGCCAATTGCAAGGCCGATAATTGCGCAAGTCCAAAGTCCAGCCGCAGTTGTAAGTCCCTTAACCTGACGGCGTTTTGTAACAATGATTGTGCCTGCACCAATGAAGCCGATACCTGCAATTACCTGCGCACCAAGTCTGCCAATATCGGTGTAAAGTCCAAGGTGAAGATAAAGGAACTGGCTTGTCATGGTTGTCATTGCCGCACCAAGGCAGATAAGTATGTGAGTTCTGAATCCCGCAGGGCGGCGTTTATGTTCTCTTTCAATGCCGATTGCACCGCCGCAAATAACAGCCAGAACCATTCTTATTAAAACTGAAAGAGTGGTAATATCTCTTAAAAAATTAAGTGAACTGAGCATAATTCCGCCTCCTTAAATCTCGTCAACAAGTGTAACGAAGTCAAATTTTGAAATGGTGGACATAACCTTTGAATGGCTCTCGCCCTTAGGCAGCCTTGTGGAAAGCACTGCACCGATAACCACTCCGTTAGATTGCTTTTCACGCTGAATATCAACATCAAATATCTGAATATCCATCTTTTTAATGGTGCTGATTATTTCACCCAGATTTTCCATCTGAGCAAATTCAACATACAAATCCATATTTCTTGCATTTGCAACAATCCATGCACCGATTTTGTTAAAAACAGTGATGGTTATAAGAATAAGAATAAACCCGATAATTGCGCACTCAAAAAATCCTGCGCCAATGGCAAGACCCATGCAGGCTGATGCCCACAAGCCTGCCGCCGTTGTCAGACCCTTAACCTCCTGCCTGCCTGTTACAATAATCGTGCCTGCACCGAGGAAGCCGATACCGTTGATAACCTGCGCACCAAAACGGGAAACATCGGTTTTGATGCCGATAACAGCCGAAATCTCTGCCCAGTTGTTGGTGAGCAAAAATGACTCATACTGGCTGAGCATCATGGTCAGCACTGCGCCAATGCCAACAAGCATATAAGTTCTTCCGCCTGCGGCACGGTGCTTTCGACCTCTTTCAAGTCCAATAAGTCCGCCGAATACAACCGTTAAAGAGAGCTTAAAAATAAGCGCCCATATGTTCATTTCTCTGAAATAATCGAAGCAGCTTAGCAATCCGCTGTTCATAACCGATCCCCCCTAAAAGATACTATGTTCCTTTTGAATAATTATGTATTATATCATTTTATCTGTACATTGTCAATGCTTTTTGTGCAAAATGTAAATTAGTGTCTAAAAAAATCCGAAACGGAACAGTGCGTTATCGTTTCGGATTTTTTTATTGTTTAAAATATGCTCTGTAAAAACTGCTTTGTTCTTTCGTTCTTCGGGTGGTCAAATACCTCGTCGGGTGTGCCGTCCTCAGTGAGAACGCCCTCGCTCATAAACACAACTCTGTCTGCAACCTCTCTTGCAAAGCGCATTTCGTGGGTAACAACAACCATTGTTTTACCGCTCTCTGCAAGGGATTTTAATACCTTGAGCACTTCGCCAACAAGCTCTGGGTCAAGGGCAGATGTAGGCTCGTCAAAGCAAAGAATATCCGGCTCCATTGCCAATGCTCTTGCAATTGCAACACGCTGCTGCTGACCGCCAGAAAGCTCGCAGGGGTAAGACTCTGCCTTGTCAGAAAGACCAACCTGCTGAAGAAGCTCGTCAGCTTTTTTGTCAATCTCATGAAGTCGCTTTGCCTTGTAATCCCTTGCAGCAGATGAGCCGTTAGCCTTTTTGATTTCAGCGGCTTCGCTCTTTAAAGCAAGCTTGGGTGCAAGGGTGATGTTATCCTTAACAGTGTATTGCGGAAAAAGATTGAACTGCTGAAAAACAAGACCGAAATGAAGTCGGTTTTTTCTGATCTGCTTATCTGTAAGGGTAGATGAATCGTTTGTGTCAATAAGAGTTTCGCCGTTGACAGCAATTGAGCCGCCATCGGGAATCTCAAGAAAATTAAGGCATCTTAAAAGTGTAGTTTTACCGCTGCCTGATGAGCCGATAATAACAAGCACGTTGCCCTTTTCAAGTGAAAGGTCAATGCCTTTGAGAACTTCGTTTTTACCAAAGCTTTTTCTGATATTTTTAATTTCAAGAATCGACATATGGCTTAACCTCTGTAATAATTTAATTTCTTTTCAAGTTTGCCAAAAGCAATGGTGAGAATTCCGTTAAAGGCAAGGTAATAAACTGCTGTGAAGAAAAGCGGCCAAACCTGACCTGCAATGCCGTGAGAGCCTTTAAGGAATGCTTCGCCAGCCCAGATAATCTCTTGCATAGCAATAATTCTTGCAAGTGAAGTGTCTTTAACAAGTGTGATAATCTCGTTGCTCATTGGGGGAACAACATGCTTTATAACCTGAAGAAGCTTGATTCTGAAAAATATCTGTGATTTTGTAAGACCGAGCACCTCGCCAGCCTCCTGCTGACCGTAGGGAATGCTCTTTATTCCGCCTCTGAAAATTTCAGAGAAATAGCAGGAATAATTGATAACAAATGCAACGCAAGCCGCCGCAAATCTGCCCTCTTCACCGCCGCCGAAAACGGGGTTGTGAAAAACAATACCGGGCATATAGAATATAATAAGAAGCTGAATCATAAGAGGTGAGCCTCTTACAATCCACACGAATGTTTTAACAAATGAGCTCAGCGGCTTGAACTTTGACATTGAGCCAAAAGAAATTATAAGACCAAGAGGGAGCGCACCTAAAAGCGTAACAATAAAAAGCTTCAGTGTCTGCACAAAGCCTTCGTTGAGCGCACTTAAAACAACGGGGAGCTGTTCAACAAACTGGGACATGAAATTCTCCTTAATATCAAAGCAGAGAGCATCTTTCGATGTCCCTGCCCCGATTACTTATGTAATTTTAAAATTTGATTATTTAATAAGAGCTGCCTGAACGCCGTATGTTGTAGCGATTTCAACATCAACGCCTGTTGTTTTAACAGAGTCAAAGAATGTGTTGATTTCTTTTGCAAGGTCGCTGCCCTTACGGAAGCCAACGCCATATTCCTCAGCGTTGAGGTCAACTGTTGTAACAAGGTCTGCATAGTCTGTGCCTTCGCCGATCATTGCGCCAGCCATAAGCTTGTCAATGATAGCTGCATCACAGTTACCGCTCTTAACTTCAAGAAGAGCCTTAGCCTGTGTATCAACCTCTGTGAATTTGAAGCCGCTTGCTTCTGCCTGCTCTTTACCAGCTGAACCTTTTTCTACTGCGAAGTTAAGCTCTTTGCAAGCTTCTTCTGTTGTGTATTTGTCAGCAACCTTTGCGTTTACAACAACAGACTGTGCGTTGCGGCAATATGCCTTTGAGCAATCCATAGCTGCTGTAACTTCGTCTGTAAGTGTCATGCCGTTCCATACGCAGTCGATTGACTTATTGTTGAGCTCAAGAACTTTGTTGTCCCAGTCGATTTCTGTGAACTGAACCTCAACACCAAGGCTGCTTGCAAAAGCTGCTGCCATATCAGCGTCAAAGCCAATCCAATTACCATCTTTGTCCTGATAATCCATAGGAGCAAAGTCTGTGATACCAACAACGAGTGTGCCCTTTTCCTTGACATATTCAATATCTGAGTTAGCGGCGGGCTTTTTGCCACAGCCAGCAAAAGCAAACATTGAAGCAACAAGAAGAACTACTGCAAGTGCGAGTGCAATTCTTTTTTTCATAAAAATACCTCTTTCTTCAATACATCTTTATTTTAGTTTTCACTTTAGTGAACTACTATATTATATCGAAAGCACACTAAATTGTCAACAAAAATTGAAAAATTTGTATATATGATAAAATTTTTATTAAAAAACACTGGATTTTTCTTTACTTTTATTATATTATAGACTTAACTCTAAATCAATCAGGAGGATTTGTTATGGATGAAAATAAAAACACAGTAAAAACCACCCTTATGAAAAGCATTACTGCTCTTCTTTGCTGTGCAGCTCTTGCTTTCACAAGCACAAGCATTACAGGCAGAGTATGCGACAACAAAAAAGAGATTGCTGAGAAATACGGCGCAGGCGCAGGCACAGCAGCTTCATCAGCTGTTACTCCCGCTGGCTCAACAGATTTCTCAAATGGCGAGGTTCTTGCAGATGACACATCAACAGACATTGGTTCAGACGATGTAATTGCAGACGACACATCAGCAGATGTTGGTTCAGACGATGTTGTTGCAGATGACAGCAGCTCATCATCAAGCTCTTCAAGCTCATCATCATCTTCATCATCAAGCTCATCTTCATCAAAAGATAAGCCTGCTGCAAAAGAAATCACTCTTACATCAGGCCTTCAGAGCTCAAACAAAGCTGATGTTCTTAAATACTACAAGCTTGTTGCTGCAAAGAATGCAAAGGGCGCATATAAAACAAAGATGGCTATGACATCACTTGACGGCGGTAAGGGCGCAGTTGGTTCTCTTATTTCAGCATTCAAGCCCATCGCAGTTTCAGCTCTTGAAAAGAACTCAACAACATCAGAAAACATCCCTGGCTCACCTGATAAAATCACAGAAGCTGACTGGGAAAAGGCAACAGCTGTTAATGACGGCACATACACCACAATCACTGTTCAGGTTAAGAGCCAGACAGACGGTGCCAACGGCAAATCAAACGAAGGCACAGTAGGTCGCTCAATCGGCGTTCTTGACGGTGTTCAGACAGCTCTTGATAACCTCCCCGGCGTTTCAGCAGACTTTGCCAACGCAAAGTTCTCACTTGTATATGACAACGCATATATTAAGGTTAAGGTTAAGAACTCAACAGGCGAGCTTGTTAAGGGTGCTTGCACATGGCATTACAAAGTTAATGTTAATATGGACCTCCTCACAGTTAAGGTTACATTTATCTCTGCAACACTTAACGGCGGTAAGGGCACAATTGATTACACAATCACTAACTGATGTAAAAAACGCATAAGCTTTACGGGTCAGCTTTTTAGTTGACCCGTTTTATTTTTAGGTTTGAATATATAATCTGTGAGAAAAAATAGTATATAATGTATAAGTGATAGATCTATCCTTTTCAGCGTGGTAATCTTAGAGCTTATAGCGTTTGTATCCACCTGTCATTTTAAAAAGGATAGAAAGGCTGTAAGAGAGTTTTCGCCAGCAAAACAATAAAATAATTAAATGAAATAATCACGCTCTGAGTGCCTCTCAGCACGCTGATATTAGACAAAAAAGAGTAACCCACAACGGAGTTACTCTTTTTTTCTTTTATGCCTTTAAATTAGTTTTCCTCAATGAATTTAACAACATCGCCAACGGTCTTAACTGTTTCAATAAGGTCATCGGGAACTTCAATTCCAAACTCATCCTCAATGCTCATCGCAAGGTCAACAAGGTCAAGGCTACTTGCACCAAGGTCATCTGTAAGGTCGCTGTCCATTGTAATAACATTCTCTTCAACCTCAAACTGTGTGCTTAAAATCTCTTTAATTTTTTCGTAAATCATAGTGTATGTCCTTTCGGTAAATATTCTGTCTATATATTAAATGCTTTTGTTTTACTTGTCAATACTATTTTTTTATTACATCAATTCTAAATAAATTAAATCAAAAATTGTATTATTATCGGTATATATTTTTTAATAATGAATACTGTTTTGCGTAATTTCTGCTATAAATGTTTTCAACACCACGAAAGGTTTTTTACTTGTCGCCTGTGCAAAACTCTGTGCAAAATGTGCAAAAGCCACGCACTTTCAAGGTTTTAAGAAAGTTTTGAACATTTATTCTGTAAAGTGAATAACTTTGCACAGCCTAAACAGCAATTTTTGATATTCAGCTTATAATTTCTCAATAATGAATATTCATTGAATAACAATATTGATGTTTTTTAATATTTCACTGTAAAGTATTTGGCTTTACATCATTTCAGCGGCAGGAATCCACTACTTTTTCAGCCAGTTTTTTAAGTTGCTCAATTGTTTCAAGGCTGCCTATCTCCTGACGGAAAGAAGCCGCACCTCTCATGCCCTTAATGTACCACGATGAGTGCTTTCTCGCCTCTCTCATACCGATATATTCGCCCTTATACTGGCACAGCGTTTCAATGTGCTTCACCATTACATACATTTTTTCTTCTATAGACAGCTCAGGCAAAACCTCACCTTTTTCAAGATAAGCGTTAATTTCGCTGAACACCCACGGTGTGCCCAAAGCACCTCTGCCAACCATCAAAAAATCGCAGCCAGTTCTCTCCAGCATCTCTTTTGCACTCTTACCGTCAACAATATCACCGTTGCCGATAACAGGAATTTTCACCGCTTCCTTAACATTTTTAATCTGCTCATAATCAACAGGTGGAGCGTACATCTGCGCCTTTGTTCGCCCGTGAACAGCAATGGCATCCGCACCGTTTGCTTCGCAGATTTTTGCAACCTCAACAGCGTTGATACTGTTCTCATCCCAGCCGATTCTGATTTTTGCAGTAACAGGAAGCTCCACCGCATCACGGACACTTCTGACAATTTTGCCGATAAGCTCAGGCTTTTTAAGCAGTGCCGAACCACCGCCGTTGCCTGCGATTTTTGGCGCAGGGCATCCCATATTGATGTCGATAAAGTCGGGCTTAAACTCCAATGCTTTCACTGCTGCCTGTGCCATAATCTCTGGGTCATCACCAAAAATCTGTGCAGCGCAGGGTCGTTCTTCAGCAGACATAAAAAGAAGCTCTCTGGATTTTTTATCCTGCATGGTCAATGCCTTTGAGCTGACCATCTCTGTTACAACATATGATGCACCGTATTTCACGCATAATTCTCTGAACGCACGGTCTGCCACACCTGCCATGGGTGCAAGGGCGGCGAATCCGTTAATTTCAAGATTTCCTATTTTCATTTTATCACTCTGTTTCGTGGCAAAAAATTGCCCTAAATTTTGCATAAATATTTTAACATAAATATACCACAAATGTCAAAAATATGTTATAATAATGAAAATAGCCGCAGTTTGCGCTTTTGCCTGCGGAGCAGAGGGACGAAAAAAGTATGCGATTTCTTGTAATTGACGGCAACAGCATTGTGAACCGTGCCTTTTACGGCATCAAGCTTCTCACAACCAAGGATGGCAGATACACCAATGCCATTCAGGGTTTCATGAATATTTTGCTGAGCCTTAAAAATGAATATAATCCCGACAGGGTTGCGGTTGCGTTTGATATGAAAGCGCCCACATTCCGCCATAAGATGTATAGCGAATACAAAGCGGGCAGAAAAGGTATGCCTGAGGAACTGCACCAGCAGATGCCAGTGTTGAAATCACTTCTTACCGCCCTTGGCTACAAAATTGTTGAGTGTGAGGGTTGGGAGGCTGACGATATCCTCGGCACAATCAGCCACGCCTGCACAGGTGATGATAAATGCTTTATCGCTACAGGGGACAGAGACAGCCTTCAGCTTATAAGCGATAACAGCACAGTGCTCCTTGCAACATCAAAAGGGACTGTAGTTTTTGATAAATCGAAATTATTCGATGAATACGGCGTTGAGCCTTATCAGATGATTGAACTGAAAGCCTTGCAGGGCGACAGCTCTGATAATATCCCTGGTATCCCTGGTGTAGGACCTAAAACAGCAGGTGATTTGATTAAGAAATTTGGCACCGTACAGTATATATACGATAACATAGACACCATTGATGTTAAAGAAAAGCTTCGTGAAAAGCTTATTGCAAATAAAGACCTTGCATTCCTTAGCAAAGACCTTGGTACAATTCGTTTGGATGCTCCAATCTGCCTTGATTTTGACCAGTATAAGATTGATGGCGGTGATGAGCGAGAGGCTCTTAAAATCCTTTCAAGCCTTGAAATGTTTAAGCTTATCGAAAAAATTCGATTAAACACAGATAATTTTGTTGCAGAAATACAGGAATCTGACGAAACAATTGAGATTGCAGAAATTGACTCTTTTTCAGAAGTTGAAAAGGCAAAAAATCTCTATTTTATATTTGATTATGATGATGGCGAAATCGTCAGAGCCATAATAAATAACGGCAAAAAGATATTTGTTGTTAAAAATGAAAGCTTTGTTTTTGCTTCTGAACTTTCATCGATATTTTTAGATGAATCAATTGAAAAGACCGTATATAATGTAAAGCTCCTTTATGAATGGGCATTCAGACACGGTTTTGAGCTTAAAGGCAAGATAAATGACACCATGCTTGCAGGCTATTTGCTTAACCCCACTTCAAGCGATTATCTGCCAAGCAGGCTGGCACTTGAATATTCTGCACCTGTTCCAAAGGCAGAAAGTGAAGACGCTTTAATAAAAGAAGCCGCCGCTATGCCGCCTTTGTGGGAGAAAATTCTTTATAATATAGAAGAAAATCAGCAGGCGGAACTTCTCTGGAACATTGAAATTCCCTTTGCAAAGGTGTTGGCTTCAATGGAAGTCAAGGGATTTTTGGTTGACAGACAGGGAATTATCGACTACGGCGAGGAGCTTCAGCAAAAAATCAACGCTCTTCGTGATGAAATTTATGAGCTGGCAGGGGAGGAGTTCAACATCAACTCGCCTAAACAGCTTGGCGAAATTCTTTTTGTAAAATTGAAGCTCCCTGCAAAGAAAAAGACTAAAAGCGGCTACTCCACAAGTGCCGATGTACTGGATGATCTTGCAGATTCTTACCCAATTGTGGCTTCCGTGCTTGAATATCGCACCCTTGCAAAGCTGAAATCCACCTATTGTGAGGGACTTGTGAAAGAAATTGCCCCCGATGGCAGAATCCGTTCCACTCTTAATCAGACCGAAACAAGAACAGGGCGAATTTCTTCCGCAGAGCCGAATTTGCAGAATATACCTGTTCGCACCACTGTTGGCAAGGAAATGCGCAAATTTTTCACTGCTCCCGAGGGCAGTAAGCTGGTTGACAGCGACTATTCGCAGATTGAGCTTCGTGTGCTTGCCCATATTGCAGACGATAAGGCGATGATTGACGCTTTCAATAACAATGCGGATATTCACACAATCACGGCGGCGCAGGTTTTCAATATGCCTGTGGAATTTGTAACACCCGCCATGAGAAGCAAGGCGAAAGCGGTCAACTTTGGCATCGTTTACGGCATTGGCGCATTCTCCCTTGCAAAAGATATAAAAGTTACCCGCAAAGAAGCGGATTCCTATATAAAAGGCTACCTTTCTTTGTATAGCGGAATCGACGAATATATGAAGTCCGTAGCCGAAAAAGCCAAGCAGGACGGCTATGTATCGACAATTTTCGGTAGAAGAAGATACCTGCCAGAGCTTAATTCGACAAATTTCAATATGCGCTCTTTTGGTGAGCGTGTTGCACGCAATATGCCCATTCAGGGCACTGCCGCAGATATAATTAAGATAGCTATGATAAAGGTTTATGAGCGACTTAAAGCAGAAAAGCTCAAAGCTGAGATAATTATGCAGGTTCACGATGAAATTATTGTTGAAGCTCCCGATAACGAGGTTGAGCTTGTTCAGAAAATCGTTTGTGAAGAGATGGAAAATGCCTGTCAGATGAAAGTTCGCCTTGTTGCAGACGCTCATTCGGGGCAAAATTGGTATGAGGCAAAGGGTGAATAATTTGAATATTACATTTGTTTGCACTGGTAATACCTGCCGAAGCCCAATGGCTGAGGGAATATTCAAAAAAATCGTAGAAGCACGCAATATCAACGATATTGAGGTCAGAAGCTGCGGAATTTCAGCCTTTGACGGTGATACTGCAACGGACGAAGCGGTTGAAGTATCGAAAAATTTCGATATAGATATCAGCTCCCACAGAAGCACCCAATTGAGCTACTACCTTGTGGAGCAGACAGACCTGTTTATTTGCATGACAGAAGCTCACGCACGAGCGCTTCGCAGTGTTACCGATAAAAAAATCCGTGTTTTTGGCGGTGGAATCCCCGACCCGTACGGTGGAGATTTGTCGGTTTATAAGGCTTGTGCCGAAAAAATATATACTGAACTGAATTTTGTTGCGGATGCTCTTTTTTCAGAGATTGTTCCCTTTAAAGCGGAGCATATTGACGGCATTTCTTTGATTGAAAACGAATGTTTCTCCGTTCCGTGGACTAAAGAATCCATTGAAGCGGAGCTTCACAATGACACTGCCCGCTTCCTTGTGGCTGTTTCGGGCGAAAAAATCATCGGCTATATTGGCGTTCACGAGGTGTACGGTGAGGCATATATTGCAAATATTGCTGTAAGTGAAAAATACAGAGGCTACGGAGTTGCCGAGCGTCTTATGGCGGCGGCTGAAACGGGAGCAAAAGAGAGAAATTGCGAATTTATCTCCCTTGAGGTGCGCAAAAGCAACATCCCTGCCATTTCTCTTTATGAAAAAAGAGGGTATCAGCTTGTGGGCGAGCGAAAGAATTTCTATTCAAATCCGCCCGAAAACGGCTTGATAATGACTTTGAATTTTATTTAATCGAAAAATTTCGATATAGTGAGGATATACAATATGAAAATACTTGGAATTGAATCATCCTGTGATGAAACTGCCGCATCCGTTGTTGAAAACGGCAGAGTTGTTCTTTCAAATGTGGTTGCTTCACAGGTTGAGGAGCATAAAATCTATGGCGGAGTTGTGCCAGAAATCGCATCCCGCCGCCACGCTGAGGCAATAAGCGGTGTTGTTAAAGAGGCTTTGAGTGATGCAAACTGCACCCTTTCAGATATTGATGCAATTGCCGTAACATATGCCCCCGGTCTTATTGGTGCGCTTCTGGTTGGTGTCAACTTTGCAAAAGGACTTTCTTTTGCAAGCGGCAAGCCTCTTGTGCCTGTTCACCACCTGCGTTCACATATCGCATCAAATTACATAACCTTTGAGGAGCTGAAACCGCCTTTCCTTTGCCTTGTTGTAAGTGGCGGACACAGCCATATTATTGAGGTTAAGGATTATACCGATTACAAAATTATCGGCTACACTCATGACGATGCCGCAGGCGAAGCCATGGATAAAGCCGCAAGAGCTATGGGACTTCCGTACCCTGGCGGTCTGAATCTTGACCGAGTTGCAAAGGATGGCAACCCCAAAGCATACAAAATGCCACATCCGAGGGTTGATAATGCCCCATATGATTTCAGCTTTTCGGGTCTTAAAACTGCCGCCCTCAACACAATAAATAATGCGAAGCAGAAGGGCGAGGAGATCAGCATTCCCGACCTTGGTGCTTCCTATATAAATGCGGTTGTGGATTGCCTTATTGAAAACACCGCAAAAGCCGCCGAAACTTTAGGCTACAAAAAAATCGTACTTGCAGGCGGTGTTTCTGCAAACTCCGTTTTAAGGCGTAGAATGACAGAAACCTGCGAAAAGCGTGGATGGGAGCTGTACTTCCCAGAGCTTAAATATTGCGGAGATAACGGCGCAATGGTCGCTTCACAGGGATATTTTGAGTTTATCAGCGGCAACACAGCAGATTTATCGCTCAATGCCGTTGCCAGCCTGCCTATAGAATAAAAAGAGGAAAAGAAAATGAACGAATTTTTTAAAATAAGTGAAAAAGTTAAAACTGCTTCATCAATCGCACTGAAAAAGGCAGAGGCTAAATTCAGCGAAATTGAAGAAATCAACGAATACAATCAGCAAAAGGTGCTTTCTGCTTTTGTTAAAAACGGCATAAGCGAAAGTATGTTTGCCGCCTCCACTGGCTACGGCTATGGGGACAGAGGGCGAGAGAAAATTGACGAGGTTTTTGCAGATATTGTTGGCGCAGAGGATTCCATTGTCCGCCACAATTTCACCTGCGGAACTCACACCCTCACTGTCGGTCTTTTCGGCATCCTCCGCACAGGGGACACAATGCTTTGCGTAACAGGCACTCCCTATGACACAATCCATTCTACAATCGGCATTGACGGCAAGGGCAAAGGTATGGGCTCCCTTGCAGATTTTGGTGTAAAATACAAGCAGGTTGACCTTAACGAAAATCAGAAGCCTGACCTGCCCGCAATCAAAGCGGCACTTGATGACACAATAAATGTTGTTTATATTCAGCGTTCAAGGGGTTACGAAACCCGCCCCAGCCTTTCTTGTGAAGAGATTGGCGAAATCATCAAGGTGGTTAAAGAAAACAGCAACGCAATTGTTTTTGTTGATAACTGCTACGGTGAATTTGTTGAAAAAATAGAGCCAACACAGGTTGGTGCAGATCTTATTGCTGGCTCACTTATTAAAAATGCAGGCGCAGGCATTGCACGCACAGGCGGATACATCGCAGGTAGACACGACCTTGTTGAAAAATGTGCAGGCAGACTGACTACCCCTGGTCTTGGCAGAGAGGTTGGCGCAACCCTCGGCATGAGCCGTGAGCTTTTCCTTGGTATTTTCTGCGCACCAAATGTTGTTGCAGAGGCTCTTAAAACAGCCGTTTTTGCCGCTTCACTTTTTGAGGAGTTTGGCTTTGAAACATCGCCAAAAAGCACAGATAAAAGATGCGATATTGTGCAGACAATCAAGCTTATGACAGCCGATAACCTTATCGCTTTCTGTCAGGGACTTCAGAAAGGCTCACCAATCGACGCATTTGTTACCCCTGAGCCTTGGGATATGCCCGGTTATGATGATAAAGTTATTATGGCGGCAGGTGCATTCACAAACGGCTCATCAATTGAGCTTTCGGCAGACGGTCCGCTTCGTCCACCATATGCAGTGTGGATGCAGGGCGGCATCAACTTTTACAGTGCCAAAACAGGCGTAATGCTTGCTGCACAGCAAATGTATGAAAAAGGATTGATTTAATGGCTTTTAACGGAATTTCGGCAGAGGCAATGTGGCTTCTTGCGCAGAATAGATTTGAAAACAGCAAGCCTTTTTATGAGGAGCATAAAGAAGAAATAAAAAAGAGCGTTATCATCCCCATGCGTCAAATAGCAGGGGAGTTATCACCCCTTATGTATGAGATTGACGATATGATGAACCTTGACCCTGTCAGAATGGTGTCGAGAGTAAGGCGGGATAACCGCTACACTCACGATAAGCACCTTTACAGAGATAATCTGTGGGTGATGTTCATGCGCCCCAAAAAGGAGTGGGAAACTCACCCCTGTATGTGGTTTGAGGTAAGGCAGGAATTTTTCTCATACGGTGTTGGCGGATTTTATATGCCCCCTGCGCTGATGGCAATTTATCGCCGTCATCTTATTGAGCGTGAGCAGGAATTTTTAGATGCCGTTAAAAGTGCAAGAAAAATCGGTGCAGCCTTTTCTGGTGAATGTTACAAAAAGCCGAAGCCGGGCAACCCGTCGCCAGCTGTGCTTCCTTATTATAATGTTAAATACCTTAGCTTTATGGTTACAAGGAACGATTTTGAAACGCTCACCACACCAAAGCTTATCGAGGAGCTTGAAGAAGCTTACAAGGCACTTGCTCCAATGTATAAATTTTTAAAAGAAATTTCAGATGAATATGTTGCAACACAAGGAGGAAAATTATGAGCTACAAAGCATTAAAAAGCGGAACAGACATCAGAGGCTTTGCCGCAGACGGATTTGAAAGCGAGCCTTTATTTTTAAGTGATGAAAGAGTAAAAAATATCACCCTTTCTTTTGCAGATTTCCTTACTAAAAAGACAGGTAAATCCTGCGGTGAATTAAAAATTTCTGTAGGTCATGATTCAAGAGTTTCAGCAGAGAGAATAAAATCCGCTGTTATTTCTGCCCTTACATCAAAGGGTGTCAGCGTGTTTGACTGCGCTCTTGCCTCCACCCCTGCAATGTTTATGTCGGTGCTTGACCTTAAATGCGACGGTGCTGTGCAGATAACCGCCAGCCATCACCCGTGGGAAAGAAACGGACTTAAATTTTTCACCCCCGAGGGCGGTCTTGAGGGCGAGGATATTTCTGAAATCCTCACTATGGCAGAGAGCCGTAATGACGAAATCACAGCCGACCTTTCACTTGTTACAGCTGTTGATTATATGAAAGATTATGCCGCTTCACTTCGCAAGATGATTAAAGACGGAGTTAATGCGGACGATTATGAAATGCCGCTTAAAGGCTACAAAATCATTGTTGATGCAGGTAACGGTGTTGGCGGATTTTACGCAAACAATGTTCTTGCTCCCCTTGGTGCAAATGTTGAGGGCAGTCAGTTCCTTGAGCCTGACGGAATGTTCCCTAACCACATCCCCAACCCCGAAAATGCAGATGCTATGGCAAGTGTTTGCGCCGCAACAGTTAAAGCAGTTGCAGATTTAGGCATTATTTTTGATACAGATGTTGACCGTGCAGGCTGTGTTGATAAAAATGGTGAAGAGATTAACCGCAACAGCCTTGTTGCACTTGCTTCTGCAATTGCACTTGACGGTCAGAGCGGTGTTATTGTTACCGACTCTGTAACATCAGACGGCTTGCGTGAATTTATCGAAGCCATGGGCGGTGAGCATTACCGCTACAAGAGAGGCTACAAAAATGTTATCAACAAGCAGATTGAGCTGAATAACGCAGGCAGATTCTGCCCCCTTGCAATGGAAACATCAGGTCATGCGGCATTTAAAGAGAATTATTATCTTGATGACGGCGCATATCTTATGACTAAAATCGTCATTTATATGGCAAAAAATGGCGGTGTTCAGTCAATTCAGAAGATTCTTTCAACTCTCAAGCAGCCAAAAGAGGCCATTGAGCTTCGCTTCAACATCAAGTGTGATGATTTCAAAGATTACGGTGCAAAGGTGCTCGACGAGCTTGTTGAGTATTTTGACGGCAAAGCAGGCTGGCAGATTGCAGACGATAACAGAGACGGCATCCGTGTTTCAGCAGACAGCGAAAACGGCGACGGCTGGTTCTTACTTCGTCAGAGCGTTCACGACCCCGTTATGCCCTTTAATGCAGAGAGCAACTCCGTTGGCGGCAATATGAAAATCGTCAAAGCGTTCTATGAATTTATCAAAGATAAATCGCTCCTTGACCTGACCGCTATTGAAAACTTCATAAAATAAAAAATCTCTGCGTATCACCGCTTTACGCATAACAAAAAGCTATGAGAATTTGCGTTCCCATAGCTTTTATTTTTTGAAGCGATTATCTGCAATAAATTTCAATGGCACTTGACGTAAACTCTGCCGTGCCATCACCGCCCATTCTGTCGATGTTCGCCTTAAATCTCGGGTCGCCAACATACATCTGCCCAAGACCTGCCAGAATCTCTTTATTGCACTTATAAAAATTATCTGTAATATATTTCTGGAGCTCCGCCACAAGTGCCTGTGCATTTTCGCTTTCGGGAGCTTCATTTTTTATTTTGCCAAAGCGGGCAAAAATCTCCATAAGCCCAGCGTTCACCTGCGTGTTTTCGCTGTTTGTGCGCTGAGAGGTTTTCTTTTCACTTTCTTTAAATTCCTCACTGCTGCCCCAACGCTTCTCCGCTTCATCTTTGTATCTTTTAACAGGTACCCACACGCCGCACTGATAATTTTCGTCATCCTTATATCCATCACAGGAATACCACTCAATATTGTAATAGCCTGCCATTTCAAAATCGGGATTCCCTGGGAGCCATTCTTTAAACACTCTTTTGGTTAAGCTTTGAATTGTCTTAACCGCAGCGCCTGTGCCGTTAAATTTTGCCCATTCACCCTGCGGAATTTCAAAAACGGTCATGCTTGCAGGCACTTCACCGCCAGTGTATTTGCCTGCAATGATGTAGCGAAACTTTCCATCGCCCACATCGTCAATGCACACGCCGTATTCACCAATGCAGTTGTCAATAATCGCCCTTTCTTCGGGGCGTGAGGGCGCAAGACCTGCATAGATTGTGTGATTGCAGTATTCTTCGCATATTTCATCCCAAAACTTTGGGATTTCATCCATGGCTGTTTCATAATCAAATATTCTCTCAAAGCCGATAACCTTGAAGCCCCACATGGGTGAGATAACATAATCCATTTTATTTCCTCCAGTTATTTCAATTTTGATGTTCAGTGGCAGAAAGGTGCGTATAAGTGCAGGATTTTTCCTCACAACAGCAGGGGAGGCACCGTGAAACCTTGTGAATGCCTTTGAAAAGCTTTCGGGTGTTTCATATCCGTAGCGAAGAGCCACATCAATGACTTTTTCATTAGATGAGCAAAGCTCCTTAGCGGCTTCAAAAAGCCTGCGGCAGCGGATGTATTCACCCATAGAATAGCCTGTAATCATCTGAAATCCCTTTTGCAGATAATATTGAGAAACAAAAACCTTTCGTGAAATTTCTTCAATATCAATCTTTTCTGTGAGATTTTTTTCAATATATTCCAGCGTTTTCCTCAAACAAGTTATCCATTCCATAACCTTGCTCCTTTCTTTCACTGATAAAATCGTAACAGAAAGATGAAAGATATTCTTGTCTTATGTTGCATATATTTGTCCCGAAATAAGGATATTTTCACACAGTAAAACCCGCCAAAAAGAAATTAACTCTTCGGCGAGTTTTTAGATTTACAAACTGGGATTTGTCAATCTACTCTTTTTTTCAGTTCCGCCTTAACAGTTTCAAGGTCGCTGCTTGTCAATATCGGAATCAAACTATTGATCGTATCAATATCCATATCCCACCATTTGAATTTTTCCAAAAGGTCAATCAGTTCACCATCAAAGCGCTTCCTTATTTCTTTGGCGGGATTTCCTGCAACGATTGAGTAAGATTCAACATTGCTGCCTACAACACTATTGGCCCCAATAATCGCTCCGTCGCCGATAAGAACTCCGGGAAGGATTACTGCATCCTGTCCAATCCATACATCGTTTCCAATGACGGTATCTCCTTTATACGGCATATCTGATGATACCGGTGCTTCCATATCCCAGCCTTCGAGAGTATAGAACGGGAATGTCGATACCGCACTCATCTGATGGTTGGCATCATTCATCATAAACTCAACTCCGGCAGCAATCTGACAGAATTTGCCAATGATCAGTTTATCCCTGCTCCACGGATAGAAATTCGTCACATGACTTTCAAATTCCGAGTCAGCAATATAAGTAAAGTCACCAACAATAATATTAGGGTTCGTGATTGTTGGTTTCACATATATCTCATTGTTATATCCCGCAATAGGATGAATTGAATTTGGATTTGGCTTTACCCCATTTTTCATATCACATCCTCCTACAAATTCTGATTTATCTGCATCCAAAACTTATTTTGTCTGATAAACCTTGATGTAGTCAACTACAAAATCTGTCTTATAATCCTTATCTTTTGTGATGCCTGCATCGGGGATTTCAAGTGAAAGAATAACCTGCTCGGGAACTTCGCAAACGCCGTTGCCGAATGAGCTTCTTGCGCTTTCAACGCCGTTGATGTAGAAAATGTATTCATCATCTGTCCATTTAAGACCGAATGTGTTGAACTCTGTGTAAAGGTTCTTTACCTTAAATTCGCCAAGGCATCTTGAGTCGATATTCTCAATGTCATCGTCCCAGCCGTTGCAGTGGATTGTGCTTGAAACGGCTTCTCTGTTCTTTTTAAGCAGAGCGTCAGCAGACATAGCCTCAAAAATATCGATTTCACAGCCGTTGATACCGCCCTGTGAAAGGTAGTGGTCATAGGGATTGCCGAGAGCTTGAATCCAGAATGCGCTCCAGAAATCATCACTGTCGCTGCACTTGCATCTGATTTCAAAATAGCCCTTGCAGTAATGCTCTTTAAGAGCAATCATTGCGCCATACCAGCCTGCGCCGTACTGACCGTCCTCAAGATATTCGCCCATAAGGTGAAGTGCGCCGTCAAAAACCTTGGACTGGCTTGCACCGTTGAAGCCGCTTCTTCTTGCGCCTGCGCATCTCTGCTCCCAAATATCTGTGTTAAGCTCTGTGCCCTCAAATTCATCCTCAAGCACAAGCTCATAACCGCTTAAATCAAGTGCGGGGCCATCTGGTGTAACAGGCTTGTCAAAAATAACACAGCCAAAACATTCGATAATTGCAAGAATGCCTGCAAAAAATCTTTTAATAGAGAATCCGCTTGTGAAAAGACCTTTAAAAAGGTCGCCGATTTTATAGAATGCAAGCTCCTGACGGTATGCAAGGTGTAAAATTTCAGCAATATTCATTTTTATTTCTCCTATCAATATTCAATGTCAACAGATTTGCCTGTTTCAGCTGATTTATAAACTGCGTCAATAACCTTCATAAGGATAACGCCATCCTCTGCTGTAGCCTTGCACTCTGCTTTGCCCTCGCAGGCATCAACAAAGTTTTTGATTTCACGGCAGAAATCCCTGTTAAAATCAAAGATGTGAGAGCCTTTGATGTCAATGTCAGCAAGGCATCCTGCATACTCTGTGTGAAGCTCAAATGGGTCAAGGGTAAGACCAGCTTTACTGCCAAAAATTTCAACATCGCCCTGACCGTTTTTGATGTTAAGATTGAAGCTTGTTTCAACCTGAAGCACTGCGCCGTTGTCAAATTTAATCATAGCGGTTGCAATATCCTCAACATTGAAAATCGGCTTTTCAACAACTGTTTCAGATGTCCAGCCAGATGTTCTGATGTGATCTCTTGCACCAATCTTGTTGCTTGTGAAGCCAAATACAGAAACAGGAAGTGCACCGCCCATAATGTATCTTGTAAGGTCGATAACGTGAACACCAAGGTCGATTAAAGGACCGCCGCCTGAGCGTGATTTATCGCCAAACCAGCCACCGGGGCATCCGCAGCGGCGAAGATATGTAGCCTTTGCGTAGTAAACCTCGCCTAAATCGCCGTTTTCAACAAGGTCTTTTGCATCCCTTGCATCATCACCGTGTCGTCTTACAAAACCAACCATAAGAAGCTTGCCGTTTTTCTCTGCGGCAGCTTTCATTTCCTCAGCTTCTTCTGCATTCATAGCCATTGGCTTCTCGCAGATAACGTTGCACCCTGCGTTAAGAGCCTCAATGGTACATTCTGCATGGGCAGAGTTCCATGTGCAAACGCTTACAAGGTCAATTTCTTCGTTTTTGAGCATATCTCTGCAATCGGTGTAATATGCAGGGATATTGTGCTTTTCAGCAAAAGCCTCTGCCTTTTTGCCGTCAATATCACAGCATGCAACAATCTCAACTCTGTCTGCAAGTTCTTTGTATCCCATAGCGTGGCAGTTTGCAATGCCGCCGTTTCCTATAATTCCTACTCTGAGCATAATAACTCTCCTCTCAAATTTGTGTAACGCTGTTACAAGTAAAATATAGCATAAAAAGTGTCTTAAAACAAGCAAAAAAGGAGACTTTGCAGCCTCCTTCAACATTATTTTTTTATGTCCTTTGCCATCAGCACAGATACAATTGATTTGAAAAAGATTTTGATGTCAAATCCGATTGAAAAATTATCAACATAAAACTTGTCAAGCTTCACCTTTTCGGGGATTGAAACATCATCTCTGCCGTTAATCTGCGCCCAACCTGTGATGCCGGGGCGGACTTTGTAAATGCCGTTTTCTTTTCTCAGCTTATGGATTTCGTCCTCTGCAAGAATCAGCGGGCGGGGACCTATAAGGCTCATATCGCCTTTAAGCACGTTAAGAAGCTGAGGAAGCTCGTCAACGCTTGTCTTTCTGAGAATTTTGCCCCATGTTGTGATGTAAACATCATCAATATCGTTAGATGCCATAACAGGCGAATCTTTTTTCATTGTTCTGAATTTATAGATGTTAAAAACCTTGCCGTCTTTGCCGTAGCGTTCCTGTGAAATAAAAACAGGCTTGCCCTGCACAACAATTGAAACAAGGCTGATAATTCCAAAAGGAATCAGCAAAATAATCAGCACAATAAAGCTGAAAATAACATCAAAAGCTCTTTTAATAAAACTCATTTGCTACACCTCGTGCAGATACAGATTGCACAGCGCAATCCCTCAGATTTATTCTATCCAAGCGATTATATCATATGAATAAATCTCTTGTCAATAAATGGTTTGTGTTGTTTGGCTGTTTTTTACAATACCATTGACAAAATCCGTTCATCTGTTAAAATAAAAACATATATTATTGAAAGGATGATTTTATGTTAGAGAAAATGTATGATTTATTTGGCTGGCCTTTTTATCAGCGTCATGCCTTTGATAATCTTTTGCTTCTCTTAAAGAATTTCTTTGCAGACGGTCTTGCACCAAAACGAATTTTAGCCTCATTGCTTGCGGCAGTTGAGCTTTTCACAGCGGCAATTTTTAAAACTCCGCAGCCGCCTATGGGCGAAAAAATCGACCTCACAGGCTACACAAGAGTAGTTTATGACGACTTTGACGGGGACAGCCTTAATGAGGATTTGTGGCAGGTGAGAGGCACGTATCCCGAAAGAAGCGGTTTTGCCGCACCAAGTCAGGTCAAGGTTGAAAACGGCAATCTGGTTATCACCGCAGAGTATCTCACAGACGGAGTGCTGGGCGAGGGCTGGTACTCAGCAGAGGTTGCATTAAAAGAATGGCAGACCTACGGCGGATATTTTGAAATCAAATGTAAGTGCAACACTGGCAAAGGCTTCTGGAGTGCATTCTGGATGCAATCCCACAATTCATATGACCACGAAAAATCCGCAGGCGGAGTTGGCGGAGCAGAAATTGATATTTTTGAAGCAATGGGCGCAAACAACTACCACTTAAAGAAAAATCAGAATTGCGTAACTCAGACAGTATGGTATAACGGCGGCGATGACGATGTTGAAAATATCGACAAGGTTGGTCTTGGCACATACTCTGCCAACGATATTTATAATACATATAATACCTACGGACTTCTCTGGACAGAGGACGAGTATGTTTTCTATGTAAACGGCGTTGAAACTGCACGCACATCCACAGCCGTTTCCCACGCAGAGGAGCAGCTTTTAATCTCCCTCTGTGTTCCCGATGAAATCCCATTTGACCACGATTACAAAACCCAGTATCTAATTGATTCCGTGTCAATTTATAGAAAATAATGTGTTATTAAAAACAGCTCTCTTGCGTAAAGGGAGCTGTTTTTCACTGTGCAAATAGCTGACATTTGGAAGAAAATAAAAAAATTTGAAAAAAATTAAAAAAATTTACATTTTGCTATTGACTTTTTGATTTTTTGTGGTAGAATAACTCTTGCAATTGCGAAGCGGATTTGTGTAATGGTAGCACAGCAGACTCTGACTCTGTTTGTCTGGGTTCGAATCCTGGATCCGCTGCCAAGCTCAGGTGAAAGCCTGAGCTTTTTTGTTTTGTTTAGTTTTTTAAAAAAATCTTCAACTTTTTCTTGATTTACTGTGCTAAAGATGATATATTGTTAGGCGTAATATTTTTTATCACTATTTGCAAGGAGTGTTTCAAATGAACATCACAAGATCTGAAAACTTAATGCCCGTTCATTCTGACATCAGAGGCCCTCTCTACATTGAGAGCCAGAGAATGCTCAAAGAAGGCATAAAGGTTCTTCGCCTTAACACAGGCAACCCCGCTACTTTCGGCTTCGGTATGCCCGACAGTGTTAAGACTGCTCTGCTTAACAATGCTGACAGAGCTGTTGCTTACTGCGACCTTAAAGGTATGCCCGACGCTCGTGAATCTATCTGCAATTATCACAAGAGCAAGGGTGTTCAGAATATTACACCTGACGATATTTACATCGGCAACGGCGTTAGTGAGCTTGTTCTCATGGCTCTTTTAGCTCTTCTTAACAAGGGCGATGAAGTGCTTATGCCCTCACCCAGCTACTCTCTGTGGTCAAACTCAACATATATCGCAGGCGGCAAGCCCGTTTTCTACACCTGCAACGAAGAGAA
>JAKSQM010000016.1 GCA_024404115.1 Clostridia bacterium | reverse complement strand
AAAAAAGCTTCCCTTGGGGGAAGTGGCAAAATCTTTGATTTTGACGATAGGGGTAGAATTTGAAGTAATAGGTTGTAGTGAATAGTGAAGAAGTTAACGGCACACCGTAGGGGCGAACTGCGTTCGCCAGCTTTGCATAACAATTAAATGATTGACGGCTTGATACCACATATCGTAGGGGAGGGGCTTGCTCCTCCCGTTTCTAACCGATTGCAGAAATAACAATTTGAACGAAAAATATCGGTATTGTCATTGCGAGGCTTCATAGAAGCCGTGGCAATCCACATTTTGAATGAATATTGAATAATGAATAATTTCGGGCGGGTTTCGGTGATGGCGGGACACCCGCACCCATTTTAAGTAATAAGTTATAGTGAATAGTGAAGAAGTGAAAGCGGCACACCGTAGGGGCGAACTGCGTTCGCCAGCTTCGCATTGCAACAATTAAATGAAGAATTCTGTGGCATCACACCGTAGTGGAGTAGCTTGCTCTTCCCGTTTCTGACCGATTGCACAAAGTCAAATTTGAACAAAGCAGTGTCAGTATCGTCATTGCGAGCAATAAATAATAAACATAAAAAGGCTCCGCAGTGGGAACCTTTCGTTATTTTAAAAGATCTTCAATTGATATATTAAGTAAATCCCGTATTTTACCGAGGTTGCGTGTGTTCGGCATGCTTACGCCTGTTTCATAATATGTAACGGTGCTTCGGTTAAGCCCCAGAGCGTCCGCCACCTGCTTTTGAGTAAGTCCCGCTTCTTTTCGTGCCTTTTTAAAATTCTCTGCAAAGCTCATATTTACATCCCCCTTAAAATAAAAAAAGCGCAGCCGAAGCCACGCCGAAAAACACATGGCTCATTGCTGCGAGACAATTTCGAACCGTAGTACAGTATGCGAAAAAGAGCCTGTATTTTTACCGAAGTAAAAACACACACTGTACCGATTCAAAATATTAAATTGCCTCGCACTCATACTTTACCACAAAACAATAAAATTTTCAATATATAAAAAGAAAAAAGCACAGCCGAAGCTGTGCCCAAAATACAAAACCTACTGTTTTTATCACTCTGAATAGAATTTTATAACATCTTCTTTTGAGTTGATACCGTAATCTGAGAATCTGAATTCATCTCTTGCACCGACCAGATTATAGTACCACTGAAGCGTTGCGTTCATATTCGGTGTGTCAATTTCCAAAAGCTGAGAAAGCTGAGTGAGAATAGACAATCCAAACGGAAAATCGGCAGTGAAATATCTTGAATCAAAATCGGGAATATATCCGTTTTCAACCTTAACGGTGGGGCTGGTTATTCCTTTAAAGCCTTTGATGCTCTGAATCTTTTTGGTAAGAGCTTCGGGTGTGGGGCTTTCATAATGAATACGCAAAGACTTAACATAGCTCAGGTCAAATGTGCTGAGCTTTTTGCAAATCAGCTGAACCTCTTCATCACATTTAAAAAGAAGCTCTGATGTTTCATCGTTCCATCCCTCATAAAAAAGCGGAACGCTGTCATAAACAAATCCAGCCTTGTAATCCTTATAAAGCACTCTGAGCCTTGTGGTGTGAAGTATAGGGTTAGAGGGGGTCAGCGTAAGGTTAAGATAACAGGGCAGGGCAGAGCATTTCATTTTGTCAAAAATGCTGTTGATAATCTGACGGCAATTATCGGTTTCGCTGTTTGGAATAGCCGAAACAAAAAGTTCATCTCTATATCCTGTGGCTCTTACACATTTACCGTATTCGCAAAGCCTTGCAACGCTGGGAACACGCTGAATGCCAAATATAACCGCACCTTTTTCTCTGCATTTTTTAAATGCACATTCGCCTCCGCCAGTGCCTGGTACAAGGCAGATTTTCATATTACTGTTGGCAAATGGCAGAATTTTCTCTGCAACACTTTTCATGCAAAAAGCGGGCATTGTTACAAATATAATTTCCGCATTCATAAACGCTTCTTTTGGGTCATTTGTTGCACTGCTGATTATGCCCTTGTGAATTGTTTCACCGTTTTCGTTTACAATTAAAAGCTCTTTGCATATTTTTTCTGGCTTAGAGCTGAATATCGTAACATTATATTTCTTTTCGGCACAGTGAACAGCAAACTGAGTGCCGATATTCCCTGCACCTACAATCGTAATATTTTTCATAACACCAACCACCTTTTGTACCGATTGATTATATCATAATCGGTGCCCGCTTTCAATATAAATAAATTATATTTTCGATTTGATAAATTTAATAAAGCTCAGCCAGTCCGCTCTGCCAAAAAAGTGCATACCGTCCCTCATATGGTAGCAAATTTCACCTTTTGGGAATCTCTCCCCAACCTTTGCAGGTCTTTTAACGCCAACATATCCGCTTTTGCCGTTGATTTTCCACGCAGGTGAAGCACCAATGCAGGCAAGCTGTTCAGAGTATTGGTCTGCCCATAAATCCTCGCTGGCATCACCAACGCAAACAAACCTCGGCGCACAGGCGGCAATTAGAAAATGCTGGTCAAATGGCATAGCGTCTGCATTATTTGCATATTTTTTATAGTTACCGCAAAACCATTGAGGGAATCGCCTTACAATATCGTCAACCGTTTCAGCACCCTTGTGCTTGAGCCTTTCGTATGCCGCACCACTGCACCCTGAGCCGTTGGAGCAGACAAATTTCACTCTTTCATCATTTGCACCGCACCAGAGGGCAGTTTTGCCAAGCCTTGAATGACCAGCAACAATGATGTTTTCGCTGTCGATTTCTTCCCTTTTCATAAAATAATCTATGGCTCTGCTTATAGAGAATGCCCACATGGATATTTTGCCCCAGCCAGTGTCCTTATCTCTTTCATAATGTGGAGCGAGCCCATTATTAAAATCCTCATCGTCAGTGGTGATGTCCTCATAATAAATCTGCGCAATGGCAAATCCGCTGTCAAAAATCTCCTCCACAGGGCAGTATTTATCATAAGCGTCGGGGCGGAAGTTGATTAAAATAATCAGCGGATATTTTCCCTCTTTAACAGGCACAAAAAAATTCACAGGGAACGAAAAATCGCCCTTTGGTGTATCAAAAGTGATGTTTATTCTCTCTTTATATGCGTGTCCCGAACAGCATCTGTCCTCTTCTCTTTTTGCTTCACCTGTAACAGCCTTCGGGGCAGGGGGCATATAGCCGTATTCCTCACGGCTTAAAATATCAATAATCTCTTTTCTTCTTTCTATCCAGTCATTTTTTGTCAGAACGGCTGTTCCGTCAGCAAATGTCATTAAATCGG
Source organism: Clostridia bacterium (assembly GCA_024404115.1). Taxonomy (GTDB): domain Bacteria; phylum Bacillota; class Clostridia; order Oscillospirales; family Acutalibacteraceae; genus CAG-488. The sequence goes on along the minus strand of JAKSQM010000016.1, from coordinate 32,266 downwards.
GCAAAAGCTTCATAATATGACCCTCCTTGTCATCTTTTTACACTAAATTTATCATAATAAATGCTCTTTTTCAATATCAGCTGAGCTTTTTCGCCACTCAATTATATCATTCTCCCATAATATTTTTGAACTGACAGTAAAAAAATGTTAATATTATCTGTTGAAAAACGGGCGGACTTATGATATACTTAAATCATAATCAGTATTTGTGCCCTGTTCTGGGTTGCTGGCGTTATGCCGAGTTTAAGAAAACGGAGGGGAAAAAGATGAACTCATTCAATGAGTTATGGGATATGGTAAAAGAAGAGTGTCAGTCTCTTGTTTCCGAATCCATATACAATGTTTGGTTCAAGGATATGGAGCTTATCAGCTTCGATGAGGAAAAAGTAGTTCTTGCGGTTACTGGCTTTAAAAAGAAAGTTATTGAAAACAGATTTATGGACAAGCTCAGGCAGTCTTTCTATAATATTATGGGATTTGATATTGCAATTGAGCTTATTGAATCTGTAGATTACACTGCTGACGAAAAGCGTGTTGCGGACGAAAAAGTTGCAGTGGTTTCTGGCAGTGATGCTCAGAAAGATACTTTTGAATCTTTCGTTGTTGGCTCATCAAACAAATTCGCCCATGCGGCGGCAATCGCTGTTGCGGCTAACCCTGGCGGAGCATATAACCCTCTCCTTATTCACGGCAATTCAGGCCTTGGCAAAACTCATCTTCTCAACGCAATCTGCAATGAGGTTAAAAAGAATAATCCAAATGCAAATATAGTATATACCAGCGGTGAAGCTTTCACAAACGAGCTTGTTCATTACCTTGCCCTTGCAAGAAATAACAAAACTCCCAACAATATGGTTGAGTTCCATAACAAATACCGCAGTGCAGATATTCTCCTTGTGGACGATGTTCAGTTCATCGCAGGCAAAGAGGCAACGCAGGAGGAATTCTTCCACACATTCAACGCTCTTTCAAACGCAGGTAATCAGATAGTTCTCACATCTGATATGCCTCCTAAAGAAATTGCAACTCTTGATGACAGACTTCGTAACCGCTTCGAGTGGGGACTTATTGCAGACATTCAGCCACCCGATATTGAAACAAGAATGGCAATTATCAAAAGAAAAGCAGAGAATCTTAACCTTATGCTTGGCAATGATGTTGTTGAGTATATCGCTCAGAAGCTTAAAGATAACATCCGTCAGCTTGAGGGCGCAGTTAATAAGATGAATGCCTATGTTACAATGCAGGGTATGCCCACAAGCATTACCACAGCGCAGGCAGCTATTAAAGATATTCTTGTTGATAATCAGCCTCAGCCAATTACTGTTGAAAGAATCGTGCAGGAGGTTGCAAGAACCTACGGCGTTTCTGCGCAGGATATTTTATCAAAGCGTCAGGACTCTGCCACAGTTGAAATGCGTCAGATGTCAATTTACATAGTCCGTGAGCTTACTGGTATGTCAACAAATTCTATCGGTAAAGAGTTCGGCGGCAAAAATCACACAACAATCCTTTACAGCCTTGAGCAGTTTGAGGGCAAGCTGAAAAACCGCTCAGATTTAAGAGAAAAGGTTAAGAACATCACCAAGAATGTTCAGGAAAGAAGATAATCTTTCTTTAAATTAAACCCACGGAGGTCGAGTTATGGGTCTTTTTGAAAAATTCAACAAAGGTCTCAGAAAAACAAGAAACAGTATGTCGGGCGCAATTGATACAATGCTCCACGGCAGAAACGAAATAGACGATGATCTTTATGACGAGCTTGAGGAAATTCTCATTATGGGCGATGTTGGTATGAACACCGCTGTTGAAATCTGCGAAAAGCTTCGTGATTATGTGGCTAAAAAGAGCCTTCGTAAGCCTGCACAGGTTAAGGATGCCATCCGTGCTATCGTTTCAGAGATGCTTGAGGGCGGCGAGGATATGGGACTTATCACTCTCCCGTCAATTATTCTTGTTATCGGTGTTAACGGCGTGGGCAAAACAACCACAATCGGCAAAATGGCAGCCATGTATAAGGCACAGGGCAAAAAAGTCATCCTCGGTGCGGCAGATACCTTCAGAGCCGCCGCTATTGAGCAGCTTGAGGAATGGGCAAACCGTGCCGATGTTGATATAGTTAAGCATAAAGAGGGCGCAGACCCTGCCGCCGTTGTTTATGATACAATTCAGGCAGGTAAGGCAAGAGATTGCGATATTATTATCTGCGACACTGCGGGCAGACTTCATAACAAAAAGAATCTTATGGATGAGCTTGCAAAAATCTACAGAATTATTGATAAAGAGCTTCCTTATAACGACCGTGAAAGCCTCCTTGTTCTTGATGCCACAACAGGTCAGAACGCTGTTAATCAGGCAAGAGAGTTCAAGAATGTTGCAGAAATTACAGGTATCGTTCTCACTAAGCTTGACGGCTCTGCAAAGGGCGGCGTTGTTCTTGCAATTAAGAATGACCTTAAAGTTCCCGTTAAGTTTGTTGGTGTCGGTGAGCAGATAGATGACCTCCAGCCGTTTAACCCCGAAGCATTTGCAAAGGGTCTTTTCGATAACGAGGTTGTCCGTGATGAAGAGGACGAGGAAGAAACAGCAGCCGAGGGCGGTGAGGAAGAATGAAAATTCTCATAGCCACCCATAATAAAAATAAAATTGCCGAGCTGCAGAGAATTCTGCTTCCTTTAGGCATAGAATTAGTAACAGACAGAGATTTAGGCATTGAGCTTACAGATGTTGAAGAAACAGGCTCAACCTTTACTGAAAATTCATTCATCAAGTCAGAGAGCGGATGCAAAGAAAGCGGACTTCCCTGCATTGCAGATGATTCAGGTCTTGCAGTTGATTACCTTAACGGCGCACCTGGTGTTTTCTCTGCACGCTATGCAGGCGAGCACGGCAATGACGAAATGAATATTGATAAGCTCCTTGACGAGTTAAAGGATGTTCCCGATGATAAGCGCACCGCAAGGTTTGTATGTGCCGCTACCTGCGTTTTCCCCGATGGCAAAAGAATTGCTGTCAACGGCACCTGCGAGGGAGCTATTGCCCATGAGCGTAAGGGTAACGGCGGTTTTGGCTATGACCCGATTTTTGAGGTGAACGGCAAAACATTCGGCGAAACATCAGCAGAAGAGAAAGATGCACTCAGCCACAGAGGTAAGGCATTCCGCCTGCTGGCTGAAGAATTGGAGAAAATAATATGACAGAAAAAATGACAAGCAAAAGAAGAGCAGAGCTTCGAGGTCAGGCAAACAGCCTTGAGCCACTTTTTCAGGTTGGCAAGGGCGGCGTTTCACAGGCACTTGTTGACCAGACTGCCGACGCACTTCGTGTTCACGAGCTTATAAAGCTCAAAGTGCTTCTTGAATCCGCACCCGATACACCAAGAAATATTGCAGAGGAAATTGCAGAGAGAACAGGCTCACAGGTTGTTCAGGTTATCGGCGGCGCAATGATTTTTTATAAAGAAAATCCCGAGCTTCGTGAAAAAGAAGCTCAGAAGAAAAAAGCTGAGAAAAAAGCAAAATCCACTGGCAAGGGTGCAAAGGATTTTTCAAAAAAATTCAAGGCTTACAAAAAATCAGAGAATAATTACAATAAAAGATAACAATAATTCAAGTAGAAAGGAGTTGTGATTATGGCTGAGAAAAAAACTGCCCCCGTTGCGCAGAATAAAAAAGCATATCATGACTACTTTGTTCTTGAAGAGTATGAGGCAGGCATTGAGCTTTTCGGCACAGAGGTCAAGTCGGTGCGTCAGGGCAAGGTGAATTTAAAAGATTCATGGTGCAATATTGTTGGCGGCGAAATTTTTGCAAATAATATGCACATCAGTGCATATGAGCACGGCAATATTTTTAACCGAGATCCATTGAGAGTTAAAAGGCTTCTGATGCACAAAAAAGAGATTAACCGCCTTTATGGCACAGTGAAGCAGGATGGTCTTGCACTCATACCGCTTTCAGTTTATTTTGTCAATGGCAGAGCCAAGTTAAAGGTTGGTCTTTGCAAGGGCAAAAAGATATATGACAAGCGAGAAACTGCCGCAAAGAAAGATGCGGCAAGGAATATCGAAAGAGCATTGAAAAACAGATAAGGGGATGAAAGGATTTCGACGGGGATTTTGAACCATGATAAGCGGGTAGTGGTGCGGAACCACTTTAAAATCCGTAGTTTATAAATAATAAACGACAACAATACAAAATTAATGGCTGCTTAAAGCAGCCCATCCTGTTCAGAAATACCACGGTCTGAATAAGGGTGTCAATCAGTGGTGCACGTGAATACAGGAGTAGCCTTGTACTGTATCACGGCTCAAAGGCTACCGTAGGAGAAAGCCTGTTTGTCGGCGTTCTCTGAGGGGAATCTTAAAAGATAAACTATACCCGTAGAAAGTTGTGGGAATAGATTTTCGGACGCGGGTTCGACTCCCGCCATCTCCACCAAAAAGCGACAAACTTCGTCAGAGGTTTGTCGCTTTTACTTATTACTTATTCACTATTCACTTTTCACTGAAGCGATTAGTCGAATTGTGGAAGTAAGTAACAGAGTACACTGAAAAGATGTATTATATGTAAGGCAGAGGTAAACACCTCTTACGAAAGGAAGTGAGGCAATGGACAAGGTGAATGTTACAGAGGCTTTACTTAAAGCAATCTTATAACTGATTGAAAAGTGCGAAACACTTGAAGAACTCAGAGAGAGCGTAAAGCGAATTATGAATGAATAAAAAAAGATAGCGGCTCACCTACCACAGCAACCGCTATCAAGCCCAAAACAAGGCGAGCTGAGCCTCACCTCATCTCTATAATACCACAGCAACACCCAAATATCAATATATCCACAACACTTTTGTCCCCATCGTACAAAATTGCACTGCCTATTCAAAATACTGCAAATCACTTTACAAACCATTCCCTAAGTGTTATAATCGACAACGCGCGTTTTCTTATTGCGAATATAAGAAAACAAATCTAACCCAAAGGAATGTTCAAATGAAAGATTTTGTTAAAGGGGTAAAGGACGGACTTCCCATCTGTTTCGGCTATGTTTCTGTCGCCTTTGCCTTCGGTATTTTCGCAATCGGCAGCGGACTTTCAATTTTTGAATCGCTGATAATTTCCATGACCAATGTTACCTCCGCAGGTCAGCTTTCAGCCGTGCCCATTATCGCAGGCGGCGGCACACTCATTGAGCTTGCAGTAACTCAGCTGGTTATCAATTTAAGATATTCGCTTATGTCCGTTTCGCTTTCGCAGAAGTTCGGCCCTTCAATCCGCCTTGTTGACCGCTTTATTCTTGCCTTTGTCAACACAGATGAGGTTTTCGGTGTGGCATCTTCAAAGCCAGAGAAGCTTAACCGCAATTATATGTACGGACTTATTCTCACCCCGTACCTTGGCTGGAGCCTTGGCACACTTGCAGGCGCATTGGCAGGCGACATCTTCCCGCCAATGGTAACATCTGCCCTCGGTGTTGCAATTTACGGAATGTTTATCGCAATTGTGCTTATTCCGTCTAAAAAGCATAAGTCAACGGCAATGTGCGTTGTTTTTGCAATTGCCCTCAGCTGCGTGTTCTATTATGTTCCCGTGCTTCACAAAATCCCTCAGGGATTTTCAATTATTATCTGCGCCGTGGCGGCAAGCCTGCTGTTCTCGGTGATAGCACCAATCAGAACGGAGGATAATGAGCATGAAGTATAACTTTTTTATCTACATTCTTGTTATGGCAGGTATAACATACCTTATCAGAATGTTGCCCCTTGTGCTTATAAAAAAGCAGATTAAAAATCAGTTTGTCCTGTCATTTCTCTATTATGTACCATATGCAGTGCTGGCTGTTATGACATTCCCCGCAGTTTTCTACGCAACATCATCTGTTGTGTCTGCCTGCGTTGGTGTGGCAATTGCCCTCATCCTGGCATACTTAGAAAAAAGCCTGCTTGTCATCTCCTTTTCATCATGTTTGGGCGTTTTTCTGACCGAGCTAATAATGAAATATATGTAAATGGGACTGTCGCCCTTAGTGCAGACCGAAAAGAAAATATATAAGGATATGGATTTGTTTAAGTTCATATCCTTTTTTCTTTTCGGTCTGCGCTAAATTCGACAGCCCCTTAAAGCTTGTTCTTTATTCTTCTTTTTTCTTCTTCTTAAACGATTTTATTACATATACCATCCACAGAGCACCGAGAATCGGGAAAACGGCAGCGCAGAGCATACCTACTTTAAGACCTATCTGGTCGGGGGCGGCGGAATATTTCTCGCCTAAAGTGGCTGCAAGTCTGCTGACAGATACCTTGTCAACGATTATTCCCGTCAGCTGAGGTGCCGTTGCAGCACCAAAATCACCGCAAGCCGCCATCAGCGCATATGCCGCAACACCAGGGGATGGCATTTCGTTTTCCATCATAATCAGCGTTCCAGGCCATAACATTGAGGTGAAAATTCCTGCAAGAATACAGGCGAGGAATCCTGCCACAACGCTTGACGAAAGTCCTGCCACAAGGTAGCACACTGCCGCACCGCACATACCAATAAGAAGTGTGAATTTGATGTTTTTGCCGAATTTTGCATACAGACTTCTTGTGAACGCAAGGAACAGCGCAAACACCGCCATACCAAGAATATCGCCTGTTGCCTTTGGAATCAGCAACGCTTTTTCCATAAAGCTTGAAATCCAGCTTGTCATAATGTTTTCTGAACTGCTGCCTAAAATAATGCACACAGCGCAAAGGAAAATGCCCTTGTGTCGGTTAACAGTTGTCTTTTTATCGCTTGCAGGGGCAAGGCTCATTTCGGGGAGCGGTGAAATGAAATAAAGAACCGACGAAACTATGGGTGTTGCCGCAATAAAAAGCGAAAGATACATCCAGTTTTCTGTGCCGAAAATCTTGAAATAAATTGTGCTGATTATAACCACCAGCACAACGCCCCAGCCATAAAGCGAGTGGAGAATGCTCATATCCTTTTCGGGTGTGTCAGATGGAATTGCCGCAATCAGCGGACTTAAAAGCACCTCGCAAAGACCAGACGCAACCGAAAAAAGCACCGTGCCTATTACAAGACCCGTGAACGCTTTTTCGGGGGCAAACAGCGGAATCAACGCATACATTGCAAAGCCGACGGATGTTATAATCGGCATCACTCTGACCGTCTTTTTTATGTTAAAGTGGTTGCCGAAAAATGTGAAAATCAAATCAATGCAAAGCTGAGTGAAAAAATTCACAAGAAGCAGTGAACCAAGAAGCGTGTAAGAAATTGAATACATTCGGTGGAATGTAACAAACAGCAGGGGAGGCAGGCTGTTTGTTGCCGCCATTGTAACATATGTGTAATAGCAGGCGAATTTTGTACGGTTATAATTTGGCATAGTAATCTCCTGATTTATTCAACAATATTGTTTACCCACACTTTTTTGCTCAAAAGGATAAGCCCCGAGGACGCCTTTAAAATTTCAAGGGACTGCATAATTGGGAACAGCACCCAGATGCTCAATCCTAATTTGTAAAGAATGAAAACGGCAGGCACAGTAACGCACATAACAAACACGCTGTCAAAAAGCACAGTTATCCATGTTTTGCCGCCGGAGCGAAGTGTGAAATATGAAGCGTTTGAAATTGAAACTGCTGGCAAAAAGAATCCGCTTGTTCTGATGAAATATGCCGCATAATTTTTTGACGCTTCATTTGTTTTGTAAATTAGCGGAACGTATCCGCCTGCAAAAATAACGATGGCACTTATAAACAGGCTGACACCCACACAGAATACCACCATTTTTCTTGTTGTGTCAACAGCTTTTTCAAATTCATTTGCACCAAGCTCCTTGCCAACAAAAATGCCGATGCTGGAGCCGAGAGAAAGGAACGCAATGTTGAAAAGATTCATAACAGTTGATGTAATGCTGTAGCCTGCCACAACGTTTATGCCATAAAGGCTGTACCCCATTGAAAGCATTGAAATACCGAGGGACCAGAAAAATTCATTAAAAAGCAATGGCATTGCCTTGAATGTAATTGTTCCTGCAAGCTTTGAGGGAATGTAAAGGCTTGTGAATGCCTTGTTAAAATACGGGAAGCGTTTCTTTTTACTGTATGAATAAATCACAATGCAGATGCACTCCACAAATCGTGAAATAACAGTTGCAATTGCCGCACCCTTAACGCCCATTTTCGGTGCGCCGAATTTGCCGAAAATCAGCACATAATTCAGTGCGCAGTTTGTGAAAACAGCGGCGAAGCCTGTTACCATAGGCGCAACCGTTTCGCCCGTTTCACGCAGTGTGCCTGCAAAAACCTGCGTCAGTGCAAAGGGGAAAAGTCCCCACAAAATAATTTTAAGATAATCCTGCGCAAAGTGAAGCGTTGCATCTAAATCGCCCGCAGTTTCGCCCTTGTGAAGATAAAGCGAAATCAGCTCCTTATCAAAAAATAAAAATATAAGAATAGCCATAAGGCTGATTGATGCCACCGCAATGAGCTTGTATCGCAGTGTGTAGCGGATGCCCTTGTTGTCATTCTTGCCGTTAAACTGTGCGGTGAAAATTCCTGCACCGCTGACAATTCCGAAGCAGGCAAGGTTATAAATAAAAATCAACTGATTGTCAATGGAAACACCCGACATGGGCTCAGTGCCCACCGCACCAACCATAAGATTGTCAAGCATATTCACAAGGTTGGTTATGAAATTCTGAATCATAATCGGCAGTGCAACACTCATTGTGTAGCGGTAAAATGCCCTGTCGCCAAAATATTTTTTGCGTATCATTTCTTTCTCCTTTTTTAAAAATTTTTACACAAAATAATTGCCGAAAACTTTTTGAAAAAATCAGCTCTCGGCAATAAATTTTTTATGCAGTTTTTGTTTTATTTTTTTGAAAATTTTTGCTCGATTTTTTAAAAAAATCAAAGCTCTTCTTCAAACAAAACTTTACCCGAACCAATGTCAAAATGATAGCGTGCAATACCTAAATCCATCTCGGTGTAAAATCCGCCGCCTGCTTTCATTTTTACATCGTCGCCGTTTAATTCAAAATAAAACTTCTGCTGATTAACCGCTGTGGGCGCAAGCATAACTGCCTCAATTCCGTCTTTATACCACTGCGGTGAGTTTTCGTTCATGTCAGAAACATCGCTGATTGCCTTTGACTTGTGTGCCTTGCCCTGCGTTGCGCCGTATCCCAAAGAGATAACAACATAAAGCTTTTCGCCTTTTTTAAGGGTGTATTTTGCCTTGCGCTTGTTAAATGTCAAAGCAACCCAGCAGGTGTTAAGTCCAAGCATCTGAGCGGCAAGCACAAGCTTTTCGCCGTAATAACCAACTTCATAATCTTTCTTTTTAGGGCCTGCAAGAACAAAATAATTCTTAACGCCCTTGAAGCTTCCGTAGTGAGCCATTGTGCCAGTGAATCCCTCAGGCTCGTCAGTAATCAGCTGAAAATCAAGACCGCTTTCGGCGTTAATTTTTTTGATGATTTTTGTGAGCTTTTCAACCTTTTCGGGCTCAATTTTTTTATCGCTGTATGAGCGAACAGAGTGCCTTGTTTTTATTGCTTCAAAAATATCCATAATTGCCCTCCTGTTTTTTCTTGATGATATTTTATTCGCTATGGGCAAAAAAGTCAAGAAACATTTGCCTTATGTTGAAATTTTTTTCATTTAATGTTATAATTATCACAAAATAAAAAAAGGAGCATAGCAATGGCAACAGGCTACACATTAACTCAAAAAGAAAAACTCACTTCACTTCCGCCACTGCGTTTTTCAAAGGATGGCAGTTTTAAAATTCTTCATATAACCGATATTCATAAAGTCCACCCTTTAATGGACGATGATATTGACAGAACTATCCCCGAAAAAAAGAACGAAAATACCCTTAACACAATCTCAAAAGCTATCGAAAAAACTTCGCCCGATCTTGTTGTTTTTGGCGGTGATAATATCGGCGGACACTGGGACGAAATGACAGACGAATTTGCCCTCTGGTGCCTTCAAAAAATCATTGGCGAAGTCAAAAAATTCAATGTTCCGCTGGCGGTTGTTTTTGGCAATCACGACGGGCAGAATGAGCATATCGCACAGCTTCTTTCAAGAGAAATTCAGATGAGCATTTACATGGGCTACGATAATTTCAGAGGTTGCTTTAACGAAGCGGATGTTTACGGCTGCGGAAATTATCACCTGCCTGTGCTTAAAAATAACAGCGATGAGGTTATGTGGAATATCTGGTGCTTTGACTCAAATGATTACCCAAGAAAGGCAGACAGAACCGTCATTTCTTATGATGCCGATTGCGTTCATTCCGACCAGCTCCAGTGGTATGAAAATACAGTTAAAAAAGAAAAAGAGCAGTTTGGCAAAACGATCCCTGCGGTGCTTTTTCAGCATATGCCCGTCAATCAGGTGTTTGATTTTATTGAAGAATGTGATGAAAAAGATAGCGATTATGAGCATAGCGGAAAGTTTTTCCGTGCCAAAGATGGTGCGATAAAATCTGGCAGACTTCTTGAAAAGCCGTGCCCGCCCATGGAGGATAGAAAAGAGTTCCAATCGTGGGTAAAATGCGGCGACATAAAGGCGGCATTTTTCGGTCATGACCACATCAACAGCTTTTGCTTTGAAAAAGACGGAATCGAGCTTTATCAGACAATCGGCTGTGGCTACGAAACCTACGGCAACGACCATGGCGGCAGACTTATTACCCTTTATGAAAACGGAACATATGAAACGGAAACAGTTATAATTCCTCCAAAATTTGAATTATAAAATTAAACGGCTATGAGACACAAAAATCTCATAACCGTTTTTATTATTTTGCGAGGAACTTTTTGAAAAAATTTAATGTGTCATAAAGGCGTTTAAAAATCGGCATATCCCACTCATTTTTCTCTGCAAAATTGTAGCCTTTTTTCTTATAAATTTCTGCAAGTTTTTCTAAAGTTTTTTTGAAATTTTTATAGGATTTTTTATCTACATTAGTCCACGCATTTTCGCTGAATGCAAACCACCTTGGCAGGCAAAGATATTCTATTCTTTCTGCGCTGTCAACAAACTCCGTCCACAAAGGCGTTTCAATGCCGATAATATTTTCTCTGCCTTTTTCTGTCAGCTCCTTTGCACCAACTGGGTTGTGCTTATAAACATTTTTCAGCGGATACATTCCGTAAGGATAATCAAAATAATATGGCTTAAAGTCAGAAATAATCACCTTGTTTCCGCTGTTTGCCGCCTTAAATCCATTCTTTTTCGGGTCGAGCCAACGCTGAACAGTGATGTCCTCATTCACCATTCCACCCTTTAAAATATCGTTCCACACAATCGCTTTTTTGCCTTTTGATTTCAGATACTCGCTGATTTTTTCTGCAAAAAGGCATTGAAGCTCTGCACTGTTTTCAAGATTATTTTCTTTAATTTTTTGCTGGCAAAGAGGGCAATTTTTTCTGTAATCATCGGGTGATTCATCGCCGCCGATATGGAACATTTCTGACGGAAAAATTTCGCAGATTTCGTCAATTAAATTGTGCAAAAATTCCTCAGTTTTTTCGTTGCCGATGCACAGGTTATCTTTATAAATTCCCTGCCTCGTTTTCACTTCAACAGGCAGCTTCCTGCAACTGATTTCGGGGAAAACATGAAGTATCGCCGAGGTGTGCCCAGGCATATCAATTTCGGGGATAACCTCAATAAAACGCTCACTGCAATAGTCGATAACTTCTTTAATCTCCGCCCTTGTGTAGTAGCCCGAATACTCCTTGTCGCTTCTGCACATTGAGCCAAAATTGTCGCACTTTCTCACACTGCCAAGCTTCGTCAATTGAGGGTAGCTTTTAAGCTCAATTCTGAATCCCTGATCGTCAGAAAGATGCCAGTGAAACTTGTTCATTTTTAGTTCACTTGCAATGTCAACCATTTTTTTGATTTCGTCAACATCAATCATATGCCGCGCGCTGTCCAGCATAAATGCTCTGTGAGAAAACGCAGGCTCGTCATAAATTTCTGCGCAGGGGAGGGGACTGTAAATTCCTTTCATCTGCTCAAGAGTTTTGTCGGCATAAAAAAATCCACGCTCATCCTTTGCGGTGATTTTTATTCCGTCAGCTTTAATTAAAACAGAGTAGCTTTCCTCTTTCATCTCAGCATTTTTTATGTATTCTTTTTTGCTTTCGTCGGTGCAAAATCCGTTCTTTCCAATAATTTTTTGCGGTTGCGGAATCAGCCTTATCATCATAAATCCTCCCTTATTTGTCAGTAGAAATTTTAAGCGAAACAAGTCCCATAGGTAACTTTTTGTTGTCTTTAAATCCGTATTTTTTATAGAATTTATATGCGCTCTCGTTGGGGTCAATTGTGTTGACGCAAAGCTCTTTTATGCCCTCATTTTTAAGATGATTTCGCAAAGCATCAATGAGCAAAGTGCCAACGCCCATATGCTGAAATTGGGGCAGAATATCAATGTGAAGATGCACCCTGTCCTCTCTTTTTGCCATAGATAAAGATGCCATATATCCCATACAGGCAGGGAGCATTTTTACGCTTTTTTTCACCGCTTTCGGGATGTATTTTTTTATCATTTTTTTGCGAAAATTCTGCGGCTCAGTGCAGCAGATGATATACCCCTGCGCTTCATCATTTTCGTCTGTTGCCACAAAAATATTCTGCGGCTCATTCTCTGTGAAATAGTCATTATAAATCGCAGGCACAGCCGATAGCATTTCATCACTCTTTCTGAAATATTCCCCAGCCGTTTCACTGCAAATAAATCTTAACCTTTCCTTGTCTTTCTCTTGATATTTTCTGATTTTAACTTCCATATTTATCACCAACAAATATTATACACTATAAATGGGCGCAAAAAAATGAAAATATTCAACATATTTTTGAACTGTACTTTATCTATTTTGCCGTATTTGCACTTAGCTTATTGAAAACAGGGTTTAAGTATGGTATATTATCTGTGCTAAAAAATATATCCTTAGGAGGATAATTATGTCAGATAGATATTTAATAATCAATGCCGATGACTTTGGTATGTGCAATGCGTCGGTTAAAGCAGTTTCAGATCTTTTCAAGAATGAAAAAAGTTCTCTTACATCATCCACAATTATGATGCCCTGCCAGTGGTCAAAGGCAGCTTGCAAATTTGCAAAAGAAAATCCCCAGTTTGCAATCGGCACACATCTTACTTTCACAAGTGAGTGGGGCAGCTTCCGCTGGGCTCCTGTAAATCAGGAAAAGACAGCTTCTCTTCGTGATGAAGAGGGCTATATGTGGCACGAAAGTGTTGATGTTGAGAAGCACGCAGACCTTGAAGAGGTTGCAGGCGAAATCCGTGCACAGGTTGAGCTTTCAAAGAAGCTTGGTCTTACACCCTCACATCTTGATAACCACATGGGTTCACTTTACGGCATCGAAACAGGCAGATTTGAGCTTCTCCTCAAAACTCTTGATGTATGTGCAGAGTACGGACTTCCTTTCAGACTTCCCAGATACCTTCCCCCCGAAATGGCAACAAACTCAACTCTTGAAATCAAGATTGATTTTGAGGCTCTCAATGCCGCATATGCACAGGTTATCGGCTATGCAGATATGAAAGGCGTAGCACTTCCCGATTACCTTATTCCCAACGAGTGGGACGGCAAAGATTTCAGAGGATATGAGGACTTTAAAGAGTACATCTACGAGCTTTACAAGTCATTCCCCAACGGAATCACAGAAACATATATGCATCCCGCAGTTGAGTGCGACGAGCTCAAGAGCATCACAGGCTGCTGGCACCGCAGAGTATGGGAATACAAAATCCTCAACGACCCTGCAACAAGACAGCACATTGAAGCAAATGGTATCAAACTTATTACATATCGTGATTTGGCTGAAATGCGCAAATAAGATCAGCGGATTTCCGCATTTAGCGCAGAACGAAAAGTAAAAGATATATTAAAGGCGGTTATGGCAACATATCCGCTTTTACTTTTCTAAGGATTTTTTCGCCTTTGCAGTATCGCATACAGCGGCAGACGAGAAAAATCCTTTCTGCATCAAAATGCGAAAATCCTTGTTTCAGCTGTGTATTTAGCGCAGACCGAAAAGTAAAATAATTTCTAATGGCTATGAGGTAACTTGTAGCCATTTTACTTTTCTAAGAATTTTATTGCGAACAAAACAATGGCTATGAGAAAATCAATTCCCATAGCCATCTTTTTATTTCAATCTTTCTATCCAACTGTCGAGGAATTTCATCTGTTCCTCTGTGTGAAACCAATGCTCGCCGCCATCCATAACAGTGAGCGTTGCGCCCGTTTTCCCTGCAAACTCTGTGATAGTCTTATAGGATGTCAGCGCATCCTCTGAGCCGTAAAGAATGTTTGTGGGCACATTCCATATAACGGGATTTTTGCGGACATAGGAGAGATAATCCCACGAAAGCACATTGCCGTCTGCCGTTTGAATTATGCCCTTTTTCTGGAGTTCATCCTCCGTAACGCCTGCCCACATCATCATATCTTTTATGAGCTGTTCCATATCCACCACAGGCGAAATAAAAAATGCCTGCCTGATTTCTTTATCCCACAAAGAGCACATTGCAAAATATGCGCCAATGCTGTTGCACACAAGTGTTACGCTGTCATACTCTGCTTTCACTTTATCAAAAAACAACGGAAATTCTTCTTTTGCTTCCCACGGTGAAGCGGAATTGTACGAAAATCCAATCACATCACAGCCTTTAAAAAGTGGCACATAATGCTCCGCTTCCTCAGCGTTTCCGCCGTTGCCGTGAATATAAATAACTGCGTGTTTCACTGAAAATCACCTTTATCAATAATATTCAAGCTCTCCGCCTCTTGGCTCAAGACCAACAAGCTCATTGCCCTCAAATTTCAGTATTCTGTAAACAGGATCATCAATGTCATATTCAACCTGCTGGAACACATCTCTGCTGTCAAATCTTATGCCCTCTGCCAGCGGAATGTTTACATTCTTTAGCTGAACAGTCCAGCCACTGCTCTCATTGCTAACCTCTGCCTCCTGACCGTCAAAAGCCTTGTTCTGCGCAAATTCCTTTGCCTTTGCTTCTGTGTCAAAAAGAACCTTGATCTTTGTTGTGATATACCACTTCTTAGCGTTGCCAACATTAGAATAAGAAAAATGCTGCATACCCAAAAGTGTCTGAACATTCAGCTTGTCTTTGTTAGCCAGAACAGCGTTGATTATGTCAAGGTTTGGCGAACTTTTGTTACATTCAAATTTAACATATTCGTCATCATAAAGCTTGCCGTTTTCATCGTATGTGCTGTAGCTGATGAAATCGCCGTCTTTATAATAGCCTGCGTTTGAAACAGTGCATTTGTTGCCCTGAATATCTAAATTCAGATATTCGGTAACATTGTCCTTGTTAAGTTTCAGAATGTTTATATAAATTTCATCTGCGCCAAACGGAGCTTTCTTGTTGAGCTTTTCATAAAATGCACCGTAATTTTCGCCCTTAACATGCACCTCATATCGTCCACCGTCCTGATCAATATAGGTGATTTTTATAGGCTTCTTTGACGCTGTTTCGGTGTAGTAGTCAAAGCTGTCCTCACCGAATCCCTCGTAGTCTGTGTAAACCAGCTTGTCGCCGTCATAATAATTGATTGTTTTGGTGGCGCTTTCTTCGTCAACCTCAACCTTTTCTGTCAGACCAAGGCTCTTATAGTCGGGCTCTTTATAATAAAGGTCGATGCCTTTAAGGTCTTTGAGAATGTTTTCGGCAGAGTTTTCTTTGCTGAAATAAGCAACAGCCTTTGATGCTCCGCCCTCCTCAGTGTCAATAAATTTAAGCTTTGTGTTCACAGGGTTTGTCATAAAGCAGGCTGCAACAACAACGCTTGCAATAATGGCAACAACAATAATCCAGAATGTCGGCTTCTTGTAATTCAACACTTTCTTCACCCTTTCTTTAGTGGCAACCTCTCCGAATGCAACAGGGCAGGAGAGGATTGTTCGTTTGTTTGATACACAGTCAAGCAGAGCCTGCGAATAGCCTGCCACACTGTCTTTGCTCATATTTTTTATAACTCTCTCGTCGCAGGCAAGCTCAATATCCTTGCAAAGCAGCAGATATGCCGCCCACATCAGCGGATTGAACCAGTAAACCGAAAGAAGCAAAAATCCCAAAGGCTTCCACCACTGGTCAAGATGTTTAAGGTGCGCCTTTTCGTGAGAGATAACATATTCCATCTGCTCCTCGTCCATGCCCGACGGAATAAAAATCTTCGGCTTGATGACACCTAAAATAAACGGCGAATTGATGTCGTCGCACACCCATATCCGCTCTTTAATATTGATGCTAACTGCTGTCTGCCTGCTTATGCGGATAAACGAAATCGCAAAAAACATAAGCATAATCACTAAACCTGCAACCCACACAACAGAAAGTACACTCATAATGTCAACGGCTTTTTCGCTTTGAGCCGCCACCGCTTCGTTGTAGTGAGTGTCAAGAAATTGATTAACATTTTCGTCAACTGCGTTTATGCCCGAATCCACCGAAATCGCCGCCTGAGAAATCACTGTTTCTCTCACAGGCTCTGCGCTGGGGATAAGGCTCAACGCACTTTGCAGTGAGAATGGGCAGATAAGTCTGATTGCAACCAACGCCCACAAAACAAAGTTGACCGTTTTCGGTGCTTTCTTTAAAATCAGCCTTAAAAGGATAACCGCAAGAATCAGCCACCCAGCCGTAAGGCTTATGTTAAGCAAATTCAAAAAAATATCGCTCATAATCAGCCATCCTTTCTGAATTTATCAATCATCTGCTGAATCTCTTTAATTTCTTCGGCAGATAACGCTTTGTCCTGTGCAAAGGCAGAAATAAATGCAGGCAGTGAGCCGTGGAATGTTTCGTCAACAAATTTTCGGCTCTTTGCAGAGAAAAATTCATCCCTCGAAACAATTGCGCTTACAACTCCGTTAATGTTCTGAAAAATCCCTTTTTCAATTAGCTTCTTCAAAACAGTGTATGTGGTGGACTTTTTCCATTTCAGCTCATCGGCGCAGATTTTCACAAGCTCACCCGATGAAACAGGCTCACATTCCCACACAATGTCTGCAAATTTTGCCTGAACATCGCCAAGTTCAATTTCAAACATTTTCATCACCTCCAAAAAACAGTCTATTCCAAATAGACTTCAATTGTAGTCTATCACTAATAGACCACTTTGTCAACATATTTTAATAAAATTTCTTGAATATTTTGTTAATATATGTTATATTATACATAACTAATTAAGCAGAGGGGAGTTTTATGAAAGAATCACTATTGAAACAATATAAATTTGAAATAATTTTCTTCTTTTCTTTTTCGGCAGTTATGATGGTCATTGCAACATTCTGGGATTTGCAGATTGACCTTCTCCTTAATAAAAGCAATTCGTTTATTGCGATGTGGTTTGATAAAACAGGTGAAATGCCTGCATCACTTCTTACAACAATTGCACTGGCATTTATCGTCAAATGCAGTGAAAAAATGTGGATAAAAATTTTGGGCTTCTTTGCAACCTTGGTTGCAGGTGCATTTTTCGGCATCTGGTTTGGCGAAAGACTTTTTACAGATAATTTATATCAGACCTTTTTCAATGTAGTCTTTGGTGTCGGCTTCGCTATGACCGTTCTTTTCGTTCTTCAATTTATTGTTATTCACGAAAAGATAAGAAAGCCTCTTATTATAATCGCCGTTTTAGGGCTTCTTGTTTCGGGTGCAGAAACACTTATTGTTACAGGACTTAAAGACCTTTGGGGCAGAGTTCGTTTCAGAAGTCTTGAGCGTGATTTTTCAAATTTCACCCCGTGGTATGTAATCAATACCAGCCAGAGGGCACATTCATTCCCAAGCGGACACACCGCAGACGCTGGTATGAGCTACCTGCTTATGCTCCTGCCTTTTGTCAGCGAAAAATGCAAGGAATATAAGCTTGCACTTTTTTCAATCAGCTTTTTCTACACAAATTTTGTTGCAGTAACAAGGATGATGATGGGCGCACATTACCTCAGCGATGTGGTTGTCGGCTCGCTGATTTCATTCTCTTTGGTGCTTGCGGCTATTGCACTTTATGAAAATGTTGCAGAAAAAAAGCTACTCAATAAATAAATTCAAAACCTTGCTCTCTGTTTGCAGAAAGTAAGGTTCTTTTTTAGGAGAAATATGAAAATAATAAACACAAACGGAATCGGCTTCATTGAGCTTCTTGCAGAAAAAAGCAGTTGGTATTGCGGAACAGATTATTCTGCTGGCGACCTTTATGAAGCTGAAGAAATTTTTAACGAAAAAGGCAGCGTGAAGCCTAACCGCCTTGTTTTTATTCATCATCCCGACGGTCAGCTTTTTGAGCCGATTATGTTAAAAGAAAATCAGTATTTTGGCAGACCCACCGAGCTTGACGGCATAATCTATATTTTGCTTGTGGATTTTGAGGACGGCAAAATTAAAATTTTAGCTTGCAAAGATTCATTTGAAAGCATCACCGATTTAGCGGTATTGCCCCTTTCAGATGTTGAGGATTGTTACAATCTGCTTTTGAGAGGCACACCCCTTATGCTCACACGGCAGGGGAGAGATAACTCGTTTCAGGTTTTGTGGCAGGAAAAGTTGTCTTTTAAAATCGGTGAAACAGAAGCGTTTCTTTATAAAAAAGGCGATAAATTCTATTTTTCAAGATGGCTGGAGGACCCCGATTACCGTGAAGAGGTTGTGATAAGAAATAAAAACGGCGAAGTGCTTGAAGTGATTAAGGGCAGCATTTTTATTTCACCGACAGGGGAAGAGTGGGTTTTAAAATAAGAAAATTTTATGAAAAAATATCTGAATTATTTTACAAAATTTGAAAAAGCACTGTGGGCATTTTCGGCTTTGATTATCACCGCCTGCTTTTTGGCTTTGGACAGGAGCAACTATCTTTCACTTGTTGCATCCTTAATCGGTGTAACATTTCTGATTTTCAACGCAAAGGGCAACCCCATCGGGCAATTTCTGACAATTGTTTTCAGCGTTTTGTATGGCTTCATTTCTTATTCCTTTGCCTACTACGGCGAGATGGTAACATACCTCGGTATGACTGCACCCATGGCATTGCTTGCGCTGATTTCGTGGCTGAGAAATCCCTATAAAGGCAACAAAGCGCAGGTGAAAGTCAATAGAATCACCAAAAAAGAAGTGGTGTTTATGCTTCTGCTGACCGCTGTGGTTACAGTTGCGTTTTATTTTATTCTCTCAAAGTTGAACACAGCCAATATAATCCCCAGCACCCTTTCAGTAACAACCAGCTTCCTTGCGGTGTATCTGACATTTCGCAGAAGCCCGTATTTTGCCCTTGCCTATGCGTCAAATGACCTTGTGCTGATTGTTTTGTGGGCAATTGCCTCCCTGAGCGATAAAAGCTATGTGTCAGTGCTGGTCTGCTTTGTAGTGTTCTTTGTCAACGATATGTATGGCTTCATCAACTGGAAACGAATGGAAAAACATCAGGCAGAGTAATTGCACCAAGCTAAATCAATTCTTAAATTCCGCACATCGTAGGGGCGAACTGTGTTCGCCAGCTTTGTATTACAACAATAAAACGAAGAATTTAAGAAAATATCACACAAATCCACCTCATTTGCACAATAAAACGGCTCCCTTGTGTAAAGGGAGATGGATTTTTGCCGTGCAAAAAGACTGAGGGATTGTCTGTCGAAATTAAATTATCAGCCAAAATTTAACGAACAATCCTCCCGACTCACTGCGTGAGCCACCCTCCTTTACACAAGGAGGGCAGATGTTGCCGCCAGATTTCATCAACAACTAAGGAAACATTTGCGCCCACAACCACCGCACACACCCCCACGGGGTTTATCCCCGTGCTTGTAAGGTGAATTTAACTCACAATCCAACAAAAAAACGAGCTTCCCGTCGCCCCTTGACAGAGGGGTAGAATTTGAAGTAATAAGTTGCAGTGAATAGCGAAGAGGTGGAGGTATATCGTAGGGGATGGCGTCCTCGACATCCCGTCTGAATGTTAGCACAAATATAAATTTGAACGAAAATTATTGGCAATCTACTCTTAAATTTTGCACAAAATCGCTTGATTTGTACTATAAACATCGTAGGGGAGGGGCTTGCTCCTCCCGTTTCTGACCGATTGCACAAATATAAATTTGAACAAGAATTTGTCGGCATTGTCATTGCAAACAAATCCCTCCAACAAAAAACTCCGTACAGTTAGCCTGCACGGAGTTTTTATATGCTTCAAATCAGATTGATTTAAGGAATTTTTTGAGATTTACAAGTGCGTGGGGTACGCCTTTAAGAATCTTGCCAGTGCCAACAAGTGGCTTGTCGCCGTCAAAAATCATCAGAAGTCCGTCTGCCATCTCTTCAGAGAAAAGACCGTTGCTCATGGTGATGAAGTTTCTCACAGGTGTCTGCATTGCGGCAGATGCCATCATGCCAGCGTTTACATCGTCGCTCTTTGAGGTGAAAACATCAACTGCCTTGCAAACAAACTTGCCAAGACCCTTGTCTGACTTGTCAAAGATTGTGGTGTTGTAATCGCTCTTTTCTTTTTCGGGTGAAAGGGGAAGCTCGCCGCCGAAAAGACACTTAAACTCTTCATCGGTTGCTTCCTGCGGAGCTGTGCCGAAATATGATTTAAGCTCTGAATAATCGGGCATAACAGAGTTGTCAAATCCCTCTGCGGTAACCTTTGCGGTGAGAAGAATATCTCTTGAAGATGAGCCGACCATAATTTCATATTCGCCGTTTTCAACGCACCAGTCAGATGTGGCTGTGTTGTAGAATGAGAATGCTCTGTTGCAAAGCTCAATTGTAACTGTCTTTTTCTCCTTTGGCTCAAGGTGGATTTTTTCAAATCCTTTAAGCTCCTTGGGCGCGCGGAAAATTGCAGTGTCGCCCTTGCCAACATAAACCTGAGCGATTTCATTACCTGCAACATCACCTGTGTTTTTAACTGTGAATGTTACTGTAACATTAGTGTCCTTGCCAAATTTCTTTTTGCTGACTTTCAGCTTTGAATACTCAAATGTTGTGTATGAAAGACCGAAACCGAATGGGAAGCGAACCTTTTTCTGTGCCTTGTCATAATATCTGTAGCCAATGAAAATGCTCTCTTTATAAATTGAATCCTTGCACTTTTCATCTGCATAGTTGCCGTAAGTGGGGTTATCTCTGCACTTTCTGGGGAATGTTTCTGCAAGCTTGCCGCAGGGATTAGCCTTGCCTGTGATGATGTCTGCAAGTGCAAGTGCGCCTGCCTGACCTGCAAGGTAAGTGTTTACAATACCCTTAACTCTGCTGTACCAAGACATTTCAACAGGTGAGCCGCCGGAAAGAACAACAACAATGTTGCGGTTTACGCTGTAAATCTTTTCGATAAGCTCAACATGAGCGTCGGGCAGCTTCATGTGCTTGCGGTCAAATCCCTCTGATTCATATTCCTCTGTAAGACCGATGAAAAGAAGAACAATATCTGAATCCTTAGCAACTTCAACAGCGTTTTCAATAAGGCTTTCGTCCTTTTTCTTGCCTGTCTTTTTGTTGTAGCCCTTTGCATATTTAATGTTAAGACCAGCGTCTGTCAGTGCGTCAAAAGCGGAGCACATTTTGGTGGGGTTAACAAGTGAACTGCCTGCGCCCTGATAGCGTGGCTCTTTTGCCATTTCACCGATAACTGCAATTGACTTTGAATTGTCGGTAATGGGCAGTATGTTTTCGTCATTTTTAAGAAGAACGATTGAATTAAGAGCAACCTCTTTTGCAAGGCGGTTGTGCTCGTTTACATAATAACGCTTTTTCTGAACTTTGCCAGCTTTAATGATGATGTCAATAAGTCTGTCGGCAGTTCTGTCAACAACAGCTTCGTCAAGCTCACCGCTCTTAACAGCGTCAATGATTTTCTTGTCGTTGTATCCGCCTGAGTATGGCATTTCAAGGTCATTGCCTGCCTTGATGCCGTCAACACGGTTGTTTACTGCGCCCCAGTCGCTGACTACTGCGCCGTCAAATCCCCATTCGCCACGGAGAATGTCATTCTGCAACTTTGCATTTTCAGAGCAGAATGTGCCGTTAAGCTGGTTGTATGCGTTCATAACCATTGCAGGCTGAGCCTTTTTAACTGCAATTTCAAAAGCGGTGAGATAAATCTCTCTCAAAGCTCTTTCGTCAACAATGCTGTTGCCTGTCATTCTGTTCATTTCCTGACTGTTGGCAGCAAAATGCTTCAGTGCAGTGCCGATGCCCTTTGACTGAACACCGTTAATGAATGCGGCACCCATTTCGCCTGCAAGAATCGGATCCTCTGAAAAATACTCAAAGTTTCTGCCGCAGAGAGGTGAACGCTTCATGTTTACACCAGGGCCGAGAATAACAGCAACCTCTTCCTGAATACATTCTTCACCAAGAGCCTCGCCCATGCGGAAAAGAAGCTCTCTGTCCCATGAGCAGGCTGTTGTAACCGCTGTGGGGAAGCAGGTGGCAGGGTAGCTGTTTCCGATGCCTATTTTTTCGTTTTCAGCGTTCTGCTTGCGAAGTCCGTGAGGGCCGTCGCACACCATGATTGGCTTCAGACCAAGACGCTCAACCTCTTTAAGATGCCAGAAATCTGCGCCTGAGCAGAGCTTTGCTTTGTCTTCAAGTGTCAATTTTGAAATAAGTTCCGGATGTTTCATAGCTTTTCTCCTTTTATTCAAGAATGTCAGATCTCTTCGGCTCCCGACAGTTCCTCAAGCAGATTTTCAGCCTGAGAGGGATCTGGTTCATCTATATTTTTAAGTTTTTTGCGGATGATAGTGTTTCTCTTTCTTGCTTCGTCAAGCGTTTTGCCCGCTTCCTCAATCTTTTTGCCTGCCTTTTCAAGCACTGTGCCGAATTTCTCATACTGCGCTTTTGTAACGCCTAAAAGAATACGAACCTCGTTTGCCTTTTCGTTAATGGCAATTGCCTTGAATCCCATTGAAAGGGAGTTGAGCAGTGCGGTGATTGTTGTGGGACCTGCTATCATTATATTATAAGTGCTTTGAATTTTCTCTGCAATGCCTGTGCGTGATGATGCAATCTCTGCATAAAGTCCCTCAGTTGCAAGGTAAAGAATTGCAAAGGGTGTTGTAACAGGAACATTTATGTATTTCGTGATGTCCTTTGCCTCTGCAAGCACTCTGTCCTCAAGTGCTTTTCTTGCATTCTTCACAGCGTCAACATCTGCACTGTCTGCGGCGGCGCAAAGTCGAACATAATCCTCCATAGGAAATTTTGAGTCAATGGGAAGATAAACATCTGACCCGTCATTTGAGGGGAATTTAACCGCAAACTCAACTCTCTTTTGTGAGGACGGGTCTGTTGCAAAATTCTTCACATACATATTTGGAATAGTCTGGTCAAGTATGCCCTCTAACTGAACCTCTGCCCATGTTCCTCTTGCCTTAACATTTGTAAGCACCCTGTTAAGTGAAGAAACATTGGTGGTAACTCCGTTTGAAAGCTCTTTCATTTCACCAAGGGATTTATAAACATTTTCAAGCTGCTGCGAAACTGTTTTGAATGATGAATCAAGCCTTGAGCCAAGTGTTTCGTTAAGCTTTTCGTCAACGGTGGCTCTCATCTGGTCAAGTCGCTTTTCGTTGCTCTCCTGCATTTTTGAAAGAGCCTCGCTGATAACCTTGGTCTGCTTTTCATTCTGAGCGGCATTGGAATCCTTTATCTGATTCAGTGAAGTTGAAATGCTCTCGTTAAGTCTGATGATGTTTTCGTAGTTTGAATCCTTTAATTTTGAAATAGATTCTGTTGTGTGAACAAAGCTTCTGTTCATTTCGTTGCTGACCCTGTGCTGGAAGTCGGCGTTTTCTCGCCTGCTTCTTTCAAACTCGCCAGAGAATCCTCTTGAAAGAGCCTCGTTTTGCAGTTTGATTTCGGTCAGCTTTTCGGCGGTCTGCGGATTTTTGCGGAATTTTATTACAAGAATAATAAGAATCAACAGCAAAACCGTAATTAAAGAAAGAAGCACATATACGGCAGTGTCTATAATTATTCCTCCTTAAAAAAGCTATATATCGAATTATAACATATTTTCACAATAAATAATATACATTTATGCTTAAAATTTATATAGATTTTTTTGTTATTATTTGCTATAATGTATGCTGATATATTACTCTCAGCGAGGGAATACGATGATTAAAAGATTTATATGTATTTTTATTTCAATAACATTTTTAATATGCACTTTTTCAGCCTGCTCAAAAGAGGAGGAGATAAACGTTATCTACCCCATTTCAGCAGACCCCGAATGTCTTGACCCGCAGATTGCCGAAACAGCCGAAGCAATCCTTATCACCCGCAACTGTATGGAGGGTGTTGTCCGCCTTGGCAAACATGGCGAAATCCTCCCAGGTGTTGCAGATAAATGGAAGATTTCATCTGACGGCAAAACATATACATTCCATATCAGAGAGGGCGCAAAGTGGCAAAAGCTTAACTCTCACGAGGATGTGCTGGGCAAGGACTTTGAAAAAACATTCAATTACTCTGTAACAGCGGCTGACTGCGCTTTTGGTATCATCAGAGCATTAAGACCCGAAACCGCCGCAAAAAATGCCTACCTCCTTTATTGCATCAAAAATGCCGCTAAGGTTCACGCTGGACTTATGAGCGAGAACGAATTAGGTATCCATGTCAGCGGTGATAACCTTGTTATCGAGCTTGAAAGAAGCAACCCCGATTTTATAAGACTTCTCACTTACCCCATGTGTATGCCCTGCAACAGAGAATTTTTTGAGGCAACTGGTGCAAAATACGGACTTGAAATTAAATATACCCTTTGCAACGGACCTTTCTATGTTGGTAACTGGGCAGAGAAATCAACTCTCACCCTTTACAGAAGTGATTCTTATGTTGGCAAAAACAGGTCTGCAATTTCTGCAATGTATTTCAATGTCAACACAGATGACGAGCAGATTGTGAAAAAGTTCAATCAGGAGGATTACAACGCTTCCCCAGTGAATCCCCAGTATCTTTCAAAGATTGACGGCTCATCCCATGTTAAATTTGCAAAGCAGCAAAATATTGTTGGCGGTCTTGTTTTTAACTGCACAGATCTTTACCTTGCCAATGAAAACATCAGAAGAGCATTGATTGCAGGTCTTGATATAAAATCCCTCGATGAAGAGCGAATTTCTGCACAGGGTGTTATTCCCGAATCCTGTAGGTGGGGAGGGGACTCCTACAGAAAAACAGCAGGAACAATCGAAAAGCCTGCCGTTGATGCTATAACAGCCGACCTTCTTTTTGAGGCTGGACTTGAAGAGCTTGAGCGTTCAAACATTGATTTAAAAGTTCTCTGCACAGAGGAGCAGAGAGAGGATGTTATCAGACTTATCCAGAGCTGGCAAAAGATTTTCGGCTTCAGTATCACTGTAACATCAGAGGTTGTTGGTAAGGACGAAATGGCACAGGCTGTCCTTGACGGTGAATATCAGATAGCTATCGGCTATTTTGATGCAACTGACGGCTGTACATTGCAATTCCTCGAAAAATTCACAACCGATAACGAAGATAACATCTGCTCATACAGCAGTGAAGATTATGACGCAATAATCAGCAAATGCCTTTATGTTTTTGAGGGCGAGCAGATAATTGAGGGTATGAAATCCGCTGAAAGACTTCTGATTACAGACGGAGTTTTCTACCCATTATACACAGATGAAACATGTTTTGCTTACCGTGATGAAATCAAGTGCGCATACCCCGTTTCAAATGTTTCTGATATTGATTTTACCGCAAGGGTGAGTGAAAATGATAAAAAATAATCATAAGCCAAACATAGTGATGGCATTGCTTATGGGTGCTGCGTGCCTTTTCTGTATGATGATTATTTTCTCATTTTCATATCAGAATGCAGAGGTTTCCTCAGGCGAAAGTATGTCCCTCTATGAAAAGTTTGTTGAATTTTTTGGCGGCAGAGAGATTATCTCTCACAACGCTTTCCGCAAGCTTGCACATTTCAGCGAATACACAGCGTTCAGCTTCAGCTTTTTCGGAATGTTGTATTTCTTCAAAAAGCAGATGTGCGTGTGGAGCAGTGTTTTCTTTTGCGTTTTATATTCAATGAGCGATGAAGTTCACCAGTTTTTTGTGCCCGAAAGAGCGTGCA
Organism: Clostridia bacterium; assembly: GCA_024404115.1. Lineage (GTDB taxonomy): Bacteria > Bacillota > Clostridia > Oscillospirales > Acutalibacteraceae > CAG-488. Next base: position 6,100 of record JAKSQM010000016.1, on the reverse strand, counting down.
GACCATTCGATGTTTTTGTGGATAGCTTGGGCATCCTTTTTGGTATGACGGTGTTTTTTATAATGGCTTTAATTGTGTCAAAAATACTATATAGAGATAAGGCATAGCACATAAAGTGTTGTGCCATTTTAATGGTAAAATTTATGTAAACAAATTTGCTTTTTGTTGACAAAAAAATATTGCAGGGATATAATATTCTAATGCGTTAAAAACAAAATTTTATTATAAAAGGAGTGAGGATTTTGCTTAAAGTATTGGCAGAGCAGACCAAAGGCTACAGGCGTGATTCTGCTTTGACACCCATATTTATGATACTTGAAGTTGTCCTTGAAACAATGATACCTCTCCTTATGGGGTCAATCATTGATAACGGCGTTGAAAAAGGCGATATGAACCACATTATAAAAATGGGTATCTATATGGTCATTGCCGCCGGACTTGGACTTTTCACAGGACTTATGGGTGCCAAATACGGCGCAAGAGCGTCAACAGGTCTTGCAAAAAATCTCAGAAAAACAATGTTTGAAAAGATTCAGACTTATTCATTTTCAAACATAGATAAGTATTCAACAGCAGGTCTTGTTACAAGACTTACAACAGACGTTACCAATGTTCAGAATGCTTATCAGATGCTTTTAAGAATGTTTGTAAGAGCACCTGCAACGCTGGTTTTTGCTATGACAATGGCATTCAGAATCAGCTCAAAGCTTTCAATGGTTTACCTCGGTGCAGTTTTTTTCCTTACAATTGTTCTCACTATCGGTATTCCTCTTGTTTCAAAATATTTCACAAAGGTTTTCAAAAAGTACGATGCTTTGAATGCTTCCGTGCAGGAGAATATTTCTGGCATCCGTGTTGTTAAAGCATTTGTCCGTGAAGATTTTGAAAAGACTAAATTCGGCAAAGCAAGCCAGAATATCTATAACCTTTTCTTAAAGGCAGAGAATATCACAATCCTTATGTCCCCCGTGATGATGATTACAATTTATACCTGTATTCTTCTTATCAGCTGGCTGGGCGCAAAGGTAATTGTTCAGAATGTGATGTCAACAGGCGACCTTATGGCACTTCTCACATACTGCCTCAATATTCTTTCAAGCCTTATGATTGTTTCATTTATGTTCATTATGCTCACCATGAGCAGTGCGGCTGCAAAGCGTATTGTTGAGGTTATCACAGAAGAGCCTACAGTTAAAAATCCCGAAAACCCAATCTGCGAGGTTAAGGACGGCAGCGTTGAATTTAAAAATGTATTTTTCAAATATAATCAGGGCGATGAGGGCGAAAATGTTCTTTCAGATGTTTCACTTTCAATCAAATCTGGCGAAACAATCGGTATAATCGGCGGCACAGGCAGTGCAAAGTCAACACTCGTCAGCCTTATCAGCCGACTTTATGATGCCACAGACGGTGAAGTTCTTGTTGGCGGAATAAATGTTAAGGATTATGACCTTGAAGAGCTTCGCAACAAGGTTGCTGTTGTTCTTCAGAAGAATGTTCTTTTCAGCGGTTCAATCCTTGAAAATCTCCGCTGGGGCAACCTTAACGCAACAGAGGAGCAGTGCAGAGAAGCCTGCGAGCTTGCCTGTGCAGATGAATTTATCGAAAAGCTCCCCGAAAAATACGAAACTCATATTGAGCAGGGCGGTACAAATGTATCAGGCGGTCAGCGTCAGCGTCTTTGCATTGCCCGTGCGCTTCTTAAAAATCCCAAGATTCTTATTCTTGACGATTCCACAAGTGCAGTTGACACTGCAACCGATGCAAAAATCAGACAGGCATTTAAAGATAAAATCCCAGACACCACAAAAATTATTATCGCTCAGCGTATTTCAAGCGTTCAGCATGCCGATAAAATCATCGTTCTTGATGAGGGCAAGGTGAACGGCTTCGGAAGCCATGACGAGCTTGTTAAAACAAACAATATTTACCGTGAGGTTTATGAATCACAGACCAACGGTAACGGCGACTTTGATGAAAACGGAGGTGAGGACTGATGGCACCACCAATGGGAGGACGCAGAATGAGGGGCATGAAGCCCACCGTTAAAAACCCAGGCAAGCTTTTTAAAAGAATTTTAGGCTTTGTTTTCAAAAAGTACCCCGTCAGACTTATAATTGTTTTCGTCTGCATTGTTGTGAGCGTTCTTGCAACAATTCAGGGAACAATGTTTATGAGAACACTTATTGATGATTTCATCATCCCTCTTACCAAATCTGTGAAGCCCGACTTTGCACCTTTGGCAAGAGAGATTTTCAGAGTAGCCTGCTTCTATCTTGTAGGTGCAGCCGCATCCTATATTCAGGGCAGAATCCTTGTTGTTGTTTCACAGGGTACTTTGAGAGATTTAAGAAACGAAATGTTCAACAAAATGCAGAGCCTGCCTATTAAGTATTTCGATACTCATTCACACGGCGACATTATGTCAATCTACACTAACGATATTGACACAATGAGGCAGATTATCAGCTCCAGCCTTCCGCAGATTGTAACAAGTGCATTCACAATCATTTCAACATTTGTTTGTATGGTTGCCCTCAGCATTCCGCTTACAGGTGTAACACTTCTTATGGTTGGCGTTGTGCTTCTTGTTACCAAAAAAATCGCAGGGCAGAGCGGTAAATACTTCGTTAAACAGCAGAAAGATTTAGGTACTGTAAACGGCTACATCGAAGAGATGATAAACGGTCAGAAAGTAGTTAAGGTTTTCTGCCACGAAGAGAAAAATATCGAGGACTTCAACAAGCTTAATGAACAGCTTTTTGACTCCGCATATAACGCTCACAAATTCGCAAACATCATCGGACCTATCAACGGTCAGCTGGGTCATCTCAGCTATGTTTTCTGCGCTATCGTCGGCGGTATCCTTGCAATGATGATTCCGCAGGGCAGCTTCTTCGCTCTTTCACTTGGCGAGCTTGCAAGCTTCCTCACATTCAATAAGAGCTTCAGTATGCCAATTAACCAGATAAGCCAGCAGTTCAACGCAATCATTATGGCTCTTGCAGGTGCAGAGCGTGTATTTGGCTTGCTTGATGAAATCCCCGAAACTGACGAGGGATATGTAACTCTTGTCAGAGCCAAAAAGGTTGACGGACAAATCGAAGAAACAACAGAGCGCACAGGTATGTGGGCATGGAAGCATGTTCATCACGATACTGGCGCAGTTGAATATGTTGAACTTCAGGGCAATGTTGTTTTTGATGATGTTGATTTCGGTTACAATGACGATAAAATGGTGCTTCACAACATCAAAATGTTTGCAGAGCCGGGTCAGAAAATTGCATTTGTCGGCTCAACAGGCGCAGGCAAAACCACAATCACAAATCTTATTAACAGATTTTACGATATTCAGGATGGCAAAATCCGCTATGACGGCATAAACATCAACAAAATCAAAAAGGATGACCTCCGTCATTCACTTGGTATCGTTTTGCAGGATACACACCTTTTTACCAACACCGTTATGGAAAATATCCGTTACGGCAAGCTTGACGCAACAGATGAAGAGGTTATCGCCGCCGCAAAACTTGCCAATGCAGATTCATTTATCCGCCATCTTCCAGAGGGCTATAACACAATGCTCACAGGGGACGGCTCAAATCTCAGTCAGGGTCAGCGTCAGCTTCTTGCAATTGCAAGGGCGGCAGTTGCAGACCCGCCAGTGCTTATCCTTGATGAAGCCACCAGCTCAATCGACACAAGAACAGAAAAAATCGTTCAGGACGGTATGGATAACCTTATGCACGGCAGAACAACATTTGTTATTGCTCACCGACTTTCAACAGTTAAAAACAGCGATTGCATTATGGTTATGGAGCAGGGCAGAATCATTGAGCGTGGCACACATGACCAGCTCATTGAGCAGCAGGGCAGATATTATCAGCTTTACACTGGCAACAAAGCCAAAGCATAAGGAGCCGCTATGGATTTAGGAATGCCCACCCTTATAGAAAACAAAACACTTTCTCAAAATTTAAGCCTCAGCCGTGAGCTGGGGCTTGATTTTGTTGAGCTTAATATGAATGTGCCCGACTATCAGTTAGAAAATCTTAAAAAACTCACTCCGCCGCAGGATGTTTATTACACCATCCACCTTGATGAAAACCTCAACTTTGCCGATTTCAACAAAGGTGTGGCACAGGCTTATTTTGATACCGTTAAAGAAACAATTGCCGTTGCCAAAAATATCGGCGCACCTGTGCTTAATATGCACATGAATCACGGTGTCTATTTCACTTTGCCAGATAAAAAAATCCACCTTTTCTCACAGTATGAGGATGACTATATGAGCGCCGTCAAACGCTTCGGTCAGATGTGCTGTGAAGAAATCGGCGATGAAAACATAAAAATCTCTGTTGAAAATACAGACGGCTTTATGCCCTTTGAAAAGAAAGCAATCGAGTATTTTCTCACCCTGCCCGTCTTTACCCTCACTTGGGATGTTGGTCATTCCCACAGTGCAAATGATGTTGACGATGCTTTTCTTCTTTCTCATAAAGATAGCATTTCCCATTTTCATATGCACGATGCTGTCGGCAAAGACCACCACCTTGCATTCGGCACAGGCAAAATAAATCTTAAAGAAAAATTCGCCCTCGCAAAGGCAAATAATTCCCGCTGCGTTATAGAAACCAAAACAATAGAGAGCCTTCGTGCCTCTGTGAAATATGCAAAAGAGCATTTTTACTCTCTTATTTCAACAGATTAAAACGAAATTTCACAAAATTTTACAAAAAATATTGCATTATAAAAAATCGTATTGTATAATTAAATCAATCTTAATTTCTTGAGGAGGATTATTATGGCTGAAAAGAAAATATCAAAAGCTGCTGAAGAAGTTGCTGAAACAAAACCTGCAGAAAAAGCAGAAGAAAACATTCAGATCATCGGCGGCAAAAAAATTAAAAGAGCTGACGGCACAGCAGTGAATGTTAAACCTGCTGCTCCTGTAGCAGAGCCCGGCAGTGCAACAGGACTTCGCATTGGCGCAATCGTTCTTTGGGTTGCCGCTATCGCATTTGAAGTTTTGGCAGTTCTCATTCTCTTTGGCAAACTTTCAATTCCACGCATCCCCACACTTGCACAGATTATCGGTTTCCTCGTTCTTGACCTTGGCTGCGTTATCGCAGGTTCAACTCTCTGGAAAAAGGCAAACAGAATCGACCCCGCATCAGAAGCAAACAAAGTTAAGTTCTGGCTCTGGAATAACCTTGGTCTTATCGTAACAGCATTTGCATTTATCCCCTTTGTTATCCTTGCCCTCACAAATAAGAATGCAGACAAGAAAACAAAGACAATCGCAGCAGTTGTTGCAATTATCGCTCTTCTCATTGGCGGACTTGTAAGCTATGACTGGAACCCCATTTCAGCAGAAGAGAAAGAAGCCGCAATCGAAACACTTGGCGAAAAAGAAGTTTACTGGTCTCCTTTCGGCACAGTATATCATACAGATTATGATTGCAGCCACCTTAACCACAGTGATGAGCTTACACAGGGCACAGTTCAGCAGGCAATCGAAGCTAACAGAACTCGCCTTTGCAAGACTTGCGAAGCAAAAGACGGTATCGAAATCAATGCAGAGAAATCAGCTACAACAACAGAGGACGAAAATGACCTTCCCGTTGTTGAGGACGAAGCAGATACAGAAATCCCCGTTCTTGCAAACGCAGAATAATTAAATAATGTAGCACTAAAGCTGTCGCCCTGCGGCAGCTTTTTTGTTGCCAAAAATGAAAGAATTTATGGCAACACATCGTAGAGGCAAACTGTGTTCGCCAGCTTTTATTGTAAAATTTAATGCTCAATTTCGGGCTTGCTCCTCCCGAATTTTCAATATGATTCGATTTATAATTGTAGGTGATGGCGTCCTCGACATCCCGTTCCGAATGTCAGCACAAATTCATCTGCTATATAGCATTGAACGGCATTATAACACCGTAGGGGAGGGGCTTGCTCCTCCCAAAAAAATCATGAAAATATTGCACAAATACACCTAAAATGCACAATAAAAACGGCTCCCTTGTGTAAAGGGAGCTGGCAGCGAAGCTGACTGAGGGATTGTTTTCCGAATGTCATCACAAATTCATCTGAAATGTAG
>JAKSQM010000015.1 GCA_024404115.1 Clostridia bacterium | reverse complement strand
AAGAAGCAGTCGGTTACCCGCCGACTGCTTTTTCTTTGTATAAAATTATTCTGTATGGCAACAATATAATTGATAATTAAAAATCAGAGGTGTTTATTATATGAAAGAGAAAAACTTCTACGGTTCTAAAAAACTCTACCGTGCCATACTTACAGGCTGTCTTATAGCCATAGTTGGCATAAGCGCAGTTGTTTACAACCTTTCTGTGCCTAAAAATCCGCTGCAAAACAGCAGCATTTCCTCGCAGGCACTTACAACACGCACACTTAAAACAATAAGCGAAAACAATGAAGCTGCCAATGTGCCTGCCACGGGCATCCCTAAGCCTACCACCACAACCACCACCGCCACAACCGTTGCAGAAAGCGAAAAGCCTTACACTGGCAATTTTGCCGCCCCCTCCGCAGGCAAGGTTATTAAAGATTTCAGCGAGGGCGAAATGGTGAAAAGTGAAACGATGGGCGACTGGCGAATCCACAACGGCACAGACTTCACAGCAGGCGAGGGCGAGAGCGTTTTTGCCATTCAGAATTGCACTGTTGTGAATGTGGATAAAGACGAGATGTGGGGCGTTACTGTTACCGTTCTTTGCCCGGGGGAGCTTTATGTTAAATATTGCGGTCTTGCAGACAACCTTAAAATTAAAAAGGGTGATAAATTAAAGAAAGGCGCAGTTTTGGGCAACGCAGGCGCACTGCCTATTGAATCTGCCCTTGAGGGACACATCCACATTGAAACATCCGTTGGCGGTGAGGTTGTGAATCCCCTCTCTGTTTTAAACCTGTTATAAATAAAAAGAATGGATTTTGATTTTACTCAGAATCCATTCTTTGTTTTTTAGAATTTTCTGCCTACACCGCTGAAGTGTGTGCCGCTTGATGATGTATAAGACGCTCCGCCAGAGCTTGAGCCTCTTGATTCAATAACAATCGGCGCTCTTGAAATATTGTTATAAAGGAAGTCATCAGTTTTTGTAATAAGGTTAAGGCTTCCCTCAACCTGATAGTTTGATGCTTTCGGCTTAAATCTGACGGTTTCGTGCTTAGATTTAAGTCCGCTGACCTTACCTAAAGAACCGATAAGTCCTACGATCATTGAAATTGGAGCAAGAAAAACTGCTCTTAAATTAAATGATTTAATAAGTGAGTCTGTTTCAGTTGCAAAGGTTTTGCACGCAGAAGCATAATTACCTGCAACTAAATCATCATAAAAAGTATCAATAAGAAGATTTCCTTCTTCTTCTGTGATAATCTTTTCGCCCTTACCTGTGGAGTTTACAAAAATATCTCTTGAATTCATTGCGATAAAAAGAATGATACCGTCTCGGTTTTCGCCATAGCCATAGCCGTGCTGTTCAAAATAATCGCCTGAATACACAACGGGCGGTGTTTCGCCAATGTCCTCAACAGTGAGAACAATAACATCCATCTTTCTTTTTTCGCTTATCTGGTCAAGAAGAGTCTGGATTTCTTTTTCCTCACCATCGGGGATTATATTTGCTTCGTCAACAACTCTTGCAGGGTGGTTGGCTTTGAAGCCCTCTGTATCTGCCGCAAAAGCAAAAACTGCCATATTTGCAACAATAATAAAGGCAACTGCTAAAATGCTTAAAATTCGTTTCATCATAACAGCCCTCCTAAATACCCTAAAATAAGCAGAGCTGCATAGCTTGCCGCACCGATTGCAAGACCATAAATCCACTTGTATTTTCTCACAAGCTTTTTATCAATTGGCAGGTCGCCAACGATTTTGCCAGTCTGACCGTTCACTGCAAAAAGATGCTGTTTATTTTCAAATGTTGTGGTGAGAAGCCAAACGGGATAAAGGGCATATTTTGCCTTAGAATCTGAAAGAGAAACACTGCTGTCTCTAACATTGATTTTGCCGAAGCCCTCAATAGTTGACCTGAAAACATCAACAGTGCTGTTTTTGATTCTGCTGTTTGCCCTTTCAAGGCTCTCAACATCGTCAACATCATATTTATCTGCAAGGAAGCCTGAAAGATATGCGGTTTTAAAAGGAACTGCCTCTGAAAAATCAAAGGGTTCAATTGATTCCATCATATCATCGGGCATTTTGCTTGAACCGTCAACAGGAACATTGTTAAATTCAACAGTGCCCTGTCTGAAGCCTGCGTAATGAGAAGTTTCTGTGTAATTAAAACTGCTGTCTGACCATGCTCTTGATGTTTCCATATCATAGCTGACGCTGGCATCTGCCACAGCATCAAAAAGCCAGAAAGGAACATAAACGCCTTTGATTTCATCAAGATGATTCTCTGATTTAAAAATCTTAGGCAGGAATTTTTTGCCCTCATAATGCTGTTTAAGGGCATCCTTTGCCTGCTCTTTTGTTACTTTAAAGGGAATAACATAATCTGGTTTAAGTGCGCCAGAGAAGTTAGCTGTCATAACAACGGGATTTCCGCAATAAGGGCAGGATGAAGCACCTGTTGTTTCATCTGCAACGATTTCACCGCCGCAGGATTTACAGGTATAAACTTTCATTCCGTCTGTTTCGCCCTCTGCCCACTGACCGCCTGCTGTTTCTTCCCATACCATATTATCGTCCTGAGCAGATTGGTTAAGCTGTTCTTCGTTTTTCTGAAGTGCCTCAACATCAAGCTCTGAATCGCAATAGGGGCATTTCATTTTTTGTGTTGAAGCGTCAAACTCAAGCTTACCGCCACAATGGGGGCATTTGAATTCTATTAAATCCGGCAATCAAATCACCTCTGTCTGTCATAAATGAAAAGGGAACAGAGCAGAGCCCTGCTCCCATAAATTTGCCGTTAGAAATTATTTTACATCCTTATCGTCAAAAACGTCGCCACATTCAGGGCAGAATTTGGGAGGATTTGCGGGATCTTCGGGTTCCCAGCCGCACTTATTGCACTTATAAGCTGTTGCTTCAGGCTTTTTTGCTCCGCAATTCTGGCAGAACTTGCCTGTGTTTGCTGTTCCGCAAGTGCAGGTCCAGCTATCGTCAACAGGTTTCTTTGCGCCGCACTGAGGGCAGAAGTTGCCTGTTGCTGTTGCACCGCAAGCGCATTTCCATCCGCCAGCCTGAACAGGTTCAGGTTTCTTTGCACCGCACTGGGGGCAGAAATTGCCTGATACTGTTGCACCGCAAGCGCACTGCCATGAGTTTGCTGCTGCAGCCTGCTGCTGAACGCCCATGTTATAGAAGCCCTGAGCTGCACCGAATCCGCCAGCACCGCCGCCTGTAGCCATGCCCATGCCCATGAAGCCTGTCATTGCACCGCCAGTGTTGCTCGCTGCATTTTCCATAGCTGTTGCTGTAGAATCTGTCATACGGCCAGCCATCATGAAAGGACTGCTGCCAAGAGAAGCTGCATCCTCAAGCTGATTGATTTTCTTCATATCCTCTTCTGTGAGGGTGATGGGGTTAAGAGCGATTGAAGCAACTGTGATACCTCTGCGCTCTGCCCATGTTTTAGCAAGGGTGTTGTTTACAGCGTCTTTGAGCTCTCTTGTATGACCGGGGATCTGAGCGGGACGAAGTTCCATTTCTGTAAGCTCTGCAAATGCAGGCTGAAGTGAATCGATAAACTCTGTTTTAAGAGTGCTGTCGATTGAATCTCTTTCAAATTTTTCTGTTACATTGCCTGCAACATTTGTGTAGAAAAGAAGTGGGTCAGTGATTTTGTAGGTGTATGTACCGTTACATCTTACCTGAACAGTTCTTCTAAAACCAACCTGCTTATTTACAACGTCAAACATGAAGGGGTTGGGAGTACCGAATTTGTTATCAAAAATCTCTTTTGTGTTTACATAATAAACACGCTGATCTTTGCCTGTATCTCCGCCAAATGTGAAACGCTTACCGATAAGCTTGAATGTGTTTTTGATGCCTTCGCCTAATGAACCTGTGAAAATGCTGGGTTCTGTTGATGAATCCCAGATGAATTCGCCTGATTCTGCGCAAACTTCAACAATCTTGCCCTGCTCAACGATGAGCATGCACTGACCGTCTGCAACAGCGATTGCTGAGCCGTTTGAAATAATATTATCGTTGCCTTTGGTATTTGATGAACGAGGGCCAGTACGCTTCTGTCCTTTAACAACAAGTGTGTCTGATGAAAGTGAATCGCAATAGAAAAATTCTTTCCACTGATCAGCCAATACTCCGTTTAATGCGCCGAGGCCTGCTTGAATAAGTCCCATAATTAAAACTCCTTTCAGAATTCAAAAAGCTTTCGTGGGCAGGCTGTAATCTTTATTTAATTCCACTACCCTACGATAATATAAATATAACACAAAAAAATAAAAATGTCATTAGTTTTTTGTATTGTTTCGGCAAAAATTTATTTTTTATGTGGTTATTTTGCTTGTTTTTTGCTTTTCACTATGATAAAATCGTCAAAGACTTTTAAAATATTGGAGAAAATTATGCTTGATTTTATCACTTCGCATCAACAGATTTTTGCAAACATCTTTGGATTCTCTGCAATTTTTGTTGTTATGCTGATGTATCAATTTAAAAAACACAAAACGATTTTGCTTCTTATGGTGCTGACCTCCGCCCTCTGGTGCTGTCATTTTGCGGTATTAGGGTTAATGACGCCAGTTGCAATGAACTTTGTGAATGTAATAAGAAGCTTCGTTTTCAGCTTTAGAAACAAAAAATGGGCACAATCAAATTTGATACCCATTGCATTTCTTTTAGTTTCTATGATTCTTGTTATTTTTACATGGGACGGCATATGGAGCATACTTCCCTGTATCGGCACGATTTTTGCCACCGTTGCCAACTGGCAGAAAGACACAAAAAAGCTGAAGCTTCTGACAATTCCCGTTTGCTGTTCGTGGCTGACATATAACGCAATAAACCATTCATGGGCAGGGCTTTGCAACGAAACATTTGCGTTGATTTCAATTTTCGTATTTCTTTTCAGAATCCGCAAAAGCGAAAAACAAAGCTCCGCACAATCAACAAAAGAATAAAAGAAAAGGTATGGTTGCCGTTAAAGTAACCATACCTTATTTTTTTAGATACCGAAGAGTCCCAAGATAAATGAAAGACCCTGCATAATTACATCGAACACATCCTTAACCCAATCCAGTGAGAATGAGAACGTTGCAGTAACTGTAACTGAGCATGTAGCTGTTGAGTTGCCTGAAACTGCGGTAATTGTTGCTTTACCTGCGCCAACTGCGGTAACCTTACCGTTGCTGTCAACTGTTGCAACCTTTGTGTCTGAGCTATACCATGATACGCTCTTGTTTGCAGTGAGCTGAGCTGTTTCGCCTGCTTTAAGTGAAATTGATAATTTATCAAGAACAACTGCGTCTGCTGCAAGCTTTGGAACTGACTGTGTTTCAGTTTTCTGGCAATTTTTGCAGGTGCGCTGTTTTGTTCCCTCTGCATTAGCTGTGGGAAGCTTTGTGTTTATCCATTCGCCATATGAATGACCTGTTGCTGGGATTGGCTCTGTATAGCTGTCTCCACAAGAGCAGGTGAATGTTTTAACGCCTGCGCTCTCGCAGGTTGCGGCTGTTGTAACCTTTGAGGAATACTTATGTGTGTGTGTGAAAATGCTTGAAGTGATTGTAAGCGCTACCTGATTACTTTCAGCCTCGCCAAAAGAATTCTTTGCATAAACTGTAACTGTGTAATCACCGCTTGCAGGAAGTGCAAATGTCTTGAAGCAATCCTCTGTTTCTGAATTTACAAATGTAAGGATGCCTGACTTAACATTAACTCTGTATGACTCTGCGCCGAAAACATCATCCCATGTAACTGTAATAAGCTCGCCTGTGGAAGCCTTTGTTTTGTTAACGCTGATAACAGGTGCCTGCGGCTCAACCTTTGCGTTTTCAAGTCCGCTTACTCTGAGAACATAATAGTTCATACCGTTTGTGTGGCTGTTAACGGGGAGATACTCTGTTACGCCTGTTCTTGGATTAAGAGCCTCAATGCAGCCGCCGTTGCTTGTATAAATTGAAACGTGATTGTACCATACAATAAGGTCGCCTGCCTGAGCGTTTGCGGTTGTACCGTTACCGATAACTGTTCCGTATTTGCTCATATTGTTCCAGATTTCAGATGTGCTGTTGGGAATATAAATTCCAAAATGTGAAAAGATGTAGTAAACAAAGCCTGAGCAGTCAAAAGCACTTGGTCCTCTTGCGCCTGAAACATAGGGATAACCTAAATAGAGCCTTGCGTAAGCAACAACATCATCGCCTGTGGCGGCATCTGCCGCAATATTTAAACCTGATAAGGGAACAATCGAAATTGCAATTATCAATGATAAAACTAATGCTAAGATTTTCTTTGAGACCTTTTTCATAATTACTCTCCTGTAAAATTTGTAACCAATTGTAACATTTTATTAACTATTTGTCAACTTTTACTGATAAATCCATTACATTACATCAACTTTGAGATGCTTTTTAATTGAAAAAGCGTCAGATTTTTGATTTATTTTTCTTTTTAGGTTCTGGAAGTTGAAAATACATTTCATTGAAAAGCTCTGACAGCAATTCATGATTTTCAACATCCTCAACAACAATCATAAGAGTTTTTGAGCCTTCATAGGGATATGCAAGCTCCGCACCGTCAAGAAGCCTGAGAGAAGCCTCCGTCTGCTTCAAAAGCAGGCAGTTATCGCAAATATTGCCAACAAGCCTGCCGTTATAATAAACAAGGTATTCACCCATCATAGGTCTTGTTGTAACATTACCTGCGAATTTTAAATTCTCAAGCACATAATCGTGAAACTCTTTTGAAGTTGCCATATTGCACCAAAATAAATTTATAAATCTATAGGCATTCTCTGCCAAACAAAGTCAAATAGTAATAAGGTTGAAAAATTCAACCGCTTAATTATACCACAACAGCTATTATTTGTAAAGTGAAATAACAACTAAAAATAAATATAAAAGCCGCCCTCTGCTTTGTGCAAAAGACGGTCCGTGGAGCAGGGTACGGGAATCGAACCCGCCTCTGAGGCTTGGGAAGCGCCTGTACTACCGATGTACTAACCCTGCACAACATAGAGCTGCCGTGCAGAAAGCACAGCAACCCTTATATATCAATATACGAATATGTATTTTTATCTCTTATCAACAGCAGCCTGAATGCTCTGGCGTGCCTTGCGGATTTCAGTAATGCTCTGAGAGAGAACATCATCACTGTTTTTCATAATATCGCTTACAAAGCGGGTTGTAACCTGACGAAGGTTTGATGCCCACTCAGCAGCATTCTGCTTAACAGTTTCTGCTTTGATGTTTGCATCCTTAACAATTGCAGCTGCCTCTTCCTCAGCATTCTTAACAATAGTCTGAGCATCCTTAGCTGCCTGTGAGCGAACTTTATCAGAATACTCCTGTGCAAGGCGGGCGATCTCTGTTGTGCCAACCATCTTGCGTGCCTGCTCTGTTGCGGCTGCAAGTGTTGCCTTTGAGTTTGCCTCGGCATTTCCTACTATTCCCTTTGCTTTCTCTTTAGCAGCGCCAACGATTTCGTCTGCCTGCTTGTGAGCTGTTGAAGTGGTAACAGAAGCCTCTGTTGAAGCCTTCTTTACTATGCTGTTATAATGCTCAACAATCTCCTGTGCTTTCTCGATTTCAACGGGAAGCTCAAGTCTGATTTCGTTAACGTGTGAACGGATAGCATCAACATCAACTGCGATTTTCGATGAAAAAGGTATGCTTGAGCCATTATCAAGCACTTCCTCGATTAAATCAAGAATCTCCTGTACGTTCATATTTTATCTTCCTTTCCCTTAATTCTATTGACAATATTATCAGCGATTTCTGCCGGCACAAATTTTGTCATGTCTATATCTGCACCGAGCTCGCATATCTGTTTAACTAAACTTGACGAAAGATACATATGCTCTGCGTCTGCGGTGATGAAAACCGTTTCAACATCGGGGTTGAGCTGTTTATTTGTGAGCGCCTGCTGAAATTCATCTTCAAAATCTGAAACAGCACGAAGGCCTTTCACAATTGCAACTGCGTTTTTCTCTCTTGCATAATCTGCAAGCAGGCCGCCTGAAAAATCGACCTCAACATTTTCTATATCTTTTGTGCAGTGTCGGATAAGCTCCACTCTTTCCTGTGCGGTGTAAAGACCCACAGGCTTACGGAAATTAACCATTACAACCACAATAACTTTATCAAAAAGCTTTGCAGCGCGGCGAATAACCGCAAGATGACCGTTTGTTATAGGGTCAAAGCTACCTGGACAAATTGCTATTCTCATTGGTCATCTTCCTTTTTGCGATAAACGGTAAGTGCCGTTTTGCCATATTTGTATTCTCTGAAAAGCACAAAACCGTTTGCCTCCAAAGGCATTTCCTCCCCCTTGGGATGCTCGCAGACAATTACTCCGCCATCGCTCATTCGCTGAGCAACAAACGGAAGTGCCGCCTGAAGCAGACCCTTTGCATAAGGCGGGTCAAGAAAAGCAACATCGAATGTTTCTTTAGAGGTTTTGATGAAGTTAAGTGAATCAGTCTGAATAACAACTGCGTTTGATTTAAGCCCTGTTTTGAGCAGGTTGCTTTTAACGCAGTGAACTGAATCCTTGCTGCTGTCAACAAAGACTGCATTTGATGCGCCTCTGCTGAGTGCCTCTATGCCAAGCTGACCTGAGCCTGCAAAAAGGTCAAGAATTCTTCTGCCCTCAAGTTCAAACTGAACTATGCTGAACATCGCCTCTTTAACTCTGTCGGTTGTGGGGCGAACATCTTCACCGGGTAAAGTCTCAAGAACTCTGCCACGTGCTGTACCCGTAATAACTCTCATAATTTCCTCCGAAAAACTCTTCTCAGGGTATTATTACACATTTTTATCCCTGTTGTCAATCCGTTTTATGAAAATGGTCATAAATTTTATTCGCAAATGTCAAATTTATGCCCTCTGCACGGCATAATTCCTCCACAGAGGCGTTTTTTATAGCCGTAATTGTCTTAAATTCTTTCAAAAGAGCCTTGCTCTTCTTTTCACCGATTCCGTCAATCTGCGTCAGCGTTGCAGACAAACTGGACTTTTTATGCTTCGTTCTGTGATAAGAAACGGAGTATCTGTGAACCTCTTCCTGTATGGTTGAAACAAGTGTGAACGCCTGACGCTTTGAATTTATAGCAATCTCGCCGCCGTTTGTGGCAATTGCTCTTGTTCTGTGTGATGAATCCTTAACCATACCGAAAACAGGAATATCCAACCCGAATGCGTCAATAATCGGCTTCACCGCATTGACCTGACCTTTGCCGCCGTCAAGCAAAATAAGGTCTGGGAGGATGCCGAAGCCCTCACCGCTGTCTTTGTGAATTTCGTATTCGTTAAGTCGCCTTGAAATAACCTCTGCCATTGAGCCGTAGTCATCCTGACCCGAAAAGCCTTTTATGCTGAAGCGTCTGTAGCTCTTTTTATAAGGCTGTCCGTTTTTGAAAACAACCATACCTGCAACATTATCGCTGCCCATTGTGTGTGATATATCGTATGACTCAATGAAAACGGGCGGCTTTTCAAGACCGAGGAGCTTTGACAATTCATCAAGAGCGGCGGTTATTCCGCCTGTTCTACCAAGGCTCTGCGCCAGCTTTTCAGCGGCATTATTTTTGCACATTCTGACGGTTTCAGCTGACTTGCCCTTTTGAGGAATTAAAATCTCAACCTTTTTGCCTGCGGTTTTGCACAGCCATTCAGTGAGCAGGTCAATATCTTCCGCTTCTCCGTCAAGATAAATCTGCGACGGAATACCTGCACCGTCTGCATAAAATCTCGTTATCAGCTCTGACCTTGCAGTAGGGAGAGATTCAAAAAAGGGCAGTATAAAATACTTGCTTTCTCTAAGTCTGCCCGAATCAAAGCGAAGAATACACAGGCAGGATTTTTCTTCTGTCTGCGAAACAGCGAAAAAGTCCTTCGGGCGGTTGTCTGTTCCAACAACCTTCTGTCGCTCTGATGTTTTTTCAACGGCTCTGATTTTATCACGGAGCTTTGCCGCTTTTTCAAATTCAAGATTCTCAGAAGCCTCTTCCATCTTTATTTTTAGCTCTTTTATAATATCACTGCTGTCGCCCTGCAAAAATTTCAACGCTTCATTAACAGCTTCATTGTATTCGCCACAGCTGACCTTGCCGCTGCAGGGAGCCATGCACTGCTTAATAAAATAATTAAGGCAGGGTCGGCTTTTGCCCATATCCCGTGGGAAAACCTTGCCGCAGGAGGGGAGCATAAAAATTTTAAGAGCTTCATCAACAGAGCTTTTCACGCTGAAAGAGCCTGTGTATGGCCCGATATACCGTGCGTTTTCATCATCTTTTTGCAAAACGGCAGAAATTGCAGGCCACGGACCCTTTGTAATTTTTATATAACTGTAGCCTTTATCGTCTTTTAAAAGAATGTTGTATTTTGGGCTGTGCTGTTTTATAAGGCTGCACTCCAGCACAAGTGCCTCAAATTCGCTGTCGGTGAGAATATAATCAAAATCGTTTACATTCTCAACCATTTTACGCACCTTTTGAGTGTGATTTTTTTGCGAACCGAAATATGAGCTGACTCTGTTTTTAAGAGCCTTTGCCTTGCCCACATAAATAATCTCATTCTTTTTATCTTTCATAAGATAAACGCCAGGTGTTTTTGGCAGAGCCATTGATTTTTTTCTTAATTCTTTCAGTTCCAAAAAATTCACCCCTTTAAAGCAACGAACTTAACAAAAAAGAGCGGGATTCAAATCAATACAACAATTGATTTAATATCCACACTCTTTAGTCTGTAAATTGTATCTGCAATCAAATTGCCGAAAAAATATTACTCTGCAAAGCCTGATTTTACAAGCTTAACAAGCTCGTTTACTGCCTGTTCTTCATCAACGCCGCCTGCGATAATTTTGATCTGAGTACCACCCATGATTCCAAGTGAAAGAACACCGAGAAGGCTTTTTGCGTTAACTCTTCTCTCTTCATTCTCAACCCAGATTGATGACTTAAACTCATTTGCTTTCTGAATAAAAAATGTTGCAGGACGAGCATGAAGTCCAACTTTATTCTCAATTTTTACATCTTTTACATACATACTGTTTATCTCCATTCGCTTTAGGTTCTGTGTCAATTCCTACTAATATATTATATCACAAAACTTGTCTCCGTCAACGAAAAGAAATGCTATTTACAAATATTCGTAGTGATTTCCAAATGTGGCTTTTTGATTCTCTTTAGCTTTGTGCATTTTGACAATATAAAATATGTTGTTTATTGCACATTTACCATTTTTACACTTCAGATTTCAAAGATTCAAGGTATTTTTTGTCATTTTTATCAAGATCGGCTGATTCAAGCATATCGGGTCTGCGCTCATATGTGCGCTTTAAGGATTGCTCTCTTCGCCACTTTTCAATGTTTGCGTGATGCCCTGAAAGAAGCACCTGCGGCACCTGCTCACCGTGCCATTCAACAGGTCTTGTATATTGCGGATATTCTAAAAGAGAAGAATAATGACTTTCCTGCTGGAAAGCATCGTCATTTGCAAGCACACCCGGTAACATTCTTGAAATGCTGTCTGCCAAAATAAGTGCAGGCAACTCACCGCCTGTGAGCACATAATCGCCAATTGAAATTTCTTCATCAACAATCTCGTCAATGATTCGCTGGTCAACGCCCTCATAATGACCGCAGAGAATTGCAATATTCTCTTCCTTTGCCAGCTCCTTAACCTTTTGCTGGTCAAGCACCTTGCCCTGCGGGGACATATAAATCAGCTTCGGCTTTTTGCCAAGAGCTTCGCAAAGGCTTTTGAAGCAATCATAAATAGGCTGTGTCTGCATAATCATACCTGTTCCGCCGCCATAAGGGGCATCATCAACACGGTTATGCTTATCAAGAGTGTAATCTCTTATATTTATGCTGTTGATTTCAACGCAGCCGTTCTCTCTTGCTCTGCCGATAATGCTCTCGCCAAGAACGCTGTTGCACATATCGGGGAAAAGGGTCAGTATATCAATCCTCATCTTCAAAAATCCCTTTCAGTGGTCTGATTTTTATTATTCCTGTTTTAACATCAACGCTATCCACAACCTGAGGAATAGCAGGGATAAGATACTCTGTGCCGTCTTTTTCAATGTGCCAAACATCGTTTGCGCCTGTTTCGCTGACATCTGTCAGAATTCCGTAAACTTTATTTTCATCATCTGCGTCAACAACGGTGCAATCGCAAAGCTCAGCGATAAAATATGAACCCTCGCTGATTTTTGCATCGCTTCTTTTCATATAAAGAATTTTGTTGCGAAGTGCAGAGGCAGCCTCAACAGTATCCACACCGTCAAGCTTAATAAGGGCAACATTGCCGTGAGGACGGCAGGCAAGAACCTTAACGCCATTCTGCCCGTTTGAGCCGAAATAAAGGGTTTTAAATTGTTTAACAAATTCGGGGCTGTCGCACCACGGATTAAGGCGGATTTCTCCTCTTACACCATGAGTTCCAACGATCTGACCCACTTCAAGATATTCTTTTATCATAAAATCACCTTATGTTAATAAACTCTTTTATTGCTTTGCCGTCATTATAACCTTTTTTATAAAGTTTATCAAGGCTGTCGGCATTTTTTGAAAGGGTTGTTATTCCACAGCAGTCATCGGGGGCAATAATCAGGCATTTGCCCTCTTTTTGCAAAGCCTTTGCCTTTTTTACCGATTCATTATAAACATCTGCTCTTTCTCTTAATTTCTGAGCAATTAAAGGATTTCTGTTTTTTAAAAGTGATGCCGCCTTTGCATCTGCTCCGCTTTTTTTAACAAAATCAACAGGTCGGGTAAGCACAACAACAATTTTTTCGCATCCTAACGAAAAAGCTCTGTCAATAGGAACAGGGTCGGCAACTCCGCCATCATAATATTTTTTGCCGTTTATATCAACAGCTCTGCAAACAATGGGAATACAGGATGATGCGTTTAAAATTCTGTAATTATCAAGGGACAAATCGTCCTTTGTGAAATACACCGCCTGTGCTGTTTTGGCATCTGTGGCAACAACATTAAAAATGCCGTTATAATATTTTATATTATTATAGTTAATGGGATTTTCGCCGCCAGTATTGGTGAGCGTGCCATAAACATAGTCAAGACCGATATACGAGCCAGTTTTTAAAAGATTTTGGAAGCTCATATATTCTTTTCTGAATGCGTAATCGTGATAAAAAAGATAGTTTCGCCCCTTTTGCTTTGCAATGAAAGATGCCAAATTTGCGCTGCCAGCCGAAACACCGATACAGCAATCAAACTGAACACCGTCATCAAGGCAACGGTCAAAAACGCCTGCGCCATAAATCCCACGCAAGCCGCCGCCAACATCTATTACACCAACCACTTTATTTCACCTCAAGACCTAAAAAAGCGGGAGCTGCACAGCAACTCCCGTTTACAATTACTCTATCTCAACAGAGATCTTTTCATCGTTTCTGCTTGCGGCTGAACGCATTACTACTCTGATAGCTTTTGCAATTCTGCCCTGTTTGCCGATTACTCTGCCCATATCTTCCTGCGCAACGCTAAGATGATAAACAGTAACGCCCTCTTCGTCTGGCTCGTCAACAGTGATGTTAACAGCGTCGGGGTTACTAACGAGGCCCTGAGCAATCAAAAGCAATAATTCTTTCATTGCAAAATCCCTCTCAAATTATTTTACGATGCCGCTCTTTTTAAGAAGAACTTTAACTGTATCTGTGGGCTGAGCGCCGTTAGCAATCCACTTCTGTGCTGCTTCAGCGTCAATTTTGATCTGGTCTTCGCTCTTCATAGGATCATATGTGCCGATTTCTTCGATGAATCTGCCATCACGGGGATATCTTGAATCTGCTACTACTACACGATAGAAAGGTGCTTTTTTTGCGCCCATACGGCGCAGTCTGATTTTAACTGCCATTTTTGTTTCCTCCAAAAATATAATAAATTAAAAATTGTTTATATATCCATCACGCAACGTGTGAGAAATACCGTGCCGAGCGTGTTGAATTAAATGTTAAACCCTTTAAGCTGTGAAAGGTCGGGTCTGCCTTTTCTGCGTCTTTTCTTGCCTGCTGAGTTCATCTGCTTAAACATCTTCTGCATCTGCTTATGCTGTGCAAGAAGCTTGTTAACAGCCTCAACATCTCTGCCGCAGCCTGCCGCAATTCTTCTCTTACGGGAGGGATTGATGATTTCAGGATGTTCTCTTTCGTTGGGAGTCATTGAATAAACGATAGCCTTGATTTTATCAAATGCTGTTTCGTCAATTTCAACATCCTTAATCTGTTTGCCAAGACCCGGGATAAGTGAAAGTGTATCTTTAATAGAGCCAAGACGCTTAATCTGGTCTATCTGATCCACAAGGTCGTTGAGGTCAAACTTATTCTGTCTGAGCTTCTTTTCAAGCTCTTCAGCTTTCTTTTCGTCAAGAGCCATTTCAGCTTTTTCAATAAGAGAAAGCACATCGCCCATGCCGAGGATTCTTGAAGCCATTCTGTCGGGGTGGAAAACGTCCAAGTCGCCCAACTTTTCACCGATACCGATGAATTTGATCGGCTTGCCTGTAACAGCTCTGATTGAGAGAGCCGCACCGCCTCTTGTATCACCGTCAAGCTTTGTGAGCACAACGCCGTCAATACCAAGAGCATCGTCAAATGTTTTTGCAACATTGACGGCATCCTGACCTGTCATAGCGTCAACTACAAAGAGAATTTCGTGAGGATGAACGGTTGATTTAATATTTTTAAGCTCCTCCATAAGAACTTCGTCTATATGAAGTCGTCCTGCGGTGTCAAGGAAAACGTAATCGTATCCACGGTCTTTAGCAAGCTTAATTGCTTCCTGTGCGATTGTTACAGGGTCAATCTGCCCCATTTCAAAAACAGGAACGCCTGCCTGCTCGCCCACAACCTGAAGCTGTTTAATAGCAGCTGGTCTGTAAATATCGCAGGCTGCAAGGAGCGGTCTATGACCTTGATTTTTAAGCATCATTGCAATTTTTGCGGTGTGGGTTGTTTTACCAGAACCCTGAAGACCGCACATCATAACCACCGTTGGGGGATGATTTGCAATTGCAAGGCGGGATTTTGTGCCGCCCATAAGACCTGTAAGCTCTTCGTTTACGATTTTTATAACCATCTGTGCAGGTGTAAGGCTTTCCATAACCTTTTCACCAACTGCACGCTCGGTAACTGTTTTTGTGAAATCCTTGGCAACCTTGTAGTTTACATCGGCCTCAAGCAAAGCCATTCTGACTTCACGCATTGCGTCCTTAACATCAGCCTCTGTAAGAGAACCTTTGCTTTTAAGTCGCTGAAAAGCCGATTCAAGTCTGTCTGAAAGACCTTCAAATGCCATAAACTCACCACCATGGTTGCATATTTTATGATTCTATTATCAATGTTGCGGCAACTGCCTTGATTTTTGCTGTGCAATCGTTAATCTCTCTTGAAAGCTCATGAGTGCGGTTATATTCACCAATCTGGTCTGCATAAGCAATAATCTCTTCAAGGCCGTTTTTCATGCTTTCAAATCTTGCGGCAAGTCCCAGCTTATCTTCCATTTCCTGAAGAAGTGCTTCGGCTCTTTTAATGGCATCACGCACACCTTGACGGGTTATGCCCTCGTTAGCCGCAATCTCTGAAAGAGAAAGGTCATCATTATAATAATAGCTCAGAAAGGAGTGCTGTTTCTCAGTAAGCATATCGCCGTATAAGTCTATGAGCATAATAACGTCAAGATTCTTAGCCGTAAAAAGCACCTCCTAAATTGAATGCCTGTAAAGGTTTTAATCTTTACAGGCAGTTATTATACATTATAAATCTCTTTATGTCAAGAGAAAAATTTTCACTTTCAGGTGTAAGTTTGCACATAGTGCTGTCAATAAAATGTCAAATTGTTGTCAGAACCTGTGTCATACACAATATACAGTATATTTCTTTTAAAATATCGGCATTTTCAGCTTATATATTGTGTAAAACTATGTGCAAAAGTTTTTTATTTTAAAGTATTTTCTGTAAGGGATTTTGCCCTTTTCATTATCTTTATTACATTTATAATAAAATAAATTGTTACAATCACTCCGCCGCCTAAAAGAAGCAGTGAGCGGTTAAGGCTGACATCAGAGGTTAAAAAATGCACCTTTGCGCCAGACATATTCATTATGGAAAAAATAAGACCGATAATCATAACAGCGATACCTGCAAGACCAACAGGCAGAAATGCGCCCTTTAACTGCTGAAAAAGATATGTTTTTCTGATTTTTTCGCTTGCAAAGAAATCGTTTTTTGAGTTGAGCTTTGCGCCTGCAAGCTCGGCAGTGTAGCCTGCAAAAATAACATCCTCGTGAAGAGTTTCTATGCCCTTAATATCCTGCACAACGGCAACAGTTGCTTTTGACGAATTGACGCAGAAATCCAAAACGCAATCAAGCTGGATATGGCTTCCCGGCTTTGCATCATTTTCTTTCAACGCTTCAAGACCCTGCGGAGCTTCAGAGGCAAGGACAGTTTCTCTCGGCACTCTTTTGCGGTGGATTCTGATTTTATAATCGCCTTTGCTTTTATTCTCAAAGTGAACGCTTTCACCGTCAGCAAGCTCTTTCTCTTCTCCGTCAAGGGTGATTATAATATCGTCATCGCTTCTGTTTTCAACCTTAATTGTGGGCATAGGGCATTTCCTTTCAAAAAGTATGAGCCGCTGTGTTTCAAGCGGCTCGAATTATAATGTTAATCAGCGAACTGTAACTGTTCCGTCTTCTGCAACATCAATTGTCATTCCGTCCTTAACATAATCAAGGAATTCCTGACCAAGGCAGTCAACAACAGGCATGGGACTTTCTGACCATACTGCACTGATAGCTGCACCTGCTGCTGCAAGAGAGTCAATATGTTCTGAGAAGAGAAGGCATGAGGGGCACTTACCAAGAACGTTTGCGCAATAAAGAATCATACCGCCTGTTGTTGAGCCGATTGTCTGAGGAAGGCAAAGAGCCTTGTTGAGCATGGGCTTACGGTAAAGATCCTTATTGTTCTGATCATCACATTCAGTCTGCTTATATTTGTTGCCGATAATGGGCAGATCGCCGAACTGAAGTGCGCCCTGGAAAGAGGCAAGTGTGTTAAATCCACCATGAGAAACAAGTGCGGGGGCAGTGCATTTACCTGCTACTACGGGACGACCTTTAAACTGTTTCATATTACTTTACCTCCTTTGTGATTATTGAAAGAATCTCATCACTTGTGTAATAACGTGATGTTGTGTATGTTCTGAGCTTATTTGAGTTTGTGATAACTGCCATTGACTTAGCAAGAGGATTGTTCATATACATAAGGGGACAGATATAGCTGAGAACAACGCCTGTTGCCTTAAGCTTTGCAGCAAAGGGAGTTGCGTTGAATTTCTCAATAACGCCAGGAGCAGCTGTGAATACTGTAGGAACAGAAACTTTCTTGAGGCCGTTCTTTTTAAGTTCAGCAGAAACATTCTCTGTCCACTCAACAAGCTGATTGAATGAAAGGTGAGGACAACCAACGAAGCAAAGCTTGGGAGCAGCGTTCTTATCTTTCCACATTACGGGATAGCTTGCCTTAACTCTTTCAAGCTCAGCGTCATCAATAACATATGTCTTTGCACCGTCAACAACAAGGTCTTCGCCCTGCTCAACTGCTTCGGGAGTAAGATTTTCAATGTGATAAAGACCAACTGCACCGTTTGAAGCTGTAGCTGCGCCGAAATCTTTAAGATATGCGCAAGTGTCGCCATCAAGTTCTGTGCCGAGCCACTTATCAAGGCCCTTAACATAGGGAACATCTTCCATAACCTTCATGCCGATTGCAGAACCGAGAATCTGTGCTTCAGGCTTCTTTGATGTTTTAACTTCAACAACCCATGTTGCTTTTCTGCCTTCGTCTGTAAGAAGTCCGAAATAAGGAACGCAGCCAACGATTGAACCGAAGAGCTCAATGATACCAGAGTTACGGTTACATTTTGCGCCAAGAACTGAGTTTGCATAAACAACAGCTGATGACTCTGCCCATGAAAGAACATCGCCCTTGTTGGGTTTGTTGCCTACTTCATCCATATAGCATGTGCAGGTGTATGAGTTTTTGTCAATAAGGCCAAGCTTTTCAAGCTGAGCATCATACTTATCCTGAACAGAATACATGAACTTGTTGAATACGAAGTTCTTGAGGAAATCTGAGGGAACATTGGGATCAAGGGGTTTGGGGTCAACTGAGAATTTCTGAGCGGAAAGTGCGCCGCCCTCGATAAGAGCGTCCATAAGGTCGTGAACAGGTTTCATAACCTTGAGACCGAAGCTTGTAACAAGATGACCTTTTTCGCTTGTAACGGGAACCATCTTTTCAGCATTAAAAGCATCACCGTAAAGAACAAGAGTTTTCATAACCTTTGCCATGGTTTCGCCCTTTGAGCCGTTAAGGATAGCTGCCTGCTCATCTGTAAGCTTCATTTTATAATTGAAGTTTTCATTCATGGGGAAATTCCTCCTTTTAAAATGTGTTGTAAAGCGTTTATTGTTAAAAGATAAACAACTAAGATGATTATACACAAATGTAAAAATATATTCAAGTATTTTCAATAAATTTGTCAATAATTTTCAAAAAAGCATTTTTTATAATTTAATCACGATGTGGCGGATATGGTTTTTCGCAATCAGTCAATCCCGCGAGGTAATCCATGCTTGTATTGAGTGCAAGAGCAATCCTTTTGCATTGTTCAAAAGTGAAATATCTTTTTCCGCTCTCGATTTTTGAATAATCGCTTTGATCTATTCCTGTGAGCATCTGCATTTTTATTTGAGTATAGCCCCTCTTCTTTCTTAAATCTTTAAGCCTTGAATTTGTCATCTCTTTCACCTCTATAATAAATATGCCCGATTGACCTATTGACAATAGGGTGAAATTGACCTATAATTTAAGTATATTTAAAATTACAGACTTGATAATTATTCAATTATAATCAAATTAGAAATTGCAAGAAGGAGGATAGTCCAATGCCATACTTAGAATTTTATTAAAAGAATTTTTTATTATTTGGAGGTTTTACCATGAAAAAAGTATTATCAATCATCTTAGCCATAGTAACAATCGTTACAACAATTATGTGCGTATCATTTTCCAGTTCTGCAACTGCTTTCCCGTCATTCAGCAAAAAAATACCATTAAAAACTTATACGATAAGTACTGGTAATAATACAACCACTTATACAAACAACTCCCTTTCAAGTAAAAAAGGTACAATTTACGCCAGTGATGAAATTTATATCTATAGCATAGGCAAAAACAGCAAGAATAAATACTATGCTTTTTGTTCATATCCCGTTTCATCAGGTAGGAAAGAAGCATACATTCCGCTCAGTGCTGTAACGTCAGCAACATCTGCTTCCGCAGTTAACACTGCACAGACAACAGCAACAACATACAGAAGAGCCAGCACCTCATCAAAACTTGGCAGTATCGCCAAGAATGACAAGATTTATAAAGTCGCCGTATCAGGCAGTTACACACAGGTTATATACAATGTAGGTTCTGCAAACAGTCCAACTGCATGGAAAATGGGTTGGGTAAAAACAGCAGATTATAATAAGCTTATTAAAAGTACAACAACTAAATCTACCACCAAAGCAACTACTAAAGTTTCAACAACCGTAGCGAAAACAACTGTTCAGAAAAAGCTTGATGGAGTAATTGCAAAATATCCTAACAAATCAAGATTTTTGAGCACTTTTGACGGTGCAAAAGAATGTTACGGCTTCGGCAAAAAAGTTATTTACGAAGTATTCGGTAAGAACAAAAATGGTGGTTATAGAAGCTGGACTTATGCTGGCGTAAGTACAAGCGGAATGAAAACAATTGGTTCTATAACAAGCTTTTCAAGTTCAAATGTTAAAAATCTTTTAAGCAAAGCCAAGCCTGGAGATGTACTCCAATTCAACACGCCAAAACAGCACACCATGATTGTATATTCTGTAGACTCAACAGGTGTTAAAATCTATGATTGCAATTGGGACAATAACTGTGGAATTAGATTAGTGCATTTATCCTTTGGCACATGGTCAGGGAGAAACAGTTCAAAGCTTACATTGCTCAGATCTGATAATTATTAACTTATATAGCATCTTAAGTGATTTGTAAAAGTCGCCTGCTACTTTTGCACTTCAATTTTCGGTATAAAAAACATTTAGATAGTTAAAAAATATTCAGGCAACAAAAAACCGTGGACTTCAAAAATCCACGGTTTTAATTATTTAATTGCGTTATAAATATCGTCAATGCTGTCGCACACAATATCGGGTACAAGGTTTCCCTCTGCCGAAGCAATTTCTTCCCTTGTGGTTTCGCCTGTGAGCACTGCAACGCTTGTGATGCCTGCGTTGTTGCCAATTGCAATATCGGTATAAAGTCGGTCGCCAATCATACAGGCTTCATCAAGAGAAAAGCCAGATTTCTCTGCCGCCATATAGACCATTGTGGGGTCAGGCTTGCCAGCATAATGAGGCTTTTTGCCTGTTGCCGCTTCAATACAGGCGGTTATTGCGCCGCAATCGGGGATGAATCCATATTGTGATGGGCAGGCAAGGTCGGGGTTGGTGGCAATATACTCAACACCACGGTGAATAAGAATACAAGCCTCTTCAAGCTTTTTATATGTCAGCTCTGTGTCAAAGCCAACAACAAGAAGCTCAATGCCGTCCTCAAGCTCGTCCGTTATATTGAATCCGTCTTTTAAAAGTGATTTTTTAAATGACTCTGTGCCAACAACATAAGCTCTTTTATCTTTGCCGTATTTCTTTTCGATATAATAGGCAGTCGCCTGTGCGGAGGTGAAGAAATTATCCTCCGCCGCTTTAAAGCCGATTTTGTTAAGGCGTTCAATGTATGTGTCCACACTCTTTGAAGAGTTATTTGTAAGGAACATATATTTACCGCCGTTTTTTACAACTGCATCAAGAAATTCCAAGGATTTGCCGATTATCTTTTCGCTGACATAAAGTGTGCCGTCAAGGTCAAGCAAAAAAAGCTTTTTATCTTTAAGTCTTTTCAAAATATCACACTTTCACCTTTTTGGGTTTTCTCTCTTCTGCAGGAATTGTGATGTAATAAGCAAATTCCCACACTGCAACTGCAAAAAGAACTATCATTGCGCCGTAAACTGCACCGCCAAGACCTAATCTATCCACATTGATAGTGCCGTTAAGTGCGGCTGTTGCCAGCGAGCCTAAGACAGATTTGCTGTCTATAATCAACGGAAGAATTGTTGAAGCAACATCAATTGTGCCGTCAAGCAAAGGCTTTGCAGCTTTGCCGAAAAGAGCGATTGATGTAAGGAAGCTTGCAGCTCCGCCAAGGCTGAGGCCGATAATTGTTTTGTATGCCTTTGTGAAAAGAGCGCATCCCATAACGATAACTGTAATAAGCACGCCGATTGCAACAAACACAAGTGCGGCAACAACAAATTTTTTAATCGGGTTAAATTCAGCAGGTAATTTTGAAATTACATCTTTAAAATCAATTGTGCTTTGAGTTTTGCCAGTGAGATAATTGAAGAAATCAACAAGTGATTTTTCAACGCCAAGGCGGTTGCCTGTTATCTTATTGTTTTCGCCAAGAACCATATTGAAGAATGAATATGCAAGAGATTCTTTATTAACAGAAACAATTAAAGAAACAAATGTCTGCATTATAAGCACAGGAAAAACTACCGCTGCGCCAAGGAAAGTAATGATTTTATTAACTATTTTCATAATATCAGAACCTTTCTGATTCATTTATTACCATGATGATTTAAGGTCAACTGTGCGATTGATTATCATATTATCGGGTGTGCTGTCTTTATCAATGCAGAAATAACCCTGACGCATAAACTGGAAAACGTCCCCAGCCTTTGCATCTTTAAGGCTGCCTTCAATAAGGCAATCTTTAAGAACTGTAAGTGAGTTGGGGTTAAGGTCTGCTGCAAGGTCATCTGTTGTGCCGGGCTTTTCAACTTTAAAGAGTCTGTCATAAATATTAACTGTAGCCTTAACGCTGTCTGCCTCGCTTACCCAGTGAAGTGTGCCCTTAACCTTTCTGCCGTCGGGTGAATTGCCGCCCTTTGATGCAGGGTCATATTCACAGTGAACACATACAACCTCGCCGTTTTCGTCAAGGTCATAGCCTGTGCATTTTGCAAAATATGCGCTCTTGAGTCTTACCTCATTGCCCGGGAAAAGTCTGAAATACTTCTTAACAGGCTCAATCATGAAGTCCTCACGCTCAACATAAATCTCTTTGCCGAATGTAACCTTTCTTGTGCCCATTTCGGGGTGGTCGGGGTGAAGCTCAACCTCGATCTCTTCTGTCTGTCCCTCTGGATAGTTATCAATAACAACTTTAAGAGGACGAAGAACTGCCATTGCTCTTGGAGCGTTTGCGTTAAGATAATCTCTTACGCAAGCTTCAAGAAGACCGTAATCAACAACGCTGTCTGCCTTGCTGACACCGATTCTGTCAATGAAATCTCTTACAGCTTCAGCAGGATAGCCTCTTCTTCTCATGCCGCAGAGTGTAACCATTCTGGGGTCATCCCAGCCTGTTACATGACCTTTTTCAACAAGGTCAAGGCACTTTCTCTTACTTGTTACGCAATAGTTTACATTAAGGCGGGCAAATTCAATCTGTCTTGGTGGCTCTTCAAAGCCGATTTCATTAACAAACCAGTTATAAAGAGGTCTGTGATTCTCAAATTCAAGTGAGCAAAGTGAATAGGTAACCTTTTCTCTTGCATCTGAAAGGGGATGTGCGAAATCGTACATGGGATATACGCACCATTTATCGCCTGTCTGATGATGTGAAGTATGAGAAATTCTGTAAATAATGGGGTCTCTCATATTGAAATTGGGAGATGCCATATCGATTTTTGCTCTTAATACCTTTGCGCCGTTGGGGAATTCGCCATCTGTCATTCTCTTGAAAAGCTCAAGGTTCTCTTCAACAGAGCGATCACGGTAAGGGCTGTTTTTGCCTGGCTCAGTAAGTGTTCCTCTGTATGCCTTAATCTCTTCGGGTGAAAGGTCGTCAACATATGCCTTGCCCGATTTAATAAGCTTCAGCGCACATTCATAAAGGAAATCGAAATAGCTTGATGCGTAATAGGTGTTTGCCCATTTGAAGCCAAGCCATTCAATATCTTCTTTGATAGAGTCAACATACTCAACATCCTCTCTTGAGGGGTTGGTATCGTCAAAACGAAGATTGCAGATGCCGTTATATTTTTCAGCTGTGCCAAAATCTATGCAGATAGCTTTTGCATGACCGATATGAAGGTATCCGTTGGGTTCGGGAGGAAATCTCGTCTGAATTCTCGTATTAACTCCGTTTTCAAGATCTTCATCAATAAAATCGTGAATAAAATTTGATGATTTAACTGCTTCTTCCATATTTATATCCTCCGCTATGCGTTATTATTCGTATTCTTTAACTGCCTTTTCAAGTCTTGCCTTAACCTCTTCATCACCTAAAAGGGCAATAATTGAGTGGAGGTCAGGTGTATTCTTTCTTGAAGTGAGGGCAATTCTGATAACTGTTGAAACATCGCCAACATGACCCTTGAAAGCATCGGGGTTCTTTTTGTATTCTTTAACATTTGGTGTAAATCCTAAAGGCTCGCAGAGAGCTTTGATTTTGCCAAACCAAGTGTCTTTATCGTCAGCAGCGTCAACAACCTTAATATACTCTTTAAGGATTGCTGCTGCATCTTCCTTGCTGATATTTTCGGGAAGAGTAAGGTCGGGAACATAAATCTCATTGAAGAAATATGAGAAATAATCCTTAACCTCGTTCCACTTTGCAATATCCTTACGGGGTTTTGGAACCTCACGGTCAATATTGAGCATATTAACAGAGAATTCCTCGTCCTTTGTGAGAAGATTGTAGAATTCCTCGTCATAAACCTTTGCCCATGCTTTAAGATCGTCAAAAATTCTCTTTGCGCTCATTTTTGAAATAACATTTTTGCTGATGTCGGTGAGCTTAACAAGGTCAAAGAGGCATCCGCTGGGGCTCATCTTTTTAAGGTTAAAGGGGAATGAGAAAGCGTCTGCTGTGGGGTTAGCTCTGCGCCAATCCTCAAAGTTAGAGTTAAGAAGTGTGAGAATATACTCAATAAGGCTCTCTTTGGGGATACCCTGATCTACAAAGTAGCTAACTGCTGCTTCTGGGTCTTTTCTCTTTGAGAATTTACGCTTTGTGCCCTCAACCTCATCAATTTTCATAAGCTGAGGTGTGTGAGCGTATTTAGGAAGCTTAAATCCGCAGGCTTTGAAAAGAGCGATATGCTTTGGAACAGATGAAATCCATTCCTCGCCACGGATAACATGAGTTGTTCTCATAAAGTGGTCATCACATACATGAGCGAAATGGTATGTGGGAATTCCGTCTGATTTAAGAAGAACCTCGTCAATAATATTTTCGGGCATTTCAATTTTGCCACGGATAATATCGTCAAAATAAACTCGTCTATCTTCACTTCCGTCTGAACGGAAACGGAGAACATAAGGCTTGCCTGCCTTTATATTTTCTTCAATCTGCTCAAAAGAAAGATCACGGCACTTTGCCCATTTGCCAAAGTAACCCCAGATAAGTGCGCCCTCTTTTTCCTGCTGTTCACGAAGAGCAGAAAGCTCCTCTGCTGTGCAGAAGCAGGGATATGCAAGACCTTTTTTAACAAGCTCTTTTGCAACTGTCTGATAAACCTCAACACGCTGGCTCTGAGTATAAGGAGCGTATGCGCCTTTCTCTGTGCCAAAACCTGTAACGCCTTCGTCAAACTCAATACCGAAAGCCTTGAAGCCGTTGATAACAGCTGAAACGCCATCTTCAATTTCACGCTTTTTATCTGTATCCTCAATTCTGAGGTATGAAATGCCGCCTGTTGCCTTTGCAGTAAGAACATCAACAAGAGCACCGAAAAGTCCGCCGATGTGAAGATAGCCTGTGGGGCTGGGAGCGAATCTTGTTACCCTTGCGCCCTCTTTAAGGTTTCTTGCAGGGTAGAGTGCTTCATAATCCTCAACTGTCTTGGTTATATGGGGAAAAAGTAATTCCGCTAATTTCTCATAATCCATAATATTTAATTTCCTTTCACTTCTCTGTCAGACAGAGAACATACTTATTGAGTTTATAAAAATACATAGTATATTATCGCAGAAAAGTGCAAATCTATCAAGATGTAAATGCAAAATTTTTCAAAAAATCTTAAAAAAATAATAAAGAAAAGCTCTCTGCACGGGCAAAGTACAGAGAACCTTTAATTAAAGTCTTATTCAACATAAATATCTTTTGAAAAATCAACCGAGAGAGTGTCAACAAAATAGGCATTCGTATCGGCTGTCATTCCATTTTCATCAAAAACAGTTATTCTGAAATAAACATCATCTTTATTGATGCTGAATTTTGCTTCGGTTATGTAATCAACGCCAAGTTCCTTTGCATAAACGGAACGAAGTCGTCTGCCGCCCCTTGTGCAGACAATTCTCACAGCCTTTTCGCACTGAATGTGAATGGAGTAATCATCTGTATCAAGCCATAGTGCGTTGATAACAGGACCTCTTGAAGCATAGAAATCACCTTTGAGAAGAGCCGAAGCAACATCTTCATATTTAAGAGATTCTGACTTTATCATTGTGAAGCCGCCAAAAGAATCCCAGTGGCAGGTATTTGGCGCACGGTTGTGGTTATCGTCTGTTGCAATGCAAAAAATTCTCTTGCCGCCACGGAGCATATCGTCATAAATATCGGGGTTATATTCGTTGTAGCCGTCAACCTCACTGCTTTTATTAAAAATCTCCATTGCATGCATGCCGTTATAGGACATATATCTTTCAAAATTTTCAAGGGACCATGTGGGGTGATTGTATGTGGCAAAAAATCCGTTTTCAACGCCTGTTTTTATCATTTTGTTTACATCTTCGGTGCAGTATTCAACAGAGAAAGGCGAATACTCACTATCGCCCGCAATATTGTTTTCATTCTGAAAGGGATGTGCTTTTCTTTCTTTTGAAAGGGCAATAAAGCAAATATCGCAGCAACGCTCGTGCATCCAGCTTTCGCAATGTTCATCTGCCGCATTTTCAACGCCGTTAAGGGCAAGGAAGCTGTCATCGCTTAATTCATTGTGAGTAACAAAACGACTGTGGTCTGTGAAAGCAATTATGGAGTAGCCCTCTTTCATATACATTTCTTTCATCTCAGCAGGGGTCAGCTCACCATCTGAAACAGTTGAATGGCTGTGAAGATTTGCTTTATAAAACCTGCCTTTTTCAGAAATAAGATATTTTTTCATAAAATCACCTTAAAGCAAAGCGCCCTCAAACCAAGTTGAAAGCGCTTTAATATTATTTTTCAAAATATTTTTTTATATTTTCAATGAGAATTTTCTTTGCATTTTCCAGCGGTCCATCAAGCTGACAGCCTGCGGCTCTCATATGTCCGCCGCCGCCCATCTCTGCACAGATTGCCGCAGCATCCGCAGGGGCATGGGTACGCATAGAAACCTTAAATGTTCCGTCTGCCTTTTCACGAAGAGTTGCACCGATAACAACGCCCTCTATCTGACGGGGAAGGGATGCAATTGCATCACATTCGCTTTCGTCAGAACCGCTCAATCTGAACATTTCCTGTGTAACGGTGATAAGTGCAAAACGCTCGTCAAAATAAGTTTCCATACCTGCAAGGCACAGCTTTTCAAGGGCAACATATGTTTTTGTTTTTGTTTCAAACATAACTGTGTTAATTGCCGCATTGTCTGCGCCAGCCTCTATCATTTCTGCGCCCATACGCATTGTTCTGGGTGTTACATTTGAGTAGCGGAAACAGCCTGTGTCTGTTGAAAGTCCTGTATAAATACAGTTGGCAATATCTTTTGTGATTTCAACACCGAGAGCCTTTATAACATCCAGCATAATTTCGCAGGCAGCAGCAGCCTTATCATCAAGAAGTGTCTTTTTGGCAAAAATTCTGTTTGAACCGTGGTGGTCGATGGATAAATCCACCTTATCACCATAAAGTTCCTTATTTTTTTTGCCCAGCAATGCAGCATCTGCAACATCAACGGAAACAATAAACTCTGGATCAAAGGATAAATCCTCAATTCCGTTTGAAAGATAGTCGAACTTTTTCGGTATTTCGTCAGAGCATCTTACCGCCGCTTTTTTGCCCATTGAAATAAGAGCACGGCAAAGGGAATATCCGCACCCCAGCGTGTCTCCGTCCGGATGACCGTGCACCAGTATGAGAATATTATCCTGTGCCCTTAAAATCTCTGCGGCAGATGATGGAGTATCAATCATCATTTTCATCAGCCTTTAAACCGTCCATAATTTTTACAATGTTCATTCCGTGCTCAATAGAATCATCTGCATAGAATTTCATTTCGGGTGTCTTTCTCAGATGAAGTCTTTTGCCAACCTCACGCCTGATATAGCCTGTTGCACTTTCAAGACCTTTAACTGCTTTTTTAGCAACATCAAGTCCCTCCATTGCGCTGACATAAACCTTTGCAAATGAGGCGTCAGAGCTTACCTCAACCCTTACGATTGTAATAAGCTTATCCATAACACGGGGGTCTTTTAACTCCCTGACAACTGCAATAATTTCTCTTTTTATATCTTCAGATATTCTGTCAATTCTGTAGCCTGCCATAAATATCCACCTTTAATCTTCACGATATTCCTCTGTGATAAATGCTTCAAAGATGTCGCCCTCTTTGATGTCAGAGAACTTGTTAAGTCCGATACCGCACTCATAGTTGGAAGCAACTTCCTTAACATCGTCCTTGAAACGGCGAAGTGAAGAAATTTCATCCTCTGCAACAACAATGCCATCACGAACAACACGGATTTTGCTGTTTCTTGTTACCTTACCGTCCATAACGTAACAGCCTGCAATCTTACCAACAGAAGAGATTGTGATAACGTTTCTAACCTCTATTCTGCCCTGCTCAACATCACGATATTTAGGAGCGAGCATACCTTTTATTGCCGCCTGAACGTCTTCAATGCAATCATAGATAACTCTATACATACGCATTTCAACGCCGTCTCTCTCTGCAAGAGTTTTTGCAACATTATCGGGTCTGATATTGAAGCCAACGATAATTGCGTTTGATGCGTTTGCAAGCATAACGTCAGATTCGCTGACTGCGCCAACACCGCTGTGAATAACTCTTACACGAACCTCGTCATTTGAAAGCTTTTCAAGATTCTGCTTAACAGCCTCTGCTGAGCCCTGAACGTCTGCCTTAACGATAATGTTAAGCTCTTTAAGCTCACCCTCACGAAGTGAAGAGAAGAGTGTATCAAGAGTAACCTTCTGAACTGACTTGAACTGCTCTTCCTTAGCTTCCTGCTTTCTCTGCTCAACAAGCTCACGGGCAAGCTTTTCGTCAGATACTGCGTCAAAGCCGTCGCCAGCCTGTGGAACCTCTGCAAGACCCATAATCTCAACAGGAACTGATGGGCCAGCTTCCTTAACGCTTTCGCCCTTATCGTTTTTCATAACTCTTACTCTACCAACAGTTGAGCCTGCAACGATAATATCGCCAGAATGAAGTGTACCTTTCTGAACAAGAAGAGTTGCAACGGGGCCTCTGCCCTTATCAAGTCTTGCTTCGATTACGATACCCTTTGCAGCTCTGTCTGGGTTAGCTTTAAGCTCTTGCATTTCTGCAACAAGAAGAACTGACTCAAGAAGAGAATCGATACCCATACGGGATTTTGCAGAAACGGGAACGCAGATAACATCACCGCCCCACTCTTCGGGAACAAGTGAATGCTCTGTGAGCTGCTGCTTGATTCTTTCGGGGTTAACATCGGGTTTATCCATTTTATTGATAGCAACAATGATGCTTACGCCAGCAGCCTTTGCGTGGTTGATAGCTTCGATTGTCTGAGGCATGATACCGTCATCTGCTGCAACAACAAGGATAGCAATATCTGTTGCCTTTGCACCTCTTGCACGCATTGATGTGAATGCGGCATGACCGGGGGTGTCAAGGAATGTAATCTTCTGACCGTTAAGGTCAACTCTGTAAGCACCGATGTGCTGTGTGATACCGCCTGCCTCTGTTGATGTAACAGAAGTGTTTCTGATAGCGTCAAGAAGTGAAGTTTTACCGTGGTCAACATGACCCATAACGCATACAACGGGATCTCTCAGCTGGAGGTCGTTCTCGTCATCCTCGCTGTCGTCAATGATTCTGTCTTCAATTGTAACAACAACCTCTTTAACGCACTTTGCGCCAAGCTCTGTTGCAACGATTTCTGCTGTGTCATAGTCGATAACTTCGTTTACTGTAGCCATCTGACCAAGTGCAAAGAGCTTTTTGATAACCTCTGCGGCTGTCATATGAAGAAGCTCTGCAAGTGCGCCAACGGTAATCTCTTCGGGAACAGTGATTGTCATCTGAGGCTTCTTTGCTCTTTCAGCGGCAATTCTCTTCAGACGCTCTGCCTCTGTTTCTCTTCTTGAAGAGCGCATACCCTGCTTGCGATACTGCTGAGATTTCTGCTTCAGCTTCTGCTTTGAAGCCATGCGGTCTGTGCGCATATTCTGGCTGACAGGTGATATGTTTTCATATTTTTCGTTATATTTTTCAAGGTCAACGTTGCTTGCTCTTGTGTCAACCGTTCTTGTTTCGCCCTTTGTGCGGCGCTGAGGAACTGCGTTTGCGTCCTTCTCTTTTTTCTTCTTAGGAGCGTTATTCTGATTGCCGTTTGCAGGCTGTTTAGCTTCTTCCTGCTTTTTGTCTGCTCCGTTATTTTTCTTATCTGCGCCGTTCTTTTTGTTGCTCTTGTCGTTCTTGGCAGGTGCTTTTTCGTCCTTTGCAGGTGCAGCCTTTGCCTCTGCCTGCTCCTCTTTCTTTTCGTTTGCCATTGCAAAATACTCGTCAAAGCTCTTGACTTCTTTTTCTTTTGTCAATGTTTCAAAAACGATGTCAAGCTCTGCCTCTTTAAGAACAGACTGTGCTCTTTTGGGTTCTTCAAAATATTTACCAAGGAGCTCAATAAGATATTTATTGTTTACTCCAAAATCTTTTCCCAAATCGTTTAATTTATATTTAATTATCATAAGCTGATTCCCTCCACGAATGTATTTTTTTCAAATTTTTTTGCGACTGATTCGGCAAAGCCTGAATCGTCCACCGTAATTACCCCTGCTTTATAGCCGATAAGATGATGTATCTCGTCAATTTTAAGCGGTATTCTATATAATTTTATGCCGCTTTCTTTGCAAAGAGTTATGAATTCATCGGTGATTCGCTGTGATGAATCACTGGAAAGAATGCACAGGCAGGCTTTTTTGCTTCTGACAGCACCCTTGCACATATCGTGCCCCATGCTGAGCTTACCAGCCTTGCGGCAAATGCCAAGCAGGTTAAAATCGTTACTGTTCATTCTCTCTCAACTCCCGCTCCATTGCTTCAAAGATTTCATCGGGAATCACACATTCAAAAGATCTTTCGATTCTTTTTGCTTTCTGCGCCTTTTTAAGACATTCTGCATTGCGGCAGATATATGCTCCTCTGCCATTTTTCTTGCCTGTGAGATCAAGTGAAATTTCATTCTCTGGTGATCTTACAACACGGACAAGCTCTTTTTTCGGCTTCATTTCGCCGCAGCCTGTGCATTTTCTTAAAGGTATTTTTTTATTCTGCATTTCTGTGCCTCCCGTTCTTTTATCGGTTTTTATGGGGATTATAATACAATCGCAGGTGCTTCTTTACCGCTTTCGGGTTTAATATCAATCTTCCAGCCAGTGAGCTTTGCTGCAAGGCGTGCATTCTGACCACGGTTGCCGATTGCAAGTGAAAGCTGCATATCAGGAACAACTACACGGCAGATCTTTTCGCCTGATTCATCAACTGTAACAGATACAACCTCAGCGGGTGCAATTGCAGCTGCAATAAACTCTGCGGGGTCTTCGCTGTATTTAACAATATCAATCTTTTCACCGCCGAGAAGGTCAACAACCTTGCCAACACGTGCGCCTCTTGGACCAATGCATGCGCCAACTGCGTCAACATTCTCATCTGATGAATAAACAGCCATCTTTGTTCTTGAGCCTGCTTCTCTTGAAACAGATTTGATTTCAACTGTTCCGTCATAGATTTCGGGAACTTCTGTTTCAAACAATCTCTTAACAAGACCCGGATGAGTTCTTGAAATAGTTGCTCTTGGAAGTCTGCGTGTGTTATCTCTTACATCTGCAACATAAACCTTAATGAGGTCGCCTGGTTTAAGAACCTCACCGGGAATCTGCTCGCTCTTGAGAAGAAGCTCATTTGCGTTGCCGATTTCAACGAATGCGTCGCCTGTTTCGGGGTCAACTCTTGAAACCTTTGCAGTAACGATTTCCTGATTCTTGCTCTGGATTTCTTCTCTCATTCTGCCATGCTCAGCCTCACGGATACCCTGACGGATAACGTGCTTGCCTTTATCTGCGGCAATTCGGCTTACTTCTTTTGTTTCAAGCTCGATTTCAATAATATCGCCAGGCATTGCAGTTGCCTTATACTTCTTTGCCTGATCAACAAGAATATCTTCATCAGGGTCAGAAATTTCTGAAACAACATTCTTTCTTACAAAAACACGCATTGTTTCTTTTTCAGAGTCAAGCTCGCAGAAAACAATATCTTTATTGTTGTAATCACGCTTAACAGCTGTAACCAATGCTCTCTGAATACCCTCGCAAAGGACATCCATGTCAATTCCTTTTTCTTTCTGCAGCATTCTCAGTGCTGCAAACAATTCTTTGTTTTTCATTTTTATATTTCCCCTCCAAAATCGTCAAGCTTAATATATGAAGCTTCTTTTTTATTTATCATCAGTCCGCTTCCGTCAGAAAGTGTTATCTGAATATTTCCGTTGTCATAGCTTTCAAGAACGCCTGAAAACTCTCTTACTCCCTCAACAGGGCGGATGAGCTTAACTTTAACTTTCATTCCGATACATTTTAAGAAATGACTTTCACGCTTTAAATCTCTTTCAATACCGGGTGAAGAAACCTCAAGGCAGTAGCTCTGCTCAATGGGGTCAGCCTCATCAAGAGGTTTGTCAAGTGCGTGGCTCATATCAACGCAGTCATCAATTGAAACGCCGCCGTCTTTATCAATAAATACACGAAGGTACCAGTTAGCACCCTCTTTTTCAAAGCGTACATCCCACAATTCAAGGTTAAGGGATTTTGCAATAGGCTCTGCAATCGCCCATACAGTGTTGACGGTTGTGCCGCCTTTACCTTTGGATGGCATAAATAAGCCTCCTTTTTAAAATATTATGTAACATTGCAAACTGTGCAAACAAACACAAAAGAGCGGGTCGCCCCACTCTTTTGAACCATCAAATCTTACATTGTCAATATTTTACCACAATTCCAGATAAATATCAATACTTTTTTTAAATTTATTTATTTTAAAATCTCAGTAGGTGTTATTTCAAACATTTCACATATTTTGTTGAGATTTCGCATACTCGGCACACTTTTTCCACTTTCATAATGTGCGATTGAACTGCGGTCAAGGCTAAGTGCGTCTGCAACCTGCTGTTGTGTAAACCCTGCATTGATGCGTGCTTTTTTGAAGTTTTCGGCAAAGCTCATTTTACTTCCTCCTTAAAGTAAAAAATGCGTTCAGCCGAAGCCGAACGCACGAAAAATACATTAGCTCCTTGCTGCGACACAAACTTTAGATACCCACAAGTATGCTAAAATAGAGCATGTATTTTTACCGAAGTAAAATACACACCTGTGGAATCTAAAATATTAAGTTTGTGTCGCACTCTTACTTTACCATAAACCGAAAAAATTTTCAACATCTTTATAAAAAGAACATACACAAATTCAAAAGTATTATTAAATAAAAAATGCGCCCGACCAAAATCGAACGCACGAAAAATACATTAGCTCTTTGTCGCCAAACAAACTTCAGATACCCACAAGTATGCCAAATAGAGCTTGTATTTTTACTGAAACATTTTATTTCTTCTTTTTAAGGGGATTCTCAGGTTTTACACCGCCTGTAAGGAATCCGCTGATATACATAACATATGCGCCAAGGATTGAAACAACAACGCAGATTGGAATAAGTGTTCCAGTGCCGAGGTTGCCGTTGAAAAGCAGGCAGATAACCGCTGTGAGAATCGGCACAAATGAAATTCTCCAATGCTTTGCAAAATAGCCAGCACCAAGAGCACCGAAAAGTGCAGGAAGAACCTGATTGAATGCAGGTGCAAAAACTGAGCCTTTTGCTGTGATTTTTGGAAGAATGGGAGTAAGTGCAAGAACACCGATTGCAAGGATGATTGTTGTAACAATTGTTGATGTTGCAACTGCGATTGTTGAAACGATTTCGTCCTCGTCTGTGCCGGGCTTCGGCTTTGCAATTTCACGGGCATTAAGCACGCAAGGGAGCTTGAGGTTTGTGGTGTTGCCTGTTACAAATGAAAGGTAAGATGCGCCAGTGCCAAGCATAGGAGCATAAACGATAATTTCAAGGATAGCCGCTGTCCAGAAAATAAGTGCAACGCTTACGAATCCGTCAAAAATCTGATGGAATGTGGGGTGTGCATCATAATGAACAGTTATCATTGTGGGAACAGATAAAAGAATGATAAATGCAATAACTGAGAAAATTCTGCCCCAGAAATGGGTCTTTTCAATATAGGGTGAACCTAATTCTTTATTCTTACTCATGCTACAGGCCTCCATTCATAAAGTGAAATGCTTTCGGGAAGAACTGTGTAGAGGAGAATTGCCATACCCATGCCTGCAAACATACTTAAAGGCATAACGAATGGCTCAAATTTTTCCCATCCGAATTTTTTGCAGAGCTTCTGCAAAACAAGAAGTGTAACAACTGATGTAATAAGAACTGCAACAGACATAACGCCTGCGCCCATTCCTGTTGCCTCTGTTTTGCCGTTTTTAACGATTGTTGCAGCCTTACCAACAAGTGCGTTGCCGATAAATGCGGCAATAAGACCGATAAATGTAGCGGCAGAGATTATATCGCCGAATTTATTGTTGCCGTCACCATTGCCTGTAACCTTGCCAACCTTATTCTGAACAGTTTTGAGGAAAAGGGGAACAAGAATAAGATAGATAATAACGCCGAGGGTCATTACCCATGCAACAGCCGCAAAAACTGTTGGGTCTGTGATTTCCTGACCGAATGCTACTGCTGTTTCGCCGCCCTTGAAAGCCTCCATTGCAGACTGTGCCGCTGTAGCCTCATACTGAAGATTACCAACAACAGTAAGACGAATCCACGGAAGCACAATACCCAGTGAGCTTGAAAGCACAACAACTGTTGCCATAATAGCAATTGCAGGTGCGATTGTGAAAAGTGCACTGGATGTTACAACATTTTTTAATGTGCTTGTTGACATACCGATTTCTTTGCCTCTTCGCCATGCTCTGATAAGGAAGAAAAATGCCTGAGCAAGAACGAAAACGATTACCATTACGGCAATGCCATACATAAAGCCGTTTTCTTTAAAATCCATTTTACCACCTCAAAATTTATTAAAGATTTTTGATAACTGCAAAAATAATATCTGAAAGGTCTGTTTCAGCCTGTTCATTCATTTCTCTGTAATCATTTACGCCAGTGTCCTCGCTGTCGTCAGAAACTTTTCTTACGCTGAGGAAAGGCAGACTGCAATTATGGCATACGCTTGCAATTGCGCCCGTTTCCATATCGAATGTGTTTATATTGAACTGCTTATAATAAAGAGCCTTTGTTTCATTCTTTGTGAGGAAGTAATCGCCTGTTCCGCAATTAAGCACAGGGATGTTAAATTCCTGCGGGATTTTTGCAAGAAGCTCTTCATTGGCAGAATAAACGCTTTCCTGATCAGGTTTCACGCCAACCTCGTAGCCAATTGCAGAAAGGTCAAAATCGCACTCTCTGAAGCTTTTGCCTGCAAAAACAGTGCCTCTTCTTATGCCGTGAACTGCACCTGAAAGGCCGATATTCATAATGCAGTCAACATTTTCTTTCATAACAAGCATAGCTGTTGCAGTTGCCGCATTAACCTTGCCGATAAGGCATCTGATGCCTACAATCTCTTTATCGCCTATGTTGAATTTTATTGTTTCGTATCCGTTGATTTCGCCGCTTTCGGGATTATACTCTTTTGCTAAATCTGCAAAGGGTTTAAATTCCATAGTGTCGGCAATAACCACACCGATTTTTTTGAATTCCATTTTTATGCCTCCGTTTCATTGACTTTC
Organism: Clostridia bacterium; assembly: GCA_024404115.1. Lineage (GTDB taxonomy): Bacteria > Bacillota > Clostridia > Oscillospirales > Acutalibacteraceae > CAG-488. The sequence goes on along the minus strand of JAKSQM010000015.1, from coordinate 3,473 downwards.
TGATTATACATTAAAAAAACTGCCTGTGTCAATAACGATTGACAGATGTGTTATAATAAAATAAATAAATTGCAAAGGGGAAATAAATATGTATTTTCTGAATGTTGTTTTTCATACAAAAGACGGTATGCGTGAAGCTTATCTTGAAAAGATTGAGTCCCTCGGCATTGACAGGAAAGTAAGAGAAGAAAAAGGCTGCATTAAATATGATTATTATTTTGCAGAGAAAGACAAAAACGAGCTTCTTCTTGTTGAGATGTGGGAAACTAAAGAAGATCAGCAGCTTCACATTGAGCAGGAGCATATGAAGCTTTTAAGAAGCTTCAAGGATGACTACGTATTATCAACAGACTTAAAAGCATTTAAAATGTGATTTTAGGGAGCGGAGTTAAACACTCTGCTCCTTATTTTTTACAAGCAGTTTTTTGTGAGTCATGTCAATTAAAAATGCGCCTAACGGAGCGGTTATGAGAATTGCCATAACAGCCGTTGTGAGAACAGCGTTTCCGCAGGGAAGTCCCATTGCAAGGGGGATTGAGCCGATTGCCGCCTGCACCGTAGCCTTTGGCATATACGCAAGCATACAGAAAACACGCTCTTTTTTGTTAAGATTTGTTTTGATAAGGCAAAGAAGCACACCTGCCATTCTGAAAATCAGCGCACCCAAAATAAGTGCAATTACTTTCACTCCGCTGTTTTTAGCGTATTCAATATCAACTGCCGCACCAACAAGCACAAACAGGATAACCTCTGCCGCAACCCACAGCTTTGAATATTTTTGCGAAATTCTTGAAGCTGTGTCATTTTTCATTTTCTGAATAGCAGTGCCCATGCTCATAACTGCAAGAAGCCCCGAAAAGCCCACTGTGCCTTTCAATTTACCGTCAAGTGTAACCAAAAGGAATGAAACGCTGAGAATAATTATAACCTTTGCGCTATCTCTCATATGTATCTTTTGGAATAGCTTACCGAGGATTATTCCGCAGACAACACCGCCTGCAAGACCAAGCACAATTGATGTGGGGATTCTCACAAGCTGTGCAGGGTGAAAGACTCCGCTTTTTGCAATATCTGTAAAAGAAGAAAACAGCACGATTACAAAAACATCATCAACAGAAGCACCTGCTAAAATAAGCTGTGGAATGCTTTTATCTGTGCCATAGCCGTTTTCCATAAGATTAAGCATTTTTGGCACAACAACCGCAGGGGAAACCGCCGCAACAACTGCGCCCATAACAGCGGCTTCAACTCTGCTTATACCGAGAAGCGCAGGGGCAAGAAGAATTGTGCCAACCATCTCTGCGCAGGCAGGCACAAAGCACATCAGAAGTGCAGGTCTGCCCACCTTTTTCAAATCGTCAGTGTTCAGGTTAAGACCTGCACGGGTGAGGATAATTATCAGCGCAATCTGCCTTAAATCTGCCGAAACAGAGAGAACAGAATCACTTAAAAGATTCAGCACGTGAGGGCCTAAAATTATTCCTGTCAACAACATTCCTAAAAGTGGCGGAAGCTTGATTTTTTTGAAAAGGCTTCCGATTAACATTCCGCAAAGGGAAATAAGAGCAAGACTTAAAAGCATAAAAAATCTCCTTTTAACAAAATAAAAGCCAATGACCCTGTGAATTTCACAGAAGTCATCAGCTTGAAAGCGGTTCAGGTATCACCTCGGGAGAACTTCATTCCCGACGAAAGATACTATCACACGCCGTTTTATTTGTCAAGATTAAATAGTGCCTGTTACAGTAAGAGTTGTGGTGCCAGGGGTTATTGTCCATTCACCTGTTGTTTCATCCTGCTCATAAGTTGCCGCAGGAACATTAAGGCTATTTGTTGTGAACTCGCCTGTTGCTTCATTATAATCGTAAGCTGTGGTAGCTGCACCGTCAAGAGTTACGGTGATATTTGAAAGAATTGGATCAAAGGTATCTGCAAAAACTACACCTGCTGCCGCTGTTGCACCTGTGTTTGTAATATCAAAGGTGTAGGTTATCTCTCCATTATCAATAACAGGTACAGGTGAAATGTTCTTTTCAAGTGAAAGTTCGGGCTCAAGGTTTGCAGGGAGAGTAAGGGTTGCTGTTGGTTTTTCTTCGCTTGCATCGCTTGTGAGTGTTGCAATATTTGTGATTGTGCGTGCAACGGCTGGTGCATCCTCGCCCAAGGGTGCAAATTCATTTGGAACAGCCTTATAGATTACCATTGCATCGCCGTTTGCAGGAACTGTGATGCCTGTGATATTGAGATTTCCCTCAGCATCAAGTTCAAAAGTTGGAAGATTTTCAGTCTGCTCTATGCTGTTTACATAATAGCGACCTGAGCCGTTAACAAAAGTCATTGATCTTAAATTGATTGGTGTTTCTTCTGTTTCGGGTGTAAACTCATAAAGTCCAAGATTATCAGAAACAGATGCGTTTGTTATATCTGTGTCAATTGTATTTGTAAAGCTTATAACATAATTTACAGGCTCGTTTGGTCTGTAATTCTCTTCAAGAGCTGATTTATCAATTGAAAGCGGTTCTTCAATCTCGCCCACAACTCTGTTTGAAGTTACTGTGTTGCCATTATAAGTGATAGTGGCCTGATTATAAAATGTTGCCATATTTTACCTCCTATTTTTTGAAAGGACTTTTGTCCTTCCACTGCATTATATGTGCCTATAAAAGGTATGTTACAAATATATATTGCCATACTAAATTATGTATGATATAATCGTTATGGAATAAAATTAAGGAGAGAGATTTATGCGCAAGAATTTTGGAGCTAAAACTTTTTTGTATCCACAGCCTGTTATGATAATCGGCACATACGATGAAAACGGCAAAGCCAACGCAATGAATGCCGCATGGGGCGGAATCTGCGGTGAGGACGAGGTTATTGTTGACCTTGGCAGCCATAAGACAACAGACAACCTTGCCTTAACAAAAGCATTTACCATCGCAATTGCTGACGCAGAGCACGTTGTTGAGTGCGATTATGTTGGTATCGCCTCTGGCAGAAAGTATGCCGACAAAATGGAAAGAGCAGGATTCACAACTGTTAAAAGCGAATTTGTAAACGCTCCTGTTATTAACGAGCTTCCTCTCACCCTTGAATGTGAGCTTGTAAGTATTTCAGACGGCAAGTACATCGGCAAAATCATAAATGTAAGCTGTGATGAAAAATATCTTGGTGATGATGGCCTTCCCGATATTTCAAAATTCACACCTATCACATACGACCCTGTGCATCACAAATACATCGCCCTCGGCGAAACAGTTGGCAGCGCATTTTCTGACGGAAATAATCTCATTTAAGAATATTAAAAAAATATTAAAAAATTTTAAAAAAAGTGTTGACAAATGCAGATTCGTATGGTATTATAAGTGAGCAAGTTACGGAACGGCACACCGTTCCGACAGAGTTGGTGCTTACGACGATGAGGGTCCACCCGTTCCCATCCCGAACACGGTAGTTAAGCTCATTAGTGCCGA
>JAKSQM010000014.1 GCA_024404115.1 Clostridia bacterium | reverse complement strand
CCCAAGAACGGCTAACACAGGTTACAACATAATCGGATTGCTCAATCATCCATTTATTACGATATCGTAGCACAAAATGCAAAAACTGCCAAGACAACTTGATACCTTATGAGAGAATTAAAGAAGCAATGCCTCTAATGGAAAACTGGACGGCAATTATTAGTGTAATACTATTAGTTGCAATGTATGAAATTGGATTCATATTAAACAAAACCAGTGCAGTGTTACTTAATAAACCTTTACGCAAAATATGGCCCCACGAAAAATATAGTATATCAGTATCTCAATTAGAGACAGAAAACGCAAAATTTAAAAGTCTTAATACCGAATTACATGTTACAAGATCTCATATTTTAATGTATATAATTTCGTCAATAACAGCTTTTTTTGTTAAAAAGTGGATTTGGGGAATTATTTTTATAGTTTTTGCTTTTATTTTTTTATTTGCAGGAAAAAGAACCAATTATTTTATGAACAAAATAAAGAAAGACTATAATTCAAATAACAAACAAGATAATTAATGTGGATTATTTATAGGTTGTGTAACCGTTCCCTTCGGGAGAGCGCTACATTCGCATTGTAGAGGTAGTGAGTTCGAGTCTCATCGTCTCCACCAAAGGCATCGCTTTGGCGGTGCTTTTATTTTTATAAAAAAGATGGTCTTATTGGCAAATGCTTTTAAGACCATCTTATTATTTAATATACAAATGTAAATCTTGAGCCTGGGGCAACATCACCGTTAAGGTAGAAATCCATAATATCGCCGTCGGACTGCATATTATCTGAAAGCTTGAAGTTGAAGCGTGGGTTATCACTGCTAAGACCGAGGGCGGAAAGCGGAACAATAACGCTCATGCAGTTGCCGTTTACAAAGTATTCTCCGCTGCCTGTTTCTGTGAAGTTCCAACCGCCTGTTGACTTTTCAATTTTTACGGTGCTTTCGGTTACATCATTTCTGTTGATAATGTATTCAAAGCCCTCCCAGTTGGGGGCAACTCCGCTTGTGTCGGTATCAATGAGAATACGCATCCACGCTTTGTCTGTATAAGGCGAAATGCTGTCTTTGCAATAAATCTTGAAATAAACATTTTCGTTATCATTGCTGACCTCGGCTTTTACAAAGTCATTTCTCATTGTGTTGTTGGTGTAGTGAAGTCCAACCCAGCCGTTGCAGTTACGGTTATAGGTGCTGTTTTCATAATGATAATATGTTTTGGTGCCGTCAAGCTCCTCTGTCTTTTGACCGATACCCTTAAAGCGACGGATATTCGCCACAAGCTGGCTGTAATAATAATCTTTCAATCTGCCTGCTGTTGGCTCAATATCACGGCTGTGCTCGTCATTAAACTGGTCGGGGAACGCATTGTATGTGCCCTCCCATTCATCCCATCTGCCTGCAATCCATTCATTCCAGCCGTCAACAAAGATAAAATCGGGGTCGCACTTAATTGCATAATCCCACTGCTGCTGGAAGTTAAGACCGTAGAAATCTGAGTTTTCGATATTTTTATCAGCGGTGATTGTCTTGCCGCCATAATTATATGTATAGCTGTAATCGCCGTGGGTGAAGCTTCTGCCCTGCGCAACAAGGGGGTCATTCTGAGCGCAAAGCTTGCCGTCCCTTGCATTCTGACAAACTGAAACGCACATTTCTTCAACTCTGCCGTTTAATGATTTGCCGTATTTTGCCTGCGGATAATCACTGCACCAACCCCAAGTTTTTTTATTAAAGCCTTTGTTTTTGCTGAAATATGAGGGGTCATTGTTTCTGAATGTGAAGAAATCAAGAATTTCTTTTTGCAGCGGATCTCGTTTGTTAAGGCTCTTGGGGTGCGCCATAATCATAGGCTTGCCGTCCCACATAAACCACAAATCCTTGTATTTTTCTTTTGAATAAATGTTGTTATAAAGATTTTTGAGAGAGGTTACAGTGTCCTCCCCTGCCCAGAACGGCAGAATGTATGCCATTTTTGGCACATTGACACCCTCGTCCTTTGCTTTTTCAAAGATTTCAAAAAGCTTGAAGCAGGCATTATCCCATGTGGCGGTGTCATTTGTGCAATCAAAAAAGATAACATCAACACCTGCATCTGCAAGAAGTTCCGCATTTTTTCTGATTACATATTCGTCAAGGTCAGAGTAATATCCCCACAACGGCTCATTCCAGAAGAACGGTCTGCCGTTGGGATAATAGCTTTCACTTTCCCATATTGGTGAATCAAAATCGTAGAGAATTTCGGGGTGCTCATTGAGAATTTCTGTGGCATTTTTGGCGGTCAGCGACTGACCGAAATTAGTGTGCCATGTCCAGTAAAACATACCGACAAATTTTGAATTATCCTTTTCGCCCACTTCGCTTTCGAGGGGCAATGTTCTGCCCAAGCCGTCCGTCATCGCCCATGTTTCGGGTTTAACAAGACTTTCTACAGGCTCATTAAAATTATTGTTGTTGCCCACAATCCACGGATAAGCGGAAAGAAAGGACATAATGCACGCAATAATTGAAGCAATTATTCTTTTCATAAAATCCCTCACTTATTTTTTTAAAATTATAGCATAGAGATTTTTATTTTACAAGCAAAATGATTTAAAAATAATAATCGTTGAAATTTATCACTTTTTGTGGTATAATTCTGAAATCATATGAAAGGATATGTGGAAAATGAAAAAAGTTTTATCAATCATTCTTACGCTTTGCGTGCTTCTCTCTGCTTTTGGCACATTAGCCTTTGCCGCAGATGACAACACCGACAGCGTAACAGCAAAATTCCTCAACTGCAACGTTGCAGGTCTGCCCGATTTCGGTTCTCTTATCGGCATGGAGGGCAGAGATGTTAAATCAAACTCCAAACAGCTTGGCACTATCTTCAATAACTCTGATTTTGATGTTATTGCCGTGCAGGAGGACTTTAACTATCACAAGAGCCTCACAGGCGCAATGAAAAACTACAAGTATCAGACAAAACATTCAGGCGGTGTACCCGGTGGCGACGGTCTTAATGTTTACACTAAGAGCTTCCCCATTTACAACGCTATGCGTCAGGAATGGCACTCCTGCTACGGCGGAATTGCCGAGGGCGACGGTCTTACACCAAAGGGAATTATTTACACTGTGCTTGATTTAGGCAACGGCATCACTGTTGATTTTTATGACATCCATGCAGACGCTTTTGACGGCGGCGGAAACGCACTTTCAAGAGCTGCTCAGTATCTTCAGCTTTTAAATCTTGTTGCAGAAAAATCTGCTAACCGCCCTGTTATTCTCACAGGCGATTTCAACACATCAATTCACCTTAACCGTGGCGGCGACAACTCAGCAGACGAAAGAATGATGTATGAGATTACAACTCAGTACGGCTTCAAGGATGCTTGGATTGAAAACTGCAACAACGGCGATTATGAAAACTTCTCTGAGTGGTATTCACACGGCGATTATTGGGGAAACTGGGATTCAGTTGAGAAATTCTATTATCGCAACGGCGGCGGAATTGAAATCACAGCCGAGGACTTTGAGTATTTTGTAGCTGCAAACGAAAACGGCGACCGCCTCTCTGACCACAACGGCGCATCATGCAAGTTTACATTCACAAAGACCGCTGATTTCACAGAGGACACAAGAGAGCTTAAAGTGGCACATCCAAGTATTTTAGCAAACCTTATCAGCACTTTCAAGTGGATTGGCAAAGACCTTAAATTTGTTTTTGGCGACCATCTTGATGAATTCCTCAGCCTTATTGGATTGAAGAAATAAGATGTAAATATTATAATAGTAGTAAAATAAAAAGACAAAAGGATTGTCGATTTTAGCGCAGACCGAAAAGCTTATAAAAATTAAAGGGATTTAAGGAACAAACCGATAATACGGATAAACCTTAAATCCCTATTTTTTTTTATTTCTGCCAAACCTTTACATAGTCAACGATAAATTCTGTTTTTTCGCTCTTATCAAGTGTGATTCCGCTTTCGGGAATTTCAAGTGAAACGATCAGCTCTTCTTCATCTGTTGAAGTGCCTTTGCCGAATGATGTTCTGCCTGTTTCAACACCGTTGACATAGAAAATGTATTCATCCTCTGTCCATTCAAGTCCGATTGTGTTGTATTTGTGGAAAATATCATCACCGATACCGCTGAATGAACATTTATCAAGATGCTCTACATCATCATCAAAGCCGTTGCACCAAACTGTGTGGTCAAACATATTGCGCTTGTTTTTGAGAAGCTTATCGTTGCCGAATGCTTCAAAAATGTCAATTTCTGCACTGCCCTTGCCGCCGTCTGAAAGCACATGGTCATAAGGGTGATTGCCCTGGAGCCAGAATGCACTCCAGAAATCCTTGCTGTCGTTGCAGATGCACTTGATTTCAAAATAGCCTCTTGTATATTTCTGCTTGAGAGCAATTGCGCCTGCGTACCAGCCTGCGCCGTATGTGCCGTCTTCAAGGTATTCGCCTGTGATGATAAGGTTGCCGTTTTCCTGCTTAATCTGTGATGCTGCGTTGTAACCGCTTCTTCTTGCACCGTTTCCACGGGTGTACCACACATCTGTGTTAAGTGCATCCCCATCAAATTCATCACTGAAAACAAGCTTGTAATCGGTGAGGTCAATTTTCTGACCATAAGGGTGAACAGGTGTTTTGAATGCCGCCGCATTGAAAAGCTCAAAGAAAGCTAAAATGCCTGCAAAAAACTTTTTGAAGCTGAAATTCTTTGCAAAATCAATCCAGTGCCAGAAACGGCAAATCTGACCGTTGGTCCATCCCAAAAAAGCAAAATTTTTTTCCATAAGAATCCTCCTGAAAGATTAGTTTATTACATAATACAACTTTGTGTGGATTAAAGCAAGCAACTTAAACAAATTTTTTATTTTGCTATATACAAATTATGAAATAGAGTTTATAATGATTAAAGAATGTTTTAGGAGGGTTCTTATGACTAAAAAATTAAGCGGTGGAATGAAGTTTGCATCTGTCATTCTTGGCGCACTTTTAGGCGGATTTATGTGGCGATGCCGTGGCGAAGGCGGCTGGGGTTCCTCATGGGGTCTTTGCGGTGTCGGTCTTGTGATGATGCTTCTGATTTACCATTTTTACGGCAACAGAAAAGGTATGAAATTTGAGATGATACCAATAGGCGCACTGTTTATGAGCCTTGGTGTAACAGGATATGCCACTGTTATTATTGAATCAAGCGGTATTCTTTGGAGCGACCTGCCATATAGCGGCACACTTATTGGCGGCGAAATGCCGAAATTTATCGGTGAAAGAGGCGATATTCTCGCACCTGTTAATCCAATCAGCGGTGCGGCGATTATCTTTATTATGGGATTCACTCTTGTTCCTCTTTTTGCGTTGTTTATCACTTCACTTTTTTCTGATAAAGAATACAAAATTAAAGATTATGTAATTGTTCTTGTAATTTTCTTTGTTTCCTCTCTCATTTACAAAGCAACTGTTGCACATCCTATTTTGAAGCTCATTAACCCCGAGCAGGTTCAGTATGCGCTTATGGGATTGAAAGACAGCGGATACAATTACAGCAGTGCAATGGCTGGCTACATGAGCCACTTTATGAACAGGGATTGGACACAGGATATTCCGTTCTTTGAGAATTATTACATGAGCATTGAGCATGTTGCAGATTTCCTTGCAGTTATCACCATTTCAATCTATGCTCTTGTGGCTAAAAAAGATAAATACACTGCCTTTGGCGCACTCGTCATTGATGCGCTCACAGCGCTTGGCACAACTGCAATTTCTCCCCTTATGGCAACAAGACACGGCGCAGGAATTTTTATGGAAAAGACTCTCCCCAACTGGTTTATTAAAATCTCTGACTGGGGCGTTTGGGAATTTGGCACAGGATTTTTCTTCGGTCTTTTCCTTATGATTTTCATTGCCATCACAGAAAATAAGCGTGCAATACGCAGTGGCGATGATGACACTCCTGTTTACAACGATAAAAAGTTCAGCTTCGTTTTTAATCTGCTTCTTTGCCTGTGGGTGCTTTGCATTACACCTGCAAGAATTGTTGGCATCCGCTTTGCAAGGCTTCTTGAATATAAAATTATTCTTCCTGACGATGAGCCTCTTGCCACAATTCTGATTGTAATTGTTGCAACAATTCTCGGCATTTTTGCAATTAAAATTCTCAATAAAAACATCCTCAAAAAAGGCGGAAATGCAGTTGATATGCTCCCTGTGGATTTTACAAAGAAATTGCTTCCAATTTATCTTTGCTACTGCTTCTTGGCATATTTCTTCCTTAACAAGCTGGATATTTTGAATATTAAAGAGGATATTACTGTGCCTTTGATGCTTATAACATCTGCACTTGTTGCGGTAATTTACATCCCCGTAAGGCTCAGACTTAAAAAGACTAAATAAGGTGAAAATATGGATTTCAGTGAATTAACAAAATTTCTTGACTCGCTTGTGAGCGATAAAATTGCACCAAGTGTGGATTGCATTATTACGCAGAATCACAATCAGATTTACCGCCATTTTGCAGGCTACAGAGATATAAAAAACAACATAACTGTCAACGGAAACGAGCAATACATAATCTTTTCAATGACAAAAATGGTTACCTGCGTTTGTGCGTTGCAGCTGCTTGAAAAGGGCAAGTATCAGCTTGATGATCCGCTTAAAAAATATATGCCCGAATTTGCCGAAATGAAAGTGAAAAACGGCAAGAAAAAAGCGGAAAAAGCGGAGAATGACATAACAATTCGTCATCTTTTCTCTATGGCGGGCGGTTTTAATTACAACCTTAACGAAACGCACATCAAAAGAGCGTCAATGAAAAAGCACAGCAACACCCATTCGATTGTTTCGTCTTTTTCAAAAACTACGCTTGATTTTGAGCCTGGAACGCACTTTCAATACAGCCTTTGCCACGATGTTATAGGCGCACTTATTGAGGTGTGGGCGGGCAAAAAATTCAGCGAATATTTTAAAGAAAATGTTGGCGATCCGCTTGGAATGAATCACACATTTTTCTGCAAAAATCACAACGAAAATGTGGAGAATCTTTCGCAGATTTATTTTGCTAAACCGCACAAGGATTTTGAGGACGAACCCCAGTGGAATCAGTTTATCCCCTCTGACGAATACGAAAGCGGCGGTGCAGGACTTATTTCCACAACGGAGGATTATTCGCTGTTTCTTGATGCGCTTGCCAATGACGGTGTGGCATCAAACGGCTACAGACTTCTGAAAAAAGAGACGGTCGATTTGATGAAAACAAATCAGCTTTCCCCTGCTCAGCTTGAGGATTTTGACAAAATGCGCAAGGGTTACGGCTACGGACTTGGCGTCAGAACTCACATGAACCCCGAAAGAAGCGGCTCGTTAAGCCCCGTTGGTGAGTTTGGCTGGGACGGTGCCGCAGGCGGTTTCTCCATGGTAGATACCACCAACCACATTTCGCTGACATATTTCCAGCACGCTTTCGGCTGGGATGTAAAAACACAGGAAAAAATGAGAAATCTGCTTTATGAGGCAATGGAAAAATAAAATTACCCGCCAAAGATTTTCTTCTCTGGCGGGCTTTCTTTTTATGTATTTTTTATCGTCAGCGTTTTTAGCTAACTGTAATTTCAGTCTTTGAAAGGCAGAAGCAGATAAGGAACATTGCTTCAATCTCTGACTTCGGACATTTCACTGTGAAAATTCCGTTTGTGGGAACTTTGCCAAGGGGATTATCTTTATATTTCTCTTTCATAACGCCTGTGCCTGCAAGCTCTGCGTAGCCAATATTCACACCCATATGGTGAACATCAAAGTGCGCTTTCACTCCGTTAAGGGTCATTTTGAAGCCGTAACCCATTGAAGCAAGAACATCCCAGCATTTTTTGCCATCGATATTAAAAGCGGAACTGACAGCCATACTGAAAGAATTATCGCCATATCCTTTTGTAACTGTATGACCAATCATCTTTGTTGAGCTTTCGCCAGTGATGAGATTTTTAAATTCAAATGTGGTATCCTGCACAAGTTTGATTCCAGCGCAAAGTGCTTCATAAACAGGCTCACCGTTTGAATTTTTCATTACATAATCCTGATTAAGCTTGCCTGTGAAATGGAAAACAAAATCCTCAAAAGGCTCGTTGCTGTTTTTGATTTCTTGGGCAACAGCGGTGTCAATCTGCTCGTTTGAAACTTTATCATACTGTGCAAGGTCTGATGATTTTTCTTTGATGCTCTTTTTAAGACTAACAGCACCGTAAACCACAGCCGCAGCACCAACAAGGCAAACGATAAGTGGCATCAGCTTACCAGAGTTAGTTGAGATAGCAGACGGGTCTTCGGGGTCATACTTGCACTCGATTGTGTCGCCCACTTTCCAGCCTGTTTCATATGCGCCAAGCTCTGTTTCGTACTTTTTGCCGCCTGCTCTGTAGCTGACAGTAACAATATGTTCAACATCATCGCCAGTGCCTCTCTCCTCAATGGAAGTGATTGTAGCGTTGACAGTGGGCATATCCTTTTCAGGTTTAAACAAAATGATGCCCGAAATTATAGAAATAAACAGGCTCACAACAATAATTGATGCGGCAAAACGAACTTTTTCATATTTTTTAATCATATCAAAAATTTTCATATTGACCTCCTGCAAAACAATGATATTTGTCATTATAGTAACAAAGATGATAAATTTGTATATAAGTTAATATATCATAGATTTCAACAGATTGCAACAAAAATACATTTTTTATTTATTTTCGGGCATACTTTTAGCGGTGATAAAATGAAAATCAGTTTTTATGATACGAAGCCGTATGACAGGATTTTCTTTGACAAAGAGAACGAAAAATACGGCTACGAAATAAGATATTTTGAAACGAAACTTTCTAAAAAAACTGCCGTTCTTTCAAAGGGCTGCACGGCGGCGGTGGCATTCGTCAATGATGACATCGACAAAGAAGCGATTGATGCCCTCAACGAGCTTGGTGTGGAGCTGATTGCCATGCGCTGTGCAGGCTACAACAATGTTGACCTCAAGGCGGCGGAGGGCAAAATCAAGGTGGCAAGAGTGCCCGTTTACTCCCCTTACGCTGTGGCGGAGCACGCTATGGCTATGCTGCTGACCCTCAACAGGCGGATTCACAAGGCTTTTTTGCGCACGAGGGACTACAATTTCAGCCTTAACGGTCTGACGGGATTTGACCTCCACGGCAAAAATGCAGGCGTTATCGGCACGGGCAACATCGGCTCAGCTTTCATTGACATCTGCAAAGGCTTCGGCATGAATGTTTTTGCCTACGATATTTTTGAGAGCAACCCCAAGGCGCAGTATGTGAGCCTTGACAGGATTTTCAGCGAGTGCGATGTGATTTCGCTCCACTGCCCTCTTACCAAAGACACTTACCACATTATCAACGACCTGAGCATTGCAAAAATGAAAAGCGGAGTTTTCATTGTGAACACTTCCCGTGGCTCGCTGATTGATTCGTCGGCTCTGCTTCGTGGCATCACAAACGAAAAAATCGGCGGTGCGTGCCTTGATGTTTACGAGGAGGAAACGGAGATTTTTCACGAGGATTTCTCTGACACCACCAACAAGGACAGGCTCCTCGTTCAGCTGATTTCAATGCCCAATGTGATTGTTACATCCCATCAGGGATTTCTCACCAAAGAGGCTTTGCAAAAAATTGCGGCGGTTACTTTGAAAAACATCAGCGACTACTCGAACAAAAGAACGCTCGAAAACGAAGTTTTTATAAAAAATCCTTAAAAATCGGTAGTAGAGTACCATAAATAGGACTGCACAGCGGTATTTTATCGAACATTTGTCTTGACAAATCCATAAAAAGTGATATAATATGACTTGTAAAGAACAAATGTTCCACACAAAAATACAGCTAACGAAAGAGGACGATTAACATGACAGGAGCAATGGTAGCAGCCACAATTTTTGATATTATCGCAGCAGCAGTTCTTATTTTTGGTTTTATAAATGAAGATAAAGTTATTGATTTTGAGGACAAAGTTCTTTTCGCTCTGGGCAACGCATACAAGAGATACAGACGCCGCCGTTATATAAAAAAGAAAGCGGCAAAAAAGGCTCATCTGCACGCAGTTCCCCAGCAGAAAGAAAAAAGTGTCAGGTTGATTAAATCTGCATAATGCCCACTCCGCCGACTTAGTCGGTTTCCCATAACACAGAACACCTCGGGTTTGTCGTCCCGAGGTGTTTTGTTTATATTATGTTTACGCAAGTCAATAATAAAAACGAACCGCTCTCTTTTGGATTGCGGTTCGTTTTATTACATTATGCTTTATGCTGTTTGAGGAGGGTATCTTTTAAATCCCACAATTTCTGTGAAAGGTCAACATAATAATTATGGGGATTCTCAAAGCGGAGAACTTCGTCCCAAAGGGTGTCAATCTGCTCTTTACAATACTTTTTAATATCCTCAAGTGCGGGGAAGTCATAAACGCATTTGCCTTTATCAAAAAGCTGAATGAGAAGCGGACGGGCGGTGTAATTCTCTACAATCTTACGCTTCCATGTGAAATCACGGTCGAAAAGCTCATATGGCTGTGAATCGTCAACAACCTCGTCATCAAGAGTGATAAGGTCGGCGAAGCACTTGCCTGTTTCGTTATCATAAAATCTCCAGAGCTTTTTGCAGCCCGGGATTGTTACCTTGGCTACATTTTCACTGATTTTAATTCTCGGCATCATTTCGCCCTGCTCATTCTCAACGGCACAGAGCTTATAAACTCCGCCAAAAACAGGTGCGCTTGATGCGGTTATAAGTCTTTCACCAACGCCGAATGAATCAATCTGTGCGCCCTGATGAAGCATATCTCTGATAACATACTCGTCAAGTGAATTTGATGCAACAATTGCACAATCGGGGAAGCCTGCTTCATCAAGCATTTTTCTTGCCTTTATAGTAAGGTATGTTATATCGCCACTGTCAATTCTGATGCCCTGCGGTCTGAATCCACGGGGAAGAACTTCTCTTTTAAACGCTTCAATTGCGTTGGGAATGCCTGACTTCAAAACATTATATGTGTCAACAAGAAGTGTGCATTTATCAGGATATTCCCTTGCGTATGCGCAGAACGCTTCAAGCTCATTATCAAAAAGCTGAACCCAGCTGTGTGCCATTGTGCCAACTGCTTTTACGCCAAATTCTCTGTCAGAAATTGTGCAGGCTGTGCCCATACAACCGCCGATATATGCAGCTCTTGCGCCATAGATTGCACCGTCATAACCCTGTGAACGGCGGGAGCCAAACTCCATAACTCCCCTGCCCTTGGCGGCACGGACGATTCTGTTGGCTTTGGTTGCAACAAGGCTCTGATGATTGATTGTGATAAGCACCATTGTTTCAATAAACTGCGCCTGAATGGCTGGGCCTCTGACAGTTACAATCGGCTCATACGGGAAAATGGGCGTGCCCTCTGGAACGCACCACACATCACACTTAAATTCAAAATTGCGGAGATAATCAAGAAATTCTTCACAGAAGCCTCTGCCACGGAGATATTCAATATCTTCTTCATCAAAATAGAGGTCATCGAGATATTTCACGAGCTGTTCAACGCCTGCCATAATTGCGAAGCCGCCCTTATCTGGAACATCTCTGAAAAACATATCAAACTGTGTGATTCGATCGCCAAGTCCGTTTTTGAAATATCCGTTTGCCATGGTTATTTCGTAGAAGTCTGTGAGCATTGTAAGATTGCGGTTTTTAAGATTGTCTGTCATAATAACACCACGCCTTGTTTTATAAATTAAGGTGTATTATATCATAAGAAATCGAATTTTTCAACATCCAGCGAACATTATATAATAGTCATTTTTAGTGATTTGTTTTTTTATTATACTAAATCACTAAAGTGTGATTTAACAGACAAATTTACAAAATCCGTAATAAAAATTAACGATTTTTTAAAAAATTTAGTCTTTTTTTCCAAATATGACTATTTTTTTGGAAAAAAGTGTGTTATAATCTTAACAGATTTTCACTCAGCGGATGCTGAGCACTAAAAATAGAAGGTAGGTGTAACCATGAGAACAAGAGAGCAAAAACTTGGATCAAAAAACATCATTGGTGCTAAGGTTGAGCAGCAGAGAAAAAATATTGGTATGAAGCAGAAGGATCTTCTTGCTCAGCTTCAGGTCAGAGGAATTGACCTCAATGCATCGGGACTTTCCAAACTTGAGGGACAGATAAGGGGCGTTTCCGATTACGAGCTGAAGGCACTTGCTGAGGTTTTAGGCGTATCCGTTAACTGGCTTCTTGGCATCGAGGAAAAGGCATAATTCAAAAAACAAAACAAATTTGCGGAGCTTAAAGTTTTTTAAGCTCTTTTTTGTTGACTTTTAATACAACATAATGTAAAATGTGAAATGTTATATTTTATAATTTTTATAAAAGGAGTTTTATACAATGGCAATTTTTAAAGCGTTCAACGCAATCAGACCTGTTGCCGATATGGCATCTGAAATTGCGGCGCTTCCCTATGACGTAATGAACAGCGAAGAGGCTAAGGAAATGGTTAAGGGCAAGCCCTATTCATTCCTTCATGTTGATAAGGCTGAGATTGATTTTGACCCAATCCCTGAGAATATCTACACAGAATCAATTTACCTCAAGGCTAAGGAAAATCTTGAAAAGCTTGTTAAAGACGGCGTTGCAAAGCAGGACGAAACACCTTGCATTTACATCTACCGTCAGATTATGAACGGCAGAAGCCAGACAGGTCTTGTTGGCTGCACAGCTATTGACGATTACATTAACAACATCATCAAGAAGCATGAGCTTACCCGTGCAGACAAAGAAGCAGACAGAATCAACCATGTTGACTACTGCGACGCTAACACAGGTCCTATCTTCCTTACATATAAGAAAAATGACAGCATCAGCGCAACTGTAAACGCATGGAAAGAGAGCCACGAGCCTGTTTATGATTTTGTAACAGAGGACGGCATTGCAAACACAGTTTGGGTAATTGATGACGCTGAAACAATCGCTCTTATTACAGAGAAATTTGCAGGTGTTGATTATCTTTATATTGCAGACGGTCATCACAGAGCAGCATCTGCTGTTAAGGTTGGTCTTAAACGCCGTGAGCAGTTCCCCGACTACACAGGTAACGAGGAGTTTAACTTCTTCCTTGCAGTTCTCTTCCCCGAGGACGAGCTTGAAATCATGGATTACAACAGAGTTATCAAAGACCTTAACGGCTACTCAAAGGATGAATTCATGGCAAAGATGAGCGAGAAATTCGACATTGAAGAAGCTGGCAAAGACGCTTACAAGCCCGAAGCAAAGCACACATTCGGTATGCTTCTTGACGGTATGTGGTACAAGGTAACAGCTAAAGAGGGAACATTTGACAACACAGACCCTGTTGAAAGACTTGATGTTTCAATTCTTCAGAATAACGCAATCTCCCCAATTTTTGGCATTGACGACCCCAGAACTGATAAGAGAATCGACTTTATCGGCGGTATCAGAGGTCTTAACGAGCTTGAGCGCAGAGTAAACACTGACATGAAGATTGCATTTTCAATGTATCCCACAACACTTGAGGATCTTATGGATATTGCTGACGCAGGTCAGATTATGCCTCCAAAATCAACATGGTTTGAGCCAAAGCTCCTCAGCGGACTTTTCATTCATAAGCTTTCATAATAATAAAAATCAGCCTGTCGCAGTTGAGCGGCAGGCTTTTTGTTTTGATTATGACGGCAACATCTGCCCTCCTTGTGTAAAAGAGGGTGGCTCACACAGTGAGTCGGGAGGATTGTTCGTTTTATATTTAGCTCATATTTGAATTTTAACAGACAATCCCTCAGTCTTTTTGCACGGCAAAAATCCAGCTTCCTTTACACAAGGGAGCCGTTTTTATTGTGCGTTTCTGTTGGATTTGTGCGATATTTTCTTATTTTTTTCGGGAAGAGCAAGCCCTTCCCCTACGATGTACTGCCTTTTTCAATTATTATCTATTATGTGTTATCTATTATCTACTTTCTATCTCTCCCCCTCTGTCAGGGGGCAACAAAACAGCTCCCCTTTTACAGAGAGCTGTTTTTTAATTATTCAACTGATTGGATGCTTTCAAGCTTTATATTTGTAGAGTAAGTATTCTCAATAACTCTATATCTCACCAAAACAATATCTTCTCTTTGAAATGCTTTGGGAATAATATTTTCGTTTTCACTGCAATCTGCACTGAGGAAGTTCTTTGTTTCGGTGCGGGTTTCAATGTCATACTCCACAAGTGAAATAATTGTGCCGTTTATTTCTTTGATTTTGCATACTTTTTCCTGAAAATAATCAGCGTATGTTATTGTCGGCTCGGTTGCGGTATTTTCTGTTGTTTTGGCTTCGCTTTTTTCGCTTATAGAAACAGGTGTTTCGACAGCTACTTTTTCTTGCTGTTTACAGGCAAAAAGGGTCAGCATAACAACAATTACGATTAAAATACACAAGCTCTTTTTCATATAGCACCTCAATTATATACTGCATCTGACTTACCGTAAAATACAGAACCATCTACTACATCATCCGTTTCAACGGGGCTTGAATCGCCGTTTGAAAGAAATTCAAAGAAATAGCCGTATTCTCTGCCTGTGAACAATGTTTCTAATTGCTCAAGGGTAAAAATTCCTGCAACCTGTGTGTAATAAACTTTCTTTGCATCAGCACCCTCATATGTCCACACATTGTATTTTTTAATATCACAGCCTGCTTTCATAAGTCTGCTGTATTCTGCATTACGCTCTTTTGCACTTACAATCCATTCGTCCTTGAAAATATCAACACGAACAAGATATTTCTTGCTGTTGCCGTATTTATTAACGGCATACTGAACAGGCAGTGAGAAAAAGAATGTGCCGTTCTTTGGTGCAACATAGCAGGGCATTGAGTAACTACCCTCTGTAAAATTTGTGATAACATCATTCTTTTTATAATTTTTCTTTGTTGTTGCTTCAACGGCAACGGTTGTTACGGTATCTTTTTTTGATTCAGCTTCCTTAGATGTGGTTGAGCTGTCATTTTGATTTCCGCTTTCATAGATAGCATCAGCATACTCGTTTTCAGCTGAAGCTGTAGTGGTTGTGGTTGTTGTTTCGGGAATTTTTTCCTGCGGTGGATTCTGATTGAACACTCCCGATTTAAAAACTGTAAATGCACCGATTGCCACAACAGCAACGCAGGCTGTGCTGACAACTGCCTTTTTAATTATGGAATTTCTCTTCTTTTTTGCGGTGAAATATTCATCTCTGCGCTGAAAAAGTTCGTCTGCAATTTTATCATAATTCTTCATACTGGAAGCCCTCCTTTTGAAGCTCCGATTTCAAAGCCTTTCTGGCACGGGAAACAAGATTTTCTATCTGCCTTTTGCTTTTGTTCATTGCCTGCGCTGTCTGCTCATTTGAAAAATTTTCAAAGTATGTAAGATAAAGCACCTGCGCATAATCAGCGCTCAAAGACTTCATACACTTGTGAAGTCTTATTTTATTTTCTTCTTTAAGGTACGCTGTTTCAACTGCCGATTCTTCATCCTGCAAAGCGGTGAAAGATTCAAAATTTTCATCTGCAATGCGTGAAGTCTTTCGCAGATAATCAACTGCCTTGTTCCTGCCAAGAGCGTAAAGCCATGTTTTAAATGAGCTTTTGCCCTTAAACTTTGGTTGTTTTGTCATAAGAGTAAAAAATGTTTCTTCCATAATTTCTTCAGCGGTGAAGATGTTGCGGACAATACCGTTTATATAAAGGGTAAGTCCGTCTTTATAATCCCTGATTATCTCAACCATACCGCTGTCATCACCTGAAAGATACTTAAAGTAGCACTCTGCTCCCCGTTCCATTTCAACTCTCCTTTCTATTATGAAAAGTACTTTTCATCTATTAGACGAAAAATATGCTCAAAACTCTCACTTCTATTTAAAAATAATACACTTTTACTTTTATTTTTTCAATATATAGTGTTTAATTGTAAAAAACTACTTGAAAAAATACATTTTTGTAGTATAATCGTATCTGTATATTTATGTACCATCAGGAGGTATAAAGAATGGCAGATAACGAAAAGAATTTCTTCATCGGAATGGAGCATGATGTGCTCAAATTCTGGGAAGATAACGACTGCTTCGGCAAATTACGCGCTCAGAATAAGGGACACGAAATGTTCCGTTTTATTGACGGTCCGATTACAGCCAACAACCCCATGGGCATCCACCACGCATGGGGCAGAAGCCTTAAAGATATTTTTATCCGTTATAAAGGCATGCAGGGCTATGACTGCCGCTATCAGAATGGTTTTGACTCTCAGGGTCTTTGGGTTGAGGTTGAGGTTGAAAAAGAACTTGGCTTCAAAACAAAAAAAGATATTGAAAACTACGGTATGGATAAATTCACCCGTAAGTGTGTTGAGAGAGTTAAGCACTTCTCTGGCATTATCACTGAGCAGTCAAAGCGTCTTGGTCAGTGGATGGACTGGGAAAACTCATATTACACAAACACAGACACTAACATTCAGGGCATCTGGCATTTCCTTAAAAAATGCGATGAAAACGGCTGGATTAAGAAAGAATACAAGCCTATGCCCTGGTGCCCCAGATGCGGAACTTCACTTTCAGAGCATGAAATGACTGGCTCTTACAAGCTCATGACTCATGATTCTGTTTTCTTCAAGCTCCCCATCGTTGAGGACGGCAGAAAGATTCTTGTATGGACTACAACTCCATGGACTCTTTCATCTAACGTTGCACTTGCTGTTAACCCCGAAATCGACTATGTTGAGGTTAAGGTTAAGAGCGATGATGCAGTTCTTATCCTTGCAAAAAATGCTATTAAATATCTTGGTGAAGACAAGTTAGAGGTTCTTCGTGCATTTAAGGGCGACGAGCTTGTTGGTCTTCATTATGAAACATGCTTCCCTGAGCTTGAGGCTCAGAGCGGTATCGACCACAAAATTGTTCCTTGGGAAGATGTTGACGCAGAAGAAGGCGTTGGCGTTGTTCACATTGCTCCCGGCTGCGGTGCTGAGGACTTTGAGCTTGGCGAAAGACTTGGCCTTGCTAAGGTTATGCCCGTTGACGATATGGGTATCTTCCTCCCCAAATTCGGCTTCATGACAGGCAAAGACAGCCACACAATCAAAGAAGAAGTATTTGCTGAGCTTGAAAAGAGAAACAAGCTTTATAAGGTTGAGCCTCACGAGCACAGCTACCCTGTATGCTGGAGATGTAAGAGCGAGGTTATCTTCCGTCTTGTTCCCGCTTGGTATATTGTTACAAGCGAGCTGAAGCCCAGACTTCTCAAGGCTGCTGAAAGCGTTCTTTGGGAGCCTGCTTCAAACGGTAAGCGTATGGCTGACTGGCTTAACAACATGGGCGACTGGAACATTTCAAGAAAACGTTACTACGGTATGCCTCTCCCCTTCTATGTATGCGATGATTGCGGTGAGATTACTGTTATCGGTTCAAAGGCAGAGCTTCGTGAAAAGGCTGTTGACCCTGCAATGGTTGATGCTCTTCCTGAGCTTCACAGACCTTGGATTGACGAAGTTGAAATCAAGTGCCCCAAGTGCGGCAAGGCTGTTAAGCGTGTTAACGAAATCGGCGACGTTTGGCTTGACGCTGGTATCGTTCCTTTCTCAACAACTGGCTATTTTGACGGTCATAAGGATGTTTGGGAAAAGAGCTACCCCGCAGAGTGGGTTACAGAAATGCGTGAGCAGGTTCGTCTTTGGTTCTATTCAATGCTGTTCATGAGCGTTGTTCTTCAGGATAAAGCTCCTTATCAGCGTGTTCTCAGCTACAATGCAGTTGTTGCAGAGGACGGCTCTAAATTTTCAAAGACTGGCTTCATGATTAACTTCAACGATGCAGCTGAAAAGATTGGCGCAGACACAGTTCGTTACCTCTATGCAGGCGCACCTGTTGCTAACGATGTTCGTTTCGGCTACAACCTTGGTGATGAAGCAAGAAGAAAGCTCCTTTCATTCTGGAACATCTTCACATTCTTTAACACATATGCACAGATTGACAAGCCCAATTTTGAAAATTACAAGCTTGACAAGGCTGCACTTACACCTACAGACAAGTGGCTTATTATCCGCACAAATCAGTTCATTAAGAAAGCCACTGAATATATGAACGATTACAAGACATACCTTCTTGTTAAGGATTTTGAAGTATTCGTTGACGATATTTCTAACTGGTACATCCGTACTAACCGCCGCCGTTTCTGGAAAACAGAGGACGAAAACGACAAGATGGTTGCTTACTACACACTTTTCTATGCTCTTAACACCTGCGTTAAGGTAATGGCTCCCATTATTCCTTTCATGACAGAGCACATCTGGCAGGAGCTTACAAGAAAGGTTATGCCCTCAAGCGCACTTTCAGTTCACCTTTCAGGCTGGCCTGAGGTTATGGAAGGCTTTGAGGATGACGGCATCATTGAAAAGACAGCTATGGCAAGAGATGTTATCGCTGTTGCAATGCGCCTTAGAAATGAAAATCAGATTAAAGTTCGTCAGCCTCTTGCAAAACTCTTTGTTTGCGCAAGCGATATGGATGTTGAAAAGATTAAGACATTTGAGAAGAATATTCTTGACGAGCTTAACATTAAGGCTGTTCAGTATGTCAGCGACAAGTCAATCCTTGAAGACAGCTACCTCACAGTTAACTTCAGAGCTGCTGGTGCTGTTCTGAAGCAGAATGTAAACAAATTCAAGCAGGCTCTTGAAGCTGTTTCTGATGAAGATATGGCAAAGATGGTTGCAGCTGTTAAGGCTGGCGAAGATGTTGAAGTTCCCGGTTGGGATGAAAAGTTCGCACCCTCACTCTTTGTTATGAATTCAAAGACAAAGGCTGGCGTTGTTTCTGCTGAATGCACAAAGGATATTTCTGTTGCTCTTGATGTTGTTATCACAGAAGACCTCAAGAAAGAGGGCATTGTAAGAGACGTTATCCGTCAGTGCCAGCTTCTCAGAAAAGAGGCAGGATTCAATGTTGAGCAGAGAATCGTTGCTTCACTCAAGAGCAGAAATCAGTTCGTTTCAGCAGCACTTGTTGAGAAGAAAGACCACATTGCAACAGAGCTTCTTGCAGATGATGTTGTATTTGGCTCAATTGTTAACGCTGACGCTGAAAAAGAAATTGAAATCAACGGCGAAATGATTGTTATTGCTGTTAAAAAGGCTTAAACTAATATAAAAAGTAAAGGAGCTACTACTATGGAAATTACAAAAGATATGCTTATCGGTGATATTCTTGATGCAGACAGAGATACTGCACAGTTCTTCCTCAATATGGGAATGCACTGCCTCGGCTGCCCCTCAGCAAGAGGTGAAAGCCTTGAAATGGCTTGCGCTGTTCACGGCGTAGATGCTGACGATATGGTTGAAGAAATCAACACATTCCTTGCTTCAAAGGCATGAGTTTAAGACCAAGACTTAAAATGGTAGCGGATATGGTACGCTGTGGTTCACGAATTGCCGACATCGGCACTGACCACGGCTACCTGCCCGCGTGGCTTGTGAAGAGCGGAAAATGCACAGGCGGCGTTGCAGCCGACCTTAGAAAAAGCCCACTTGAAAACGCCGCTGAAACCCTGCGCATCTATGGTGTGGAGGATAAAATCAGCCTGCGTCTTTCGGATGGGCTTGATTCTGTTTTATGCAGTGAATATGATGATGTTGTTTTTGCAGGTATGGGCGGCACTTTGATTGCAGAAATTCTGGAAAGAGCTGTTGGTTTAAAAGACAAATCGAAGAGAATTATTGCACAGCCAAACTCACACAGCGAGGATGTGAGAAAATACCTTTGCGAAAACGGATTTGAAATCATAGAAGAGAATGCCTGCGTTGATGACAGGCGTGATTACATAGCATTTTGTGCTCAATACACAGGCAAAGAGAACGATAAAACACCACTTTATTATTATTTAGGCACGCACCCCATTGAGGGCAATGATGCCTCGTTCCGTTTTGCTCAAAAGCAGTTAAAGCACATCAAAACCCGTTGCGAAGCACTGGAGCAAAACAACATTTTCACTGACGAATACTACTATTTAAAAGGAATTTTAAAAGAATTTGCAGAGGTTCAGCCATGGTAAGAGTAAAAGACTTTTTTTCGTATATGGATTCAATCTCCCCTTTTGCAATGCAGGAGAAGTGGGACAACAGCGGTATGCTCATTGGCAATGAAAACACCGAGGTCAACCGTGTTGCACTGGTGCTTGATATTACAATGGAAGCTGTTGAATATGCCTCCAACATTGGTGCAGAGCTGATTATCAGCCATCATCCTGTTATTTTTAAACCGCAGAAAGCTTTTGTTAAGGGCAACATTGCGTATGAGCTTGCTTCAAGAGGAATGAGTGCCATTTGCGCACACACCTGCCTTGATTGTGCAGAGGGTGGCGTCAATGATGTACTTTGCACCATGCTTGACCTGCAAAATGTTGAGATTTTCCCTTGTGAAGAGAGCGAAAACATCCTGCGAGTTGGTATTCTTCCCGAAAAAATGACCTGCAATATGCTTGCATCTTACATTAAATCGGTGCTTGGCGGCACTGTCAGATTTTGCGACACAGGCAAAGTCATTGATTCTGTTGCAGTTTGCGGTGGCTCTGGCGGCAGCTTTAAGGATGACATTATTAAAGCTGGCATTGATGCGTTTATCACAGGCGACGCAGGGCATCACGATTTTCTTGATTGCAAGGAAGCGGGGCTTGCACTTTTTGCTGCAGGTCATTACGAAACAGAAAACCCTGTTATTTCTTCACTTGCAAAAAGGCTCAGGGAGCAGTTCCCCGACACCGACATTATGGTTATTCCGCAACAATCACCTATCTGCAATTTATAAGGAGTTTTTATGGCACTTGACGGCATTTTTCTCAAAAGCATAAAGGATGAAATTTCTCCGCTGATTATCGGCGCAAGAGTTGAAAAAATACACCAGCCCTCCCGTGAAGAGCTGGTGCTTCATCTGCGTTCAAGGCAAGGTGCATACAAGCTGTTTTTGTCGGTCAGGGTCAACAGTCCAAGAGTGCATCTGACAGAAAAAGCACCCGAAAACCCTGCAACACCCCCGATGTTTTGTATGCTTATGAGAAAAAAGCTGACAAATTCACTGCTTGTTGCCATCCGTCAGCCGAGCCTTGAACGAGTTCTGTATTTTGATTTTGAGGCAGTCAATGACATTGGCGATAAAGTGCTTCTGACACTTTCAATTGAAATTATGGCGAAGCACAGCAATATTATGCTGACAGATGAAAACGGCAGAATTGTTGATGCGATCAAGCGCATTGATTTCAGCCGCTCCGAAGTGCGTCAGATTCTCCCAGGATTCCCTTACACTCCGCCACCTGCGCAAGATAAGCTTGACCTTATCACCGCAGAAACAGCGGGTATTATTGAAAAAATTGAATCATTCCAAAATAAATCGGTTTCTTCTGCCATTCTTAACTCCTGCCAAGGTATTTCGCCGCTGATTTGCCGTGAAATTGCGTTCAACTGCGGCGGCGACATTTATGTTTGTGATATGAACACAAAATTTACAAATGCACTTACGGAAGAAATCGAAAAAATAAAATCAATTATCGCAAACGGCAGCGGTATCCCCTGTTGCATTAAAGATGAAACGGGCAAGCCATGCGACTTTGCGTTTATGGAAATCAGCCAATACGGCAATATGCGCACCTGCCAGCAGAAAGAGAGTTTTTCAAAGCTTCTTGACGAGTTCTATTCTGAGAAAGACACTGTTGAGCGCACAAGGCAAAAAGGCAGAGATTTGGTGAAATTCCTGCACAATGCCATTGAAAGAACAGCGAAAAAGCTCAATTTACAGCGTGCTGAGATTGAAAAATGTGCTGACAGGGAGCAATTGAGAATCTCTGCGGAATTGATAAATGCAAATTTGTATCAGCTTCAAAAGGGTTCACTTTATTACGATTTGGCGAATTACTATGACAACAACAACATTTTGCGTGTTAAGGCTGACCCTGCGCTTTCCCCTGCCGCCAACGCACAGCGATATTTTAAGCTTTATCGCAAGGCGAAAACTGCGGAGCAGATGTTGACGGAGCTGATTATCAAAGGCGAGGACGATTTGCAATATCTTGAATCTGTTGCTGACGCACTTGACAGGTCAACAACTCAGGCAGAGATTGACGAAATCAAAGCGGAGCTTGTGCTTAGCGGATTTATGAAAGCAAAAGGCGGCACAAAAAAGAAATCGCTTCGTGCATCTGAGCCATTCAGATACGAAACCAGCGACGGATTCACCGTTCTTGTTGGCAGAAATAACCTGCAAAATGACAAACTGACATTCAAGACAGCGCACAAAAACGATATGTGGCTTCATACGCAAAAAATTCACGGCTCGCATGTAATTATTCTTAGCGAAAACCGTGAAATTTCTGATGATGCAATTGTTGAGGCGGCTGAAATTGCGGCTTTTCACAGCAAAGCCAGCGAGGCGAAGCTTGTGCCTGTTGACTACACACCAGTGAAAAACATCAAAAAGCCGCAGGGCGCGCCTCCAGGTAAGGTAATTTACCATGTGTATTATTCTGTTAATGTTTCGCCCGAAAAATCAAAAATCGAAGCAAAACTTAAAAGCAAATAAACATAAAAAAGGATTTTGAGAATCACGAAGATTTTCAAAATCCTTTAGTTTTATCCAATTCTGATGTAGCCTTTTTTAGGAATTGTTACACCGTTTACAGTTACCTCTGAATCGTTGTAATTGATATAAACACGAGCAGAATTGCTGTAAGTTGTGCAGTAAACTCCGTCCTTAATTTTTTGATGATTGGTAATTCGCTCACTTTCAAGAGAGTTAAGTGCCTGCGAAATTGCGTTGTATTTTGAAACAATATCGTTTGCCACGGAATCAAACTCAACATCAAGCTGACTGCCGTCTGGCTTAGTGTAAACCACCGAAAATGTAGGACACAAGCCGTATTCGATGCACTGAAGCTCTGCTTCAAGGCTATTTTCGGCAGTATTCAACGGATTTGACGACAAAATTGTCATTCCATGAAGAACTTCCTGCACGAAAGGTACTTTAACATAAGCATCTGTTTCTTTATAAGATATTTTCATTGGAACATTTGAAATTGCTGATGACCCCATAACTGTGTAAATGTTACCAGCGTCAACCATTATATTTCCCGAACGGGCAAGAGCTGAAAGCTGAGAAACAATGCCATCTTTATACTCAGCTCGCTTTGCACCTGAATGAGAAAAATCAGATGACAAAAGACGACCTGCATCATTAACAGCGAAGCCGTTAATTTTATATTTATCTGCTGATTTAATCACAGAATCAATAAATCGGTTAGCCTTTTTTAAAGTTCTGAAATTAGCATTATTCTGCAAGAAAAGTGAGTTTTCAATGCCAACCATAAAGGGGAATTTGTTCATTCCACGGGCAGTGAGAAAATCATATTTTGAAAAAGCACTGTTGAAGGTGAGAACATCAACACCTGCATAGAGCTTGACATTCTGCGAATCGGCATAATCCGCAAGGCTCTTGAAGCCTTTTTTGCCGCCCAAAAGAGGGTTAATTTCTGTTGAATTATTGAGAAAAATGCCAGTGTATCTGACAGAAAGATTGTTGATACCCTTGGCTTTCACACGCTTGATAATGTCCTCAGCCTGTGAAAAAGTGGTAAACTCGTCAGATTTCACGCTCCAACGTTTTTCTTTATACGCACCTGTCAGCTCAAGGGTCATGGGCACATCCTCAGCACTTACGATTGAAGAAACGCTCAATGTGCCGTTGCGGATATACTGCTCACGGCAAGCGGAGGCAATATCTGAATAAGTGGCACTGCCCCTTGAAAGGAACTTATAACAAATTGAAAATGAAGTATTTTTGTTGTTATAAATGCTCAGTTTGCCGTCTTTTTCGTTTGTATAGTCAAAGGCGAAGTCGGCATAAACACGGCTGTAGCCGTCTTTTGAAGAAACAGCCTTGATTTTTGCAAACTCGGCAGACGAATTTATGATAGCGGCATAGGCATTTTCGCCCTTTTTCATTCCAAATGCACCCATCATAGCACGGGCAGACTTGTTGCCGTGGATTGAAATGTCATCACCGTAAACTGCGCACTGGTAAGTGTTCTCGCCCTCCTCATAAAAAGGATGAACGGCAGCACCGCAGCCATCGGGAATGAGGAGAAAATCGCCTTTTTCCGCTTCTTTGAAAGAGCCGAAATACGGGAGGACAGCAAAAGATGTTACTGCGCAATTTTTGTTTTTGGTGAGATTTTCGTATGAAGCATCGACTAAAAAGTTGCCGTCTTTCAGCTTGAAATCCACTGAAACAGCGAAAGCAACATCATTTTCTGAAAATTTTTCTTTCTTGGCGGTGGCTTCATCGTCCGCTAAAACATAGCGGATTTTCACCCCGTCATCGTAAATTTCAGAGGTGAAGCTGTCAAAATTCACACTATTGCTTTGAGAATTGAGGTAGTGAGTGCCATTTTCGCTCTTCACTACCATTTCTGCAATGGCAGATTCGGTGCCTTTTGGCATAGCATACCATTTTTTGTTGCCAGAGGTTTCTTTAACCATAATTGCAGTTGTTTTTTCATCAAAGTAAAGCTGGAGATAGCCAGATTCGGCTATTTTTTTATATTTTTTATCAGAAATATCGGCAGAAACAGCCTCAGCACGGATATTATTTTTTTCAACTGAGATTGTGTTGACACCGTTTTTTCTGAAAAATACCGCTGTTGTAATCAACCCCGCAACGAGGATGACACAAAGAAGCTTTAAAATAAAACGAAGAAATTTCATATTTTCACCGTTACTTTGTAAAATCAATAACATTGCGGCTTTCCATATAATAAATCACCGCAGAAACAATGCCCATAACCGCACTTGCACCAAGAAGAATGTTGGAAACGATTGCAAGGTTGAATGGAAGCGGAACAATTTCGTTCAGACCATAAAGGAGCATCACAACAATAAAGGACACCATCTGCATAACTGTTTTTATTTTGCCGAAAATGTTTGCAGGTATTACTTTGCCCTGCGCAGATGCAATAAGTCTGAGCGAAGAAATTATAAATTCACGGGCGAGAATCACAAGAACAATCCAGATATTGCACATTTTTTCGCTGAGGAAGCCTAAAAGTGCGGCAGTAACAAGCATTTTATCGGCAATTGGGTCAAGGAACTGACCGAAAACTGTTACAAGGTTGTTTTTGCGTGCAAGCTTGCCGTCGATAGCATCAGTTATGCAGGCGACAGCAAAAATCGCCACGGAAATGAAAAATCTGAACGGAATATTCAGCATAAATGCCAGCAGGAACACAGGCACAAGAAAAATTCGTAAAACTGTAATTTTATTTGGGGTATTCATCACTGTACCGCCTTACCTACAAGGTCATATTCGTTGACGCCGAGAATCTCAACCTCAACAAATTCGCCCTCTTCGTAATCATCGTCCCCTGTGAAATGAACCTGAGAGTCGATATCGGGAGCATCCATATATGTTCTGCCAAAATATGTATCGGTGTAGGGGTCGTAACCCTCCACAAGAACATCATAAATGTTGCCGATTTTTTCGTTATTCTTTTCGCTCATGATGAGGTACTGGTCATCCATAATGATTTCACCACGGCGGACTTTGACATCCTCTTCCACCTGATTTTCCATATTATAGGCAGGTGTACCCTCTTGTACAGAGAAAGCGAAGCAACCAACACGGTCAAACTCCATTTCATTTACGAAAACGGCAAGCTCTTCAAATTCGTCCTCGCCCTCACCAGGGAAGCCAGTGATAAATGTTGTTCTGATAACAACATCGGGCATTTTTGCACGAAGCTTGTTGACAACCTCAACGATTTCTTCTTTTGTGCCTTTTCTGTTCATGGCTTTAAGGATGCCATTGTTGCAATGCTGGAGAGGCAGGTCGATATAATTGAGGATTTTCTTCTCTTTTGCCATTGTGTCAATAAGTTCATCTGTGATTTTATCGGGGTAGCAATAGAGAATACGAATCCACTCGATGCCGTCAATTTTGCAAAGCTCTGAAAGAAGCTCTGGAAGTTTATACTCACCGTAGATGTCGATACCGTAAGCGGTGGTGTCCTGCGCAATGACAACCAGCTCTTTTACACCGATTTCTGCAAGCTGACGGGCTTCTTCGATAATCGGCTCCATTTCACGGCTTCTCATTTTGCCACGGATTGAGGGAATTGTGCAGTAAGTGCAGCAATTTGAGCAACCCTCGGCAATTTTGAGGTATGCCCAGTATGAGGGAGTTGTGAGGATACGCTGAGCATCAAGCGGAAGCTCGCACTGAGGCGGGAAACGCATTTCTCCATTGCCCTCAATGGTGTTTTTAACGATATTTACAATATCTCCGTTTGCACCAATGCCGATAACTGCATCAACTTCGGGGATTTCTGAAAGAATTTCTTCTTTATATCTCTGAGCAAGGCAACCAGAAACGATAATTGAGCCGATAACGCCCTCGTTTTTAAGCTCTACCATATCAAGTATATTCTCGATTGCCTCTTTTTTTGCATCATCAATAAAACCGCAGGTGTTGACAATAACAACATCGCAGCCGTCAACATAATCTACTATTTCAAAGCCTGCTTCATCAAGGGCGGCAAGCATATGCTCGGCATCCACCTGATTTTTGGGGCAACCTAATGAAATTAAACCAACTGTATTAGCCATTTAATACCAACCTTCTTCTTCGTAAGAATCAACTGAAAAACATTCCATCGCACGGCGGATTTCGCTTGGCGAATAGCCTGCACGCATAAGATATGCAGTGGCACGGCGACGCTGTTTTTCATCACACTGAACATTATAATATTTTTTTCTGATAATATCAACTATTCTTTCAATATTATCTTCATCCTGAAACAATTCTTCTGTGGCTTCTTCGGCAAGGGTACGCTCCACACCCTTCTGACTAAGCTCATAGAGGATTCTTTTTTTGCCATATCCCTTTTTTTCGTATAATTCTGATGCGTACATACGGGCAAAGCGTTCATCATTGAGCATACCGATTTCAACAAGCCTTGCAACTGCTTCGGCGGCAAATTCGGGTTCATAATTTTTCAAAAGCTTATTATAAAGCTCTTTAGAGCTGTGTTCACGGCGTGAAAGCAGCTGTGCACCTGCGTTAAAAGCACGCCGAGAGCCTGCCGCATCCTTAAACGCAGCAAGCTCTCTTTCATTTAATTCATCGCCTGAAACATAACCGCATGAAAGCCAGTAAGCGGCATCAACGGTCAGCAGGTATTCGTCATCAATATGAATGTGGACTTTGTTATATCGTCCCTCTTTGGCGGTGATTTTCATTAGTCGTCATCATCCACACTTATATCAAGCTTAACGCCTGATGCAGGTGCAACGGGGATTTTTGCACTTTTCTCTGCCTTTGGAGCTCTGACAGGTGCTTTTGTAAGGCTCTCAATATTTTCAAGAACTTTCTTTTCGATGTCGGCGGCAAGCTCTTCATTCTCTTCGATAAGCTTTTTAACATTATCTCTGCCCTGTCCAAGTCTTTCGCCATTATATGAGAACCATGCACCGCTCTTCTGAACAACCTCTGTTTTAACTGCAAGGTCAAGGATTTCGCCAGATTTTGAAATTCCTCTGCCATACATAATGTCAAACTCAGCCTCTTTGAAAGGAGGTGCAACTTTATTTTTAACAATCTTTGTTCTTGTTCTGTTACCGATAACCTCGCCGCCTGTTGCCTTGAGAGCTTCAACTCTGCGGACATCAATACGGATTGAGGAATAGAATTTAAGGGCACGACCGCCTGTGGTGGTTTCGGGGTTACCGTACATAACACCGATTTTTTCTCTCAACTGGTTGATGAAAATGATAATTGTGTTGGTCTTTGCGCAGGCACCAGCAAGCTTTCTTAAAGCCTGAGACATAAGTCTTGCGTGTGCGCCAACATGGGAATCGCCCATTTCACCCTCAATTTCTGAACGGGGAACAAGAGCCGCAACTGAGTCAACAACCATAATTGAAATAGCACCTGAGCGAACAAGAGCCTCTGCAATTTCAAGAGCCTGCTCGCCGTTATCTGGCTGAGAAACAAGAAGTGAATCAACATCAACGCCTAAATTTGCCGCATAAACGGGGTCAAGTGCGTGCTCAGCATCAATGAATGCAGCCTCGCCTCCCTTTTTCTGTGCTTCTGCGATACAGTGAAGTGCAAGAGTTGTTTTACCAGATGATTCAGGTCCGTAAATCTCAACGATTCTTCCCTTGGGAAGTCCGCCGATACCAGTGGCAATATCAAGTGAAAGTGAGCCTGTTGAAATAGCCTCAACATTAAGAGCCTGATTCTCACCAAGGCGCATAACTGCACCTTTGCCGAACTGCTTTTCAAGCTGTTTGATAGCGGTTGAAAGAGCCTCTGTTTTATTATCGGGAGCAACTGTTGCCTTTTCTTTAGTAGCTTTTGCCATAATTAAAACCTCCGTTTTGCCGTACATTTGTTCGTCTGAAAGTATTATACTATAGGTTTAATGGAAATGCAATAGAAAAATCAAAAAATTTTTAAAAAAATATTAAAAAATATTTCATAAAACCCTTGATTTTATTGGAATTATCTGTTACAATAATGCCTGTTGTTTAGCATTCGTTAACTATAAAAAGGAGGTGCCTCAAATGGCAAAATGCGAATTCTGTGATAAATCCGTAACATTCGGTATTAAAGTATCACACTCACACAGACGTTCTAACAGAACATGGAAACCCAACGTTAAGCGCGTAAAAGCGATCGTTGACGGCTCACCCCGCAGAGTATATGCTTGCACAAGATGCTTACGTTCCGGCAAGGTTACACGTGCCGTTTGATTTACCAATCAGATATGTGAGGCTGTCCAATCGGGCAGTCTCTTTGTCTTTTTAGAGGTGATTTAATGAAAAAGTACATTTCTCTTTTGAGAAGACTTATTACATATTACATCCTTTGGCGTGGCGCATTTTTGCTGGGATGCCTTAAAAAGAAAGACCCGAAGCTTCTAATTTTTGCATACAGCAAGAATTACAGCAAAATCCCCGACAATCTTTTATTTTTAAAAAATGAGCTTGAAAAAGAGGGATTCAACTGCGTGGAGTACGGCTCCCCTGCTTCGGCTAAAAAGAGATTTATTAGCGATATTAAATTTCAGCTTCTTTATGCAAGATGCGGTGCGGTTTTTCTTAACGATAACTTTGACCCTGTGTGCGCTCACAAGCCGAGGAAAGGCACAAGGGTTGTTCAGCTGTGGCATGGCTGCGGTGCGTTTAAAAAGTTTGGATATTCCACCGCTGACAGCCAGTGGGGCGGCAACAAGATGGAATGGAAGCTGTTCCCAAGGCACAACACCTACACAGATGTTTTTGTTTCGTCAGAGGAGGTTATCCCCCACTATGCCGAGGCTTTCAATTGCAGTGAAGATATTATAAAAGCTCTTGGCACACCGAGGACAGATGTATTTTTTGACGAAAGTTTTGTTGAGAACGGACGAAAGGAAATTCTTGAAGCTCTGCCCGAAATCGGTGAGCGAAAAATCATTCTTTACGCACCAACATTCAGAGGGAACAACCCAGACGAAGCGCACAATGATGATGTGATTGATTTTGAAAAATTCCGTGTTCTTTCTGAAAAATGCGTGATTCTTTTGAAGTATCATCCGTTCACTTTGAAAAAAGAAAACTGGAGCGATGAGCAGAAAGAAAAGTTTGGCAATTTTGTTTATCTCTGCCCCGAAAATGTGAGCATCAACAGCGCACTTTGTGCGGCGGATATGGTGATTTCTGACTATTCTTCGCTTGTTTTTGAGTATTCGCTTCTTAACCGTGCAATGGTTTTCTTTGCGTATGACCTTGAGGAATATGACAAGGCACGAAGCTATTATTATGATTATGCTGATTTTGTGCCAGGTCCTATTGTAAAAAATGATGACGAGCTTATTGATGTGATTCTCAAAGGTGTTTACATGGGCAAAATTAAGGATTTCAGAAAGAAATTTATGTCTGCCTGTGATGGAAAAAGCACAAAGCGAATTGCGGATTACATAAAAAATACATTGAAAAACAAAGCAGATGATGATATAATTAGTGAAAACTAACGAGGAGAGTTAATTATGAATTTTATTTTGACAAAGATTTATGCTTTACTGCTTACAATCACCTACTTTTTTACCCCTTATGTAGCACCTGCCCTCACCGACCCTATTGTTGTAAGCGACCCTGACAATGCAAAGCTGACTTTTGTTGCCGCCGCTGACCCGCAGATTTCTAACTATATGCTCAAAAGAGATCAGTTTTTGAAAGCTATGGGCGAGGATATCGGCAATGCACAGTGCGATATTGATGCGCTTCTCTTTGCAGGCGATATTGCCGAAAACGGACTTAAATGCGAATATGACAGAGTTACAGAGCTTCTTAAAGACACAGGCGTTAAGAATTATATTATTTCTGTTGGCAACCATGATGTAAGGCTTCGACTTTATAAAAAGACAGTTAAGACTTTCACTTCATTTGTAAACGGACTTAACGAAAACGCAGGCAGTCAGCTTAAAATAGACAAGCTCAACTATACATACAACATTAACGGCTACAATTTTATCGTTCTCGGCACTGACCGCACAGAGTTTGAGGAGTCTTATCTCAGCGAAGCACAGCTCCAGTGGCTTGACGATTCACTTGCAAAATTCAGCGAAGCAGGCAAGCCTGTATTTGTTGTAATTCATCAGACTTTCAAGGATGTTCACGGACTTCCCGACACATGGAACAGCCCCTTTGATTGGGCAGGCTCTGTTGGCGACCAGTCAAACGCACTTTATTATGTGATGAACAAGTATCAGAATGTTATTCTTCTCACAGGTCATCTTCACACAGGCTTTGGTCAGTACACTTATGAGAAGCTTGGCAACATTCACTCTGTAAATCTCCCCTCTGCCACAATCAATAATAAGGACGGCGTTTATAACGAAAACGGCATTGGTTTCTTTGTTGAGGTTTATGACAACGAGGTTCTTTTCAGAGCAAGAAACTTCAATAAGGGCGAATTTGTTAAGGATTGCGATTTTTCAATTCCACTGGTGTAAATAAAAGAATATTAAATAGAAAGCCCGCCAAGGAAATTTCTTTGGCGGGTTTTTAGTTGGCTCATATGATATCAGACATTATTAAACATTTGTTGGAAGACAATATTTTTGCTTTGTGTTTCATTTTTTGAGGAAGAGCAAGCCCTTCCCCTACGGTATGATTATGCCGTTTAATGCTACATATTAGATGAATTTGTGCTGACATCAGAGCGGGTTGTCGAGGGCGGTGTCTATATTCTCTGTATATAATGAATCCTCACACCATTTTGCTGGATTTTCGTCAATATACTGCCACTTGATTTGATAATCATATTCATCTCTGATTATGTGGTCGTAAAAAGAGCGTTGAAACAGCTTCTCTACAGGCGAAATCTTCTTACATTCTCTTGTTGTCAATGATTTGAAGGCACAAACAATATCCGATACTGTCGTAGGAGAGGGGCTTGCTCCTCCCGTGGTTTCAAATCGCATCAGAATATGAATATGGTTTGGCATAATCACATAATTGTCAATGGATAAATTACGGTAGCGGTTTTGCAAATCAAACAATTGTGTTTGTGCTATTTTTCCAAATGGTAACAAGACTATTTCGGGAGGAGCAAGCCCCTCCCCTACGGAAATTCGGGACAAAATCGGCTTTCTGTCTTGAACACAAATTGTAATAAAATATGCTCCGTTTTGGCTGTAATCGTAATTTTTTAATCTATTGGGTTTTCTTTTTGATGAATGATTATCCAAAACAAATCCCGAATTATTTATATACCCCACAAGCTTCTCTTTCGTATTTTCCACATTGCCTTTGATAACTTCGTTGACGAGGGAATTTAAAATTTCGCCGATTTGCTTGCCTTTGAAGCCGAGGGCGGCAACATCCTTGCCATTGACGGCAAGCTGTTTTATGCTCAAACATTCGTTATTTTTCATAGCTTCATCAAGGAATTTTTTGCTCTCCCCTATTCTGTTAAGCATTTCGGGGACAATTGCAGGGTTATGCGCTTCGGCATCTGCCACAAAAACAGGATAGAGTTTTTTCATCAAATCCGCACCGATTCTGGCGGCTTTCAAGAGGGTGTCCTCTCTCCCCTTAGGTCTTATATCGTGGTGGAGAACCATCTTGCTGATTTCATCAATTTCTGCCTTTGAAAAGCGGAGATTGCGAAGCACTTCAAGGCACATTTCATAGCTTATGCTCTGATGCCCTTTAAAATGGGCTGTGCCGTCATCATCGCAATAATATGCCCGTGGTTTGCCCATATCGTGAAAAAGCATTACAGCCCTGTAGATTGGCTGTGGCGGCACATTATCAACCGCAGCCACCGTATGCCCCCACACATCATAAATATGATATGCGGTGTTCTGCTGGAAATTATACATAGGCTCAAGCTGAGGGATAATCTGAAAAATCACCTGCGGAAAGGTGAGCAAAATTCTTTTGACATCCGCACCACAAAGGAGCTTCAAAAGCTCAACCCTTTTTCGCTCGGCGGCTACATTGTCAAGAAGCTCACGCAGTTCATTCATAGCGGCGGCAGTTTCGCTTTCAATCTCAAACTGCAAGGTGGAGGAAAAGCGAAGCCCACGCAAGATACGCAGTGCGTCCTCTGTGAAGCGTTTGTGAGGCTCGCCCACACAGCGGATGATTTTATCGTTTAAATCGTTTTGACCGCCAAACGGGTCAACAACGCCTGTCAGAGGTGAATATGCCATAGCATTGACCGTGAAATCACGGCGGGCAAGGTCAAGATTGATATTTTCTGTGAAAGAAACGCTGTCGGGGTGGCGGTTATCGGAGTATTCGCCGTCAACACGCATGGTGGTGATTTCAAGAATTTCACCCTCGATTATAACCGCAACTGTGCCATGCTTTATGCCAGTGTCGATTGTTTTATAATCAGAAAAAGCGTCTGATATTTCGCTCGGCTTGGCGGAGGTGGTAATATCCCAATCATAGGGAGTTTTATTGAGAAAAGCATCACGGACGCAACCGCCAACAATATAGGCTTCGTAGCCGAGAGAGTTAAGGCGGTCAAGAGCGGTGCAAACAAATGAGGGCATATTTATAGTCAAAAAATCACCTCCGAAAAATTACTTTACAATTTTACCACTTTCGGTTATAATTATCAAGGTGATAATTATGAATATACAAATTTACGGCAAAGCAAAATGCTTTGACACAAAAAAAGCAGAAAGATATTTTAAAGAAAGACGAATTAAGTATCAGTTCATTGACCTTGCAAAGTTTGGCATGAGCAATGGCGAATACAAAAACATTCTGCGTGCGGTTGGCAGTTTTGATGCACTGCTTGACAAAAGCTCAAAGGCATATGAGCAGAGCTTTATTGAGTACCTTGCTTCGCAGGAGGCAAAGGAAGAAAAGCTCCTTGAGAATCAGACGATTTTTAAAACGCCGATTGTCCGCAACGGCAAGCAGGCAACAGTTGGGTATTGCCCCGATATTTGGAAAACATGGGAATAAATTTAAAGGCTGTCGATTTCGGCGGTCTTTTATTTTTGGGATTTGTGCGGAATCAGTTAGCGTGATGTCGAGGACGCCATCCCCTACAATGCTACTTTTTCACTATTCACTACAACTTATTACTTCAAGTTACCCCCATCGTCAAAATCAAAGATTTTGCCACTTCCCCCAAGGGAAGCTATTTTGTTTTGTGCTGACATTCGGAACGGGCGAACACAGTTCGCCCCTACGATGTTATCGTACCTTTTATGCAGATTTATACGATATTTTTAGATTCAATTCGGGAGGAGCAAGCCCCTCCCCTACGGTGTGTGGTATCAAGCCGTCAATCATTTAATTGTTATGCAAAGCTGGCGAACACAGTTCGCCCCTACGATGTGCCGTCCAATTATTCATTATTCAATATTCAATATTCAATATTCATTCAAATAAAAATCCCCACTGCACCGAAGCACAGTGGGGAAAAGAAAGGATTTTATTATTTATTGAAATTGAACACGCTATCGAATGCGCTTGCAAGCTCAAAGGTGGGATCGTTTTCTTCAATTACGGGACCTTTGGGTGTGGGGTCGGGATCGATTGAACTTGTTACCTCTGCGAGGATTGGCTCGAATGTGAATTTTTCAACATTTACTTCGGGTTTTTCGTATTTCATCTTAGCTACCTCCCTTAGAATAATGCGATAATTGCCTGAACAAGAGCCATTACTGCGTTGAGAATGCTCATAAGTACGCTCATGAATGAGGGTGCTGTTTCTGTTTCAGTTTCGGTTACAACAGGAGCTTCGTCAGCTGTTACGATAATCTCCTCTGCCTGCTCAAGAGCGTTGTCAAAGTCGAGTACTTCAAAATCAGAATCAGCTGATGTTGTAAACTTACCAATGCTAAGTGTCTGAGCACTGCCGTAAACTGTGTTGCCGTTTGCGTCGGTCATATATGACTTTGCATAAACAGTGTCATTTTCTTCTACATCAATTACTGCTTTGAGAAGTCCAGAAAGTGATGTGTTTGTCTTTGCGGCTACTGTCTTGTTGACATTATCGTTATCAACTGTGAGGTTGTCTTTCTGTGCAGCGTCTGTTGTGTAGATAACACCGTGCTGGAGAATTGCATCGCCAACAGCTGCCTTACTTGCTGAATGTTCTGCGAAAAGTGTTGCTGTGCCGTCGCCGTTATCGTCAGCTCTTACGATGTCTGTTACAAGAATTGCCTTTGCTCTTTCAGCTTCATAAACTGAGGGTGCAACATAAACGGGTGTAAGAGTTCTATCCTCAACAACATAGAAGCTATATGTTGAATATGAGCTTACAATATTTTTATCCTGATCTACCCAATATACAAACCATTTGCCATTCTTAATGCCATCAGCTTCGGGGATTTTAACTGTTGCGATCTCATATTTTGCTGATTTTTCGGGCTTATAGGCTTTTGTTACTGTTGCATTAACAGCAGCAACCATATGTGTTTCAAGAACAAACTCGTCAAGTGCTTTGAGAGTGTCAGCGTAGATTTTGTCAACCTCTTCCTTGGTTGTTGCTTCGTCAAAGGCATTTGAGCTATCTTCTACTAATTTCAAAAGACCTTCAAGCTCCATTGCCTCTTCTCTGACATTATTCATTGCAAAATTAGCAAGCTGATTACGGATATTCTCCTTGTAGCGGTCAAGGTCAAATCCACAAATAGTGCATGTGTTGCCATTCAATTTGTGTGTATGATCTATAGCAAGGAATTGACCGTCTTTGTATTCTATTCCAAATGTATCGCTGTTATCAGCATTATAAGTCTTTATATAAAATTTATCTGTATAGTCCTGACATGAACTATCTAAATAACGGCTGATATCAGTGCCTTTTTCGAGTTTTCCATTTGGGAAAACACTAGGATAGAAAGAAAGACCAAACAGTGCGTCATCAGTAAGGGGATTTTCCTCTGATACATAAATTTTACCATGACCATTATCACTATGCTGAATATAAATATTGCTCTGTGCACCATCATGGAATCCATTATTGTAAACAACAGCGTCGCCGCCTAATATGATTTTGCCTGTACTATCAGGTTTATTATGCAGCAAGCAAACGCCGCCGTTATACTGTCTTGCTTTATTGCTATAAACAATGTTATCAACTATCTTGCCGCTATTCATTATAAACGTAGCATAATCACCAACAGTAACTGTACCAACAATTGATGATGATCTACCAGGGAATTTGGTGATTGTACCGCCATTCATAATTAATGTGCTGCCTGATTTGTTGGTTAAATCGCCAACTTTGATAGCGAAGGCAAATGGATTTTCTGCTGTGCTGTCTTTAACTACACTTGTGATTTTGCCTGTTTTTGCAGCAGAAGAGTCGTTAAT
This sequence comes from Clostridia bacterium, assembly GCA_024404115.1. Classification (GTDB taxonomy): domain Bacteria; phylum Bacillota; class Clostridia; order Oscillospirales; family Acutalibacteraceae; genus CAG-488. The sequence continues at coordinate 3,030 of JAKSQM010000014.1, read as the reverse complement.
TGTTAAACTATTAGCTCTGACTTCGATAGCATAATAATTAATATACTTTATTGACTGTGTACAGTTGAGGGTATGACCGTTAAGATCAAGCACTGTATCGGTGTAAAAATAAACATAGGTACTGGTACTGGTACTGCAAATGTCAATGTCATTCATAAGCTTCAATGCATAAGTTCCGCTATCTTTGCCACAGTATGACATGAATTCCTCAGCAGTTCTTATTTCGATATACTGCTCCGCTGGTGCAGCAAATGCTGACATGCCCAGACATGACACTGTCGATAAAATCATCAGAACTGACAATAAAACCGACAAAATTTTTTTACTTGTTTTCAAAAAAATCAAGTCCTTTCATTTAAAATATTTTTTTAGTATCTTAATTATAGCATACGAAAGTGGAAAGAAATTGGAATAAAAATGGCTTTTTTTTGGAAAGTGATTAACAAACTATAAACAAACTGTAAATATTTAGTAAATTTTTTTGTGTTGCTACTTATTGTTTGAAAAAAAATTTTTTTATGTTATAATATATAAAAAACTGGACGGTAAAGCTATGCAACAAAAAATTAATATAAAAAAACTGAAAACAGTAACCCTTGTGTTTATGTACGTTATTATAACGATTCAAGCCATTATGTTCCGTGCGCTTGATATTGTATCTAAGCCAGAACCGCTGGTGAACTATGTAGTTACGTTTGTTGTGCTTTGCATGGTGGCTGTTCTTACCAATTATTATCTAATTACGCTGTCTGGCTCAACAATGCTGAATTTTCGGTTTTATAACATATTGATTATGTTATTTTTATATGCTTTTTCAATTACTGTCAGCTTTTCTTTCCCGACAAAAAAAGAATACATCACCGCCCAGCTTATTGCACGCACAGTGATGTATGTTTTAGGTTTACTTTTGGGTATGGCGTTTTGCAGTTATTTTATCGACTATTACAAAGCAAACACAAAAGCTAAAAAGAAAATGCGACTCGCAATGGTGATAATATATACAATCTTTGTGTTGGTTGTGCTAACAAACATCAAAACCCACTTAGTTTTTTATTACGCACCCGATGGCAATGTGATTTATCCCAAAACATATTTAATTGCAAACATCTGCCCTATTTTATTTTTTGTGTTTCATTTATATGAAACAATTCGCTCGGATAATGACCGCAAAACAAAGCTTGTGCTGTTAAGCTACTGCTTCTTTGCTATGCTGTTTATCATTATTGACTCACTGCCATTTGATAACAATGACATCCGCATTGACAGCGGTATTGCCCTTGGTGCGCTTTTCACCATTTATGTAATCTTTTTGCAGATTTATGTTCAGGATAAAATTGAGCTTAGCAAAAAGAGTTCGGAGCTTCGTGAAAAGCAGACGCAGATTATGATTTCGCAGATTCAGCCACATTTTCTTTATAATACGCTCTCTGCCATATATGTTTTGTGCGGTGATAACCCAAAGCTTGCGCAGAAAACTATCAAGGATTTTTCATCCTATCTGCGTCAGAATATGAGCAGCCTTAATTCACAAGGCTGTGTTATGTTTGAAAAAGAGCTTGAACATACAAAAATTTATCTTTCAATAGAAAAGCTCCGCTTTGAGGATTTGCTCACGGTGGAATACGATATTCAATATGAGTCATTTATGCTGCCGCCACTGACGCTGCAGCCGATTGTTGAGAATGCGGTTAAATACGGTGTTCGAGGATGTGAGGACGGTGGCACGGTGAGGATTCACACCCGCAGAGAGGATGACAGAATTTATGTTGTTGTGCATGATGACGGCAGAGGTTTTGACCCGTCCGTTATTGACAATGACAGCGAAAATCATATTGGACTTAAAAACACAAAACAGCGTATAGAATCAATGTGCGGTGGTCAGCTGCTGATTGAAAGCTCCGCAGACGAAGGCACCACCGTAACAATTATTTTGGAGGAAAAATAATGAACATCATTTTGGTTGATGATGAGCCGCTTGCTTTAAAAATGCTGAAAAATGCAGTGTCCGAAGCTGTTCCTGACGCTGAAATAAACGCATTTACAAAGCCCCGTGAAGCACTTGCATTTGCAGAGAAAAGACCTATACATATTGCTTTTCTTGACATAAATATGCAGTTCATTTCGGGAATTGAAATGGCAAAAAAATTAAAAGCAATTTATCCGAAGGTGAATATTATTTTTTCAACAGGCTATGAGGAATACGCACTTGATGCCATGAAGCTTTATGCCAGCGGATATTTGCTGAAGCCTGTGTGCATCGAGGATGTTTGTGAAGTGATGAAAAATCTTCGCTATTCAGTTGAACATTCAAAAAGGCTCATAATAAAATGCTTTGGAAATTTTGAAGTTTTCTGTGATTACCAGCCAATAAAATTTAAACTTTCACGCACAAAAGAGCTGTTGGCATATCTTGTTGACCGCAACGGCGCACTTTGCTCCTCGGCAGAGATTGTTTCTGTTTTGTTTGAGGATTTCAACAACAGAGATTATTATCAAAAGCTGCGAAGAGATCTCATCAACACATTTGACGAGCTTGGACTTTCACAGTGCATTATTGTTAAGCACGGTGGCATTTCAATCAACCGTGATGAGGTGGAATGTGATTATTTTGATTTTTTGGACGGCAAAATCTCCGCAAAGCCGTCAGAGTATATGACACAATACAGCTTTGCAGAGTATTCACCTGTAAATAAAGAATGAAAAAACCGCTGAGAGAATCAAGGTTCAATCAGCGGTTTTGTTATTGATAAAGTGGATTATACGCTACGCTCGCTAATATTTTCGTTCAAATTTGAATTTGTGATAACATTCAGCACTGGATGTCGGGGACGGCATCCACTACGGTGTAAATCTGACGGCAAAATCTGCCCTCCTTGTGTAAAGGAGGGTGGCGAACGAAGTGAGTCGGGAGGATTGTTTGTTTAAAATTAAGCAAATATTTGAATTTCGACAGACAATCCCTCAGTCTTTGGCTCCGCCAAATCCAGCTCCCTTTACACAAGGGAGCCGTTTTATTGTGCGTTTTAGGTG
>JAKSQM010000013.1 GCA_024404115.1 Clostridia bacterium | reverse complement strand
GTTTTATTGTGCGATTCAGGTGGATTTGTGCGATATTTTTTGATTCAGTTCGGGAAGAGCAAGCCCCTGTCAAGGGGCGACGGGAAAGATTGGTGCCATTATTTGAGTAACTTGCCGACTTTTAGTAATTTGCTTTCATGGCTACCTCTGACGAGGGAGCCGTTTTATTGTGCGATTCAGGTGGATTTGTGCGATATTTTTTGATTCAGTTCGGGAGAAGCAAGTCCCTTCTCCTACGGTGTGCCGTCCACTTTTTCACTATTCACTACAACTTATTACTTTAGGTTCTACCCCTCTGTCATCTACGATGACATCTCCCCTGTCAAGGGGCGACGGAAAACTCGGTGCGTGCAATAATAATAGATAGCTACAGTTTCGCCTCGCAATGACATTACAAGGACAATCCCTCAGTCTTTTTGCAGGCAACAAAAAAGCTGCCGAAAAGGGCAGCTTTCATTTTAATATTTAACTGAATAATCTACATTTCCGCCTGCGGCTTCGATATGGATTTTGAATGTTAAGAACTTTGCTTCCATATAATCAATTTCAGGATTTGTACGGTAGCTCCATTCACATCCGCCCTTAACAAGCTCGCCTGTTGAGTTCTTAACCTTGAGCTTGATTATGGGATTCACATAATTGACAACCATTTTGGTCTGGCTGAAATCAACTGAAACTGCGTTCATCTCTGCAAGAGCCTGATCAATACCGTCAAGCACACACATTGACCTGCCGCATGAGCCTTCGTACTTTTTGCCGTTATAGCCGTCTGTCTGCGGCTGAACCTTAACATAAATTGTTGTGTATGTTCCGTCATTAACAGCCTTTGCCGCCTGCCAGTCAGAGGGCAGAATCTTATCGGGCTTGCCCGGGTACGGCTCATCATTTACTGTGTTTTTATCCAGTGCTTTCTGAGCGATGGGCAGGAAAATATCAATCATTCGCTGGGGCATATTTTTGCCGCCACGCATATCAATAAATGTGAGTGTTTTGGTGAAAAGAAGATTTGCATTTTTCTTTGAAACAAGCTTATAGTATTCAAGAACTTCTTCCTTATTATTGCTGGAAAGTCCGCCGATAAGGGAGATTTTTTTCTTTTCTTCTTTAGCAGGCTTTGAGGTGGAAGTGGATGACGAGCTGTCGCCTGCCTGCTGCGCAGGGGCGGAATCGTTGCTGTCATCAATAGTGTATTCCTCTGCTGACTCTGTTTCTTCGTCAACAGGAGCTTCGCTATTATCCTCAACATCTGCTATTTCGTCAAAAAACTGCTCATTAACTTCGTCTGATGAAGTTTTTTCGCTAACAGTGCTGTTTGCACCGCCGTTTATTTTAAGCTTTGTTTCGCAGATTTTGTTTGTGTTGGCTATGCCTGAGCAAGCAAGGATTGCAGTGCAAAGCAAAGCGGAAACGCTTTTAAGAATTGTTGCCTTTACTTTTCCGTTTGTCATTACTGAACAGTTCCTTTCTTTTCGTCTATTTTAGCCTGAATGAGATTTTTGATAACATTATAAAGTGATTTGAAGAAGTTGCCGATTGCCTTGAAGAAAGACACTTTATATTTTTCGTCCGTACCCTTGTTTTCATCAATCATTGGCACAAGTGAGAATCCCTCTTCTGTGTTATTAAACACAAGATACTGCGGATATTTTTCATCTGAGAAAATTGTGTAATCCTCATTACTGAGAATTTCGTCAATAAGATTATCAACAATATTGGGGAAATTCTTATGCTCAAGGTTTTTGATAAACCATGTTCTTTCAGGGAAAAGGCAGGTTGAAGCGTCTATCTGCTTATCGGGTGAGATAAAAATATCTGTTCCGTTTTCGGCTGCTTCCGCAAGATATTTCTTGTTAAACTCACCTGCAACAGGTGCGGTTGTTGCGCCCATTGACGCACTGTAAACATCGCAGATGTCATCTGAAAGAATATCGCCATCGGCAGTTATAGGATAAGTCTGATAGCCATACTTAACGATATTGGAAACGGTAATCCCTCTTGCTTCATATTCTTTTAAGAGGTCGTGAGCCTTGCACTGAACATTGTAATGATAATTATCAATTATTTCGATGAAATGCTCATACTTTTCCATATCTGCGCCATAGAAAACAGTTTCTTTGGCTTTTTCATAATCATTATCGCTTACCATGCTCCAGTAGCCAGGGAATGTACCCAGCGTATCCACCATAAGCCTTGGGACTATGTTGAGATAAATTTTGGGATACACATTATTTATGCTCCAGCAGGCAATATCAAGACCGTATGTATCGTTATAAAGAGTAACGAATGCTCTTAAAAGCTGATTGATATTCTGGTCGGCTGAAACATCATAATCATAAAGGAATCTCTCAACGCTGTCTGCATCAATGTAAAGCTCACCGCAGAATGCCTTTGTAACCTGCGTTGCGCCGTCAAGTGCGCTGGCGTAATAAACAAGATCTCTGACATACTCGCCGTCATATTTTTCCATATAAGCGGTGATAATGCACGCACCTAAGCATCTGCCGCAAAGCGAAACCTGTGTTTTGCCTGTTTTGGCAAGGATGGCTTCGATATAATCGTGCATATCCTCTGCGATTTCGTATGGGTCAAGTCGCCAGTCATAATAATAATCATAAGCAGTTACTCTGTGAGCGCCTTTGATTATACGGGATCTGATGCCCTGAGTTCTCCAGTTCCACCAAGGTCTGGAATTATCTGTAGGTCTTCCGTTTTCGTCAAGCTTCACTTCGCTGTAAAGGTCTGAAGCAACATTATAAATAACATCACAAAATTCATCCCACTGCTGTGTAACAACTGCCTTGGCAAAAATGCCAAGATTCTCCTTTACAGTTGCTTCAATAAATCCGTCGGGTAAAGTTAAGGGATAAATTTTTCTTTCGCTGCCGTCCTCTTCTTTAACACGAAGCTCTGCGCCCTGACCGCAAACATAAATCAGCGGAATATTTTCTTTTTGCTGAGCAAAGCAAACGGGTAAAACTGATAATGCAATAATTATACTTAATAAAACTGAAACAATTTTTGTTACAACTTTACGCACAGCTTAACTCTCCTTACTCTCCAACCATTCTGTTACAGCGGAAGAGTCTTTGTTAATAACATGTGAAAGGAAGTAGTCTTTTCTCTCTGCGCTGTTAATAACGGTTACGGGTTTAATCTGATTAAGAACGACGCCTTTTGCGGCAAGCATATCATTATAGCCAACATAGGTTTTTTCTTCAAGGAAGAGAACCTCGGGTCTGTTAAGCATACCCCAACGGCGATATTTATAGTATTTTTCGTTGATTTCATCAAACTGATGGTCGATTGTTTCGATGAATTTCTGTCTGCCCTCTTCGTCAAGTGCGCCGCCTTTAAGCTCAATAAGAAGAGTGTAGCGGGGTGGCTTTGTTGAGAAATCGGGATAGAAGCTGAAGCCACGGTATTCAACACCCATTTCTTTAACGGCATTCTGAATAGCAGCATCAATCATATCAGTTGTTGTCTTTTCATTGGCAACATTCATTGAAAGATTCTGTCTGAAAAGAAGCTCGATTTCGGGAGTGTTGTTATACATTCTTGTAACATGAACAACGTCCTCAATTTTGTATCTGTAAAGACCAGAGAAGTTTGAAACGATCATCTCATAGTTTTTGCCAACCTCAAGCTCGTTAATAAGAAGAGGTTTAACTGTATCGTCTGCTGAATCCTCAAGGTCCTCAATTGGAAGGAACTCGAAGAAAAGGCACCATGGAAGAAGAACATAGTCGTTTACATCAAGCTCTGTGGGAGCGGCAAAGAAGCCCTCTGCTGCGGCATAACCCATGTTATGAATCGGAACATTGGGGCCGATAACCTTGCGGAGCTTTTCAACATAAACTGAAAGGTTTGAACCCATCATACCGTATGCCCACTGGAGACCAGGCCAGATTTTGGGAGCAACAGGCTCGTCAAATCCCTCTTTAAAGATGGCACGAAGCTCATTTGCTCTTTCGGGGTTGGGTTTGAATTTCTTTGCATATTTTGCACGAAGATTATCGGGAATATCAATATTGGGGTTGATGATACCTTTTTCGATGTCATCACACATCATTTCCCAGTTCTCTTCAAGATAATCAAACATTGTTGTAAGAAGAGTAACAACGATTGAGCCTAAGTAGCTTACCTTTTTATTTTCAAGGCAGAAACGAAGGTGGAGATATGAAGTGTCAAGCTTGTCCTCAAGATTGGGATAAAGAAGCGACATGGGAGAAGTGCAGAAGAAAGGCATAAGAGTTCTCAAGAAACGAAGAGGAATCTGACCTGCACCGTTGCACTGCTTGCCGTCTTTAAGCTTATGACCAGAAAGGTTAAGCGCAAGAGGGCCTACCTGATTGCTCATTCTGATTCCACGCTCTTTCATATGATGATACGCGGTGGCAATTGTTGCAGAGAAGCCGAGGCACTGCATCTTCCAAAGGTCATTAAGTCCCTTGGGGAGGATTTTTGGCTTGCCAACTGAACCTGAGGATGAAGCATAATGAAGATTTTTGCCAGAGAACATAATTCTGTCTTCACCGTTATTTATCATTCTGTCAACATAAGGCTCATAGTCTGCATATGTTGAAAGAGGAACGATACGCTGATAATCTTCTATAGATTTAACATCCTTTAAGTTAAGCTTTTTGCCAAGCTCACAGTTTTTGTTGCGGCGGATAATCTTTTTAAGCACCTTTTTCTGTGCTTTAAGTGGGTCTTTAGTATAGTGTTTTATTTCTGCTCGTGAAACATCACCAAGCAATACACCAATATCAGAAAAATGCATATGCTCACATCCTTAATTTTATTCTACATTATCATATCATTTATGTATGAAAATGTCAATCACTCTGACAGAATATATACGCCGAATTTTATACAAATTATTGTTTATTGTTTGTTTTTTACATTATAAAAAAGCACTGCACCAGTTAAGGCACAGTGCTTTAAGTTTTAGATGTCGAAAAGTCCACGCTTTCTTACGCAGGTTTCAAGGTTGATTGCTTCATAAACACCGTCATCAAAGAGGTCGCAGATGTTCTTATACTCTTCAAGAGGAAGTGTTTCAAGGGTGTAGCCATTCTTAATGCAGAATGCAACTGTTTCGCCTGTTGCCTTATAAGCATCACGGAAAGGAAGTCCACGGCTTACAAGGAAGTCTGCGCAGTCTGTTGCGTTGATGAATCCGCCAGCGGCAGCCTTACGCATATTTTCGGGAAGGGCTGTCATTGTGTCTATCATAGGAATGAAAGCGGTAAGGCACATTCTTACTGTGTCGATAGCTTCAAAGGTAAGATCCTTATCCTCCTGCATATCTTTATTGTATGCAAGGGGCAATCCTTTCATCATTGTGAGAAGTGCGTTGAGGTCGCCAAAAACTCGACCCGACTTACCACGGATAAGCTCTGCAAGGTCGGGATTCTTTTTCTGCGGCATAATGCTTGAGCCTGTTGAGAATGCATCATCAAGCTCGATGAATTTGAACTCCCATGAGCTCCAGAGAACAATCTCTTCGCTGAATCTTGAAAGGTGAACCATAACGAGGGACATTGCACAGGCAATCTCTGCACAGAAATCTCTGTCTGCAACACCGTCAAGTGTATTGAGTGTGTAGCCGCCCTCAAAGCCTAAAAGCTTTGCAGAAAGGGCTCTGTCAATAGGATATGTTGTGCCTGCAAGTGCGCCGCTGCCGAGAGGTGAAACATCCATTCTCTTAACAGCATCATCAAGGCGGGTAATATCACGCTTGAACATCTCAATATATGCGCCGAAGTGATAGCCAAGTGTAACAGGCTGGGCACGCTGAAGATGTGTGTAGCCCGGCATAACCATCATTTTGTACTCTTCTTTTTTCTTTTCAAGAACGCCAAGAAGCTCAACAAGCTGTGCTCTTAAAGAAACGCACTCTTTTTTAAGGTAGAGCTTAACATCGGTTGCAACCTGATCGTTACGGCTTCTTGCTGTGTGAAGTCGCTTGCCAGGGTCGCCAACACGGGCGGTGAGTGTCTGCTCAATAAATGTATGAATATCCTCTGCATCGGGGTCAATTTTAATTGTGCCGTCTGTGATTTCATCACGGATTTTTGCAAGCTCAGTTGTGATGATTTCGCAATCCTCTTTGCTGATTATTCCCTGCTCACCAAGCATTGTTGCGTGTGCAATACTGCCAGTGATGTCTTCATAATACATACGGCTGTCTGTTGCGATTGATGAGTTGAAATCGTTTGTTTTTTTGTCTGCTTCTTTTGAAAATCTTCCTGCCCAAAGCTTCATTTGTTTTTCTCCTTTATTCTGAATGGATGCCTTAGCCAACACGCATACGCACATTGCCCTCAAGGTCATACCATGTATAATATCCGTTTTCTATAAGCATATATCCGTGCCAGCTATCCTCTTTTGGAATAGACACTGAGCCAGGATTCATAATGTTGATTCTGCCAAGGGATGTGCATACAGGCACATGGGTATGACCGTAAAGGAAAATATCGCCCTCTTTTAAGTGCGGGAGCTTCTTTTCGTTATACTCATGACCGTGTGTGGCAAAAATCATTCGCTTACCCTCAAAAAGAAGAGCGTAATCTGCCTGAACATTGAAGTCAAGCACCATATCGTCAACTTCGCTGTCGCAATTGCCCTTGACGCAGATAATCTCTTTGCTTATACGGTTAAGCATTTTGATAACCTTTTTGGGGTCATAATCAACAGGCAAGTCATTTCTCGGCCCGTGATAAAGAATATCGCCTAAAAGCAACAATCTTTCAGCACCACTGTATCTATACGCTTCCACAAGCTTTTCGCAATAATAAGCAGAGCCGTGAATATCTGATGCTACCATTATTTTCATAGACAATACCTCCGTATAAGCTTTTATATTTTGTATCTTACTTTTTTATCTATTGTTACTGAATCTTTTGTAACCACTGAATCCATTACAAGCACATTCACCCCTGCTGACTGTGCCTTTTTTAGTGCTTCGGCAAACTGGGGATGTGTTTCTCTGTTTGGCACAAAAAGCTCTATGCCTTTCATCTGAATCACAAACAGGATGTATGCCTCATACCCTGCCCTGACACATTCCTCAAGCTCGCCTAAATGCTTTATGCCACGCTCAGTTGGAGCGTCGGGGAAAGATGCAACACCGTCATTTTCAAGTGTAACGCCCTTGACCTCAACGAATGCTTTACGCTCCCCGTCCTCAACATAAATATCAAAGCGGGAATTGCCGAAAAAGACTTCACGGCGGACGGTGGCATTCTTTGAAAAAATGTTGCCATTTTTCAGCCACTCCTCAGCGGCGGCATTTGGGATTTGTGAATCCATATTTATTAAAAGGGGCGATTTTCCGCTCCTTTCTTTTTGGGTAGCAATAAGGTCATAAGGGGTTTTTCTTTTGGGATTTTCGCCCTCGGCAAGATATACCTTACACCCCGAAACAAGAAGTTCCTTGCATCTGCCAGTGTTTTTAACGTGGACAGTTTTTTCTTCGCCGTCAACCATAACCTGCGCTATGAATCTGTTAGGACGGCTGAGGAAAATGCCCTCTTTGATTTTTGTGTTATATTTCATCTTTTTGCGCCATCTTTTTAAGCTGTGAGGCAAAAGCCAAAAGCATCGGGAACGACACAATTGCCGCCACAACATATGCCACAGGCTGAGCCAGCTCAAGTCCAGTGAGTCCAAAGAATTTATTGAGCAGAACAATCAGCGGAATGTAGAAAAGTCCATTCTGACAGCAGGCAAGAAAAAACGCTTTGCCCGATTTGCCGATGCTCTGGAATGTCATATTTGCAATCATAACAGACGGAAGCAGGAGCATTGCAATGCACAAAAATCTCAATGCCATTTTGCCGATTGAAATAATCGCCTCTTCGCTTCTGAAAATTGAAATAACCTGCGGAGCGAAAATGAACATAATCACCGCAAGGATGCCCACAACTAATGTATCAAACTGGAGGGTGAAGAAAATGCTTTTACGCACTCTTTCATATTTCTTTGCGCCGTAATTAAATGATGCAACAGGCTGGAAGCCCTGACCGATACCGACACCGACGCTGAAAATCAGCATAGAGCATTTTGCAACAATGCTCATGGCGGCAATGCAGGCATCACCATAAGGTGCGGCGGTAATATTAAGCACCATATTTGAAATGGAGTTCAAAGACTGCCTTGCAAACGAGGGAATACCTGTTGCAATAATGTTGCCCACAACCCGTGGATTGAATGTGAAATATTTTAAAGAAATAACGCTCTGCGTCTTTTTTAAAAGGAAAACTGAAAGGAGAATTGCCATGCTGATATACTGCGAAACTGCCGTTGCAATGCCTGCACCAGTTACGCCCAATTTGCAGACAAAAATCAGCACAGGGTCAAGTGCCATATTAAGCACACCGCCTGTTGTAAGTCCAATCATAGCGAGGCTTGCCATGCCCTCATAGCGGAGGATGTTATTCATTACGCATGAGGTTACAAGTGCAGGTGAAGAAATAAGAATAAATCTGCCGTATTCCATTGCGTAGGGCAGAATTGTATCTGTGCTGCCGATAGCTTTCATAAACGGCTTTAAGAAAATCAGACCGAAAGCTCCGATTAAAATTCCTGTAAAAAGTGCATAGAAAAATGCTGTTGAGCTGTATTTTTTAGCAGAATCAAACGCTTTTGCGCCAAGCTGACGGCTGATGTTACTGCCTGCACCATGACCGAATGTGAATCCGCACGCCTGAATTATGCCCATAAGGGTGAAAACGATACCTGTTGCACCGCTTTGAGAAACGCCCAATTTTGAAACGAAATATGTATCTGTGGCATTGTAAATCATTGAAATCATCATGCTTACAACTGTTGGGGCGGCAAGGCTTGCAATAAGCTTGCCAACAGGTGTCTGCGTCATTTTTTCATACTGCCTGTCCACTGAATTTTTCAAAAAATCATCTCTTTTTATAAATTCATTACATTATATCATTTTATGCTTAAAATGTAAAGAACTGAGAGTATGAAAATTGATGAATAAAAAGCAAAAGGCTACGAGAATTATTTTTCTCATAGCCAAAAAAATTTTTTTAAAGTTCAACTTCCCACTCCTGCGCCATAATAACAGCAGGGGCATTTTCATCTTTGTGGGCATAAAAAACTGTCAGCAGCTTGCCGTCTTTCAGCTCAACTGTTGCGGGGTAGCCTAAATCGTCATCTGCGCCCTCGTCATAAAGCACAATATCTGTCTGCCATGTTTTGCCGTTATCTGCGCTTAGCATCAGCCTTATTCCGTACGGCTCTTCACGGTATCCGCAAGCGGAAATCAGCACACCAGATGAATGCTTTATAATGTGCGCAGGGGCGCCGCCTTTTTTTGAAAGAAGTGCATGGGGTGCAGTCCATGTTTTGCCGCCGTCAAAGGATTCTGACTGGAAGGTTGTGAAATAGCGAGGCTCGCCACATTCTATTCTGATATGGCATATAAGTGTGCCGTCATCAAGCTCTATCATATACGGCTCATATGAGTTAAGCGAAATGCCGTTTTCCATAGCATTTTCAATGGAGCCAACAAAATCCATTGTGCCGTCCTTGTGGATTTCCCAAAGCTGAACGGCATTTTTTATATTGCCCTCAGATGAAAAAGCAACGCCCATCCACAAAATTCTGCCGTCTTTTGTTTCAATGGGTCCGTGAGGTGAGGTTACAGGTGAGCGGAAAATTTTGCCCCATGTTTTGCCGTTATCAAAGCTCATTCTGAAGCCTGAGCCGAGGGCTTCTTTTTCTGCTTCGGGGGTTACTGTGTCAAGATAATCGTAACATTCCTGCAAATGCTCCCTGCAGCAGCATTTACGCTGAAATTCAACGCTGTTATTAAATGATGTGATAATAAGTCCGCTTTCGCCAAAGGCGCAAAGTCCTGCATCTCTGTCGTCAAGAACGGTGTCAATAACCGCTTCGGGGGCAGTGAAAGTTTTGCCCTCGTCAGAGCTGTAGCAGATAATCGCCTTGCCAAAGGGGCAGATGTGCTCAAGTCTGAAGCCAGAGCAGGCAACGGCAATTCTGCCGTCCTTTGTGCGCTCAATTGTAGGCCAGCCAAAATAGTTGCGGTGGGATTCGGGTGCGGAAATAATCGTTTTTGTTTCGCTTGTCTTTTTAATATTCATATAAAAAATCCTTTGTAATCAATGTTAAGGTTAATGTAACATAGATGTATGGTTTTGTCAAATTAAAAAAGAAAAAGGCTATGAGAATCTCACAGCCTGTTATTCCATTGGTGTGCCGACTTCTATAAGATTGCCGTCGGGGTCATAAAATCTTATTACCTTTTGCCCCCAGCTATGGGTCATAAGGCGGTTGACATACTCTGTTGAGGGGTACAGCTTTTCAAGCTTTTCAACAAATTCTTCGAGGTTTTCCTCTTCAAAATAAAGCTCGCAGGAGTTGGCTTTTTGCACAACGCTTCTGCCGATAAACTTCTGCCAGATTTTTTCATCCTGAAGCACAAGTCCCTCGGTGAGAATCATATTGCCGTCATTATCAAGCACCATATCAATGCCAAAAACATCGTGATAAAACTGCTTTGATTTTTCAATATCCTTAACAACAATCAGAATATTTTTAAGCTTCATAAGCCCTCCGAAATTATTTTAAAATTCCTGTGATAAAAATTTCAAGACCGATTGCAATGAGAATTACACCGCCGAGAATTGAGGCTTTATTTTTAAGCTTTGTGCCGAATTTTTTGCCGATAACAAGACCGCCAAGGCAGATGAAAAATGTAACTGCACCGATAATCAGCGACTCAATAAGAGCGGCTTTGAAATCGTAATCCGCTATAGTGAAGCCAACGGAAAGAGCGTCAATACTGGTGGCAATACCCTGCACAAGAAGCCCAGCCAAACCGACAGCAGGCTTTTCTTCCTCATCATCCTTATTTTTGATTGCTTCATAGAGCATTTTGCCGCCGATATATCCTAAAAGCACGAGGGCGATATAGGGGATGAACTTCTGGAAAGAGTCAAAAACAGTGGCGATTGTATGGATACAAACCCAGCCGATAAGGGGCATAAGGAGCTGAAAAATGCTGAATGTGCCTGCAACGGCAAACATCTTGCGTTTTTTCATATTTGGCTCGTTGAGTCCGTTTGCCATGGAAACAGAGAATGCGTCCATTGCAAGACCGACACCGAAAAGTACGCTGTTTAAAAAGAACATAAAATTGTAAGTCATAATAAGCCTCCGTATGTAGAGTAACGGCAAAAAGTATATCACACCGCGCGAAATTTGTCAAACGCAAACACCGCCAGTATATTTATATTTTGGTACGGGCGGAGATATGCGGTGGGGGTTCCATCGGTTTCGTTATTTGAGGTGGGTTGGTATGGTGTAAAAAACGGGAGCAACACGCACGAAAATGACCGTTAAATTGTTGCAATGCAAAGCTGGCGAACGCAGTTCGCCCCTACGATGTGCCATACACCTATTCACTATTCACTACAACTTATTACTTCAAGCTCTACCACTCTGTCAAGGGGCGACGGAAAGCACGGTGATTTTTTGTTAGTTTGTGAAAATAATTCATCTCGGTTGGCACGGGGATAAACCCCGTGGGACGGTGGTGGGTAGTCGGCGTGGGCAGTGGTTGTGGGCGCAGATGTTGCCTTGGAGTTGTGAAATTTAGCGGAAACATCTGCCCTCCTTGTGTAAAGGAGGGTGGCGAACATAGTGAGTCGGGAGGATTGTTCGTTAAATTTTGGCTGATAATTAATTTCAACAGACAATCCCTCAGTCTTTTTGCACGGCAAAAATCCAGCTCCCTTTACACAAGGGAGCCGTTTTATTGTGCGTTTCAAATAGATTTGTCCGATATTTAATAATGCACCACTATTTTTTTCGGGAGCAGCAAGCCCCTCCCCTACGGTGTTATCGTGCCGTTTGTGTTATGAATTGAGTGAATTTGTGCGGAATTTAAGAGTAGATTGCTGACAATTTTTCGTTCAAATTTATATTTGTGCTGACATTCAGAACGGGATGTCGAGGACGCCATCGCCTACAGATGTGCCACTTTTTCGCTATTATCTATTATGTGTTATCTTTTATCTATTCTCTACTTTCTACTGTTCTACCCCTCAGTCAGCTTCGCTGACAGCTCCCCAGTGGGGCGCCTGATTAACGAGAGCAACACGCACGAAAATGACCATTAAATTGTTGCAATGCAAAGCTGGCGAACGCAGTTCGCCCCTACGATGTGCCGTTCCACTTTCCACTTCTTCACTATTCACTACAACTTATTACTTCAAGTTCTACCCCCTCAGCCGCTTTGCGGCAGCTCCCCAATGGGGCGCCTGTTTTATTTGGAAGTGGCAGCCACTCCCCTATTAAAATAAAAAGACGACTATGATGAGGGTCATCATAATCGTCTTTTATTTTACTTAAAATCAGATTTCTGCGATTGCAAGAACGGGGTTATGGTCTGAGGGGAATTTGCCGTCGGGTCTGTCTGTAAGAACGGCATACTTCTTAACCTCAACATCATTTGAGAAGCTAATGTAGTCGATAATGCAGGGTGCTTCATCTTTCTTGATAACGGGATAGAATGCGTTGAATGTTACATTGCTCATTGTATCCTTAGCGGCATATTTTGAGTCTTTAAGGCAGCCTGAAACCATCTGCTTATAAAGCTCACAGCCCTCTTTGAAGTTGAAATCGCCTGTGCATACAACAGGAACATCAAACTTTGCTGCGTGGTCAAGAACCATCTGCAAGCCTAATGTGCGGGCATTGGGTCCCTTGTGGTCAAGGTGAGTGTTGATATGAACATAAACAGAGCCGTTTTCTTTATTCTGAAGCTTTGCCCATGAGCATACACGGCGGCAAACAGCATCCCAGCCGTATGAGGGTGTATCGGGTGTTTCTGAAAGCCAGAATGTGCCGCTGTCAAGCACATCATATTTATCTTTAAGATAAAATACAGGTGAAAATTCGCCACAAAGTGCGCCGTCATCTCGTCCAACGCCAACATAATCGTATTCGGGAAGTGCTTCGCAAACTGCCTGCATCCACTCATAATGTGATTCCTGCAAGCCGAATGAATCGGGCTTATTGTTTCTGAGAATGTCTGCAACCATTCCTCTTCTGTCAAGCCAGAACATTTCTTCAGGTCCGTAGCAGAGAACGTTGAAGCTCATAATTTTGATTTCCATAATTTATGCTCCTTTAATCTGTGAAATAAGTGTGCCGAAAAGGTCGGCAATATATCTGATTGCCCTGTTAAAGAAATTCCAGACGATACCGAAAACTTTATTAAGCGCAGATGCGGTGTTTTCGTCCTTACCGTGGTTTACAACAATTCCGCTGTAGTTATCCTTAACAGAGTAGCCAAAGTCCTTAACTGTTTCTTTGCCAACGCCTGCAAGCTTTGAGTAGCTGACAGAAATTGTGCCGTAATGCTCCTTTGAAGCGTCAACTGAAACGGCTGCGGTTTCGCCTGCTTTAAGCACGAAAGGCAGACCGCTCTTATTGCCGTCAACTGAAATTGAGTTAATAAGAATATCCTCTGATGCAACATTCTTCACGAGGATTTTGCCGTTGCCGCCTGTTTTGGTGCTGAGGCTGTTGCTGTCTGCAAATACTGCCTGAACATTCTGTGTGGGGTCATCACTCTGCATAAACTGGGGGAATTCCTTGCTGCTCCAAGCGTCCTTTAAATCGTGTGTATAAAGGAGCTTTTCAACAAGTGCAAGTGAGTTGGGCGCCCACTCAACCATACCGTGGAAAAGGTCATTGATTATCCATGTTTTTTCGGGCAGGTATCCGCAGGAAAGGTCAACTGTTCTGTCGGGTGAAACGCAGTCATGACCGATGTCCTTTTTCTGAACATAATCTTCTGGGAAGGTTTCGCCCCAAGGTGCGCAGTAAGCACCGCAGGAATACTCTGTATTAACGATTGAGTCTGAATTAACGCCAGTGCCTGTTACAAGTGCTTTGCCTGAGCTTGAAACGATTGAAACATCAATGTTGTGCTTCTGAGCATTGCGCAAGGTGCCCTCAATATCTGCCATAAAGCCGTTTCTTGTTTTGTTGACTTTTTCAATAAGCTTTTCGTTGCCCTCGGCAGTGTAATAATTTTTGAGAACATCCTCGTAGTCTTTCTTTGTTACCATTTCAAGGTATGCAGGTGAATCCTTAACCATGGGAATAACAATCTGTGTTGCACCCATACCAACGATATTGTCAATGCCCTCTGGGATAATTGAAGCGATATCAGAAATTTCAATCTCTGTATGTAAAATATTCTCAACAAGCTTTATGATTTCGCCATAGGTGAGCTTGTAGCCTGTTCTGCCGCTGACAATATCTGTGATGAAATCTGAACCCTCAAGAATGGGGTCATTGAAAACAACATTTTCAAGAAGCTCTTTATCAGCATACTTATAAAGATACTGAGCAACGCACACACTGCCCTGACTTAAACAATAGATGCTTGCTTTTTCATGACCTGTGTATTGGAGAACATCCATAATATACTGCTGAAGCTGGTCTGCAACCTCGTCGCTGGGGATTCGCCAGTCAAAGAGGAAGTTGAAAACATGGTCATCACCGATTTTTTCACCGATACATTCCATATCAAGGAATTTTGAGCCTGTATAGGGAACATATTTGAGAGCGTCATTTTTTCTGAATCCCTCAAGTGAAGTATCTTCAACAGATGAATAAATGGGTTTAATATTGTAATATGATGTGCCGTCGGGATTCATTGTGATTGGGTCGAGAATCTGTGTAACAACAGATGCAGGGAATTCGAGGGGCGCATCCTTATCAATTTTATTAAGGTTATCTGTAACAGCAGATTTGATTACATCAAGTGTGGGCGGAAAAACCACATCTTCACTGCCGTTATCATTAACACGCACAAGGGTGGTTGCACCGAAGCCAGACACCAGAATAACGGGTGTGTTGCCGCAGGTGCATTTTTCTTTTGCGAATGCAACTGTGCAGGTAAGCGCAAGCATCACAATCGCAATTAAAACGCTGAGAATTTTTTTGCTGATTTTCATTTTGACCTCCGTATTATTTTGCCATTTTGATAGTGTGTTCCTTGATTGCCTCAAAGCTTTCAATGCTTATGTCATGCTCAATTCGGCAGGCATCCTCTGCCGCAGTTTCGGGGCTGACACCAAGGGCAACAAGATATTTTGTAAGGAGAATATGGCGTTCATAAATTTTTGACGCAATATCTTCACCGTCAGGGAGCAGTTCAATATTGCCCTCTTTATCCATTGAAATGTAGCCGTTTTCTCTGAGATTTTTCATAGCAACGCTGACGCTTGGCTTTGAAAAGTGCATCTCATTGGCAATATCAACGGAACGGACTTTGCCGTTTCTGTTTTTTAAAATAAGAATGGTTTCAAGATAATTTTCTGCGGATTCCTGAATTTTCATATTATCACCTACTCGCTTAATTTTAACATACATTGTGTGTATTTTGCAAGTTTTTTATAAAAAAAGCTGGCGGTGGAATGACAAGGTGTAAGAAAATGTTTTGACAGCAAAAACCCGCCGAAGAGTTTTTGCTCTTCAACGGGTTGAAATGGTTTAATAAATGGAATTTGCAGAAGCAAAGGCGCCCCTTTGGGGAGCTGTCTGCGGAGCAGACTGAGGGGGTTACCCCCACCGTCAAAATCAAAGATTTTGCCACCTCCCCCAAGGGAGGCTTTATATTGATAATTTCTGATTTATTTAAAAATTGAAATTACCTGTTGCAACATTTGCCGCAACAACAAGCACTGTGCCAACAAGGTCGCCGAAATACTCTCTTATATAATCTCTTGATTTGCCTGCTTTAAGGATAACTGGTTCTGCGCTGTCGCAAAGTCCAAGCTCAACCATTCTGTTAAGGATGATTTTTGCAATTGCAACATTGCCCTCTGCGTTGGGGTGGATAGTGTCCTGTGTCATCCATTCCTTGTGGAAAGAGAACTGACTGCCAACATCGACAATTTCAAAGTAGCCGGGGTTTTCCTCATAAACTCTGTAAATTGCGTTGTTGATTCTGTCTGCCGCTTTCTGGAATTCAATTTTAACTGCTGAATTCCATGAGTTATAAAGTGTCTGCATAAGCACAACAGCGTTGGGGTTCAGCTCGTGAATTTTTTTCATAATAGCGGTGAGGTTGTTGTAATAATTCTCTGCAATCTCGTCAAAGCGTGAGTAGTCTTTAAGAAGAATTGCTTTGAAAAGCAGGTCAACCATATTACCTAAAAGGAAATCGTTGCCGCCAACAGAAATGCTGATGATGTCAGCTTCTTTAACAAACTTGGGAATGTCTGTTTTGCCCGATGTATCGCTTACAAGGCGGAGAATATCAGAGCTGTCATAGCCCATATGACCACGGTTAATGTAGCCGTAGCCGTTTGTGTCGGCAATGATTTTGCCGTATGCGCCGTCCTGCGGATTTGTCAGACCGAAGCCCTCGGCAATTGAATCGCCAAGAACAAGATAGAGGGGCTTTTTATCCTCTGCGTTAGCTGTGAAAAGGCAGATGCTGAGAAGCATCACAACAGCCATTACAACGGATAAAATTCTCTTTAAGTTTTTCATTTTATCAACTCCATAGATTTAATAGTTTAATTCTATATTTTACCGCAGAAAAAGTCAATATTTTTGAGGTGAATAATTCAAATCGTTGTGAAATTGCGGGGAGGTTACAGATTGCCACGGCTTCTTTGAAGCCTCGCAATGACAAAACAACAAAATTCTGCGGAATTTAAAGAAAACCCCTATCGTCAAAATCAAAGATTTTGCCACTTCCCCCAAGGGAAGCTTTTTCTTTTGACTTTGTGTTGACATTCAGAACGGGATGTCGAGGACGCTATCCCCTACAGATGGTGATTCAAAGCTCAATGCAAATTGGAAATGACAATTTAATTTTGTAATGCAAAGCTGGCGAACACAGTTCGCCCCTACGATGTGCCGTACACCTATTCACTACAACCTATTACTTCAAATCGGGTGTCCCGCCCACAATTATTCAATATTCATTCAAATCGTGGATTGCCACGGTTGCTGTGCAACCTCGCAATGACAATATTTTTGCAAAATAAAAATGGCTATGATGATTGCTCAACATAGCCATTATTTTATTCACTTTGGGCGGTATTTATCAATACATTCCGCCTGCCTGACCTGCTGCCATAGCTGCTGCGGCTGCGGCATCTGCCTGTGGGTCGGGCTTATCTGTAACAAGGCTCTCTGTTGTAAGAACCATTGCTGCAACTGATGATGCGTTCTGAATTGCTGAACGTGTTACCTTTGTGGGGTCAAGGATTCCTGCTTCGAACATATCTACATAACCCTCGTTGCCGAAATCGTAACCGTAGCCTGTTTTGCCAGACTCAACAATGTGGTTTACGATAACTGAACCCTCAAGACCTGCGTTTGCTGCGATCTGACGAACGGGCTCTTCAAGTGCTTTAAGAACAATCTTAACACCTGTCTTGAAGTCTGCGTCGTCTGTATCAAGAAGTGCCTTAACTGCGGGGATAGCGTTGATAAGTGCAACACCGCCGCCTGCTACAACGCCCTCTTCAACAGCTGCCTTTGTTGCTGCAAGAGCGTCCTCAATGCGGAGCTTCTTCTCTTTCATTTCTGTTTCTGTTGCAGCACCAACACGAATAACTGCTACGCCGCCTGCAAGCTTTGCAAGTCTTTCCTGAAGCTTCTCACGGTCGAAATCAGATGTTGATGTTTCAAGAAGTGAGCGAATCTGTGCAACTCTGCCCTTGATAGCGTCTTTATCGCCAGCACCGTCAACGATGATTGTGTTCTCTTTAGATACCTTAATCTGACGAGCTCTGCCAAGCTGTGCAAGCTGTGTATCTTTAAGCTCAAGACCGAGGTCTGATGTGATAACTTCACCGCCTGTAAGGATTGCGATATCCTGAAGCATTTCCTTGCGTCTGTCGCCAAATCCGGGAGCTTTTACGCATACGCAAGTGAATGTGCCACGAAGTTTATTAACAAGAATTGTTGAAAGTGCTTCGCCCTCAACATCCTCTGCGATGATAACGAGCTTTTTGCCTGACTGAAGAATCTGCTCAAGGAGAGGAAGAATTTCCTGAATATTAGAAATCTTTTTATCTGTAATAAGAACGAGAGCATCATCAATAACTGCTTCCATCTTATCTGTATCTGTTACCATGTAGGGTGAGATGTAACCACGGTCAAACTGCATACCCTCAACGATGTCACTGTCTGTAACAGCTGTTTTGCTCTCTTCAACAGTGATAACGCCGTCTGCTGTAACCTTTTCCATTGCTTCTGCGATGATGTCGCCGATAGCTTCGTCAGCAGATGAAATTGTTGCAACTCTTGCAATATCCTTTGAGCTTGTAACGGGCTTTGAATTTGCCTTTACTTCCTCAACAGCGGCTTTAACAGCAGCTGCGATACCTTTTTTAACTTCCATGGGGTTTGCGCCAGCGGCAACATTCTTCATACCCTCACGAACAAGAGCCTGTGCAAGAAGTGTTGCTGTTGTTGTGCCGTCGCCTGCAACATCGTTTGTCTTTGTTGCAACTTCTTTAACGAGCTGTGCGCCCATGTTCTCAAAAGCATCCTCAAGCTCAACATCCTTTGCGATTGTTACGCCGTCATTTGTGATGAGGGGTGCGCCGTATTTCTTATCAAGAACAACATTTCTGCCCTTGGGGCCAAGTGTGATTTTAACTGTGTTTGCAAGCTTGTCAATACCTGCCTGAAGTGCCTTTCTGGCATCTTCACCATAAATAATCTGTTTAGCCATAATTCAATCCTCCGTTTATTCTACGATTGCAAGAATATCGCTCTGACGAACGATGATGTATTCTTCTTTGTTGAGTTTAACCTCTGTGCCTGCGTATTTGCTTGTGATAACTTTATCGCCAACTTTTACATACATTTCAACTTCTTTGCCGTCAACAAGTCCGCCAGGGCCAACAGCAAGTACCTCTGCTACCTGAGGTTTCTCTTTAGCAGCTGCGGCAAGAATGATTCCGCTGGAAGTAGTTTCTTCAACCTCTGTCATTTTAACTACAACTCTGTCTGCAAGTGGTTTAAGTGTCATTATATATTCCTCCTTGAAAGATTAGGTTTTGTAAGATTAGCACTCTTTATCTTTGAGTGCTAAATCTATTTTAGCCATTTTTCAGGAAAAGTCAACCCTTTTAAGAAAAATTAACAAAATAATAACATTTTTTACCGTATAATAATATTGGCAATAAGGTTTGCGGCTATTCCAGCCACTCCAAAAACTGCGCCCGACGCTAAAGTGAGCCAGTTGACACTGAGGCTGACAGATGTGAATGTGCCTGCCGCATTGACGGCAAAGAGAGCCACTGTGCCCTCTATAACAGAAAGCAAAAGAGCTGAAAAGAATTTGCCGCTTTTTTTCATAGCAATCAAAACAGTTAAGGCGCATATAACCGCCGCAACGCA
Source organism: Clostridia bacterium (assembly GCA_024404115.1). Classification (GTDB taxonomy): domain Bacteria; phylum Bacillota; class Clostridia; order Oscillospirales; family Acutalibacteraceae; genus CAG-488. The sequence goes on along the minus strand of JAKSQM010000013.1, from coordinate 21,889 downwards.
AACAATTACAGTAACAGGCATAGCCTCACCCCCATGCTGAATATTATGCAGAAAAATTTAAAATCATACTTTTATTTTTGTTGTGATTATGATATGATAAAAACGAGGTGAAAATTATGTTTGACATTGCTGTAATCGGCGCAGGGGCATCGGGCATCACAGCCGCCATTGCCGCTAAAAATAAAAATGAAAAGCTGAGCATTGCGGTCTTTGACTCAATGAACAGAATCGGCAAAAAAATCCTTGCAACAGGAAACGGCAGATGCAACCTTTCAAACAGGCACGCACTTGAGCATGAATACTACAACAAAAACTTTGCCTTGACAGCACTTGAAAAATACAATGTTGAATACACAGTTGACTTTTTTAATTCACTGGGACTTTTCACATACGAGGACGAAGAGGGCAGAATTTACCCTTTGAGCAACTCGGCGGCGAGCGTTCTTGATGCGCTTCGTTTTGAATGCGACAGGCTTGGAATTACTGTTTTCACCGACGAAAAAATTGACACAGTTAAAGTGAAAAATGACGGCACTTTTGTTATCAACGGCAGATTTCTTTCAAAAAAAGTGATAATCTCCTGCGGCGGCAAGGCTTCACCGTCCCAAGGCTCTGACGGAAGCGGATTTGAATTATTACGCTCTTTAGGGCATACTATTATAAAGCCGCTGCCTGCACTTGTTCAGCTGACCAGCGACAACAAAATTATCAAGTCGTTTAAGGGACTTCGCTCAAAGGGCAATATGAAGCTTTTTGCAGGCGAAAACCAAATTGGCACTGCAAGCGGTGAAATTCTTTTTACTGAATACGGACTTTCTGGCATTGCTTCAATGGACGCTCAGCGTATTCTCTGCGATTATCTTTCAAAAGAAAAGTGCAGTGTTGTAATTGACTTTTTCCCAACGCTCACACAGGGCGAGATAAAATCGGCAATTATTGAAAGAGCGGAGAGAAATCCAAAGCTCAAATGCGAAAATCTCCTTTCGGGTCTTGTACCCAAAAAAATCGGGCAGGGATTTATTAAATGTATATATATTAAAAATGACGCTCCTGCAAGCGTTATCGGTGATAACGAAGCGGATCGACTGGCGACTCTTATGAAAAATTTCAGAATTTTTCTCACAGGGTCTAAAGGCTTTGAGAGCGCACAGGTTACCCGTGGCGGTGCGGACACAAGCCAGTTTTCACAGGATTCAATGGAATCAAAGTTAGTGAAAAATCTTTATTGCGCAGGCGAGATACTTAACATTGACGGCGGCTGCGGCGGATTTAATCTTCAATGGGCATTTTCAAGCGGATTTTGCGCAGGCGAAAATGCTTGCAGATTTAATGTGGAGGTATAAAAATGCAAAACAAAGTTTCAATAATCTTACCGATTTATAATGTTGATAAATACTTGGCTCAATGCATTGACTCCATACTATGCCAGACATATAAAAATTTTGAAATAATTCTTGTTGATGACGGTTCGCCAGATAAGTGCGGTGAAATTTGCGACACTTATGCAAAAAAAGACAGCAGAATCATTGTTATTCACAAGCCAAACGGCGGTGTCAGCTCTGCAAGAAACGCAGGTCTTGATATAATGAGCGGGAACAGTGTACTTTTCATTGACCCCGATGATTATATCCACCGTGAAATGGTTGAAACTCTTGTTAATCTTATGGCAGATTATTCTGCTGATATTTCTCTTTGCTTTTCAAGAGGAACTTATGTCCGTGATTATGCTGAACCCGATGCCGAAAGCTATGAAATAAAAACATTAACAGGTAAAGAAGCACTTGAAAAAATATATGACGGCACTTCATTTGAGTTTTTCGGGTATAATCCTACCGCAGTAATGTTCAGATTGTATAATGCAGATTTATTTTCTGACGGGTTGAGATTCGATGAATCTGCAAGAATGGCTGAGGATTTGATTATCAATCCATATCTGTATAGCCGTGCTGAAAAAGTAGTATCAATTAACAGAAGAATGTATTATTTTTATCACGCAGAAAACAGCCTTACAAGATCAAAAATGACAGAAGAAAAACAGATTATGTTAAATAAAACTGTTATACATATGTATGATGACAGAATCAATTATTTCAAAGGCAAAGACGGATATAATTCACTTGTTAACTTAACATATGTAACTGCTCTTTTTGATATAATCAGCAAAATAGAGGTAACAAAAAATTCCGATTCTAAAAAAGAGCTTAAAAAGTTTTATAACAGAAAATATAAAGAAGCTGTTAAAGAAAAACGCATATCCACTAAGCAAATGATTATTTTGGGATTATTTAAAATAAGTCCGTTATTTTTTAAATTAGTTTCAAAAATAAAATAATTTTAAACTGGAGTGAACAACTATGGCAATGAGCGAAACTTTTAAGGTGGCAACAAAGAGCCCGAACCTTTACCTTAGCTGTAGCAAAGGGCATTTTGTAACAAACCACAGTCATATAAACTATTATATTGATATAACAACGCAGAAATCCAACCTGCCACAGGCTAAGGCTGTTGCAAAGGCATTGCTCCCTGCTTATAAAATGAGCACACTGGTTGATACAATCCTTTGCCTTGACGGCAGTGAAGTTATCGGCACCTGCCTTGGTGAGATACTCACAAGAAGCGATTACAGCAGTTTAAATTCAAACAGAGAAATCAACATTCTCACACCCGAATACACAACAGGCAATCAGCTGATTTTCAGAGATAACAATGTATCTATGATACAGGGCAAAAGCGTGCTGATTCTTGCGGCTTCTGTTGTTACAGGTTACACCTGCCTTTCTGCTATTGAAGCTATCAATTATTACGGTGGCAGAGTTGCAGGCATTGCATCTGTTTTCTCTGCTGTAAGCGAATGCAGCGGCGTGCCTGTTACATCGGCATTTGACACCGCTGACCTGCCCGACTATATGAGCACAAGTTCAATCGACTGCCCCATGTGCAAAAAGAAAATGCGCATTGATGCGTTGATTAATAGCTTCGGCTGCTCAAAGCTTTAAAAAGTGAATAAATAAAGCAACAGCGTTTTGCCTTTTCGGACAGGCAAGACGCTGTTTTTGGTTGCTTTCATTTTTTGGTGTGCCGTAAATAAGGCAATTGCACCGCATTTTGCTTCAAATCACCAACGCTTTTTGTTTTTGGATGATTTGCCGTCTTTTTTGCTGTCATAAGCTACACCAACCTGCTGACAAGTTGCTTTTTTGACGCTGGGACTCTGCTTTCTGTAAAGGTCAATCATATCTGCCTCTTTACTGCTTAGCCACATCCCCTTGTTTTTAAACCCCATAAAAAATACCCTCCATTTCTTTGGTGAATTTAATTCACTGAGATATTACCACAACATTAGTGCATTGTCAACAAAAATCATTGACTAAAATAGCATTTTGTTGAAATGCATAAAATGGTTTGGTGAATTTTATGCACCTTTTATCTTATCAAACAACGTATTTTCTAAAATAAAATAATATGGCTGGTGCGTTGAGAAAATTCATTAAAAGGAGAATGGATGTTAAGGTGAATTTCTTTATTAAAAGCACGGGGGTTAAATCCCGTGAGGGCGTAGGGCAAATACATTTATTGACATTTCCATCTGTTATCTACTTTCTATCGATCTATCCCCTCAGCTCCCCAGTGGGGCGCCTGATTAACAGGAGGAGCAAGCTACTCCTCTACGGTGTATGGTGCCATTTTATGCTACATATCAGATGAATTTGTGATTACATTTAGAGAACAATAGCGGGATGTCGGGGACGCCATCCCCTACAGATGTAATTTAAAGCACGGTGCAGATTTGGGAGCTTTCTGTAAACAGTTAGATAACCCCCTCAGTCAGCTTCGCTGACAGCTCCCCAGTGGGGCGCCTGATTATAAAACAGTAAAAAGACAACAAAAATGGCTGTGAAAACTCACAGCCGCATTTTTTAAAACTCGAATATTGCATTCAGCCAGTTTACGCTCAGTTTAAGCCACTGCGCAACGTCATCATTGACCATGCCCGTTGCGTTCTTTGAAAGTGAAAGTCCGTGCTGTCCTGTTCTGAAAATGTGAAGCTCAAAGGGAACGCCGTTTTCTGCCAGAGCCTCGGTATATTTCACCGTGTTCATAATCGGCACAACATTATCATCACTTGTTGAAAACAAAAATGTTGGCGGTGTGTCCTTTGTAACAAGCTCGTTAAGATTTGTTTTATCGTGGTTATAAAGCACATCTGCCATTGAATCAAGAATTGACGGATAGCAGAGAATTGATGCGTTGGGTCTGTAGCCCTCGGTGTTTGCAATGTATGCCGCAAGGTGTCCACCAGCGGAAAAGCCGATAACTGCAATTTTTTCGGGGAAAATATTATATTTCTCCGCATTATCTCTTATGTGCTTCATGGCGGCGCAGGCATCATCAAGTGGATTTGGAAAAACAGAATCCTCTTTAATCGAATATCTCAAAACAAAAGCGTTGTAACCCTCTGCAAGGTAAGCGAGGGCGATTGGCTCAGCCTCTCTGTCAGAGCACATATAATATCCGCCGCCAGGGAAAACCAGCACAGCAGGTCTTTTGTCAAGATGCTTCATTTCGGGGGATAAATCCTGTATGTATAATGTGAGCGTAACATTTCTTTCTGCGTTCAGTGTTATTGTTTCAATTTTCATAAATTTCACCTCAAAAAGATAATATCACACGCACCATATTTTTTCAATTACCTTGTTTTTTTATTTTTTATATGATAAAATCAAATCACCATAAATTTAAAGGAGCGGTAACATGAAAATTACATTTATGGGTGCAGGCAGCACCGTTTTTGCAAAAAATGTTTTGGGTGATGTTATGTGCACACCCGTTCTCAGAGAGTGCGAAATTGCACTTTATGATATTGACCCTCAGCGTCTTGATGAATCCTACATAATGGTAACTGCGCTGAACAGAAACATCAACGAAAACAGAGCCGTTATTCAGAAATATCTTGGCGTTGAAAACAGAAAAGACGCTTTGAGAAATGCGGATTTCGTTGTTAATGCAATTCAGGTTGGTCTTTATGACCCCTGCACAATCATTGACTTTGAAGTGCCTAAGAAATACGGACTTCGCCAGACAATCGCAGATTCAAACGGTATCGGCGGCATTTTCAGAGCATTGAGAACTATCCCTGTTCTTAAAGATTTCACAGACGATATGCAGGAGGTTTGCCCCAACGCATATTTCCTTAACTACACTAACCCCATGGCTCAGCTCACAGGCTACCTTGGCAGATACACTCCAATCAAATCTGTTGGTCTTTGCCACAGCGTTCAGGTATGCTCAAAGACTGTTCTTGACGGTCTTAAAATCCCTTATGAAGAGCCACTTCGTGAGAGAATTGCTGGTATCAACCATATGGGCTGGCTTCTTGAAATTGAAGACGCAAAGGGCAACGACCTTTACCCCGAGATCAGAAAGAGAGCCGCAGAGGTGCTTGCAGACAGCTCAACAGAAAACACCGACCTTGTAAGATATGAATATATCAGACGCTTCGGTCATTACTGCACAGAATCAAGCGAGCATAACGCAGAGTATAACAACTTCTTTATCAAGTCAAAATATCCAGAGCTTATTGACAGATACAAAATTCCGCTGGATGAATACCCAAGAAGATGTATCAACCAGATTGACCGCTGGAAGAGCGAGAAAGAGAATTACCTCAACGATAAAGTAAGCCACACAAGAACACATGAATATGCTTCATATATTATGGAAGCTATTACAACAGATATTCCTTACAAAATCGGCGGTAATGTAATCAATAACGGACTTATTGAGAACCTCCCCAACGAGGCTTGCGTAGAGGTTGCCTGCCTTGTTAATAAGTATGGTATTCAGCCTTGCCGTCAGGGTAAACTCCCCGAACAGTTGGCAGCTATGAACAGACTTATGATAAATGTTCATCTTTTAACTATTGAAGCAGCCGTAACACAGAAAAAGGATGCAATTTATCAGGCAGCAATGCTTGACCCCCACACATCCTCAGAGCTTTCAATGGATGAAATCGTACACCTTTGCGATGACCTTATTGAAGCACACGGCGATTACCTCCCCAAATATAACTAAGCTATAAAAAGAAGCTGTCGCACAAAAGCGGCAGCTTTTTTGTTGTGTTAATGTGCATTTACGCACAAAAAATCACGGGCAGTTGCACTGCCCGTGAGGAATTTATTTTGGAAAGCCATTCTCAAACTCGCCAGAAAAGTTTATTGACCCGTCTTTATTATACGAAGTTCCTTTGCCGTGCCGATTATCATCTACCCAATCACCTTCATAGCATCTTGAGCCATTATTATAATACCAAGTTCCTTTGCCGTGCCAATTGCCGTTAACAAAATCACCTTCATACCATTTTGAACCGTTATCATAATACTCAGTTCCTTTGCCGTGCCAATCACCATTAACCCAATCGCCTTCATAGTATTTTGACCCATCAGGATAGTACATAGTACCTTTTCCGTGATATTCGCCGTCTTTCATCTGACCAACATATTTGAAGCCATTATCCTGAATAACTGTTATAATTTCAGATTCTTTATTCTTTTCTGCAAGCTCTTTATTAACACCTGTATGGTGAATAACAGCATCAACAACTTTCTTCATTCCGCTGTCATTTTCGTCAATAGATTCAACATCCTCCATATGGCGGCGGCGAAGATAAAAACGCATGGCACTGTTAAGGCTGAAGTTTTCTAAACGGATAGGGATTATATCTTTGTCGGCATCCCTCGCTGTGGCGATTTCATCAAGAATGAAATTTGAAGTCTGTGTTGACTCTGTAAGGAGCAACACGAAACAGGCGCAGTTATCGCTTTCAATGGCGTCATTTATTTCCATATCCCAGTTATTGCCAGCAGGAATATCAACAGTATCCATCCAGCACTCTATGCCGTTTTTCATAAACAGCTCTCTGACAGCTTCCGCCTTTTTCACTTCTTCTCTTTTGTAGCTTATGAACGCATATCCCACAAAGCTCACTCCAGTCCGTTTTTCTTCGCTACATTGCATTATATCACATATTTTTCCATTATTCCACATAAAATATAATTTTTTTGAGGGGGCAAATATATACGGGAGCAGCAGTTGTAACGCAAAGCTGGCGAACACAGTTCGCCCCTAGTACCTTGTAACAGTTAAAAGTTTACATAGGATGCAAATATGATTTTGTCAGGCAAGGCTGACGACGCAGATGGGCTGACGCCCCTCAAGGCGGAAAACGAAGCATGGCGAAATCAGATGCCGCATAGTATCGTAAAGTTTTAGCTGTTACAAGGTACTACAGTGTGCTTATACTTTTAACGCTACAAATCAAGCGGATTTGTGCGGAATTTAAGAATAAATCTCCCGTATTTTTCGTTCAAATTTAAATTTGTGCTGATATTCAGAACGGGATGTCGAGGACGCCATCCCCTACACACTACATCTCTTTACTTCAAGTTCTACCCCTCTGTCATCTGCGATGACATCTCCCCTGTCAAGGGGCGACGGGAAGCTCGGTGCTTTTTTTAGTTGCATTGTGAATATAATTCACCTTGTAGACACGGGGATGAACCCCGTGGGGCGTGGGTGGTGGTTGTGGGCGGTGGTTGTGGGCGGTGGTTGTGGGCGGTCGGCGTGTAAAGGAGGGTGGCTCACGCAGTGAGTCGGGAGGATTGTTTGTTTAAAATTAAACAGATATTTGAATTTCCACGGCTTCGCTCGCAATGACGATGCCGACAACTATTCGTTCAAATTTATATTGTGCTGATATTCAGAACGGAATATCGAGGACGCCATCCACTACAATTATAATTTAAAGCACAGTGCAAATTCGAGAATAGCAAGCTACTCACCTAATTAAATATTCATTTGAAATGATTCCCCACAAATTTCTATAATTATAATATTTTATTCGATTTATTGCAAAGCAGGAATTTTTGTGATATAATCCACACATCAAAATTGCGAGGTGAAATGATGTCATCAAAAAGAAACAATCTTAATAAAACAGTTATTTCGGCAATGCTGCTTGCGCTTGCGCTGATTTTGCCGCTTATTACAGGTCAGCTTCAACAGCTTGGCAACGCACTTTGCCCCATGCACCTCCCTGTGCTTTTGTGCGGATTCATCTGCGGGCCGATTTACGGTCTTGTTATCGGTTTCATAGCTCCGCTTCTGCGTTTTCTGATTTTTTCCATGCCGCCCATTATTCCAATCGGTATTTCAATGGCTTTTGAGCTTGCCGCATACGGACTTGTGGCTGGTCTTATGTATAAATGTCTGCCAAAGAAAAAGCCTTATATTTATGTTTCGCTTATTACCGCCATGCTCCTTGGCAGAGCCGTTTGGGGCATTGCAAGGGCTGTTCTCTACGGCTTAGGCAAGGCGGATTTCGGCATACCTGCATTTATCGCAGGGGCATTCACAAACGCTATCCCTGCCATTATCATTCAGATTGTTCTCATACCGATTCTTGTTATCGCATATGAAAAAATAGTGAAAAATCAAAGCAAATAAAAATAAGAATGAGTGGGGGCTGCCGAAATTTTTAAGTGGGGCTGCCGAATTTAGATGCAGAAAGCGTTTTCTTCGTCCCGAAGGTGTATGCGATACTCCGAGAGCGAAAAAACGCTTAGAAAAGTAAAATCAATTATTGAAAAAACTTCATATTAAAACAAAGATGGTCTTAAACAGTAAATTTTACTTTTAAAACCATCTTTTTCTTTTTTATATTTTTTACTTTTCGGTCTGCGCTAAAGGCGGCAGTCCCATTATTTTAAGTATTTTGAATATTCTTCAACTGCCATCTTGTCGCAACGCTCATTTTCGGGATGCCCTGCATGACCTTTAAGCCAGTTGAATTTAACTTTATTTGCTTTGAGAAGCGGTAAAAGCTGTTCCCACAAATCCACATTAAGTGCAGGCTTTTTATCTGCCTTGCGCCAACCCTTTGCCTGCCACGAATACACCCAACGCTGATTTATAGCATCGCAGACATATTTTGAATCTGTGAAAAGCTCAACCTCGCACGGCTCTTTCAACGCTTTCAGTGCCTCAATAACCGCCGTCAGCTCCATTCGGTTGTTGGTGGTTTCTTTTTCGCTGCCCGAAAGCTCTTTTTCTTTGCCCTTGTATCTTAAAATTGCCGCCCATCCACCTGGACCGGGGTTGCCCGAACAGGCTCCGTCTGTAAAAATTTCTATCTGCTTCATAATTCGCCTCTTTAATTTGATGAATAAATCATAACATTTTTTTATAAATATTACAAGAAAAAGATGTCAACAAATTTTTGCAGTTGGTGATTTTATGATTAAAATTGTGCTTAACGGTGCTTGCGGAAAAATGGGCAGAGAAATTTGCGATTTTGTGGAAAGGAATGACGATGTTGAAATCTGCGCCCGTGTGGATAAATACGGCACAGACTGCTTTCATTCGCTGATGGAATACAGAGGTGAGGCAAGCGTTTTGGTGGATTTTTCTCATCACAGCTCCGCCCGTGAAGTGCTTGAATATGCCATTCGCCGCCGAATACCTGCGGTTATTGCCACCACGGGGCATACGGAGTTTGAGCAATCGCTCATAAGAAAGGCAAGCGAAAAAATCGGCATTTTTTATTGCTCCAATATGTCAACGGGCATTGCACTTCTTGAAGAGCTTGCGGTGAAAACGGCACTTTCTTTAGAAAACAGCGATATTGAAATTATCGAAACGCACCACAACAGCAAGCTGGATTCACCCAGCGGAAGTGCGTTGATGCTTGCCCGCTCTTTAGGCGAAACGATGAAAAATCCGCAGATAATTGCAAGCCGTAACGGTCAGTATAAGCGTGAGAAAAATCATATCGGTGTGCAATCGGTAAGAAGAGGCAATGTGAACGGCATACATGAGGTGATTATTTCAACGGAGTATCAGACGATTTCTATAAAGCACGAGGTTCATTCGAGGGCGCTTTATGCTGAGGGGGCAATCAATGCGGCACGGTTCATTGTGAGCAGAAGCACAGGTCTTTATAATATGAAAAATTTAATTAAGTAGGGTGATTTTTTGATAAGAGTTGGCATTTGTGGTTACGGAAATCTTGGCAGAGGGGTGGAGCTGGCTTTGACGCAATGTGAAGATATGAAGCTGACGCATATTTTCACAAGAAGAAGCCCCGAAAAGCTGAAAATAAAAGCAGAAAATTGTGATGTAATTTCTTACGAAAAAATTACTGATTTTAAAAATGAAATTGATGTTTTAATTAACTGCGGCGGCAGCAGTAACGACCTGCCCCAAACCACACCTGTTCTTTCAGAAAATTTTAATGTTGTGGATTCCTTTGACAATCACAAAGAAATTTTGACCCACTTTAAAAATGTTGATTTTTCGGCACGGAAAGGCGGCAGACTTTCGCTGATTTCCGCAGGGTGGGACCCTGGTCTGTTTTCACTCAGCAGGCTTTATATGAACGCTGTTTTGCCTGTGGGGAGGGACTACACATTCTGGGGCAGAGGTGTAAGTCAGGGACATTCAAACGCACTGCGTAAAATTGACGGTGTGGCAGATGCGGTGGAATACACAAACCCTGTTTTTTCTGCGTTGGGAATGGTGCAGCACGGCGAAATGCCCGACCTTACAGACAAAGAGAAGCACACGAGGGAATGTTTTGTTGCGCTGAAAGACGGAGCAGACAAAGAAAAAATCGAAAAAGAAATAAAGTCGCACAAATATTTTAAGGATTATGACACAACGGTGAATTTTGTTTCAAAAGAGGAAATTTTGGCAAACCACACCGCCATGCCACACGGCGGATGGGTTATCAGAAACGGCAATACGGCAGACGGCTCTAATCACACAATGGAGTTTCGACTTTCACTTGAAAGCAATCCGCAATTCACAGGGAGCGTGCTTGTTGCCTGCGCCCGTGGGGTACATAGACTTTTTAAAGAAAATAAGCGAGGTTGCATAACTCTTTTTGATGTTCCGCCAGCAATGCTGATGCCAACGGACAGCGAAGAAATCATACATAAATTTTTATAAATTCACATTGAAGCTCTGAAGAATTCAACGGCAATTTTTCAGAGTTTTTACTTACTAAATTTGCACTCTAATTTTCTTTTTTACACTCACAGTGTAAATTTTAACAAAAGGGATATAAATAATTATGCAATTATACTACTATACAAAAAATTAAAAATCGTTTATAATATAATATGTATAGGTGTAATTCTATATTTAAAATAAATATTGCAAAGGGATGATAATATGAAGAAAAAACTGTTTTCTGTGCTTTTGGCAATGATTATGTTGCTGACAGTTATTCAGCCTCTTTTCTCAGCCGTTGCGGCAAGCTCGGTATGGACAGGCGGTACAGCCGTTCCCACGCTTTCCGGCGGTTACTATCAGATAAACACAGCAGAAAAGCTGGCTTGGTTTGCCGCACAGGTAAACAACGGCAGTTCCTCTATTAAAGCAAAGCTTACAGACGATATTATGCTTAACTCTGTTGGCAGCTATTTAAGAGAGTGGATTCCAATCGGCTCTGCGGCAAAGCCTTTTAAGGGCGAATTTGACGGAAACGGTCATTACATCAGCGGTGTCAGCATTAAAAATGCTGTTGATAACTGCGGTCTTTTCGGCTACATTGCCACAGAAAAGCCTGTTATTGACGATGAAGATGACACTTCTGAAGAAATTTTTGTTCCCACTCCACCAACTGTTATTCACGACCTTGAAGTTAAAAATTCAAACATTGCAGGTCTTGAAAACACAGGCGGTGTGTGCGGATACATAAGCTACGGCATTATTAAAAACTGCTCATACAACGGAACAGTTACCTCCACATCAAACAGCGTTGGCGGTGTTGCAGGTCATGCCATCAGCTTCTCAAGGGTTATGCAGTGCTTCTCAAAGGGCAGTGTAACAGGCAACCTCAGAACAGGCGGTATTTTAGGCTATGGCGAAGCAAACACACAGGTCAACGAATGTTACTCAACTGCCATTGTTAAAAGTCAGGCGGTCAATATCGGCAGATCTGGCGGTATTGTTGGCGCACTTTCAGCAAGCTCGTTAAAGGGCTGTTATTTCATGGGTAAAATCTCTGGTCCAAAGGCTATCGGCGGTATTGTTGGATTTGTTTCATATTCAAAGGTTATTTCATGCTATGTTATCGGCTTGGTTTCATCCACAATTGACGCAATAGATGATGTTGGCGCAATTGCAGGCTATTCACTTGGCGGTGAATACCTTAACTGCTATTACTGCAAGGATTCAACAATTGTTGGCGACACAAGAGCTGTTGCAAGAACACTTGCAGAAATGAAAAAGTTCTCATTTGTCCGTGAGCTTAACGAAAATGCAAACGCTTTTTCATATGACTATATGGTTATCAATGACGGCTTCCCCGTGCTTGTTTTTATGCTTGAAACATCAGTATGGGCAGGCGGTGTTGAACAGCCCGATAAGGACTCCGCAGGCTGGTATCTTATCAGAACACCCGACAACCTTGCATGGTTTGCAGGTCTTGTAAACGGTACACTTGCAGGGGTTGAAAGAAACTCTGCCGCAAAGGCAAGACTTATGGACAACCTGCTTCTTAATATTTTCATCACAGACGATACAACTTTAACAAATATATGGAAGCCAATCGGCACACAGAGTTATCCGTTCACAGGCACATTCAACGGTAACGGCTACAACATTGCAGGCGTTTATGTTGACGGCACAAAGAATCAGGGACTTTTTGGATATATCGGCACAGGCGGTGTTGTTCAGAATGTTGTTATGATGGACGGACTTATTAAAGGCACAGAAAATGTCGGTGCCGTTGCAGGCTACAACGCAGGCAAAATTTCACTTTCTTGCAATGACGGTGAAGTAAACGGACAGAAATATATCGGCGGTATTGCAGGATATAACGTTGGCACAGTTGAAACAAGCTACAATGTTGGCACTGTTAAATGCACATATTCTGGCGGTGCCTCTGTTGGCGGAATTGTCGGCTATAACACAAGGGCAACAGTTTCTCAGTGCTTCAATAACGGACTTGTAACAGGTGTTGCAAACTCAAACTATTACGGCGGTGTTGTAGGCTTCAACTCTGGCGACGGTGTAAACAACTGCTATAACTCCGGTGAGGTGCTTGGCGGATTCTATGTTGGCGGTGTTGTTGGCTACAACTCAACAGGCACAGTTAAATACAGCCTTAACTACGGTGTCGTAAACAGCCTTAACTCAACAAACAGCAACACAAACAACTTTATCGGCTACAACTACGGCACATGCACAATTACAAACTGCTATTACGATTCCACAATCGAAAACACCACATATAATAACGGAAACGGTGCAAATCCAAAGAAAACAGAAGAACTTACAGGCTCCAGTGCATCATACAACCTTGGACTTCAGAGCGGTAAGTGGTCAAATAAATATGACGATGATTATTACCGCTACTATCCTCAGTTTTATATGTTATATTACTCTGGCTACAGCAAGGTAAGGGATGACTCACTTGAAAGCGTAAGAGTTGTTAAGGATACATATAATGTTAAGCTTAAAATTGACGGCGCAAACGATACATTTTTCAGCGATATTCAAAGCGCAGTAACCTCCCTTGAAAACAGGACAGGTACAATTGTTCCAATCAGAAATCTTACTGTAAACTCAACGGTTAACATTCCAAATACAGTAACAATTCACGGCGAAGGCTTCAAGAAATATGTTACAAAGGGTGCCGAGCTTGAAGGCCCTATGTTTAATGTAACAGGCACGCTCACCCTCGGTGATATTAAAGACGGCTCAGATGAAAACGTACTTCTTGTGCTTGACGGCTACGGCATCACATCTGACTCTGCTCTTATTTCTGTAACAGGCAGGGGCAAGGTTAACCTTAACGCTGGCGTTTCAATTGTAAACAACAGCTCAACTGATATGGGCTCTGCATTTTATGTTGATTCAGATGCAACACTTAATGTTAAGGGCGGTATTATCAGAAACAACACAACAACATCAGACGGCGGCGCTGTATATAATGATATGGGCAATGTAAATATCAGCGGCGGTTATATTATCGGCAACCAGTCCTCTGTTGCAAGGGGCGGTGCAATTTATAACAACAGCGGTATTGTAAATATCAGCGGCGGCGAAATCAGCGAAAACTACGGCAAAACATATGGCGGTGCGATTTATTCAATCGGCACAGACGCAGAGGTTACAATTTCTAATGACGCACTGATTAAGGGCAACTATGCAAATGCAGGCGGCGGTATATTCATCAACGCTGGCACAGTTACAATGACAGGCGGCACAATCTGCGAAAACTTTGCATATAAAAAGCACGGCTCAACTGCCACAACAGGCGGCGGCGGTGGTGTTTCCATCAATTCAAACGGTATCTTCCAGATGACAGGCGGCACAATCTGCCACAACTATGTTTATAATAATGTTGGTGCAGGCTTTGGTGTGGCTGATTTTGGTACATTCCAGATGAGCGGTGATGCTCTTATAACAGAAAATGATGTTCTTGTTGCTAAGAACAGATCCATCAATCTTACAGATAAATTAAACGCAGCTGGCACAGTTGCAGTTATCACCCCTGCTAACTATACCACCTCAACAGTTGTTCTCTCTGGCGAAAAGGTTGGTGTCAACTACACTAAATTCCAGATTACTCCTCAGAGCGGTACACCGTGGTATGTAAACTCAATCGGCGTTCTTATGAACACAGCAGTTGTGAATGTTGCATCTTTAAGTAAATTTGGCGCATATGCAGTTGACTATGTTTCAGTTGCGCAGGCGGTTAAAGAGGTTAAGGCTGGCGAATCGGGCATCATCACAATTATTGCAGACAACACTATAAATGAAACAGTAAAGGTTTACGGTGATGTTACAATCCTCAGCGAAACAGACAGCACCTACACCTCAATGAGAAGCGGTACATTCACAGGCACACTCTTTGAGGTTCAGCCGGGCGGCACACTTCGCCTTGGCTTCACAGAGGCAAAAACTTGGGGCGAGGATGTTTCAGAGGACGGCGAAGATTTCTTCACACTGGACTCTGTTGGCGGCAAATACATCCTTGACGGCGGATATGCCTACAATCAGGCACAGGGTACATCACTTATTACTGTTAAGGCTGGCGGCACACTTTACACATACAACGATTTCCAGATGCAGAACGGCTGCGCCAAAACAGGCGGCAACATTGATGTAAGCGGAACAATGTTTATGTACGGCGGTGAATTTGTGAATAATATCGGCGTCAACGGCGGTGCTATCAATATAGCTTCAACAGGCAAGGTTGCACTTCTTGGCGGCAGAA
This sequence comes from Clostridia bacterium, assembly GCA_024404115.1. Lineage (GTDB taxonomy): Bacteria > Bacillota > Clostridia > Oscillospirales > Acutalibacteraceae > CAG-488. Next base: position 6,603 of record JAKSQM010000013.1, on the reverse strand, counting down.
TTCTCAGCAACACCGTTAAAGACGGCGGTCTTGGTAAGGCTATCTATAACGCTGGCACGCTTGTAAGAGCAGAGAATGTTTATGAATACACACAGGACGAAGAGGTTGTTTCTACAAAGAATACATTTACAACAGTGGCAGACAACAACGATGTTTACCTCAGCACGGGCAAAACAGTTGAGCTTGATAAGGTAACAACTACCGTTCTTCTTTCAAGCTCAGACGATGCACCTGAAACAGTTAAGGTTTCTGCACCTAAGATGATTCTTACATCATCATTCTATTATGCTGGAATGCCTGTTATTTCGGGCAAGGATGTTGGTATTCACTACACTGAATTTGGCATTGGCGATGACGGATATTACGTTTTGCCAGACGGCACAATCGGCTACAACAGGCTCATTGCCACAAATAATTCTGGTCTTAAAATCGACCGCAAAGATAATCTTATTTCGGGCTTTGACACATCCCTCACAGTTGCAGATTACACTTCTCAGTTCCTCAACACTGAAAAAATAGAAATCAGAAATGCAGAGGGCAATGTTATTGCAGATGACGGACACATCACAACAGGCTCAACCATCAGCCTTTACAACGAAAGCGAAACAGAAATCATTGATATGGCAACGGTTGTGATTATCGGTGATGTTGATTGCGACGGATTCATTGACGGTATGGACGCTGTTTATATCAGCGCAATTGCACAGGGACTTTTTGCAAATGGCGGTCTTACACCTGCTCAGTTCAGAGCAGCAGATATTGACGGCAGCGGAGCAGGAGACGAAACAGACGCTCAGTATATTCAGTCCTGCGGACTTAAAATTAACACAGTTGACCAAAGTGTATAAAGGAGAAAATTTATGGAAAAGACATTATTCGGAACACTGAAAGACGGCAGAGAAGTATATAAATACTCTATGACAAATAAAAACGGTATGGTGCTTGAGGTGCTCACCTACGGCGCAACAATTCAGGCAATAAAAGTTCCCTCAAAAAACGGCGAACTGCTTGATGTTGCCGTTGGATTTGACACACTTGACGGTCATGAGAATTATTCAGATTATCAGGGTGTTACTGTTGGCAGATATGCAAACCGTATTCACAACGCACAGTTCACAATAAACGGTCAGAAATACTCTGTTACAGCCAACGAAAAGGGCAAAACCTGCCTTCATGGCGGCGGCGAATTTTCAAAGGCTATCTGGGAAGCAACTGCTGACACTGACAACAGCATTGTTATGTCCTACACAAGCCCCAACGGCTCATGCGGATTCCCAGGTGCTATGAAAACAAAGGTGCGTTTCACCCTTACAGACTCTAACGAGGTTGCAATTAACTACACGGCAATTTGCAGTGCAGACACACCTGTTAACCTTACAAATCACACATATTTTAACCTTAAAGGCAAGGCTGGCACTGATGTTCTTTCTCACGAATTGAGAATTGATGCAGACAGCTTCACCCCCACAGATGAGGACAGCATCCCCACAGGTGAAATCCGCCCCGTTAAAGGCACTGCATTTGATTTCTCAGAGAGCAAGCCTATCGGCAAGGATATTGGTGAAAGCGACCCTCAGCTTGTTATGTGCAAGGGCTACGACCATAACTTCTGCCTTAACGAAACAGCAGGCGCAGTTATCACAGCATACGAAAAAGAAACTGGCATCACAATGAATGTATATACAGATATGCCTGGTGTTCAGCTTTACACAGGCAACTTCCTTGACGGCTCTGTTATTGGCAAGGGCGGCGTTCCCCTTAACAAGCACGCAGGCTTCTGCCTTGAAACACAGTTCTACCCCGACACACCCAACCAGCCAACATTCCCACAGTGCAATTTCAGAGCTGGCGAGATTTTCCGCTCTATGACAAGATACGAGTTTAAATGTTAACATCTTCCCGACACAAATATAACATAATGTTTCACACTTGTTCATATTTTGTTAAAATCTGAGGATTATAATATATAAGGAAACTAAAAATGCCTTTGAAGCTTTTGTTTCAAGGGCATTAAAACAGATGATAAATAAAGGAGAGGTTTTATGAGTTATAAAGTTCTTGTTGTTGATGATGATGCAAACATTTGCGAATTGCTCAGAATTTACCTTAAAAAAGAGGGGTACACAGTTGCCATTGCCAATGACGGTATCAGCGCAGTGGAACGCTTTTCGTCTTTTCAGCCAGACATCACCTTGCTTGACATAATGCTCCCGGGTCTTGACGGATGGCAGGTATGCCGTGAAATCAGAAAGCAGTCTGACAAGCCGATTATTATGCTCACCGCAAGAAGTGAAACATTCGATAAGGTGCTGAGCCTTGAATTAGGTGCAGACGACCATGTTACAAAACCCTTTGAGCCAAAAGAGGTTGTGGCAAGAATTAAAGCTGTGCTTCGCCGCTCAGTGGCTTCAACTATTGACAAGGATGTTAAAATAGTAAAATACGATAAGCTCAGCGTTAACCTTACAAATTATGAGCTTATTGTTGACGGCAAAAAGATCGATACTCCCCCAAGGGAGCTGGAGCTTCTTTATCACCTTGCATCTAACCCTGACAGAGTTTTTACCCGTGATCAGATTCTTGACGAGGTGTGGGGCTATGACTTCCCCGGCGACACCAGAACAATTGATGTTCACATTAAAAGACTTCGTGAAAAAATCTCTGGCGTTTCTGATAAATGGGAGATCGCAACTGTCTGCCGTGTAGGATATAAATTCAAATTGAAGGGCTGATTATGATAACACAAAAAGGCGGTAAGCTTTTCAGAAAATATATGTTAAATATGCTGCTGCTCATTTTTACAGGAATGTTTCTTATGAGCATACTTTTCATTGCCCTTGAAACTGGCAGATGGAGCGATGAGCAGAGCGTAATTCTCCGCAACAACACAGAGATGGTAACAGACAATGTGAAAAACACCATTATGGGCTTCAGCGGAACAGGTCAGAGTACTGTTTCAGACGGCGGACCTTTAAGAATTGTCAGCGGTCTTATTGACACCCTCTGCACTTCAAACAACTGCGATATTTTCTTGTGTGATACCAACGGCAAGGTTATCCTCTGCCGTGAAATGGCAAAAACAAGAGGGCGAAACACCTGCCAGAAGCATCTGATGTATAACATACCTGAGGATATTATTGTAAAAGCTTCAAAAGACGGATATGACGAGCTGACAACCCTTGGTACCTCGCTCCCTGTTAAAAACCATGTTGTTGCCACACCTGTTGTGCTTTATGGCAAAACTCTCGGCGTTGTTTTTGCGGTTAAGCCTGTGTTCTCAACATTGGCACAGTATATTTCGCAGGTTGCAAAAATTATGCTGATTGCTGCAATGATTACATTGTTCGTTTCATCTGTAATTATTTACGGTATGGTTTACAGAATCACCAAGCCTCTAAAGCAGATGTCTTATGCCGCAAAGCAATATGCAGACGGCGATTTCAGCTATAAAGTAAATGTCAGCGGTGATGACGAGCTTGCGGAGCTGGCAAAGGCATTCAACAAAATGGCAATTTCACTTTCGGCACTTGAAAGCTCAAGGCGAAGCTTTGTTGCAAATGTTTCCCACGAATTAAAAACGCCCATGACAACAATCGGCGGATTTATCGACGGAATCCTTGACGGCACAATTGAGCAGGACGAAGAGAAAAAATATCTTGAAATTGTTTCAGATGAGGTTAAGCGACTTTCTCGACTTGTTACAGGTATGCTTAATATGTCAAAGCTTGAAGCTGGCGAAATGAACATAAATGCAAGAGAGTTTGATATGTCAAACAGCATTTTCAAAACGGTGCTTAATTTTGAAAAGAAAATTGAGCAGAAAAATCTTGACATTATGGGTCTTGAAAATATGCAGTCCATCAGGGTTGTTGCCGATGAAGATATGATAATGCAGGTTATCTACAACCTTGTGGATAATGCCATAAAATTCACCCCTGTTGACGGATACATTGACATCAACTCTTTCACAGACGGCGAAAAGGTTTATGTCAGCATCAGAAACAGCGGCGACGGCATTTCAAGGGATGAGCTTCACAAGGTATTTGAAAGATTTTATAAAATCGACAGGTCAAGAAGCTATGATGTTAAAGGCGCAGGGCTTGGTCTTTACATCGTTAAAAGCATTGTTAATCTCCACAAAGGTGAGATTAAAGCGGACAGCGTTGAGGGCGAATACACAGAATTTTCTTTCTGGATACCCCTTTCATATAAAACTTAATGAATTGTTTACAAAAAAATGTATAATAATTTAAAATTAAGAATTATAATAAAATAAAAACCGCAGTGGCGGTCAGGAGGAATATATATGGACGAACAGGAAAAATTCGAGGTCAGTGAAAATCAGGAGCAAGCAAGCACTGAACCTGTTGAAGCAGAGGAGGTAAAAGCTGCCGAAGCAGAATCACAGCCTCAGCAGGAGCCTGCACCACAGCAGACAGCTCAGCAGAGTGGCTACTCAACAAGCGGAGAGTTTTATTCAAGACCCCAGAGCACTTCTTATTATGATGCTTCAAAGGAATCTGGCTACAGTCCCTATTCAAATCAGCAGAGATATAATTACACTGCAAACCAGAACCCTTATGCGAACACAACCGCAGCAGAGGAAAAGGCAAAGAAATCAAACGGCAAAAAGCTTGGCAAAATCATTCTCTGCCTTGCAATTGCGGCAATCGTTATGTTCTGCGGAATTGTTGGTTCATTCATCGCTTTCAAGAGCAAAAAGAGCGAAAACCATTCATCAAACAAAGGTGATGCAGAGCTTCTTATTTCAGAATCAAACCTGACACCTGTTGATGACAGCGACGGACTTTCTGCACAGGAGATTTATTCTCAGAACATAAAGTCAAATGTTGGCATTATTCTTTATGGCACAGTGAATAATCTCTTCTCACAGGGCAACTCAGGCTCTTCAAATGTTGCTGGCGAAGGCTCAGGCATCATCATGGGCGAAAGCAAGGATAAGAAAAAAACATACGTTATCACCTGCGCTCATGTTATTGAAGCTGCAAAAACAAAGGGCTACAAGGTTGTAATTCAGGATTATAACGGCGAGCAGTTTGACGCAGAAGTTGTTGGCTTTGACTCAAAGACAGACCTTGGCGTTCTTGCAGTTAAAGAAACAGGCTTCACAGCCGCTAAATTCGGCGATTCTTCAAAGCTCAAGATTGGCGAAACAGTTTATGCGATCGGCAACCCCGGCGGTACAGAGTTCTTTGGCTCATACACAAAGGGTATGGTTTCTGCAATTGACAGACCTGTAAGCAACGAAATCGGCTACGATATGAAGTGTATCCAGCACGATGCCGCTATTAACCCTGGTAACTCAGGCGGTATGCTCATTAACACAGCAGGTCAGATTATCGGTATCAACTCATCAAAAATCGCTTCAACAGAGTATGAGGGCATGGGCTTTGCAATCCCCATTTCATCAGCAAAAACAATTATTGATGACATCATCGCAAACGGATACGTTACAAACAGACCTAAGCTCGGCATCACATATTCACCTGTTTCACAGTATTCGTCATACGCTATGATCGCTCATTACAACAATCTCCCTGCTGGCTCACTTATTATTGCTCAGATTGGCGAAGAGAGCGCATTCAAGGGCACAGACGCACAGGCTGGCGACCTTATTATTGCAGTTGACGGCGTTGAGATGGAAACAGCCGATACACTTCTTGATAAGATTGAAAACGGCAAGGTTGGCGACAAGCTGAAGCTGACACTTTGCAGAGTTGACGAAAAGACTTATGATGTTAAGAAGTTTGATGTTGTTGTAACACTTATTGAGGATAAAGGCACAGCCATCACCACAACACAGCAGCAGCAACAGCCATTTGGCGGCGGAGCAAACGGAGGCTCATTAGAAGATTTCTTCAAGTTCTTCGACAATGGCAGCGGATTTTAATAGTTGAAATTTAATAAGCAAAAAGCTGTCGCATTGCGGCAGCTTTTTTGTTGCGTGGATTTAATTCTCCTTGTATGCACGGGGATGAACCCCGTGGGGCGGTTGGTGTGGGTGTGGGCGTGGCTGGGCGTGGCTGGGCGTGGCTGGGCGTGGCTGGGCGTGGCTGGGCGCAGATGTTGCCTTAGTTTGGTTGATGAAATATGGCGGCAACATCTGCCCTCTTTTTATTAAAGAGGTTGTTTTGATGTGAGTTGGGAGGATTGTTTGTTTAAAATTAAACAGATATTTGAATTTCCACGGACAATCCCTCAGTCTTTTTGCAGAGCAAAAATCCAGCTCCCTTTACACAAGGGAGCCGTTTTATTGTGCAAATCAAGCAGATATGTGGAATTTTAAAGTATGGATTGCCTCGCAATGACAATGCCGACAAATTTTCGTTCAAATTTATATTGTGCTGATATTCAGAACGGGATGTCGTTGCCATCCCCTACAGAGTGCCAATTTTTTCACTATTATCTATTATGTATTATCTTTTATCTATATTCTATAGTTCTACCCCTCTGTCATCTGCGATGACATCTCCCCTGTCAAGGGGCGACGGGAAAGATTAGTGCTGACTTGAAGCGTGGATTGCTATGCTTTAAAGTGGCAACACTTTTTGGACAAAAAAGTAACAGAGATAATGACAGTTA
>JAKSQM010000012.1 GCA_024404115.1 Clostridia bacterium | reverse complement strand
CACGCACCGCGCCCACGCACCGCGCCCACGCACCGCGCCCACGCACCGCGCCCACACCACGGGGTTCATCCCCGTGCATACAAAGTGAATGAAATTCACGGCACCCTGTAGGGGAGTAGCTTGCTGCTCCCGAAAAAATCAAGAAAATATCGTGCAAATTCATTTGAACTGCACAATAAAACAGCTCCCTCGTCAGAGAAAGCCAAAAAGCCGATTGCTAAAATTTGTCAAGCTACTTAAATAATAGCATCGAACTAACCCATTCCAAATAAAAAAGCCCTCCGTGATGGAGAGCTTTTCGTTTTCTTTCGGTATTATAAATAATCCCAGTTGCCTGATGGATACTCAGATTCCTCAATGCCGTCTTTGCCAATAACCTCATAAGGCTTATCAACAGCGAATGTGTAGATATTCTTGTAATCTCTGCCAGCGGCAATTGCAAGTGTGCATTTGTTTGAGTTATAAACTGAACTCCAGAGAGCTTCAATTCTCCATGGATACTTGGGATGGTCATAGTCAAGCTTCAGATAATTGAGAAGATCCATTGCCTCTTTCTCTGTGAAAATGCCATTCTTTGCCTTGAGCGCTCTTCTGATAGCGTTTGTTCTGTCCTCACCGTGCTGCTCAACCTTGAATGAGCCAACATTCTTTGTGATTGTGTGGTTTGTAACATAAATACGCTCTAAGCCGTCATTCTCATAAACAGAGCCGTCAATTGAATATTTCTCACTGTTCTTTTCATAAATATGAAGCTCATTGTCGATATATTCAACCATAACGCTTCTGCCGCTCTTATCAGAAATCTGATAATGATAGCAGCAATAAAGTGAATCGTGCATATTGCGTGAAGCGATAAACTCAACAGCCTCGTCAACATCAGCGCAGGTGTCAAGGACAGCTCTTACCATTGATGTGGTTGTAATATCTGTCTTTGAGGGGTCAGCCTGCTGTGTAGCCTTTGCTCTTATCTGCAAAACTGCGATGCTGAGACCCTTTTCGTTGATGCCGTCAACACAGCAGTAAGGTGCAAGAAGAAGCTGTGCAGTTTTCTTATCGTTATAAACATTTCTCTTGTTGCCGTATGTAAGGAAGTTGTGGTCAACAATTGAAATGCTCTTGTAATATCCCTCTGGATGAGTCCAGAGAACAAGGCAGGGAGCAACCTTAAAGTCAAAGTTTCTGCCCATGATGTGGTCGCCGTCGGGAGTAAATGCGTCAAATGTGGAGCATCCGCCGCCCTTTGCAGTGCCGATTGTGAAATCGCTCTCTTTTTTGCCAGAAAGCTTTACAATGTGCTTAATAAGGTCGGCAATTGTTGCCACACCGTTTTTAAGAACGCCGTCAAGGTCGTAATTATTCTGATAATCGAGCATAAGAATGTTTTTATCAAGTGCTTTTGCAGAAGCTCTTGTAAGCTTTCTCAGCTCTTTGTTAGTTTTCATTTCTGCCATAGTAATAACCTCATTCTGTAATTAAAGAGTTTTCATAATATATCTATAGAAATCAACTGCGGGCGCAAGTGTGTCAATATCCACGCTTTCGTCATAGCCGTGAATGCTTGCCATCTGCTCGTCAGAGATTTTGAAAGGTAAGAAACGGAAGCAATTATCGCTGTTTCTTGAGAAAAATCTGCAATCGCTTGCCGCTGTCATAATATAAGGCACGGTTTTAACATCGGGATAAACTGCTGAAACAGCCTTTTCAACCAGCTTGAAAGCATCACTGTTATAGTCTGCAATATTGGACTGGAAGCCGCCGTCAATAACCTCAACCTCAATGTCATATTTCTTTGCAATCTTTCTAACTGCGTTAATGCTGTTTTCGCCGCCCTGATGGTGAGAATATCTCATATTGCCTGTAACATAAGCTTCCTGCGGAAGAACGTTAAGTCCCTCAGAGCCTTTAGCTGTTGTGAACGCCAGTGTTGTTTTGAAAAGTGCGCCTGCAACAGCAGAAACAGACGGAACAACAGCCTTAATAAGCGGCTTGAAAAGTGATGCGTTGCTGCATACAACCTTCAGCGCACCGCTCATTGCAGGTGCAAGCCTTGTGAGCATCTCTTTGATTGTTGGGGACATCTCTGAAACAAAGATGTTTGACTTTTCAACCTCTGCCATAAATTTGCCAAGGCGAACAAGTGGAGTGTTTTTGCCTGGGGTTGAAGCATGACCGCCGTTTGAGCGTGCAATGAATTTCAAATCTGCACAGCCTTTTTCGCCCATACCAACCATAGCATAAAAGCCCTTAACGCCTGCAATCGGCTCTTCAACAATCATTCCGCCCTCGTCAAGGATGAAGTCAAAACGAATGCCTCTTTTTTCAAGCTCTTTTGAAATTGTGTTTGCACCGAAGCCGGTTGTTTCTTCTGTGCAGGATGACTCAAAATAAATATCTCTGTCGGGTGTGAATCCCTCTGCAACAAGCTCGTCAGCAGCCTGAAGCATACCGAAAAGACCGCCCTTGGTGTCAAGAGTTCCTCTGCCCCAAAGCTTGCCCTCAGAAACTTCACCGCCAAAAGGCTTGTGCTTCCAATCGCCAACAGCCTCAACAACATCGTGATGATTCATGAAAAGAACAGGCAGCTTGTCAGAGCCTTTGCCTTTCCATTTAATGAGCAGGCTTCCGCTGAAATATTCAATCTCGCTAACTGCGAAAATATTTGGAAACAGCTCTTTCAGAAGCTCGTGGAATTTCTTGAACTTCTCTTCGTCAATGTATCCATAAACTGAAACAGTTTCACACCTTATCATTTTCGCTAAGGTGTCAACATATTTTTGTGTTCTTTCGTCAGCCATGATAACCTCCGCTTTCATTTTTTCTCAACTTAAAAATTGTATCATAATTGTAAGAAAAAAACAACATATTTAGAAATTTTATTTATTATTTATAAAGAAAAAGACAAAATAAATTTTTATTCTACAAAAAAATTGACAACAGCTAAATAATAATATACAATTTGTATAGAAGAATTTTTTAATTCTAAAATAAGAAATAAGGGTGAGTTTTATGAAAAAGCTATTTAATGCTTTGCCCACTGCAACAATTATTTTGCTGATTTTTGCAATAGTCAGTTGTATCTGGGGTTCAGACCAGAAGCGAATGGCAGAAGTTGATGACAACCTGCAAATCACGGATATTTCAAGAATGTCTGATGAGGATGCTCTTGAAAGCGACGGCTTCTTCACCACAGGTGAAATGAAGCTTCTTGATAACCCGACAGATGTTGACACAGGCGTAACAGCCGATGGCTATGTGCTGGCACGCACTGTTGAAATGTATCAGTATGCGATTTCGGGCGACAGTGTTGTCCAGAGCTTTTCAGATAGTCAGAGAAAAGATATTGAGGGCAAAAACGGTGAGCTATACACCAACCCCTCGTTTAATGATAAGCTGAAAACAGCTACATTTTTTGGCAATGTTGTTATGGCAGATACAGGCATCACAGTTGACGAAACATTTTTAAATGAGCTTTTTGAATCCCCCGACGGATACCAAAACCTGAAATCTATGGATAATTTGAAGATTAAAGGCTACAAAAATATCGGCGATGGCTATTACACCAACGGCGACCCCGATAACTGGAAAATTGGCGACATCCGCATTAAATATACATATCTCCCTGCTGATGCAATTAAAAATGCGACATTTTGCGGTAAGCTTGACGGCGATATGATTACCCCCGATGGTGCAAAATTCTCATCTGTAAGCGCAGGCATCAAAACAGAGGATGATGTTAAAAAAGACTTCACCTCTGACCATGACAGCTCTGCTGACACAATGTTCACTCTTGCAGGCTTTGAGGGCGTTATAGCGGCACTTGCCTATGGCTTGCCAAAATTAAAAAAGAAGCTCTTGCCCGAAATAAAACAAAAGCTCAATAATAGAAAAGGTTAAGGAGGGGATAAAATGAAAAACAAATTACTTGCATTGATTTTTGCACTTGCCCTTGTTCTCGCTATCCCTCTTCAAGCCTATGCCGAGTTTGGCGGCTTTGCAGGCGATACCGATTACGGCAGCGATTACGGTTCATCCTTCGACTGGGGTTCATCATACGATAATGATTATGACTACGATTATGACTATGATTATGATTATGACGATGATGATGACAGCCATTACAGCTATGCAACAACCACTTATTACTCATATATCTACGGCTCACATACAGATGATAACGATTTTGGCGGTTACTATAACTACAAGGGCGATTTAATCTCCCTCGGCACTGTCAGAAGCGAAAACTATGAAAACGAAGCTAACTATTCACTTGTTGGCGGTTCAATTCTCTTAGGTATCATCCTTGCAGTTGTTACCGCTGTGAAAAAGAGCGGCGGCTCCAGTTTATCATACAAACCTCCTCTTGAGCAGGGCGCAATTGCAGAGAACACTGAGCCTTTAAGACAGCTGAACACCTACACAGCCATTGACCCCGAATTCTCTGAAACAGAGCTGAAAGAGAAAATCACAAATATTTATGTTCAGATGCAGGATTGCTGGCAGAATAAAAATATTGAATCTCTCCGCCCGTATCTTACAGATTCACTTTATGCACAGTATGACAGACAGCTTGACTCTTACAGAAGAAAGCACGAAACCAACTATGTTGACAGAGTTGCAGTTTTAGGTGTTAACTTCTCCGGCTGGAGACAGGCAGGCGACAACGACTTTATTGTTGCAACTGTCAGAACAAGAATTGTTGACTATGTTGTTAATGACGATACAGGCAAGGTTATCCGTGGCAGTGATACAAAAGAGAAGTTTATGACATATGAATGGACACTCAGCCGAAAGAGCGGTGTTAAGACCGAAAAAGGCGCAGGTGAAACAAGAGTTATTCACTGCCCCAACTGCGGTGCCCCAATCGACATCAATAAATCTGCCAAGTGCGAATACTGCGGCAGCATTGTTACAGTTGATTCAACCGACTGGACAATTACAGAAATCAAGGGCATTGCCCAGCGCACTGTTGGCTAAACGAAAGGTAATATTTATGAAAAAAATAATTTCCGTGCTCCTTGTGATGGCGATAATGCTGTCAATCTCGATTCTTCCAGCATCTGCCGTTTCAAAAAATAGCTTTGTGCCAGACACAAAGGTAGCATCAATTCTGAAAGATTATTTCAGAGTTTTCACAGGCGTTTCAGAGAATGCAGAGATTACAGTTGATTCCGCTCTTTTAAATGAAATCAGCGAAAACCGCTCTGTTGATTCTCTTTCAGAATCCCTTTCAACCTACGCATTTGTGAAAGCGGATGATATTGAGGACGAAACCGTTGCAAAGCTGATTGAAGAAACAGACACAACAATTATTGTGCAGGAGGATGACACTGTGGAGCTTTTCATTGCCGTTGACCTTGCAAAGCATCCCGAGATTTTCAAGCTCCCCGTTTTCAAAAAATATGTTGTGAATGTTATTGATAACACCGCCCAGTATTACGCACAGCACGGCTATGACCCAGCCGAAACAGACAAAAACCTTGTTTTTGACAGCTATGAGCGTTTCGCAGGTGAGCTTGCACTTCATATGGTGCTTTATAAGCTGTTCTCTCCCATTCAGAAGATTTTCTCAATTGATTTTGTAAACACAATCGTAAACAAATCGGTCTATGCCGAGATTAACCCCAGCGAAAACAGAGCCCCAGCATGGTTTATGAAGCTTATCGGCAATATCCTCCTGCTTGGAGTTAAAAGATAACATCAGGTCAGCACAGTTAATTCTGTGCTGATTTTTTGTTTGACAAAAATTTACAGGCAAAGTATAATAAAATTAACAAAAAATATGAGGTGATATTATGAAAAAATTTGCAGCAGTTTGGTTTGTATTTTTATTCGCAATCTTTTCTCTCAATGCCTTTGCCGTTGACGGTGAAGTGCCGTCATACATTGAGAATAAAGATAAAAATCCCTTAACAATCACCCTGTGGAATACAGACGAATACACATTCGCCTTTGATTTAACAGAGGATTTTCAGACCGTGAAATCCAGCTATGTTCAGGGCGAGCAGGTATATAACGAAGAAACCGAAGAAACTGATGACACCTCTGTAACAGGCAGAAAGTGCTTCTCTCTCACTGCCGAAAAGGGCGGCTACTACGCAGTTGTTTTTGAAAGCCCCGTCAGCATTGTTACAAAAGCGGAAGTCCGTAAGGCAGATGACGACAAAATCGAGGGACTTTTTAAGGAACAGATTGAAATTCTCAACGAAAAGAATAATTACTGCGGAATTGTTGTGAAAATGAAAGCAAACGAAAAGGAATATGTTCTGGCAGACGAAACCACCGAGGGCGAATACTCTGCGAAATATATTTATCTTGGCGAAAAGGTTGTTTCTGCCGAATGTGCAGGGCCGCTGGTTTTTGATTTTGACACCTCCAACGCAGATGCCTACGAGGGCGACAAGGCGATCCCTGTTGTTGAAATGTATCCGCTGGTGAATGTTAAATTTTCCACTGGCGAAACGGTGAAAATTCAGCCGTTCGTGCAGGCAAAAAATGCCGAATCTCAAAAGGATGTCAGTGCAGAAATCGAATTTTTCGGCGAGAAATATCCTGTAACAATCAGCTTTGTTGAAATGGCTGATATGGTAAAAGAAATCGCTCTCCCCGACGGCTTCAAGCCTGCCTGCACAGTTAATTTTGACGGAACGATGACGGATTTTAAATACCCCGAATATGTGGCGGTTAAGCTCACAAGCGGCGAAACAATCAAGGCAAAGCGTGATGAAAGTGTTGTGCTTCCCAACGGCAGAAGCTACAATTTATGGGCGGAATATGGCATTGCCGAGGAGGGTGTGCTGACCGATAAGCTCAGCTTCACCTATGCGCTCAACGGTCTTAGCGAAAACAAAATTGAGGTTACTCCCGACCGTCAGAGCGTTAAAGATACATTCAAAGGCATTTTAAATAAATCAAAAGAGGATTTGAAATTTGGTATAAAAATTCTCAAAGGCGAGAGCGAGGACTTCACTAAAAAAGACGGCATTAACCGCCTTGTGTCCTGCCCGAAGCAGATAATAAACGGCGTTAAATATTATGCTCTTTTCGGTGATTATCTCAATGCCACGCTGATAGCTTTAATCGGCATTGCTCCGCTTCTCTTGATAGCGGCAATCATCATAATCGTGGCAAAATCCAAAAAGAAACATAAATAATAAAAGAATCAGCACAGCTCATATGAACTGTGCTGTTTTTTAGCACAAAAGCTTCCCTTGGGGGAAGTGGCAAAATCTCTGATTTTGACGATAGGGGTAAATTAAAGTAATAGGTTGTAGTGAATAGTGAAAAAGTTTCACTACAAACCGCATGGGATGGCGTCCCCGACATCCCGAATGAAATTCAATAAATCGTGGCAATCAACTTTCATATGCAAACTCATATTGACAAATTTTCCCTTGTCGAATATAATAAATATATGTATTTTCCTGCCGAGGGGGAGAAGTATGAAACATATCTTTATAAGCTACGGACACGATAAAAATGCCGAACTGGCAAAGAAATTCAGCAAGCACCTTGAGGACTACCGCCTTAACGGCGAAAAGGTTTTCGAGGTATTTATTGATGATAAATTACAGCTTGGCAGTAACTGGGCATTTGTTCTTCAACGAGAAATTGAAAAAGCAAATTATTTTATATTTTTTCTTGATGAGTATTCATCGAGAGAGGAAAGTTTTTGCCATAATGAAATAAATCTTGTTCTAGATATAAACGAAGAAAGATCGGATGATGATAAAATAGTTATTATTCCCATAAGACTTGATAGATCCCGACTCTTGACTGTTATGAAGTATCAATCCATCGTATGGATGGAAGAGGACAGGTCTGCCACATTTGATAATGTTTTCAATCAGCTTATCCACTGTCTTGGTGCCGAGCCTGCTGGCGAACCCGCACCCGAAAGAACACCTCACCAGAAAATATGGAATTTTATTGAAGCAGGCGACATTGCACAGGCTGATAGAAAAATGGAAACAGCCATTGATAACTATTACGATGCCTATATTATTGCAAAAAGAGAAGCAGATAAAAATGAAACATCAGATACAATCTATGACTTTTGTTCTGCTTTACAAAGATTAGGCGATGCTTATTTTATTAAAGACGATATTTACAATGCAAAAAAATATTATAAAGAACTCCTTGAAGTGAGTAAAGAACATTCAAGAAAATATCCATCATATGAGAGTAATCAAACCCTTTCAATAAGCCTTGAAAAAATGGGCGATATAGCCTTAAAAGAGGATGATGTAAAGAGAGCAAAAGAGTATTATGAAAAATCTCTTGAAATAAGAAGAGAAAACGCACAAAAATACCTGTCATATGAAATCACAAATGATTTATCTATTTCTTACGAAAGAATGGGATATATATATTTAAAGCTTGATAATATTGAAGAAGCTAAAAAGATGTATGGGTTAAAACTGGAAATTGATAGAAAGAACGCAAAAGAAAATCCAAGTTATAAGCACTTAAGAGATCTTTCCATAGCACTCAATAAAATGGGCGATATAGCCTTAAAAGAGGATGAAGTAAAGAAAGCAAAAGAGTATTATGAGGAATCTCTTGAAATAGCAAGAGAAAACGCTCAAAACTACCCGTCATATGAAAGCAAACGAAACCTTTCAGTAAGCCTTAATAAAATGGGCGATATAGCCTTAAAAGAAGATGATGTAAATAAAGCAAAAGAGTATTATGAGGAATCTCTTGAAATAGATAGAGAAAAAGCTCAAAAATACCCGTCATATTTAAGCAACCGAGACCTTTCAATAAGCCTTAATAGAATGGGCGATATAGCCTTAAAAGAGGATGATGTAAAGAAAGCAAAAGAGTATTATGAGGAATGTCTTGAAAGATTAAGAGAAAACGCTGAAAAATACCCGTCATATTTAAGCAACCGAGACCTTTCAATAAGCCTTAATAGAATGGGCGATATAGCCTTAAAAGAGGATGATGTAAAGAAAGCAAAAGAGTACTATTTGCAAGATCTTGAAATAGCAAGAGAAAACGCACAAAAATACCCGTCATATGAAAGCAACCGAGACCTTTCAATAAGCCTTAATAACATGGGCGATATAGCTTTAAAAGAGGATGATGTAAAGAAAGCAAAAGAATATCATGAGGAATCTCTTGAAATAAGAAGAGAAAACGCTCAAAACTATCCGTTATATGAAAGCAACCGAGACCTTTCAGTAAGCCTTAACAGAATGGGCGATATAGCCTTAAAAGAGGATGATGTAAATAAAGCAAAAGAGTATTATGAGGAAATGCTTGAAAGATTAAGAGAAAATGCAGAAAAATACCCGTCATATGAAAGCAACCGAGATCTTTCAATAAGCCTTAATAAAATGGGCAATATAGCCCAAAAAGAGGATGATGTAAAGAAAGCAAAAGAGTATTATGAGGAATCTCTTGAAAAAGCGAGAGAAAACGCTCAAAAATACCCGTCATATGAAAGTTTTTCCATTTTATCAAAAATCTATGCACAAACTGCCCTTGCAGAAAAGGCTGACGGAAACCTTGACAAAGCTAAAGAGCTTTTCCAGAATGCACTTGAATATGCAGAAAAATGCTTGAAAATATATCAGTGTAATGAAAGTATGATGCTTTGTTTGCAAATTATAAGTGATTTAAAATCTCTCAAACCTTAACGCCGTTCAATATTTAAAAGAAAGAAAAAGTAAAAATTGCCATAGTCTGAAAAGGCTGTGGCTTTTCTTTTCTTTTCTCTCCCTCAGTCTTTTGCTTACGCAAAATCCAGCTCCCTCGTCAGAGGGAGCCAAGAAAGCACCGAGCTACTTGTCGCCCCTTGACAGGGGAGATGTCATCGCAGATGACAGAGGGGTAGAATTTGAAGTAATATCTACAATTATATACAAAAAAGGACTGTCAACCGACAGCCCTTTCTTTTATATATTCATTTCTTAAAACTTAAACTCTGGGAGGAATTCCTTGTGAGCCTCTTTAAGTTCGTTGAAGCACTTTGTAGCTTTCTCATAATCGCCAACAAGGGGATGAACGAGAAGACCCTCAATAACCTTTGACTCGTCGCCTGTTACTGCACCCTCAACAGTGTATTTCTCATATGCCTTAACAACACGCATAAGGTTGATGATGTGCTTGCTCTCAACCTTGTCAACCTTAACAGGTGTAGCACCGTCTGCGCCGATAACTGCCGCAATTTCAACAACATCATCGTCTGCCATAAAGTCAAGTGTGCCGTTATTCTTGATGTTTACAACGTGAACATCTTTCTTATCGTTTGCGATTGAATCAATAAGTGAAACAGCTGCAAGTGAATACTTATGACCGCCACGCTTGTCAAGAAGTGCAGGCTTAACGCAAAGCTCTTCGTCCTGATACATCTTGAGAAGATCCTCTTCAATCTCCATGCAAACCTGTGCTCTTGTCTTGTCGCCCTCACGCTGATGGTCAAGCTTTGCCTCACGGCAGTAATAATACTGAAGATATGATGAGGGAAGAGCCTGAATTGTCTTGAGGCACTCAATGTCAAAGCCGTCATCCTTGATGTTTGCCATTACCTTTGGTGAGAAGCCGTTCTCAATAAGAGAGGGAAGAAGCTCTTCGCCGTCTTTCTTAACTGATGTAATCCAGCTGAGGTGGTTAAGTCCAAGGTATGTGATGTCGCTGTCAAGACCAGTGATTTCTTTAACATCATCAAGCATATCAATTGGAACATTGCAAAGACCGATATTCTTAACATTTGTGTGGTTAAGAACGAACTCTGTGATGATACCAGAGGGATTTGTGAAGTTGATGAGCCATGCATCGGGGCAGATAGCTTCAATTCTGTCGCAGATGTGCTTGATTACAGGGATTGTACGAAGTGCCTTGAAGCAGCCGCCGATACCTGTTGTTTCCTGACCGATAAGGTCATACTTTCTGGGGATACTCTCGTCAAGATGACGGGCAGGGAGCTTACCTACACGAATCTGTGTAACAACAAAGTTTGCGCCCTGAAGAGCAGTGTCGAGGTCGTCTGTCATAACAACTTCGCAGTCAACGCCAGCTTTTTCAAGCATACGAACGCAAAGATTGCCAACGATAGTTCTTTTTCTCTCGTCAATGTCCATAAAAGAAACCTTAACAAGGTTAAGTGAATCTTTAGCTTTAAGGAAGCCGTCAATAAGCTCGGGGCAATATGTACTGCCTGAACCGATAACAGCAAGTGTAATGTCTTTCATATATATCTCTCCTTATATGATAAAAATATTTTATGCGTACTGCTGCATTATCCAGTTGATACAGCCTGTAACAGGTGGCTGGTCAAGTTTGATGAATTTAAGATTTCTCTTGCATTCTTTAGTTGCTTTCTCAATAAGAGCGTCAACATAAAGCTGTGAGAATGCCTTTGTGTGCATTGAGCCAGAAAGAACAACCTCAACTGTTTCATCTGTGAAATTAAGTGTGTTAAGGTGAGCGTTAATAAGTGCAACACCTCTTGAAGCCATCATATCAATGATGTCAAGAACAACCTTGTCGCCCTCCTTTGCAGCGTCAAAGAAGAAGTCAATAAGGCGCATGATGAACGGGTCAGCATTCTCTTCCTCAAACTTTGAAACCATAGCGAGGAAGCCTTCTTTGTTTTCAATGCCGTATTCATCATAGAACATCTTTGTAACAGCGGTCTTTTCAAGTCCAAGATAAACATCGTCATAAATTGCCTTGTATGTCATCATAGCAATCCAATGACCGTTGCCGATGTCGCCAGAGAATTCGCCAAGACCTGCAAGCTGGAACATTTTGCCGTCATTGTCGATAGCGTTACAGCAGGTACCTGTTCCGCAGTTATAGCCAATAGCAGCCGCACCTGTTGAGCCAGCCTTAACAACGATAAAGCCGTCATTGTAAATTTCAAAATTTGTAAGACCGAAGTCTTTAAGTCTTTTAACCATTTCGTCATGCTGGAATGGGTGGTCAATACCTGCAAGACCCATGAGGGTAAAAGAAATATCGCTGAGCTGTTTGCCAGTTGCGGCAAGCAGGTCGTTTATTCCCTGCCAGATGAGGGGTGCAGCATCGTCAAAGCCGTTCTCATAATTCTCATGGTTACTGCCTGGACCTTTAACAAGCTGAATAAGATTTTTGTTTTCGTCAAAAAGGGCATAAGCGGTTTTTGTTCCGCCGCCGTCAACGCCAATATAATATTTCATTTGGTGCATCCTTTCGTGCAAATATTATCAATATAATTTTATAACAAAGTGCAGATTATGTCAATATATAAATGCTGTTTGCCCGTCAATGATAGACAAAATAAACAGGTTCGTTTGTTACTTTGAATCTCTTTTTGGCTTTGAGCGGGTTGCCGTACATATCAAACGCTTCGTATTCGCCCTCTGGAGCGTCCGCTCTCTTGTCTTTGCCAAGGCTGTAATACACAAGAATTTTCTTTCCGTCATTTTCGTATTCGTCAATTATCAGATTTCTTTCGTCAGAAATTTTATTCACAAGCCTTGCATTGCCGAGGAAGTGGATAACAGTTGAAAAGCTGATTACCGCATTTGACGGCTGAAGATATTCGTCAAAAAATGCAAAATCGTTCACATCACCGTCGGGGATAACAGATTTTCTGAAAGAGAACGAAACATAGCCGTCAGCACCGGACGAGCGTGTGTAAAGTGCCTTGCATGCGATAGTAGCCGCATCCGCATTGGGAATACCGCTTTCGCTGTTGATACCGCCCTTTGTGATGCCTGCATTTTTTGCAAGATTCTGCACACTCTTCATATCGTTATAGAAGTTGCCAATTCCGTTGTGGTTGTGGAAGCCAAAATTATCAATAAGTCCCGTTGCCATAAGAGCCGAGGCTTTTTCATAAAACGGCGCATATTCTTCTCTTTCTGCAAGGGCAAGACCGCCCGAATAAATATAAACGCTTCGGCTATTTGCTCTTAAAATTTTTGCAGTGTTTTCAAGAAGCGTGAAATATTCCTCGTTAGTGCCAAGGAAAAATCCCCAGTTAGGCTCGTTCCATATTTCCCACAAAATGTTAAGATTTCTGCCGTAATGAGCGGCAAGCTTTGTTACAAAATCGTCCCATAATTCTTCGTCGGGCGGGCATGCCCAAAGCCTGCTTGCATCGTAAGAATCAAGATAATTTTTGTTAAGGGACCATAGCCCTGCATTGTTGCCGAGAATCCAGTTGTATTTCATCCCACGGTCAGTAACTTTTTTAAGAAGATAATCCTGCTCTTTAAAGTTAAGCTCCGCACCTGCTGACGGCTGCATTACCGACCAGCCAACAAAGTCCTCACGCACAAGATTTATGCCAAGATATTCGGCTGTGTCAAGAATTTTGTCAATGGATTCTTCTGCGCCGAAGTTCGGTATCTGATGACCCTTTCCCCACCTTAAAGCACGGGTGGTGTACGGCTGAATCCCGTAATAAAATGTGTCGTCAGCACGGTTATTTTTTGGAATAATTCCGATTTTATAGCTGAATTTTTCGTCCGAAATAAGCCTTATTTCTATTGTAAAAATTCCGTTCTTTTCACTCGAAAAATCGAATGTATAAAAAGGCTTTTCACTGCTTAAAACTGCGTAACCTTTTTTATTAAAATCTGCTTCATCAGAGCTTATTGAAACTTTCATTTTTGTGCCGTCAAGTGAAGCATCACGGCACTCAATTATGCCTGTGATTTTTTCATTTGGCTCAAAAAGATTTCCGCCGCCTAAAACTCCAAAGCGAATAAGTCCGCTTTCACTTTCACCGTCAATATAAAAATTTTCAACAGAATCTGTTGCGGTAATATCAATTTTTTTCTCTGTAAAAATTGAAAGAAAAAATCCGTCAATTGCAAAGATAATTGAAAGAAGAATTGAAATAATTTTCATAACAAAACCTCACACCATATCAGTTGAAAAAATCATGAATTCCAGCGGAAGCCACTGTGAAATTTCTGCTTTCAATTTGTTGCGTTTTTCGCTGTATATGGAGAGAAATACGCTCATTGCCTCCTTGTGAGTAAGCTCAACTGGGTTCTCTCCGCCGTCAGAAACTTTCACCTGATTGTCCTTGATTTCAACAGTGAAAAGCTCATCCTTTTTATAACCGTGAATAAGAAAACTTTCTTTGCCGTTGCAGAGATTTTTTACCTTTGTTTTTGCGTTGAGAAGCGCATAAACCATCCTATTCCAGTTCAGCACATTCATCATTTCACTGTTGCCAAGGTTTGTGCATTCGCAAATGTCTGAAAGAATCTGATTGTATTCCACCGAGAAAAAGTTTGCTTTTATGTCAATTGTACCTCTGCCCGAAACCTTTAAAAATACAGGCAAAAGTTCTTTATATTTTTCGCTGTTTATTGCGGCAGATTCAATAACGCAATCCATATTTTCTGAGTAAAAAGCGTAGCCGATAAATTCGCCGTTTTCTTTAAAAATATATGGCTTCTGATGCCACGAAAGGCTGATGTCAAAAAGTGCTTCACGATGTCTTAAAACTCTTGAAATAAAAGTCTTGTTATAAAGGTCAAAAATAAAATCAAGAGCCTCCGTGTTTTCTGCTGTAACAGGCTCTGCTGTGATATTGCTTTCAAAATCTCTGCCGAATGTATGGCGGATATTGCTTCCGTTTATTGTGTATTCATATGATGTGCCCGCAGGCTCAAAACCGAAGTAACCGTACCTCTGACGCTGACCGCCAAGCACCATAAAATCTACATTTTCTTTGTAGCATTTTTCTGTTGCAAGAGCCATGCAATCCTTCATGTAACCCTCGCCACGGCAGTCCTTGCTGACAGCCACATTTCCTATTCCACCGCAAAAAATTTCTTCCCCTGCAATGCTCATTTTTTCAATGAAAAGTCCAACGGCGGCAAGCCACTTTTCACCGTCAGAAACAATCATATTTTTTTCACAGTGGTTGTATTCTTTTTTGTAAAGCTTCGGGAGCATCGTCAAAAAATGCAGCCCTGCATCCTGTGGATTTTCTGTAAAAAATACCCAGTCAAGAAAGTCAAGACTGTGCTGGTGGTCCTTGATATTGCCTGCGCCTTTGTAGAGATTTTCCATTGTCAATCCTCCGCTTTTTCAAAAATATTCAGTACGAAATCAAGCTTCGTTGTCAGTGTATCTATGCCGTCAAGTCTTTCCTTGTGCTTTCTGTTTGTGTGATAGTAATAGGGCGTCATTTTAAAAAGTGCGTAAATATCTTCGTTTGAGGTGAGGGTGATTGTGTCCGTAACCCTCTTTTGCTCTATGAGCCTTAATTTATCGTATTCGGGCAGGCTTTCTTCGTTTTCGTATGGCACATCATAAAGCACCTCTTTAAGTCCCCAAAGATGCTCCCTGCCGCCTGTTACAGATATAAGTCTGCCGTTCTCTGATAAAATCCTACTGAATTCATCTTCGCAAAACGGTGCAAAAAGGTGAAATGCCAAATCAACACTTCCGCTCTTTAATGGCAGAGATTTCATATTTGCCACAAAAAAGTCTGCGTTACATTTTCGCTTTGCACCAAGGCGAATCATCTCTTTTGAAATGTCAAACCCATAAAATGCACCCTCGGCATTTTCAGAAATAAACTGTGTGTAGTATCCTTCGCCACAGCAGATGTCAACGGCAGTGAAGCCGTCATTTTTCACTGTGTCATATTCATTTTTAAGCTCCCTTGCAAGAGCGTCATAATAGCCTTTATTTAAAAAATCTCTTCGGCTCAGTGCCATACTGCGGTTATCGCCAATAAGCGCACCGTTTTTGCCCGATTTCAAAAGATTCACATAGCCGTCCTTTGAAAAATCAAAGCAATGCCTGTTCTGGCACACAAGGCTGTTGCCCGATTTTTCTAAATTTTCGCCGCAATCGGGGCAGATAATATTAAGCATAAAAACACCGCTTTTCTAAATATAAAATATGGCTGCCCCAAAAGAAAGGGACAGCCATTTGTTTTGGTTGATATTATTTAGAAGCTTTTTCAGCTGCTTTTGCAGCCTTTTCAAGTGCCTCTTCAATGTATTTGAAGTTGATAGTGTTCTTATCCTTCATAAGGTCAGCCATAACGCTGTCAAGCTTAGCTTTCTGATACATAACAACCTCAACCATCTCGCCGTCATCGCCCTTGAATGTGTATTCAATGTATGAGCCCTCAAGATATTTAAGGTTTTCACGCATGATTATAAGTCTTGCTTCGTCAATGCCAAGATACTTAGCAGCCTCAGCCTCTGTGAGGTAGCCGTCCTCGCACTGAGCAGAAATATAAACGCCATCATCCTTACCTTTATTAACAACCTTGTTTACGCAAGCTGCGCCTGTAATGCAGATAGCAGCGGTGCATACAAGAGAAACAGCTGGTGCAACAATTTTTTCAAATACTGATTTGTTTGCCATATCATTAACTCCTTTGTTTTTTATGCCCATATATCATAACATAAACATTCAGAAATTTCTACACTTTTTTTAATATTTTTTGAATAAATATTATAATTTTTGTTACGCTGATGCCCGCTCAATAGTCTTTTTAAGGCGGTGGATAATTCTTTTTTCAAGCCTTGAAATATAGCTTTGCGAAATTCCAAGAATATCTGCCACCTCTTTTTGTGTGTATTCCTTTTCGCCGCCCAAGCCAAAACGCATATACATTATTGTTTTCTCTCTTTTTTCCAGTGAATCCACCGTTTTAATCAGCAGATTTTTTTCGTCCTCCAGCTCTAAATCACGGTTGACCACATCCGCATCACTGCCCAAAACGTCTGAAAGCAGCAGCTCGTTGCCGTCCCAATCCACATTTAACGGCTCGTCAATAGAAACCTCGTTTTTCAGCGTGCTTGTTTTTCTAAGATACATCAAAATCTCATTTTCAATGCACCTTGAAGCGTATGTGGCTAACTTAATATTCCTCGCAGGGGAAAAAGTTTTCACCGCTTTAATAAGCCCGATTGTGCCGATTGAAACCAAATCCTCTGTGCTGACACCAGTGTTTTCAAATTTTTTTGCAATATAAACCACAAGTCGCAGGTTGTGCGTTATCAGCTCCTCCCGTGCAGAGTCGTCGCCCTCAAGAATTTTTTCAAAAATAAAATTTTCACGCTCTTTTGAAAGTGGCGGCGGCAATGTTTCAGGTCCGTTTATGTAATAGATGTTGTTTTTGCCCGTGAGCCTTGAGAGCAATATTCTCAGCCTTTTCAGTATGTTCATCCTCATTTTCCCCCATAATTTCATTGTTAAGTATAAATTCAAATTCACCGCCAAAAAAGCTTTGACGGCTGACCGCTATATAAACATTTTTAATTTCTTTTTCACTGCTTGCCCCTTTAATCAAAACCTTTTCGGGTTTAAAAGACGGCATAATCTCTGTTGAATTAACTGTGCTGACAGGTATCAGCCTTATGTTGCCCGAAACCGCCTCAATATCTTCATTTTTGCAGTATTGCGCCACCTCTTTTGGCATCACCGCTTTCACTGTGTCATATTGAGCCACAATCACAGGAAAGCTTGAAAAAATCTCACGCAAGCCGTTGCCTGTGTCAAAAAATCCTCTGCCGGAAGCTTCTTTATTTTCACAAAAAACTCTCACTGTGCAGATGTTTTCTTTGTCCGCTTTTCTTTCAATAATTCTTGAAACAGCGTCAACCACCGCAAAGCTTGCAACAGATGTTACCGCAAGAATTTTAAGGTCAATGTCAAAATAAACCGCCCCGTTTCTGTAAATCATCATCCCCGTGTTGAAGAAAAAAAGAATGGCACTCATAAGCCCGCCAAAAAGCAGATTTACCGCTAAAAACACGCAGGTGTTTCTAATAAAAGCTTTCACATTCCCAAAGCCAAAGGATGCAAACGAAATTGCACAGCACATGGCAACTCTTAAAAGAAACTCCGCAGGCAGTGGCACATCGGGCAAAAAAATTCTCAGTGAAAAAATGCTGCCCATGGCGCAGGCAATCAAAAGCCGAAAACGCTTCGCAGAAAATCGCAGGTACTTCATAGAAAGGAACAGCATCAGATAATTCACAAAGCCGTTGACAATTAGAAGCACATCAACATAGACAGGCATAAAAAATCACCTCTGAGGGAATTATATCCCACAGAGGCTGAAACTTTTGTCGTATTAAGTTATTTAACCTGAGTAATTTTATCGCCCTTAACAATAAATGCGTGCTGTGCCTTTTCAATAAGTGGATAGTCATTTTCGGGTGAATCGGTGTAGAAATTCTCGATTTCTGCATCGCCATAAAATTCAAAAAATGCCTTGAGCTTGTTGTCTTTAAGGCAGATTCTTTCAAACTTGCCTGTTTCTTTGTTGACAGTTGTGCTTAAAAGATATTTAATGCCAAGCCTTTTGCAGATTTCTTCCATTGTGAAGTCGGGCGAAGCGGTGATAATCAAATCGTCCTCTTTCTGAATTTCTTTATAAAACGGTTTGATTTTGTCCATATGTGTGTCCCAGAATTCAACAGGGTCTTTTTTAAGGTCGGCAAACTTTTTGCCCTCGCTTTCAATAAGCGGAATGTAATTTTCAATCATTTCATTTATTGAAATTTTGCCTTTTTTGTATCTTGAAAAAGCCTTCACAACAGTGGGCAGAAGTCTTATGAGAGATGGCTTCTTTTTAAGATAAAATAAAAACAGGTCAAAGGTGCTTTCTCCGTCATAAATTGTGTTGTCAAAATCGTAAACATTCATAGTTTTAATAGCCTGTTCCTTTCTTTGTAGTCGGGCATATATTTTTCAATCAACGCATAAAACTGCGCCGAGTGATTGTGATGAACAGTGTGCGCCAGCTCGTGCACAATAACATAATCAATTGCTTCAACTGGCTTTTGCATAAGATAAAGTGAATAGCAAATTCCGTTTCTGCCACTGCAAGAGCCATATCTTGTCTTTGCAGATGTTATCTTTAAAGAGGTGTATTGAACTCCCATAATCTCTGCAAAATAAGCTGTCCTTTTTGGCAGATATTTTTTTGCTTTCTGCCTTAAAGCTTCAATCTCTTTTTCGTCAGGCTCAGGGTGATTTTCTTTTCTTTCCTGCACCTTTTTAAGATTTTTTTCAATCCAATCGCTGTGCTGTTCCACAAAAGAATTTATCTTTTTTTCTGATAATTTCAGCGGAGCTCTGACGATAATTTCACCGCTCTTTTTTATTTCAAGTGCCAGCGTTTTCCTTTGGCTTCTTTTTAAAATGAAATCATACATTTTATTCACCACCCGTTTATTTTACATCTTTATCTTTAAGAATACAAGAGAAAAAATAAAAACTATTGTACTTTATTCTGTTTTGTGGTAGTATTTTCTTTGAGGTGGTATGTTATGACACACGCAGAGATTTTTAAAAATGCAAAATGGATAATGCCGCAGGAAGATTTATCCTCAGCAATATTCAGAAAGACTTTTTCACTTGATAAAAAAGAAGCCAAAATCACAATTTGCGGCTTAGGATATTTTATCCTTTATATAAACGGCAAAAGAGTATCGCAGGACGAGCTTGTGCCTGCCTACTCTGATTATATTAAAAGAGATAAAGAAAAAATGAATCTTCTTTATCCTCTTAAAGATGAAACAGACACAAGAATTTATTGCCTCCAATATGACATAAGCGATTATGTTTCGGTTGGCGAAAATGTTCTTGGTGTTATGGTCGGCGGCGGATATTTCCACCAGACCGACAGAAAAGCAGAGGGCAATATGGATTACGGCAACATCCGCCTTTGCTATATAATTGAAAGCGAAAATGATGAAATTATAAGCGACACCGCAACCCTTTATAAGCAGGGATTTATTAAGGATTCCTCACTTTTCTTTGGCGAAAAGCACGATTACACTTTATTTGATTATAACTGGAACACCATTTCAGCAGATGAAAACGGCTGGCTCACTCCCGTTATTTCAGCCGAAACAGAAGAAACTGAAATGCACATTCAGTCTTTCAATAAAGATAAAGTTATCCGCACCTTGCCCGTTAAAAAGCTTCACGATTTCGGTGCATATTCTGTTTATGATGCAGGCGAAAACATCACAGGCTATGCTGTTGTGAAATGCGAAAATGCAGGCGAAAATGTAAAACTTGAATTTGCAGAAAATCTCAATGAGGACGGCACACTTAATTTCCACTCTGCAGGCGGTGATTGGCAAAAAGCATCTGACGAATTTCTCACAGACGGCAAAACTACCGTTATTCATCCTTATCTTTTGTGGCACGGCTTCCGCTATTTTTCACTTACCAACAACGCAGAGCCTGTTGAGGTGAGAGAAATTCACACCGATATGGCGATTACTTCGTCATTTACCTGCTCAGATGATACAATCAACTGGCTTTATAAAACATATATTCACACTCAGCTTTCCAATATCCATTCAGCAGTGCCAACCGATTGCCCCCACCGTGAAAGATTAGGCTACACTGGCGACGGTCAGCTTTGCGCTCCTGCGGCAATGCTCACCCTTGATTCACAGGAATTTTATAAAAAATGGATACAGGATATTATCGACTCGCAGGATAAAACCACAGGTCATGTTCAGCATACAGCTCCATTTTCTGGCGGCGGCGGTGGACCTGCTGGCTGGGGCGGTGCAATAATCACCGTAATTTATCACTACACAAAATATTTTGGCGATTTGTCTTTAGCCAAAAAATATTATAAAAATATGCTCCTTTTCGTTGATTATATGGAGTCCCGCTGCGATAATGGAATTATCGTAAGGGAAGAAGAAAAAGGCTGGTGCCTTGGGGATTGGTGTACCCCCGAACAGGTTGAAATTCCCGAAGCCTTTGTCAACACAAACCTTTATATTAGACAGCTCCAGATGCTCGCTTTCTGCGCTGAGCTTTTAGGCGAAAATGCAGATAGCCTTTACGAGCTTGCTTCATATCACCGTCAGTGCGTTAAAGAAGCCTTTGCCCCCGACGAAAACGGAAGCTTTTTAAACGGCTTGCAGGGCGCTGATTTCTTCACCCTTTACAGCGGTGTGGGCGACGAAAAAACTCTCGCTTCGGCAGAGAAAAAATATTCTCAGCTCCAGCATTTTGATACAGGAATTTTCGGCACATTCGTTGCCTGCTGTGTTCTTTTTGAAAATGGCTTGGCAGATGTTGCCCTCACAATGCTTATGAGCGAAGAAAAAAATCATTCCTTCGGCTTTATGAAAAACAGCGGAGCTACCACCCTTTGGGAGGATTGGGACGGCGGTCATTCCAACAATCATCCAATGTTCGGTGCCTGCGTTGCTTCACTGTTTGAGTCCGTTCTCGGCATCACTCAAAAAGAAAAATCTGTTGGCTTCAATAATCTTACAATTGCTCCGTGCAAAAACAGCGTTCTCTCCTTTGCAAAGGGACACATCACAACTGCACAGGGCAGGGTAGAGGTTGAGTTTAACAAAACTGCAAACAGCACCGAATTTACAGTTAATCTGTGCGGCAATTTCCCCTCAGCACAGCTTGAGTATGACGGAAAAATCTATCCTCTTTCAGAGGGCAAAAATCACATAACCTGCTAATTACGGAGGTCAAATTATGAAAAAAATGTCATTTATCGGCACAGGTGTTATGGGCGGTGCAATTGCCGAAGCCGCCTGCAAGGGCAATGACCCCAAAGATATAGTTGTAACCGATTACGATAAAGAAAAAGCAAAATTATTCTCACAAAAAACTGGTGCTTGCTTTGCAGAGTCAAATGCAGACGCTGTAAGAGAGAGCAAATACATCCTCATCGGTGTTAAACCGCAGGTAGGGCAGAGCGTTCTTTCAGAAATCGGACCCGTTATTAAAGAATGTATCGAAAAAGGCGAAGAGAAAATCCTCGTTTCAATTATGGTAAGCGTCAGCATTGAAACTATCAAAGAGTGGCTTGGCGTTGATGTGGATGTTCCCATTATCCGCACACTTCCCAATGTTGCCGCAAGCGTTGGCAAGTGCATCACAATCTGCACTTTGAGCGATTTGGTAACAGACGAAATCTTTGAGGAATATAAAGAAATACTCAAGGAAACAGGCACTTTTGAGGTGCTTCCCGAAAAGAAAATGTATGCAGGCAGTGTTATCACAGGCTGCGGCCCTGCATTTGTTTGTATGTTTATTGAAGCTCTTGCAGATGGCGGAGTTATGACAGGTCTTACCCGTCAGCAGGCGCAAAAATTTGCAATTGATACAATCATCGGTGCGGCAACCCTTGTGGAAGAAAGCGGCAAGCACCCTGGCAAGCTCAAAGATGAGGTTTGCTCACCTGGCGGCTCAACTATCGCAGGTGTTGTGAGCCTTGAAAAAAACGGATTCAGAAATGCCACCGTTCAGTGCGTGCTTGATACGTTCAAGCGTGTGCTTGATATGGGCGGAATCAGCGAAAAAGATGTGATTTGAGGAGAAAAATATGAGATGTAAAAAGTGCGGTCGCCTCAGCCCCGATGAGGTAAATGTGTGCAAATTCTGCGGAGCTATTTTTGACGAAAGCAAGCCAGCAGAGGCTGTTGAGCCTAACAATCAGTTGGTTTATGAGATAGCCGATTATCAGAAAAAGCAGGGCAAGGTGCCAAAATATTTCAAGTCAGGCTGGCTTGTTATTGCCTGTGTAGTTGCAGTTATTGTGCTTATAATCCTCCTGATTACAGGTGTTATATAAGAAAGGTGTATTTTATGAAATCGTTTAAAAAAATAATCAGCGTAATTCTTTGTATATCCCTTGTGGTTTCACTTTCGGGCATCGCCTTTTCGGCTAATGCTCAAGATCCGTTTTCATCTATTCCCAAAGCTACAAAAGACTCCTACCCGTATGTGCTTGTTCACGGCATGATGGGCTGGGGCGAAAATGATGAGGGAAGCCATAACTCCGTTTACTGGGGTATGAATTGCAACACGGATATTGCCACTATGCTCCGTGATAAAGGCTATACCGTTGCTGTTCCTACAGTTTCACCTATGGGCAGTGCGTGGGATAGAGCCTGTGAGCTTTTTGCACAGCTGACAGGTACAGTTGTGGATTACGGCAAGGCTCATTCCGAGGCACATCATCACAGCCGTTTCGGCAGAGATTACACAGGCAGAGCGTTGCTTAATAAAACGGGCTGGGATGTTAAAACTCCCATAAACCTTGTTACTCATTCATTTGGTGGGCCAACAGGTTATGTTTTCACTTCACTTCTTGAGTATGGCTCACAAGATGAAATCACTGCTTCACCCAATGATTGCAGTGAGCTTTTTAAGGGCGGTCATAAAGGTCTTGTTTATTCAATGACTACCCTCGAAAGTCCCCATAATGGTTCACCTGCATCAAATGTTGCAACAGATACGGTTCTCCCCGTCTGCATTTTTGCGCTTGTCATCAATTTCTCTGGTATCAAAGGTAACTCTGCCACAGATTATATGTTTGATCAGTTCGGCTTAACAAAAGACCCTGCAACAGGCGAAAAAGCAAAGCTGAATCTTGCCGCCTGTCTTAATCTTGTTGCTTCAAAAGACCACGCAGGCTATGATATGACCCTCAAAGGCGCAAGGGAAATATACGAAAAGCACCCCATGCCACAGGGTACTTACCTTTTTTCGATTTCAGCGGATTCTACCAAGGCACTTGGCAACACAAGCATTGTCTTTCCACATATCACAAATATCAAAAATCCTTTGGCATTCACATCTGTTTTTGTGTGGGCGCTTTCGGTTATTCCTGTTGACGAGGGCAAAATTCCAGGCACACAGTGGGCACCTAATGACGGACTTGTACCCGTTGTCAGTGCGCTTCATCCGTTTAATCAGCCTTTTGCAGATTACACTCCGCAGACCTTACCCAAAACAGGGGTGTGGTATTCACTTCCCGTTATCAAAGAGGCTAACCACGGCTACGGTATCTCTGGCGGAGACGAAAAAATCGGCACAATATGGGGAGATTTACTGAGCCGTGTTGAATCAATAAAAGCAAAATAAAATTGTTAGTTTGTGTTCAGATGACGGGTATTATTAAGGATGTCAGAAATTTCAAAACTGATTTTTAAAGGAGCATTTCACAGTGTAACATCCCCATTCGGCAACCGTTCAGGTGTATTAACCTCTGCTGGAAATTCAGCATCGTTTTATTTAGGTACAGACTACGGAACGGGGAATATAAAGCTCCCTCAATACGCTCAAAAAGGTAGATTTTATAATATGAAGCGAGTAATTGTTATCGGCTGTCCAGGCTCTGGCAAAAGCACATTTTCAAGATCCCTGCATCAAAAAACAGGTCTGCCCCTTTATCATCTTGACCTTTTGAAATGGAACAGCGATAAAACGAACGTTAGTAAAGAGGTTTTTCGTGAAAGACTTCATAATATCCTTGCCCTTGATAGCTGGATAATTGACGGCAACTACGGCTCAACAATCGAGCTTCGTTTAAGGGAATGTGATACGGTTTTCTTCCTCGATTTGTCAACAGAAATCTGCATTGACGGCATAAGAGAACGGCAGGGGAAGCCTCGTCCCGATATGCCGTGGATTGAAACGGAGGATGACGAAGAATTTCTCCAGTTTGTCAGAGATTATAACACCCAAAGTCGCCCGAAAGTTGTGGAGCTTCTTACACAATATAGTAAAAAGCAAATCGTAATTTTCAAAAGCAGAGAAGAAACAGACAAATTCATAAATAATCTGTAACAAAAAACGCTTGCCAATCGACAAGCGTTCTTGTTTATAGTTGCTTACCAAAATGAAGCTGCACAACTGCATTTTCTGTTGACTGCCTGAGTGCATTTATGATAAAATTTCAGTGCATTTAACTTTACGAAATGAGGTGCAGAGATGTTCTTGAAATCTACTCCCGAAAGCGTGGGAATTTCTTCACGGCAGATTCTGAAATATCTTAAAATTATAAATTCACGGGGACTTGCCTCCCATTCGGTGCTGATTGCAAGGGGCGATAAGCTTATTTGCGAAGCCTACTGGAAGCCCTTTGACCGCTCTGTGAAGCACAGAATGTATTCGCAGACAAAGAGCTATGTTGGCATAGCTGTCCGCCTGCTTGCTGATGATGGCAAAATCTCACTTGACGATAAAATTATCTCATATTTCCCCGATAAATTGCCAGAAAAAATTCACCCCTATCTTGAAAAGCTTACAATCCGCAATATGCTGATGATGCGCACTTGCTTTGACGAATATGATGTAAACTGGTTCAGAAGCGGAACGGATGACCGTGTGAAGCTGTATTTTTCTCAAAAACCTGCGGTTTACCCAGGCACGCAATACCGCTACGATTCAAACGGCTCATTTGTCCTCGGCGCACTGGTGGAAAGGGTAAGCGGCATGTGCTTCCTTGATTATCTGCGTGAAAAGTGCCTTGATGAAATCGGTTTTTCAAAGTCGGCATATTGCCTTAAATGCCCCGGCGGTCATTCGTGGGCAGATTCTGCGCTGATTTGTACCCCTCTTGATATGCTGTCTTTCGGTCGCCTTGTGGGTTGCTTCGGCAAATGGAACGGAAGGCAGATTATCCCAGAGCATATAATCCGTGATGCAATTGAGGATGAATCAGACTGTATGACAAACGGCTACCGCTCATTTGACAACTGCGGTTATATGAGCCAGCTTTGGCGGTTTTACGGCAACGCATTCGGCTTTAACGGAATGCACGATCAGCTGACTTTTTATGACCCCGATACAGACATCACTTTCACCTGCACATCGGGCAATTACCGCACACCGTCCTCCCGTGAAATTCTTGTTTCCTACGCTTTTTCAGAGATTGTTGAAACAGCAGGCGACACATTAAAAGAGGACGAGTTTGCATACGCTGAGCTCCAGAATTACATAAACAATCTCACCCTTGTAACTGCTCACGGAGCAGAAAAATCTCCCCTTGAAAAAGAGATAAACGGCAAGCTTTTCATTGCCGAAGAAAACAAAACAGGCATAAGCGAATTTTCATTCAACTTTGGTGATGACTGCGAATTTAATTATAAAAATGAGCAGGGCGAAAAGACAATTCGTTTCGGTCGAAAAGAAAATATTTTTCAGCCGTTTCCGCAAACAGGATATTCTGACAAAATCGGCGGTCAGAGCTGTGAGGGGCATACCTATGAATGTGCCTGCTCAGGTGCGTGGGGCACAGAGAATCAGCTGAGAATTCTTGTGCAGATAATTGATGTTTATATTGGCACGGTTTATATAAATTTTTCATACAAGGATGGGCACGGCAGAATCAAAATGATTGGCGATGGCGAAAACTTCCTCGGTGAATATAACGGCACAATTAACGCACAGATTTCTGCTTTTTAAAATAAAAAAATCAACAAATAAAGTGGCATATCTTTGTAAATCAAGTTAATTGAAACACAAAAATTTATATGGTAAAATTAAATTATCGAAAAAATAGGAGCTGATGAAATGAAAAAAATACTTTCAATCCTGCTTGCACTTTGTATGATTTTGTTAACCGCTCAATGTGCCTTTGCCGTTGACGGTGAATCAAACGAAATAACAATTGACAGCTCGTGGTCAATTCTTATTCCCGAAACCTGCTCTCAGCAGGAAAGCTATGCTATTGACACTCTTTATGGCAAGCTTTATGAGGTGCTGGGCTGTTATCTCACAAAAACCACAACCGCCACCGAAAAATTTATTGCCATAGACATCGCTTATGACGGCATGGCGGATATTGAGGATAACGACTACGCAATAAAGGCAGACGAAAACAAAATTTATATCAACGGCACAGGTGTTCGTGGAACGCTCTACGGTGTCAACCGCTTCCTTGAGGATTTCTGCGGTTACAAGGTTTACACCTCAACTCTTACCGTGCTTCCAAAGGCAGACAGCGTCAAAGTCCCTGCTGATACCAACATCCTTTACGCTCCGTTCTTTGAATACACAGAAACCGACTGGCGAAGCCCCCGTGATTGGAATTACTCCGTTGCCAACGGACTTACAGGCGGTTCATACCGTCAGCTGCCTGCAAATATGGGCGGCACTGTAAACTACCTTGGCGGTCTTTGCCATACATTCACAAGCACATTCTGCAACGCTGATAAATATTTTGCCGACCACCCCGAATATTTCGCTTTCCGTGGCGGTGAGCGAATCAAAGACCAGCTTTGCCTTACAAACCCCGACACTCTTGAGATTGTAAAGAGCGAGGTTCTTGACCTCCTTAAATCACAGCACGACCCCAACGCATCACTTCAGATTGTTTCACTCACACAGGCAGATAACAGAAACTACTGCGAATGTGATAACTGCAAAGCCTTTGAAAAGGCACATGGCGGTGTGCAGTCAGCCACTATGCTTAACTTTGTGAATCAGGTTGCCGATGTTGTTAAGGCGGCAGGCTATGACAACGTTGGTATCGACACATTCGCTTATCAATACACACGCAAAGCGCCCACAGGCATTGCGCCCCGTGATAATATGATTGTCCGCCTTTGCACAATCGAGTGTTGCTTCTCACATACCCTTGATGACCCCAAGTGCAAAGAAAATGTTGACCTTATGAAAGACCTTGAGGATTGGTCAAAAATCTGCAACAGAATTTATGTGTGGGATTACACCACCAACTATGCCCACACCTGTTGCCTTTTCCCCGATTTCGGTGTAATTCAAAAGAATGTTCAGCTTTTCTATGAGCATAATGTTAAGGGCGTTTACGAAGAGGGCAATTATTATATTGATGCCTGCGATGCCGAGTTTGGCGAGCTTCGTGCATATATGCTCTCCAAATGTATGCAGAATCCCTACTGCGATATTGATAAAGAGGTTGACGGCTTCCTTAATGCCTATTACGGCAACGGCGGCAAATATATCCGCAATATCCTTGACATCTGCACAAAAAATGCAGGCGATATTGCAGGACATCTTAAAATATATCAGGATTCAAAAACTAATATCACCCTTAAACCGTATCAGGTTGCACAGATAGATAAATATTGGGAAGCCGCAAAGAAAGCTGCCGAGGACGAAACACAGCTTCAGAATATCGAGCGTTCAGAGCTTTCGTGGAGATACTGGAAAGCATCTGGCAGCCGAGGCGAGTTTTGTCTTGTGAATACAGAACGCTTTGACGAGCTTGAAAAGCTCCATAAGGATGTTGTTGCAAGCGGAGTGAAGCAACTGGGTGAGGGTCAGCAGTGGGAAGATTATATTGATTGCGGACTTACAAGATACGCAAAGCCCGATAAATGGCGCTTCTATGAGGTTGACGAATACGGCACCAAAGAGCTTAACGATTTAGGAAAAATATGGGAGGTTGCCACTAAAGTGCTGACAGCATTCGGCGGATTATATAAAATCTTCCGAGCCTTCCAGTCCATCAACCCCAAAATCGTTGACCCACAGTAAAAGATTAAGCAGGTTCAGCCGAACCTGCTTTTTGTTGTGTCCCGTGGCAATCCAACCTCACCCTATGCACCGAGCCAAATTACTGTCATTGCGAACCACAGAGTGTGGGAATAAAATGTCCCATCGTGTATTGTATAATACTGTCAAAGATGATAAAATGCAGTTGAGGTGTCGACTATGGCATACACAAAGCAGCCGAAAAACGATATTATTGACTGGTTCGGCAAAGATATTGAATTTTCAGACAAAACAGAGTACGATGTTACCGTCAAAGTGAATGTAAATCTTGAAGCCATGCAAAGATGGGCAAGGCAGTAAGCGTTGCACATAAAAATAATATCTCCCCCATCTCTTGTTGATGAGGTGAAGGTGGATTTGAAAAATGCGATGAAAAATTATGAAAATACGGACTAAACTCAAGCAGTTATACGATTTTAAAAATGGAAACGAAAAAGGAGAGATGGTTTTATGAATTATCAAGAACAATTTGAAAACATAGCTTTTTATAAGCTTCATCCATCCTATATTCCTTTTGTAGGAGAAAATTATGAAAAATATAGGATTTTACAAATTTCTGAAAGCCACTACTGTGACAAAATTTCAGATAGAAAGAAATACGGAATAAAATATTTTGAGGATTGGTTTTCGTCAGAAAAATCGGAAATTGAAAATGGTTATCTTGAAAACAATATAACAAGAAGAGTATGTAATGGGGTTATGAATAATTGTAGTTTCCCAAACTTTGATAATCCTTTACGATCATTTTGTAGAGTTGTTTTAGGAATTGAGAAAATAAGATTAAGTAAGTATAATCAAAATAGAGAATTATACTCATATTTTTCTTTTATGAATTTCTATCAAATTCCAGCATTTGAAAATGCTGGATGCTTCAAAAACTCTTTTTATAGTGAGGCGAAAAAGGAAAACATCAATGAAGATGTTCAATCACAAATTATAAATCAATGGAGAATACAATCCACGCAATTGATTGACCAAGTTATTGAAATATTGAATCCCAAAGCAATTGTTTTCACATCGGTAGATGCGTGGAAATCATATGATATAAATAACGGAAAATATAAAAGCGATTATAGAATCATACGTTCAGCACATCCAAATCGCCCATGGAATAATCATCAAGTCAGTTTGAATGGAAAAACCGGTAAACAAGCTTTTGAAGATGGACTAAAAAGAATATATTTTTCAAACAAATAATATTATATTGAGTCGCTTCGGCGGCTCTTTTTCTTTATGAGATAAAAATTACCCACCGTTAGTGATATTATATCCCTGCTACAGCAAAATAAATGCTCAATAAGAAAGAAAAGGAATGATTACAATAAATGTGTTAATATTTTCAAGGAAAGCTACTGAAAAATGGGAAAATTGTAAGGATAGTATTTCATCAGAAAAAGCAGCAATAATCAGCTTCCATGACCCCGATGATGCTGACTTGATTGACTATTCGCAAAAAACTGACAGAGTGTTTTATATTGGCATACCCGATATCAGCTATGATGATTTACAGGATTGCGGATATACTTATGACAGCTTTTTCCCCGAAGCCGAGGAACTTGCAAAATTTATCGTTGATGCTTATAACGACGGGTATGATTTTATCTGTCAGTGTGAACACGGTGAGAGTCGTTCCGCCGCAACAGCCGCAGCGATTACGGAGTTTTATAATCACAACGGAATAGAAATTTTCGCAAACTTCCAATACTGTCCCAATCAGCTTATATACAACAAAGTCTATGATGCCTTACAGCATGAAAAGAAAGTGAGAATTTAAAAATGAGTAAAACTGAAGATTTTATAATTGAGAATAATACACTGATGCAATATATCGGAGATTTTTGCAGGCTCAGTTTCATAAAACGAATTATAAACACCAAAAAGTATTTTTGAAGCAAAAAGAAAGTGCCAAAAACGACATAGAACAGCCGTTTTTGACACTTTTTATATGATGTGAGATAGGGAACACGACTTTGCACCGAAAATCACATCCACAAAATAAAAAAGCGTCGATACAAATGTATCAACGCTTTTTGGTGCGAGAGACGGGACACGGCTTTGCTGCGCAAATCCTGCATCCTCGGCGACCGTTGCAGGGCAACAGTGCCCGCCTCGGACTTCGCAGCTAAAAACAATTCGCTGGATTGTTTTTTACGCTGCTCACCCTCATAGGCTTCAAGTCCCGATTCATATAAAAAAATAACAGATACCAAGTGGTACCTGTTATTTTTTGGTGCGAGAGACGGGACTTGAACCCGTACGTACTGCTACACACGCCCCTCAAACGTGCGCGTCTGCCGATTCCGCCACTCTCGCAAAATCGTTGTCAACTCTTGACAACACTGGAATTATATCACATAACCCTCAGCTTGTCAACACCAATTTTTGATTTTTTTAATATTTTTGCAAAATATTATTCAATAATCCCTGCGCCTTTGAGCTTTTCAATAAATGATACCACTTCGCCTTTGATTTCGTCGGCATCAACTTCACATTCTGCGGCAAGAGAAGCCACGATTTCGTCTGTTTCAGCTCCATGCTCAATTTTTCTCCATATAAACTCTGCGGTATCATTGAGGGTTACAATGCCATCCATACGCATGGTGCTGTCTGCCACAACAATATTTTTTCCGCCAACATTTTTAAGGCAATATTTTGGATTTATTTTCATTTTCTTCACCTTTCATTGCGTTATATGCAATCTCTGCCGCCTCAATATCCGCCCTGCAAATCAGCGAATAGCACGGCACACTGCTCAGTAAATCGTCAGTTAAGCTGAGCATTTTAATGTATCCGTCCATATTGGCAGGCTTCACCGTCTGATTCAAAAACGGCGTAACCGCATCCTTGGTGGAGAGCCTTTCTATGCTGTTCTCTTCACCTCTGCGAACAAAGCAAATGCCCTTTAACGGGAAGCCTTTGTTAATGCTTATATCGTGCTTGCCGCTGAACGGTGTGCCAAAAGCGTAATATTCACCGTCAATTTTGCGGATAACTGGCTTGTCATCGTTAATAATCACCGCTTTATCCTCACCGAGGAGCTTCTGCCACAGTCCTGTGTGGGTGGATTTTCCCATACCGCTGGGCGCAGAGAAAAGATACGCCTTGCCGTCAACCGCAACGGCAGAGGAATGGAGCATAATCCCGTCATAGTCGATTATGGCTCTGTTAAAGGATGCGCCAATATCTGTATATTCATATTCCGCTTCGTTGGATTCGGGGTAACGCTTTCTTAAATTTTCAATAACATTCGGGTTGGTTTTTATTGTGATAAGTGGAGCGGTGCTTTCGTCGGCAAGATATTTTTTGCTTCTTTCAATGAGCGTATCATATTTGCCCTCGTATTCAACAGCGATTCCCGCAATAA
This sequence comes from Clostridia bacterium, assembly GCA_024404115.1. GTDB lineage: Bacteria > Bacillota > Clostridia > Oscillospirales > Acutalibacteraceae > CAG-488. Next base: position 15,128 of record JAKSQM010000012.1, on the reverse strand, counting down.
CATATACAGGCATGCTGACACCTCCATTTTGTTAAACTGTTTTTGAATTATCGAATTTTTCGAGTGCTTTTTCAAGATTTTCCTTGTGCTCTTCGGCAAGCTTTTTGTTCTTTTTGTTGTAATAAATTAGCAGAAAAATCCACACAAGAAATAATACTGCGTCAATAAGAATTGCCGCTCTGCAAATCAGAACGTATCGGCTTGTGAGCAATATTGCAACGAAGCAAACAATTTCAGAAAGAACAAAATAAATTATAGAAAATTTTGTTTCGTTTTCGCCGAATTTTTTCAGCCATTCATAGCGGATGTTTTTGAATTGCTTTCGCTCAAGAAAGTTAATCTGATCCACTGATAAATCAGAGTGTCTGATTTTTTTTGCTTTTTTCTTTAAGACAACCTGTCCGCAAATAAAATATATCAAAAGTATAAAAAGATTAAACACAGAAAAAACCACTGTGTAGGCAAAAATTTTCATTAAGTCCTGCATCATTTTAAATTCCTCCAAGTCCGCAGAGCAACAGCGTATTTGCATCATCTTCATTTACAGTGCCGTTGCCGTCTGTATCTGCCAGCTTAACAAGAAGCATATCGCCAACCATACCGTTGGCAACACAGCCACAGATTACAGCATCCATACCGTCAAATTTTCCGTCAAAATCCAAATCGCCACGAACGGCAATCTGGAACGAATCCACACGCATAGAATTATACATCAAATCCGTCTGATTTTCTACAGTAAATCCGTCAGAAACTGAAATGTTTTTGTCGCCGCCAACAATCAGTTTGTCAAAGAATTTTTCGCAATTTTTGTAAGGGGAAAACTGCTCAGTTTTTTCGCTGTTTATGCTGAAGAATTTTGACGAGCCGTCCTGCAAATATTCAGTGATAAATTTCGCTGAGCTGTCGGTGTAAATATAAAGTGAATCATCGTCGGGATGAATTTTTTCAATAGGCTGATTGTCGATGCCGTCAATAAAAATCTGGCTGAAGTTATCGGGTGTGAATTTCACAGGCGAAACTTCGTTGCCCTCAGAGTTGCAGATGGCTGAACACATAGTTTTTGGTTTTGCACCGTCGCCAATATCGCTGGCATCTTTGCCGCCAATGCCCTTAACACTGCCGCCGTTTATCACAATATTTGTTGCACTGCCAGCCATATATCCGCTGCCAATGCCTGCGCCGTAATCATCACCTGTTGCAGTAACCACCCCGCCATTGATTGTGATGTTGCCGCCGCCGCACATAAATCCGCCGCCGATACCTGCGGCATACAGACCGCCTGTGGCGCAGACGAAACCGCCGTTGATTGTGATGTTGCCGCCCTTGCCAGAAGAGCCGCCGCCAATGCCTGCGCTGTAGCCGTCAATTCCGCCTGTGGCATAAATTGTGCCTGAGTTAATAACTACAGTGCCGTTTGATTGACCGTTGCCACCACCGATACCTGCCTGCAACGCACTTTCAGCATACAAAATGCCGTCGCCGTTTATAGTTGCTCTTGAGTTTGTGGCAACCTCCACACCTGCACGTGAAGAGCCCGAAACAAGGTGGTTTTCGCCTGTTACAGTGATTGTAACATCAGAAGATTTCTGCACAGCAAGGGCGCAGTTGTATTCACTTGCCCTTTTAATATTCAGATTAAGAAGCTCAATTTCACAGCTTGCCGAGTTGATTGTGATGCCCTTGTCAATTTTAGTGTTGGGGTTGCTTTGGGTTATTATGTAGCCAGCCCTGTTTACTTCGGTTATCTGCTGTTTGTTTTCGTCATAGCCTGTTATGCTGTATTCACCGATTGTGATGTTGCCGTAGTTCAGATACAATACAGTTTTGCTTTTAGCCGCCCATGTTTGCAGGCAAAGGCAGGGGAGCAGCATAATGCCGCACAAAAAAACAGAAAAAATCCTTTTCATAGCATACCGTCCTTATTTTTGAATTATCTACAGTACATTATATCATATTTAGCTGAAAATTTCTCGAAAAAATCAAAATTTTACAAAAAATGCTCATAGTTACTTTGTAAAAAATGATAAGCCGTAGTGAAAATCACACCGTAGAGGAGTAGCTTGCTGCTCCCGAAAAAAATCTCACATTTTTGCAACTTCGCACCAAGCTTTCCCGTCGCCCCTTGACAGAGGGGTAGAGCTTGAAGTAATAAGTTGTAGTGAATAGTGAAAAGATGGATGGCACACCGTAGGGGAGTAGCTTGCTGCTCCCGAATATTTGCACTAAGTTGCAACCGTGGCAATCATCCCACACCAACAAAAAAGGCTATGAGTTTCCTCACAGCCTTTTAATTATTCAATTAGCCCATCTTTGCCTTTAAATCAGCAAGTCTGTTAAGTGCTTCATAAAGTGTGTCGTCTTTCTTTGCAAAGTGAACACGAACAATGTTGTTTACATCTTCCATAAAGAATGATGTACCGGGTACGCAGGCAACGCCAACTTTTTCAACCATCTTTTCGCAGAAATCAACATCTGTCTGACCCTTTTTAAGGTATGGTCCGATGTCTGCAAGAACGAAGTATGCGCCCTGCGGGTCAGTGTACTGAATACCAATATCGTCAAGACCCTTTGTGAAGAGCTTCTTCATGTGTGCGTAGTGGTCGCCAAACTCCTTATAATAGCTGTCGGGCATATTAAGACCAACGCAGGCAGCCTCCATAAGAGGTGAAGCCGCACCAACTGCATTGAAATCGTGATACTGCTTGATTCTGTCCATAAGGTGCTTCGGTGCAATTGCATAGCCTAAACGCCAGCCTGTGATTGAGTATGTCTTTGAAAGGCTGGAGCAGCTAACTGTGCGCTCCCACATACCTGGGATGCTGTTCATGTAAACGTGCTTATGTCCCTCATAGATGATGTGCTCATAAACCTCGTCCATAATTGCATAAACATCATATTTAATGCAAAGGTCAGCAATGAGCTTTAATTCGTCATATGTGAATACCTTACCGCTGGGGTTTGAGGGGTTACAGATAAGAATTGCCTTTGCGCCCTGCTTGAATGCGTCCTCAAGAACATCAGCATCAAAATTGAATGTTGGGGGAACAAGGGGAACGAAAATCGGCTCGCAGTCTGCCATAATAGCCTGCGCACGGTAATTCTCAAAATAAGGTGAGAACATAATGATTTTGTCGCCGGGGTTTGTAAGTGCAAAGATTGTGTCAACCATAGCTTCTGTTGAGCCGATTGTAACAACCATATCTGTGTTGGGGTCAAGTGTTCTGCCCATGAATCTGCCGGCTTTTCTTGCAAGAGCCTCACGGAAATTAGGTGCACCCATTGTGATGGGGTACTGGTGAGGACCCTCTGCGCTTACCTCAGCAAGTCTGTCTGTAATAGCCTTGGGAGGGTCAAAATCGGGGAAACCCTGTGCAAGGTTAATTGCGTTGTTTGCAATGGCGATTCTTGTCATTCTTCTGATAACTGAATCGGTGAATAATTTATTTTTTCTGCTTAATTCCTGCATTGTAATATCCTCCTCATTTAATGCCAAGCTCTGCGGAATCTGCTGTGATAAAGTTGTTTTCCTCAATCATTTTAGCAAACATTTCTGCGTTGTCAACTCTTAATACCATATAAGCTGTGCCGTGCTTCTGACCAAATACAGAATACATATATACAATGTTGATTTCGTAATCTGCCATAACAGTGAGAAGCTCAGAAAGACCGCCAGATTTATCAGAAACACCAACGGCAAAAACATCGTTAAGTGAAATAATATATCCGTTTTCTTTCAGAATTTCACAAGCCTTTTCATAATCGTCTGTAATAAGTCTGATAATGCCGTAGTCAGCTGTTTCTGCAATGTGAACCGCTTTAAGGTCAATTCCGCTTGCTGAAAGAAGCTTTGTTATTTCAAGAAGCTGACCCGATCTGTTTTCAAGAAAAAGTGAAATTTGTTTTATAACTTTCATAAGTGAGCCTCCTTAGATTTTTCGTTTATCAATAACACGAACTGCTTTGCCCTCGCTTCTTGCGATTGACTTAGGTGCAACAAGGCGAACCTTTGCATAAATGCCAAGCATAGCTTTAAGTGCCGCAACAAGTGATTTTTCCATTTCGGTTATCTTGCCAAGGCTGTCAGAGAAGTTCTCCTGTGTCATTTCAACCATAACCTCAAGGGTGTCGCTGTTGTTCTTGCGGTCAACAATAATCTGATAGTTTGACTGATAGCCCTGCTCAATAAGAACAGTTTCAATCTGTGAGGGGAATACGTTAACGCCCTTAACAATAAGCATATCGTCGCTTCTGCCCATTGGCTTGCACATTTTAACAAGTGTTCTGCCGCAGGAGCATTTCTCTCTGTTCAGAATACAAATATCTCTTGTTCTGTAGCGGAGAAGCGGAAATGCCTCTTTTGTGATTGAGGTGAAAACAAGCTCGCCCTGTGTGCCGAGGGGCAGTGGCTCAAGTGTTTCGGGGTCAATGATTTCGGGAATGAAGTGATCCTCGTTTACATGCATGCCGTTCTGCTCACAGCATTCAAATGCAACACCGGGACCGCTGATTTCTGTAAGACCGTAAATATCGTATGCTTTAATGCCTAAATCTTCCTGAATGCTCTGACGCATGCTTTCGCTCCATGCCTCTGCGCCAAAAATACCTGCTTTCAGCTTAATCTGGTCTTTGATTCCCTTTTCGTTAATGCACTCTGCAAGGTATGCCGCATAAGAGGGAGTACAGCAGAGAACAGTTGAGCCAAGGTCGGTCATAAACTGAAGCTGTCTGTCCGTATTGCCAGATGACATGGGGAGTGTAAGGCTTCCAATTTTGTGGCTTCCGCCGTGAAGTCCTGCACCGCCTGTGAAAAGACCGTAGCCGTATGCAACCTGACAAACATCCTCGTTTGTTGCGCCAGCGGCTGTTAATGCTCTTGCACAGCAATCTTCCCAAAGGTCAACATCGTGCTGTGTGTAAAATGCAACAACTCTTTTGCCTGTTGTGCCAGATGTGGAATGGATTCTGACACAATCTGCTTTCGGCACTGCAAGAAGTCCGTCTGGGTAGCAATCACGCAAGTCTGCCTTTGTCATAAAGGGGAGCTTGCTTAAATCTTCAAGAGTCTTGATGTCGTCAGGGCAAACGCCTTTTTCTTCCATCTTTTTGCGGTAATGAGGAACATTATCCCATACGTGCTTAACCTGCTTAACAAGTCTTTCTGTCTGAATAGCACGCATTTCCTCTGCTGAAGCACATTCAAATTCTTTCTGATAGTATTTTTCCATTCACATCACCTGCTTTATGCGTTTTTGCCAAGCTCAAATGCCTTTTTGTTGAGCTCAATGAATTTTTCGGGAACGCTTGTTTCAATTGCGCTCATCCATTCCTCGTCAGAGAAATCAAAATATTTTGAAAATCTGCCAAGAAGAACAAGGTTAACTGCCTTTGATGTTCCTGCCTCAACGGCAAGTGAAAGAGCATCAATAGAGTCAAGGTTAATGCCCTTTGCTTTCATTTTTTCTTCAAGATTTTCGGGGTATTCTGCCGCACCTGTAATAACGGGCATGGGGTTTACCTGCTGATTATTTGTGATAATTACGCCGTCAGGTTTAAGGAATTCTGTGTATCTTGCGGCTTCAAGAAGCTCAAAAGACATAATAACATCTGCTTCGCCCTTATCGATAATCGGTGAATAAACCTTGTCGCCATAGCGAACATATGTTACAACAGAGCCGCCACGCTGGCTCATGCCGTGAACCTCACTTACCTTTACATCATATCCTTTTGTGAGAAGAATTTTACCGAGAAGCTTGCTGGCAAGAAGAGTACCCTGACCGCCAACACCAACAATCATAATGTTCTTTGTTTTCATATCTGTCAGTCCTCCTTATTTGCCAAGTGCGCCGAATTTGCAAAGCTGTGCGCATACGCCGCAGCCAGTGCAAAGTGTGCTGTCGATTTTTGCTTTTTTATCTGTAATGCTGATTGCAGGGCAGCCAATCTTCATGCAGGATTTGCATCCGATACACTTGTTGGGGTCTGCCATAATAGCACCTTTATGTTTAACATATTTAAGAAGTGCGCAGGGGCGTCTTGAAATAACAACAGAGGGCTCTTTTGCGGCAACCTCTTCTTTAATTACTCTGTCGCATTCCTCAAGGTTGTAGGGGTCAACTACCTTAACACGCTTAATGCCAACTGCATGGCAAAGAGCCTCAAGGTCAATCTTTGCACAGGGGTCGCCTTTAAGGTTAAATCCTGTTGTGGGATTCTGCTGATGACCTGTCATACCTGTGATTGAGTTGTCAAGGATAATAACAGTTGAGTTTGACTCGTTATATGCAATGTTAATAAGACCTGTAACACCTGAGTGCATAAATGTTGAATCGCCGATAACTGCAACAGTTTTGCCGTCGCTTTCGCCATCATTTGCTTTGTTAAATCCGTGAAGTCCTGAAACAGAAGCGCCCATGCAGATTGTTGAATCAATTGCGGCAAGGGGAGCAACTGCGCCAAGGGTGTAGCATCCAATATCACCAAGAACGGTGAGCTTATTCTTTTTAAGGGTGTAGAAAAGTCCTCTGTGCGGACAGCCTGCACACATAACAGGGGGACGCATTGGGATATTATCCTCAAGAGTATAACCCTTTTCACATTCACAGCCAAGCTTTTCTGCAACAATGTTCTGGCTCAGTTCATCAATACAGCCAAAAATCTTTTTGCCCTCAACCTTAACACCGATTGAGTTGCAGTGAGCTTCGATAATTCCGTCAAGCTCTTCAATAACAATAACCTTTTCAACGCTGTCTGCAAAATCAATAATTTTCTTAACAGGCATGGGGTTAATCATACCGAGCTTGAGAACAGGGTACTTATCACCGAACACCTCTTTTGCATACTGATAGCAGGTTGAGGAGGCAATAATGCCCATTGATTTATCTTCACCGCAGTCAACCTTGTTAAGAGCGTCTGTTTCTGCAAGCTCTGTAAGAGCAAGTGTTCTCTCTTCAACAATGGGATGACGCTTCTTTGCGTTACCAGGCATCATAATATATTTTGCGCCGTTCTTTTCGTATGGCTTCTGCGGAATTTCTGCTCTGTCGCTTGTTTCAACAATTGACTGTGAGTGAGCAATTCTTGTGCACATCTTAACAATAACAGGTGTGTCATATTTTTCAGAAATATCATAAGCCATTTTAACAAATTTAAGTGTTTCAGCAGAGTCTGACGGCTCAAGCATGGGGAGCTTTGCGGCAATTGCATAATGGCGTGAATCCTGCTCATTCTGTGATGAGTGCATACCAGCGTCATCTGCAACGGCAATAACCATACCGCCGTTTACACCTGTGTAAGCTATTGTGAAAAGTGGGTCAGCGGCAACATTAAGACCAACGTGCTTCATACCGCAAAATGATCTTTTGCCTGCAAGGGATGCGCCAAATGCAGACTCCATGGCAACCTTTTCGTTAGGTGCCCACTCTGCATAAATTTCTTTGTATTTTGCCGCACACTCTGTGATTTCAGTGCTGGGCGTTCCTGGGTAGCTTGAAACAAATCCGCAGCCAGCCTCATAAAGACCTCTTGCGAATGCTTCATTGCCGAGCATTAAACATTTCATAATCTATCATCCTTTTATCAGCCTGTGATCTGTGCTTCTACAAGACGACCATGGCAGTATTTTTCTCTTAATACGGGTTTCTCAATTTTGCCTGTTGGGTTGCGTGGAACTTTATCAAATATAATCTGTCTCGGACGCTTGTATCTGGGAAGCTCCATGCAGAATTCTCTGATTTCATCCTCAGTGCATTCAACATCCTCTTTAAGCTCAATAATAGCGGCTGTTACCTCGCCAAGGCGGGGGTGAGGAACACCGATAACAGCAACGTCCTTGATTTTTTCGTTTTTACGAAGATAATCTTCAATCTGAACTGGGTAAATATTTTCACCGCCAGAGATAACAACATCCTTTTTACGGTCAACAAGATAAATGAATCCGTCCTCATCTTCTCTTGCCATATCACCAGTGTAAAGCCAATCGCCCTTTTTGATTTCGTCAGTGGCAGCCTGATTTTTATAATAGCAAATCATAACGCCTGGGCCCTTAACTGCAAGCTCGCCAACATCGCCACGCTGAACAGGGTTGCCTTTTTCATCAACAATTTTTGTTTCCCATCCGTAGCCTGCTTTGCCGATTGCACCAACCTTATCAATATTGTCAATGCCAAGGTGAACACATCCAGGACCTAAAGACTCGCTGAGACCGTAGTTGGTGTCATATTTATGTTCGGGGAAATATTTCAGCCATCTGTGAACAAGGCTTGGGGGAACAGGCTGTGCGCCAATGTGAAGCAATCTCCACTGCTCAATAAGATGGTGGTCAAGGTTAATCTTTCCGCTTTCAATTGAATCAAGAATATCCTGTGCCCACGGAACGAGAAGCCATACGATTGTGCATTTTTCCTCTGTAACAGTTCTGAGAATCCACTCAGGTGTAACACCTCTGAGAAGCACTGCCTTGCTTCCGCTTATAAGACTGCCGAACCAGTGCATTTTTGCGCCAGTGTGGTAAAGGGGCGGAATACAAAGGAAAACATCATCGTGTGTCTGCTTGTGGTGCTGCTGCTCGCAAATGCAGGAATGAACAAGTGCTGAATGTTTGTGAAGAATAGCCTTAGGGAAGCCTGTTGTACCAGATGAAAAATAAATTGCAGCGTTATCATTTTCGTCAAGCATAACTGGCGGCAGATTTGATGAGCAGAAATAAATAAGCTTCATAAAATCCTCTGCATATTCGGGTACATCCTTGCCAACAAAAAGCTGAAGCTTAACCTTTTCAATGTCTCCTTGAATCACATCCATACGGGTTGTGAACTCAGGACCAAAAACAAGAATTTCAATATCTGCAAGGTCAAGGCAATATTTAATTTCGTCGCTTGAATATCTGAAATTAAGCGGCACTGCAATACAGCCAGCCTTTAAAATGCCAAAATAAACAGGCAGCCATTCAAGGCAGTTAAGCAAAAGAATACCAACCTTTGTGCCTTTTTTAATGTTTCGGCTTAAAAGGAAGTTTGCAACTCTGTTTGCTCTGCGGTCAAAGCTCTTCCATGTCATATCACGGCGGTAAGGTGCGCTTGAGTCAGATGCCTCAATAAGGCTTGCCTCACGCCATGTTACGGCGTTGTCCCTTTCCTCTGAGGGGTTAACCTCAACAAGGGCGGTTTCATTGCCGTAAAGTCTTGCGTTTCTTTCAAGAAAATCAGTAATAACCATTCTGAATCCCCCATATACTTTCAATTATCATACTATAATACTTTAGCACTTTTAACCGCTAAAGTCAATGTTGAATTTACACAAAGATTTTCACAATATAAAATAATTTGTATAATATTAGCTGATACAGCTCAAAAAAAGAGGCTTACGCTCAGAAAACTGATGCGCCAGCCCCGTTAGTTTCGGTAAAAAATTAAAGTGATACAAACTGGTTAACCCAGAAAATAAAAGGAATAAGAACAATAAAGAGAATGATGCAGAAATAATACATAATGTATGCAAGAGGGTTTTTCTTTCCGTTTTCGTCAACACGCTCAAAGCTTGTTTTCTGAGCGGCAATAAGAAGCGGGAAAAGCACAGCAACGGCATAAGCGGCTTTCATAGCATAATGCTCAAATGAAACACCAGCCTTTGCAAGCAAAACGCCTGCAACAAAAATAACCATTGATATGGCAAACCATACAAACTTAACTTTTTTATTTAAAGGCTTCTTAGCCTTTGGAGCATCGCTTTTGACTTCCTTAGCCATAAATCTTTCTCCTTATAACAACAATATAAAAGAATGATACCATATATTATAGAAAATTACAAGTTATATTTTAAATATTTTAAATTAAAAAATATTTGTTGATTAAAAATAGCCTTACTCTTGATAACTTATTTCTTTTGGCTTATTTTTTGAGTAAGATTATTGATACTTCTTTCAATTTTACCAATGCTTTTTTCGATTTCATTAATCTCGTTATTTGAAACAATAAATGAAAGTACTGCATCATTATCTAATTCATAAGTCTTTTCTGAATTATTTGCTTTTATTGATACTATGTTCTTTTTACCTTTATCAATATAAATGGGAACTTTCATATAATCTATGCAATAAGTCTTTCCGTCTGCCATTTGCTGGATTTCGCCCATTGTGTAAATAAAAGATTCTTCTGGTTTTATATAGTCAATATGAATAGTGTAGTTATCATTTATTGTTATATCTAAGTTTTGAGCAACAGTATTACCATTATTATAGATTTCAAGTGCATATCCATGCGTTCTGAATCCCGATTTTGAGGGAACAACAGTTAACCTGCACAAAAGAGTTGATGTAGATTTCGATTCAAATTTATATGTTTTTTTAGCATAAATTACTGCTAACACTGTTAATAGAATTATTACAATAATGTTTATTCCCTCAAGTAGAGGTATTATTGCTTTGTTGTAAAAATCAGAAGAAAATGCATTGTAGAATACAGACAAAAAACAATAAGATTTAATCATTATAGTCCTCCAAACATATTTTTAAGATATTATACCATATATGTCAAATCAGAAAGAATAATAAAAATTTTTTACTTTTCCTATTGACACATATAATATATATGTATATAATTAAGTTAATATATGAATACTTGTTCATACATTGACGAAAGGAGAAGCTATGGAAAACGCAAATAAATCACCACAAGGCATCTCCGTTCCAGATACCGAGGCTTTGTATGACCTTGCAGAGCTTTTCAAGGTTTTCGGAGATACCACAAGAATAAGAATAATCGCCGCACTTCTTAATGGCGAAATGGCAGTTTACACCCTTTCAGAATTTCTTGAAATGGGGCAGAGCGCAATTTCCCATCAGTTGCGGATACTTCGTGCAGCGGGGCTTGTCAGACCGAGGCGTGATGGAAGAACGGTGTATTATTCACTTGATGATGAGCATATTGAGCTTATCTATAATATGGGGCTGGCGCATATCAATCACAAAAGCAGTCAGCATCATAAGGAGGAAGAGGAATGAGCGATAATTTTATTTCTTTCGATGATTTTCTCAAAGAGAGGGCTATGAAAAACGAAGAGCCACAGGAGCCTGTAAAAGAGGCGGAAGAAGCTCCCGAGGTTCACGCTCACGAAGAGCACGAAGAACACGAACACGAGCATCACGCTCACACTCATGAGAATAAAATCAAGTCCGCAGGCAAGCGTGCGCTGAAGCATATGCCTGATCTTGATATTGAAAGCGAGCATGAGCATCTCACAAAGGTAAAGTCAAAGCTTCACCATATGCACGAGGTTGTTGATGAAGTGGTTGACGATGACGATGATGATGACGATTGCTGCGACCATTGCCACGATCATCACCATCACCATGACCATGATGACGGCTGTGCTTGCGGTCATGAACATTCAAGCGACAATAAAATTTTCAAATATCTGCTTATCGGTGCGGCAGTGCTTTTTGTTGTTGCGCTGATACTTAAAAAGGTTGTTGCCACACCAATTCCCAGCGCAATTCTTTTTGTGCTTGCCGCAGGTATGGCAGGCGCACCGGTTTTTGCAAACGGTGTTAAAAATGCAATTGAGGGCGATATTGACGAAGCTGTGCTTATGACAATTGCAGTTGTTGCGGCAATTCTTCTCGGCGATTTTGCCGAGGCGGCGGCTGTTGCAGTTCTTTTCAGAGTTGGCGAAATGATGGAGGAATATGCCTCTGATAAAAGCCGTCAGTCAATCCGTGCCCTTTCAGAGATTCAGCCAGACACTGCCAATGTTTTTGTTGCGGCAGATACAGTTAAAAAAGTTCCCGCCGAAAAGGTTAAAAAAGGCACAAGAATTGCAATTTATCCCCACGAAAGAGTACCCCTTGACTGCATAGTGCTTAAAGGCAGTTCAACAGTTGACGCATCTGCAATCACAGGCGAAAGTATGCCAGTTCAGGTTTCAAAGGGTTCGCAGATTCTCAGCGGTTCAGTGAATGGCAACGAAACAATTGTTGCAAAAACAACAAATAATCTTAAAGAATCAGCCGCTTCAAGAATCATTCAGATGGTTGAAGAGGCATCATCTAAAAAGAGCAAATCACAAAAAGCAATTTCAAAAATTGCCAATGTCTATACACCAATCGTTATGGCAATCGCTCTTATTGTTGCGCTTGTTCCATCAATCATCACCCACGATTGGGCAACATGGACTCACCGTGCCCTTGTTCTGCTTGTAATTGCCTGCCCCTGCGCCCTTGTGCTTTCAGTTCCCCTTGGATTTTTCACAAGCCTTGGCACTGCGGCAAGAAAAGGCATTCTCGTTAAAGGAAGCAGATATATTGAAGAGCTTGCACAGGCAAAGTGCGTTGCGTTTGATAAAACAGGCACACTCACCACAAATAATCTTAAAATTGAAAGCGTAACATCACCTGTCGGTCTTGACCCCGAAGCCGTTCTTCTTCTGGCGGCAATTGCAGACCACACATCAACCCACCCCGTTGCAATGACAATCAAGGCGGCGGCAAAGGATGTACCCGACAGCCAGATTAAGAACATAAAAGAAATCCCAGGTTACGGTACATATGCGGAATTCTGCGGAAAGAAAATTCTCTGCGGAAGCAAAAAGATGTTTGACGAAAACGGAATCCCCACAGGTGATGCAGACGGCATCCTTGTTGGACTTGATAACCGACTTGTGGGTAACATCATCATTACCGCTGAGGTAAGAGATGAAGCGGACGATGTTATTAACGACCTGCGCCTTGCAGGCATTGAAAGAATTGTAATGCTCACAGGCGATTCATATGAATCCGCAAAGAATGTTGCAGAAAATCTTGGCGTTGACGAGTTTTACAGCGATATGCTCCCGGGCGATAAGCTTGAAATGGTTGAACAGCTTCAGCAGGCACTGGGCAAGGTCGTTTATGTTGGCGACGGTATCAATGATGCACCTGTCCTTGCAGCGGCAGATGTTGGTGTCGGTATGGGTCTTGGCTCAGCGGCGGCACTCGAATCGGCAGATGTTGTGCTGACAAACAGCAGCATTTCAAAGCTTGCCGAAGCAAGAGCCTTGGCAGAGAAAACCATGAGAATTTTCAAGGGCAATGTTACATTTATTATGGCGGTGAAAATCCTTGTGATGATTCTCGGCATCGCAGGTATCGCCCCCATGTGGCTGGCAGTTTTCTCAGATGTTGGCGTGTGCTTCATTTCAGTTCTGATTTCATCATTGATTGCGTCAGATAAAGCAGATTCGCTTATTTCACGCAAAAATCAGTCAGAAGATTTTTATGATGATGAAGAAGATGACGAAGACGAAGAATAATAAATTCCACTCCCCGAAAGTCCACCTTTCGGGGAGTTATTATTTTAAATGAATAATGTAATAAGTGGAGGCACATCGTAGGGGAGTAGCTTGTGCTCCCGTTAATCAAGCGCCCCGCTGGGGAGCTGTCAGCGAAGCTGGGTCGAGTGTTAACTTTTGATATAAAAACTTTAATGCAAAAATAAAACTTTTTCCACAAAATAAAACTTTTTTATTTTTCGCTATAATTCGAGGTCACTTTTACCAAGATTACACTTTGAACAAAGGGTTTGTAAGTTTTCAATAACAGTTTCGCCACCCTTTGACCAAGGCTTGATATGGTCGATATGTAGAACAACACTTGGGTCTGTTGCTGGCGAAGCTCCACACATACAGCACTTAAATTTATCCCTTTGCATAACCTTAAATCTTAATCGCAAATTAATATCACGCTTTGTTTTGTGAGTGTCAATTGTTTTAGGTATAGCTTTTGTTACAATTATTTTTTCTTCTGTTTCATTGTCAGTATTTTCTGTTGTTTCTACTGTATCATCGTTAATATACTCAACAAAAGCCTCAAGTGCTTTTCGCCAACTTCCAAAATGTCTTGAATAAGAATTTAATGAATATTTTGATGCACCATTCTTTATATCTGTTGAAGTAGGCTGTCGTCCAAGTTTTATCCATGCTCGTTCTATATCATTTAATAATTCTGTGTCATCTATTGACTTTTTAAAATCAGTCGAAACTAATCCTGCAGCTAATAAAGCATTATTCCATCCATTAAATCTTTTTGATAACTTACCTTTATCATAATTACCATACTTTGAATACTCAGTTGCAGAAAAACTATCTGCCATTAATAATTTTGAAACTCTTTGTAAATCTTCAACATATTCCTCATTAGTGATGTGAAAGTTCCTTTTACAGTATTCTAATCCAGCTGTTTTTAATACCATTTTCCAAGATCCAAATCTCCTATTATAAGTTGTATGATTATAATTGCCATATTTGTCATATTCTTCAATAGTGATAGTATTCTTTTCAAGCATAGTAGCTATTCTTACAACATCGGAAATCAATTCATCATCGGAAATATTTCTGTGATAATCATTAAGTTTAAATTCCATATTAACACCTCTAATCGTACTTACAAAAGTATTATAACACAACAATTAAAAATATAAAAGTAAATATATTTTTTATGAAATAAAGTATTATTTTATGGACTAAATACCAAGATTCACACGGAGTGCAAGTTTTCACACGGAGTGCAAAAGGCAATATGAACGAAGCTGTTAACGGCTATTTTCAGACAAAAAATAAGCCCTGCTGAACGGGGCGTAAATTAGTGGTATTGTGAAACCCCTTTGAATAAAGGCATTTCAAGGCAAAAGAAAAGACACAACATTGTATCCAATGTTGTGTCTTATAGTGACAGAGGGGGTAGAACTTGAAGTAATAAGTTGTAGTGAATAGTGAAAAAGTTAACGGCACCCCGTAGAGGAGTAGTTTGCTGCTCCCAAATAGACAAGGCGAAACACATTAAATATCATACAAATCCACCTAAAACGCACAATAAAACGGCTCCCTTGTGTAAAGGGAGCTGGATTTGGCGAAGCCAAAGACTGAGGGATTGTCCGTGGAAATTCAAATATTTGTTTAATTTTAAACAAACAATCCTCCCGACTCACTATGTTCGCCACCCTCCTTTACACAAGGAGGGCAGATGTTGCCGTCAAATTTCATCAACCAACAAGGCAACATCTGCGCCCACACCACGCTGCCCACACCACGCTGCCCACACCACGCCGCCCACACCACGCTGCCCACACCACGCCGCCCACACCACGCTGCCCACACCACGC
>JAKSQM010000011.1 GCA_024404115.1 Clostridia bacterium | reverse complement strand
TGACGATGTAGCAGATGCAAAGCAGGCAGGTCTTGACAACGCAGACGCAGCAGACGAAGCACTTGCACAGGCTAAGGAAGATGCAAAAGCAGAGCTTGATGAAGCAAAAGAAAATGCAACATCAGACGAAGCAAAGGCAGCTATCGACGAAGCAAAAGAAGCAGTTGACAACGCAACAAATCTTGACGATGTAGCAGATGCAAAGCAGGCAGGTCTTGACAACGCAGACGCAGCAGACAAGGCTCTTGAACAGGCTAAGGAAGATGCAAAAGCAGACCTTGATGAAGCAAAAGAAAACGCAGCATCAGACGAAGCAAAGGCAGCTCTTGACGAAGCTAAAGAAGCAGTTGACAACGCAACAAACCTTGACGATGTAGCAGATGCAAAGCAGGCAGGTCTTGACAATGCAGACGCAGCTGACGAAGCACTCGCACAGGCTAAGGAAGACGCAAAAGCAGAGCTTGACGAAGCTATCGCAAATGCAACAGCAGACGATGCAAAAGAAGCTCTTGAAAACGCTAAAGAAGCAGTTGACAATGCAACAAACCTTGACGATGTAGCAGATGCAAAGCAGGCAGGTCTTGACGATGCAGATGCAGCTGAAAAAGCTCTTGCAGATGCAAAAGAAGCAGCTATTGAGGAGCTTAAAGAAGCAGCAGGCGAAGATCCCTCAGAAGAAATGCAGAAGCTTATTGACGAGGGCACAGAAGCTATCAACAACGCAACAAACGCTGACGATGTTGACGCTGCAAAAGAAGAAGCACTTGATGAAATCGACCATCAGACAAAGGAAGAGGGCTTCACAGAGCCAGCTGACGAAATGACTCTTGGTTACAAAGAAACAAAGAACCTTGGCGCAGAAAGCACAACAGATAAGGTTGTTTACTCTTCAAGCGATGAATCTGTTGCAACAGTTGATGAAAACGGTAACGTAACAGCAGTTGGTAAGGGTACTTGCACAATTACTTCAACAGTTGAAGGCACCGACATCAGCAAGGATACAAAGGTAACAGTATCTTACACATTCTGGGATATGGTTAAGTATTTCTTCAAGAAACTCTTTAACTCAATCTTTGGACCTTCAAAGGGTGGCTATTGCTAATTAAAACGGCTTTGCCATTTAATTAAATTTTTCGGTCCCTCCGTGAAAGCGGAGGGGCTTTTTTTATTCCCAACATTGACGATTATGCTTTAAGTGTGCTATACTTAAAAAAACACATTTTCGGGAGGGTAATTATGCGCCCCATAAAAGATTTGATTTTTGAAGAATACTGGAATATCGGCTATCGCTTTTATAATGATGATGACACTGTTGTTGACGGAAGTCAGAAGACCTTTAACCAGCTTAAAGCCAACAGCCGTTACTGGTATGCTGACCCGTTTCTTTTTGAATTAAACGGCGAAACATTCCTTTTTGTTGAAATGTTTGACAATATTACAGAGGTTGGCGTTCTTGGTGTCAGCAAATTTGAAAATGGCATTTTCACCGAGCCGAAGCCTGTTATTACAGAGAATTTCCACCTTTCATATCCTTATGTTTTTGAAAAGAACGGCAAAATTTATATGATGCCCGAAACCCACGAGGACTCCTGTATTCAGCTTTATGAGGCTGTGAATTTCCCCGATGAATGGAAAAAGTCCGAGGTGATTGTAAAGGATGTCAATGTAGTTGACACAGTTATAGAAAACGGATTTTACCTCGCCTCCACCATTTGCGAAAGTAACGATATGTCCGTTGACCTCAGCATTTTTGATGAAAACGGCATAGAAACCCCGTTCAGCCCCGTTTATTGCGGCAGATTTGATAAAAGGGGAGCAGGGCAGACTTTTACTTATAAAAATATGCGTATCCGCCCTGCGCAGAATTGTGAAAACGGCAATTACGGCGGCGGACTTTTCTTTAATAAAATCACTCAGTGTGATGAAAAAGGCTATAGTGAGGAGCTTTTCTCTACAGTTGAGCCACAGCAGATTATTACAGACGAAAAAAAGCAGGTGCAGGGAATCCACACCTACGCAAGAAGCAGCAAAATTGAAATTGTTGATATAAAATTCAAACGCTTTAATCTCAAACGCCTTTTTTGGATTCTCAAAAAGAAAGCAGGCATTTAATATGATTTTAAAAGAAAAAATAAAAGACTCCATCAGCCTTTATCTTTGCAGATACAAAAATATTCAGAACTTTTTTGCATTAAAAAAAGACGATGTAAATGTTGAAAATATTTCAGAAAACCGAAGCTTTTTTATTGTCAGAAATATTGACGATTTCAATGAAATCTGCAAAAAATTCAGCTTCACTGTGCCGGATGCCAATGCAGAGGAACGCTTTAATATGGGCGATTGCTTCTGCCTTATTGCCGAGGGCGATGTGTGGGGCTGTTGGGGATGGTTCACCACAGCGAGCCGTGATTTTTATGTGCTTGAAATTGATGCAAGCTCAAAAATCCCCGAAAATGCGGCGGTGCTTTACCATTATTTTGCAAACCCTGAGCAGAGAAGAAAAGGCTTTTATTACGATTTATTAAGGCTTGTTGCATTAAAAAACGGCAAGGAGTATTCTATAATTTATGCCTATGATACAAACCCTGCCAGCAAAAATGCAATCAAAAAAGCTGGCTACCGAGATTTTGGTGAAATGAGCCACAAAACATTTTGCGGATTCAGTGAAATTATAAAAAAATACGGCAATACCGTTTAAGGAGTATAGATATGACGGAAATTAAAGTTTTTGAAAGCAGTGAATTTGAAAGCCTGAAGGATGTGTGGACTTCTCTTCAGCAGGGAAGCGAGATGACCGTTTTTCAGCAGTATATCTGGTATTACGGACTTAATGAGCAGTATGCTAAAAAGTGCTTCAAGGGCAGTGAAAAGGCTGAATATTATGTTGTTTATAAAGACGGCGAGCCAAAGCTTATTGCGCCAATCCATGTTAAAAAGCACGGCTTTGAGTATAAAGGCATTGGCATAGAAAAAGGCATTTATATGGTGGGTCAGTGGAGCTTCACCGATTACCTTAACTTTATTTATAAGGATTTTGACAGTGAATGTGCCGAGGCTGTTATTGACGAATTAAAAAAGAAATATAAGGGGCTTCCTATTCATTTCAATTTTGTTAAAGAAGAAAATTTGTTTAATAAATTCCTTGCAGAGAATTACGGCGATAAAAAAATCAGCGAAACAATTTGTGTGCAGACTCTTCCGCATGACAGCTTTGAGGAATTCCACAAAACAATGACAAAATATTCCCGTCAGAATATCCGCAAGGCATTTAACCGTGAAAACAAAACGGGTATGGAAATTCATATTGAAGAGCTTAACACCGTTTCACAGCAGGATGCAGATGAATTTTTCTCAATTTATCTTGGCCGTTCACAGAAAAAGAACACAATCAACCTTAAAAAAGACGGCTTGAAAGACACTGTTTATAAGGTGTATAACAAAAAATATAACGATAACCTTAAAGAGGGACTTCATAAATTCAATTACATCACCTATAATATGGTCAATAACAAAGACAGCTATATGATAGGCATTTTCCACGGCACACAAAAAATCGGCTTCATCTATGGCATTATGGAGAACGAAAATATGTGGCGAAACATTATCGTTTGCTTTGATGAGGAGTTTAGCTACTATACCCCTGGCAGAACAGCATATTTCAGATATTTCAGAGATATTCTTTATGCAGACGGCAAAGGCACAACAGTTGTAACCGATATGTCAAGAGGCACAGAACGCCATAAATACGAGCTTGGCGGAACTGAGCATTATCTCCACAATTACAAAATATAAAAGGGATTGCCGCCTTTAGCGCAGACCGAAAAGTAAAAAAAGAAAAAGATGGTTTTAAAAGTAAAATTTTACTGTTTAAGACCATCTTTGTTTTATTGTGAAATATCATTCAAATTGGTTTTGCTTTTCTAAGCGTTTTTTCGCCCACTTGCAGTATCGCATATAGCTTCGGAGCGAAGAAAACGCTTTCTGCATCTAAATTCGACAATCCAGCCGTGTTACTTATTTCTTATTCCTCTTCAATTGCCTTTTCAATGATTTCCTCTGGCTGGTTTGCCATTGCTTTGATTTTGTATTCAACGCTCATAAATTCTTCCGCTTTGCCGAAATCCTCAATTTCAAATCCGTCTGCCTCTCCACAAAAATCAATCGTTTCAAAGCTTTCATTTTCAATGGCATTTTTTATAAATTCATAAATCATAATGCACTCTGGCTGATACTGGCTATATTCATTTTTCACTTTCAGCGTGAGAATACTGCAATTGCCTTTGCCGTCTGCCACACCAAAAATGTAGCCAGCAAGTACGCCCTCAACCACCATTTTTGCATAAACAAATTCGTCATTGCGAGAAAAATTCATCACAGGGTCTTTCACCTTTTTAAGTGATGTTATTTTCTTAAAAAATGCCTTTGCGCCCTTGACTTCCTCAGTGCTTTCACCGAGAGATTTTATCGTTTCTTTTTCGGCTTCACCAAAATCATAGCTGTAATAAATTTCAACATTCGCCTTTATTTCATTGCTTTCAATTTTGTCTGCAATTTCCTTTGCGCTTTCGTCAAGATTATTATAATTTTCCTCCGCCGTTTCGGGAATCCTGCACCTTACGCACACATTTTCCTCTGACTTTTCAGCACTTTCAAATTCAGAAAGAAAACGGCTGAATTTAGTGTCGCTTTTGAGCCTGCCAATGCGAAGCGTGCTGCCGTATGTGCTTGTGATAAATCCAATTAAAAAGCTGAAATCTTCGTCAGTTGCCTCATCACCATAAATAAAGTTAAGGCTGCCAATGCCGCTGTCCTGACCGAGAATCTGCACAAATGTTTCAGGGTTAAGCTTGTTGTTGGGCAGAAGCAGGGGAGCGATAACAGTTGGCTTTTCGTCGCAGCAGCACACAAAATATCTTATGCCGTATCGTAAACGCAAAGTGATGTCAGACTTAAAACATTCAGCAAGATTTTTGTTCCACTGGAACGACTGAAAAATTGTCATATCATTGCCGCTTGCAAAAACGCTTTTCCAGATGTCCTTAACATCGTCAATATCATTAAAAAGCTTAACAAATCTTTCCATAAATCAAACTTCCTCATAAATTTTTATAAGCTCTTCATCGCTTAAAACAGAGTTGTTGGCATTTGAATCTTTCCAGTACCACCAGTGAAGCTTTTTAGGGTCAGCCTGCTTGACCGTTGCATAATAAATTGCACAGCGGAACTGATAAAGCAAGGTCTTATCAACAGGCGAGCCGTTGTCAATGCACACCTTATAATACATCTCTTCTGCGTCTTTTTTCTTCAACTGGCTAACGCTTGTGTAGCCCAGCTCTTTAAGCCTTATTGCACATTCTGGCTCAACACCTGGAATTTTTTCAAGTATTTCTGTTTTTTTTACGCCTTTGCCTTTAAAAAATAACATTCTCGTGCCTCCGACTCTTGACATTTCGGTCGAATTTTTATATATTTTATCATTGATATAATAAATTTTCAATACTTTAGAGGTTTAAATTATGAGAATGAGAAGAAAAAAGAATCTGGAAAAGCGTCTTGACGAGTGTAAAAGCAATCTTTTCACAATTTATTCTGACGAGCTTAACTTTGTTGAAGCCGCCAAAAAGAAAGAATATCTTGATTTTGAAAAGATTTTCGGCAACACCAATCCAATAATTCTTGAAATAGGTTGCGGCAAAGGTCAGTTTGCCTGCGAATTTGCAAAGGCACACCCCGAATATAATGTAATCGCTGTTGAAAAATACGGCAATGTTATTGTTCAGGCTTGCGAAAAGGCACTGGAGCAGGAAATAAAAAATCTTTACTTTATAAAAGGTATGGCAGAGTATCTGCCAAAATATATCCCAGACGGTGCAGTTGAGCGCATTTATCTCAACTTCTCCTGTCCTTTCCCCAAGGGTAAGTATGCCCAGCACAGGCTCACACATAAGCGTTTTCTTGATATTTATAAGCCACTTATGGCAGAGGGCGCAGAAATTCATCAGAAAACCGATAATATGCACTTTTTTGAATTTTCTCTCCAGTCTTTCACAGAGAATGGCTTTGCCCTTAAAAATATCTCTCTTGACCTGCACAACAGCGGTATGGAAGACAACATCGTAACAGAATATGAAAACCGATTTGCCTCAATGGGTATGCCGATTTACAGATTAGAGGCATATATTAAAAAATAATTTGCAAAATTTTAGATTTTTTTGCATAAAACACTTTATTATCATCAAAAACAATGATATAATACCTTGTTAATATTTCTATTAAGGAAGTGAAAAAATGTATATTGCTATTATGGGTTACGGCACCGTAGGCTCAGGTGTTGCAGAGGTTATTATGAATAATCAGGCAAACATCGCAAAAACTGCAGGTCAGGAAAGTATTGATATTAAATATATCCTTGATTTGCGTGATTTCCCCGGTGATGTAAACGAAAAGCTGATGATTAAAGATTTCAGCAAAATTCTTGAAGATGACGACATTAAGGTGGTTGTTGAAACCATGGGCGGACTTCACCCCGCATTTGAGTTCGTTTCATCATGCCTTCAGAAAGGAAAGAGCGTTGTTACCTCAAACAAAGAGCTTGTTGCCGCAAAGGGCGATATTCTCATTAAGCTTGCAGAAGAAAACAATGTAAACTTCCTCTTTGAGGCCAGCGTAGGCGGCGGAATCCCCGTTCTTCGCCCAATCGGTCAGTGCCTTGCCGCAAACAGAATCACAGAGGTTGCAGGCATTCTTAACGGCACAACAAACTTCATCCTCACAATGATGATTGATAAAAATATGAGCTTTGAGGATGCACTTAAACTCGCACAGGATAATGGCTATGCAGAGAAAGACCCCACAGCAGATATTGAGGGTCATGACGCAGGCAGAAAAATCTGCATTCTTTCATCTCTCTGCTTCGGCAAGCACGTTTTCCCCGAAGATATTTATATGCAGGGCATCACAAAGGTCAGCCTTACAGATGTTGAGTATGCAAAGGCATGGGGCGGCGTTATTAAGCTTATCGGCAGAGCAAAGAAGCTTTCAGACGATAAAATCTCAGCTCTTGTTTCACCTGCTTTTGTTAAGAACGGCAGTCAGCTTGCAAGCACAAACGATGTTTTCAACGCTATCCTTGTAAGAGGCGACGCAGTTGGCGATGTTGTTTTCTATGGCAGAGGCGCAGGCAAGCTCCCAACAGCCAGTGCAGTTGTTGCAGATGTTATTGATTGCGCACAGCACCTTGAAAAACGCAAGGATTATGGCTGGGAAAGCGGAACCACAGGCTATGTTGTTGACTATAATGAAATTGAAACAGCTATGTTTATCAGAGCTAAGGCAGATAATAAAGATGCCGCAAAAGAGTGCATAGATTCTGCTTTCGAGGGTGCTCAGTTCATTGAGAAAGAGTCTGCTGACGAAAACGAAATCGCTTTTGTTACACCCGTTCTCAAAGAATGCAAAATCGAAGAGGTTCTTTCATCTCTCGGTTCAATCGACATCCTTTCAAAAATCAGAATTGTAGATTACTAATAAAAGAGGAAAATATTTATGAGTCTTATAGTTCAGAAATTCGGCGGCAGCTCCGTTGCCAACGCCGAGCGTGTTATGAACGTTGCTAAAATCGTTACAGACACATATAAACAGGGCAACGATGTGGTTGTTGTTGTTTCCGCTCAGGGCGACACAACAGATGACCTTATTGCAAAAGCAAAAGAAATTAACCCCAACGGCTCCAAAAGAGAAATGGATATGCTTCTTTCAAGCGGTGAGCAGATTTCAATCGCACTTCTTGCAATGGCAATTCAGTCCCTCGGTTATCCCGCAGTTTCACTTTTAGGCTGGCAGGCAGGCTTCTCAACAAACTCAGTTTATTCAGCCGCAAGAATCAAGACAATCCATAAAGAGCGTCTTAAAACAGAGCTTAGCGAGCGTAAAATTGTTGTTGTTGCAGGCTTCCAGGGTATCAACTCAAAGGACAACATAACAACCCTCGGCAGAGGCGGTTCAGACACAAGCGCAGTTGCAATTGCCGCCGCACTTCACGCTGATAAATGCCAGATTTTCACAGATGTTGACGGTGTTTACACCGCAGACCCAAGAAAAGTTAAGAATGCCAAAAAGCTCAAGGAAATCACATATGATGAAATGCTCGAGCTTGCAACACTGGGCGCACAGGTTCTTAATAACCGTTCAGTAGAGATGGCAAAGAAATATAATGTTGAGCTTGAGGTAATTTCAAGCCTTAATCCTATTCCGGGAACAATAGTCAAGGAGGTTACAAAAATGGAAAAAATGCTCGTAAGAGGCGTTACAAAAGATACACAGGTTGCCCGTATTTCACTTATCGGTCTTGATGATATTCCGGGCGTAGCATTCAAGATTTTCAGCAAGCTTGCTTCAAAGAATATCAATGTTGACATCATTCTTCAGTCAGTTGGCAGAAATGAAACAAAGGACATCGCATTCACAGTAAGCAAGGATAACGCAGACCTTGCAATCGAATCACTCCGTGAGCTTCCCTTCGTTGGCGAAGACATCGAAATCAAGTGCGATACAAATGTTGCAAAGGTTTCAGTAGTTGGCGCAGGTATGGAAACACACCCAGGCACAGCATCAACAATGTTTGAGGCACTTTATAATAACGACATCAACATCCAGATGATCGCAACAAGCGAAATCAAAATCTCAGTTCTTATCGACATTAAGGATGCCGACAAAGCAGTTGAAGCTGTTCACGAAGCATTCCTCGGCTAATAAAAAATAACGAAGGCAGGGCACAAACCCTGCCTTTATTTTTTTATGTGTTGCACTTCATATGATAATCTGTCCAGCGAGGCTGACTGAGGGGGTAGAACTTGAAGTAATAAGTTATAATGAATAGTGAAGAAGTGAAAGCCTGTAGGGGATGGCGTCCTCGACATCCCGCTTTGAATGTCAGCACAAAAAAGCTTCCCTTGGGGGAAGTGGCAAAATCTTTGATTTTGACGATAGGGGTTCTCTTTAAATTTTGTAGAATTTTATTGTTTTATCATTGCGAGCGTGGCAATTTATTCTTAAAATTTTGCACAAATTCGCATGTTTTGTAGTATAAACAGTACAGCACATCGTAGGGGCGAACTGTGTTCGCCATCTTTGCATTGCAACAATTTAATGCTCAATTTCAAACTTGCTTTTCCAGAATTGGTAATATGCTTCGATTTATAATTGTAGAGGATGGCGTCCTCGACATCCCGCTTTGAATGTCAGCACAAAAAAGCTTCCCTTGGGGGAAGTGGCAAAATCTTTGATTTTGACTATAGGGGTAACTTGAAGTAATAAGTTGTAGTGAATAGTGAAGAAGTGGATGGCACACCGTAGGAGAAGGGACTTGCTTCTCCCGAAATGAATTAAGAAAATATCGTACAAATATACTTGATTTGCACAATAAAACGGCTCCCTTGTGTAAAGGGAGCTGGATTTTTGCTCTGCAAAAAGACTGAGGGATTGTTTGTCGAAATTCAACAATCAGCTTGATTTAAGCCAAACAATCCTCCCGACCACACATCAAACCCAACTTCTTAATAAAAGGAGTGCAGATGTTGCCGCTAAATTTCATCAACCAAATTAAGGCAACATCTGCGCCCACAACCACCACCCACAACCACCGCCCACAACCACCACCCACAACCACCGCCCACAACCACCACCCACACCCACGCCGCCCACGCTGACCGCCCGTCCCCCCCCTCACGGGGTTCATCCCCGTGTTAACAAAAGGTGAATTATATTCATGATTTGCCATACGACAGCAAGTGAAACATCTTTACACATAAAAAATAAAAAGGTTGCAGGTGAAAATCCTACAACCTTTTGTAAAGTAAAGTTGCTTTACTTTAATATCAAATTGTAAAGCAAATTAGCTTGTCGTTATCTTCTGAAAAGTTTCATCACATATTTATGATATTTCACTTTATAATTACGCTCAAAGAGCATAAGTGCACGGTCATAAACAAGAAATGCCACAAGTCCACATACAATAAGAAGCGGAAGCGTTACTTTTGTTATATCTTCCATAAGCTCCTGCGCCGAGGAGATAAAGAGCAGGTTTATCATCACATAATAAACCGCCAGAACATCCGCAACAAAGAAAATCGTCTTTAATATATATGAAAGCACTTTTGGAAGCTTATCAAAAAACGATTTGATTATGGGGTAAATTCCAAAAAGGGCGATATACATACCCACCGCCTCTTTATTCGGCACAACGAAAACGCCCAGAAGTGATGTGGCGATGTATGCGCCCAATGCCCACGGCTTATTAAGCTCCGCCTGAACAAACAGGATAATTATTCCTGCGGCGGCTGGCACGGCATACTCAAAAAACGGCAGCATTGACGCAAGGAGCATAAACACTGCGCCGAGTGCAACAGCCATTCCGCTGAATGCAGTTTTAAACGAATTTTTCATATCAGCAGCACCTTATAAAGTCGCCGCCGAAGCATTCACAGCAACAATCTGCGCAAAGCAGGCTTGAGCAGAGCTTGCATGGTGAATTAAGGCAACCTGAATTTTCTTTGTAATCTGTGTTATGTGTGCCGAAGTTGCCGCTTCTTGAACGACTGATGTTTTCGTATGCGTTTCGGTACTCTCTGTTGGAAGGGTCAAGCTGAGTTGCACGCTGGAAGCTCTCTGCCGCACTTTCGAGCCAGCCTCTGCGCTGCTGAATTGTGCCTTTCATAAAGAACCACTCCGCATTTCTTCTGCCAACGGGGATTCCGTCAAGGAGCGTTTCAGCGTCATCAATTCTGCCTGCGTTGAGCCTTTCACGGATGTCGCTGAAATCATCATAAGCATAATAGTTGCCGTTGTTGGTGGCACCGTTGCGGTGCAGATTCATAATAATTGTGTCATATGCAATATCGAGGTCATTGAGCATAGCAATATCGCCCGAATACTGCCTTGCTTTTTCTTTATACGCCCGTTTTATTTCTTCTTCAGAAGCATACTGATTGACACCTAAAACCTCATAAGGATTTAACATTTTCATTCCTCCCATCGGTTATTTCTTTTATTATTCTATACATTCCCTCAAAAACTATATTTGAAAGAATTTCTTTAAAGCAATTGAATTCGATTTTTTCAAAGCAATCGGTCATTTCGCTGAGGGTGAGGTTCATTGCCTCCCTTGCTCTTTCCAACGCTTCCTCTTTTGTGTATGCAGAAAACGGATTGAATCCGCCCGATTTTTTATCGTCATCATAATCGTCTGCCGCATCTGCAAGATAAACCCATCTGCCTGTCATGTAGCCGAAGCGGTAAATTTCGCTGTTGTCCTTGCCAAGGGAAAGAAGCTTGCCGAGGGCATCTGCCGAGGGGTGCGCCGCAGGGTCGATTGATGCACCGTTTTGCTCCGCCTGCGTCTGTTTTTCTGTCATGGTGGCGAGAATTTCGTCGGCTTCGGGGCAATTTGCCTTTGCTTTTTTGTGAAGTCTTTTGAAATATGGCGAAAGAAGCTTCAAAAAGAATCGCTTTGCGCCTTTTGTATCGTTGAGGTTATCAACATATTTATAATAAACGGTCAGCATTGAAATATCAGCCGTAAGTGCCAGCTCTTTTTCGTCCTTGTTGCATCCAAGGCACTTTTTCATAGGGTTAAAGGAGCATCGGGATTGGTGAAACGGGGTACATTCGTTTTTAAGTGCAAGCCTGAAAAGGGCAAAAAATGTGAAGTCATAAGAAAGGGTCGCACGGGCAATAAGTCCGTATCGTCTGCCGATTTCTTTGCAAAGGGAGCAATAAACACCCTTGTAGATGTCGTACTGGGCAAAGGTCATATCTGGTTTGTAGGCTCTCACATATCCGAACATTTTACCACTCCTGTCCTGCTGACATATATTATACATATTACCACAAAAAATAAATTAACACAATGTAAATTTTTAAGAAATTTTTGTTAACGATTGTAATATTTAAAGGCGTGGGCGTTGGGGCGGTGTTTGTTTGATATAGGGGGGAATAAAATTCACCTTGCAGGTACGGGATAACCCCGTGTGGGGTTTGCCACTCCCGAAAATGCAAGGAGCTTTGAATTACAATTGTAGAGGATGGCGTCCTCGACATCCCGCTCTGAATGTCAGAACAAATTCATTGCGTAACCCCACAAAACCCACCCCACACAACAAAAAAGCTATGAGAACCGCAATTCTCATAGCTTTTCGTCAATTATTCAATCAAAATCAGATTTCAGGGATAACAACTTCGATTTCCTTGCCAAGCTTTGATGACTTAACAATATGGTCGATAATTGCCTGATTGTAAAGAATTTCCTTTGAAGGAACAGGAGCCTCGCCGCCCTCTGCGATAGCATCGAGGAATGAGCGAACTTTCTTGTAGAAAAGACCCTTGTCGTTCTTGTCAGGCTTGATTTCGGGGATGATTGTTTCAACTCTTTCGCCAGCAACATCGTGATAAATCTTCATTGGACCGCCTGTTGAGCCGTTCCAGCACTCTGTTGAGGGGATGCGAAGTGCGCCCTCTGTACCAAAGATGATTGTATCACCGGGAGTGTCAGGATGCATTGCCCATGCAATACGGAAGTCAAGGATGATGCCACCCTCAAGGCGAACAAATGCAGCTGCGAAATCTTCAACATCAAATCTTGCAGCATCAGCAGGGTTGTTGTATTTGGGGTTGTTGCCAAAGAAAGCTGATGTGTAACCGCTTACTGTAAGTGGCTTCGGATAGCCGATTGCGTTAAGAACCATATCGAGTGAGTAGCAGCCGATGTCGCCCATTGCGCCGATACCAGCAGTTTTCTGCTCAATGAATGTGCTGTTGGGCACGCCACGTCTTCTGCCGCCGCCTGTCTGAATGTAATAAATCTTGCCGAGAACACCTGATTCAACGATCTTCTTAATCATCTTCATGTTTTCGTCGCCACGGGGCTGGAAGCCGATTGAAAGAAGCTTGCCGCTCTCTTTTTCAGCCTTCATAATCTCAACAGCTTCTTCTGTTGTAACGCACATAGGCTTCTCAAGAAGAACATTAACACCCTTTTTAAGTGCATAGATTGTGCATTCTGCATGAGTCATGTTGTATGTGCAAACGCTAACTGCGTCAAGCTCTTCGTTATCGAGCATTTCTTTGTGGCTGGGATAAAAATGAACACCCTCAACGCCGTAATCCTTCATGAATTTTTCAGCCTTACCGGGGATAAGGTCAGCTGCTGCAACGATTTCAACATCGTCCATCTGAAGATAGCTCTCAATGTGAGCCTCTGCAATCCAGCCTGTGCCGATAATACCTACTTTAAATTTTCTGCCTGTTGATTTTTTTTCTTCTTTCACTGCCTGAGTGAACTGACTGAGAACTGTATCTGACATTTCAAATTCCTCCGATTATTTATTTATTGTTTTAAGAAAATCAATGCTCATCTTGATGCTTTCAAGGGGAGTTTTGCCCATTGAAGGCTGATCCTGCTCAACAACAACCCAGTTTGCACCTGCTTCTTTGCAAGCGTCAAGGATTGCGGGCATATCCTGAACGCCGTAACCGCAGGGCCTGAATGCGAATGCTTCGCTTTCTTCCTCGTCCTGTGCGCCGTCGTCAATGCCGATAAGTGCATAAAGCTTCTGAGGCTTATCCTTACCGCTCATAACAAAATCTTTAAGGTGAACAACGGGTGCTCTGCCTGCATACTTTTTAATGTATTCAGCAGGATTTTCACCGCCAACATTTACCCAGCAGGTGTCAAGCTCTGTCTGAAGCTCGTCGGGGGTGAGAAGAGAATAGAGCAGGTCAAGACCGTAAACGCCGTCAATTTTCTTGAATTCAAAATCGTGATTGTGATAAAGCATTGTGATGCCGAATTTCTTTGCGATTTTTGAAAACTCACGGATGCCCTCAACTGTTTCGTCAAAGAGGGGAGCGCCGGGGCGTCTGTCCTCTGGAGCATAGGGGATAGCAATATATTTGCAGCCGATTTCAGCATAGTCGCCGATAACCCTTTCGGGGTCAGCAGCAATTTCATCAAAGCTTACATGTGCAGAGATGGGTGTAAGTCCGTTTTCAGCGCAGATTTCTTTAACTTCTTTTGCACTTTTGCCATAAAGACCAGCGAACTCAACGCCGTCATAGCCCATTTCCTTTACTTTTTTAATAGTTCCTTCAAAGTCTTCAGCCATAGCATCTCTTACAGAGTAAAGCTGAACAGCAACAGGGAAACTCATAATATTTACCTCCGTTTGATATAAACTTAAACAACTGAATGTTTAATTTAGTAAATGTTAGCACAAAACGGCGGCTTTTACAATACTTTTTTATAAAAAGCAAATAAAAAAAGTAAAAACCGCTTAATTTGTTTGTATATTTCACCGATTTACCGCTAATAAAAAATACTTTGCATTAAAAGTTGTTTTACCAATTATTATATGGTATAATACCCAGTACGCTAAAAAATGATTTTAGAGGAGCAGAGATTATGTTACCAAGCAGAGTATATGCTGAAATTGATCTTGACGCAATGGAATCCAATATGAACCAGATAATAAATAAGGTTAAGCCTGCCAAGGTTATGGCTGTTATTAAGGCGGATGCCTACGGTCATGGCGCACTTCGCACCGTGCAGGAGCTTAGCCGAATGGGTGTTTACGCATTCAGCGTTGCCACCGCAGAGGAGGCGCTGACACTTCGCCGTGAGGGTGTAACCGAGCCTATACTTATATTAGGATATGTTTTTGAGGATAGCTTTGACGAGCTTATTATCAATAATATAGACCTGACCCTTTTTGATATGGAAACTGCGCTTCTTCTTCAGAAGCATGCGGAGCGTCTGAGAAGAACAGTTCTTTCTCACATTAAGGTTGATACAGGTATGGGCAGACTGGGACTTCAGCCCACAGCCGAAAGCGTTGAAATTATCAAGCAGATTGCAGAGCTTCCAAATATTAAAATTGACGGTATGTTCACCCACTTCGCCTGTGCGGATTCAAAAAATAAAGAGTCCGTCAATAAGCAGATTGAAATTTTCACTTCATTTGTCAATTCCGTTAAGGGCGCAGGGGTCAATATTCCACTGGTTCACTGCTGCAATTCAGCAGGCATTATTGAATTCCCGAAGCCTCTTTTTGATATGGTTCGCTGCGGAATTATCGCCTACGGACTTTACCCGTCAGAGGAGGTCAACAAAGACTCCATAAAGCTCACACCAGTTATGAGCATCAAGAGCCGCATTTCATTTGTAAAGAAAGTCAGCAAAGGCTTCACCGTCAGCTACGGCTCAACTTTCGTTGCAGATAAAGATATGGAAATCGCCACAATCCCCGTTGGCTATGCAGACGGCTATCCAAGGCTTCTTTCAAACAAGGGCAGGGTAATCATCAACGGCAGATATGCCAATATAATAGGAAGAGTGTGCATGGATCAGTTTATGGTTGATGTTACAGGCTTTGACGCAAAGAGGGGAGATACGGTTATCCTTATGGGCACAGACGGCGAAAACACCGTTTCGGCAGAGGAAATCGGCGATATTTCAGGCAGATTCAACTATGAGCTTATCTGCGACATCAATAAAAGAGTGCCGAGAGTGTATATTCAGAACGGCAAAGTTGTTTCAGTTGTTGCCGCTCTTGTGTGATAGAAAGTTATATTTTTGTTATAGAAAAAACACACGCTTTAATCAAATAAAATTTATATAATTATAATGAAATGATATTCGATTTTAGTAAAAACTACCTAAAAAATGTGCATATTTTTTAAAGGTATCCCCCTTTTTTCGGTTGACTTTTCTCTTTTTAAATGTTACCATAGTGTTGTATAGACAATTGAAAATGGCATTGCCATATCTTTGTCTTAATATTATAAGGAGGAACGATTATGCGATTAAAGAAAGTTCTCAGTGTTATTTTAGCATTGTCTATGGTTCTCACGATGGCTCCGTTGGCAACTTTCGGCTTCACAGCAAATGCCGCTTCTATAGGCGACGAAGATGTTGACCGAAATATGCTTCACAACGACGAGCTTATCAGACCGAACGCTACTGTTGAAGTATCGCCCGTTACAAGGGTTGCCTACTCAACATCAGAGCTTAACAGGCAGGTAGCTTCAGGTAATAGCGGTGTTATTGTAGCAGCAACTCCCTCAGGTATTGCAAAGAATACTTACACCTTTGCAGATGCCCTTTATGCAGGTGAAACACCTGTAAGCACAACCATCAAATTTGCACCTGGTGCAGATGTTGATGCATCAAGTATCTCAATTTCATGCAGCAACTCTTCAGTTGTTCTTGAAGGTCCCACTTCACCCTCAGCAGGTGTATATGTATGGACTGTTAAAGACGGCGCAACAGCTGCCGTTGGCGAGGTTCTTAAATTCTCAGTTTCATATAAGTATGCCTACACCGATGAAACAACAGGCAAAACATATAATAGCGGTAAGGTGTTCACCACAACTGGTTATTCATATGTTGAGTCAATCCTTTCACCCGCAGGTATTTTCTCACACCGTCGAGTTTACATCAGCTACGTTGTAGCTTCAAAGAATGTTAACAGATCATATGTTGCTTCTTACCTCCTTGGTTCAGGCGTTTATGCAACAAGTAATGTTCATGACGCTTTTAATCCCAACACTGGTGCAGGCTTAGAGGGTACAACATTCGGCAATATGTTGTATAACTCAACATCAGGTACAGGCAAGATTGTAAACTCTGGCTTTAAGGCAGATAATAACAGACCTACATCTGTAGTTTATTTTGATACTGACAGAGGCACTACTCTTGCAGCTCAGAATCTTCGTTTTGCATCATTTATGCCTCAGCAGACATTAGATGACGATGATCAGAAAACATCACTCAAGCTTGATGAAATCCGTGATGTTACTGGCAATGTTCAGACATTTAAGGATGGCGAGGCAGAAGGCTGGAGCATCTCAGGCAACACAACAGATCTTGGTGTAACCAAGACTGCTGCCGCTGAAAACGGTGTTTCAACTGTTGGTCCTTTCTTCACAATTCCTTTTGGCGGCACAGGCCCCTCTGCTGATTCAGGCATTTACACAGTTGCCCTTAACTTCCAGACTCCCGGTTATTGGGGCGGTGTTTATACAAGACATTCACACACTCTTACAATCTATAAGGTTAATAAGGGTGCTCTTCGTCAGAAACTCCTTGCAGTTGTAAACAATGAGCCTGCTGGTCCTCATATTACAGACAGCTACTCAGGCAAGGGTTATAATCCTCAGGAATGGTACTATTCAGAGGGTTGGTCAGATTACGCAACAGCATATGCTGAAGCTCAGAAGACAGTAAACAAACCCAACGCAACAGCTGGCGAAATCGCAACAGCAACAAATACTCTTGATTCAGCTTACAGCAGACTTGTTCTTGCTCCCGCTGATTACGAAACAATTGATTTCTATTATAATTATGCAAACAGCCTTGATTCTTCAATCTATGACCCATCAACATGGGCAACACTTGAAAAGGCACTTGCAAAGTATGACACAGGCTACAGTGCACTTTACCAGCCAAAGCTTGATGTTATCTGCGATGAAATTCAGAAAGCTCTTGACGGTCTTAGAGTTGCAGATGCTGACTATACAAAAGTTGACGAAAAGGTTGATGTTATCAACGGCATTATGCAGGATCTCCTCTACGATTATGACCTCACACCGGATGAGTTCTACACAAACTGGAATGTAGTAACAACAGCACTTGATAACTGCGGTTATTATTATGATACAGATTCAGAGGCATATGTTCTTGACCCTGCAAGAACAAAGAAAAAGACAGAACAGCCCACAGTTGACGGTTATCCCCTCACTCTTCAGACAGCTATTGATAAGCTCACAAAGAGAGACGCAGATTATACCGAAACACGCGCAGCTTTCTTAGCTTATTCTTCATTCAAGTCATCAACAGCTCCTTATATCACAGCTGAATCACTTGCTCCTATTGAGGAAGCATATGAGAATCTTTACGCACTGTATTCACCTGCACTCAAAATTGACCGTCAGCGTGATATTGACGAAGCAGTAGATGCTCTTAACGAAGCACTTAAAAATTATGAATACAGACCTGCCGATTACACAGCAGCTAATGCCGCAAAGCAGAGCTATAATGCAATCGACAGAAGCATTTACACTGACCTTTCAGCAGTTGACTCTGCATATCAGGCACTTCTCGGTGTTTACGGCCTTGATGCAAGAGAGCAGACAAAGGTAGATAATGCTGTTAATAAGCTTAACGCAGCTATCGAAAGTCTTCAGAAGAAGCCTGCCGACTACACAAAGGTTAATAACGCAATTACAGCCGCAAATGCAGAAGGCACAAAGATTACAAACAAATACGGCTACGGCCCCGAAACATTCTATAAGAACTGGGATGCAGTTACAACAGCAATTAACAGCGTTGTAAGAGGCCTTGATATTACACATCAGTCTCAGGTTGACGGTTATGCAACAGCTATCAACAATGCAGTTGCAAATCTTACTGAGAGAGAGGCTGACTACACAGCTCTTAACAAGACAGTTGCAGAGGCTAACAAATATTTTGAAGACTCTGTTTCAGCTCTTTACACAGAAGAATCAATCAGTGCTCTCTTCGACGCAGTATCAGCAGTTGATTACGGCAAGAAGATCAGCCAGCAGGCAGATGTTAACGCTTTTGATAAAGCAATCAACGATGCAATTGCAGGTCTTGAATTCAAAAAGGCAGATTACTCAAGTGTAACAAAAGCAATCTCAAACGCTGATAGAGCAAAGAATAAGAGCGAGGCATTCGCAGCAGCTCATAACGGAGTACCTTATTACACTGCTGATTCAATAGCAAAGCTTAACGAAAAGATTGACGCAGTTGTATATGAACTTCCAATTTCAGAGCAGAGAACTGTTGACAATTACGCATCAGCAATTAACGCAGCAGTTACAGCTCTTGTTATCGGCCCAGCTGATTACACAGCAGTTGAAGCTGCAAAGGCAGCTATCCCCGCTGACCTCAGCATCTACACAGATGTTTCTAAGGTTACTCTTACATCAGCTCTTTCATATAACCCCAACCTTAAAGCTGATAAACAGTCTCAGGTTGATGCTTATGCAGTAGCAATCTACGAGGGTATCGAAGCTCTCAGAATGAAAGATATTGATGTATCAGCTTATATGGCAGCAAAGAAGACAATCCCTGCAAACCTCACAGCTTATACAGACGATACTGTAGCCGCTGTTAACAATCAGGTTGCAGCTATTGATTCATTCCTTGCAACTAACCCCGATGCTTCAAAGCAGGGCGAACTTGATACAATGGTAGCAGATCTTGTTGGAAAGATTGCCGCTCTTGAACTCAAACCCGTAGCAGCAGATTACTCAGCAGTTGAATCTGCAAAGGCTGCTGCAAATGCAAAGCTTAACTCAAGCGATGCAGCTAATTACACAGACGAAACTAAAAAAGCTGTTGCAGACGCAATCGACGCAGTTATTTATGACCTCACAGAGGATAAACAGGCTCAGGTTGACGCAATGGCAAAGGCAATTAACGACGCAGTTGCAGCTCTTACATACAAACCTCTTGACACTTCAGCTCTTGATGAAGCAAAAGATAAGTTTGACGAACTTGATAAAGACCTCTATGATGAGGATGTAATCAAGGCTATCGAAGATAAGATTGCAGAAGCAGAAGAAATTGCAAATAAAGATGACGCAAGCATCAAAGATCAGGAAGCACTTGATAAGCTCGTTGACGAAATCAACGATGCACTTACAGATCCTGAAAAGAAACTTGCAGATTACAGCGCAGTTGACAAAGCACTTGAAGATGCTTATGCACTGGCAGTTAATAAAGACCTTTACAAAGATTTCAGCGCAGTTGAGGCAGCAATTGCCGCAGTTGTAAGAGATCTCACAATCGACAAGCAGGCAGATGTTGACGAAATGGCTAAGGCTATTAACGATGCAATCGCCGCTCTCGAATTCAAAGATATCGACACAGCCGCTTACCTTGCAGCAAAGGGCACAATCCCTGCTGACCTTTCAGTTTACACAGCAGAAACTGTTAAGGCAGTTGAAGATCAGGTTAAGGCTATTGAAGAGTTCCTCAGCGCAGGCGTTGATATCAGAGATCAGGCAGACCTTGACGAAATGGTAGAAGTTCTTAAAGTAAAAATTGATGAGCTTGCAAAGATTCCTGCTGATTACTCAGAGCTCAAGAAAGCTCTTGCAGACTTTGAAAGCCTTAACGAAGACGACTACTCAAACTTCTCAGAGAAGAAAGCTGTTTATACATCAGCAAAAGAGTGGATGGAAGAAGGTCCTGTTGACATCGACAAGCAGTCAGAGGTTGACGAGTGGACTAAGGCAGTAAGAGATGCTATCGCTGGTCTTGAAGAGGCAGTTCCACCTGCATACTTCGGCGTAAAAGCTGACAGCACAGCTATCATCAATGACGGCACAAACTTCATCACTGGTCTTAAAACAGCTCTCACTCTTAAAGAGCTCAAGGAACAGTTCCTCGATTATGACGGAGTTCAGGTTACATTCACAAAAGCAAGCAGAACAGCAAAATATTACGGCACAGGTTCAACAATCAAGGTAACATATCCTGACGGAAAAGTTGAAACATACACAATCGTTATCTATGGCGACCTTGACGGAAACGGCATCATTGATGTAACTGATACATCAACAGCTCAGCTTGCAGCAGTTGGTTCACCTCTCACAGCAGCTCAGAGATTTGCAGGCAATGTTGACGGCGTAGCCCGTGTAACAGAAAGCGATGCAGTTGTTATCTCAGCAGCAGCAGCTGGTAAGGTAATCAATCAGGTTGACCCCACACTCTAATAAAACA
Organism: Clostridia bacterium; assembly: GCA_024404115.1. Taxonomy (GTDB): domain Bacteria; phylum Bacillota; class Clostridia; order Oscillospirales; family Acutalibacteraceae; genus CAG-488. The sequence goes on along the minus strand of JAKSQM010000011.1, from coordinate 30,015 downwards.
AACAACATATCCCCTGCATTTTGCAGGGGATAACGCAGGCTTTAAACCATTCTGTGAAATGGTTAAAGATAAATAATATTTTATAGGAGGATTTTCTATGACCAAGAAAGTATTGAGTGTAGTTCTTGCACTTATTCTTGTGTTTGGTATCGGCTCAATTGCAGCTTCAGCCGCTACTTCTGCAGCTGATCTCAAGGCTCTTGTTGACCAGCTCCCCACAAGATATAATGCATACTTCTACAACGACGAAACAGAAGCAGTAATTCTCAAGGCATTAGATGCAGCAGATGCAGCACTTGCATCAGGCAATCAGAGCGATATTGATGCAGCTTATGCTCTTTGCGAAGAAGCTTTTGACACAGCTTACACATGGGAAGCAACCATCAATCCTTTCACAGAAGAGGATCAGGATGTTAACGTTAACCGTGATGAATCAAAGGCAGTTGCAGACATTTATTATTCAACAGATGTTGAAGGCGATGAGCTTCAGCCTGGTGATGAATTCACAGTAACATTCTCACTTAAAACAAACTTCTACCTTCAGGTTATGGCATCAGGTTTTGTTTATGACCGTACAAAGTTTGAATATGTACCTGATTCACTTAAATCATCTGATGCAATCAAAGGCAAGCTTGTTCTTCACCCCCTCTTCCCCTATGACAGATGGGAATACGGCTACGGCTTTGATGGAGTAGATCTCCCTGCAGACAAAATCAACCCCAAGAGATATTCAGAAACATGGGATCCCAACCTCTTTGAGCAGTATGCATTCTTTGAGGCAGCATACGGTATCGATGCAACAGCATCTCAGTTCCCAATCTTTGATGAGCCCACACCTATTTACTCATTAAAGCTCAGAGTTAAGGATGACGCTAAGGTTGGCGAAAACGGTAAGATTTTCGGTAACATGGATGTCAGCGCAACAAAGCAGAACTGGCTCATCGGTTTGTATGAGTATCCCCTTATTGAGTTCCACAGAGCTTATGGTCAGAACATTCATGAGCTTGTAGCAGAACCCGATGGTATCATTAAAGAAACATGGGCAGTTACAGACTTTGACGCATATTGCGGTCAGACAATTAACTTCCACGGCAATATGGATTTCAAGATCGTTGCTCCTGGTGATGTTGATTACTCAGCACTTGAGGCAGCTATCGCAGAGAAAGATTCATTCGATAGCTTCACATACACAGAAGAATCATGGGCAGCATATGAAGCAGCTGTTCAGGCTGGTCAGGATAAGGGCCTTAAAGCAAAATCACAGGAAACTGTTGACAATTGCACAAAGGCTATCACAGATGCTCGTGATGCACTTGAACCCTTCGTTCAGGATAGCGAAATCATCAACATCAAAGCTATTTCAGATCCCGCTATTGACACAAACGTTAAGCTTGAAGTTCTCGTTTCAAAGCCCGTTGAGAAGCTTCGTTTCGTAGATTCTGACGGTAACTCATTAACATACTTCAATGGCTATTCTCGTGTTGAAAGCATCGTTAATAACGAAGACGGCACACAGACTTGGGTTGTTACAACACTTCTCAAGAAGTTCATTGAGTATTATGATGTTTATATCAGAGATGCAAGAATCTGGTCAACAAAGGTTTATAAGTATAGACTTGCTGACGTTCTTGGTACAAACGGCACTATCTTCTCAGCTAAGATCGTTGATAAATCTGAGAAAGACGGATTTGATACAGACGGAAGAATCGCTTATGGTCGCCATGACATCGTTGTAGAAACAGGCAACGGCGTTTCTAAGATTCAGGTAGCATACCTTGGCACAACAGCAACATTTGCTTCATACAACGCAACAATCGAAAGATGCGGCGATTACTCAGTATGGACAATCAACCTTAACTTCGCTAAGGTTGCAGAAGGTCTCACATATGACTTCTATTCACGTACTGCAAAGACATCATTCGTTAAATCTGACGTAACAGCAGTTGTTGATGTTCTCCACTAATCCTTAATCACTAATTACAGGTCGCTCTGCGAAAGCAGAGCGGCTTTTTTTATAAATTTTTGTTGATTTTTATGGCTTTTACCTGTATAATAAATCTATACTTTACTCCATTTTGAAATGGTTAAAGAAAAAATTTTAGGAGGATATTTTCATGTTAAAGAAAGTATTGAGTGTAGTTCTTGCACTTATACTTGTTCTGGGCGTGTGCTCACTTGCAGCTTCTGCACATTCAGCGGCAGACCTTGAGAGCCTTGTTGCAAGACTTCCCAGCAGGTATAATGCTTATTTCTACAACGACGCCACATCAGAGTTAATTTACCGTGCTTTAGACACAGCAGAGGAAGCTCTCGCATCTGGTTCACAGAGCGAAATTGATGCAGCATATGCACTGTGTCAGGAAGCTTTTGACACTGCTTATAAGTCAGAGTCATGGTATAATGAGCATCTTGATGAATCCAACACTGTTTGTGTAAACCGTGATGAATCAAAAGCTGTAGCAGACTTTTATTTCAGCACAAATGTTGAGGGCGACAAGCTCAAACCAGGCGATACATTCGAGCTTACATTCTCTCTCAAAACAAACTTCTATCTCCATGTTATGTACACTGGCTTCATTTATGACTGGACTAAGTTTGAGTATGTTGACGGTTCAATCGTTATCGGTCCTGAGCTTCAGGGCAAGCTGAACATCAACCCCTACACTCCCATGGCAAGATGGGAATACGGTCTTGGCGGCACAGACATCCCCGTTGAGCAGATCGACAAAACAAGATACCCCGAAAACTGGGATTGCCACTTCTTCGATAAGTACACTCTCTTTGAGGCTATTTTCGGTCTTAATGTTTATGCAGAGGATTATCTTCTTCCCCTCGAGCCAATCGACATCTACACTTTAACATTCAAGGTTAAGGAAGATGCAACAGTAGGCGAAATCGGTAAGTTCTTCGGCAACTACGACATCTGCGCTACTGACGAAAACTACCTTTTAGGCGCATATGACTATCCTGTTATTGAGTTCCACAGAGGCTACGGTCCCAAACCCTTTGAGAAGGAAGCTTGCACAGGCGGTATCATTAAGGATGCTTACAAGTGCAACGACGCTAAGTCATATTGCAGCCAGACAGTAAACTTCAATAATGAGGTTAACTTCACTATCGTTAATAACGATAAGCTTGATTTCTCAGCACTTGATGCAGCTATCGCAGAGAAGGATACACTTGACAGCCTTGAATACACTGAGGAAACATGGGCAGCATATGAAGCAGCTGTTGCAGACGGTCAGAATGGCTATAAGGCAGAAACACAGGCAGAGGTTGACGCATGCACAAAGGCTATTGAGGATGCAAAAGCAGCTCTTGTTTCAACACAGCAGAAGAGCGAAATCATCAGCATCACACCTGTTACAGATCCTATGATCGGTGCAGATAATGAGCTTGAAGTTCTTGTTTCAAAGCCTGTTGACAAGCTTCGCTTTGTTGATTCAACTGGTGCTTCACTTACTTATTATCCCTCATACGGTTCTGTTAAGAGCGTTGTAACAAACGAGGACGGCACACAGACATGGCTCCTTACAACAAAGCTTCGTCAGGAAACTGAAAACTTTGAGGTTTACACAAAGACAGGCAGAGTTTGGGCTCCCGAAGTGTTCAAGTTCACTCTTAAAGACACAACTCCCAAGGATGACGCAATCTATTCATATAAGATTGAGGATTCAACAGAGGCTGGCGGATATGACACAAACAATTTGATCAAATATGGCCGTCATAATATTGTTGTTGAAGCAGGCAAGTCTATTACTAAGATTCAGATTGCATACCTCGGCACAACAGCAACATACACAGCAAGCAACGCAACTGTTGAGAAACTTGATGACCGTTCAGTTTGGACAATCAACTTCAACTTCCCCAAGGTTGGAAACGGTATAAACTACGATTTCTATTCACGCACAGCAAAGACATCATTTGTTAAGTCTGATGTATCTGCGGTACTTGACATCGTTCACTAATATAAAAAACAAAAGTCGCTCCTATGGGGCGGCTTTTTTGTTTTTTATATGTATTTTTTCATTGATTTTTTTCCAATATGCCTTTATAATTACCTTTGGAGGGATAACAATGACCAAAAAATATTTAAAAAAAGGCTTGCGTTTAAGAAACAGCTTCGTTGCAGGGGTGTCATTCCTTGATTGCGGCGATAAAATCAAAGTGGTTGTCCGTGTCAAAAGTCCCGTTTTTGATGCAAAGCTCCACTGCTTCGGCACAACCTATATTGACGCTTTCAATGACGAAGAGCCATACGATAGAAAAAGCCATGTATTTTATATAAATAAAACCGATTTTGACAGCGATTTGTGTCCGCTGATGACATTCAATATCCTCAGACCAAAATTCTGCCTTTGCAATGTGGCAGTGGATTGCACAAACCCCACTTTTGCCTGCGAAAAAGAGCTTATTAAAGATTATGATAACCAGCTCACCGAGGAATCAAGAGAAACCGAGGAGCTTGCCGAGGGCGTTACATACCACCACATTTTGTATAAGGATAAAAACGGTGCGCCTGTCCACGCATTCCTCACGGATGTTGACACCGCTAAAGCCGAAATCTATATCGGCACGCCCAATGACGGCTACGAAAGCGTTGGTGTCCGTGCCACAATCCCCGATATGATAACCTCCGCCATCCAAAACGGCAAGGATGTTATCACCGCTGTCAATGCAGATTTCTTTGATATTTTTGGCGATTTTCACCCGTCGGGTCTGTGTGTTAAGAACGGCAGGGTAGTGGCGAATGAAAACAGCACCCGCCCATTCCTTGGTGTGAAAAAAGACGGCACGCATATCCTCACCGATATTAACGAAAGCGAGGGCATTATCCCGCAGCTTCAGCAGGCGGCGGCAGGCATCCAGATGGTGCTGAAAGATGGCGAAATATTCGATTATGCGCCCCTTGAGCCGTTTTCTTTTGTAAGGCATCCTCGTACCTGTGCAGGTGTCAGAAAAGACGGCTCTGTGCTTATTCTCGTTGCTGACGGCAGAATCCCCGAATACTCCAACGGGTGCGTCCCTTGTTGACCTTGCCCGCCTTATGCAGTCCTACGGTGCAGACCGTGCGCTGAATCTTGACGGCGGTGGCTCGTCAGCAGTTTATACAAAAAAAGGGAGCGAGCATATTCTCCGCTCCAGACCTGCCGATTTGTTCCGCCCCACCGCCCGCCTTATCAGAAAGGACTATAACGCTCTTTTGGTGGTTAAAAAAGACTAATTGGCAAATTCGACAAGATACGAACCTGTTGTTTAGCAATTTTCACAAAACATATCAGCAAAACGCATAAATCTTTGGCGGCTAATTTGTGCAATTTGACTTGACTTTTCCTTTTTCGGTGCTATAATATAACTGTAAGACGAAAGGAAAGGAGTGAAAATAATGAACAACGAACTTTATGAGTACGAGCACAAGCTTCTTGAAGAAGTAAGCCATTCAAAGTTTTCTTTCAAGAAAATTGTAAAAATTCTCAGACTCAATGCTATCGCCGGCCACTGCTGCTGAGTATCGAGCAGAGATTACTCTGCAGCTTAACCGAAACTTCGTGCGCAAGCACTTTTATATATCAATCTGTCGGTTTGCTATGTGTTCGGCAGATAATCTTAAACTATGATAATCCGCACTTTTCTGACGAATTGTGCGGATTTTTTGCGTTGTTGCATGCAATTTCCGTGCAACTATGAATGAACTATTTACTTCCCACTGGAATTGTGATATAATTTTTCCACATCACACAGGAGGCTTACTATGGGACGGGTATCGGTCAAGGCGAATAAAAACATCTATCAGCTCAAGCGTGAGGAGCTTGGACTTTCACGGGAAGAAGCCAGCGAAAAAACAGGTGTTTCGGCAGATAAAATTGAAAAAATCGAAAACAGGGGAGTAACCCCGTACCCCGAAGAGGTGCTTGCCATGGCGGAGGGCTACAAGGAGCCTGCGCTGTGCAATCATTTCTGCTCAAAGGAGTGCGCAATCGGCAGGCAGTATGTGCCCGAAGTTTCCATAAAAGACCTGCGTCAGATAGTCCTTGAAATGATGGTGTCCCTTAATAATATGCAGGGCAAGCAGACCCGACTTATGGAAATCTCCATTGACAACACCGTTGATGATGACCAGATAGCCGATTTTGTGGAAATTCAGGGGGAGCTTGAAAAAATCTCTGTGCTTGTTGAAACGCTCCAGTTCTGGTCAGAGGAAATGCTCGCCGAGGGCAAAATCGACAGAGAAAAATACGAAGCCATTAAAGCAAAGCTTAAATAAATTCACTTAAAATGTGGGGATGAATAAATTGAACAAAAGAAATGCGCAGCTCGATATGCTGAAAGGAATAGCTATAATTCTAATGGTGTTTGATCACATTGACTGGGGTGAGGGTGTTCATACATACATTCAGTCTTTTCATATGCCACTGTTTTTTATTGTCAGCGGTTATTTGTTTAAAGAAAGAGGTTTCATTGATACAGTGAAAATTAAGGCAAAAAAGCTGATGCTGCCTTACTATGTGTTCTTGTTCGTTTACTTACCAATAAAGTATATATTTCACCTTTTATGGGAAGAAGCGTTTGACCTTGTGGCTATTTTTAAAGCAATGTTTTTGTTCCCGACAGATAACATCAATATGCCAATTGGAACATCACTTTGGTTTTTGCCGTGTATGTTCATAGCGAGCGTTGCTTATAGCTTCCTTTCAAGATACAGCAATAAAACACGAATTATATCAATTGCAGCAATTTCAATTTTCGGAGCTGTTTATTCAGCCTATGATTTGCCTATGCTCCCCTTTGCTTTAGAGCCTGCATGCGTTGCATTGCTGTTTATGGAAATAGGTCATCAGGCGAAGAAAATCAATTATAAGAATCAGAATATAATATTGTTTACTGTTTTGGGATTAGCAGTACATTGTACTTTAGCATTTTTAAATATTGGTTCTGTAGATATGCGTTCAGCAAGATACCATATTTTCCCGCTTTTTGTAATCTGCGCTTGCGTGGGAACAGCGGCATATTATCTTTTGGTGTCATCTGTAAAAAACGAAAAAATCATCAATGTGTTGTCGTGGTTTGGTAGAAACAGCATGTCGTTTTTGTGCACCAACAAATTCTTTATCATTGTAACCAATGCGCTCTTTTATAAGATAATAAAACCTGATATAAATAGAATACCGTGGATGCTTTGCAATATTCCAATATTTATAATTGCATTGTCATTGTGCGTATTGTTTGATGTTATCGCCACAAAAACAAAGCTTAAAAAGCTGATAGGGCTTCAATAATTCAGTATATTTCAGTGCAGAGTGTCGTCAAAGATGCTCTGCAATTTCTTTAATTCGCCAAAAAAGCGTAAATAGCGAGCCGTATTTCGCACAAAAAACTATTTAAAACGGGCGCATTTAATAGTATAATGAAGCTGTAATAAAGGAAAAATCAAAAAGAGTGTCAAAGGAGGACGATAAAATGACAACATTGCTGACCGCCATTGCGTATCTTGTAGTTATTTATGCGGTGCTTAAACTGATGTGGTGGGTAACAAAGCTGTGGATAAAAATATCCCTTGGCGTAGTGCTGGTAGGGCTTGTAGTGTCCGCCATAGGCTTTTTGTTCGTATAGCAAAAGAGGGGAGGGCGAGCCATGACCGCAGGTGCAAGAATCCATGCCATAAGAATATATGAAAAAGCAAAAAAGAATCCGCAGTATGCCGCCAAAATCGGCATCACCGCAGATGTAAAGCCAGCCACCACCCCCGCCCCGAAAACAAAATAACGAGTTAAATCACCGCCCGAAAGGGAGGTGATTTTTGTATCATTTTTCGATATTTTCTATCAAAATTATTGTTTATTGCAGATAAATAAGGTATAATGTAAGCAATAAAAGAAAGGACTTTCAAATATATGAGAAAAAATATTTTTGAAATTGTTTCAGAAAAAACAGATATAGAGAATGTTATAAATAGAATTATTAGATTGTTTAAAGAAACAAATACAATCATAATCAATGGTAGTGATTATTTTGAAGATGATACATATTGTAATATATATCATTTCGTAAATGTTCATTGCTTTAATACTTGGCGTCGAAAAGGTCTTTTCATCGATTTTGATGATTTTTTGAATACATTAAACTATTGCGAATTAGAAGAAAAAGCTGCTGATTGTGAGGAATCGTTATTAACTTTTGTTGAGCTTATATACAATTTATGGTTTCTATCAGAAATTACAATTAAACAGTATGATGATATATACTCAAATGATAGTTTTATGCTTTTGAAAAACATAATGGATGATTTACTTCAAAAGTATAATCATAAGGCATATTTTAACGAAGAGGAACAATATGTTTTAGTTGTTGAAGATAAACCCGAAGTAACGGCAGTAGCAGAAATTTTGCCACAAAATCTATCATTGGATGTTATCAGATATAATCATTATTCATTAAAAGGAAGAATTGATTTGAAAAAAGCAATTCTTATAAAATTAGGTTCAGAGTTGGAAGCTAAAGATAAGCGTCTTCTTGAAATAAACAAACAACTTAAAAATGATATATTTAATATGCTCAACAACTGTAATATACGACACAATAATGTTAGTCCAGAACAAAAAGGAAAATATAAAAAGTTCATCGCTGATATGAGTGATGAAGAACTTGAAGTTTGGTATGACGAACTTTACCAGATGCTGTTACTTGCTTTCTTGATTTTAGATAATGAAGATAGAAAGATAAGAGTAAAAGAATTTATAAACAAATTGAATGAAAATACATAATTATTGCCACAACTTCCGCACAGCATTTTCTCGGCTCCCTCTGACGAGGGAGCTGGCTTTTTGCTTGCAAAAAGACTGAGGGAGAGAAAAAGATGATTGCTTTTCTACGGCTCTACCCCTCTGTCAAGGGGCGACAAGAAAAGGAGTGCTGACTTGAAGCATAGATTACCCCTCTTTCAGCAGTTCACAATGACAAAATAATGCGATTTTGCAACAATTTCTCCCATATTTTGAAAAATATTTCTTTTTAGGCTTGATAAATCTTTCACAGATTGGTATAATATTTCAGATAGAAAGGCATCACTGCCTTGACTCAGTTAATAAACCGAAAGGGGTCAGATATTTATGAATTACACAAACGAAGTAAAAAATATGTGTAAAGTCGCAAAAGGACCGCATCACGGTCCCGCACCCATTCCCGAAGAGGGTCAGTGGGTAAAGGCCTATGAAATCAAAGACATTTCAGGCTTTTCACATGGTGTAGGCTGGTGTGCTCCTCAGCAGGGCGCTTGCAAGCTTTCACTTAACATCAAAAACGGTATTGTAGAAGAGGCTCTTGTTGAAACTCTTGGTTGCTCTGGTATGACACATTCAGCAGCTATGGCAGCAGAAATTCTTCCCGGCAAAACTCTTCTTGAGTGCCTTAACACAGACCTTGTTTGCGATGCTATCAACGTTGCTATGAGAGAAATCTTCCTCCAGCTCGTTTACGGTCGTACACAGTCTGCTTTCTCAGAGGACGGTCTCCTTGTTGGTGCCGCTCTTGAAGACCTTGGTAAGGGTCTCCGCTCACAGGTTGGTACAATGTTCTCAACCAAAGAAAAGGGCGTTCGTTATATGGAAATGGCAGAGGGTTATGTTACACGCATGGCTCTTGACGCTGATGATCAGGTTATCGGCTATGAGTTCGTTAAGCTCGGCAAGATGCTTGAGGATATCCGCCACGGCGTTACTCCCGATGAAGCATACAAAAAGAATGTTGGCACATACGGTCGCTTCGCAGATGCTGTGAAGTATATTGACCCCCGTGAAGAATAATAAAGGAGGAACGCAACAATGGCTAATGATGTAATGTTTGAAGGCAAAGAAAGAAGAATGCCTCAGATCGAAGCTTGCCTTGCTGAGTACGGTATTGCAAGCCTTGAGGATGCAAAAGCTCTTTGCGAATCAAAAGGTATCGATGTAGAAAGCATCGTTAAGGGCGTTCAGCCTATCGCATTTGAAAACGCTGTTTGGGCATATACCCTCGGTGTTTCAGTTGCTCTCAAGAGCGGCGTTAAAACTGCTTCAGAAGCAGCAGCAAAAATCGGTATCGGTCTCCAGGCTTTCTGCGTACCCGGTTCAGTAGCAGAGCAGAGAAAAGTTGGTATCGGTCATGGTAACCTCGGTGCAATGCTCCTTGACGAAAAGACAAAGTGCTTTGCATTCCTTGCAGGTCATGAATCATTCGCAGCAGCTGAAGGTGCAATCGGTATTGCAAAAACAGCTAATAAAGTTCGTAAAGAACCCCTCCGTGTTATCCTTAACGGTCTCGGCAAGGACGCTGCTATGATTATTTCAAGAATCAACGGCTTCACATATGTTAAAACTGATTATGACTTCCACACAGGCGAGCTTTCAATCCTTGAAACAAAGGCATATTCAGACGGCGAAAGAGCAAAGGTTCGCTGCTTCGGCGCAAACGATGTTCTTGAAGGCGTAGCTATCATGAAGCACGAGGGCGTTGACGTATCTATCACAGGTAACTCAACTAACCCCACACGTTTCCAGCACCTCGTTGCAGGTACCTACAAGAAGTGGGCACTTGAAAACGGCGTTGCATATTTCTCAGTAGCATCAGGCGGCGGCACAGGCAGAACTCTTCATCCTGATAACGTTGCTGCTGGTCCTGCATCATACGGTCTTACAGACTCAATGGGCAGAATGCACGGCGATGCACAGTTCGCAGGTTCATCATCAGTTCCCGCTCATGTTGAGATGATGGGACTTATGGGCATGGGCAACAACCCAATGGTTGGTGCTACAGTTGCTTGCGCAGTTGCAGTTGAGGAATCACTTAAATAATTTAAGATAAACTCATAAAAAGAACGGCTCTCGTTATCGGGAGCCGTTTTGTTATTTTGTGATTGAGTTTGACACGAAGCAATATAAAGCTTTAATTTCATTTTTTCCTTGTAAAAAAATATGCTTTAAAATTGCAGTTATCACCTAAGCAATTAAGCTTCACTCCATTGGAGAGAGGCTCTTATTTTGGGGCAATTAACAGTTCAAATTATTTCAAAACTGAAAAGTGTTACGTCCAAGCTAAAACACTAAAGTCCTAAATACAGGGCTTTAAATTCTTGAATAGTTACTGCTTTTATGATATAATATACTTGTAAGAAAAACAAAGGAGAAGAGATATTATGACAGTAAAAGAAGCAGCAAATAAACTAAGTTTAGAAGAAAAAGAAATAAGAAAAAGACGCAAAGATGGTATGATTATTGGCTTGAAAAAACTGCCTAATGGTAGATTGTTTATTCCAGAAGATACAAAAATAATTCCATCAAAAATTGAGGTGAAAAGCTTTATATTACAAATATTGAAGTTTAAAAATGATATGAACTATATTATTTCACGAGAACTATGCGCAGATAATGATTCACTTAATGATTTGATTTCCTATTTATATAAAAGAGGATTTATAGGACAGGTAGGCTTTTATAATAATATTATGGAGTTGTTTTCAATAATAAAAGTAACTGAGAAAGGATTTGATTATGTAACGGGAGGTAAAATAAAGACTGACTCAGAACCCCCAAAAACCTATAGTCTATTTTCCTTAAAAATAGATTCTATAAATGGATTCAAGGTAGGTTAAAAAATGAAGGGAGGTGAGAAAATGATGATGAAATCGCAAGAGCGTTGTAGCTATAAGGATTGTAATGCATATATGTATGTTGAGCTAAAAAGTCCAAGTCTTGAATATCCCAAAAAGTATTTATGCCAGAAATGCTTTTCCACTGTAATAGTACATAAGAATGGTATTCAACAATTTTTTGATGCGGATGGAAAAATTTTTTATCCGGAATACAAATGATACGCATATAAATTTGAAAGCTCCACTCCACTGGAGCGGGGCTCTTATTTGTTTGCTTTCAAATTTTTCTTCCTTGCCAAAATCCCTCTTTTAGTGTATAATCACCAAAAAGGGGGATTATTATGCTTACTAAAATTCTTAGCTTTTTATTTGCAGTTATTTCTTTTATCACCATGAGTCCGCTGTCAAAATTTGACTATTCTGACAAGCTGGGTGACGAAAATTATCAGGGATTGAAAGACCATTACGCCGATTATTTCGATATGGGCGTTGCCGTTGGCGGCTGGCATTGCAGAAACAAAGACTATTCCGCAATGATTCTTAAAAATTTCACCTCGCTCACCGCTGAAAACGCTTTTAAGCAGCCGGCAATCAACCCGAAAGAGGGCGTGTGGAATTTTGACGAAGCCGACGAAATCGCCAATTTCTGCCGTCAGAATGGATTGAAGCTCCGTGGTCATTGCCTTGTCTGGGGCGGTCTTGGCAGCTGGATGTCCCGTGATGATGATGGCAACCTTGTGTCAAAAGAGGTTTATTATCAGCGACTTCGTGATTACATCACCGTTATGATGACCCGCTATGGGGATGTTGTGCATACGTGGGATGTTGTCAACGAGCCTTTCGGCTACAGCAAGTCAACAGGTGCATTTAAAGACAATGACCTTTATCAGATTTGTGGCGAGGAATATATCACAAAAGCCTTTGAAATTGCCCACGAGGTTGACCCGTCTGCCGTGCTTGTGCTTAACGAAACAAAGGTAGTTAATAATAACGCAAAGCAGAAATTCCTGCTCCAATATGTTGAAAAGTGGCGCAGTGAGGGCGTGCCGATCAGTGCCGTTGGTATTCAGGGTCATTGGGAAACATTCAAGCTCAATGAATCGCCAAAGCGACTTCAGAAAATCATTGACAAGCTCTATAAGCTGGGTGTTGATATTCAGATAACCGAGGTTGATATTGCCGTTACCGCCACAGATAAAGAAATTCTTGAAGAAGTTCCAAAGAATATCGACCTTCTCCAAGCCAAAAAATACGCACAGATGTTTGAGGTGCTTCGCAATAATGCCGACAAAATCTCAAGCGTAACATTCTGGGGTGTCAACGATAACCGCAGCTATAAGACCGCAGACGGTCAGTCATACCACAAATGGCAGCTGCTTTTTGATAAAGACAATATGCCCAAGAACGCATTTTACGCAGTGTGCGATTTTTAAATAAAACTAAAGGCTGATGCAGGATTTCTCTTGCACCAGCCATTTTTTATTTTGTCTTTATTTTTTCAATAACCAGTTTAAACCATTCAATTAACGCTTTAAAAAATACACGGAGCTTGCCAAAAATCGTTTTCGGATGGTCTGTTTTTTCGTCAGCCACCCAGTTTTCGGTGTTGCAGTTTTCCTCCGTCATGGGAATCATTCTGTTGCCGTCATCGGGATTTCTCACCATAAACTGCGTTTCGTCAAAATCGTCAACTGTCAGCTGTCTGTCGGCAGTGATAACCGTTGTCAACAGTTTGTTTTCCGCATCCGTCCATTCGGAGTGCTTAACGCCCTTAACAAACCAAGTGCTGTCGGGGAAAAGGCAGGTGGAAGCATCAATCTGCTTGTCGGGTGAGATGTATTTGCCCAGACCCTTTGCCTCCTGTGAAGCAATGTAGCTTTCAGAAAGTGGCTTGTAAATCGTACCCGTTGTAGCACCAAATGATGAGCTTTCAGCCGAAACAAATGAGTCTGCAATCATATTATCCGATTCACAAATGGGAAGCAGTTGAAGTCCGTATTTTGCAATTACGCCCACATTAACACCGCTGTTTTTAGTTTTTGTAAGAATTTCAGGTATGTGCTTCTTGACTGTTTCGTTATATGTGGTGATTTTTTCAATAAGACCTGCGTATTTCACTCTTTTTGCACTGCCCTCTGCACCAAAAATATAGTTGATGCCACGGTCAAAGTCCGCAGGCTTAACGCATGCCCAATAGCCTGGGTAAGAAACTGCCGCAAGGGTAAGAGCCGAAGCCACACCCTGCACCACGTGTTTATATACAACATCAAATGTCAGGTGCGAAACCTCGTCAATAAGTCCGCTTTTTTCCACAAGGTCGTATGTAGCAATTACAAGAGGATCAATGTTGAAAAGTCCGATATTGTTTCCGTCCTGCAAAATTCTGCCGATTCCGTCCCCGTCAATCATAAATTTACCGCTGATGCCCTCGCTTAAAGGCTCTGCACCCATGCAAACCGCACCGTCAAATCCCACACCGTGAATGTGTTCGGTGCCGTATTTGTTAAGATAAGCGGCAACAACATTTGTGCCAAGGCAACGGCAGAGGATAGACACCTCGCCCGCACCTGTAACATTTGAGATAGATTCTATAAAGTCGTGCAGCTGGTCGGCAATTTCAATGGGGTCAAGTCGCCAGTCATACCAGAAGTGGTAATCGTCCGTTTCGTAATAGCCCTTGTCGCCACGCCTGTCCCAGTGTGTGCTGTAATACATCTGATCCTGCGCCCACGGCTCAATGCCCGAACCATTTGAAGCCTCGCCGTTTTCGTCAAGCACCATATCACCAAAATATTTGCCGACTTCTGTCTGAACAGCATCATAATAAGGCTCATAGTCGCCTGTAAGCACACCGTTATAAAAATAAGGCCAAGTCATTTTTGCAATGGATTCAAGAATTTCTTTAGCGTCAAATTTGCTTCCCTCTTCACCTGTGTTGGTGAAGAATTTGCTGAATTTTGAAAGCTGATTGCCGTCTTTGTCAACGATTTTTCCGCCGTCGCCCGAAACCACAACAATAGGAATCTGACTTCTCACAGCGTATATATCAATCCCTGCAAAAGCAGGCACAGCAAGATAGCAGACCATAATCAGTGCAAGCAAAACCGAAATAATCTTCTTCATTTTTCGACCTCTTTTCATATGTAATGATAATATTTTAAAGTAATATACCGAAAAAGTCAATAAAAAAAGCCCCACAAAGTGAAGCTCAAAACTATTTTATTTCCTGTTCAAGACTGTTAAATTCATCAGTGTTAAAAAACTCTGCGAGCGTTATTTCAAGTCCATCGCATATCATTTTGATTGTTAGAATTTTAGGGTTGTTGCTTTTGCCATATAAAATATTTTTAATTGATGAGGGTGGAAGTCCGCAAACATTAGCGAGCTTGTTGATTGAAATATTACGCTCGTTGCATAACTCAAAAATTCTATTTTTTACAGCAGTTACAGTGTCCATATAATCGCCTCCGCACCTTTGAAAATAATCAAAGCCGATTTTCTCGGCTCTGAAAGTGATTTGATTTAGTTTTTTTATTTTATTTCCTGTTCCAAATCATCAAAAATTTCATCATCAAAAAATTGACGCAGGCTGATTTCAAGTCCATCGCAGAGCTTCTTTAAAGATACAATCCCCGGGTTCTGACTTTTTTCATTGAGCATGCTGTAAACTGTAGAGGGCGACACACCCGAAATGTTAGCCAGTGAATTTATAGCAATATTTCTTTCGTTGCACAAATCGAGTATGCGCTTTGCAACAGCTTCTTTTGCGTTCATAAAATCCATCCTTTACGATATATCGTTAAATGAATTTTATAAAAATATACGATAAATCGTGTGGGACATATCGTAAAAAATCGAGATTATGTGATATAATTGCGATATATCGCAAAAAGAGAGCTGATGATAATGAATTGTACCTTTTTCGGGCACAGAGATGCTCCAAAAGAGATTGAACACCAATTGCAGGCGGTTATTGAAAATCTGATTGAGAAAGAAAATGTCAGAACTTTTTATGTGGGATGTCAAGGCGATTTTGATTTAATGGTTATCAGTGCTTTATCAAGATTAAAAGAGAAGTATAGTATAGAATTTTTTGTTGTTCTTTCTTATTTAACAGAAGCAAAAAAGTATAAAAACTATGATACAATTTATCCTGAGGGGATAGAAGTTGTTCCGCCTAAATTTGCAATTTCTTTTCGTAACAGGTGGATGATTGAAAAATCCGATTTTGTTGTTGCTTATGTATCAAGAGCTTTTGGCGGTGCGGCAAAATTTCTTGAAGCGTCAAAGAGAAAAAACAAAACTGTAATCAATATTTATAAAGATGTTTGCTAATTTTTAAATTTATGCTATAATATCCCCATAAACTTCGGCAGGTGATTAGATGAGCAATCAATACAGCAACATAACTGTGTGCGTGGGCAAGGGCGGTCAGCGTGATATGGCAGAGGCTTTTGCAAGGCGCACAGGTGCCGTCATTTCAGATGAAATGGGGGAGGAGCTGACGCTTCTTTTTGACTCCACGGGCGTTTCACTTAACGGCTACGGTCTTACATTCAGAGGTGATTTTGAGCAGATGCTCCACCGCCTTACAGATGGCAGACTTCAGCACGAAATGCTAGTGCATATTGCAAAAACAAAAAATCCCTCGCCCCGTGCGGTTGATGCCACGGCAGGAATGGGGGAGGACTCAATTCTCTTTGCGGCGGCTGGCTATGATGTTACAATGTATGAGCAGAATGCCGTCATTGCCGCCCTTTTAAAGGATGCCCTGCGCCGAGCCAAAAGAAAACCGCAGTTAAAAGAAATCGCACAGCGTATGCACCTTATTGAGGGCAACAGCATTGAGCTTATGAAAAATCTGCCATTTGAGCCTGATGTGATTTACCTTGACCCAATGTTCCCAGCAAGGCAGAAGTCAAGCCTTGTGAATAAAAAACTCCAGCTGATTCAGAAGCTGGAGCATCCATGTGTTGAAGAATCCGACCTGCTCAATTCTGCAATTCAAGCCAACCCGCAGTTGATAATTATTAAAAGACCGCTGAAAGGTGCACTCCTTGCAGATAGAGAACCCGACTACACAGTGAAAGGCAAAGCCATCCGCTACGATTGCATTAAGCTTAAAAAATAATGCCAAATTTCCACACATATTCTCTTGATTTCCAGAATAAAACGCACATCACACCGTAGGGGCGAACTGCGTTCGCCTGCATAGATAAGACCATTTTACTTAAATATCATACGAATCTGCATAAATCGCACAATAAAATGGCTCCATTGTGTAAAGGGAGCTGGATTTTTGCCACCGCAAAAAGACTGAGGGATTGTCTGTTGAAATTCAGATATCAGAAAAAAGACAGCAGATTTCTGTCGCCTATTGACAGAGGGGTAGAACTTGAAGTAATAAGTTATAATGAATAGTGAAGAAGTTTCGCCACACACCGTAGGGGAAGCTTGCTCTTCCCGATTTGCTTTAAGAGCTGTGGCAATCCACTTTTAAAATCATCAATCATTTACACAAAAACTGGGCAACCTTTCGGCTACCCAGTTTTTTCAATTCTTATAATACTGAGCCTGCGCTGTCCACAGCTCATTGTATTTTCCGTCAAATGCGGTCAGCTCTTCGTGTGTGCCTTCCTCAATGATTTTGCCCTTGTCAAAAACAAGAATCCTGTCGCAAAATCTGCACGAAGAAAGCCTGTGCGAAATATAAACCGCCGTTTTGTCGTTGACCATGGAGTTAAACCTTGCATAAATTTCACTTTCTGCAATGGGGTCAAGTGCCGCCGTCGGTTCGTCAAGAATAACAAACGGTGCGTGCTTGTAAAGGGCACGGGCAATGGCGATTTTCTGCTCCTCACCGCCCGAAACATCAATGCCGTTTTTCTCATACAGCTTGTAAATCGCCTGATTAAGCTGTTGTGGCATCCTTTCAACTCGCTCTTTAATGCCTGCCGCTTCAAGACTTTCCCAGATTTTCTCTTCGTCGTATTCATCATTTGCCGCCACATTCTCTGCAACAGAAAATGCCATCAGCTTGAAATCCTGAAAAACAACGCTGAAAAGTCGAAGATATTCGTTGTAGTCAAACTCTTTTATATCAATTCCGTTGACGGTGATGTAACCCTCGGTGGGGTCATAAAGTCGGCAAAGAAGCTTAATCATCGTGGATTTTCCGCTGCCGTTCATGCCAACAACCGCAAGCCTTTCACCTGCACGGATTTTCATTGAAACATTGTCAAGCACAAGCGGCTCGGTGTCGGGATAACGGAAGCTCACGTTGTGGAACTCAAACTCCGCATTCGCCATGTCAATTTCATCCGCACTTCTTGTGCCGTTTTCCATGTCAGAGTCAAGGTCGAGATACTCAAGCTCCAGCTCAAGATAATCGTTGTTGCTCTTGATAAGTCCAAATTCGCCTGCGATTTTTGAAATGCACTCAATGAGCTTTGTGATAATGCCGTAATATTCCACAACCTTGCCCACGCCAAATGCGCCTGCAAGAGCCTTCATACCAACAAAAATATAAACAAGACCGCCGATAACCGAAACAATAATGCTCGGTGTCAGACCGTATGTGGAACGCACCTTGAAAATGCTGTTTTCAGAGTCAGAATATGGCTGAAATACACGATTTTTCAGCTCTTCTGTAATAAGATTTTTTTCGCCGAAAATGCGGATATCCTTGCCCGATTCATTTTCGTTAAGCACCTTTTCGGTGTAGTAATCCAATGTTGCGTGGAGCTTGCCCCTCTTGCTGAAATGCTTAAAGTTGGAGCGGACATTTTTATTCTGGCTGATAACCGAAATCGCCACAAGCACAACCGCAATTGAAAAAAGAACAACCGTTGCGGTGTTGGAGTCGGCAAATTTCATAAAACCTGTCAGCTCTTTGTCAGAATGGGCAGAGAAAAGACCCGAAATCATACCGAATGCAACTGCCGCCGAGGCGAAATATGAAACAAGCTGTGAGAAATGGTCGCCAAGCCAGATTATACCGCCTCTGCCGCCTCGTGAATTTTCCTGTACCTTTGCACGAAGCTCCGAAACAGAGGAGCTTTCCGCCTTGCCGTAATCAAGTGTCAATGCTTTTCTTGAAAGCATAGCGTCATGCTTCGGTCTGCCCTGACGGGTGCGCTGACGAAGAATTTTACCTAAATATCTGCCCGAAAGGTCAAATGCAAGGGTAGAGAACACCGCAAGCATAGCGTATTTCAAAATCAGTGAAAACGGCTGATTTTCAGAAAGCATGGTGATAATTTTGCCCGAAAGGTGAATGGCAATGTACGGCGCCATAAATGAAAGTGCCGACTTAAAAATGTTCAGCGCAATATAGCCTTTGCCCAGAAGCTCGGGGATGAACTTCATACCACGGCGGATGAGAGATAAATCATTTTTTAATGCGTTCATAATTTAACCTCCTCATCACGGTAATATTTGCTCTGAATTTCAAACATATTAGCATATTTTCCGCCTAATGCCATCAGCTCCTCGTGTGTGCCAACCTCCGCAATTGCATTATCGTCAAGGAGGATAATCCTGTCGCAAAAACGGGTTGAAGAGAGCCTGTGTGAAATGTAAATGGAGGTTTTGCCCTGCGTCAGCTGGCTATATTTCAGATACATATTGTTCTCTGCAATGGGGTCAAGTGCCGCTGTGGGCTCGTCAAGGATGATGATCGGTGTATCCTTATAAAGGGCACGGGCAAGCAGAAGCCTTTGAAGCTCGCCGCCCGAAAACGAAGTTGCTCCCTCGTTTACCTCACGCACAAGCAGTTCATTTTCTTTTTTAGGCAGTGAAGCTACTTTTTCGTCAATGCCTGCAAGGCGCATGCACTCCCAAAGCCGCTCGTGGTCAATTTTGCTCTCTTCGCAAAGGGCAATATTTTTTGCCACAGTTGACGGCACAAGGGAAACATCCTGAAAAACAGTGGAGAAAAGCGTGTAATATTCATCACGGTTAAACTGACGGCTGTCTGTGCCGTTTATGAGAATCTGACCGCTCTGCGCAAGGAAAAGACCGCTGATAAGCTTAACAAGCGTTGACTTGCCTGCGCCGTTAAGTCCAACAATTGCAACGCTTTCGCCAGCCTCAATTTTAAGATTAACATTGTTGATTGTGGGCTTCTTTGCGCCGTCATATGTAAATGTAAGATTTTTAAGTTCAATTGAAAGAGGATATTCTTCCTTTGTGGGCAGGGGAGTACCCTCGTTTTTGAGCATTGAATCGTCAAGGTCAAGGAAGCTTCTGTAATCGTCAATGCTGTGGTCGCATTCAAGTACATCAGAAATGCAGTCAACAAGTCTGCTCAGCCACACGCCGAAGCCTGTGATTGCACCGAAATAAAGCGAAAAATCACCAAGGCTCATATTAGTTGTCAGCTTCATATGGATAAGATAAGCGTATGCCCCAAGGCTGATAACGCACTTCAGAACATCCTCAATTACGGTGTTAATAAGATGTCCGTTTTCCATCTTTTTCTGAAGTGCTAAAGACTCACCAAGGTGCTTTGCAGTTTTACGCTGAAGAAAATCGGTCATGTTATAAACTCGAATGTCCTTTGCACTTGTGAAATCCTTTGAGCGGAAGGTCATATAGTTGAGCTTTAAGAATGTAGCCGACCATTCGTCCTTTTTCTTATCCCTGTATTTTTGCAAAAGCCACCAGCCGAGGGCGCTTATGCCGTAGCTGACAATAAGAATCGGGATAAAAAGAATATTGCACCTTGCAATAATTGCTGTGAAGGATGTGAAACCAAAAATCGAAGAGAAAAGCAGGCTGTTGAAATTAAGGCTTGAGCAAACATTTCCGCTCCAGCCGTTAAGTGCCTGATTGGCTTTTTCTTTCATAACTCTTGTTTCGTTAAAGATATAGTTGTTGTAATCCATATCAATTGTTTTCTGAAAAAGCATCATTTTAAAAAGTTCGTTTTCAGAAATGGCGAGGTCTCTTCTGCTGCTTTCACTAAGCAAAAATGTGCCTGCTTCCATAAGAATTGTAATCAGCACAGCGGCAGAAACCTCCGCAAGCATCACCGCAGGTGAAACCTTGCTTTCAATGCAGTCAAGAACGATTTTCGGAAGAAAAGTTGCAACAACGGCGGTGAGAGCCCTCATAGGTGAAACGGCAATAAGAGAGATAATGTATCTTTTGCAGAAACGCCATTGATTCACAAAAACGAATTTAAGGTTGCTGAAATATCCGTATCGTTTTGACGATGTTTTAAATCCCTTGTCCGGGGATGGTTTTGGCATACCGACACTCCTTTATTTTCTAATACAAAAATAATATCACAAATTGACAATTTTTTCAAGTAAATTAGAATTACAGTTGTGTAAATAAAAAATGAATGTTATAATAAATCTGTAAGGGGGATTACCATGAATTACAAAGCAGAAATTAAAAATATAAAAACCGATTCTTTTTCAATGGACTATATAGTTTTTGGCGAGGGCAAAAAGAATTTTGTTATGCTCCCTGGTATCAGTATCAAAAAGGTGTCAGAGTCCGCACAGGCTGTTGCCAATTCCTACAGCCAGTTTTGTGAAGAATACACCGTCTATGTTTTTGAAAGAAAAGATAACATTGAGGCGGGCTATTCAATCGAAAAAATGGCAGATGACACCGCCGAAGCAATGAAATTTTTAGGTATAAAAAACGCATATGTTTTCGGTGTTTCGCAGGGCGGTATGATTGCGCAGTGCCTTGCAATAAATCACCCAAAGCTTGTTAAAAAACTTGTGCTTGCTTCCACATCTGCATACGCTCCAAAAGAAACAGAGAAGCTGTTTTTTGATTGGATAACATATTCGCTCAAAGGCGAAACAAGAAAGTTAGTTGCCTGTTTTCTTGATAATATTTACACAGAAAATTTCCTTAAACAATACAGAGATTTTCTCTTGAATTTATACGAAAAAACCTCATCGGATGAGCTTATAAGATTCAGTATTCTTTCTTCTGCCTGCATCGGCTTTGATGTTTCAGAAAAGCTTTCATCTGTCAACTGCCCCGCACTTGTTATAGGAGCAGAGAATGATTTGATTTTCAACAGCGAAAAGGCGTATTTCCTTGCAGAAGTCCTTAAAGCAAATGTTTATATCTATAAGGATTTCGGTCATGCGGTCTATGACGAAGCACCTGACTTTAAAGATAAAATTGAAGGATTTTTCAAAGATTAAAAAAAGAATGGATTCGCTATGAGTCCATTCTTTTCTTTATGCTTATATAAAGAAATGCAGAAATAAAAATCCCTGCAAAAAGAATTGCAACCGCCGTTGCAAATGCTAAATCTGTTTTAAAAATCGCAGCGATTCCGCTTAACAAAAATGTAATTGCAACAAACAAAAAGCATTTTGCAAATTCTTTTTTATATTTATTTTTCTCTTTAAAAGAGAGTAAACCTGCAATAAAAAATGCAGCAGCTCCGCAAAACATTATTACCGAAAAAATCATAAAAATCCTCCGCATTTTTTTAAAATTTATCCACAAAAAACAACAAGAAAAAGCTATGAAAACTGCAAAAATTTTCATAGCTTTTTTATAATTATTTACTGCTTTCAGGCATCTTGTAATGTCTCACATTTGCATCAATAAAAAGTGTGCCGAGATTCAGCGCATGAAGCACTGTGCCGTCATCCATTTCTAAAACGGTGATGCCCTCGCCCTCACCGCCAAAATTGTCAATCAGCTTTGGCTGATACATAATTCTGTCAAAGAGCTTTTCATATGTGCCGTTTTCCACATTGATTTTATAAACCGCTCTTGTGCTGTCGTTGGTGGCGGCAATCATTTCGCCCTTATACATCTCACAGCCCTGAATAGCTTTCACTTCGCTTTCAAGGGGAATAGCCTTTATAAACTCAAATGTGTCAATGTCATAGCAAAAAATGTCAGTTGCGTTTCTGCTGTTGCCAACATAAATGCAGCCACGCTCACCGTCGCAGCAAACCCACGGGCAGCCACGGTACAAAATCTCAGTGTCAAACACAGTGAATTTGCCTGTGAAATTCAGCGTTTCACTGTCAAAAACTGCAACCATAGGGCTGTTCCAGACCTTGCTGTCCTCCATAGAAGCATAAATCTGACCGTCATAGTAGCTTATGCCGCCAATGTGCTTAACGCCGTATCCCTCAAGACCCTCAAAAGGTTTAAGGTTCATTGCCTCAATTTTGCCTGTCTTGATGTTCTGCTTTATAAGCGCATTCTTGCCGCTGAAAAACCAGCTTTCACCGTCATTTGTGATGCCCTGACTTTTTGCAAGGGTGGATAAACCAATGGTGGTGTCAATTGAATCATACTTGTAAATTTTGCCGTTAAAAATTATGTTAAGTCCGCTTGAAAGAAGCATAAAAGCTGACATTACAAGCGAAATAATTCTTGTTGCAAGAATCATTTATACCGCTCCTTTTAATCGTCTTTTTTATCTTTGCAAGCGTCAATAAGCTCCTGAGTTTTGCACTCTGCAAGGCAAACAACAGCGTCGCCTGCGTTGTAATAAATTCTGATAGTGTCGCCCTCTTCAATCATGCCGCAGGGGAAGAGAACATTATCTCTGAATCCACCGCTTGTTTCCCACTTTGTTTCGGGCACCATAAGTGGAGCTTTTGACATACCGATAACCTTTGATGGGTCGTTAAGGTCAAGGAGCATAACACCGATTGAATATCTCTTTTTCCATGTGTTTTCCCAGCCGTTCTTGCCTCTTTCGGGGTCAATGTCAACAAAGTGATAAAGTGCAAGCCAGCCAGCCTCTGTCTTAACAGGGGGAGCACCGGGGCCAATCTTATCGTTGCAGAAAGGAACATTCTCTGTGCCTAAAACAAGCTTGCTGTTACCCCAGTAAACAAGGTCGGGGGATTCTGAAAGCCAGATGTCAAACTTGTCCTTACCGCCTCTTGAATAAACAGGCATAGGTCTTTCAAGGCGAACATATTTGCCGTTGATTTTCTCAGGGAAAAGTACCATATTTCTGTTGTCTGGTACGCTCATTGAGATAATCTCAAACTTGTCAAAATCATCTGTAACTGCAATACCGCCACGAACCCCGTGCTTTGTGTCAACTGCGAAGCAAACATAATATCTGCCGTCAATAACAGTGATTCTCGGGTCATATGCACGGTTGATTTCGTCATCTTTAAGAGCAAAGCAGGGGTCTTTGCAAACATCCCAGTGAATACCGTCATCACTGAATGCAAGACCGATGTTTGTGCCGTCAAAGCGTTCACCGCTTTCCCACTGCTCTTTTGTGCAGCCGTAGTCATTTCTGAACATCATAACATACTTGCCGTCTTTTTTGGCAACGCCTGCGTTGAATGTAAGATCTGAGGGGTAGGGAACATCTTTATATGTAAGCACAGGCTCCTCATATCTTTTAATAATATCGTTTGATTTGAATTCCATTTTTATCACCAAAATTTGCTAATGATTTTTAATCAAAAATCAAAGAGTTTCCATAAATTTAATTACGATGGGCTTAACAGGAACAGAAGGCTCTGCGTCAATTTTGTTGTATGTTCTCTCAACCTCTGTGAAAGCGTCAACAACCTCCATGCCCTCAACAACCTTGCCGAATGCTGCATATGAGCCGTCAAGGAATTTAGCGTCATCATAGCAGATAAAGAACTGTGAAGATGCTGAATCGTAGTTGTCGCTTGTGCGAGCCATTGAGATAACGCCTCTCTCGTGAGAAAGAGTGTTCTGGTCGAAGCCATTCTCTGCAAACTCACCTTTGATTTTTCTGTCGCTGCCTTTAATTCCTCTGCCGTCTGCTGAACCGCCCTGAGCCATGAAGCCGTCAACGATTCTGTGGAATGTAAGACCGTCATAGAATCCCTCGTTAACAAGGTTAAGGAAGTTAGCGCAGGTTTCGGGTGCATATTCGGGATAAAGCTCAATGACAAAATTGTCGCCGTTTTCCATTGTAACTCTTACCTGAGGATGACCCTGAAGCTCTTCGCCTGTCAGTGAACTGTCTTTCTTGCTGCAGCCTGTGAAAGCCAGAGCAGCCATAAGTACACATAAGATGATGCTGATTATTCTTTTCATAAAAAAACCTCCCAGAGTTTTTATTTTTCTGTATTATATCATAAGGAAGATGTATAGACAAGTAAAATTTTTATGATATAATGTAATAAATACAAGAATTGGTGGTAAAACGATGGATAAGAAAAAAATAATCCTTGCGGCAATAAATTCAAAGTTTATCCATTCCTCTGCTGCGGTGCGCTGTGTGAAAGTTGGAGCAGACAGAATTTTGCCGTGGTACGAATTTGAAACACATATTTTTGAGGGCAGTATCAATGACGCAATTGAACGCCTTGTTTATGGAATAATGAAATCCCGTCCCGATATTGTGGGCTTTTCCGTTTATATTTGGAATGTTTCTTTTATAGAGAGAATCTGCAAAACAATTAAATCAATCGACAGCAATATTAAAATCATCCTTGGCGGTCCCGAGGTGTCCTATGGCATTGACCACACAAATTTTTCGGATGATGATTACGATATGATTGTCTGCGGCGAGGGTGAGAACGCTTTCCCTGCGGCAGTAATGAAGCTTTATCAAAAAGAAATTCCCGATATTTTAGGGGCAGAGTTTTGCGGAAAAACCGTTAAGGCAAAGCCTGTTGAAAATCTTGATGAAATTCCCTTTATCTATAATTCAAATAATATCCACGAGCTTGATAATAAAATTGTCTATTACGAAAGCTCAAGAGGCTGCCCGTTTTCCTGTGCATATTGCCTTTCTTCCGTTTGTGGAAGCACACGCTTTCTCTCAATTGAAAGGGTAAAGCAAGACCTTGATTTCTTTATTGAAAATAATGTTGAGCAGGTGAAATTTGTTGATCGCACATTTAACTGCAACCCCAAAAGAGCCTGCGAAATATGGAGCTACATTCTTTCAAGATGTAACGACAGCAAAACCAATTTCCATTTTGAAATCGGTGCAGACCTTGTTGACGAGGAACAGCTCGAGATTCTTCGCAAAATGCCTGCTGGCAAGGTTCAGCTTGAAATTGGAATTCAGTCAACCAACGAGGAATCCTTAAAAGAGGTCTGCCGTGTTGTTCCTAAAAGACAGCTTTTCAGAAAAATTCAGCTTTTAAAAGAGTCTGGCAATATTAACATACACACCGATTTAATCGCAGGTCTGCCATATGAAAATTATGAGCGATTTAAGCAGTCCTTTAACGAGGTTTATGCCCTCCATTCAAATCAGCTTCAGCTGGGATTTTTAAAGCTTCTCAGCGGCACACCTCTTAACGATATTAAAGAAAAGCACGGCTACGCTTTCACAACATATCCACCCTATGAGGTGATAAAAAACAACTACATTTCATATTATGAGCTTCAGCGACTTAAAGAGGTTGAGGATGTTCTTGAAAGATACCATAACTCCAGCAGATTTCTTTCATCGTTAAGGGCGCTCGAAGAGTTTTTTGATTCTCCCTTTGAAATGTACGAAAAAATTGCAGAATTTTTCAAGGATAAAAAGCTCACATTTATGCCTGTTGCATCTAAAAAGCTTTATGATTTATTAAATGAATTTGCAAAGCAAAACGGTGCAGATATTTCAGAGAACCTTTTGAACGATTTTTATTTAAGCGAAAATTCAGAGGTGCTTCCCGAATCACTTCGCCCCCTTGCACAGCTTAATAAAGACCCCCATGCCGCCGCAATCGGACTTCTCAAGGATGTTGGCTATTCTAAAGAGAAAAAAGTTTTTGCAAAGTTCATCGGCAACAAGGCACTTATAATAGATTACGGCAACAGAAACCCTGTCAATGGCAGGTTCAAACTTATTTTCAGATGGACGGTGGCACAGGATGAATAACACTTGCACTGCCTGCCCGAGAAAATGTGCCGTCAACCGCAGCGAAACAACAGGATTTTGCCGAACAGGCAACACTTTCAGGGTGGCGAGAGCCGCCCTCCATTATTGGGAAGAGCCTTGCATCAGCGGTGAAAAGGGGAGCGGCACAGTTTTCTTTTCGGGGTGCAACCTTAAATGCCTTTTTTGTCAGAATTATGAGCTGAGCCACGGACTTTTCGGCAAAGATATTTCTGACGAAAGACTTTTAGAAATTTTTAAAGAGCTTGAAGCACAGGGCGCAAACAATATCAACCTTGTGAATCCCACCCATTATGCTGAAAGGCTGGCGGAGCTTCTTAAAGAGCATAAGCCGTCAATCCCCGTTGTCTATAACACTGGCGGATACGAAACCGTTGAAACCCTCAAAAGCCTTGAGGGCGTTGTGGATATTTACCTCACCGATTTAAAATATTTCGACTCCTCTGTATCAGAAAAATACAGTAAGGCAGCAGATTATTTTCAGTATGCTTCAAAGGCTTTACTTGAAATGCGCCGTCAGATTCCCGAAGATATTTATGACGAAAACGGCATAATGCAAAAGGGCGTGATTGTGAGAAATCTCATCCTCCCAGGCAACATCAGCCAGAGCATAAAGGTGCTTGACTGGCTTTCAGATAATCTGCCTCAAAGCACGGTTATCAGCCTTATGAGCCAATACACTCCCTGCGGAGAAGCCGAGAAATTTCCGCCCGTCAACCGCAGAATTTCTAAAAGAGAGTACGATACTGTTGTCAGGCATCTTTGTACCCTTGATTTTGAAAATATTTATTTACAGGAGCTTTCCTCTGCAAAAGAGGAATATATTCCGCCCTTTGATTTAACGGGCGTATAAAAAGCATATAATATAAGCGGAGGTTTTATTATGAAAAAAACAACTTTAAAAAAATATGCCTCTCTCATTGCAAATGTTGGTGCGAGGGTTAAAAAAGGTCAGGAGGTCATGATTTACGCAGAGCTTGACCAGCCTGAGTTTGTTAAAATGCTTGTTGAAGAATGTTACAAAGCAGGCGCAAAAAGAGTTGATGTTGAGTGGAGCTATCAGCCGTTAACAAAAACTCACGTAAGATACAGAAGCGTTAAAACCCTTTCAGAAATGCTTGATTGGGAGGTTGAAAAGCTTAAACGCAGAGTGGCTGTTTTGCCCGTTATGATTTATCTTCTTTCAGAGGATCCCGACGGACTTAACGGCATGAATCAGCAGAAATATTCAAAAGGCACACAGGCAAGATATAAAATTATTAAGCCTTTCAGAGATGAAATGGAAAATAAATATCAGTGGTGCATTGCCGCTGTCCCTGGTGTTGAATGGGCAAAAAAAGTTTTCCCAAATTGCCGCAAAAACGAAGCTGTCGAAAAGCTGTGGCAGGCAATTCTCACCACCTCAAGATGTGATGATGACCCTGTTAAAGCGTGGGAGGAGCATAACGCAGACCTTAAATCAAAGTGCGATTATCTCAACAGCCTTAATATAGAATCTCTCCATTATAAATCATCAAACGGCACAGATTTCACCGTTGGACTTATTGAGGATTCAGAGTTTGAGGGTGGCGGAGAATACACCCTTTCGGGCAATTACTATAACCCCAACATCCCCAGCGAAGAGGTGTTCATTTCACCCAAAAAAGGCGTTGCAGAGGGCGTTGTTTATTCAGTTATGCCCCTTTCCTACAGAGGCGAGCTTATTGAAAATTTCTCAATAAGATTTGAAAACGGCAAGGCAGTTGAGGTTCATGCAGAGAAAAACGAAGCACTTCTCAACGAGCTTATAAATATGGATGAGGGTGCGGCATACCTTGGCGAATGTGCCCTTGTTCCATACGATTCACCAATCAGAAACAGCGGAATTCTTTTCTATAACACATTGTTTGATGAAAATGCCGCCTGCCACCTTGCCCTTGGCGAGGGATTTTCACAGTGCATTAAGGGCAGTGAGAATATGACACTTGAAGAGTGCCGTGAAAAGGGCATCAATAAATCAATGATTCACGAAGATTTTATGATTGGCGCAGAGGATCTTGACATCACTGCCAAAACAAAAGACGGCAGAGAAATCCCTGTTTTCCGCAACGGCAACTGGGCATTTTAAGCACCTAAAAGAAGGAATCAAATTGATAAAAATAAAAACAGAACGGCTGATTATTTACCCTGCATCTGATGATGAAATGAAAAATCTTATTTCACAGCAGACTATCCCCGAATTAAAAGCGGCATATAAAGAAATGCTCGACGGCTGCCTTTCAAATCCTCAAAAAAGGCAGTGGTACGCTATATGGAATATGGTGCTTTTAAATGACAGCGAAACTGTTGTGGGCAACCTTTCTTTCAAAGGTCTTGAAGCCGACGGCATCCTTGAAATCGGCTACGGAATGAACGAAGCTTTTGAGGGTCAGGGTTATATGACCGAGGCGGTGCGTGCCGTTGTTAGCTGGGCAATGAAGCAGGACGGAGTAAAATCCGTTGAAGCCGAAACAGAAGAAAGCAATATCGCATCCAAAAAAGTTTTAGAAAAATCTGGCTTCGTTTTTAACGGAAAATTCGGCAGCGAAGGCCCACGGTTTGTGTTAAAAAATTTATAAAAAATAATGGTTATGAGAATCAAAAACTCATAACCATTTTTTAATGAATAATGAATAAGTTTCACCGCATATCGTAGGGGCGAACTGCGTTCGCCAGCTTTTATTACAACAATTCAATGCTCATTTTCGTGCTTGCTCTTCCCGAACTGAATTAAGAAAATATCGTACAAATATACTTGATTTGCACAATAAAACGGCTCCCTTGTGTAAAGGGAGCTGGATTTGGCGAAGCCAAAGACTGAGGGATTGTCTGTCGAAATTCAACAATCAGCTTGATTTAAGCCAAACAATCCTCCCAACTCACATCAAAACAACCTCTTTAATAAAAGGAGGGCAGATGTTGCCGCCAAATTTCATCAACAACCAAGGCAACATCTGCGCCCAGCCACGCCCACGTACCCCACGGGGTTCATCCCCGTGTCAGCGAGGTGAATAAAATTCACAATGAAACAAAAAGACCGAGCTTTCCCGTCGCCCCTTGACAGGGGGGTAGAACTTGAAGTAACAGGTTGTAGTGAATAGTGAAGAAGTGGACGGCACATTGTAGGAAATGGCGTCCTCGACATCCCGCACTGAATGTCAGCACAAATGTAAATTCGTGCGAAATCTTGTCGGTATCGTCATTGCGAGCAAAGCGTGGCAATCCACGATTTAAATGAATAACGAATATTGAATAATGAATAATTTCGGGCGGGGCACCCGCACCCGATTTTATTTGTACCACACATACCATTGGGGAGTAGCTTGTGCGCCCAAATCGAATTCAAATATCATACAAATCTGCATAAATCGCACAATAACATCGTAGGGGCGAACTTCGTTCGCCAGCTCTGAATGTCATCACAAAGTCAAATTTGAACGAAATTTGTCGGCATCGTCATTGCGAGCTAAGGAAAGTGGTATAATAAAATTGGACAGATAAAAAATGACAAAAGGAGGCAAAA
>JAKSQM010000010.1 GCA_024404115.1 Clostridia bacterium | reverse complement strand
GCGATAACTGTCATTATCTCTGTTACTTTTTTGTCCAAAAAGTGTTGCCACTTTAGAAGCCGTGGCAATCCACAGCTTGAATGAATAATGAATAATTTCGGGCGGGGCACCCGCACCCATTTTAAGTAATAGGTTGTAGTGAATAGGTGTACGGCACATCGTAGGGGCGAACTGTGTTCGCCAGCTTTGCATTGCAAATTTAAATTGTCATTTTCGGGCGAACGCAGTTCGCCCCTACTCAATTCGTAACACAAACGGCACGATATTGCACGGCAAAAAGACTGAGGGATTGTCTGTTGAAAGTCAAATATGAGCTAAATTTAAAACGAACAATCCTCCCGACTCACTATGTTCGCCACCCTCCTTTACACAAGGAGGGCAGATGTTGCCGCCAAATTTCATCAACAACCAAAGCAACATCTGCGCCACCGCACCACCGCACCACCGCCCACGCCTACGCCTCCACGGGATTCATCCCCGTGCCTACCAAGGTGAATAAAATTCACGATGGAACAAAAAGACCGAGCTTTCCTGTCGCCCCCTTGACAGGGGAGATGTCATCGCAGATGACAGAGGTGTAGAACTTGAAGTAACAGGTTGTAGTGAATAGTGTAGGGGATGGTGTCCTCGACATTCCGCTCTGAATGTCAGCACAAATGTAAATTTGAACGAAAATTTATCGGCATCGTCATTGCGAGCGAAGCGTGGCAATCCACCGCAAATCATTCTTTTTCCATAAACAATTTATAGCTTCTTTCTGCACATTCACGAATGCTTGCAGGGTGGAAATTTATCACCGAAGAATAGAGCGTATCGTTAAGGGGCGCAGAGAGATAATCGGGTATTGATTCCGTACCCAAAAGTGCACCCATGACCGAGCCGACTGTTGCGCCGTTGCAGTCGGTGTCCCATCCTGCGCCAACGGCAATCGAAACAGCTTTCACAAAATCATCCTTGCTCATTATCAGCGCACCAACGCAAACGCAGGCATTATTGTTTGTGTGAACACAGCTGAAACCTCTGAATTTTTTCCATAAAATTTCATACAATTCTTCAGCAGTTTTGCATTGCTTTGCACTCTCAATTGTGAAAGAAATATCATCATAAAATCTTGATTTTTTCGGCACAACTTTAAGTGCAGTTTCAATGCACTTTTCAATATCTTTTTCAGTGAAAGCTGTGGCAATAAGTGCCGCAAAAAACATCGCTCCGTAAATGCCGTTTTTAGCGTGAGAAAAGTATGCGTCATTAAACGCACTCTTTGCCGCCGTCAACGGGTCGCCTGCGTTGTAGTAGCCATAGTGGTCAACACGAATCTGCGCACCGATCCATTCTCTGAAAGGATTGTGATGCTTTCTGCAAAATTCTATCTGTTCTTTTTTGTCTTTTATTTCGCACACATAGCTGTTGAGCATTGCTATATATTCCGCTGTAAAAACCATATTTTTTGTAAGGTAAGTGTGCCACATATTCGCCACATCATTCGGTGTGAAATTGTTGCCGAATTTTTCATTTATCAAAAGACCAAGCACAAGGTAACGAATGTCGTCATCGCTCTCTGCAAAAGTAATATTCTCTTTTTGGGAATCAGGACAGCCACTTTCCCAGCCGAATTGCTCTTTTGCCGTCGAATTTACGCTGATATAGTCCTCAGGCGGGAATTTTTCGCCATTTCCCTCCTGCCAGAGCTTAATGCACTGCCATCCGTCAAGTGTTCCATCACCTGCACCAAAAGGATACTTTTCAAATGGTTTACCCATAATACAGCCGACAATTCTGCCAAGCCATGCACCATAAAATTTTGAAAAAAGTCCCTCACTTTCAGGAATTTTTTTGTAATCACAGCCATCACTTTCTTTTAAAATTTCTTCTAAATTATCTGGCTCGTTAAACGGAAAATTTTCGCTGATTTCAAGAGCGTCAAGCTCATCATAAATTTTTAAAAGTTCATCGTTGTCAGCGTTCTTTAATCTTTCGGTGTAGTCAGGCACTTCGCAGCCCTCTTGCTGTCTTTCAATAATTTCATTTTCAACAAGCTCTTTTAACGGTATTCCGCCTATCATAAATTCATCTGCTTTCTATAATTTCATTTATCATTTTTTCATAAAATTTATCGTCAAATTTTTTCACAACAAAGGCGTCTTTTCCGCTTTCGTTTTCTTCCATAATTGTGTAGCCTTCGTCGGTAACAAATCCGTTGCCCGTTACCTTTTTATATCCTGCTTTTTCCTCATCATTTATAATTGCAAGTGTAACAAGCATCGGGTCCCACGAGCATCTGCCTTTTGCGCTGCCGTGGTCGATTAACGCATTCTTTAAAATATCGCCGTCAGAAAGCTCGCCGCCTGTGATAACGCTCATGCCAACCTCAAACCCAAGGCAGGTTACAGGAACGGGGCAGCTGTCGAGGATAAATTTCATCGCCTCAAACCCAGCTTTTGTTGCAACAACATTGTATTCCTTGTGCTCTTTTCCTCGCCAGTCCCCAGCCATCATCCAGATTTTTTCAACCTTTTCTTTCACCAGCTCCGTGCCGTCAAGGGGGCAGATTTCGTCCGCCTTGCTCACTAAAAGCTGATGAATAATCTGCGGAAAACCAACCTCAGTTATGTGGCATTTTTCTTCGCTTTCCCAAAGGATTTTTCTATAAAGCTTCCACGCTTCGGGGGCGGTGCTGTTTGTCTGCGAATGTGGCAGCTCACTGAGCCTTTTTTGATACCTGCAGCGGGAATCATCACGCTCAGAGCTTCTGTCAATTCCAACAGGCACACTTACTCCCTCCGCTGTCATAAATCCGTCAATGGAATCGGCTGTGTATCTGCCAACAGCGTTTGCACAAACGCATTTTA
Source organism: Clostridia bacterium (assembly GCA_024404115.1). Taxonomy (GTDB): domain Bacteria; phylum Bacillota; class Clostridia; order Oscillospirales; family Acutalibacteraceae; genus CAG-488. The sequence goes on along the minus strand of JAKSQM010000010.1, from coordinate 50,547 downwards.
AATTTATCAGATTTTCTTTGTGCGCACGGCAAAGTATTCTCAATGCCACAACATCGTCGCAGTCTGTCCACCAGTCAGTGCCGTGGAGGATGTTTATTGGCTTTTTTCTCTCATTTTTCAGTGTATCAAATATGCTCATATGGCTCACGCTCCAGCTGTTTTTGACCTAATTATATCATAAAAAACACTGTTTACAACACAAAACCACCGAAATAAGCCTCATTATTGGGAATATTTGCCGTTAAAAAGCTTAAAATAGCAGGCAAATATTGTATTTTTTGTAACACTGTGATATACTATAGGATGTATATATATGTATGGAGGCTTTTTATGACTATCCATGAAATTGCAAACGGTGTGCGCCTTGTGAGCGTAGAAACCGAAAAATTCAAAACCTGTTGTGTTAATTTCACAATTGCAACCCCTCTTGACGGCAACATTTCTGCCAAGGCAATTCTGCCTTATCTTCTTCACAGAAGATGCAAAAAATATCCCGACTTCTCCGCATTTAACGGAGTGCTGGACGAGCTTTACGGCGCAAGCATTTCTGCTGGAGTTATGAAAAAGGGCGAAATTCTTTTGCTCAACTTTTCTTTAACTGCTATTGATGACCGCTTTGCTTTAGGGGACGATAAGGTTACGGCTCAGTGCGTTGAGCTTCTCACAGACCTTGTTTTTGACCCTATTGTTGATGACGGCGCTTTCCCTGCGGATATTGTTGAGGAAGAGAAGCGACTTCTTATTGAAAAGCTTGAAGCAGAGAAAAACGACAAACGCCGTTACGCTCTTATGAGATGTGAAGAGATTATGTTTGCCAATGAAGCATATGGCAGACATCGCTACGGCACTGTTGAATCCATAAAAGAGCTTACTGGCAAGGATATTTATGCCGAGTGGAAAAATCTGCTTAAAACTGCAACAATGCAGATAACTATGGCAGGCTCAGCCTCACCCGATTTTGTAAAGTCTATCCTTAAAAAGAGATTTTCAAGAATAAAGCGTGATGTTGTTCCCTGCGAAACAGAATTCCTCCCAGGTTACCCCAAGCCCAACTATGTTTGCGAAACACAGAATGTTAAGCAGGGCAAGCTTGTTATGGGATTCAGAACAGGTATGCGCAACAGTGAAGATAACCTTGAGGCAATGCGTGTTGCTGTTGATATTTTTGGCGGCGGCACATACTCAAAGCTTTTCAGCATAGTAAGAGAAAAAATGAGCCTTTGCTATTATTGCTCAGCCGCTCTTAACTCAAATAAGGGCATTGTAATGCTCCAGAGCGGAATCGAAAACGAAAACGAAGAGAAAGCAAAGAACGAAATTCTTAATCAGCTTAAAGAGGTTGCATCAGGCAATTTCAGTGATGATGATTTTTCAGCATCAATCAAAAGTATGTGCGATGCTGTTTTGAGCTATAACGATACACCCGAGGCAATCTGTGCGTGGTATTCATCACTGTTCCTTAAAGAGAACCCCGAATCTCCGGAGGACAGAATCGAAAAAATCCGCAAGGTTGATAAAAGTCAGGTTATCAGAGCTGCCAAAACAATTATGCTCGATACAGTGTTTATGTTAAGAGGAAGCGGGGAGGGCGAAGACGATGAAAATTGAAGAAATCCGCAGTGAACAGCTGGGCGAATCTTTTTATGATATTGACCACCCCTCAGGATTAAAAATTCTTGTTATGCCCAAAAAAGATTACTCTGGCGCATACGCAATTTTTGCCACAAAATACGGCTCAATAGATAACGCACTTCCGCAAGAGGACGGCAGCTATAAAATTATCCCCGAAGGCACCGCACATTTCCTTGAGCATAAGCTTTTTGAAAGCGAAGACCTTGACGCATTTGAACGCTTTGCAAAAACAGGCGCATCCGCCAATGCCTACACAAGCTTTGGCAGAACAGGCTACCTTTTCTCCTGCACAGGCAATTTCAAAAAGAATCTTGAAATTCTCCTTGATTTTGTTCAGCATCCCTATTTCACTCAGCAGACTGTTGAAAAAGAGCAGGGCATCATCGGGCAGGAAATTATGATGTATAAGGACGCACCCGATTGGGAATGTACATTCAATGTGCTTCGTGCCCTCTATCATAAGCACCCCGTTAAGGTGGATATTGCAGGCTCCTGCGAATCAATTGCAGAAATCACAGCAGATTTGCTTTATGAATGCTACAACAGCTTCTATGATTTAGGCAATATGGTGCTTTCAATCGCTGGCAATGTTAATGTTGATGATGTTATTGAGGTTGCCGACAGAGTGATTGAAAAGAAAGCAAACGGCTCACTTATTAAAAGAATGCCCATTGACGAGCCAAAAGAAATTGTAACAGATTATATTGAAGAGAAGCTCCCTGTCAGCGCACCTCAGTTTATTTTAGGATTTAAAGAAAATCACGAAAATCCTGAGTGTTCCACAAAAGAAGAAATCGCAATGGATATGCTTCTTGATATTATCGCAGGCAGGTCATCAGCTTTATATAAAAGGCTTCTTGATATGAAGCTTATTAACACCACCTTTGATTTTGAATATTTCACTGGCTTCGGTTACAGCTGTATTCTTTTCAGCGGTGAAAGTGCAGACCCGAAAGCCGCCTGTGAAGAAATCAAAAAAGAAATCGCATTTTTCAAAGAGAACGGCATTGATGAAAAAGTATTCTCCCGTACACGCAAAAAGCTCTATGGCAGAATGATAATGGGTCTTAATGATGTTGACGAGCTTGCAAATAATATGGCTCTTTCATATTTTGCAGACGAAACAATTTTCACCGATTTTGATGTGTATAAAGAAATCACCGCACAGTATCTTGAAGAGCTTCTCAGCGGCACACTTCTTAATGAATATAGTGCGTTGGCGGTTATTCTTCCGCAGGAGGGTTAATATGCTTGATAAAACCTTGGTAACATTCACAGGCTTTGGCGGTCATAGCCTGTCGTTTAATGTTTCTTCAATTTTTGCTCAGTTTTCCATTTTCGGTCATGAGTTCACAATCCGCTGGTACGGTGCAATTATCGCATTCGGATTTTTGCTTGCAGTGCTTTTTGGCGGCAGAATGGCATATAAATGGAAAATGAATCTTGATAAAATGGTGGATGTTCTGATTTACGGAACAATTGCCGCTATCATCGGTGCAAGACTTTATTATTGCATCTTTGAGTGGGACAGCTACAAGAACAACCTTGCAGATATTTTCAAAATCTGGGAGGGCGGTCTTGCAATCTATGGCGGAATCATCGCAGGTCTTGCGGCGGCATTCGTTGTCTGCAAGGTGAGAAAGATGAATTTCTATAACCTGCTTGATATTGCCGCAATGAGCCTTCTTATCGGTCAGGGCATCGGCAGATGGGGCAACTTCGCAAATCAGGAGGCATTCGGTTCAAACACCGATAAGCCTTGGGGTATGTGGAGCCAGAAAATCGGCATCACACTTATCAGAGAGCAGGAAACACTCACCGCAAAGGGTATGAGCGTTGACCCAAGCCTCCCTGTTCATCCCACCTTTTTATATGAATCCTTATGGTGCATTGCAGGCTTCTTTATCCTTTATATTATCACCAAAAAGTTTCGCCGATTCAGCGGTCAGACCTTCCTCTGCTACGGCGTATGGTATGGCACAGGCAGAATGATAATTGAGGGCTTCCGCACAGACAGCCTTTATATCGGCAATTCAACCATAAGAGTTTCACAGCTTCTTTCAGCTCTTATTGTTGCGGCTTCGCTGACAGCACTGGTTTATTTCACAATTAAATACACAAAGCATCCCAAACCCATTGACGGCGTTGACTTTTTCCTTGAGGAGAAGCTGAAAGCAGAGAATGGCAAAAACTCTTCAGAAGAAACAAAGTTTGAAGATGTAACAGAAATCAGCGAATACAGCGCATTACAGGAGGATAAGAATGAAATCAACTATTAAAAGAACGCTGGCAGTCATTATGGCTGTGATTATGATTTTCTCAGCTGCGTTCATTCCCGCATATGCAAAGTCCCCTATAAAAATTGCAAAAGATGTTGTTTCAGAGTATGAATACCGTTACCATTACGGCTATAACATCCCCACAATGAAAGAAATTCTCAATGTAATTGAGGTTATCAATGCCACTACCGAAACCCTTATGGGATTCAAACTTTTTGATGGCGAAAAGCTTGTTTTCAGAGCAGAGGGCTTTGTTGATGAAATCTTCACCGAGCTTGCAGAAACAACATTTTTTGACGGTTACGCACTTGCCAATAACCTTGTTTTCCCCAACAAATCATCACAGGCAGTTATCGACCTTTTTCAGATTGATGTTGATAAGGTAGTGTCCGAGCTTGCTCCGAAAGTTGATGAATGTTTCAAAAACGGCGAAACAGTTAAGGGCGTTTTCATTGAGCTGATTATTATTTATTTCAGACAGCTTAAAGAGGTTAATGTTAAAGAAGTTCAGGTCAGCGATACATTATATCGCATTGACGCAGAGATTGTTTATAATCACGGCGGCACAGATGTAATGGCACTTGATTTCTATTATGACACCGAAAAACAGCTTTGCTACAATTCAGAGGACAAGGGCATGGTTTACCTTGGCTTCAATTTTGACAGAAAAGGCAGCTTTATGTATTCTGCCGTTAATCCTTGGCAGCAGAAGTTCGGCTTCTGTCTTATCTATGATTTCATCGCAAATATCGTTATTATGGATTACAACACCGAGCGTGTAAAATTTACTTATAACGATAAAGAATGGATGATTCAGTTCTGGAAAGGCAGATATGCAATTCTCCCAGGCGGTGAGGTTGGTATTTATAACAGACCAATCGGCTCAAAGGGATCATATTACGATTGCGCTGTGAATAACCAGATGAATATGAGCATTGAGGTTTACCACGAGGATGAGCTTCTTTTATCCAACGGACCTATGATGCACTGGTGGATAACAGGCTTCTATATCGGTCAGAAGTATTATTTGCCCGAATCCCTTACAATCAAGGGCACAATCGAGTTCCCAGATGAAGAAATGGCAACCCTCTTCACCAATGCGGCAAATAAGCATAAACGCCTGCACATCGAGCAGGACGGTACGATGACAACCTACGTTTTCGACTCATACATAAAATTATAAAAATAAACGGCTGTGAGAAATCATAGCCGTTTTTTGTTGCAATGCACACCGTAGGGGAGTAGCTTGTTGCTCCCGTTAATCAGGCGCCCCACTGGGGAGCTGCCGCAAAGCGGCTGAGGGGGTAGAACTTGAAGTAATAAGTTGTAGTGAATAGTGAAAAAGTGAACGGCACATCGTAGGGGCGAACTGTGTTCGCCAGCTTTTTATTATAACAATTTATGCTCATTTTCAGGCTTACTGCTCCAAAATTTACACTATGCTTAGAATTAAAATCGTAGGGGATGGCGTCCTCGACATCCCGTTTTGAATGTTTGCACAAAATAAAAAACGCTTCCCTTGGGGGAAGTGGCAAAATCTTTGATTTTGACGATAGGGGTAACTTAAAGTAATAAGTTGTAGTGAATAGTGAAGAAGTTGCCAAAAAAAGGAGCGAGCCAATGGCTCACCCCAACATTATATCAAACTTTCAATCTCTGCCATACGCTTGTCAATTTCAAAAAACTCTGCCCGTTTCTCTGCGTTGGCGGTGTATTCCTGCATTTTTTGTCTGTCCGTAACTGCGTGCTTCAAAAGCTCATACAAATCCTCGTCAGTGTTCGGCACAATCTCACCGCACTGGCTGTCCCCAAAAAGCTCGCTCATACCGGGGCAATCCACTGTGTAAACAGGCTTGCCCAGAATTACGCTCTCCGTGGCGGCGGTGCTGAATCCCTCAATGTAAGAGGAGCAGATAAACGCATCCGCCTTTGAAATAAACTTGTACGGGTTGCCGTGAAATCCCAACAGCTTTACAGTGTCAGAAAGGTTGTTTTCGTCAATGGCTTTTCGCAAAAAATCCCTCTGCCTGCCATCACCGAGAATCCACAATGTAAATTCCTGCCCCTCGTTGCGAAGCTTGGCGGCACATTCCACAAGCCTCGGGTAGCCTTTCGGCTCTTCAAGCCTGCCAACTGTAACAAGAAGCGGCTTTCTTTCTGCACTTTCTTCGATGCTTTTCATCGCCTTTTCCTTGATGTCAGCAGAGTCCACTGGGTTGTATCTTACACAAACTGTGTCGCTGATGCCAAATTTCTCAATAAACGCACCTTTCACAACCTCAGAAACGCACACAATTTTGTCAAATTGCCTGTACGCATTGCCCTCGTCAGCGGTGCTTTTATAAAGATAATAGGTCCAGCCGTTTTTTATCATATCCGTATGTACCCACGCCAGCTTTTTTGCATTTTTGTTAAGTGAACCCGACACAATTTTTGTGGCTTCACCCTCAATGAACGCAATCTCCACATCAAATTTTTCACGGAGATACAGAAGTCTGAAAATCTTCGGCGGCAAAACATTAAAAATCTTGCCCTTAACCTTTAAAAGAATATCAGAAATCTTTTTTGTAATGGGATTTTTTCCTTTATATTCATCAAACACCGCTTTGTATTTGAAGCGGTTCTTTTTTGTGAAAATTTCGCTGTCCAGCTCTTCGGGGTGCATTGAATAAAGAGTAACATCAAATTTTGAATAATCAAGATTGTTGAGAAGCATCTGAAGAATTTTCTCCGCACCGCCAAGATAAAGACCGTTGGCCATTATCATAACCTTTTTCATTGTTGCACCCTCTTATCCGTAATATTTTTTGTACCACTGCGCAAATTTTCGCAAACCCTCACGCAGGGGAGTGGCAGGCTTGAAGCCAAAATCGTTGTAAAGCTCCGTAACATCTGCAAATGTGGTTTCCACATCGCCCGCCTGCATTGGCACAAGCTCCTTGTGGCTCTCAAAATCATAATCCGCAGGCAAAACCTCTGCCGCAATCAGCTCTTGCTGAAGAATATCCACAAAATCAAGCAGATTTTCGGGGGAGCTGTTGCCGATATTATAAACCTTGAACGGCACACCGTCCTCATTTTTATCGGGCGATTTCTGCATAACAGCGGTGATGCCCGTAACAATATCGTCAATGTAAGTGAAATCCCTCTTGCAGTTGCCAAAATTAAAAATCTTTATGGTTTCGCCCTTAATGAGCTTGTTTGTGAAGCCAAAATATGCCATGTCGGGTCTGCCAGCTGGGCCGTAAACTGTAAAAAATCTAAGTCCCGTTGAGGGAATACCGTATAATTTTGAATATGCGTGCGCCAAAAGCTCGTTGCTTTTTTTGGTGGCGGCATATAAAGAAACAGGGCTGTCCGTCTTGTCGTCAGTTGAATACGGGATTTTCTTGTTTGTGCCGTAAATGCTCGATGAGCTTGCAAAAACAAGATGCTTCACAGGGAAATTTCTGCAACATTCAATGATGTTGTAAAATCCCAAAAGGTTCGATTCAATATAAACATCGGGGTTTTCAATAGAATATCTTACCCCTGCCTGTGCCGCAAGATTCACCACAACATCGGGCTTGTTTTCGCTGAAAACGCTTTCAAGAAATGCCTTGTCCGCAATATTCCCCTTAATAAATGTGAATTTTTCATATCCGTTCAGCTCCGTGAGCCTTGATTCTTTCAGCTCAACAGAGTAGTAATCATTAAGGTTGTCAATGCCAATAAGTGCGTTAAGGTCAAAATCATTCAAAAGCCTTTTGCAAAGGTTGGAGCCGATAAACCCTGCCGCACCTGTTACCAGCACATTTTTATTGTTCAAATCTATGTTAAAATCTACCATAATCTCAGTCCCTGTTAAAAATATCTCTTGTATATACCTTGTCTTTCACATCCGCAAGGCACGGGTCAAATCTGTTTGCAATAATAATATCGCACTGACTTTTGAATTTCTGGAGGTCATTCATAACCCTGCTTCCAAAAAATCTTGTGCCGTTTTCAAGTGATGGCTCAAAAATAACCACCGTCGCACCCTTTGCCTTAATGCGTTTCATAATGCCCTGAATACTGCTCTGGCGGAAGTTGTCCGAATTAGTTTTCATGGTCAGTCGGTAAACACCAACAGTAACATCATGCTCTTTTGAGCTGTCAAAGGCGGTGGATTCATTGTAATCGTAGTACCCCGCCTTGTTAAGCACCCTGTCCGCAATGAAATCCTTCCTCGTTTTGTTGGATTCCACTATGGCATGAATAAGGCTTTCCGGCACATCGTTGTAGTTTGCAAGAAGCTGTTTAGTGTCTTTCGGCAGGCAATAACCGCCGTAGCCGAAGCTTGGGTTGTTGTAGTGTGAGCCGATTCTCGGGTCAAGGCACACGCCGTCAATGATGTTTTTTGTGTCAAGTCCCTTGATTTCAGCGTATGTGTCCAGCTCGTTAAAAAATGAAACACGCAAAGCCAAGTATGTGTTTGCAAAAAGCTTCACCGCTTCCGCTTCAGTGGAATCCATAATAAGCGTCGGCACGTCGCTTTTGATTGCACCGCTTGATAAAAGTGATGCAAATTTCTCCGCTTCGTTTCTGATATGCTCGTTTTGGGAGCTGGTGCCAACAATAATTCTTGACGGATAAAGGTTATCGTAAAGAGCCTTGCTCTCTCTCAAAAATTCGGGGCTGAAAATGATGGTGTCTGTGCCGAATTTCTCTTTTGCCGATTTTGTGTAACCCACAGGCACGGTGGATTTAATCACAATCGTCGCCTCTGGATTTATGTTCAGCACCTCGGCAATAACGCTGTCAACGTGCGAAGTGTCAAAGAAATTTTTAACAGGGTCATAGTTGGTGGGCACCGCCACAATAATAAACTGAGCGTCCTTGTATGCCGCTTTGCCGTCAGTTACAGCGGTCAGGTCAAGCTCCCTTTCTTTCAGATATTCTTCAATCTCTTTGTCTGCAAGAGGGGAGAGTCGGCGGTTTATCATATCCACCTTTTCTTTCACAATGTCAACAGCGATAACTCGATTTTTCTGCGCAAGCAGCACCGCAATGGAAAGCCCAACATAGCCTGTCCCTGCAACAGCAATTTTTGTTTTATTCATAATCCACCTCATAATTCATAACCAAAGCTTAGTATATCATTAAAAGAAAAACATTTCAATCTAAATTAGAATTTAAAATCGCTCACAGGCTTAATTTATCCGTCTTTTTTAGTGAATATGTATATTTTTGCAAAATAAAAAAGCACAGAACCGAAATTCTGTGCTTTTCAATGTGTCCGTTTAGTTCTGCGTTAAAGATTACTGCTCAACTGCGTAAACGCTAACCTTTTTGCGGTCTTTGCCTACACGCTCAAACTTAACTTTGCCGTCAATAAGAGCGAAAAGGGTATCATCAGAACCCTTGCCTACGTTGTTGCCGGGGTGAATGTGTGTTCCGCGCTGCTTAACAAGAATGTTGCCTGCGAGAACAAACTGACCGTCAGCACGCTTAACGCCGAGTCTTTTTGATTCAGAATCACGGCCGTTACGGGTAGAACCCATACCTTTTTTATGAGCAAAAAGCTGAATGTTGATTTTAAGCATTATGGCACCTCCGTTATAATGTAACTTTAATGTTTTCAGGATAATCCTGACTCAGAGCTTCGAGATGAAGTTTTAATCCTCTGAGAGTCGTCTGCGCTTGGGGGACAGGTTCAACAATGAATTTTAAAAATCCGTCATCATTAAGGTCGATGTCAGCCTCCATACCAAGAATCTCGGTGATGGTGTTAGCCGCCATAAAAGCCGCTGAAGAAACAGATGCGCAAATAATATCGCTTCCCATTTCGCTGTAGCCGCTATGACCATTGATTTCAAAACCTGTCAGAAAATCGCCTTCGGAAAAAAATCTGGCTTTAATCATAATCAATGATTATGCGTTGATAGCTGAGATTTCAACCTTAGTGTAGGGCTGTCTGTGGCCCATCTTGCGCTTTTCGTTTTTCTTTGATTTGTAAGTGAAAACAACAACTTTCTTTGCTTTGCCGTTCTTTTCAACCTTAGCTGTAACAGTTGCGCCCTCAACATAAGGAGCACCAACAACGATACCGTCGTCCTTACCAACTGCAACAACCTTATCAAAGATAACTTCGTCGCCGGCTTCAACATCAAGCTTCTCGATGAAAACAGATTCGCCTGCCTCAACTTTGTACTGCTTGCCGCCTGTAACAATAATTGCGTACATTGAACTAACCTTCCTTTATTATGGACTCGCTACTGTGGGGCGGATAAAATCACTTGAACTGCATAGCAGTGCCCGAAGTATGCGGTATGAACGAGTATATCACATCTGACAAATGTTGTCAACAATTTTTCGTAAATTTTTCACGAATTTCGGGATATTTTTTTGGCTTTTTTGCCCTTGCAAAAATTCACATTAAAACAGGCTGTCGCATTGAATTTTCTTTGCAACAGCCTGCGTTTTTTAAGGCTTTCACCGATTTATTCTTTCGGTGCGCTCATTTCATATTTTTGGTTGAAGTCAATTTCTTCCCCGTGGGTTTTGTAGCCAACCATTGTGTCAAGGCACACGGAGTGAATTGAATTAAAAATATTTTTTTCAACATTCGGATTTGTCTTTTTAAGCTCTTTTATAAGAAGCTTAATTTCCTGCCTTTTGGATTCTCCCGTGCCGTCGCCGTCCTCGCTCATTTTTTCTGTCATACGGCAGGCGCACTGGAGAAATTCAAGTGAATTGTATCTTCTCCACGCAATAACTGCGTCCTCGTGAATACAATACATGGGGCGGATAAGCTCCATGCCCTCAAAGTTTGTGCTGCGTAATTTCGGCGGCATCGCCTGAATCTGCGCACCGTAAAGTATACCTAAAAGCGTTGTTTCAATAACATCACTGAAATGATGACCCAAGGCAATTTTGTTGCACCCAAGCTCCTTTGCCTTTGCATAAAGATGACCTCGCCTCATCCTTGCACAAAGGTAGCAGGGGTTCTGCTCCGTTTTGTTTGCCACATAAAAAACATCTGTTTCAAAAATTTTTATGGGGATTTCAAGAAGCTTTGCGTTGTCCTCAATCTTTTTGCGGTTTTTCTCATTATAACCGGGGTCCATCACAATAAATTCAAGCTCGAATGGAAAATCGCTGTGCCGTCTTAACTGCTGCATCAGCTTCGCCAAAAGCATTGAATCCTTGCCGCCCGAAATGCAAACAGCAATCTTGTCGCCCTCTTCAATGAGCTTATAATTTTTAACCGCCTGCACAAATGGATTCCAGATTTCTTTTCTGTATTTTTTTGTGATGCTTCTCTCAATTTTCTGACATTCGGTCAATACTCTTTCCATTACGCTTTTACCAAATCCTTTATAACTTCGCTTGCAATTATCAACCCTGCAACAGACGGCACAAATGCTGTGCTCCCCGGGGTCTGCCTCCTGTGAGGATTACTTTCACCTGAAACAGCAGGGGAGAGAGGCATTTCTTTTGAATAAACAACCTTGAGCTTTTTAATGCCACGCTGTTTTAATTCTCTGCGCATAACCTTTGCAAGGGGGCAGACAGATGTTTTATAAATATCTGCCACCTCAAATTCAGCAGGGTTCAGCTTGTTGCCTGCACCCATGGAGCTGATAATGGGCGCACCCTCGTTTTTTGCTTTCACAACAAGTGCAATTTTGCCTGTAACAGTGTCGATTGCATCAACAACATAATCGTATTTTGAAAAATCAAATTCGCCCTCTGTTTCGGGCATAAAAAATATTTTGTATGCGTTCACCCGTGTATCGGGGTTGATGTCAAGAATTCTCTCTTTCATCACATCAACCTTGTATCTGCCAACGGTGCTGTGCAATGCGATAATCTGCCTGTTTATGTTTGATTCACACACAGTGTCATTGTCAATAATATCAATTTCACCAACACCGCTTCGTGCCAGTGCTTCCACAACATATCCGCCAACACCGCCAACGCCAAAAACGGCAACACGGCATTTGTTGAGCTTTTCAATTGCGTCATCACCTAAAAGCAGTGCAGTTCTTGCAAAAATTCCGTTCATAAAATCACCACGAGTATTTTATCACAAACAGGCAATATGTCAATCCTGTGTTTCTTTAAGAATTGGCTTAACAGAAATAATAATGATTGCGCCGATAACTGTAAGAATGATTTCGGGAATCATATATGAGCCGTTGTAAACAAGTGAATATACTGCGGCAAGAGCCTGACCAGAGAATGTTTCAACAATCTTTGCACCCATCTGTGTGCCGCTGCCAAGAAGTGTGTCTGTTGCATATTCGCCCCATACATACCAGCCTGTGATAAAGTGGCAGAGGAAGCGGAGCATACCAGCAAATACAACACCGAGAGCAAAAGATGCTTTTGGACTCTTGATTTTGTTTTTGAATACGCCTGCAAGACCGAGAACTGCAAAAGCTACAAGGAAGTCGAAGAGCAGGCAGAGGATGAAGCTCAGTGCATTATCTGTAAGATAAGCAAGTGAAGTGCTTGCACCTGCGATTGTCTGAACGATACCGAGAACTACACCAGAAAGCACACCCCATTTTACACCGTAGGCATAGCCTGCAAACATAACGGGAAGCATGCTGAAAAGTGTAATTGAACCGCCATAAGGAAGCTCAAATACCTTAACGAATGAAAGGATTACGCTCAGTGCAGTCATAATGGCGCAGACTGCGATTTTTTTTGTGTTTGACTTTTTCATAATAAAACTCCTTTTGATTTTTTCCGTCCCCGAAAAGTAATGCACAAACAAAAAGCACCCGTAAATAATACGGATGCTCGCAGTTGCCATATAACTCCCTACGCCGGCATTATCCGTATCAGGTTCGGTCATAAGACCAAGGGTATAATCTCAGCCGAATAAATTCAGCACCCCTGTGTTTGTATTCAGTATATTCCTCAGAGAATTATTTGTCAAGGCTTTTTTTGCCTTCGGCAGTTTCTCTGTAATACTGTGTTTTTGGTGTGGGATGTTTTGTGTTTGCCCACAGTTCATCAGCCTTTGGCTGCCACTCTGCGGCGAACTTATCGCACTTTGAGCAGAGAGTTTCAACATCCTCCTGATTAACAAGGTCAGTTGATTTTGCGCCTGTTTCTTTAACGATTTTACGCAGACACTGTGGATTTTCAAGCATCGGGCAGGGTCTTAAATGGTTATCGTTAAATGGCTGGTTGTGATAGAAAGCGGTGAAAAGCGGATTTTTCAGAGCTTCAAGAAGTGTATGAGTTCTGATGTTTGAATCAGAATAGTGAATGAATACGCAAGGCTCAATATCACCTGCGGAGTTGATGTGGAAATATCTTCTTCCGCCTGCAATGCAGCCGCCGCAATATTCGCCGTCATCCTGGAAATCCATAACAAACATTGGCTTGCCAGTTGTGCCGTTACGCATTTTGCGAAGCCACTTATACATATGGATTCTCTGCTCAGGTGAGGGGATAAGGTCGGTTACTGCGCCAGAGCCTAATGGCATATAGTTAAAGTAAAGACCGAATTTAACACCCTTTGAAAGCATAAGGTCAATAAATTCATCACTTGTAACAAAGTCGATATTTTTGCTTGTGTAGCAAACAGAGATACCGAAAAGACAGCCGTTCTTTTTAAGAAGATCCATTGCCTTCATAGCTTCCTGATAGCTACCCTCGCCACGGCGTGCGTCGTTGCTCTCTTCTGTTCCCTCAATGCTGATAGCAAGTGAAAGGTTGCCTACCTCTTTCATATCCTCGCAGAATTTCTGGTCAACAAGTGTTGAGTTTGTGTATGCAAGGAATGTGCAGTCCTTATGCTCTCTGCAAAGGCGAAGCACATCGTTCTTTTTAACAAGAGGTTCACCGCCTGTGAACATATAAAGGTGAGTGCCTAATTCCACACCCTGATTAACAATGCTGTTCATCTCATCGTATGAGAGGTTCAGCTTATGACCGTATTCAGCAGACCAGCAGCCCTTGCAGCGTTTGTTGCAGGCACTTGTGGGGTCCATAAGAATAATCCACGGAATGTTGCAGCCATATTTATCACGGCTTTCACGGGCAGTTTTTGTGCCTTTATATCCTGCGCCAAGACCGAATGAAATAAACATCTTTTTGAGGTTTTCACGGTCAATATCGTTGAGCATATTAAGCGCAAAACCGCTCCATACATTCTTTTCATCAAGCACAGCGGCACTGATTTTATTAAAGTTGTCCTCAGGGAAAACTTTCTTTCCTATTTTCTTTGATTTGGTTATGAGCTTTGCAAGATTTTTGCGGGGATTTTTGTCAATATATTTCAAAAGACCTCCCAGTAACAGATTTGCAGAAGCAAACTGAATTTTATCCTTAATCATTAAGAACATCCCCCTTTAACGAAAAATTAACAACTGAGTATTTATTTTGACATATTTTTATGCTAAAGTCAAGATAAACATATGTACTATTTTCTTTTTATACAAATTGTATAATAATTATATTGAATTGTCCTCTCAATAGGGTTATAATATAAGAACCATCAGTGGAGGATTTAAAATGAATAAAAAAGTATCAAATATCTTAAAGGCAGTCTTTGCCGCCGCACTTCTTGTGGCAATTATCATCAATTACGATAAGCTTTCAAATCTTGATATAAGAGAGCTTATTAACGGCGCAGGCAGTATGACCGCCGCAATCGCAATTATTTTAGGTGTCTATTTCTTAAAATCCCTTGTGTTTGTTGTGCCTGCATCAATTATTTATATTTCTGTCGGCATGGCGTTCAGCCCGTGGGTGGCAATTGCAATCAACTTTGCAGGCATTATGATAGAGATAACCTCAACCTATATTTTAGGCAGAATTTTAGGCAAAGATGCAGTGGCAGAAAAGCTCTCTAAAAATAAAGCAGGGCAGAAGCTTCTGAATATGAAATCCAAGAGCAAAAATCTTATGGTTTTCACAATCAGATTCACAGGTATTCCAATAGATTTTTCATCCCTTTTTATGGGCGCATTTGATTTCAAATTTGTGCCGTATTTTTTCCTTTCTCTTTTGGGACTTCTTCCGAGAGTTGGACTTCTCACAGTTATCGGTGATGGCTTCTACGATTTAATCCCCATGAAATACATCATCACCGCAGTTATCGTGTTGATTCCTGTCGCAGCGGCAGTTATCATAGTCAAAAGCATTATTGACAAAAAGAAAAACAATAAACAAGAGGTGGCACAATGAACAAGATTATTTCAAGCATCGTAGCATTCGTAACCCTTGTCCTTGCAGTTTTCGGCATTGGCAGGGTTGACTACACAGGCGAATTCCAGCAGAGAAGCTGGATGGCTTCAATCAGCGATGAAGCTCTTATCAGCGAAATTTCAATCCCGGGCACACACGATTCCTGCGCTCTTTATGAGCCAATCCACCCCAGCGCAAAATGTCAGAATTACACAATCAAAGACCAGCTTGAAATGGGTGTCCGTTTCCTTGATATAAGAGGCGTTGCACTGATTAAAAAAATCGGTATGGTTCACGGACCCATTTATCAGGCAAGAAAGTTAGATTACATCCTTGACGAGTGTTATTCTTTCCTTAAAGAAAATCCCACCGAAACAATCATTATGAGCGTTAAGGAGGATTTGTCAATCGGCGATTCAATCGGCAGATTTATTTCACTTGTTGATAAATACATATCTGCAAACAGCGATATGTGGTTCACAGAAAACAGACTTCCCACTTTAGGCGAGGTAAGGGGCAAAATCGTCCTTTTCAACAGATATGACGGCTCATCTGGCTTCGGTCTTTCAACCGCACCTTTCAGAGATAACTGCTCTTTCTCATCCCCACAGCCTGCTTACACTCTTAATGTGCAGGATTTCTACCATATCGAAAAGGTAGAGGATAAATGGGCGTTGGCAGAGGAGCTTTTCGAGAATTGCTATAACTGCCAAGACAGAGAAAATAATCTTTTCATAAACTTTATGAGCGGTTATATGGGCACAATCCCCGATATTGTTACCGTTGCAGACGGAATGATAAAGAATTTCAGCGATTATATGGCAAAAGCTCCCAAGGGCTGCTACGGCATTGTTCTTTTTGATTTTGCCTCACCTGAGCTTTGTAATTCTCTTATTGCAAAAAACTTTTGAATTTAATCAACTGATTACACAAATTTAACAGAAAATATACAAAAAAGCATTTGCAAATTTTCCAATATGTGTTATAATCACTTTAACTGTAATGATGAAAAGTGTATTTTCATCAGCAGATTTCCCTATTTTAAGGAGAGTTAAAAATGAGCAAAGGTTATTTCTGCGCTAAAGAAAATGGCAAGCTCCATTATCCTCACACTATTTTAACAGGATTCGGATTCCTTGCCGCTTCAATTGCATGGGCAATTTATGACCCATATATCACAAAAATCCTCGACAGACTTCTTACAAACAGCTCCGTTATCAATGGCTGGAGCACAAAGCTTAACGAGCTTTTCCCAAAGCTTGCAGACTTTGCAGCCGCCAACGGTGAAAATGTCGGCACAGCCGCAGGGGGAATTACACTTGTTCCTCTTTTCATCGGTATTATTATGACATTCGATAATATCTTCGGCGTTATCTTCCAGCCCACATTCGGTAAGCTTTCAGATAATACACATTCACGCTTCGGCAAACGCCGTCCCTACATCATCTTCGGTGCACCTGTTGCGGCTGTTCTTTTTGCCGTTATCCCGTTCGTCGCTATTAAAATCGGCTCACTTCCCATCACAATGCTTTTCATCATCCTCTTCGTTTTCGTTATGTCTTTGTGGAGAGCACCAGTTGTTGCTTTGATGCCCGACTTAACTCCCAGTGAAATCCGTTCAGAGGGTAACGCAGTTATCAACCTTATGGGCGGTCTCGGCGGCGCAATCGGTCTTGTTGCAGGCGCAATCGTAACAGCAGTTTATTGCATGGTAACAGGCGCAGATTCAAAAGCAGCCAACTTTGATGAATACGATACATTCCCCTATGTTTTCCTTTTAGGTTCTGTTATTATGATAATCGGTATGCTGGTTATCCTCTTCTTTGTAAAAGAACCAGACAGCAGAATCAAGCTTCAGGCAGAGCTTAACAAGAGCGCAGACGAAGCAGCTAAGAGAAAAGCAGAGAAAGAAGCACGCAAGGCAGAGAAGCTTGCAAGAAAAGCACAGAAGCTTGAGCCTGGCGAAAAGAGAAGCCTTGTATTTATGCTTATGGGTCTTTTCTTCCTCTTCTGCGGCACAAACGCAATCACAACATTCTTTGCACTTTTCGCAGGTGAAGTTTTAGAGAAAACAACAGCTCAGGCAACAGTTATGACAACAGCATTTGCAGCTGCAAGCGCAGTTGCCGCTATCCCTGCTGGCTGGCTTGGCAAAAAGTTCGGCAGAAAGAAAACAATCCTCAGCGGTCTTTTGATTTTCATCGTTGCATTCGGTGCATACCTTGTTTCACAGACTCTCGGCATTGCTTCTCTCAGCGGAATCCTTATCTGGGTTGCACTTATCGTTGGCGGTGCTGCTCATATGTTCATCACTGTTAATACTCTTCCCCTCGTTCTTGAAATCGGTGGTGTTGACAAGGTTGGTACATTCACAGGCTACTATTACACAGCAACATTCTCAGCTCAGATTGCAACACCTATCATCTACGGTATTGTTCGTATGTTCACAGGCACATATATGTCTTTGTTCTATTATTGTCCAATCGCTTTCGTTCTTTCACTGCTTTGCATCCTTGTTGTTAAGCACGGCGAAACACAGACAATTTCAGATGAGTTAATTAAAGAAATCGCTCAGGATGACTAAGCGATACTTCCTAGGAGGAAAATAAAATGTCAGACACTATTCTTCAGGTCAGAAACCTGAAAAAGAGCTACGGCAGTCATACCGTGCTCAAAGGTCTCAGCTATGATATTGAGCAGAATAAAATCATCGGTCTGCTCGGACCAAACGGCTGCGGCAAAACATCTATGATTAAATCCATCGTTGGCCTTATTAACGACTACGAGGGTGAAATTCTTATTGACGGTCAGAAACCGGGTGCATACACAAAGGAGCAGGTTGCATACCTCCCCGAAAGAAATTATCTTGCATCTTGGATGACTCCCAAATCAGCTATCAAATATATGGCAGATTTCTATAAGAATTTTAATAAAGACAGAGCATATGAGCTTCTCAAAGCATTTGGTCTGCCCGAAAATCAGAAGATTAAAACAATGTCAAAAGGTATGCAGGAAAAGGTTCAGCTTCTTCTTGTTATGAGCCGTGATGCAAAAATCTACATCCTTGATGAACCTCTTGGCGGTGTTGACCCTGTTGCAAGAGATTTCATTATGGAAGCTATTATGAAAAACCGCTTCGCAGGCTCAACAATTCTTCTTTCCACACATCTTATCTATGATATTGAAAAGATTCTTGACGGCGTTCTGATGATTAAAGACGGCAACCTTGTTGTAAACACAAAGGTTGAGAATATTGTTTCACAGGGCAAAACAGTTGAAGACCTTTTCAAAGAAGTTTTCAGCTATAATCCCGCAATGGAGGTGCCCTATAACAATGATTAAGGCTATAAAACACGATTTTATTTCAACAGGCAGAATAATGGGCGTTATCTATGCCATTATGGCAGGCATCAGCGCATTCATCATTCTCACAAAAAATGTTAAAGAGGGTCAGCTTTCACTTATCGGTGTGCTTATTCTTTTTGTAATTTCACTTTGCCTCCTTGTTCTCACAGCCGTTGTTGTTATGCTGGATTTCCAGAAAACACTTTATGGCGATCAGGGATATTTAACGTTCACACTTCCTGTTAAGAGCTGGAAGATTCTTGCTTCAAAGGTTATCGTTTCAGGCGCATGGTTTGTTATCGCTCTTGCCGCTATCCTTGGCTCAATGTGGGTTGCATTCTCCTCCGCAAAAGAGTTCTTCACACAGGATGATTATGCAATGTTCGGCGATTTGCTTGAAATGTTTGTTGGCAACACAAGATCCGTTATCGGTATGGTTGTAACAAGAGTTGTAATTTTCTTCGTTGAGTTCTGCTTCTTCGCACTTGTAATTTTCTTTACAAACACTCTTTCAAATACAAGATATTTCCAGAAGCACAGCATCTTCTTCACAATTCTTTTCTTCATCCCCATCTTCTTTGCAGTTTATAAAATCAGTGAGCTTGCAAACGAATACCTTGTTTTCTCACTTTTCTTTGTAGACGGCAAAATGCAGTTTGTAACAGATAACGCTGTTTTCAATCAGCTTTCTGCTCAGTATTCACCAATCAACATTTCTGAAGTTTTTGTTTATCTCATAATGGCAGTTGTCCTCTTTATGGTAACTCATTATCTTATGAGCAAAAAGGTTAATATCAGATAATGCGAGTTGGAATTTTTGGCGGAACATTCAATCCGCCTCACAACGGACACAAAAAGCTTGCCCAAGAATTTGCGGGCAGGCTTTCGTTGGATTTATTGATGATAATTCCCGACCGACTTCCACCTCATAAAGAGGCTTCGCTTCTTGCAGGGGAGGAGGACAGGCTCAATATGTGCTGCCTTTGCTTTGACGGCGATATTATGGAAGTCAGCGACATTGAAATGAAGCGTGAGGGCAAAAGCTACACATACCTTACGCTGGAGCAGATTAAAAAAGACCGACCCGATGACGAGCTTTTCTTCCTTATGGGGTCAGATATGCTCCTTTCATTCCATTCTTGGCGAGAGCCTCAGAGAATCCTTGATTGCGCAACGGTTGTTGCCGCCGCAAGGGAAGAGGGCGAAACAGAAAAGCTTCGTTCTTATGTTGAAACAACATTTAAAGAGAGAAAAGACAGATTTGTTATTATGGATTTCTCTCCATTTGAGGTCAGCTCAACAGAAATAAGAAGCGGCGGGGTTTCTGCCTTTGACGCACTTTCACCTAAGGTGCGTGCATATATCAATCAAAAAAATCTTTATTACGCTACTCAGTGGGATGACGAAAAAATCACCGCTTTAATAAAATTAAGGCTCAAAGAAACAAGATTTATCCACAGCCTTAATGTGGCAAAGGCGGCGGCAGAGCTTGCAGAGATTTATGGCGGAGATAAAGAGAAGTGTTTCACCGCAGGGCTTCTTCACGATGTTATGAAGAATGCACCCGACAGTGAGCACATGGAAGTCTTTTCCGTTGCAGGCACACCGCTTTCTGCTGACGAGAAACAAAATAAAAAGCTCTGGCACGCCATGAGCGGTGCGGAGTATGTAAAGCATATAATGGGTATCACCGATGACGATATTTATCGTGCCGTCAGATACCACACAACAGGCAGGGCAGGTATGACCCTTATTGAAAAAATCGTTTTCATCGCAGATTTCATTTCAGCAGAAAGAGATTATGACGATGTTAATGTTATGCGAGGTCTGGCGGCGGTCAGCCTTGAAAAGGCAATGCTCTATGCTCTGAGATACACAATTACCGACCTTGTAAAAAAAGGTCAGACAATTCATAAAGACAGCATAGCTCTTTATAACGAGCTTATACTTCAAGAAAACAAAAGAAAGGATTGATTTCATGACACCAAGAGAAATAGCAGAAGCAGCAGTAAAAGCACTTGACAGCAAGCTGGGCGAAAACATCTGCCTTATTGCAACAACAAAAGTAACAGTTGTGTCAGATTATTTCGTTATCGTAAACGGTAACTCAAACACTCATGTAAGAGCTCTTGCAGACGAGGTTGAATATGCTCTTTCACAGCAGGGCATTGAAGCTACTCACATTGAGGGCAGAGCAACAGGCTGGATTCTTCTTGACTACGGCTGTGTTGTTGTTCATGTATTCACACCTGAAGCACGAGAATATTACAACCTTGAGAAGCTCTGGGCAGACGGCGAGGTTGTTGACATATCATCATTCACAGAAAACTAAAGGGGTTTATTTCAAATGGCTTACGATTTTAAAAACACAGAAGCAAAATGGCAAAAAAAGTGGGAGGATGCAGGCGTATTCAACGCTGAGGATTTCTCAGATAAAAAGAAGTTTTACGCTCTTGTAGAGTTCCCTTATCCCAGCGGAGCAGGTATGCACGTTGGTCATATTAAGGCATATTCAGGTCTTGAGGTTGTTTCCCGTAAAAGAAGAATGCAGGGCTTCAACGTTCTTTTCCCAATCGGATTTGACGCATACGGACTTCCCACAGAGAACTACGCTATCAAAACAGGTATCCACCCCCGCAAGGTAACAGATAACAACATTGAAAGATTCTCTTCACAGCTTAAAAAAGTTGGTTTCTCCTTTGATTGGAAGCGTGTTATCGACACCACTCAGGAGGATTATTATAAGTGGACACAGTGGATTTTCCTCAAAATGTTTGAGAACGGTCTTGCTTTCAGAGATAAAACTCTTGTAAACTATTGCCCCTCATGTAAGGTTGTTCTTTCAAATGAAGATTCACAGGGCGGCAAGTGCGACATCTGCCACAGTGATATTGTTCAGAAATCAAAGGATGTTTGGTATCTCCGCATCACAAAATATGCAGATAAGCTCCTTGAAGGTCTTGAAAAGGTAGATTATCTCCCCAATGTTAAGCTCCAGCAGAAAAACTGGATTGGCAAATCAACAGGTGCATTTGTTGATTTTGAGGTTAAGGGATCAGACAGCGAAAAGCTCAAGATTTACACAACCCGTCCCGATACTCTTTTCGGTGTAACATTTATGGTTATGGCTCCCGAGCATCCCATGATTGATAAGTACGCTGAAAGAATCGCAAATATGGACGAAATCACAGCATACAGAAAAGAATGCACAAAGAAAACAGAGTTTGAGAGAACTCAGCTTGTTAAAGAAAAAACTGGTGTCAGAATTGACGGACTCTCAGGCATCAACCCTGTAAACGGCAAAGAAATCCCCATTTATATTTCAGACTATGTAATGATGGGCTACGGTACAGGCGCAATTATGGCTGTTCCTGCTCACGATGATCGAGACTGGGATTTCGCAAGAAAATTCGGCATTGACATCGTTGAAGTTCTCAAAGGCGGCAATGTTGACGAAGCCGCTTACACAGGCGAGGGCGTTCATGTAAACTCTGAATATCTTGACGGACTTAACAAGCAGGAGGCTATTGATAAAATTATCGAGGTTCTCACAGAGAAAGGCATCGGCGAAAAGGGCGTTCAGTATAAGATGAAAGACTGGGCATTCAACCGTCAGCGTTACTGGGGCGAGCCTATCCCCATTGTTCACTGCCCCGATTGCGGAATGGTTGCAGTGCCTTATGAGGAGCTTCCTCTTAAACTTCCAAAGGTAGAGAACTTTGAGCCCGGTTCAGACGGCGAAAGCCCCCTTGCAAAAATCGAATCATATGTTAACTGCAAATGCCCCAAGTGCGGGAAGGACGCTAAGAGAGAAACAGACACAATGCCTCAGTGGGCAGGCTCTTCATGGTATTTCCTCCGCTATATGGACCCAACCAACACAGAAGCTCTTGCAGACAGCGAAAAGCTCAAATACTGGGGACAGGTTGACTGGTACAACGGCGGTATGGAGCATGTAACCCGTCATATGATTTACTCCCGTTTCTGGCATAAATTCCTCTATGACATCGGTATTGTTCCCAATGATGAGCCTTATGCAAAGCGTACAGCTCAGGGTCTTATCTTAGGACCCGACGGCGACAAGATGAGTAAGTCAAAGGGCAATGTTGTTGACCCCAACGATGTTGTTGATGAATTAGGTGCAGATGTTCTTCGTACATATGTCCTCTTCATGGGCGATTATGAAAAGGCAGCTCCATGGTCTCAGTCATCTGTTAAGGGATGCAAGAGATTTATCGACAGAGTATGGGCTCTTCAGGATATTCTCACAGATGGCGACAGCTTCTCAAAGGAGCTTGAGTCTGACTTCCATAAGACAATCAAGAAAGTGTCTGAAGACATTGAAAATATGAAGTTCAACACAGCAATTGCCGCTATGATGGCTCTTCTTAACAAGATTTATGAAAAGGGCGCAATCAATAAGGCAGAGCTTAAAGCATTCGTTACAATCCTCAATCCCTTTGCTCCTCATGTAACAGAAGAAATCTGGGAACAGCAGGCATTTGGCGGAATGCTCGCCAACGGCAACTGGGTTGATTATGACGAAAGCAAGTGCGTTGACGATACAATCGAAATCGTTGCACAGATTAACGGTAAGGTTCGTTCAAAGCTTGTTATCCCTGCAGACCTCCAGCAGGCAGATGTAATTGCCCTTGCAAAAGAGGATGCAAAAATTGCCGAAGCAATCAACGGCAAAACAGTTGTTAAAGAGATCTATGTTAAGGGCAGACTCGTTAACATCGTTGTAAGATAAGATTTTTACCACAGAAATTAAACCAAATTCAGCGTTGTGTTTATTTTCTGTGGTATTTTTTGTTGAAAAACATAAAATATCTCAATTACTTTAATTGTAATTTGTTGACAAAATTAAAACAGTATTATATAATATAAGAAAAATTTCAATGGGAGTTGTTTATTATGGCAAAGAAAAAAGATACTGGCTTCGTAGCAGAGTTTAAGAAGTTCATTTTAAGAGGCAATGTAATGGATCTTGCAGTCGGCGTTATCATCGGCGGTGCATTCCAGGCAATAGTTAATTCACTTGTTAACGATATTATTATGCCTGTTATCAGCCTTGCAACAAAGGGTGTTGATTTTGCAAACTGGTTTATCGCTCTTGACGGCAACAAGTATGCAACACTTGAAGAGGCTGCAAAAGCAGGCGCAGCAACAGTTAATTTCGGCACATTCATCGGCGCAATTCTTAACTTCCTCATCATGGCAATCATCATCTTCCTTATTGTAAGAGGAATCAATAAGGTATCAGATAAAGTTGCAGAGGCTAAGAAAGAGGAAGAGGAAGCTCCTGCAGCACCTACAACAAAGGTTTGCCCCTTCTGTAAATCAGAAATCAGCATTGATGCTGTTAAGTGCCCCCATTGTACTTCTGACATCCCCGAAGAAGAATAATTATTTACTGCAAGGAGTATTTTACCATGAGTAATGAAATACTTTTCAGACGAGCAACATTCGGCGGCTTTAAGCGTTCGGATGTATTGCAGTATATCAGCGATATGTCCACCGAGCACGGCGAAAGAGAAATTGAGCTTGCAAAAGCAATGTCAGAGCTTGCAGAGGCAAAAAAAGCACTGGAAGCTAAGGAAGATAAAATTGCAGAGCTTAAAGATGAGATTGAAACAATCAAAACAAAGCTTGATGTTAAATCCACAAGGGTAGGCACTCTTGAATCTGAGCTTGATTTAAAAAATTCACGCATTCTCTCTTTACAGCGTGAGCTTGATACAAAAATGGATATTGCAGAAGATAAGCGCAAGGAATCCAACGTTTCAGCAGAGCGACTTATTCAGAATTCAATATCATATGCCGAAAGTTACATTCAGTCGGCAGGTCTTGTTGTGAATAACGTTAAGAAAGAAACAATCGAGAAGCTCAATAACGCACTTCAGCATGTTTCTTCAATGCGTGAAACAGCTCAAAACCTTACACAAAGCTCTGAGGAGTTCAACGAAATCCTTGAAAAGCTTATAAAAGAAATCGGCGATGCTTCAAAGAATTTTGCCGAGGATAAGAAAGATAAGGATAAAGACAAGCCTAAGCCTAAAGAGCTCGTTGCAGAAAAAGAAGACATAGAAGAGCCTACAATTTTAACAGGTCCGCTGGTCGAGTAAATTATTACAGCATAGTTCAACGCTATGCTGTATTTTTTTGCCCTCTGTGCAGATAATACCACTGGTGATTTTATGTATAAACGGGCGATAACTGCATTTTTCCTTTTCTGTATTTGTCTTGGTATGCTTTGCGTTAAGCTTTTCACGCTCAGCTTTAAGGTTGATGCGGCGGAGCATATTCAGTCCCACTGCAAAAAAATAACTCTCGATAATCTGCGTCTGCCAATGCTTGATTGCAACGGCGAATTGCTTTGTAATTACGAAACCGAAAGCTTTGTTGCCGTCAAGCCTACCTATGATATTTTGCCAGAGCTTCGTGAAATTCTGCCCCGTCAGGAGCTTGCCTCGCTGGCGCAGACTATCGCCCACCAAAGCCCTGCATATGCTAAGCTCAGCGGAGCGGTTGAACTCAATAACCTCAACGCAATTACATTAAAAAAGTATGTCAGATACCCCGACGGCAAATTCCTCTGCCATCTGACAGGCTATGTGAATTCAGACGGCGCAGGTGTCAGCGGAATCGAAAAAGCATTTGACACCACACTCAAAACGGATATTCCCCTTTACGCTGGCTTTCCTTGCAGTGCGGACGGGCAGATTATCGCAGGGGCAAAAATCGAAACTGAACCGCTTTATTATTCAGAAAAATGCGGAATAAAGCTGACAATTGATAAAAAAATCCAGCTTGCCACAGAGGAAGCACTTGAAAATTCCACCATCAAAAAGGGTGCGGTGCTTGTGTGCGACACAAAAACAGGAGCCATAAAAGCACTGGCTTCTGTGCCGTTTTTTGATAAAAATAATGTGGCATCAAGCCTTGAGGACGATAACGCACCCCTCGTCAACAGAGCCTTGAGCGCATATCCCGTCGGCTCAGTTTTCAAGGCAGCCGTTGCCGCCGCCGCACTTGAATACGGCATTTCGCCCGCATTTTCTATGAAATGCACAGGCAGCTACACCGTTGACGGCAAGGTTTTTCACTGCAATAACGGCACCGCCCACGGCGTTGTGGATATGCAAAAGGCACTTGTCTGCTCGTGCAACTGCTATTTTATTAAGCTCACACAGCAAATGGGGCATAAACCGCTCCTTGAGTTAGCAGGCATTTTAGGCTATGGCAAGTCCTTTGAAATTGCAAAAAATCTTTTTGCTTCTGAGGGCAACCTGCCAACCGCCGAAAAGCTCCGCTCCACAGGTCAGCTTGCCCTTTTTTCATTCGGGCAGGGAACGCTCACCGCAACAACAATTCAGATTGCAAACACTTTCACCGCTATCGGCAACAACGGGCAATACACCGAGCCATATGTGGTGGAAAATCTGACGGACGCAAAGGGGAGAGAGCTTTACCGCTTTACGCCCAAAGCGCCAATCCGTGCTTTCAGTGAGGAAACGGCACAAAAGCTTACAAAAATGCTGAAATCCGTTGTAAAAGAGGGCACAGCCAAAAATGCTCAAAGTGAGCTGTTTGAATCCGCAGGCAAAACCGCAACGGCGCAGACAGGCACTTTCAATCCCGATAAAAGCGAAAAGCTCTGCACTTGGTTTGGCGGCTTTTTCCCGGCAGATGACCCCAAATATACAGTGGTAATTCTCAACGAAGAGGGCACAACAGGCGGCGAAGATTGCGCCCCCGTCTTTAAAGAAATTGCAGAAAAAATCTTTTGAAAAGAATTTATTTTTAAATTCCGCACATATTTGCTTGATTTGCACAATAAAACGGCTCCCTTGTGTAAAGGGAGCTGGATTTTTGCCACTGCAAAAAGACTGAGGGATTGTCTGTTAAAATTAAACAATTGGCAAAAAACAGCAGATTTTTTGTCGCCCCTTGACAGAGGGGTAGAACTTGAAGTAATAAGTTGTAGTGAATAGTGAAAAAGTGGCATTGTATGGGATGGCGTCCTCGACATCCCGCTCTGAATGTTCTCACAAATATATATTTGAACGAAAATTTGTCGGTATCGTCATTGCAACCGTGGCAATCCACCCCCCACAAAACAAAATCGGCAGGGATAAACTCTCTGCCGAAATTTTACATATTATTCTCTTTTTCTGTGGTACTATACCCGTGAGCCGACCGACATTATAATCCGCTGAATCAGCAAATGAAAAGCGGTGTAAACAATTAAACTTCCATCCGCCTTGAGAATCCCCAGCACATCAAGCTGGTGGTTTTTCAACTGCAAAATAACCGAAACAACATTAAACAGCACCAACAAAATCCCATAAAACACGCACTCAATTTTATAAAGCTTTGTCCGCTCTGCCTTTTCAAGCGGTCTTTTATAAATGTAAAACCTCAAAAGCAGCGGCGGAAAATACACATAAACCACATTGAAAACAAAAAGAAAAACGAAAAATGTCCACATTGCTCCCCATGTGAACATTCCTACAAGCATTGCATCCATTTTTATGCCCTCCTTTTTTCTACATTATATATTAAAGCAAAACTATTGTCAATGATATGAAAAAGGGGAGAATTGTCAATAATTACCGTGGCATATTGACTTTTGATTAAATAAAGAGTATCATATATTGTAACTTACTATGGATACATATAAAATGCTATATATAACTTAATTCGGAGGAGATTTATTTAATGCAGAATGATGCAAAAAAGGAGCAGAAATCAAAATCTCAGAATAAAAAAAGCTCCAAAAAGAATGTAAATAGTAAAAAGAATCAGACTTCTAAAAAAGGTGGCGCAAAAGCGTCAGCCTCTAAAAATTCATCCTCAAAAAGCGGAGCAGCCGTAAAAAAATCAAAGAAATCCACAGCTCAGAAAAGCAGACAATCACAGAATAAAAAAAGCACAAAACCTGTTCAGAAGCCGAAGCGCACAGCTAAAAAGAAAATCAACGCAACACCCGTTAAGGTCAGCTTTTTAGGCGGACTTAACGAAATCGGCAAAAACCTTACAGTTTATGAAACAGATGAAGACATTATCGTTGTTGATTGCGGTCTTGCTTTCCCAGAGCAGGATATGCTCGGTATTGACCTTGTAATTCCCGATTTCTCTTACCTTAAAGAGAATGTTTCTAAGGTTCGTGGTGTTTTCATCACCCACGGTCATGAGGACCATATCGGTGCAATTCCTTATTTGCTTCGTGAAATCAACGTGCCTGTTTATGGCACAAGGCTCACAATGGGTCTTATTGAGGGCAAATTAGAGGAGCATCGACTTCTTTCAAGTGCAGTTCTCAATGTTATCAAACCTGGCGATACAATCAAAGCAGGCGAATTTTCTGTTGAGGCAATCCATGTTAACCACTCAATTCCCGATGCTTTGGGCTTTGCCATCACCTGCAATGCAGGCACAATTATTCAGACAGGCGATTTTAAAATCGACAGCACCCCCATTGACGGCGGTATGATTGATATTAACCGCTTCGGCGAGCTTGGCTCAAAGGGCGTTCTCTGTATGCTTTCAGATTCAACCAATGCTGAGCGTGCAGGCTACACCGCCAGTGAGCGCAATGTTGGCTATTCATTTGAAACACTTTTCAGCAAGGCTGGCAAAAGGCGAATCATCATTGCCACATTCGCTTCAAATGTTCACAGAGTTCAGCAGATTATAAATGTTGCCAAGAAGCTTGGCAGAAAGGTTGCTCTTTCCGGCAGAAGCCTTGAGAATGTTATGAAAATCGGCTCAGAAATGGGCTACCTTAATGTTGATGACGGTCAGCTTGTAAGCATTGATATGATAAAGGATTACCCCGAGGAGCAGATGGTAATTATCACCACAGGCAGTCAGGGCGAGCCTATGTCCGCACTTTCAAGAATGGCTTTTTCAGACCACCGCAAGGTAAATGTTGGCCCCAATGATTATGTTATCATTTCTGCCACACCAATCCCAGGTAACGAAAAAACCGTCGGCAACGTTATCAATGAGCTTATGAAGCTTGGCGCAGAGGTTATTTATGAAAGAACTGACGGCATCCATGTTTCGGGTCATGCCTGTCAGGAGGAGTTAAAGCTGATGCTGGGTGTTGTCCGTCCGCAGTTTTTCATTCCTGTTCACGGTGAGCAGAAGCATTTGAGAAAGCACGCAATGCTTGCCGAGGCCATGGGCATAGCTCCGCAGAATATCTATGTTGCAGATAACGGAGTGCAGATTGAAATTTCAAAAGACGGCATTAAGGAGCTGGGTCAGCTTCCAATGGAGCAGATTTTTGTTGACGGCTCAGGTGTCGGCGATGTTGGCAATATTGTTATCAGCGACAGAAAGCGACTTTCAGAAAACGGAATTGTTGTTGTTGTTGTATCTGTTGACAGCGTTTATGGCGAAATCGTTTCTGGACCCGAAATTATCTCACGAGGATTTATCTATGTGAGAGATAATGAACAGCTTATTGAAGAGGCAAAGATAATCTCACGAAAAGTTGTTGAGGATTATATGAGCCGTGGCATCCGTGATTGGCCCACAATCAAAAACAGGGTAAGGGATGCCGTTTCAAGATATATGTACGAACAGACAGGCAGAAATCCCATGATTCTTTCCATTATTATGGAGGTATAACATGAAATCAAGAAATATCATCCGTGATTTTCCAATTTTCACCGTGGCTATCCTTTTGGCGGGGGCATTTGCCGCCCTCACAGCGGTGAAAGGCAACAAAATAATTGCAATTGCCGAGGCTGCTGTTATAGTGGCTTTGCTGGTGTTTACACTTATCTTTTATATTGCCACTAAAAAGAAAAAGCAAAAGCTTGTTATGCGCCTTACAAGAGGACTCAACTTTGCAGGCGGAGAGGACAGTGCAGATTTTCCAATTCCTGTGCTTGTAACGGATGATAAAGGCAAGCTCCTTTGGAATAACCAGCTTTTTGAAACTGTAATTTCAGAAAATGTGGATTATACTGACCTTAAAAATGTTATTGAAAGCAGATCTGAAACCTTGAGGGATGCTGAAACCAGCGGTGTAAATCTCAAGATTGAAGATAAACTTTTCACCGTTTTTTCTCAGAAATCAGAGTCAAACAAAATCATACTTTACTTTATAGATAACACAAAATACCGTGAGGTAATGGATACCTTTATGAGCACCCGACCTGCCGTTATGCTTATTGCAATTGACGGTATGGACGATATTGAGCGTAATTACAGAGATTCAGAAAGTGCCGCAATCAGAAGCGAAATCGAAAATATGATTGAAGCGTGGCTTCAGGAATATGACTGCATGAAAACAAAGCGTGGCGAAAATTCCTTTGCTATTGTAACGCAGATGAGCGACATCAATTCCATGGCAGAGAAACGCTTTAATATTCTTGATATGGTGCGTGATTACACATTCCGTGATGAGCCTATGAACATCACCCTTTCAATCGGTGTTGGTGCCGATGGCGGAATATACAGAAGCGAAAGGCAGGCAAAGCAGTCCCTTGAAATGGCATTTGGCAGGGGAGGCGATCAGGCCGCCGTTAAGAGAAGCGAGGAATACGAATTTTTCGGCGGAGTTTCACAAAGTGTTGAAAGGCAGACGGGCGTTAAATCCCGCATTGTTTCAAAGGCATTTTGTCAGACTCTTGAGGATTGCGACAGAGTTATTATTATGGGGCACAGATTCCCCGACCTTGATGCCCTCGGCTCAGGCTTCGGCATTGCCGCTGTTTCAAGAGCATACGGCAGGGAGGCATATATCGTTACAGACGAAAAAACCGCTCTTTCAAAACCGCTTCTTGATTATATGAAAGAGAATGACTTCGGCGAATATATAATCTCACTTGATGAAGCTAAGAAGCTGATAACGCAGAATACAGTTGTGGTTATCACAGACACCCATGTGAGAGGATTTATGGAGTTCCCCGAAATTGCCGAAATGGCAAGCAAAAAGGTGGTTATTGACCACCACAGAAAGACCGTTAATTATATTGATGATGCTCTCATTTTCCACCTTGACCCGTCAGCTTCATCTGCTTCCGAGCTTGTGGCAAAGCTTATTAAGTTCCTGCCAAAGAAAGTTAAAATCGGCTCCGTTGTGGCAGACGCACTTCTTTCGGGCATTATGCTTGATACAAAGAATTTTGTTCTTCGTGCAGGTGTGGATACATTTGAGGCGGCGGCATTCCTCAAGGCAGAGGGTGCAGACACTGTAAGAGTTAAAAAGCTCTTTGCAGACAGTATCAATCAGTATAAAATAAAAAGCAAAATCGTTTCTGACGCAGAGATTTATAAAAACTGCGCAATCTCTGTCTGCAATGAAGAATCAGACGAAATCAGAATTGCGGCGGCGCAGGCGGCAGACGAGCTTCTTAATATTAAAGGAACAGACGCTTCATTTGTTGTTTTCAAAACGGCAGGCGGTGCAAGCATCTCTGCACGCTCACTTGGTGCAGTTAATGTTCAGTTGATTATGGAAGCATTGGGCGGCGGCGGACATCAGACAATGGCGGCGGCTCAGTTTAAAGAAGAATCTACAGATCAGGTTTATAAAAAGCTGATTAGTGAAATAGATAAAAAATAAGCAACATAACACCTTGGAGGTAAAAAATATGAAAGTTATTCTTAGTCAGGATGTTAAAAATTTAGGCAAAAAGGGCGAAATGGTAACAACAAGCGACGGTTACGCAAGAAATTTCCTTTTCCCCCGCAAGCTGGCTGTTGAAGCAAACGCTCAGGCAATGACAGAGCTTAAAAACAGAGAAGCTTCACAGAATCACAAAATCGAAGTTGAAAAAGCAGCTGCAAACGAAGCTGCATCAAAAATCAAAGGCAAAACAGTTAAAATCATTGCAAAGGCTGGCAAAAACGGCAAGCTTTTCGGCTCAGTTACAGCAAAAGAAATTGCAGAAACAGTTAAAAAGCAGTTCAGCATTGATATTGATAAAAGAAAAATCACTGTTGATGATATTAAGTCATTCGGCACTTTCCCTGCACAGGCAAAATTCTATCAGGGCATCACAGCTGATTTCTTTGTAATGGTCAGCGAAAACTGATTGAACGGGGAATAAAAAATGGATGTTAATTTCAACAGTGCAGACGGTACTCTGAACCAGCCATTTTCTCTTGAAGCGGAGCAGGCTGTGCTTGGTTGTATTCTCACCGAGCCCTCATGCTTAACGCAGGTTCAGGTTATCATCAATGCGGAGCATTTCTATCTTCCTCAGCATAAAGAAATATTCAGAACAATGGCTCTTATTGAAGCATCGGGCGGCAAAATTGACCCTCTGATTGTTTTAAACAGCCTTGTTAATGATAAAATCTATGACAGCGCATCGGGCAAAAAATACCTGTTTCAGCTGGCAGAGATTGTGCCCTCCACCGCAAATGTTGAATCATATGCAAATATCGTAAGGGAAAAGTATTACATACGCACCCTTATAAATGCCTCAAAGCAGACTATTGACGAGGCTTCTGAGCAGGATACCGAAGCGGATTTGCTTCTTGATGCGGCGGAACAGCGAATTTACAATATCCGTCAGGGCAGACGAATGAGCGGACCCTCAAAGCTCAGCGATATTATTGTCAATGAGGTTTACACCACCCTCCAGCACCTTACAAGTGAAGAGAAAGACTTATATAAAGGCTATCCAACAGGATATTCTGACCTTGATAAGATAATCACAGGCTTGCATAAATCAGACCTTGTGCTTATCGGTGCCCGCCCTGCTATGGGTAAAACCAGCTTTGCTTTGAACCTTGCACGAAATGTTTCAATGATAGGCAAGCGTAAGGTTGTTATGTTCTCTCTTGAAATGACAAAGGAACAGCTTGCAATGCGTGTTCTTTCAACAGAGGCAAGGGTAAACAGCAGTAAGATGCGAACAGGTGAGCTTGACAGCGAGGATTGGGAGCGTATCGCCATGGCAACAGGCGTTCTTGCCGATTGTGAGCTTTATTTTGACGATACCAGCTCAATCACCGTTGCAGAGATGAAAGCAAAAATCCGCCGAATGAAAGATGTTGAGTGCGTTATCATAGATTACCTCGGTCTTATTAAACCGGGCGGAAAAACCGATAACCGTGTTCAGCAGGTTTCAGAGATTACTCGTGAGCTTAAAATGATGGCAAAAGACCTTATGATTCCCGTTGTCTGCTGCGCTCAGCTTTCCCGTGGAACAGAGGGCAGAGGTAAATCCCACCGCCCGCAGCTTGCCGACTTGCGTGAATCTGGCTCAATCGAGCAGGATGCTGATATTGTTATGATGCTCTATCGTCCCAATTATTATAAAGGCGAAAAAGATGATGATAATGATGATGGAGATAACAACGAGCAGAAAGAGGAAATCTCAAACGAGGCAGAGATTATCGTTGCCAAAAACCGCCACGGCTCAACAGAAACGGTTAAGATGATCTGGGACGCTGACCACACATTGTTTATGGGGTTAGAAAAAATAAAAAATGATATGTAAAATCAAAAAAACTGCCGAAAAATACGGTATGTTTTCTGAAAAAAAGAATGTTGTTGTGGGTCTTTCGGGCGGTGCAGATTCCTGCGCATTGCTCCACGCTCTTTGCGCTTTAAAAGACGAATACTCCCTTAATATCACCGTGGCTCATGTGAATCACGGTATAAG
Organism: Clostridia bacterium; assembly: GCA_024404115.1. Lineage (GTDB taxonomy): Bacteria > Bacillota > Clostridia > Oscillospirales > Acutalibacteraceae > CAG-488. The sequence goes on along the minus strand of JAKSQM010000010.1, from coordinate 17,477 downwards.
AGGGGAGGAGGCACAGCGTGATGAAGATTTTGCCGTTCATTTTTGCAGTGAATTAGGCGTTCCAATTAAAGTATGTCATTGCAATGTGCCGGAAGAAGCAAAAAAAGCCAATATGGGTCTTGAGGAATACGGCAGAAAAATCCGCTATGAATTTTTTGAATCCATAGAAAAGGACGCACTTATTGCCACAGCGCATAACCTTAACGATTGCTGCGAAACTCTCCTTTTTAATATGGCAAGGGGAACATCTGTTAAGGGGCTTCGTTCAATCCCTGCTGTCAGGGGCAATATTATCAGACCTCTTATTGATTGCACAAGGGCAGAAATCGAAGCTTATTGCCGTGAAAACAACATAAATTATGTTACCGATTCCACCAACGGGGACGATACATATTCCCGTAACAGGATAAGGCTGAATATTATCCCTGAGCTTAAAAAAATCAACCCCTCATTTGAGCAGGCGGCTTCAAGGCTTATTGCCTCTGCCAATGAGGATGAAGATTTTTTCGCCGCCCTCACCGCAGAAAAAATTAAATCTGCAAAAAGAGAAAACGGCTATGACGCAGGGGAGATTGACAGTTGCCATACCGCCCTTAAAAAGCGTGTTGTGGCAGAAATAATTATAAAAGAAACAAACCTGTTGCCCGAAAGCGTGCATATCAGTAATGTGTGCAAAATTCTTCGTGGCGGCAAAACTCAGATACTTGGCGACACCGAAGTGAGAGTCGAAAAAAATATTCTCACTTTTGGCAAAAAATCTTTAACAGAAAGCTGGCAGAGGGATTTTTCTCTTGATGAGGATATAATTACACCCGCTGGAACGATAAAATTCTCAATTGTTAATAGTATTGAGCCATTTACGAAACAGTTTGTTCATAAATGTGTGTTAGACTATGACAGTGTCGTTGGTCAGCTTACACTAAGAAGTCGCCTTGCTGGGGACAAAATCCGTATAGCAAACAGAAACTGCACAAAGCAGCTAAAAAAAATGTTTACGGAAGATAAAATTACAGATAAAAACAGCGTTTGCGTTTTGGCAGATGAGCTTGGCGTTGTGTGGGTTCAAGGCTATGGATGCGCTGAACGCTGTAAAATAAATAAAAAAACTAAAAAAATGTTAAAAATCAATTATTGAAAAGGGGTAGCAATATGTCAATGAATGATGACATCAAAGAAGTATATTTTTCTGCTGAGGAAATCGGTGATATAGTTAAAAACCTTGGCAAGCGTATAAGCGAGGATTATGAGGGCAAAAACCTCCTCCTTGTAAGTGTCCTTAAAGGCTCTGTTGTTTTTATGGCTGACCTTATGCGTTCAATAACCGTTCCCTGCCGTATCGACTTTATGTCAGTTTCAAGCTACGGCTCAGGCACAAAAACATCAGGTGTTGTTAAGCTTCAGAAAGACCTTGACATCAACCTTGAGGGTTACGACCTTCTTCTTGTTGAGGATATTCTCGACAGCGGCAAAACTCTCTTTTATGTAAGAGAAATGCTCAAAACAAGAAATCCTGCATCAATCAGAATCTGCACCCTTTTTGATAAGCCCGACCGCCGTGAAGCAGACATTCATGCGGACTATTCAGGAACACTTGTTCCCGATGAATTCATTGTTGGTTACGGACTTGACTTTGATGAAAAATACAGAAATCTTCCGTATATCGGTGTGCTTAAACCCGAAATTTACGGTGAAAATTAAATGCGGAAAAACCGCGGGGAGTGAATCATTTGGAAAATCCAAACAACAAAAACAATTCACCTGCACCAAAAAAGCGTAAAGGAATGACGGCGCTCATATATATCCTTGTGCCCATCATTATCGTTATCGGCATTATGTATGCCACAAAATCCACAAAGCAGGTTGAAACACAGTATTATCAGATTGTCCAGTATTTTGATTTGGATAAGGTTGAGAGCTTTTCACTTAACCTTGGCTCAAGAGTGCTGGATTTCAAGCTCAGAGGCGAAAAGACCCCTCAGAAATATGTTGTTCCCAATGTAAGCGTATTCCTTGAGGATGTTAACGAAACTGTTCGTGAACATAATAAGCACGCCAAAACAGAAGCTGAAATGATAAAATATCAGTATGCAAACAGCTCATCATCATGGGTTATTAGCCTTCTGCCTTATGTTCTCATTTTCGGTTCATGTATTCTTTTCTATGTTCTGATGAAAAAACGCCTTGATGCCGCTGGCGGAGATATGAATAAAACTCTCTCATTCGGCAAGGTTAAGGTTAAAACTCCAAAGGATGACGGCAGAAAGACCACATTTGATCAGGTAGCAGGTGCAGACGAAGAGAAAGAGGAGCTTTCAGAAATGGTTGACTTCCTCAAAGAGCCAAACAAATTCAATGCACTTGGCGCAAGAATCCCCAAGGGTGTTCTTCTTGTAGGCCCTCCCGGTACTGGTAAAACCCTCCTTGCAAGAGCAGTTGCAGGCGAAGCCGATGTTCCTTTCTTCTCGATTTCAGGTTCAGACTTTGTTGAGATGTATGTTGGTGTCGGTGCTTCACGAGTAAGAGATTTGTTTGATAAAGCCAAAAAGGCTGCACCCTCTGTTATTTTCATTGATGAAATTGATGCTGTCGGCAGACACAGAGGCGCAGGTATGGGCGGCGGTCATGACGAAAGAGAGCAGACCTTAAACCAGCTCCTTGTTGAGATGGACGGCTTCGGCAAAAATGAGGGCGTTATTATCATCGCTGCAACTAACCGCCCCGATATCCTTGACCCTGCACTTTTAAGACCGGGTCGATTTGACAGACGAGTTACAGTTGGCTATCCCGACGCAAAGGGCAGAGAAGAAATTCTCAAAGTTCACGCAAAAAATAAGCCACTTGCTCCCGATGTTGACCTCAAGGTTATCGCAGGCTCAACCACAGGCTTTGTTGGTGCAGACCTTGAAAATCTTCTTAACGAATCAGCACTTCTTGCCGCTCGCAGAGGCAAAAAAGCCATCACAATGAGCGAAATCAAAGAGGCAACCGTTAAGGTTGTTGTTGGTACAGAGAAGAAATCTCATAAGATGAGCGATAAAGAGAAGCGTATGACAGCTTATCACGAGGGCGGTCATGCAATTGCAAGCTTCTACCTTGAGCATCATGACCCTGTTCAGGAAATCTCAATTATCCCAAGAGGTATGGCAGGCGGCTATACAATGTATGTTCCCAAAGAGGATAAGCCGTATCACTATAAAAACGAAATGCTTGACGAGCTTGTATCGCTCCTTGGCGGTCGAGTTGCAGAGCAGCTTGTATGCGGCGATATTTCAACAGGCGCATCAAACGATATTGAAAGAGCCACAGAAACTGCACGCAATATGGTTACAAAATACGGTATGAGCGAAAATCTCGGTCCCGTATGCTATTCATCATCAAATGATGAGGTGTTCCTCGGCAAGGATTACGGTCATGCAAAGAATGTTTCAGAGTCAACTGCCAACGCAATTGATAACGAAATCAAGAGCATCATCAATAACGCTTATAAGAGAACTGAAACAATTCTCACAGAGCATATTGATAAGCTCCACCAGCTTGCAGAGTACCTTGTTAAGCACGAAAAAATTGACGGAGAAAACTTCATAAGCCTTATGAATGGCACCCTCTTCACACAGGCAGAGCCAGTTGAAGAAACAACAGAAGAATAAGCAAAAAGCTGTCGCAAAAGCGGCAGCTTTTTTAATGAATAACGAATATTTAATAATGAATAATTTCGGGCGGGACACCCGCACCCGAATGTATTTGCCCCACGCACCGCACCGACCGCCCACACCTCCCCACGGGGTTCATCCCCGTGCCAGCAAGGTGAATTATATTCACGATGCAACTGAAAAAGCACCGAGCTTCCCGTCGCCCCTTGACAGAGGGGTAGAACTGTAGAAAGTAGATAAAAGATAATAGATATCACATAATAGATAATAATTGAAACGAGTAGGGGGATGTCGAAGAGCTATTCCCCTACGATATCACGAAAAAAGACAGCTACAAAAAATAGCTGTCTTTAAATTATTATCATTTAGAAAAGGCCTGTTATTTTGCCGTTTTCATCAACATCAATTTTCTCTGCGGCGGGGACTTTGGGAAGTCCAGGCATTGTCATAATATCGCCTGTGAGGGCAACTATGAAGCCTGCGCCTGCGGACACTTTGACATTTTTAACGGTAACCTTGAAGCCTTCGGGTGCGCCAAGCTTTGTGGGGTCATCAGAAAAACTATACTGTGTTTTGGCAACGCAGATGGGCAATTTGTCAAAGCCGAGAGCGGTGAGCTGTGCAATCTGCTTCTTTGCGTTGGGAGCAACTATGATGCCGTCGCCACCGTAAATCTTTTTGACAATTGCTTCAATTTTTTCTTCAATAGTGCCGTCAAGGTCATAGGAGAATGTGAAATCGCCCTTTTTCTCTTCACAAAGGCGAACAACCTCTTTTGCAAGAGCCTCGCCACCTTTGCCGCCCTCTGCCCACACGGTGGAAAGAACGGTGTTTACACCAAGCTCCTTGCATTTTGCTATAATGAAGTCAATTTCAGCATCGGTATCTGTGGGGAAACGGTTGACCGCAACAACGCACGGAAGTTTATAAACATTCTTGATATTTGAAACATGGCGGAGAAGATTCGGAATACCCTTTTCAAGAGCGGAAATATCCTCTGTTGCAAGGCTCTTTTTATCAAGTCCACCGTGCATTTTAAGCGCACGGACAGTGGCAACAACCACAACTGCGCTTGGCTCAAGGTCTGCCATTCTGCACTTGATATCAAGGAATTTCTCTGCGCCTAAATCTGCACCGAAGCCAGCCTCGGTAACGGCATAATCGCCCATTTTAAGTGCAAGCTTTGTTGCCATAACAGAGTTGCATCCGTGGGCAATATTTGCAAAAGGTCCACCGTGAACAAATGCAGGAGTACCCTCAAGGGTCTGCACAAGGTTTGGCTTTAAGGCATCCTTTAAAAGTGCGGTCATAGCACCAACCGCCTTTAAATCCCCTGCGGTAACGGGCTTATCATCATAGGTATAGCCTACAATGATTTTTGAAAGTCGATTTTTAAGGTCGGTTATGGAATCTGCAAGGCAGAAAACCGCCATAATTTCACTTGCAACGGTAATGTCGAAGCCATCCTCACGGGGTGTGCCGTTGACCTTACCGCCTAAGCCATCGGTAATGAAACGGAGCTGTCTGTCGTTCATATCCACACAGCGTTTCCATGTGATTTTGCGAACATCAATGCCTAAAGCATTGCCCTGCTGAATATGATTATCAAGCATGGCGGCAAGAAGATTGTTTGCCGCACCGATTGCATGAAAATCCCCTGTGAAATGGAGGTTGATATCCTCCATAGGCACAACCTGCGCATAGCCGCCGCCTGCCGCACCGCCCTTGATGCCGAAAACGGGTCCAAGGGAAGGCTCACGCAAAGCAACAGTAACATCCTTGCCGATACGCTTCAAGCCGTCTGCAAGACCGATTGTGGTGGTTGTTTTGCCCTCGCCAGCAGGTGTGGGGGTGATTGCTGTTACAAGAATCAGCTTGCCGTCTTTTTTGTCTGTTTCTTTAAGCAGAGCAGGGTCGATTTTTGCCTTGTATCTGCCGTATTGCTCGATGTATTTTTCATCAACATGAGCTTTTGCGGCAATTTCTGTAATAGGCTTCATTTTGCACTGCTGTGCAATTTCTATATCAGTTAAATAAGCCATTTTAACTCCTATTTTTTAATAAAGAGGGAAACGAGCGCAAAGATCCTGAACACCTGCATAAATCTTCTCTTTATTGCCCTCAAAATCTTCAATTGCGTCTGCAATCCAATCAGCAATAAGCTTCATTTCTGGCTCTTTGAATCCTCTTGTGGTAACAGCAGGTGTACCGATTCTAAGTCCGCTTGTTACAAAAGGTGATGCAGGGTCGTTGGGAACTGTGTTTTTATTAGCTGTGATGTGAACCTCGTCAAGTCTTGCTTCAAGCTCTTTGCCTGTGATGCCTGTGCCAACAAGGTTAAGGAGGATAAGGTGGTTATCTGTTCCGCCAGAAACAACCTTAACGCCTCTTTCAACAAGTCTGTCGCAAAGAGCGGCGGCATTAGCAACAACCTGCTTGCCGTATTCTTTAAATTCGTCTGTCATAGCTTCGCCAAGAGCAACAGCCTTTGCAGCGATGATGTGCATAAGAGGTCCGCCCTGAACGCCAGGGAAAATTGCCTTGTCGATTGCTTTTGCAAACTGCTCTTTGCAAAGAATCATACCGCCACGGGGGCCACGAAGAGTTTTATGAGTTGTGGTTGTAACGATGTCTGCATAAGGTACGGGTGAGGGATGAACACCTGCGGCAACAAGACCAGCGATGTGAGCCATATCAACCATAAGATATGCGCCAACTTTATCTGCAATCTCACGGCAACGGGGGAAGTCGATTACTCTTGAATATGCACTTGCGCCAACAACGATAAGCTTTGGCTTGCATTCGAGAGCGATTTTTTCCATTTCGTCATAGTCGATTTTTTCGTCAACGTCTGAAACACCGTAAGGAACGATGTTGAAATATTTACCTGAAATATTAACGGGTGAACCGTGTGAAAGATGACCGCCCTGCTGGAGGTTCATGCCCATTACAGTATCGCCCGGCTGAAGAAGTGCAAAGAAAACAGCAAGGTTTGCGTTTGCACCGCTGTGAGGCTGAACATTTGCGTGCTCTGCGCCGAAAAGCTTCTTTGCTCTTTCACGGGCAATCTCTTCAACAACGTCAACGCACTGACAGCCGCCGTAATATCTCTTTCCGGGGTAGCCCTCTGCATATTTATTGGTGAGAACTCCACCTGCGGCAAGAAGAACAGCAGGAGAAACAATGTTTTCACTGGCGATAAGCTCAATATTGCCTCTCTGACGGTTAAGCTCTGCATTGCAGGCATTTGCAACATCGGGGTCAAAATTTACTAATTCTTCAAAGAAATTCATAATATCACCTTTTTATATAAATTTAGTTTTGCTCGGTTGAACATATATACATTATAATATTGTTTCCCGTTTTTGTAAAGAGTTATTATAAATCAATGGTGGAAAAGTCGCATTCCTGTGAATGCCATTGCCATATCATATTTATCGGCGCACTCGATAACCACATCATCACGGATTGAACCGCCCGGCTCGGCAATGTATTTTACACCGCTTTTCTTTGCTCTTTCGATATTATCGCTGAACGGGAAGAAAGCATCTGAGCCAAGGGCAACATTATCAACAGTTGCAAGGTATGCTTTGATTTCTTCGTCTGTAAGAGGTTCTGGCTGAGTTGTGAAATATTTCTGCCAGTTGCCATCTGCACAAACATCCTCTTCGTTTTTGTTGATGTAGCCGTCAATTACATTATCACGGTCGGGTCTGCCGATTGTGTCTTTAAAAGGAAGATTCAGCACCTTATCGCACTGACGGAGGAACCATGTATCTGCCTTTGAGCCTGCAAGGCGGGTGCAGTGGATTCTTGACTGCTGACCTGCGCCAACACCGATTGCCTGACCGTCAACAGCATAGCAAACTGAATTTGACTGTGTATATTTGAGAGTGATGAGCGAAATTATTAAATCACGGACAGCGGATTCGGGCAGCTCTTTATTCGCTGTAACAACATTTGAGAGAAGCTCTTTATTGATTTTGAAGTTGTTTCTTCCCTGCTGGAATGTGATGCCGAAAACCTGCTTACGCTCAACAGGTGCAGGCACATAATCGGGGTCGATTTTAACAATATTATAGTTGCCCTTACGCTTTGATTTGAGGATTTCAAGTGCTTCGGGCTCATAGCCCGGGGCGATAATTCCGTCTGAAACCTCACGCTTAATCATCAAAGCGGTGGTAACATCGCAGACATCAGAGAGGGCAACCCAATCGCCGAAAGAACACATTCTGTCTGTTCCTCTTGCCCTTGCATAGGCGCAGGCAAGGGGCGAATCGTCAAGACCCTCGATGTCATCAACGAAGCAGGCTTTTTTGAGCTTATCTGAAAGCGGAATACCCACAGCCGCAGAGGTGGGGCTGACATGCTTGAATGAAGTTACAGCAGGCAGACCGATTGCCTCTTTAAGCTCCTTAACAAGCTGATATGAATTGAATGCGTCAAGGAAGTTGATGTAGCCAGGCTTGCCGTTGAGGATTTCAATGGGAAGCTCACTGCCGTCCTCCATAAAAATTTTTGACGGCTTCTGATTGGGGTTGCAGCCGTATTTAAGTTCAAATTCTTTCATAATATATCCTCCGTCAGTTGTTTTTATTTATAAGTCTGTCTGTTTCTTCGCCGTTTTCAAGGTCGATATAACGAACATAAAGCGAAATTTTGTTGTCTTTATCAAGGTTATCCCACAAATTGTTGGTAAATTCATCAATATCATTGGGGATTTCTACCCTTTCAGGCTCGCCCTGGAATGTGGGAATGGGGTTGCCATCGCACACATAGGTGTGGATAAAATGACCAAGACCTGCCTTTGAGGGGTACTCAAAAAAGTACCTTGCGCAGTCTGTACCCTCAGCATCAATGCTTTTGAGAATGCTCATTTTATAATTGAAATCGCCATTTTTGAAGTTGAGAATACCGCTGATTCGTGGGGTGAGGTTGGGTGCGTCAGGCTCAAAGCATCTTGTTTTAAGAGCCTTGTTGAAGCACTTGCCGTCTTTTATAAAGTCATAGATTGTGTCGGTCTGGTCGCCGTTAGTAACGATAAGCTTGTTGTCGATTTTTTTCATTGGCGAATAGATAATAAGGCTGGGGTCTTCCACCTTTGAAGCATCAAAAGGCTCGGTGTAAAGTGCGCCATCCTTTAAAGTGAAAATGCGGTTGCGGCTGTTCTGACTTCTGCCCATGATGAAATAGGCAGCCACAGCCTTTTTGCCGTCCTTGGACTTGCCGATAACGATTCCCCTGCCCACATAGGAGTTGTCTTTTATAAGCTCGCCTATGTTGTTGATTGCGTAAATATCCATAATTTTCCTCTCTTTCTGAAATTAAATAAAAAGGGCGCACTCACTCTTTAAGCAAGTGCGCCCAGACGGTCGGCTTTGGCAGTGAAGCACTGCACGCTTTTTCTGTTCCCCTGTGGTAATCCACTGTTCCGTCAGTAGCAGAAAAAGTTTTGATTTTAGATTATTTTAACATTTTTATGGGGATGTGTCAACGGGAAGAGGGATTTTTTTGAAAAGTTGGGGGTGAGGTTGTTGGAGAGGTGTGATTAGTATGATTGTGAAGCAAATTCACAACTCAACAAACAGCACCAAGCATCCCGTCTAACAGATAATAGTGAAGAAGCGGCACACTGTAGGGAAGTAGCTTGCTGCTCAATTTGGCACAAAACGAAAAATAATAAATGGCTATGAGTGAAATTACATTCATAGCCATTTTTATGATAATCTTTTCTAAATATGAGTTGAATAATTTCAATTATTCAATATTGGGGATTGGCGGAATAGTAGGATTATTGGTAAATAAATATTTCAATTCATCAATATTGCTTGCTTTAGTCCATTCTGTCATTCCGTTTTTCCAAACTAAACTGTCAGCATTAAATTGCCCTGTTGATTTCATTTGAGCAAGTGTATTTACATCAAATGCTCCAGCTGCTTGTCCGTTTATTGCAACATAATATGATACTGTTGGAATCGGGGGAGGGATAATACTGTTTTGCAGTGGTTGGCTCATTCCGTTCATAGCACTGTTCATTGTTCCGGCTATGTTCTGACCGACGGCGCCGCCAAGCGTCATTCCAGCCATCATAGCAGCTGGATTAAAACCGCTGCTTTTCCCACCTAAATTAATGCTGCCAGCTCCATTCTTGCCCATATTACCAAGCGCATTTGCGCCTGCAACACCGACCTCAGTTTGCTTTTCAATCTGGAAAGTACCAATGTTGGCGCTTTGTGTTTGTTTATGCTTTGCGTACTGATCTTCTTCACGCTGAATGCGAAGTCTTTCGGTATAATCAGTAGTTTCCGCCTGAATCTTAACTGCTGTAATATTCTTAGTTACAGCCATAAGCTGTTTGTATCCATCACTGGTCTTGTCAAGCTCAATTGTGTTTATATCAACTGCTGAAATGTTGACACCGAAATCATGCTCAAGTCGATTTCTGACACTATCTTCAACAATTGAATTAACAGTTGAGAGGGCACGCTCAATCTGAACAACTGGAATATTATTTTCAGCTGGTACATTGATAATAGCGGTTTTGACATATCTGGCAATAGAATCTCTTATTTGAGTTTGGAATGAGTCTAAATCAAAGCTGCTAAGCCTATGCAGTTTTATAAATTCCCTGTAATTTTTAATGTTAAAGGTTACCTTACCTCTTACAGCAGTTGGTACTCCAAAATCTAAAAATCTTGGGTCATAAATATCAAAAAAAGGTACGGCAAACGAAATCTGAATTATTCTGGCAAGATTTATAAAATATACTTCTGCCTGAAATGGAGTGCCACCATTATATGCATGACCAATTATATTTGCAAGTACAGGCAGATTTTTGGTTTCAATTATTTTATCGAAGGGTCCTTCAATAAAATCTTGCATAATACCGTTTCCTTGATTATATACAAAAACGGCAACCTCGCCATCTTTTACACGAAGGGAAGATCCCCATCTGATTGCATTTTCTCTGTTGCTGTCTTTTTGCAAATCCTTTGGGCGCCATTTCCAAATAAGATATGAAGCTTCATCACATCTTATTTGGTTCATAAGACTTCTGTTTTTCTTAAATAGAGCCATCTTGTCCTCCTAATTTATTTTACCTTGATTTTTAATTCTTTCATTTTTGATAAATAAATGTTTTTAATCTGTGTAAATGCTGGGTCATCAGGAAAAGCCCTTTCAGCTTTTGCGTATACTTGCTGCATTTTTGCCACCCAGGCATTACTTATCTGTCGTGAAGTATCTTCCAGTTGATTGCCAGAGTAAGAATTATTAAATAGTTTTTTCTTAGATAGATTTACATCAATATTTCCTACAGCTAAAAACATAAATTCGCTTATTTCATCGATGGTATTTGGAATTGGAAAACTTTTCACCAATGAAATAATTTGAGTATCTACCTTATTTCTTGTGCTATTTGGACGGGAATGAAACAAAGCGTTAGTGATAGTCTCAACAATATGTGTTTTTTCCTGAGTTCTACTATTTTCAAGTTCCATAAGTTGATCAGAGAATTTCTTGACAGCTGAATTAATTTCTTTTCCGCAAATTTCATATCCGCATGAAGGGCATCTGGTAGCAGACTGATTTATTACCTCTCCACAGTAAGGACATTTGAATATTTTACCTAAATATTCTTGTTGTCTTTGCGTATTCATTTGGGAACGAGTAGGAGCTGCTCCAACCCTTGAACCGCATGATGCACAGAAATTTGCACCATCTACTATTTTCTCCCCACAGTTAACACAAAAAGCCATTTTTTTCCCCTCTTTATAATTAGTGATTCATTGTTTTCTACTACAATACTCTCATACTGCTTTATTTTTCCTGCAGTTTCATTTTTAGTTTAAAAGAATAACTTTAAATGCACTTTAATTAAAGATTATAATAATTGATTTTTTGTTGGTATTGTGTAATTTTTTATAATAAATATCTGATAACAAAGGGCTATATAAATGTTTTTGTCTGAAATCATTAATTAAATTTGTTCGATTTGATTTGTAATTTTTTTCTGCCAAAAATATCATAATTATTTTGTTGAAAAAATATATTGAAAAAAACATCCCCTCAATGTAAAATGAAACTATACAAAAAGGAGGCGATTTTATGAAAAAAATTATCACCGTCAGCCGTCAGTTTGGCTCTGGCGGAAGAAGCATTGCAAAGGCTGTTGCCGCAAAGTTAGGCTACGATTATTATGACGAAGCTCTTGTGAACGAGGTTGCCGAAAAAACAGGCTTTGCACCAAATTTCATAAAAGAGCAGGGGGAGTATGCCCCAAACAAAAACCGCTTTGCCTACGCTTTTTCGTCAAGCGTTGGTGTCCCTGGAATTATGAACGGACTTTCTCCCTCAGATTATCTGTGGGGCGTTCAGCGTGATGTCATCCTCTCCATTGCAGAGAAAGGCAATTGCGTTATCGTTGGCAGGTGTGCCGATTCAATTCTCTCCGACCGTGATGATGTGCTGAATGTTTTTGTCTATGCTGATAAAGCCTACAGGGCAGATAGAATTGTCCGCCTTTATGGCGAAACAGATAAAGCCCCCGAGAAGCGACTTGACGAAAAAGACAAGAAACGAAAGGTCAATTATAACCACTTCACAGGCGGCGAATGGGGCAGGGCAGAGAACTATCATATTTCCCTCAACAGCGGTGCTTTGGGTGAAGAAACCTGCGTCGAAATCATCACAAAACTTGCCACAGAAAAATAAAATTTCCACATAAAAAACAGAGCGGTTTTCAGAGATTTTTTTCTTTGAAAACTGCTCATTTTTTTGAACCTTTTCTCAAATTATGCGATAAAAACCTATTTTTCACAGATGAACACATTTTAACAAAATGTCATAAAACACACATATATTTATACAAAAATCATTATTTAATATTACGGAAAAATATGCAAAAATAACAAATAATAGACTGATTTTTGCGATATGACCAAATATAATAAACATAATAAAACACGGTGATTACTTATGTGCTTAAAGCTATTTATCAACCTAAAACCAACTGTTTGTTGGTGAAAATTGTAAAAAAAGGCTAAAAAAGATATCTCTTTTTTAGCTCTTTTTGCCGTAGATTTCTAAACACGATGTATGATAAAATTATACTATCTGAAAAGGCAAAAAAGGCATAGAAATGCAAAAAAAAACAAGCAAAAAACCAACCAAAAACCAAACCAAAACCAAAAAACCAAACTAAAATCAAGAAAGGATGATCTACGATGAGGAATAGCAGTAAAAAGGATATTGTCATTACTTCTTAGCGTTGTAATAATTTTGTGCTGCATAATTGCGGCATTCACATTGCCTCGCAGGCAGTGAAAAAGACGGGCATATACTGATTATATTATGGCAAAATCAGACTTTATAATGAGTATAGCAAAATATATCAAAAATAACGGCACCGCAAAGTTTCGGATGTCATCATCTGAAACGATGTGGAAAACAATAGCAAACAGCCTTTATTGCATTTCAGGTTATATGAGCGGTCAGACAATTAAATCTGAACGATAAATCGTGAAAAGGAGATGCGCAGATGAAAAAAGTTATCTGCATCTTTTTGTGCATAGCGATGCTTTTTGCATTTGCATCATGCAAAGGAAAGAATATAAAAGAAGAAAAGAAAGAAAATATATTCTGCGAAGCAGACAACGGAATGCTGACGGTTCTTTCTCTGGATTCAGCCAGCGGAATTTTTGTCGAAAAAGGAAATCAGGATAACGTTAAAGGCGTTGCGACAATAATTGTAAGGAACAACAGCAAACAGATGCTTGAATACGGAAAGATTGTCTTCAGAGTAAACGATATTGAGCGTGCGGAATTCATTGTCAACGGTTTACCTGCAGGTGAGCAGTGTGTGGTTATGGAAACAACTGCAAGACCGCTGGAAAAAGATGATGTTTACAAAATCAATATTGACGATTCTATGTTTTCGTATTGCGACGCAAGCACAGAAAGCGAAAAATACACTCTCAATGTTGAGGGCTCAACGATTAAAGTTACAAATAATACCGATGCGCCGCTGACCGTAAGGGTAGCGTATAAGTATTATAAAGATAACCGTTATTATGGCGGAATATGTTTCAGGGGCTCTTTTGAAAAAATTGCCCCAGGTAAAACTATGGAAAAAACAAGCAACCGTTTTAACGGTAATTGTAAAATCGTAAGCATCACAACAGAGTGATGAAAATCATTTTGTAAACATTATATTACTTTATTTAATATTCAAAATGGCACTTGAAATGTTGAGAAATATTGATATAATATAATGGAGTAATAAAATGAAAAATGTAAAAAAATCTTCAAAAAGAGCATTAGCAATTTTGCTCACAATTATAATGACCCTCAGCTGCTTTTCAGCAGGCTTTGCGGTTATTGCTGCTGCGGCAGACTGGGTTTATGTCGCAGGCTCATCAAGCGGGCGTGTTCCTGTAACTGTATATCTCAAATCTGACCAGTTATGGAACGGAAGTGCAGGTCTTATCGGCGGTAGTAACTATATTATCGACGAAACTGGTAAAGCAAAGTCAGTAACAATCAACACAACAATCGGTTCATCTCAGTTGTATGAAAATGAAACAGTTACCAACACATGGTACGCATGGACAGAGTACATTATCGCAACTGACGATTCAATCACAAGATGTGAATACACAAGACAGAACAGCGGTTATCTGTATAACTCATACAGCAAAAGATACCTTGTGAATAACGGCACCACAGGTTTGACTACTTCAACCAGTGGAGTTGCATGGACTTATGACACAAACAGAATATACCGTTCTGTTTCAGGCTCAAACAGATATATGTATTCAAACTCCAACGGTATTGCACTGAGAACAACGCAGTCAAATATTAACTCATATGCTCAGAAGCTGACAATGTATATGAAAGCACCTGCAAACGGTGGATATTACAGACAGGTTGGTAAGTCAACATATGATGTTGCTGTTGGCAGCTCACTGACCGCATCTCAGGTTGAAAGAGCTGTTTCAGTTAATTACAAAAAGAACTCAAGTGATACCACTTACGAAACAATTGATACTTCAGACAGCAGAATCAGCCTCACATGGAACAAAACCCTCAACACCAGCACCGCTGGCACATACACTGCCACAGTTAAAGCAGGCGGTACTACAATTGATACAATCACAGTTAATGTTTCAAATGTTACAGCGTCAGATTTCAGACTTGGCGGCAAAACTGATTTTACAATCAATCAGGGCGACGATTTTGATATCGACGATATTTTAAAAGAAGCAAAAGTTTATCTTAAAGTTGGCTCAACTGAATCTCAGGTTGCATGGACAGACAGCCGTATTTCATACGAATGGGACAGCAACCGTCATCGTCCTGCATTAGACGAATTAAACACTGATAACCCTGGTACATATCTTCTTTATGTAAGTGCAATGGATACAACCCTCGGCATAATCCGTGTTACAGTTGTTCCCGATGAACCTGTTAAGGTTGTCCCTGGAGTAGAGGAATACTTTAAAGTAAATGTATTCAACTACGGTGGCGCAATCAACAGCTACAGACAGACAAACGATGATATTCAGACACTTAATTTCTACGACTATATTGACGGTGATATTGATATAGGCGACAAGGCAGCTGGCGCATCCAGTGT
Source organism: Clostridia bacterium (assembly GCA_024404115.1). Classification (GTDB taxonomy): domain Bacteria; phylum Bacillota; class Clostridia; order Oscillospirales; family Acutalibacteraceae; genus CAG-488. Next base: position 2,192 of record JAKSQM010000010.1, on the reverse strand, counting down.
TTCTTTCACTACAAATTCAAAACTTGGCAGCGACGGTTACCCCGAAATCGTTAGAAATGATGCAAATAAGAGCCTTAAATATCTTTTTGACAGCGAAATGGGCGCCAATACAAACGGCTTTGTAAAGGGTAACGGTACAGCAACAAGCTATGATCCTCTTAAAAATTCAAGCTATCAGAGTCAGCGTTTCACCATTGATGTTGACGGTTTGGGCTCAGGTCTTTTCCAGAGGGATGAAAACGGCTACTACTACTACGATTCAAGGCAGAATGCGGCAACATTCAATATTGAAAAAAATAAATTTGAGCTTTATAATTATCTTATGGAGCCCGCTCTCGGAGATTCAAATGGCACGGACTTCTATCCTTTCAATATCGCTCACGAACAGGGCAATATAAACGACAGAGGCAATTATCAGCTGAGAGGTATGTTGCCGGACGATATTACATCCAGTGTTGACGCATGGTTCGGTCTTTCTATTGAATTCGATTTCTATATGCCAAGAGACGGCAAAATCAACGGCGAAGATATGATGTTCAACTTCTCTGGCGACGATGACGTGTGGGTATATATCGATGATGCACTGATTCTTGATCTGGCAGGATGTCATCAGATTTATAAAGGTAGTATAAACTTTGCTACAGGCGAAATTTACGAAGAAAACAACAGTGAAGTACAGGGCACAAAGGTTACCAACACTTCAACAATAGCAGAAAGATTTGCCGAAGCTTATGGTGATGACCTTGATTCAAGCCAGCTTAACCGTGATACTCTTTTAGATACTACACGCCACACCATTCGTTTCTTCTATATGGAACGAGGCGGAAGTTATTCAAACCTTAGCGTTAACTTCAATATGGCAGCTGTTCCCACAGGCTCTCTTCAGGTTTCAAAAACAGCTGAAGGCTTTGCTGACGGCGAAGAGTTTACTTTTGCTTTGCTTGACGAAAACGATCAGCCATATAGTAACTTAAACTATATCACCTATAATATGGCAAACCATGATGATTATTTCGCAAGAGCAACAGATGATAACGGTATATTCAAGCTCAAGGATGAGCATATCGCTATTTTTGAAATTTCAAAAGATGAAAAAGTTAAGATCAGAGAAATTCGTGATTCTGGTGCAGGAATACTCACCAGTTGTACCGTTAACGGCGGTGCTGAGCCTCTTGACAGCGAATTTACAACTTCACTTATTACTATTAAAGAAAACACAGTATATGGAATTGACTTTACCAATATAAAGCGAGAGCTGAGACCCGATGTTGTTGTTCTTGATTACGGCAAGCCAATTACAGTATATCCTCTTGAAAATGATGAGGGCAATTTTGTAATTGATGGTATTCTTACAGGTGCTCCTCAGGCAGGTGTTAAAACTTTAAACACCGTTAAGCTTGATAATGGTACAGCAACTGTTGAATCTACTGTTACATCAACAGAAGTTGAAATTGATGAAGGCCCAGCAGGTACTCTTCTTGCTGATTTCAGTATTCCAACAAGCGGAGGCACACATTTTTATCCAGAGACAAATCCTCCATCAGTAAGTACCACATCTTACAGAGAAAGAGACAGATATTACATTAACAGTTCGGGTAATATTGGTCATTGGGTTAAGGATTCCAATAACAATGATAGAAACTATTCACTCGGTGCAAACGGTCAGTATTGTGTTGATACAACTGCAAATATCCTTTTCTACAGATATAATGACAGAATAGCGGCTTACAGTATTATTGACCGTAACAGATTGATTGCAGTTTTAACTGGAACATATGTAGCTCCCACAGATACTATAACATCCTCCACAAGAGATAAGGTTGTTTATACTCCGTTCAAGTATATGAGCTCAATTGATACAGTTTACTATTATGTAAGCGACGCAAAGAAGCCTGCATCAAATTCTGATTCCGCAGATCTTCTTTATTCATCAATTTCATTTATCCCTGCAACAACAGTGTATTATGAAGACGATTTCGGCGGCAGTCAGGCAAACGGCGGTCTTTACATCAATTATACAGGTGAATGGATCACAACAGACGGCAACGGCAACACAACCGCAGGAATAACAGCTAATACAGACACTAACGACAGACAGGACAGAGGCGAAGTCGGTCAGGGTCATACACCTTATGGTTATGACAGCTCATATGATGATTGCGCACAGTTCAGCAACGGCACAGCATCAAAGG
>JAKSQM010000001.1 GCA_024404115.1 Clostridia bacterium | reverse complement strand
ATTCATCCCTACAAATCTGAATTTATATTTTATATATCATACTTTTCCGTATATCTTGAAAGCCTGTTAATCAATAGTTTTAATAGAACAATTATTACTATAAACAATATAATAACAACTATAATCCACCATACTGCAAAATTGAATATGCCCATTACATAAAGCAATACGACAATAACAGAATATATTATCAGAAACAGAATACTTCCGACAACAGAGTTGGAAAAACTTTTATAAACCAGTCCGACTAAAAAATATGACACGGCGGTAATTACAGCTGTCGCAATATAATTTATAATTATTCCTTTTCCGCCAAGCGATTCAAACGGATTCGGCAGAAAATATTGCCTTATTATAAAACTGACTAATGTTAAAAGAGCATATATTTTCAAAGCAATTTCTCCAACTCGTCCATTTCTGCCTTAATCTGCTTTTCAAGCTCTCGAAGTTCTGCCATTATTTCGCTTGTGGGAGGATACTCAACAGGAACATATTCAACCTTTTTATACTTATTTATTGAAAGGTCATAGCCGTTGTCAACAATTTCCTGCTTCGGCACAAAGAATGACTGCTCTGTGCGCTCTCTGCCTTTTTCAGCTTCAAGGTTATGGAACCTTTCTATTATATCAGGAATATCATTTTCTGCAACAGGAGAACGCTTATCATCAAGAGAAAATCCGTCAGCTTTCATATCATAAAACCATACATCTTTTGTGCCAGACGGGTCTTTTGCAAAAATTATAACCGCTGTTGAAACCCCTGCATATGGCTTGAACACACCCGACGGCATTGAGATAACCGCTTCAAGTCGATTGTTGTTGATAATCTCCTGTCTGATAGATTTGTGCGCTTTTGACGAACCGAAAAGAACGCCATCGGGAACTATGCACGCACATCTACCGCCTATTCTCAATGATTTTATAAATAAAGCAAGGAAAAGAAGCTCTGTTTTTTTAGTTTTGCAGAGATTAAGAATATCTTTGCTGATGTCTTCTTCAAAAACACTGCCTGTAAAAGGCGGATTTGCCATAATGAGCGAATACTCACCTCTGACGGTGTTATCGTCAGAAAGAGAATCCTGTCGGGCAATATTTGGCTGCTCAACTGCGTGAAGAAGCATATTCATAGCACCGATACGAAGCATTGACGGGTCGGTATCAAATCCGCTGAACATAGATTTGTTATAATGCTCGGCGTTTTCTTTTTTCATAAGCTCGGTTTTGTAGTGCTCCTGAATATACTTTGCTGCGCCGAGCAGGAAGCCCGCACTGCCCATCGCGGGATCCAGTATTTTATCGTTAATAACAGGCTTCACAAGCTGAACCATCATATCAACTATATGACGCGGTGTGCGGAACTGACCCAGCGCGCCGGCTGATGACATTTTGTTAAGGCAATATTCATATACATCGCCCATGATGTCCTTGTTGCTCATGTCAAGCTCTGAAAGAACATCAACGCACACAGCAAGAACTTTTGCGGTAGGGATGAGAAAAACGGCATCGTTCATAAAGCGTGAGAAAGCTGTATCTTTTCCCTCGCCGTTCACAGTTTTAATAAAAGGAAAAACATAATTGCGGACAGTTTCAAACATCAATGACGGCTCGTAATTATGAAATTTATTCCAGCGAAGCTCGCTGTACGGAATAGTCATATTGCCGTCGTCATCAACAGAAAAGTTCCCCTCTTTGAAAATTTTGCTGTTGTATTTTATGCCGAGAGCCGCCGCGTTGCCCTCTTTTTTGATTTCGTTATCGTCAAGAAGTTTCATAAACATGAGATATGTAATCTGCTCCAGAACGGTCATCGGCGAGGAAATACCTGCTGTCCAGATTTTGTCCCATATTTTGTCGATTTTTGATTTTATTTCTCCGGTAATCATAAAAAACATCCCTACAAACTATAATTTGTCTATTTGTTATATTATAGCATAAAAAAATAAATTTTCAATTTGTTTTTGAGTATTAAGGTAGTAAAGCACTGTATATAGTACTTTAAGGGCAAATCGGCATAAAAAACGTTTTTTCTCAAGGGTAAATCAATTCAGATTGTAAATATTTTGTTTTCGCTGCCGTATGGCAAACCCATAAAAGCAAGAAGGTAATAAATACTAAAAGACACGATAAACTTTCTTTCAGTAATAGATTGCACCAAATTGCCAATTTTCAATGTAATTATTTGCACAATTTTCGATGTTACGGCTTCAATTATCTGCACATATACCAAAACAAGCAATCATCAGACATTGCTCCATTCGCCTAATTCAAAAGAATAAAATCAAACCGCTTTATGCATTGGAATTATCGCAGCATTGTGCGATAAGTCAGCGAATAGGGCGGTTTTTTCTTTTAAATGTAAACAATTTGTAAACCTTTTAAAATCCACTTCAGATTTTGCTGTTTTTTGTCCTTATTTATGGAGGGCTTTTTGGTTGCAAAATATCCAACGAACAAGCGACAGGTTTGTTGAAAACGCTGAATTTAAAAAACTTTTCAGAAAAATCAAAAGTTTTCAGAAAAAAATGTCCAGTAAGAAGTAGAGGGGGTTATTACAACTGAATAGCCGTCCGATGTAAATAAACCGCCATGACCTTGCAAAAGCAAGCGAGCGCTACGGTCTGAAACGACTGCGGACTGCACAGTGCCCATAGAAATATGCGGATTACCTGCAGAAAACACATTCGGGTTAAACGGCAAAATGTACCTTTATCTGATATGAAAGATGATTATGAAGCGTGTATTGATTACCTAAAATCTATCCGATAAAGGAACAGAACAACGGCATTGAGCCGAAGAAAAAATGCCGAAAATCGGCTTGTTGAAAAAAACAATAAATTTGCAAAGGAGTGATAAACATACCACGAAAAATCAAGGAATGCCACCTGTTTTACAAAATCGGTGATAATGAAATTCAGATTGACAGCTTTGATAAAAAGCTGAACACCGATATTCTGAAACTGTCCGAAGAAGAACCCTCTGCCGTTTTTATCATCAATGATGAAAGCAAACCTCTCTACCTTCGGGCGGCTGTGAAAATGAAAAACATATCTTTTCTTTTCCGTAAAACACCGTCGGCGAAAACAAAAAAGTCCCGCTCCGAAAACGGAAAGCGGCACATAAATAATCTTAAAAATCAAAAGAAAGAAAGGTGATAATTATGAACGAAAACAAGTCAAAACAGAATGAACTGCTCGAAGTAATCAGAGAAATGAACAGGGCTTCTGACCCAAATAAATTGCAGACTGTTTCTATGTCAGAGATGTATGAAACGGTGTATCAAAGTCAGCCTGCCGTTATTGAAGATTTCCTGTATCCGGGGCTTTGTGTTCTTGCAGGCGATTCAAAAATCGGCAAAAGCTTTCTTGTTTCACAGATTGCTTTTCATGTTGCGACAGGAAAAGAATTCTGGAATAAATCGGTTTCAAAAGGAACGGTTTTGTACCTCGCTCTCGAAGACCAATACTCCAGAATACAGAAAAGGATGTTCAAAATGTACAGCGAAGAAAATACCTCCGATCTGTATTTTTCAATCACCGCAAGCACGATAACCGCCCACCTTGAAAATCAGTTGAACGACTTTGTAAGAGGTCATCCGGGTACCAATTTAATCATTATTGACACCATGCAAAAGGTACGCGGAGGAGTTACCGATAACTACAGTTATTCAAAGGATTATGAGTTTATTTCGCAGTAAAAAAAGATTGCCGATGACAATTCTTTATGTCTTTTACTTGTTCATCATACAAAGAAAATGAAAGATGATAAAGACCCTCAGAATGATATTACTGGAACAAAAGCTCTTATGGCTGCGGCTGATTCTTCTATGGTGCTGGTTAAAGAAAGTCGCACAAGTCTTAACGCAATACTCAATATTACGGGACGAGATCAACCCGATACGCGAATTAAAATCAGAAAAAATCCTGAAACTCTGATATGGGAATCGGAGGAGTTTGAGAACGATATTTACAAAGAACCGCCCGATCCGTTATTGCAGAACATTGCAGATATAGTTATCAGAAACGGCGGCAAATGGAGCGGCAGCGCGACCGAACTTGCGGCACTTTCAGGTGTTGATATAAAGCCGAATAAGCTGACATTGAAGCTTAATATCAACGCTTCAAAGCTTCGTTATGACCACGGTATTGACTACAAAAACGTACATACACATAACGGAAGATTCATTGAATTTCAGCTTGTTGAGAAAAGAACCGCGACGGTCGGCGACGATTGCGACGATAAATGGCCGTGCGGTGTTTAACCGTAACGACCGTAACTATCGTAACGCAAAAGAAGCGGTATCGTCTTATCAAGCATCGCCTTTGTTGCAACACAACGGCAGCTTGTCAGGGCGATATCCCTGAAACCCTATGAAAGGAGAAAATATATGCGTAACAGAAACAACAGAATTGTATTTTGTCTTAATGACAATGAACTGAAATCTTTAAACAGTAAAGTAAGAAAATCAGGTATGTCGCAGTCGGCATTTCTTCGCAGATTATGCGCAGATAAAGAGATTAAAGAGCAGCCGTCTGCCGACCTGAAAGAAGTCATTTCACAGCTTCGCAGGATAGGTATTAACATCCAGCAGGTCGCAGTTAAAGCGCACACATTAGGTTTTATTGATGCACCCTTATACCGCAGTAACTATGAAGATTTGCAGACCCAAATAGGCAAAATTATGGAGGTAATTTACTGATGGCAGTAACATCATTATGGCGAATTAAGGGGGCGGTAAACAAGGTTATTATCTATGCCGAAAATCCGGATAAGACAACCTTCTTCGGTGAAAACATAGATACAAACCTTAACACAAAGCTCCCCGAAAATGTTCTTAATGCGGTTCTTGACTATGCCGAAAGAGGAACTGCAACAGAGCAGAAAAAACTTGTAAGCGGAATAAACTGTAATCCGAACAATGCCGATAAAGAGATGATGAAAGTCAAAAATGATTTCGGAAAAACAGGCGGTACAGCAGCTTATCACGGTTATCAATCGTTCTCCCAGGGAGAGGTTGACGCCGAGACAGCACACCTTATCGGGTGCCGGCTTGCCGAGGAATTATGGGGCGAAAGATATCAGGTTGTGGTTGCAACTCACATTGATAAAGAGTCTCATATACACAATCATTTTGTACTTAACACAGTTTCTTTTATTGACGGTAAAAAGTTTCACAGAACAAATGAAGACTACCGAAATATGCAAAAGGTGTCGGACAGGCTTTGCAAAGAATACGGCTTAAATGTCATTTATTATCCCAAAAATGAAAAGAAAAGCTATATGGAATACAAGGCAGAAAAGAACGGCGAACTTACGAAAAATGACATTATACGAAGAGATATTGACGCTTGTTTAAAGACGGCTACAACCCGCAGCCAGTTTTTCAGCGATATGAAAGCTCTCGGATATACTTTTGATTTTTCGCACAAATACGCAACTGTATCTCACCTGTCTTTTGCTAAACCGAGGCGCTTAAAAACGCTCGGTGAAGACTATGTACCGGAAGCAATAAAAGCAAAAATTGCTTCAAACTGGACAAGGAGAATACTTGTATATTCCGAACAGGACAAGCCTGAAAATCTGTTTTTTGACGGCAACAAAAATAACAGACTTGTATTTCAAAACTATCAGACTGTTTATGTTCATTTTGTTGCAGGTCTTACCGTTGTTAAGGAACGCGGCAGCTATAACCGTGAATTACAGCGATGGCTTGCAGATGACTTAATAAAGTTTGACAAACGGGTTGAAGAGCAGAATCTTTTACTCGACAACAATCTTTACACCGATGAGGATATTGAGAATTTCAGAGAAAACTTACTCCAAGAATTTTCGGCTCTTACAGACACCAGAAGAACATACCGAAATGAATTAAAGAAAGCTGTGAGAGCGGAAGATGAATTCAGACAGCGTGAACTGAAATCTGATATTTCAAGTATATCCAATCGGTTAAATGTAATACGGAAGCAGTTGAAAATCTGCGACAGAATTACGGATAACGAGCCGAGAATAGAAAACAGATTAAACGATATTCGTAATTTAAGTGAGCGCGATTTACAACCTAATCCGCAGGCAGCAAGAAAAACAAATATGAGAGGAGCAAGATAAAAATGATTAAATCCATCAATTATGTAAGAGAAATTTCAACAGCAGACATTATCCGCAATCCCGATAACCCGTTCAAAAACACAGAAGACGGAAGTTTCGTAAGGCTATTAAACAGCATTAAAAAAGTCGGTATTATCGAACCCGTTGCCGTGCGTGAAAAGGACGGCAAATATGAAATCATATCAGGTCAGAGGCGTGTGTATGTGGCGGATATATTGAGCATGAGAAGTGTACCTGCAATCGTTTATGAGGTTGACGACAACGAAGCGATTATTCTCACCGCGGATAGCAACCTGACATTTTCGGAGGTAGAAGAATGAGCAGACACAGCGCACTTAACATTGAACTTTCTGCTTTTGATGATTTATTTGAAACCGACGAAAGCAGAGCCGATTTGAAGCGTGAACGGATATTTGATATTCCTGTTTGCGACATTCAGGACTTTCCCGGCCATCCGTACAAGGTGCTTGATGATGAGAGAATGACGGAGTTAATCGAAAGCATTAAAAACCACGGACTGTTGCAGCCCGTGCTTGTAAGACCGATTGAGAATGACAAATATGAAATGGTATCGGGACACAGGCGAAAAAGAGCTTTTGAGCTTGCGGGAATTGAAACCATACCTTGCAGAGTTCAGGAAATGACCCTTGAAGAAGCCATTATCACAATGGTTGAGAGCAACTGTTACAGAGAAACAATACTCCCCAGTGAGAAAGCAAAGGCTTACAAAATGAGGTTAGATGCGATGAACCGTCAGGGTCGGAGGACGGATTTAACTTCGACACCAACGGTGTCAAAGTCAAGAAGTAATGAAGTGTTTGCTGATTCAGTTGGTGAAAGCCGTGAGCAAATCCGAAGATATATCCGTCTCAACAATCTCACGCCCGAACTTTTGGAATTAGTTGACGAAGGCAGAATGAAGCTTCGCCCGGCGGTTGAGATTTCTTACCTTACCGAAGACGAGCAGAGAGACCTGCTCGACGCCATTGACGAAACGGAAGCTACACCCTCCCACGCACAGGCTATCCGTATGAGAAAGCTTTCTGCCGATGGTAATCTTACCACAGAAACAATAAGCAGCATAATGTGCGAAGAAAAACCCAATCAGAAAGAAAAGCCGATGTTCAGGGACAAGCGCATTGCAGAAGCTATTCCGAAGAATATACCGCCCGAAAATCACAGCGATTATGTACTCAAGGCAGTTGAGTTTTACAATCGCCATTTACAAAGAAAAAGAGAAGACAGAGGAAGATGACTTGTTTTCGGCCCGTAAAGGAGTGATGCCATTTTAAAGGTTATAACTGATTAACCTATTTACTTATTATTTAATACTCAAAGGTTATAACCTCCTAATTTTTAAAATAAGGAGGAAAAATCATGTCTGACAACATACTTTTCAGTGAATATCCCGATGTTGTAACCGTTGACGATTTGCAGAAAATGCTTAAAATCGGCAGAAATTCAGCATACGATATTCTCAAATCCGGATTGATAAAGACCATCAAGGTCGGAAAAAGATATATCATTCCGAAGCAGTCAGTTATTAACTTTTTAGCGACTGCCAAATAAAAATCACATCATTGCAAGCACGGTTCGTTGATGATAATATATCATCGGACCGTGACCCGTGGAAAGGAGTTTATATTATGGTCACAGGAAGTATTCAACAAAATAAAGGCAAATATTATGCCGTTATAAATCTCAAAGACGAGAACGGCAAAAGAAAACCCAAATGGATAAGCACGGGCTTGGAAGTCAAGGACGGCAACAAACGCAAAGCCGAGAAATTTCTTCAAGAACAGCTTGCACTGTGGAACGGACGCAACGGAATATTTATCGGTACAGGTCTTGCGGAGTATCTTGAACATTGGCTCGAAACTATACCGAGAGATATTCGTCCCTCAACCTACCGGGGATACTGCGGCAATATGAACAACCATATTATCCCGTATTTCAAGCAGCATCCCGTAGCGTTGCAGGATGTTACGCCGATGATCTTGGAAGAATATTATTATTCTCTATTGAAGCCCGAAAGCAATCTGACTACGGGAACCGCACTGTCTCCGACAACAATTCATCACCATCATCAGAATATCAGCAAAGCATTAAACGATGCTGTCCGGGAGGGGCTGATTGTTGCAAATCCTGCCTCAACCGTAAGACTTCCGAAAAAGATTCCGTATCGCCCCGATTATCTGAACAAGGAACAGCTTGAAGAACTGAACAGGCTGTTTTCGGGAACGGTCATAGAGCTTCCCGTTTTTCTCTGCTCCATTTACGGTTTCAGAAGAAGTGAAGTTTTAGGCTTGAAGTGGAAAAGCATTGATTTTCACAACAAAGCTATCACAATATGTGAAACGCTTCAGCAGAGTGCAGGCGGCGGTGATTATACAGCTGCGCCGAAAACAGACAGCAGTTACAGAACCCTGCCGATGACGAAAAGAGTGGAAGAGGTTTTGCTGAAATTCAAGGCAAAGCAGACTGAGAACAAAAAGCTGATGGGATCATATTATTTCAGCAGTGATTATGTCTGCACCATGCCCGACGGAAGAGTGATTGCACCGAACTATATCGAGAGAGTTTTTCATTCAACGATCAGCAAAAGTGATTTGCCGCAGGTAACGCTGCACCTGCTTCGCCACAGCGTCGCAAGCAATCTGCTCAATGACGGCTTTTCGGTTACACAGGTGCAGGAGTGGCTCGGACACAGCTCTGCCGCAACCACGCTCACATTTTATGCTCATGTTGATAAAACATCAAAACTGCAAATCGCAAATCAGCTTGATAAAATTGATGCCGAAAACGGATTTATTCAGTTGAAAAACGACAAAAAATCTGCATCTGAAAAGTCTAAAAAAATAAAAATTCGCCCTGTAAAAAGGACGAAATAAGCAGGATTATATGCGGTTAAATGAACTTTATTGCCTGCGGTTTTTTGCGGTTTATCTGTGGTGCGTTAGGAAAATGTTAGGACGAGTGTTAGGACACCGGTTAAGCAAAAGAAAAAAGCCTTGAAAAATCAAGGCTTTCTGGCAGGGGCAGAAGGACTCGAACCCTCGGCACGCGGTTTTGGAGACCGCTGCTCTACCAACTGAGCTATACCCCTATATACGCACCCCGTGGATGCGCTTGGTGGACCATCAGGGACTCGAACCCCGGACCAACCGGTTATGAGCCGGTTGCTCTAACCAACTGAGCTAATGGTCCCGACAGCTCTATTAGTTTACCAAAATTCTATCCCTTTGTCAATAGTTATTATTAAATTTTTTAAATTTTATCTCGGTCTTGAGGCGGAAACTTTATGGGCACGCTCCTCGATTGTGTCATCGAGGGGGGCAAGGTTGGCTTTTTCGCCTGTTTTGCGCTCAATTGCCTTTTCGATAATATAATCTGCCACCTTGGGATTCTTGGGCAGGATTGGTCCGTGGAGGTATGTGCCGATACAATTCTTATAAATCATACCCTCTGTGCCATCGGTGCCGTTATTACCTGCACCAACAACTACCTTACCGAATGCTGCGTCCTTATTTTCAATATATGTAAGTCCTGAATGGTTTTCGTAACCTACGATTTCGCCAAACTGCGGGGATTCGATTGTGATATTGCCGATAAGGCGGGTGGGTCCTGCTTCGGTATAAAGATTCATTACATCAATACCGTCAATCATTTTATCCTCATGGGTATGGAAATACTTACCGAAAAGCTGATAAACGCCACAGATAACGAGGGTGGGCATACCATCCTCTACCATTGCTTTCAGCTTCGGTGCAATTTTCATTAAGTCCTCTTCGATTTTGGACTGACCTGAATCCTGACCGCCGCCGCCGAAGATTATATCAATATCATCGGGGATTTCATCGCCAGGCTCGTATGCATAAACTTTTGTGTCGATTCCACGCCACTCGCATCTTCTTTTAAGTGCAAGAACATTGCCGTGGTCGCCGTAAAGATTCATTTCTTTTGGATATAAGTGAAGTATATTAAGTGTCATATAAGGCTCTTCCCTAAAATTATTTTTCTTAATTCAAGCATTGATGTGTATGTGGAGAATATGCGCTTTGGCTTGTCGCCCTCGCTTGTGAAGCCGTTAAGTGCTTTTTCAAGATTCTCTTCAATTACACCCACTTTTACACCGTCATATTTTAATCTCAATGCCATATCTGCTGCACGGATTCCGCTGACATATTTAACCTCTCTGAGGCAATCAAAATCAACATTCCACAGCCATGAAACATCTCTGCCGTCAGCATCATTATCGTTAATGCAAATCATATAATCATAATCGTCATCCGCAAAGGATGTAAGGCTCAGCTGGAATGCGGAGGGATTCTTAACAAGGAGAAGCTCAACATTTTTGCCGTTGATTACAAAATCCTCACCTCTGCCGAATGCAGATTTAATATTTGCAAGGTCGCCAACCAGCTTTTCAAATGGAACATCGGGCAGAATTTCAAGGCAAAGAGCCAGCGCACCTGCCGCATTATAGGCATTGTAATTGCCTTTGAGGGTAAGGTGGCATGAACATTTCTGACCGTCCATAGAATACTCTGCTTCTCTACCCTCAAGGGATTCAAAAATAACCTTTGCTTTTGTGGTGGATACACGGAAATCCTCTTTTGAAAGAAGGCAGTCATCTGACGGGAAGAAGCTCATCATTTTTTCGCTAAGACCGAAGAATGATTTATTCTTAGCTTCAATCTTTGAAACTCTCGGATCTTCACGGTTAAGGACAACTGTCTTTTTAACATGAGATGCAAGCTTCTGAAGAAGCTCCGCTGTGTAGTCGATTTCACCAAATCTATCAAGCTGATCACGCTGAACATTGAGAAGAAGCGCATAGTCAACATCTGCAACCTCGCAGAATTTAACTGAATATGCTTCATCAAGCTCCAGCACGGCAATGTCATAATCAAACTTGCCTGTGAAGCTGATAGAATCAAGAATTGCAGAGATAACACCACGGACAAAGTTACTGCCTGTTTTATTGGTGAATACCTTTAAGCCCTGCTTTTCAAGAAGCTCGGTGATGATTTTGGTTGTGGTGGTTTTGCCGTTAGTACCCGAAACAACAACAACACCATATGGCAGGTTTTTGAGCACCTTTCTGACAAAATCACGGTCTGTTTTTTCAACAAGAAGCCCCGGAAGCGCAGAGCCGTTGGAGCCTTTAAGCTGTGCAATTTTTTTTACGCTCTTGCCGAGCAATATACTTAATGCTTTCATTTTAAAATTCTTTCAATCGTTTTATTTTTTTGTGATGCGGTCAAACCACACCTATATAATTTTTAACACAAAATCCCCTAAAAGTCAAGATTTGTGCAGAAAAAGAACTGTATTCTATTGCTATTTATTCTTTGTTATAATACAATATCTGCAAAACGGAAATGTGCTTTACAGCCATTCAGACAACCGGGAGGGAACAATGTTTATTCCACAATATACAATTAAAAGTGATGATAAATTTGTGTTCGGGTCAGAGGTTTCTGCCAAAGCAAACAAGTGCCTTGACAATAAATTTATTAAGGAATTCTGGAGCGGATTTTGCTGTCAGGCAGGTGAAGTTAAGATAACGCCTGTTGACGAGTTGATTTTTTCGGTTGGCGAAGCTGAAATGCCGACACTTGATGGTAATCAATACGCAGTGAGTGTTGAAAAAGGCGGATTCACAATTGTTGGCGACAGCGAAAAGGGGTTAATCAACGGATTTATGACGCTTCTGCATCAGATTAAGGCAACAAAAATCACTGATGACAGCGCAGAGTTTGAAATCCCCTGCGGTGTGTTTAAAGAGAAGCCTACATTAAAAAATCAGATGGTGCATTTCTGCATTTTCCCCGAAACGGAGCTGTGGGAGCTGGACAGATTCATTCGCCTTTGCGGTGCATTGAAATACACACACATTGTTGTTGAGTTTTGGGGTATGTTTAAATATGATTGCCTTAAAGAGCTGAGCTGGAGCCACGGCTACACAAAGGAGCAGATTCGTCCGCTTTTCAAAATGGCAAACCAGCTTGGCATTGAGATTATACCTATGTTTAACCACTGGGGGCATGCCTCTGCCAGCAGAGTTATTCACGGCAAGCATGTTGTGCTTGACCAGAATCCAAGGCTTCAGCCACTTTTCAGCGATGACGGATGGGTGTGGAATCTGAAAAACAAAGACACTCTTGAGCTTTTGAGGAAAATACGCACAGAGCTTATTGACCTTTGCGGTGAGGGCGAATACTTTCACCTTGGATGTGATGAGGCATACAATGTTGAAATCACAGAAGAAAACTACACCGTTCTGACATCTTACCTTAACGGAATTGCACAGGAGCTTAAAGGATTTGGCAGACGAGCCATTGTTTGGGGCGATATGCTCATTGCAAAAAGAGAGAAATATGAAACGAACAACAGCTACATCACAAACTGCCAAAGCGAAAAAATTGAGAAGCTTATTTTATCTGACCTCAGCCGTGATATTATCATAGCCGACTGGCAATATAATGTTAAGGAAGAGCCTGTTGAAACAGCTCTCACATTTAAAAATGCGGGATTTGACACGCTTCTCTGCCCGTGGGATTTCACTGTGAAGTGCGATTCAATCACCCCCTGCGTAGGCACCGCAAAGTCGGCGGAGCTTATGGGCATAATGCACACCACATGGAACAGCCACACCATTGGTATGCGTGATGTGGGCAAGGCGGCATATCTTGCATGGAGCAGCTGCACGAAAGACACACTGCCACAGCCTGCGTTCTTTGGCACGCATACGGCAACAGTTGTGCGCAAAGTTTTCCCCGTAAATGGAGATTACAGAAAAGCTGGCTGGTCAAAAACACAGGTTGGCGATTATACATTGTTATAACAGAAAGGACTGCAAACCAAAAGGAATGCAGTCCTTAATTTTATGCAAGTTTTAAAGTGTAAAGGAATATATTCATCAGAAGTTTAAGGATTTTTGCGTACCACACTGTGGCAAGTTTTTCTGAAAATGCCTTTTGCAAAGTGGAATCGCTGCCATATACACCGAGGGTCATATAGGGGGTATTTGCGTCATACTGCGGAGCTTCGCCGTTATCAAGAGTGAAATACAGCGTTCTTTCATTAACAGGTGTTACAGACCCCTGCATACAATATGAAACTGTTACCTCGCAGGCGGCTTTTGCTGCCCCTCTCAGCTGACCGTCATATTTAATCTCAACGCTTTCGTGAGGGGCAAGAACTGTCTTTTTAGGAATCGCAAATTTCACATCACCCATACCCTTTGATGTAACGGCAAGAAGTCGCATATTGTTCTTTTCTGATACATTGGTTATAACAAGGGTATTGTTTTGGCTTGTAATTTTGCCGTTTGGTGCATCTTTAAACTCAAAATAAACCTTACTGCTTTTATTTGATGTTGCTCTGAACTGCGGATATGCAGGGTCAGAATTTACATCCTTTAAATCGTCTGTAAGAAGAAGCTTCATTACAAGCTCGGTGGTGTATTCATCCTTGATTGTCATACCGTGGAAAAGTCCGCTGACAAACCATGTGTTATCGGGCAGATAAGCAGTTGAAGCGTCAATTGTCATTGAGGGCGAAACATATGAATTGTCGCCGTTAATTGCGGTATAGCCCTCTGCAAATTTTTTGCCGAAGGGTGCAACAGTTGCGCCTGTTGAAGCGTTTGTGGTGATGATTGAATCTGAATTTTCCTGCAAGCCTGTTACAGCACCGTTATCTGTGCCTGCAAGAATGCTCACATCAACGCCGTATTCGTCCCTTGCTTTTCTGAGGTTTTCGCCGAAGTTTGGCATCAGCTCATAATGAACATAATCTGACTTTTCTATAAGCTCTTTATTCTTAACGGGGTCAAGTCGCAGAGCCTTAACATCTTCATAATATTGGGCAGGGATGAAATCCCAAAGGCTGCCCCAGTTGCCCAAAGCACCGTCAAGGACGTAGGGAATGACGAGCTTGATGATGTTATCAATTCTTTTAAGAGGCTGACTTTGAACAAGCCAGTGCAGGTCAGGCTCCCACATCATGCCATGCTCTATAAAGCGAACAAGGTTTTCTTCGTCAAGTGTGGCTGTGCCAGAAAGAATGTCATAGGCAAGTGCCGCACCGCCAATTGCAGGAACAGTGAGAACAGCGTTATTCACCTGCTTTTTGTAGCCGTAAAGTGAAAGATATGTTGCGGTGGTCTGTCCGCCGTGGCTGACAGCATAAATATTGACCTTTTCACTGCCTGTAGTTTTAAGAACATCTTCAATGAATCTGTCAAGCTCCTTTGCACATTCAACAGTGCCTAATCTGAAATCACAATTGAAAGTATAGAGCATATCATAACCGCCCATGCGGTTTGCAATCTCTGCCTGAATTTCGGGTTCGGTTATGTAAAAATCCTTGCCCTGCTCAACAAGTGCTTTTGTGGAGCTTTCCTCTGCTGTGGTGAGATATGGCTTGATATTATTGATGCTGTTGCCGCCATCATCAAGTGCAAGATGACCAAAAAGGTCGGTAACAGCTCCGCCAACATTTTTGGCAATCTGCTCATCTGTGAAGGTTGAAAAAGCCTCTTTGGCTCGTTTATCAAAAAGGATAAAATTTAAAAGGTAAGAAATAATTGCCTGAATATCAAATCCGCCCCAAGCCTGCGATACATTGCCCTTGTCATCTGTCATCATCAGCTTGCTTGAGGAATAGCCTGCAACCATAATGACGGGGTATTCGTTGTCTTTCTTTGGCTTCTCTGCAAATGCGCAGACGGATGTGGACAGCACAAGCACCAAAGCCATAAATATACAAATAAATTTTTTCATTATTTAACCACCTTTCGACATATATTTTAACATATTATGAATTATTTTCAAGAATGGTGAAATATATAAAAATAAAAGTATAATATTGTCGAAAAGGTACAATCAACGCAAAAAAATAACGAGCCTCACACCAATATGGAATGAAGCTCGTTTAATTTATCAATAATAGCTGTAATTTGAACTTGATGAAAGCTCTGTGATTTCGCCTTTATCATTTACCGAAACTGAATTATATGTATAATCGTCAACTTCAAATGTATCCAGTGATTTTTTAAAGCCTTTACAATTCTCTGCAATGGGGACGGTGATTTCACCTGTGCGAAGTGTTATATATTCATCTTCATTGCCACTGGTTGAGGAAGGCTTGATGTTATACTTTTTCATAAAGTTTTCACGGTCTTTCTCTGTTTCAAAGGTGAGAACAAAGTCGGCTGTCAGATACCACTGACCTGTGATTTCATCAAGATAGCTGTATTTATGTTTGCCAAAAACAAATTCAGGCTTGATTGTAAGCTCCTTTGCGGTGAGGATTTTTGTGTCGGTATTCGGCTTCTCTGTAAGGCGCTCATACTTAATATAGTCAACTGATTTTGCCCAGCCGATATTGTCTATATAGGTAGAGTAAAGATGATAACCTTTTTCATCTGCAAAATATGCGTTTGGAATCCATTTATCAACATACTCATAGCAGATACAATTGTTAAGAATCGACTTATCTCCTGTTTTTGACTCAACATAAACTCTCTCTGCACCAAACGGCTCTGATTTATCAAGATTCGTAAGACTGACATAATAACTGTCGCAGTCAATAAACACTGACTTATATCCCTCGTCAACATAATTGCACACAATATCCTTGCCCGAAACAGACTTGGTGTGATATTCAAAAAACTCCTCGCCGTAGCCTTTGCCTGTTTCATAAACGATATTGCCGTCAGCATCCTTCAGGATTATGTCTGTGGTAGCGCTTTCCTCATTTTCAGTAATTTCCTGCGAAAGACCCTCTGTATTCATTTTGTGGTAAAGGTCAACATTCTCAATATCCTTAAAAATTTCTTCGATTGTCATAGTATCAGAGAATTTTTTAAGGATTTTTCTATCCCCTGCAACTCTGAATTTTTGAGGAGTACAGGCAGTGAATGAGAAAAGCATAATTGCAACCAGTATCAGCGAAATAATTTTTTTCATAAAATCACCTTCCAACAGATATTTTAACATAATATGAAAATTTTTCAAGGTATTATACGGTCGCTTTTAAAATGTGCCGAAAAACAGCACAAAAAATCGGCTCCCCGTCTGGAGAGCCGACTGCTGATTGGATTATTTAAGTAATTTAATTTTGCCGATGATAGGAAGCTCTTTAGCTTTGCCGCTGACAGCATTGATAATGCCGAGGATTGCAAGAATAAGGCAGGCAAGGCCGATAAGGCTGCTGGCGATGCTGAAAATGAAGCCAACAATCGGAACATCTTTAAGTATGCCAGTGATAACGGAGCAGGCAATTTCAACAATTGCAAGAACAAGTCCCTGATTCACATGGAACTTTGCGAATTTTGAATCTTTACCAGCAATAAGAGGAATAATAACGAGCCATGAAAGATAAGCGAAAACTGAAATTACTCGGCTCTTTTCGATGTCCTCAGGGTCATACTCTGCTGTGGTGTCGGGTGTGTTGGTGAATTCATTGATTTTGTCGTTTAAATCTGACATTTTAAAACCCCCAATTTTTATTGTACCGAAGCGATTGCTTCAAGTAAAATTTACTATATTTTCCACGGTTTTTGCTTCTATTTTAGAAATTTAATGAACTTTTATCAAAAATGAATTTATAGATTTCGGACT
This sequence comes from Clostridia bacterium, assembly GCA_024404115.1. Taxonomy (GTDB): domain Bacteria; phylum Bacillota; class Clostridia; order Oscillospirales; family Acutalibacteraceae; genus CAG-488. The sequence continues at coordinate 361,382 of JAKSQM010000001.1, read as the reverse complement.
TTGTTTCATAGTAGTATTTCTTTTGATTTTCGATACTATACTTTTGACTATACATTTTGTCAAATCTTTGAGCAAGATTTCTCATAAAAGCATCTCGTGGATTTGAAAATACAACAGTATCAACCAAGCCATTTACTTTATCCGCAATTGAAACGGTGCACCTGTTTCCTTTTGGGCAATTTATTTTCAACACTCCATTTGATATTTCTGCGGTACAATTGCTGTTATCGCAAGTGATTTCATAATCAGTATCTTTTACAGGAGCACAGTTATATTTATAAAGCGAAAACTCTTCGCTGCCGCTCTTATCAATATAATAATCATATACAAAATCGTCATTACTGTTAACGACTTTCATTATATGAACAAAATTGCTGCTGTCATCAACATCTTTATACGCTTCAATTTCTGTAAATCCTGCCTGCTGACCTTTTGATTCTTTAATTGAAACCTCAAATGATTTTACATTTTTCTGATTGCAGGTTATTTTAGTTGCTGAACCGTTGGATTGAAGCTCCTGAGTTTCTATGGTTGTTCCGTCATCAAATGTAATCTCTGCTTTGAGAATATTATCATCAAGCGACGGATTGTCATAAAGGCGTATTTCAGAAATATCTGAAGGTTCTGCAAGATTTATTATTACCTTTTTTTCTTTATCGGTGCTTAGCGGAACCCATACTCCGTCAAAAGGTACAGCGTCAATTGGAACCACATCATTGAAATCAAGCAATTTAAAATTGTTTAACAGCGATGCGTTTCCAGATGAAGCGTTAATTTCAGCATTATACAGAATAGAATTCGTATCTCTTTTCCAAAAAACTCTATCGCCGTTAATAGCACCCTCCGCCTGATAAATAATATACTGAGAAGCATATAAGCTAAGTGCATTATAAGTTGATGTGTTTTCAATATAACGTGAAAGGCTGGCAGATGAAACAGGGAATCTTACCCTTTCAGACCATTTATAGATGTTTATATTCGGAATTAAACCGTCTTTACATTCCACTTTTGTTGAGAAGATATTTTTTTGATAAAAATCAAAAATACCATAAAATGATGTGCAATATGCAAATGTTTTGAATACCAACGGTTTATATTCAGTATTTTTAGCCAGAATCTCTCCCATTGACTCTTCAAAAATTAACGAAGTCATTCTGTGGTCGGGATGAAAATCACAATCAACAGCGAAGATAATATCAGGTTTCACTTCAAGGATGGCACTGATTAAATCGCTCTTTAAATTATTTCTGGTATAAGGTATTCCCTCTCTATAAGCAGGATGATTTTCTAAACCATATGTTTCAGTTCTGCCGATTTTTGATGTAACCTTTTCATCTGGTTCTGAATTATACAGACTCTGCGAACAGGGGTCTAACTCATTAGGATAACCTAAAAATATTATATTGCTTTCGGGAATATTATATTGTTTTGCAACATTAAGACTTTCGTTAAGCCTTGTTTCGCCAAGGCCGTAAGCATCGCCGTTTGTAGTAAACACAATGAAAACCCTGCTGCTATTTTTGGCAAGGATGTCTATCATTCCAGATGAAATATTAAGGTCATCATCCTGATGCGGAACAACTAAAAGTATTGTTTTATCTTTGCACAAGTCTGTATATTCATCAGGATTTGAATATTGTGAAAGTGGCTTGTAATATTTATAAACACCAAAAAAGGCACCGAAAAATATCCCTGTTGCAGTTAAAATTGAAACTATTGATACAATATATCTTTTAAAACTATGCTTTAATATTAAAGAGACAGCGAAGCTAACTGCAAAAACAACAGCAAGCATAACAACCTGCCATGAATGCTTATTAAGGTGAATTGTTAACTGAACACATACACACAAAACAAAGGATATTATTGCACTGAATAATATTTTCAGGATTTTGTTTTTGGCTTTCATCATTATCACCACATATCAAAATATTTACAACTAATAGTATTATAATACAACAAATAAAAAAAGTAAATACGCTCATTAAAAAGCCTCCCGATGTGGGAGGCGATTTTTATGATGTCATTTTTTCCTGCTTAACCTTATGGTCGATTACATGGCGGGATGCAAGCTCCTTGTGAATATCCTCAAGGCTGATGCCCTGCTGAATCATAAGCACCATTGTGTGGTATGCAAGGTCCGCAATTTCATAGATTGTTTCTTTTTTATCCTCTGCTTTGGCGGCGATAATAACCTCTGTGCATTCCTCGCCAACCTTTTTGAGGATTTTATCAAGACCTTTTTCAAAGAGGTATGTTGTGTATGAACCCTCTTTTTTCTCTGTCTTTCTGCCCTCGATGAGCTTCATAAGTCCCTCATAAGAGAATTCGTGGCGTTCCTCGCTCTGGAAAACGGGATTTTCAAAGCATGACTTTGTGCCAAGGTGGCAGGCAGGGCCGTCTGGCTCAACCATAACAACAAGTGCGTCTTTATCGCAATCTGCTGTGATTGAAACGATATGCTGATAATTTCCGCTTGTTTCGCCTTTGAGCCAAAGCTCCTGACGGGAACGGCTCCAGAAGCAGGTAAGCTCCTTTTCAAGTGAAATTGCAAGACTTTCTTTGTTCATATAAGCAAGGGTAAGCACCTGCTTTGAAACTGCGTCAACAACAATTGCAGGGATAAGACCCTTTTCATCAAATTTTAATTCATCAATGTTAATCATATTTTTCGCTCCTTATCTTCTTGCAGGTATGCCCGACTCTGCCATAAGATTTTTCAGGTCGGATATTTTAACTTCACCAAAATGGAATATTGACGCTGCAAGACCTGCGTCAACCTTGGGAAGTGTTTTAAAAAGTGTAATAAAATCATCTGCTTTGCCTGCTCCGCCCGAAGCAATAACAGGCACTGAAACAACGTTGCAGACAGCATCGAGCATTTCGAGGTCAAAACCGCCCTTAACGCCGTCTGTATCAATGGAATTAACAACTATCTCCCCTGCTCCGTTGTCAACACAGCGTTTTATCCAGCTGATAGCTTCAAGCCCTGTGTTTTCTCTGCCGCCTTTTGCAAAAACTCTGAAAACACCGTCAACACGCTTAACATCAACTGAAAGCACAACGCACTGGTCGCCATAAAGCTTTGCGGCATCATAAACAAGCTGCGGGTTTCTGATTGCACCGGAATTTACGCTGACTTTATCTGCACCGCACTTTAAAACACGGTCAAAATCCGCAACGGTGTTGATACCGCCGCCAACTGTAAGGGGAATGAACACTTTGCTTGCAGTTTCGCAAAGGATATCGGTGAAAAGCTTTCTGCCGTCTGACGAAGCGGTGATGTCATAAAAAACAAGCTCGTCTGCACCGTTATCGCTGTAATACTGCGCAAGGGCAACAGGCGATGAAACATCCTGCAAGCCTTCAAAATTAACGCCCTTAACAACTCTGCCGTTTCTTACATCAAGGCAGGGAATAATTCTTTTTGTAATCATTCTGCCACCTCGATTGCTTTTTTAAGGTCGATTGCGCCTGTGTAATATGCCTTGCCGATTATTGCACCATACATATTTCTTTTTGCCAGCTTTTCAACATCTTCAATAGATGAAACACCGCCAGATGCGATAATCTGCATATTGAATTTTTCCATAAGCTCGTTATAAAGGCTGTGGTTTGTGCCCTGCATTGCACCATCCTTTGAAATATCGGTGCAAACGAGAGTTTTAACGCCAATTGCCTGCATTTTTGCGCAGAAATCCATGGCGGTCATTTCTGATTTTTCTGTCCAGCCTTTTATGGCAACAAAGCCGTCTTTGATGTCGATACCAACAGCGATTTTGTCGCCGTATTTTTTAACGGCTTTTTCAACGAAGCCCTCTTCTGTAACAGCGGCTGTGCCTAAAATAACACGGTCAATGCCTGCTGAAACATATTTTTCGATGGTTTCCATGCTGCGGATTCCACCGCCAACCTCGCAGAAAAGTCCGCCTGCTTTTTTGATAGCACATACTGTTTCAAAATTTGGTGTTGTGCCGTTTTTTGCACCCTCAAGGTCAACAATGTGCATATGTGTTGCACCGCTGTTTTTAAAATCAAGTGCAATTTCGGGCGGATTTTCACTATACACGGTCATCTGTGCGTAGTCGCCCTTAAAAAGTCTGACAGCCTTGCCGTCAAACAAATCTATTGCAGGGTAAATCAGCATATTTCGCCCTCCTTCATTTCGGCAAATGCCTTTAATATGTTAAGTCCGATTGTTCCGCTCTTTTCGGGGTGGAACTGACAGCCGAATACATTTTTATCCTCAACGCAGGCGGTCAGCTCTGCGCCGTATTCACTTGTGGCACTGACAGCATCTTCGCAATCTGTAGCATAAAATGAATGAACAAAATAAACATAATCGCCGTTTTTAATATATTTGAAAAGCGGACTGTCTTTTTTAAACTGAAGTGCGTTCCAGCCAATGTGGGGCACTTTATAATCTGACGGAATAACATCTGCTATAGGCTTAACATTGCCCTTAATCAGACCAAGACCCTCGTGCTCACCGTATTCAAAGCTTTTATCAAAAAGCATCTGCATACCAAGGCAGATACCCATAAGAGGCTTGCCCTTTGCCACCTGCGCCTTGATAACATCCACAAGACCTGTTTCACGGAGCTTTTTTGCCGCATCCTCAAATGCGCCAACACCAGGGAGGATTATTCCGTCTGCTTCTTCAATATCTTCTTTTTTATTTGTAACCTTAACCTGAACACCGATGCAAGCAAAAGAGCTTTTAAGTGAAAACAGGTTGCCTACGCCGTAATCAATTATGGCTATCATTATAAAACTCCTTTTGTTGACGGGATTTCATCTGCAAAATCTGCATCAATTTTAACCGCTGTTTTAAGGCTTCTTGCAACAGATTTGAATGCGCCCTCAATGATATGGTGTGAATTTGTGCCTGCAAGTGAGCGGATGTGAAGTGTAACATCTGCATTTCTTACAAAGCCAAGCCAGAACTCTTCGCAAAGCTCTGTGTCAAAATCGCCAACCTTTTCTGTTGGAATTGAAAGCTCATAGCCTAAATAATCTCTGCCAGAAATATCAACGGCTGAAAGGATAAGAGCTTCGTCCATCGGGAGGATTGTACTGCCGTAGCGGATGATGCCTTTTTTATCCCCAAGTGCCTCTTTAAAAGCCTTGCCGAGGGTGATGCCGATATCCTCTGCTGTGTGGTGATAATCAACATAAGTGTCGCCCTTGCAGGCAACATCAAGGTCAAACCTGCCGTGCTTTGCAAAGAGGGTCAGCATATGGTCAAGAAATCCGCAGCCTGTGCTGATTGTGCTTTTGCCAGTGCCGTCAAGATTTAAGTTGAGTGCAATATCTGTTTCAGCGGTTGTTCTTTTAAATTCTGCTGTTCTCATTCTGCACCCTCCGTAATCTTTTTAAGGGCAGAAATAAGAGTTTCCATCTGCTCCATACTGCCGATTGTGATTCGGTTAAAATCAGAAAGTCTTTCTTTATCAAAATGACGCACAAGGATGCCCATTTTTTTAAGAGTTGTGTAAATCTCGCCGCCGTCAATTTTTGCGTGCTTTGCAAAAACGAAGTTTGCACATGAGGGCAAAACGGTGAAGCCTAACTTTTCAAGCTCCGCAACAGTCCACGCACGGTTTGCCTTAATGGCTTCGCAATTCTTTTTGAAATATTCGTTATCTTCAAGTGCGCCGATACCAGCCGCCATAGTCATGCGGTTGATGTTATATGGATTTGTGGAATATCTGACAGTGTTTAAATCCTGAATAAGAGCCTTTGAGCCGATACCGAAGCCAAGCCTTGCGCCTGCCATGGAGCGTGATTTTGAGAATGTCTGTGTAACAAGAAGATTCTCATATTTATGCACAAGTGAAACAGCACTTTCTGCACCAAAATCCACATAAGCCTCGTCAATAACAACAACATTATCGGGGTTGCTCTTTACGATTTTTTCGATAGTTTCAAGGGGCAGTGCAATGCCAGTGGGAGCATTGGGGTTTGCAATAAAGATTGTTTTATTGATGCCCATATAATCCTCGGGGTTGATTGTGAAATCCTCGTTAAGAGGGATTTCTTCATAGGGAATGCCGTTGAACTCTGCAAAAACAGGATAGAAGCCATAAGAAATATTGGGGAATGCAACGGGAGTTTTGTCATCACAAAAAGCCATAAATGCAAAGTTCAGAATATCGTCTGAACCGTTTACAAAGATAATTTCATCTTTTTCGATGCCAAAATATTCTGCCGCCTTTTTAACTAAATCACGGCACTCGGGGTCTGAATAAAGCTGAAGATTCTCTGCGGCTTCCTTTGCGTATTTCTGCGCAATCGGTGAAGGCGGGAAAGGAGATTCGTTTGTGTTGAGCTTGACATATTTCATATCCTTTGGCTGTTCACCAGGGGTGTATGGCACCAACTTTTCGTATTTCTGTGAAAAAAATCTGCTCATTATTATTCCTCCTCTATGCGGATAACCGCACTCTTTGCATGGGCTGTAAGTCCCTCTGCCTTTGCAAAATATTCAACATCTCTTGCAACCTTTGAAAGAGCCTCTTTTGTGTAATAGGTGTACTGTGTTTTCTTAACAAAATCGTCAACAGAAAGGGGGCTTGAGAATTTTGCAGTTCCGCTTGTGGGAAGTGTGTGGTTAGGACCTGCAAAATAATCGCCAAGAGCTTCGGGGCAATTTCTGCCCATAAAGATTGAGCCAGCGTGGCGGATTTTATCAAGATAATCAAAGGGCTGTGAAACGCAAAGCTCAAGATGCTCTGGTGCAATTTCGTTGGCAATGTCGATTGCCTTATCAAGTGTATCTGCAACGATGATTTTGCCGTTATTATCAATCGATGTGCGTGCAATCTCTGCTCTTTCAAGCATGGGAATCTGCTTTTCAAGCTCCGCACTCACGCCCTGTGCAAGCTCGTAAGAATCTGTAACAAGAACGGCTGATGCCATTTTGTCATGCTCTGCCTGTGAAAGCAAATCTGCCGCCGCATATTTGGGGTTTGTTTCGCCGTCTGCAACAATAAGAATTTCGCTGGGGCCTGCTATCATATCAATAGAAACCTTGCCGAAAACCTGCTTCTTTGCCTCTGCAACAAATGCGTTGCCGGGGCCTACGATTTTATCAACTGCGGGCACGCTCTCTGTGCCGTATGCCAAAGCGGCAATTGCCTGCGCACCGCCAACCTTAAAGATTTTGTCAACACCTGCAACCTTTGCGGCGGCGAGGATAACGGGATTCACCTTGCCCTCTGCATTGGGAGGTGTTACCATAACAACCTCTTTGCAGCCTGCGATTTTTGCAGGGATAGAATCCATAAGAACGGTTGAGGGGTAAGCCGCTGTGCCGCCCGGAACATAAAGACCTGCACGGTCAACGGGGATAACCTTCTGACCGATTACAATGCCGTCCTCGTCATTTATAATGAAGCTGTTGCGGCGCTGTTTTTCGTGGAATTTTTTAATATTCTTTGCTGCCTTTTCGAGAATTTCAATGAAAACAGGCTCAACAGAATTCACTGCCTCTTCAATCTCTTCCTCTGAAACAAGGAGTGTTTCAAGGTCTGCCTTATCAAACTTTTTGCAATATTCAAGAAGTGCCTTGTCACCGTTTTTCCTAACATTTTCAATGATTTCTGCAACAATATCCTCAACATTCACACTGGGGACAGCTCTTGCAAAAATTTCATCATTTGAAACTTCGCCATATTTTAAAATCTTAATCATTTTCAGTCCTCCACTAATTTTTCAAGGTCAGAAACGAGGGCATCAATTGCCTCGCTTTTAAATTTATAGCTTGATTTATTTGCAATGAATCTTGCACTGATAGGCACGATTGTGTCAAAAACCTCAAGGTCATTTTCTTTAAGGGTTGTGCCTGTTTCAACAATATCAACAATAACATCTGAAAGACCTAAAATCGGTGCAATTTCGATTGAACCGTTAAGGTGGATAATATCAATATCTCTGCCCTTTGAAAGATAATACTGCCTTGCTATGTTAGAGAATTTTGTGGCAACACGGAGCGTTCTGCTTGTGTCATCTCTGAAATCTTTCTTTGCGGCAACAGCCATTCTGCATTTGCCGAATTTCATATCAAGAAGCTCATAAATATCGGGTTCATATTCAAGGAGAATGTCTTTGCCAGCAACGCCGATGTCTGCCGCTCCCCTTTCAACATAAATTGCAACATCAGAGGGCTTAACCCAGAAGTAGCGGACACCGCACTCTTCATTTTCAAAAATGAGCTTTCTGTTTACCTCTTTAATTGAGGGGCAGGGATAACCTGCCTTTTCAAACATGGCATAAACTTTTTCGCCAAGTCTGCCCTTTGGCAGAGCCACATTAAGCATTGTTTTCAATTGAAATCACCTCGCCTTTTTTAACTGTAACAATTTTTCTGCATCTGATATTTTTTGGAAGCTGGCAGAGAGCCAGCACGCTTCCTTTCATTCTTAAAATTTCGGTCTGTGCTTCAATTTCGCTGAATGTTGTTTCGCTGTCATAAACAAGCACGGTGTCAACATCATAATCGTTATTATTTGTGTTGAGAAGCTCCAGCATATCAAGATAAACTGCAAAGCCGATTGCGCTCTTTTTAAGCTTCATTTTTTTAAGGAGCTTATCATACTGACCGCCTGAAAGCACGCTGTTTGGCACGCCCTGAATGAAGCCTTTGAAAACGATGCCGTTATAATAATGAACATTATCAACAACAGAAAAATCAACATTCACCGCCTGCTGATTCGGAAGTGCGGTGGCAATTTTTTTGAAATTCTCAATAATCTCATCACAGCCTGTGCCCTTTAAAAGCTCCTCTGCTTTTGGGAAAACTTTTTTAGGTGTGCCGTGAAGTGAAACAATGCCCTTTAAGATATTGAATTTCTCTTCGGGTATGCCAAGCTCTTTGCATTTCTGTGAAAGCTCGTGAAGATTTTTTTCGCCGATACAGCGGATAACATCTGCCCTTTCACTGTCGGGGATGCCGATATAATCAACCACCTGCTTCAGCACTGCAAGGTTAGAAATATCAAGCACGCTGTTTTCAGAAATTGTGAAAAGGCTTTTAAGTGCAAGGCTCAACACCTCAAAGATGCAGTAATCGTCAACATCGCCAATGCACTCAAGACCAGCCTGCATAATCTCTTTAAATGTGTGAGTGCTTTTTGACACCCTGTAAACATTTTCGTTGTAATAGAGCTTTTCAATAGCCTTGTCCGTATCCTTGGTGTTTTTAACGATTGAGAGGGTAACATCAGGCTTCAAAGCCATAAGCTTGCCGTTAGTGTCTGTGAAAGTAATAACACTGTCTGAAACAAGGAAATCCTTGTTTTTTGAGTAAAGGTCGTATTCCTCAAACTTGCTCATTTTGTAATGAGAATAGCCGTAGGAATTGTAAAGAGCACGAAGTGAAAAGATGATGTTTTCATTCGCCTTTAAAGGAAGATTGCTTGTCATAGTCCTTTTTCCTCCGATTTTTGGTATTCTTTATTTTACTTTAGCATAGTAACACGATAAAACAACAAAGTCAAGATGTTTGTGAAAAATATATAAGAAAATGCCCGATTTTTTGTAATAAATCAATTACAGACGGCGGACACCGCAATTAAAGATTATAACACAACCAAGCGAAAAATAACAGTAAAAATTTATAATTTCGCAAAAAAGGCTCCATTCAAAGGGAATGAAGCCGAGGGGGTTATAATTTAATTAGTTCTTGGTAGAAGTGATATAGAAACTTTAGGTTATCTTCCATATTTATGCCTTCAACATTGCTTGTATCACGGGAAAGACCATCAACGCACTTCAAATCTTCAGAAAGATTTCCACTAAAATCGCATTCCTTTAAAAATGATGAGTACCAGTGCACTATTGGTGAAAAATCATCTTTGATGATTTTAATCGGTTTACGATTAAAAGTATTATTTTCATAGTCCGATTTAATGAGTTTGAAGTTTTCTCTAAAAAACATCAAATTATCTTTTTGGTCAAATTTTAAAAGTTCTTTATCTATATCTTCAAGTTCAACCTTATAATGAGTGCAAAAAACAGCAAGTAAAAGCTCCATATACATTACTGTGTAATCGTAATGCCTTGACGGATCAGCTATTATGCAATGTGCAAGTTCTATTTTTGCCATAAGCTGTTCCTGTTCTCGCATATTGATTTCATTAAACAATTCGCTAAAGTAATCATCAAAAAGACATACACAATCATATAACAATTCATCAAACATACTAATATATTTTTCGTATTTTTTTGAGATACCTACATCTATAAACCCAGCGTGCAAAGGAATAACAAACTTTATAAATTTCTTAAGATATTTTTCCGAATCTTTATTTTCTCCGTTTTTATCATAGCCGAAAGCATTCGCTATACTGTGAAGCAACCGCTTTTTATCAATAGCTATTATAGTAATAAAATTATCTATGCCCTCTGTAATGTGATGAAGTCTTTCAAGAACCTTTATGGCATACTGGGGCAAACAGCGGTCAAGCTCATCAACAACAAAGACTATTGTTTTATCTTTTGCTATTTCTTTAAGTGATTTTCTCATTGAATCAAGTGCCTGATTAAATGACCAGAACGGGTCAAAGTTTCTGATATTATCAAGTGTTTCTTTTGTTCCCTCTTCAATTTTTTTTATTTCATCAAGAATAGCTTTAACATTTACACCTGTTTTATCTTCAATTTTATTGTTAAGTCCTGCAAGAACAACAGTACCCACGCCTTTTAAAACCGCAAGAGTCTTTTTCTTTTGTTCAGTTGTAAGGAGATTCTCACTTTTTTCAATCTGATTTATCATCATTGAAACGATTGCTACTAACGGCTCTTCATAATAATCATATTGCCAGCAGTTATAATGAAAAACTGCAAACCTGTCATTATTTGTTTCTTCAGATTGACACTCTTTTAACTCTTCTTCAATCATTTCTAAAAGAAATGTTTTTCCACAGCCCCATTCTCCATCAATGGCAAAAGATATATTAGATTTATCCCTTGATAAATTCATTGCAATATTGTAAATATCACAAATATAATCTTCTCTTTGTAAATAGTCGATTTTCTTTATAGATTTAGTTTCTTTTATATCGTCCAATTTTTCAACTGTTTCCATTTTTTACATCCTTTCACTTAATTATACTTTATCCCCCACTGGTCGGCGACGATAAAGCCGAGGGATTTATAAAATTCCACTATGGAATCGTTTTTGCAAAGGAGTTCGGTGCGTTTGCCCTCTTTCAGCATTTTATTGCCGAGGGTTTTCACTATTGCGCCGCCAAAGCCGTTGCCCCTGCGGTGGGGGTCAGTGGCTACTGCGCCAAGGAGTGCGGAATGCTCTGCCATAAACAGCACCGCCGCACAGGCAGAGAGATTTTCCCCCTCCGTGATGCCTGCGGTTATGGCTGTGCCGTGATTAACACGATATGAAATATCTGAAAGCCACGGCAGATATTCCCCAACACCAATGAGCTTCGCTCCGCTTATGAGGGAATACATCTTTTTATAATCCACAAAAAATGATATGTCAGCTTCTTTCACAGGCTGTGGCTTTTCATAGCGGACAACATAGCCCCATATGCTCTCTGTTATGCCGATTTTTTTCATCACATCACGCTGGCACTGGAGCGAGGAAAATGGCGTTGCTTTTATAAAAAATTCAAGCTCTTCAAAGTCGGCATTTTCATTGCAGGTGAGGGTCATATCAGCATCCATAAGGGATATTGCTCCGCAGGGCGCACCGCTTTCATCATACTGCACCCACACCTTTAAAAAATCAAACTTTGCACCGTAAGTATTAAAATAAGAAAGGATTCTTGTGCCGAAAACATCCCGACTGCAAACGAAGTCAAGGTCGGCGGTTTTATTTTCAATCAGCCTTATCATCTGCAAGCTCCTTTGCAAGGGCGGTGATAATTTCGTATGAGGAATAAAAATCTTCTTCTTTGATTACGCAGGATGGAGAATGGAGATAACGGCAGGGAACGGAAACTGCAAGAGTTTTTATGCCGCCTGCAACCTTGTGGATATGACCTGCGTTATTGCCGCCTGCAACCATAGTTTTAAGCTGAACTTTTATATTATTTTTCTTTGCAAGGTCAAGGGCAAAATTATAGAGATTTTTGTTATAAATTGTGCGTCTGTCCATAAAAGAGATTGCCGCACCCTTGCCAAGACAGCATACCTTTTTGCCGTCCTCAACGCCTGCAAGGTCGGCGGCGGTGGTGGATTCAACAACAATAGCGTAATCGGGCGCAACGGTGTATGCGGCTGTGTCAACCATACCAAGTCCCACCTCTTCGCCTGTGGAGAATGTGAAATACAAATCAAAAGGCTGCTCTTTTTTAATCATTTCAATAAGAATTGCACAGCCTGCACGGTCGTCAATCGCCTTTGATTTTATGAATCCGTTGCCGAATTTCACAAAGGCGGAATCAAAATATGCGCAATCGCCAAGGGTAACAAATTTCTCGGCTTCCTCCTTTGAAGATGCGCCAATATCAATAACAAGGCTTTTTTTATCGGGGTATTCGCCCTTTTGTGAAGCGGAAAGCAGATGCACAGGCACAACACCGATAACACCGTGGATTTTTTTCTCGCCAACAATAACTGGGATGCCTGTCATAACAGCGGCATTGATACCGCCAACGCAATCAAAAAGAAGCGTGCCGTCATTATTTATTGAGGTGATGATGAAGCCAACCTCGTCCATATGAGCGTCAAGCATAACCTTTTTCTTTGCAGGATTTTTGCCCTTTTTGAAAACAATCAGATTGCCCATGGGGTCAACTGTGATTTTATCTGCAAACGGTTTGATTTCGTTGATTATATAATTTCTTACCTCGTCCTCTCTGCCCGATGTTCCGCAAAGAGTGCAAAGTGTTTTCATAAGCTCTGTCATGCTCTTACGCCTCCTTTATTCATTATATAGCGTGCCATAAGCTGTGCTGTTGATTCAATATCGTTGACATTCACAACCTCAACGGGTGTGTGCATATTTTTAAGTGGAATTGAAAGAAGTGCAGTTCTCTTTCCGCCTTTGCTTACGGCGATATAATCTGAATTTGTGCCAGTTTTGCCGCCCATAACTTCAAGCTGGAAAGGAATTTTTTCTTGCGTTGCAATTGATTTAAGGCTGTTTGCCATACCGTAATTTAACGCAGGGGCAATGCCAATCATTGTGCCGCCGCCCAAAGAAGCGGTTACGCTTTCGGGTGTGCCCTTACTCTTGGCAAAGCTCACATCAACGCATATGCACTCTGTAGCATCAGAGTTAAAGCCTGCGGCAATTGCGCCAGATGAGCCTGTTTCCTCCTGCGCAGAGAAAAGAACAGACACTTTCTTTTTGCAGTTATTCTCTTTGAGGATTTCAAGACAGCGGAGAATTGCGACAACGCCTGCCTTATCGTCAAAATATGCACCGCTGAGGTTGCCCTCAAGAAGCTCTCTGTAAGCGGTGGCAAAGGTAACTCTGTCGCCAAGGGAGATAATTTCTTTTGCTTTGCCAGATGTAAGACCTGTGTCAACCATAAGCATATCGAAGCCCGAAGCCTCTTTCGGGTCTTTTGAAAGGTGCGGAGGGGTGGAGGTTACAACACCATAGACGGTTTCTTTGCCGTGAATTGCAACATCATGGGCAGGCAGGGTGCGAAGGTCAACACCGCCGCATTTATCCACATGGAGGAAGCCGTCATCCTCAATGCCAGTAACAACCATGCCGATTGTGTCAAGGTGAGCGTCAAGGAGGATGCCCTCGCCTTCACCGTCATTTTCGCCAACAACATTGCCCATTGCGTCAATGTGAGCGGGCATAAACTCGCTTAAAAGCTTCATTGAAAGGGGTGCGGTGAAAATTTCATCCCCCGAAGCGGATGAAGCACTGCAAAGTGAAAAAAGTGTGTTTTTAATATTCATAATATCATCTCTCTGTTATAAATTTCTTTTAAAAAGCTCCCATCGGATTTCCGACAGGGAGATTATGGTATGATACAAAGATACCCGCTGAAAAAACTTTTCAACGGGTTGTTTTTGCTCGCCAAATTCTGATTTGTTCGTTAAATGAAATATTTATCCTCTGTCCATTTAACAGGATTGTTTTCGATATACTCCCAAATTCGCAAATAATCTTTTTCATCACGAATAATATGGTCATAAAAGGATTTTTGCCAAATGCAATAGCCAACCTGTTTTGTGATTTTACCCTTAAATTGTTTAATAATGCGTGAGATCGTAGGGGCGAACTGTGTTCGCCCGCTTTGTATTACAACAATCAAGTGTATGTGATTTGGCATTATAACATATTTATCAACCCGTACTGTTTCATAAATATCATTTAATACTCTGATATTTTCGTCAACAAGCTTTCCGATTTCAGACAGAGCCGTTTTCGGGCGAACACAGTTCGCCCCTACGGGTATATCACACAATATTTTGCTTCTTTCTGCCGTACAGATCGTTATGAAATAATAACCATTTTGCGAATAATCATATTCTTTTAATCTGTTATGCTTTCTCGTTTCCATATTGTCAGTGTTTTCAGCACCCACATTTTAATTATAAAAATTCTGCTTTATCAATAAAGCTTTGTTCCGCCTACATTTCTGATTTTAAGGATGTGGCATGAATCGTCGCCATAAACTGCTTCGATTTCTGCTTTAAATTCATCAAGAACACAATCGGGAACGAATGCCTGAATTGTGCCTGCGAATCCACCGCCGTGAACTCGCCATGCGCCTTTGCCTGCAAGCACTCTTTCGCAAATGCAAAGTGCAACTGAAACAGGCTGTGAAGCCGTTGCCTTTGTTGAGAAAACATTCTGATTAAACATAAATGAAGAATGTCCGCTTTCAATAATAATGCTCTTGAACTGTTCAAAATCATTCTCTGCAAGAGCTTTTTTAAGTCTTTCAACTCTGTGATTTTCGTTATAGAAATGTGTTGCACGAAGCACTGCTCTGTCACCGCATTTCTCTCTTACAAGGGCGATGTTTTTATAAAACTCTGCTTCGTCAACCTCTCTTAAAACGCTCTTGCCAAAAACAGAAGCGGCTGCTTCCATTTCGCCACGAACAGCGGCATATTCATCTGTTAAATCTGCGTGGCTTCCCTTTGTGTCAATAATGCAGAGAGAATAACCTGTTTTGCCAAAATCAAAATCTGCCTTTGTGATAACGGGGTTTGAGTTATCTTTAAAATCAATAGAAATAAATCCGCCAACTGAGCAAGCCATCTGGTCCATAAGTCCGCTGGGCTTGCCGAAATAAACATTCTCTGCAAACTGGGCGATTTTTGCAATGTCAACACTTGATACCTTGCCGTCATTATAAAGGTAATTGAGGATTGTGCCGATAAGCACCTCATATGCGGCAGATGATGAAAGACCTGAACCTGAAAGAACCTGTGTTACACCTGTTGAATTGAAGCCGCCGATATTGTAGCCGTACTTTTTAAAGCCAGCGCACATACCTCTGATAAGAGCGCAGGATTTGCCAAACTCTGCTTCGTTTGGCTCAAGGTCATTTGTATCAACCTTATTCATGCCATGACCTGATGATTTTTCATAAATCATACCGTCATCTCTTTTTGCGGCGGCGGCGATAGTGTCAAGATTTATGCTTGCGGCAAGAACCTTACCGTGGTTATGGTCGGTGTGGTTACCGCCAACCTCTGTTCTGCCGGGAGCACTGAAAACAGAAACATCATCATTTTCTCCATAAAGCTCAGCGTATGTATCAAGAACTTTCAGATGTCTTTCTTTCTGAAATTCGAGAGCTGAGGGTGAATAAACCTCAAGCATTTTTTCGTCAAACTTACCTTCATTAAGATTCTTTTTTAACATTGATATTTCCATTTTTATTTCTCCTTTTTTCAGTATAAAACCACAACATTCTTATAGCGTATGATACGATTGCACCAAGAGCAGACAACACAAAAAGAGGCAACAGGAAGCCTGCCGAAAGCGGGTTATAAATATTTTTACCAACAATGGTATAAGACATTAAAAGAGGTGTATAGCCAAGCAGGGACAAAAGCAGGAATTTCCAGTAAGTAAAGCCGAGAGCGCCATAAAGCTGGCTGACGGGATTCACAGGGAAGAACGGAATCAGCCTGAAAACCACAAGCAGCCACGGGTTACCCGTATCGTCCGTTTTCATAATAACACGGATAGTTTCACTGCGCTGAACTATATTATTAACTGCGCCCTGACCGAGCCTTTTGCCATACATATATTTAAGGGTGTAGTGAATGATTATTCCGATTAAATTGATTGGCACGGCAAAATAAACAGGGAAAACTGCACCTGTTGCCGCAACCACAAGGGACAGCGGATAAAGGGGAATAAATGCCTTAAAAATAAAGAGGAACCAGATTGTGAAGATAATATAAAACTTGTTGTCAAGCTCCTCAACCTGCCGCTGGGCATCAAGAAGGTACTCCCTGTAGGTTGCCCACCAAAGCTGAACATGGTCATTCCACGAGAGGATGAGAAGTATTAAAAAAACTATTGCAAGCACTGTGCAGCCAAAGGTTGCCAATCTGAGCAAACCTCGAGTTAAGCTGTGTCGTCTTTCCTTATTCAGTTCATACCCCTCCCCCATTATAACCTATTGTATATTTTAATCAAAAACAACTGAATTGTCAAATATTTTTTAGCTGAGGGACCGACTTTATAGCCGTTTTTTCAAGAAATGTTGATAAAGGCAACATTATTATTGCCGAAAACACATTAAATGCGGTATGAATTGCCGCTATGCCAACGGCGTCCGCAGGGTTGTGAATCCACGAAATATCCGCAAACCTTTGAATAATAAAGAAAAGTCCGCCAAAAATTGCCGCCGAAAATGTGTTGAAATAAAGATGAATCAGTGCCGCCCGCCGTGCATTGGTTGAAGCTCCAAGACCTGCTATAAGCGTTGTGGCGCAGGTGCCGATATTCTGCCCCAGCACAATAGGCACGCAGGAATAAAAAGAAATTGCACCTGTAAGTGAGAGAGTCTGAAGAATACCCACAGATGCCGAGGAGCTTTGCACAATGGCGGTAAGAAGCGCACCTGCAATCACGCCAAGAACAGGGTTTGAAAACAGTGTGAGCATCTCCATTGCCCACGGCTCATTTTTGATACCCGATGCTGAATCTGCCATAACATTAAGCCCCGTCATAAGCACCGCAAAGCCTAAGATGATGCCGCCAACATCCTTTCTGTTTGACTTTTTGCCATTAAAAAGGAGTATGCCTGCAACTGCGGCAATGGGAGCTAAAGATGATGGCATCAACAAATCAAGGAGGAATGTGCCGCCCTCCACACCCGAAAGAGAGAGAATCCACGAGGTGAATGTTGTGCCCACATTGGAGCCGATAATCACCCCTGTTGCGTTGTGAAGGGTAATAAGACCTGAATCCACAAAGCCCACAACCATCACCGTTACGGCAGATGAGGACTGCATAAGTGCCGCCCCTGCCGTGCCTGTGAGGAAGCCTTTGAATTTATTCTCTGTGAATCGGCTCAAAAGCGGCTCAAGCCGTTTGCCTGTTTGCTTTTCAAGCTTTTCGCCCATATAGCGCATACCAAAAAGAAAAAGTGCAAGCCCTCCTGCAAGGCGCAATATATCAAAAAAGTTCATTTTATCAGCTCCGAAAAAATATGTAGTGGAGAGTTTTTTATGTAAAATGGAGCAAACAAGTCAAAAATCGCACCCAAAATCGCCTGCGGTGGGGGAATTTTCCTAAAGAGTATGCAAAGAGAATCAGCGCAATGCCAGAAGCATCACGCTGTGAAGTGCATCTTTATTATGTTGTGCATTTTTTAAAAGAAAAATCATTTCAGCTCAAAAATTGAGATTTTTTCGGGAGTGAAATCACCAAGAGAAAGAATAAGCTCCTTAATCTGCATTGTTACATTATCGGTGAGCGTACCCTTTGCGGTGATGACTTTAACATCCCTGCCGTCAATGATAACTATGTTTTCGCTGCCTGTTTTGGCATTGATAAGCGTTTCAAGGTCATTTTCACGCTTGATTGATTCGCTCAGCTCCTCAAGGGATTTTGAAGCGTTGGCAACAGCTGTCTGCGATGCGCCGCTGTCCTTAATGACCTGCTGAAGCGTTTCTTTGGCTTTATCGTGCGCCGCCTGCCTTTCAACGGTGTATTTTGCAAAGGATTCGTCCTGCTGAGATACTACCGTTGCACCAACCAGCTCCGCATCCCCAAGATTTGCACTTTGTCGGGATGTTGTGTCAACCTGATTCACCTTTGTTTCTGCCTTTGGCGAGGTGTAATACCAGTTAATGAAAACCGCCGCCCCCAAAGCCAGAACCATTGCAAGCAATGCCGCATGACCTTTTTTGATTTTGATGCTCATAAATTATCCTCCGTTATCTTTTTTCATTGCCGTTATATTCACTCTGGCGGAGCTGATACCCAGCACCGCAGTAACGGTGTTTGTGATATTCTGACGGACAACCGCTGAATTGCCCCCTGTGCAGACAATGGCAACGCCTCTTATCTGCGGTTCGGTTGTTTTAAGGAGGATTCCGCCCTCGCCGTCATTTGTTTTGATGATTACATACTGATTTTCATAATTTTTGTTTTCGCCTCCGCTTTGCTTCTCCTCCTGCGCATAGACGCTCTCAACTGTGCTTTCAAGCGTTACCATAACGCTAACATTTCCTGCTCCCTCAATTTTTGAGATTATGCTCTGCAAACGCTGTTCAACCTCTTTTTCATAATCAGAGCAGGAAACTGTCTGCGTTTCATTCCGCTCGTTGTGCTTCTCTTTAGAAGCTGAAAGGGGGATAATTTCAGAAATCACAAGAAGTATCACACCTGCAATGCCGATGAGAATTATCACCGCAGTTTTTTTATCTGTATTAAATTTGTCTGCCGCTTTTTCGATTAACTTTTTCATATTACATTTCAGCTTTCAACTGTGGCTTCAACGCCCAGCTCCTGTTTAATTATGCTTTTCACTTTTTCGCTGTCTGCCGTGGTTTTGATAACCACACTGCTGACTTTAACTGACTCGTCCTTTACTTCCATTTCTATGATTACATCATCACAGGATATTCCATTTTTTTGAAGAATTTCTTTTATCGATAATTTTAGATATTTCTCTGTTTCTTTGCTGATTTCAGAAGAAAGTGCCGTTTCCGTTTCAATCGCTTCATCGAAATTTGTCGATAAATAACGCTGTGAAGCCAAATTTTCTTTAAAGAAAGGTAAAATCATACAACAAAGCAAAAAGACGGAAACAACTGTTTTTACGCTTTTTTCTAAAGAGCCAGAGGGAATAAGTGCCGTTACAACCGCACCGATAACCGCAGCCGAGCACATTCCAACCGCCCACGAATGAATAATATTCATTTATATATTTCCCCTTTTTATTTTAAATTCAGCAACAAAGCCATTGAAATTATAAAAAGAACACCGTTAAAAAGAAGCACAACATTCATAAGCGTGAGGGCAGATGAAAGGGATTCAAGAAGCTTTGATGTTTCATTCTGCAAAAAGACTTCCCCTGCTGCTGAGCAGATTTTAAGGGCAAAAATCCACAGAAGAATCTGTAAAAGGGACGGCAACGTTATGGCGACAACGCTGATTATGCCAAACACACCGAGGGTGCTTTTAACAAGGGTTAATGAGCCGATTATGCCGCTGTAGGCTTCACTTAAAGCACCGCCCACAACAGGCACAGCGGAGCTGATAATCAGCTTTATGCCCTTGACCGCCACGCTGTCTGCCGCAGTGGAGAGCGCACCCTTGATGCCGAGAAATGAAACATAAAGAGTTGCAGTGAATGAAAGAGCGGTAATAACCGTCTTTTTTATAAGCTTTGTTATGCCGTCAAGATGATAATCGGGAATCAGTGCACCAGAAATGTCGATGCCGATAACTCCGCCCACAATGGGGATAATGAAGCTTTGGCAGACGGAAGAAATCAGCTGTGCGGCGGCGAATGCCCACGATTGAAAGCTCACCGCAAGGGCAGGATTCCCCGAAGCGATAACCGCCCCTGCAAGGACAGGAATGAGCGTTTTCATAAATGTGCAGCACATCCCCACGCTCGAAACAGCGGAGCCGATAATCTCATAAACAGGTATGCTCAAAGCGGAAATAATCAGCAAAACGCCAAGGGTATTGAGAACGCTTTTCATCTTTTGATTATCGGGCAGAAATGACTCCCCTGCTGAAAGAATGAGGATTATGCCCATGACCTTAACAACAGCTTTTAACGGCTCTTTGATTTTGCCTGCAATGATATTTTTTATAAAGCTGAAAACCCGCTGAGGTGAAATATCAAAAAGTGAATCAAAATCCACACCGTCAACGCCGAGGGCAGAGAGCGTGTCCTTTGTTTCGTTATCAAAGGCGGTGTAAATATCCTCTGCACCCGACGCTTCAAGCTGAGAATCAAAATATTCGCCTTTTTCAACTGCAAAAGCAGAGAAGGAGCAGAAAAACATAAGGCACAGTGCCACCACGATTTTTAACATCGTTTTCATATTTTCATCCTTTCAGAAGCCCTGCGGTAATATCCGCAAGAGCCTTAAACATTGGCAGGCTCATGGCGATAATTGCAACCTTTGCCACCGTTTCAAGGGCAAATGCAAGGGCGGAATTTTCGCTGTCCCTGCACATTTCTGCGCCAAACTGGGCGATTATGGCTATCCCCAAGGCCTTGAAAAGAAGCATTGCGTAGCCTGCGTCAATTACACCAGACGATAAGAAATCGTTGAAATAAAAAATAACTGTTTTTGCAATATTCAAAACAGAGAAAACCACCGCTATCATTGCCGCTATCTGCGCAAAGGGGGCATATTCGGGGATGTATTTTTTAATTAGCACCACCATAACGGCGCAAACCGCCGCCACCACAGCCGCTTTTATAATTTCGCTCATTAAAACGGAAAGACGGAGGTGATTGACGAATAAAGCTCTTTTAATTCGGGCATAAGCATCAGCACCACCGCCACAATGCCTGCAAGCACGGTGAGCATTGCGTATTCATCCCTGCCCGAGCGGGCAAGAATTTGATTGAGCACCGCCACGATTATGCCAATCAGTGCAATTTTTATTACAAGCTCCATACAATCCCTCACAAAAACAGAATCAGCACAATCGCCCCTGTGAGAATCCCCACGACCCTCGCAGGCTTTGAAAGTGTGTTTTTTTCACTGACAGCGGCTGACAGCCTTTCTTTAAACAGCTTTTCGTGCATTTCGCAGTTTTGTATCTGCCCTGCGGAGTCGGTTGCCCCAAGAGCCGACCCGAATGACAAAAGCAATGCCACATCCTCTTTTTTTAAGGGAACAACATTTTCTCTTTTTGAAAGAGACTCGCTCCACGAAGCGAAAAATGACACTCCATCACCCATTTTTGCCGTACAAATCGCAACAAACGGCAAAGATGAAAAGTCGCAGGATGTGGTGAGCCAGCTAAAAATCCCCTCAACATTATCGGCGGTGAACTCTATGGCGGTTTTTATCTGCGACAGAAAAATTAGAATTTTTTCTATTTTTTGCACACGCATTTCAAGGTGTTTTGAGTATAAACAGCCTCCGCAGGCAACGGCAAAAGAAAGAGCCATAACCGCAACAGTTTTCATTTTAAAAGCTCCTTTGCGGTGATGATTTCACTAACACAGCAAGGTTTTCCGCTTTGAAGAAAGGCTATCTGCTGAAATGCGCCTGCCTTTATGAGCTTTATCACAGACGATTTATTTTTTAATTCGTCCACGCCCGAAGCGTGCACCGCCGCCACAAATGCCACGCCCGAATTTATGCCCTGCCTTATTGCATCGCAATCGTCCTTGCCGCCGATTTCATCGCATATAATAATGTTTGGCGAAAGCGTTCTCACCGCCTGCAAAATGCCCTCGCCTTTGCGGTAGCCATCCAGCACATCTGTGTTGATGCCCACATCATTTTGCGCCACACCCTTGCTTGTTGCCGCAATTTCGCCACGCTCATCAATAATCGCAACCTTTTTAAAAAGCATATCAGATGCAAGGCGGGCAACATCACGGAGCATTGTAGTTTTGCCCGTTGAGGGTGCACCGCAAAGCAGAAGCCCCTGCAAATTCTCGCTAAATGCTTTTGATGTAAGCTCCGCACCGCAGCCCTTAAATTCACGGGAAATACGCAGGTTTATGCCGCTGACATCACGAAGCCCCGTTATATTTTTGCCCTCATAAACCGCCGTGCCATAAATGCCTGCCCTATGACCACCGCCGACGGTGATGAATCCCTGCGAAATATCCTTAGCGTAGCTGTAAACAGAATATTCGCAGATACGCTGAAAGCTTTCTTTAATATCCGCACCGCTCACCACAAAAGCGGAGCTGTTTGGGATGCCTGTCAGTCGACCCGATTTTGTGAGATATGTTATGCCCTCAAAGGTTACGAAAGACAGCGGCTTGCCTGTCCGCATACGGATTTCGCAAACAGTTTTTAAAAAATCCTCATTCAACGGCTTTATGGCTGAATTGACTTTTTTTGAAAGGTAGCTTGTTGCTTTTTTGAATCTCTGCATTTCACCGTCTCCTTTTTTAATCTCAATTATAGATATGTAATCTTGTCCTGAAATAGAACAAGCAAATTAAACAAGCCTTTTATAATCATCTGAAACAGGGCTGTCGAATTTAGCGTAGATCGAAAAGTAAATAATTTAAAAAGCAAAGACGATTATGAACCATTAAATAAACAATTCATAATCGTCTTACA
The DNA here is from genome assembly GCA_024404115.1 of Clostridia bacterium. Taxonomy (GTDB): domain Bacteria; phylum Bacillota; class Clostridia; order Oscillospirales; family Acutalibacteraceae; genus CAG-488. The sequence goes on along the minus strand of JAKSQM010000001.1, from coordinate 338,690 downwards.
TCATATTCTTATTTACTTTTCGATCTACGCTAAAGGCGACAGTCCTACCTTTATTTATTTATGAAATATAAACCTATCATACAGATGATTATTCCTGCAATTTTTGACGGGTTAAGATGCTCTTTATAAAGGATAATGCCCACAAGAATTAGGCAGATTGAAAGAGCTGAACTGCAAATCAGCTGACCTGTGCTGATGTCCCAGCCTGCCTTATACATATAAACATTGCCTGCCTCAAGACCCACAATTGCAATGCCCAAAACCCACGTTGTCCAGTTGATATTTTTTAGCTCCTCAAAATAATTGCCATCACGGTAAAGCACAAAATAGAGAATAAACGAAACAACTGCGCCCACAAGGTATGTAATCGGCAGTGCCACAAAGGTATTGAGCTTTTCGGGCATGGACTTTGAACAGATGTGGTAAAAAACATTTGAAAAAACAATAATCCCTATGGGGATATACAGATTAAAATTCATTTTGACTCCTTTAGTTGGTTGCAAAATCTACAAGCTTTATTGACACGCCCAAAAGTGAAATGATATGCGTTATTCGGCTGATGCCGTTATCAGAAAGCGTTATAACACTTCCGCCGTCATAAAAGAACTGGAAGCCAGAGGAAAGACCCAATTTCATAAGATATGTAAGGCGGACACCCTCATAGACACCCGAAAAATCATTTCTATGGTCATGACCGCAGAAAACATATTTTGCACCGCTTGCCTTTATAATGTCAAAAAAGCCACGCTGAACAGGGATTTCATCTGCGTCAAACTCACAACTGACAGGTTCGTGAAGCCTGCCGTATGCTTCGTAGCCGTCATTCCAGCTTTTTGTTTCGTTGTTCCACGCTTCTTCATAAAAATACTGATACTCTGGCAGTGGAATGTGCATAAAAAGTGAAAATTCTACATTATCATCAGTCATGCGGCGGATACCGTCTGTTGCCCATTTATACCATTTCTGCTGTAATTCATTTGGCTGTGAATGGTGGGAGTCCATCATAAAAATGCACTCAACTGTTGAAAGATTGCCGTTTTCGTCTTTCTCAGCAACATTGATAATGTAATTGCCGATGCCCATACGGCTGTCACCCTTATTTAAAAGGCAGTGGGGCGATTGCATCATCACATCCGCAATAAAGTTAAGGTCGCAGTTTGATTCATCATCGTGATTGCCAAAAACAGGCGCCCACGGAATGCCGAAGCTTTCCATCATATCGGTGATTCGCTGAATAGAATAATAATCTGAGTTGCCGTCAGCTCCGCAAACATTATCACCCGTGAGAATTATAAGGTCGGGATTGGTCTTTTTAACAAGATTTTTGATTTTGGCTGTGTTAAAAAATGAGGTAAATATTCTATAGCCGTAGTCTGCATAGTGAATATCGGCAAGGGTAAGAATTTTGAAATCCTTGCCCTTTTCTTTCACGATTGTCTGCATCATATCAGATGTAAACTCTGCGTTTTCATCAAAAACTTCTTCTGACACTTTGCCTGTGTGGTATTCCCCTGCCACATCCTTTTTGTTAAATAGAACATACAAAGACTCTTTAAAGCTGGTCATTTTTTCGTATTCCTCCTCACTATCACTAAAAGCCACTGGCGGCAACAGCATTATCAACGATAAAATTATCGAAATTATTCTGCTCATAGTTCCCTCCATTTAAAGCACAAGTCGCACCAACAGGTGCGGCTTATGGTATTATTCAGTTTCTTCTGTTGGGTCGGGGTCGCTAATGTTTTCTTCAGCAGGAGTTTCCTCTGCTTCTTTCTCCTCAGAAGCTTCTTCGACTTCTGCCGATTCCGTCTGCTCCTGCGCTGCTTCAACAGGTGCAGTGTTTTCACTCTCGCCCTCTGCGGATTCTTCAACCGCCTCTTGCGTTTCCGTTTCGGCTTCGGCTTCGGCTAACTGTTTTGGCTCTTCGCTTTCTTCAATGGGAGTTGAATTTTGCGGCTTCATTTCTGAGAAATAGACAGCCTTTTTCTTATCTTTCACGAGCCTTGCAATTGCTCTGATAATGAGGAAAAGAATAAGGAACAGCAACGCACCAGCTGAAATGCAGGCACCGAGCATCAGACCCTTAACATGGTATGAAAACTCAACATTGTGCTCGCCTGCTGGCATTTCCACCGCAACAACAGCCTTGTCGCTAAGGTAGAATGTCTTTGCAGCTTTGCCGTCAATTTTAACCTGCCAGCCCTCGTCATAAGGAACAGATGTGAACAGCACACAATCTTCTTTTGCGTTGACCTTGCCGCTGAAACGGGTATCGGTAAATTCATCAATCTGAATTGCACCGCTCTTCAAGGTTTCGTACCCTGCCTTGAAGTTTTCATCATTAAGGGTGTAAACATAGCAATCAATGCTGCCTGCGTTATAATCCTCATTGACGGGCATATTGATTTCTACAACTTCGTTTGCCTTATGGAAGCCTAAATCAACAATATAAGGCTCGGTCAAATCCTGCGTTACAGAAAATTCGTTGCAGGTGATTGTTGTTTCGTCGAGGGCATCTGAATCAACATAAGCATAAACATTGCCGTCCTCTGGGAGGTTATAGGCAACAGTTGCCGAAGCGTCGTCGTCAGAGCCGTCAGTTACGAAGTTGAAAAGCGTGCCTGTAAACGCTGAATTATCTTCGTCCATACTGTAAAGAGTATAATCGGTGATTTCAACAGGCTTGAAAATATCCATTATGCCAGTTGCACAATCAAAGAAATTAACCTGATTGGTGAACGGATTGCTGTAATCGCCTGCGTTCCATTTTTTGATGTTTTTATTAACGCAAAATGCAATGGGCAGGGTGTATTTATTTTCGTAGGCGGTGAACTTGCCTGAGGAAGCAACGTACTCATAAAAATCGGGATTAAGCTGAGATTCATCGTTGCTTACGATATATTTAAGTCCCATCATAGCGTCATAAATGGGCGTGTTTTTGTTATAAACAAAGCTGTTGATGTAGTTGCTCTTAATGCCGAGGTCATCCTGCATATTGGCAAAGCTCTCATATGCCATTGATGAGAACATACTCATTCCGTTGTAACCAAACCAGCAGTTATCCATAAGGGTGTTAAGGTTTGTAAGCTCCATGCGGTAAAAGCCGTTTTTCTCTTTTTCATCAAGGGTGGATTTAAGGCGGGTAAACTCCTCATAGCCGTTGACAAAATTGGGCTTTTCCTGTGTGATTTCAAATCGGTCTGTTTCGGCAACAGAGATTTCTGCAAAAACACAGCACATCAAAAGGAGCGCAACAGTTGGCTGGTGATAATCGGGGTGGCGCATAAGCCACAGAACGAATGTATAGATCACCGCAAAAACAATGCTGATAAGCACGGTGTTTTCGTCAACATTTTCGTGTCCCTTGGCTTCCACAAGAATTGTGAAAACCACAACCGCCAGACCAGATGCCAGAAGCTCTTTACTGCTGAAAGATTTAAGGTTAATAAGCACCTTGTAAGCGGTGAGAATTATAAAGAAAGAATAGATAAACGAAAATCTGAATGGCAGATCATTTGGAAAATGGAAGGCGTGAATTACATAATTTGGAATGTTGAAATTGAACGCAAGGAAGAAAAGACCGAGGGTCAGCGTTGTTGCAACTTTATCTGCAACTGGTATTTTTTTGCAGAAATAGAAAAGCGGCAGAAGCACAAGGGTGAGCATACCCGAATAAACATTGGGCACAACAAGGTCGCCACTGCTGCGGATAGTGGGCTCAACAGAAGCAAGGTGATTTGCGATAAAATCAAAAACTGCGTTGTAGGATGTAAGCTCCTCTGGCATAACGCCTGATGTGGCAGAGCAGCTTTTGAGAATGAGGTAAGTTGGAATAAGGAAGCAAGCCGCAAGCGCACCAGCGATTATTGAAGAAAAGCCGAAAACAACAGCACGGTTTAAGAAAAGTGATTTTTTAATGCTGTCAAGGGTATCAACTTTGATTTCGCCGCTTTTAGTGCGATATTTTTTTGGGGATTTTGCAAAATCTTTAACTGAATGGTTTGAGAAATAATATGCAAAGAAGAAAACAACAGAGAAAACGCAAACCATAAATGCCATATAGTAGTTGGCAAAAAATGTTACAAAAAGGCTCACAACATAGAGCTTTGCTTTATTTTCTTCAATAATTTTTTCAATGCCGAGAGCCACAAGGGGCAACAGGTACATTGCATCAATCCACATAATGTTCCAGTAGTATGCAACGAAAAATCCGCAGAAAGCATACATTATACCAAAGGCTGAAACTGTGAAATCGTTCTTTTTAAATGTCTTTTTAAGGAAATATGCCATTGTTGAGGCGGCAAGTGCATTTTTGATAAGCACCATTGCGCCGATGGATTCGGGGATTCTGAGATGACCGAATGCAAGAATTATGATTGCAACGGGACTTGAAAGGTAATTAAAGTAGTTACCTAAAAAGCTGCTTCCGCCGCCCGAAGTCCACGAAAAAGCAAAGCTTTTAAAGTGAATGATTCTGTCATAAAGTTCTGCAAAAAGAGGGCCGTACTGGTGGAACAAATCCATTCGCAAAACGGTGCGGTTGCCAAATGGAATGACATCGTTGCAGAAATAGACAATCATCATAATTGCGGCGGCGGCGACAAACGCCATCACCAAAAATATATTTTCGCTGATAAAGCGGCTGAACTTACTTTCTTTTTTTTGTTTGTGTTTCATAATTATTCCTCGCAAATTTATATAAACGGATTTACCGAAAATTTCTATTTAATTCTATCACATATTGTTGACGCTTTCAAGAAAATATATCCACTTTTAACTTTATGTTAATAAAAAACCGTTATTTATTAGATTATAGCGCAATAAATTTAAAATAAACAGAAAAAAGCGGCAACCCTTTCGGATTGCCGCTAAAGTGTTAGCCGTTAATCTATGCTATTTTATTATTCAAAGATTTCAGTAACAACGCCTGAACCTACTGTACGGCCGCCTTCACGGATAGCGAAACGAAGACCGTTTTCAATAGCGATAGGAGTGATAAGCTCAACGTTCATAACAACGTTATCGCCAGGCATGCACATCTCTGTTCCTTCGGGAAGAGTGATAACACCTGTAACGTCAGTTGTACGGAAATAGAACTGAGGACGATAGTTGTTGAAGAAAGGTGTATGACGACCGCCTTCATCCTTGCTCAGAACGTAAACCTGACCAGCGAACTTTGTGTGGGGGTGAATTGAGTTGGGCTTGCAAAGAACCTGACCTCTTTCGATCTCTGTTCTCTGAACACCACGAAGAAGAGCACCGATGTTATCGCCTGCTTCTGCATAGTCAAGGATCTTGCGGAACATTTCGATACCAGTAACAACTGTCTTTCTCTTTTCGTCCTGAAGACCAACGATTTCAACTTCTTCACCTGTCTTGAGCTGACCACGCTCAACTCTACCAGTTGCAACAGTACCACGACCAGTGATTGTGAATACGTCTTCAACAGGCATAAGGAAGGGAAGGTCTGCCTTACGGTCAGGTGTGGGGATGTATGAGTCAACAGCGTCCATGAGTTCCCAGATGCAAGCGATCTCGGGAGCGTTTACGTCGTTGCCAGCATACTCAAGAGCCTTAAGAGCTGAACCCTTGATGATAGGTGTATCATCGCCGGGGAATTCATACTCGTCAAGAGTCTCACGGATTTCCATTTCAACGAGCTCGATGAGTTCTTCGTCGTCAACCTGGTCGCACTTGTTCATGAATACGATGATGTAAGGAACACCAACCTGACGAGCAAGAAGAAGATGCTCTTTTGTCTGTGCCATAGGACCGTCTGTAGCAGCGATAACAAGGATAGCGCCGTCCATCTGAGCAGCACCAGTGATCATGTTCTTGATATAGTCAGCATGACCGGGGCAGTCAACGTGAGCATAGTGACGAGTTGCTGTCTCATACTCAACGTGAGCTGTGTTGATTGTGATACCACGCTCTCTCTCTTCGGGAGCCTTATCGATGTTTGCATAGTCAACGAAAGCAGCGCCGCCCTTCATTGCGAGGGTCTTTGTGATAGCTGCTGTAAGTGTTGTCTTACCATGGTCAACGTGGCCGATTGTACCAATGTTAACGTGAGCTTTACTACGGTTAAATTTTTCTTTTGCCATTGGGATTTCCTCCTAACTAAATTACGAATTATAACTATGCGCATTGCACATAAACATTTTATCAAGTTTATGCGCAAATTGCAAGAGTTTTTTCAAATAATTAACCTTTTGAACGAGATGTAATGATTTCGTCCGAAATTGATTTTGGAACTGCCATGTAGTGGCTGGGTTCCATAGCGTACTGACCACGGCCCTGTGTCTTAGAGCGGAGGTCTGTAGCATAACCGAACATATTTGCAAGAGGTATTGTTGCGTTAACCTGAACTGCACCTGTTCTGTTTTCTGTGCCCTGAATCATACCACGGCGTGAGTTAACATCACCCATAACGTCGCCCATGTATTCATCAGGAACGATAACTGCAACTTTCATGATAGGCTCCATAAGTGAGGGAGCTGCTTTCTTCATTGCATCTTTGAAAGCCATAGAACCAGCAATCTTGAATGCCATTTCTGAAGAGTCAACCTCATGATATGATCCATCATAAAGTGTTACCTTAACGTCAACAACGGGGTAACCTGCAAGTACGCCAGACTGCATTGCGCCCTCAATACCTGCCTGAACAGCGGGGATATATTCCTTAGGAATAGCACCGCCGACAATTGAGTTAACAAACTCAAAGCCTTTTTCGGGGTTGGGCTCAATTTTAATCTTAACATGACCGTACTGACCACGACCACCTGACTGACGAGAATACTTGCAGTCAACGTCTGCGGGAGCAGTGATTGTTTCTCTGTAAGCAACCTGAGGTTTACCTACGTTTGCTTCAACTTTGAACTCACGAAGCATTCTGTCAACGATGATTTCAAGGTGAAGCTCACCCATACCAGCGATAATGGTCTGGCCTGTTTCTTCGTCTGTATAGCAACGGAATGTGGGGTCTTCCTCTGCAAGCTTTGCAAGAGCAATACCCATCTTCTCCTGACCTGCCTTAGTCTTGGGCTCAATAGCTACACGGATAACAGGCTCGGGGAATTCCATTGATTCAAGAATGATAGGATGCTTAGCATCGCAAAGTGTATCACCAGTTGTTGTGTTCTTAAGACCAACAGCAGCTGCGATATCACCAGCGTAGCAGCATTCGATATCTTTTCTGTTGTTTGAGTGCATCTGGAGAAGACGACCCATACGCTCGTTATTACCCTTTACAGAGTTATAAACGGTTGTACCTGCATCAACAGTACCTGAGTAAACACGGAAGAAGCAAAGCTTACCAACATAGGGGTCTGTTGCAATCTTGAAAGCAAGAGCTGCAAAAGGCTCTGTGTCTGATGAAGGTCTTGTTTCTTCTTCTTCTGTATCAGGGTTAACACCCTTGATAGCCTCAATGTCTGTAGGAGCGGGCATATAATCGATAATTGCATCAAGGAGCATCTGAACGCCCTTGTTACGATATGATGTACCGCAAGTAACGGGAACCATATCATTTGCAATTGTTGCCTTACGGATGCACTTCTTAACTTCGTCGATTGTGAGCTCTTCACCCTCGAAGAATTTCTCCATAAGCTCGTCATCCTGCTCAGCAACAGCTTCGATAAGCTCATCATGATATTTCTGAGCTATTTCTTTCATATCCTCAGGGATAGGCTCTTTTCTCATATCCTTACCCTGATCGTCGTAATAAACCTCTGCTTCCATCTTAACAAGGTCGATTACGCCTCTGAATGTTGATTCAGAACCGATTGGGAGCTGAATCGGAACGGCGTTACATTTAAGACGCTCTTTCATCATGTCGATAACTCTGTAGAAGTCAGCGCCCATGATGTCCATCTTATTTACGTAAACCATTCTTGGAACATGGTACTTATCAGCCTGACGCCAAACTGTTTCAGACTGGGGCTCAACGCCACCCTTTGCACAAAGAACGGTTACAGAACCGTCAAGTACTCGAAGTGAACGCTCAACCTCAACTGTGAAGTCAACGTGGCCGGGAGTATCAATAATATTAACACGGTGTCTCTTATACTGATGCTCGGAACCCTGCCAGAAGCAGGTAGTTGCAGCAGAAGTGATTGTGATACCTCTCTCCTGCTCCTGAGCCATCCAGTCCATGGTGGCAGTACCATCATGTGTTTCACCAATCTTATGGTTGATACCGGTGTAATACAAAATGCGCTCTGTGGTAGTTGTTTTACCTGCATCGATATGTGCCATGATTCCGATATTTCTTGTATATTCAAGCGATACTTCTCTTGGCATTATAAACCTCCATAATCACCTTGCGGCGACTCTTAAACATAAAATACGTGTAAAACAAATTACCATCTGAAATGTGCAAAAGCCTTGTTAGACTCTGCCATTTTATGAGTGTCTTCACGCTTCTTGAATGCTGAACCTGTTGAATTTACAGCATCCATAATCTCGTTTGCAAGGCGTTCTTTCATTGTTCTTTCTGAACGCTGACGAGAATAAAGTGTTATCCATCTAAGACCGAGTGTCTGTCTTCTGTCGGGACGAACCTCGATGGGTACCTGATAAGTAGCACCACCAACACGGCGAGCCTTAACTTCAAGTACTGGCATAACATTTTCCATTGCAGCTTCAAAGACCTCAAGAGGATCTTTGCCTGTCTTTTCTTTGATGATGTCGAATGCATCGTAAACAATCTTCTGAGCGACGCCCTTCTTACCATCATACATAACACTGTTGATAAGTCGTGTTACTAACTTTGAATTGTAAAGCGGATCTGGCAAAACATCACGTTTTGCTACCTGGCCTCTTCTTGGCACTTCGCTTCCCTCCTTCATAATAATGATATCATAGGTACTCGAGTGACAAAACCCCGTGGCGCCAATGGAGAGGCGTATAATATATATATACACATCTCACATTGATACGCAGTTTAACTGCGCAGCCTGCAAGAAGATTCTGTCTTTAATAAATTACATCAATAAATTCTTACTTATTGATTATTTTTTGGCTGCCTTAGGACGCTTTGCGCCATACTTTGAGCGAGCCTGCATTCTACCGTTAACGCCCTGGGTATCGAGTGTACCACGAACGATATGGTAACGAACGCCGGGAAGGTCTTTAACACGACCGCCGCGGATAAGAACAACGCTGTGCTCCTGAAGGTTATGACCTACGCCGGGAATGTATGAAGTAACTTCGATTCCGTTTGTAAGACGAACTCTTGCGATCTTACGAAGAGCTGAGTTGGGCTTCTTGGGAGTAGCTGTCTTAACTGCTGTGCAAACGCCTCTCTTCTGGGGAGAATTCTGATCGGTCATAACGTTCTTCTTAGAATTGAGTCCCTTTAAAAGTGCGGGTGCTTTAGCCTTCTTTTCCTGTGTTTCTCTGCCGTTTCTAACTAACTGATTAAAGGTTGGCAAACACAAACATCTCCTTTCTTCAAAAATATATAGTCAAGGCAAAATGCTCTACCGCATTATTTTCACGGTAAAGCAATTTTGCTCAACATACAGTTTGTTATTTTACTATATTATGCGTAAATTGTCAATAGTTAATCAAAGATTTTCTTCTGAATTTACATCATAATCAAAGCTGGAACGGTTGATTTCTACCTCTGAGTAGCAACGCATACCAGTACCTGAGGGTAACAGCTTACCGATAATAACGTTTTCTTTAAGACCCATGAGAGGATCAACCTTGCCCTTGATTGCAGCGTCAGTAAGAACACGTGTTGTTTCCTGGAATGAAGCTGCTGAAAGGAATGATTCTGTTGCAAGAGAAGCCTTGGTGATACCCATAAGTGTGGGTGCTGCCTGTGCAAAGATTGGCTCTCTGCCCTCTTCCTTGGCTTTCTTCTCAATCTCTCTGTTAATTGCGTAGAACTCTGTCTTTTCGATCTGCATTCCGGGAAGAAGATCTGAATCGCCCGGATCTGTGATCTTAACCTTGCGCATCATCTGACGAACGATAACCTCAATGTGCTTATCGTTGATGTCAACGCCCTGTGTACGGTAAGTTATCTGAACTTCACGGATAAGGTAATCGTGAACATCATCAACGCCTCTGATAGCAAGAATATCGTGTGGGTTGGGAGCACCGTCTGTAAGTGCCTGACCCTTTGATACCCAGTCGCCTTCCTGAACAATTTCACGGAAGCCGTAGGGGATAAGGTATGCTTTTTCTGTTCCGTCGCTGCCTGTGATAACGATATGACGGCTCTTCTTAATCTCACGGATTGAAACATTACCGTCAATCTCAGCAAGGATAGCAAGTGATTTGGGCTTTCTTGCTTCGAAAAGCTCTTCAACTCTGGGAAGACCCTGTGTAATATCGCCTGCGTCCTTAGCACCACCAGTATGGAATGTTCTCATGGTAAGCTGTGTACCAGGCTCACCGATTGACTGAGCAGCGATAATACCAACTGCTTCACCAACTGTTACTGCGCCGCCTGTTGCAAGGTTTGCACCGTAGCACTTGATACATACGCCGTGGTCTGCCTTACAGGTAAGGAGTGAACGGATAACGATTGTGGGTTTATCATATATATTGCCAAGACCAGCAGCTTCTCTTGCTGCATAGTCAGCCTTAACTTTTGCTGCAACTCTTTCAGCGTCAGCGTCGCTCATCATTGCATCCTTGCTCTGGATAAGCTCGCCTGTTTCTTCGTCAACGAAGTCCTCAAGGAGGAATCTGCCTGAAAGTCTTTCCTGAAGGTCAACGATCTTACGGTTGCCGTGGAAGATGTCATAAACCTGAAGACCCTCTGTGCATCCGCAATCCTCTTCATGAATGATACATTCCTGAGAAACATCAACAAGACGACGGGTAAGGTAACCAGAGTCAGCGGTACGAAGAGCTGTATCTGCCAAGCCTTTACGGGCACCACGGGATGAGATGAAGTATTCGAGGATGTTAAGACCTTCACGGTAGTTAGCCTTGATGGGAACTTCGATTGTTTTACCAGCGGTGTTAGCGATAAGTCCACGCATACCAGCAAGCTGACGAAGCTGTGAATCATTGCCTCGAGCACCTGAATCAAGCATCATGTTGATTGGGTTGTAAGCATCGAAGTTTGCTTTAAGTTCATCAGCAACTTTCTTTGTGCAGTCTTCCCAGATTTCGATAACTCTGTCTGAGCGTTCTGCATCTGTAATAAGACCTCTTGCGTAGTTTCTGTTAACCTTATCAATTTTGCTTTCTGCCTCTGCAAGAAGGTCAGCCTTCTGTGGAGGAATTGTAGCATCGCAAACAGCAACTGTGATACCGCTTCGTGTTGAGTATCTGTAGCCCTGAGCCTTGATTTTATCAAGCATCTCAGCAGCGATTGCAGTGCCGTGCTTGCGGATACATTTATCAATGATAGTACCGAGATTCTTCTTCTTAACGAGGAAGTCAATCTCAAGTTTAAATGCGTTTTCGGGATCGCTTCTATCAACAAATCCTAAATCCTGAGGAATGGGATTATTGAAGATAACACGACCGAGAGTTGTGGGAACGAGCTTTGTAACCATTTCACCGTTGATTTCTTTGCTCATTCTGATCTTGATAGCTGAATGAAGACCGATAACGCCCTCGTCATATGCCATCTGAGCCTCTTCAACATCACGGAATACCTTGCCCTCGCCAGGTTCACCCGGTTTTTCAAGGGTGAGGTAATATGAACCAAGGATCATATCCTGTGTGGGAACTGCAACAGGTCTGCCGTCTGAGGGTTTGAGAAGGTTGTTAGCTGCAAGCATAAGGAAACGAGCCTCTGCCTGTGCCTCTGCTGAAAGAGGAACGTGAACAGCCATCTGGTCGCCGTCGAAGTCAGCGTTGAAAGCGGTACATACAAGAGGATGAAGCTTAATAGCTCTGCCCTCAACAAGAACGGGTTCGAATGCCTGAATACCAAGTCTGTGAAGTGTAGGAGCACGGTTAAGCATTACAGGGTGGTCTTTAATAACGATTTCAAGTGCATCCCAAACAACGGGGTTTGCCTTTTCAACCATCTTTCTGGCTGATTTAACATTACCTGCAAGCTCAGTCTGAACAAGTCTCTTCATTACGAAGGGTTTGAACAGCTCAAGAGCCATCTCTTTGGGAAGACCGCACTGATAAAGTTTAAGTTCGGGACCAACAACGATAACGGAACGGCCAGAGTAGTCAACACGCTTACCGAGAAGGTTCTGACGGAAACGACCCTGCTTACCTTTAAGCATATCAGAAAGTGATTTAAGAGCTCTGTTGTTAGGACCAGTAACGGGGCGTCCACGACGGCCGTTATCAATAAGAGCGTCAACAGCTTCCTGAAGCATTCTCTTTTCGTTGCGGATAATGATTTCGGGAGCGCCTAATTCAAGGAGCTTCTTAAGACGGTTATTTCTGTTGATAACACGTCTGTAAAGATCATTAAGGTCTGATGTTGCGAATCTGCCGCCGTCCAGCTGAACCATAGGACGGATTTCGGGCGGAATTACGGGAACAACATCCATAATCATCCATTCAGGTCTGTTGCCAGACTGACGGAATGCCTCAACAACCTCAAGGCGTTTGAGAGCCTTTGTTCTCTTCTGACCTGAGTTGCTGTTAAGCTCCTCACGAAGCTCTTCTGAAAGCTTATCAAGGTCAACATCCTGAAGAAGTGCCTTAACAGCCTCTGCACCCATGCCAGCTTTAAAATCGTCTTCGTATCTTTCACGATACTCGTTATATGTCTTTTCGTCAAGAATCTGCTTTTTCTCAAGCGGTGTGTCGCCTGGGTCAACAACAATATATGATGCGAAGTAAAGAACCTTTTCAAGGTTTCTGGGTGTAACATCAAGAATAAGACCTATTCTTGATGGGATACCCTTAAAATACCAGATGTGAGAAACGGGAGCTGCAAGCTCGATATGACCCATTCTCTCACGGCGAACCTTGGATTTTGTAACTTCAACGCCGCAGCGGTCGCAGATGATACCCTTATGGCGAACTCTCTTATACTTACCGCAGTGGCACTCCCAGTCCTTTGTGGGTCCAAAGATACGCTCACAGAAAAGACCGTCCTTTTCGGGTTTGAGTGTACGGTAGTTTATAGTTTCAGGCTTTGTTACCTCGCCATATGACCATTCACGAATCTGGTCAGGTGAGGCAAGGCCTATCTTTATTGATTCAAAGGTATTGTTTTCCAATGTAACTTCCCCTTTTCTATAAGATTAGTGTGGTTGTCTGAGCAGTGAATTGTTATCAATCAAAATAATCGTCGTTAAAATCCTCATCTGCATCAAACATGGTTTCGCCAAGTTCATCAGCAAAATCATCTTCGTCTTCGTTTTCATCCTCGTAAATCGGATTTCCTTCTTCGTCTTCAAGGCTGTAGCCTTCAGCAGAACCAGCATCATTAACATTAGTGAATGCCTTATCATCTGAAGAACCGAAGCCAAGCTCGTCGTCAAAGTTCTGACGGAGGTCTATCTCCTGCTCATCAGCATCATAAACCTTAACATCAAGACCGAGGGACTGAAGCTCTTTAACGAGAACCTTAAATGATTCGGGAATACCTGGCTGAGGTACATTGTTACCTTTAACGATTGCTTCATATGTCTTAACACGACCAACAACATCGTCTGATTTAACTGTAAGAATCTCCTGAAGTGTGTATGCTGCACCGTAAGCTTCAAGAGCCCAAACTTCCATTTCACCGAAACGCTGACCGCCGAACTGAGCTTTACCACCCAGAGGCTGCTGTGTAACAAGTGAGTAAGGACCAGTTGAACGGGCATGAATCTTATCATCAACAAGGTGATGGAGCTTGAGGTAATACATTACGCCGACAGTAACGGGGTTATCGAACTTTCTACCTGTTCTACCGTCTGTAAGGATTGATTTACCGTCTCTTGCTGCGCTTGCTTTTGCAAGAATCTGAGCGTATTTTTCGTCTGTTGCGTTGCTCTCAACATAATTTGTGAGCTCGTCAAGAACGAAGCCTTCGCTGCCCTTTGATGCTTCATACTCATCAACAAGTGATTTAATATAATCATCACCGAATCTGTAATAAGCAGATTTTGTGAGAAGATACTGGATGTCTTCCTCGTGTGCGCCGTCGAATACGGGAGTTTGAACATGCCAACCAAGATGTCTTGCGGCAAAGCCGAGGTGAACCTCAAGAACCTGACCGATATTCATTCGGGAAGGAACGCCGAGGGGGTTAAGAACGATATCAAGCGGTGTGCCGTCCTCAAGGAAAGGCATATCCTCCTGAGGAAGAATGCGTGAAACAACACCCTTGTTACCATGACGACCAGCCATCTTATCGCCGACTGAAAGCTTACGCTTCTGAGCGATGTAGCAGCGAACAACTTTGTTTACGCCCGGGCTTAACTCGTCGCTATTCTCTTTTGTGAATACCTCAACATTAACTACGATACCGTATTCACCGTGAGGAACACGGAGAGAAGTATCTCTAACTTCCTTAGCTTTTTCACCGAAAATAGCACGGAGAAGTCTTTCTTCTGGTGTAAGCTCGGTTTCGCCCTTAGGTGTAACCTTACCTACAAGAATGTCGCCTGAGTGAACCTCAGCACCTACACGGATAATACCTCTTTCGTCGAGGTCTTTAAGAGCGTCATCACCAACATTGGGAATATCTCTTGTGATTTCTTCCGGTCCGAGCTTTGTATCTCTGGCTTCTATATCGTGGTCTTCAATATGAATTGAAGTGTAAACGTCATCTCTAACCAGCTTTTCGTTAATAAGAACAGCATCCTCGTAGTTGTAGCCTTCCCATGTCATGAAGCCGATGAGAGCATTTTTACCAAGGCTTACTTCGCCCTGATCAGTTGCGGGGCCGTCTGCAATAACATCCTTAGCATTAACATGCTGACCGATTTCAACGATAGGTCTCTGGTTTACGCAGGAGCTCTGGTTTGAGCGCATGAATTTAATAAGTGTATAATTATCAGCAAGTCCGTCTTCATCAGCTTTGATTTCGATTGAATCTGCGCTTACGTGTGTAACTGTACCAGCTCTCTTAGCAAGAACTGCAACGCCTGAGTCAACGGCTGCTTTGTATTCCATACCTGTACCAACAAGAGGAGCGCTGCTTGTAAGAAGCGGAACTGCCTGACGCTGCATGTTAGCACCCATGAGTGCTCGGTTAGCGTCATCGTTTTCAAGGAAAGGAATCATTGCTGTAGCAACTGAAACAACCATCTTAGGTGAAACGTCCATGTAGTCGATACGAGCCTTGTCCATTTCATGATATTCATCACGATAACGAGCCATAACACGCTTATTCTTGAACATACCGTTTTCATCAAGGGGTTCGTTTGCCTGTGCAACGATGTATTCATCCTCTTCGTCAGCGGTCATATAGCGAACTTCGTCAAGTACCTTACCGTCAACAACCTTACGATAGGGAGCTTCGATAAAGCCGTATTTATTGATTTTTGCAAAAGTTGCAAGGTAAGAGATAAGTCCGATGTTGGGACCTTCGGGAGTCTCAATGGGACACATTCTTCCGTAATGGCTGTAGTGAACGTCTCGAACCTCGAAACCTGCTCTGTCTCGTGAAAGACCGCCAGGACCAAGAGCTGAAAGACGACGCTTATGTGTAAGCTCTGCAAGGGGGTTAATCTGATCCATGAACTGTGAAAGAGGAGATGAACCGAAGAACTCACGGATAGCCATAAGAACGGGACGGATATTTATAAGGGACTGAGGAGTGATCTTGTCTTCATCCTCCTGAGCCTGAAGAGTCATTCTTTCACGGACAACTCTTTCCATTCTTGCAATACCGATTCTGAACTGGTTCTGAAGAAGTTCGCCGACAGAACGGATTCTTCTGTTGCCAAGGTGGTCGATATCGTCTGTTTTACCTACGCCGAAAGCGATAGAGTTAACATAGTTGATTGATGCGAAAATATCATCAATTGTGATGTGCTTTGGAATAAGGTCATCACAGCGTGTGCGGAGAGCTTCAAGAATAGCTGTGTCATCCTCGCATGATTCAAGGATTTCTGCAAGAACGCTGAAAGAAACCTTTTCGTTGATGCCGATTTCTTCAAGCTGCTCAACTGAGAACTGAGGAAGGTATTCGCCGATTTCAACCATACCGTTTGAAATTACTTTGATGACTTTATCATCACGAACCTTAACATATGCTTCCTTCTGACCTGACTGGTCAACTGCAAAAGCCTTATCTTTAGCAATTGTTTCGCCAGCCTCTGCAACAACCTCGCCTGTAAGAGCGTTTACGATAGGCTCTGCAAGTGTTGCACCAACAAGTCTTTCAGAAAGAGCAAGCTTCTTGTTGTATTTGTATCTTCCTACCCTTGAGATGTCGTAGCGGTAAGGGTCAAAGAAGAGGTTATCTATATATGATTTGGCAGTTTCAAGAGTGGCAGGTTCACCTGGACGAAGCTTTTTATAAACTTCCATAATAGCTTCTTCGGTGTTCTGAGTTTCATCTCTTTCAAGAGTAGCCTCAATTTTGGGGTCATAGCCGAAGAACTCAAGGATTTCAGTATCTGAGCTAAGACCAAGTGCTCTGATGAAAGTTGTGATGTAAATTTTTCTGTTTTTATCGATACGAACATAGAATATATCGTTAACGTCTGTTTCGTATTCGAGCCAAGCGCCTCGGTTAGGGATAACTGTGTTGCTGTAAAGCTCAATACCAGTCTTATCATGAGTCATATCATAATAAACACCGGGGGAACGAACCAACTGTGAAACGATAACTCTTTCTGCACCATTGATGATGAATGTACCGCTGTCTGTCATCAGCGGGAAATCACCCATATAAACTTCGCTCTCTTTAACAACACCTGTTTCTTTGTTGCGAAGTCTTGCAGTAACACGCATGGGAGCATTGTAAGTAGCATCACGCTCTTTGCACTCTCTGACAGTGTACTTTGGCTTATCGTCCATTCTGTAGTCAACGAACTTCAGAATCCAGTTGCCAGTGTAATCAGTGATGTCGGCAATATCTCTGAATACCTCTTTAAGACCCTTATCAAGGAACCACTTGTAAGAATCCTTCTGGATTTCAATAAGGTTGGGCATTTCCATAACCTCATTGATTTTGCTGAAGCTGTTGCGAACTCTCTTGCCGTTAGTAACAGGAGAAATCTTCACCATGTTATAACCACTCCGTTTCTTTATGTTTTCGCCATGATTTATTGTGATTAAATCCTATATAGGGAATTTTTTGCGTGAATTTTTGTATAAAATTTTCTACACAAAAATATCTTTAGACACATAATTCCATTATAATGGTTATAACATTATATACCAACTAGTTCGGCTTGTCAATAGGTAATTTCAAATATTTGATATTTTTTACAAATAAATGTGGTGTGCAGATTTACTAAAAGTTGCGGTTGGTGCGGGTATAACCGCAAGGAGAGGGAAATGTTTTGTAAAGTATGTCCTTGCACATTTTGTAAAGGATGTTGTTGCAGTGAACACTCATTTTTACGATATTAGTTCGGGAGGAGCAAGCCCCTCCCCTACGGCGTGTGGTGAATTATTTTCACCATTATCTATTATTTATTATCTGTTATCTTATATCTACTCTCTATAGCTCTCCCCTGTCAAGGGGCGACAAAAAAGCTCGGTGCTATCGCTTGGACAGTTTGCCAACTTTTAGAGGTATGCTTTCTTGGCTCCCTCTGACGAGGGAGCTGGATTTCGCACAGCGAAAGACTGAGGGAGAGAAAAAGATTTTCCGTTGTCCCTATTGATTGAATTTTTAACAGTATCTCCTGCCGGCGGGAGAATTGTTCGTTTGAAATCAGCGGATATTTAGCTTTCAATAGACAATCCCTCAGTCAGCTTCGCTGACAACTCCCTTTACACAAAGGAGCCGTTTGGCATAGTGCAAAAAAAACACCGCAAACCAGTTAATACCGATTTGCGGTGAAAATGAATTACCACGGCTTCTGCGAAGCCTCGCAATGACAATACTTTATCCTACTTTATGCGAATTGACAATACCATTCAGAAGTGATACTATAATAAAAACAACAGGAGGGATTTTATGAGACCGTTAAAAGAAAAAGTCAGCATTACCCTTGACAATGACATTGTTAAAAAAATCAAAGAAATGGCAGAATATGACGACCGCTCATTTTCACAATTTATCAACAAGGTATTGAAAGAATACATCAACCAGCAGGAAAACGAGCAGAAATAATAGTTATCGTGAGAGTGGATTGCCACGCTTCGCCCGCAATGAGAGTACCGACAATTTTTCGTTCAAATTTATATTTGTGCAATCGGTCAGAAACGGGAGGAGCAAGCCCCTCCCCTACGGCGTGTGGTACCGTTTTATACTATATATCAGATAAATTTGTGCTTACATACGGGATGTCGAGGACGCCATCCCCTACAAACATTATTCAAAGCACATTGCAAATTCGGGAGCAAAGCCACTCCCCTTACCGCAATGAAAATAACCAATAACCATTTATCATATACGCAAAAACTGGGCAAACTTTCGTCTGCCCAGTTTATTTTTATCTATTCGCCATTATGGAATCAAATGCCCCCTGCACCCATTCCCTCGCCTGCTGAACGCCGTCATCACTGCCCTCAAAGGTGAGCTCCTGAATTTTTGCCTCGTCAACGCAATCAAACGAAACATTGCCCACAAAGCACTGGGCAACCACTTTAAGCTCCTCCTCTTCCTTTCTCAAAAAGAAGCGATACTTAAACTCTTCGTCAAAGGCATTGTGGTGCTGCGGGTCGAGGGTCAGCGAGCCAGAATAGCTATTGCTTTTCCAGCCTACATTCGCCGCACCTACAAGATATTTATAGCTTAAAACTTTAACTTCACCCATAACAAGCTCCTGTTATTTGTTTTTCTTTATATTTTTACCGTTAGCAAATGAGAAAACATCATCAGCAGGTGTGTTTCTGTCCCTCTGTGGATAGTCGGTTGAAACAATCTGCGCACCGCTTAAATCTGCGTTCTTTCTGCCCTCTTCGGTTACATCCATATATTTATCCGCTCTTGTTCTTACAACAAATTTAAGATTATCAATAATCTCTTCGCTTGTGTCAAAAGCTGTCTGCGGGTCATTGATAAGCAGGAAGCTTGCGAAGCTGTCATTTTTGTTGCCGTATGTAAGAGCTGGGAACATTGCCTGTGATCTGATTGAATAATCCTGTGCGATATAATCTGTTGTAGTGTCGCAGGGATGAAGCAAAATCATAACCTTGCCCAGAATGTCGCTGACCTTGCACCAGTCATCATTAAGGCGCATATCTCTGAAGCTCTCATAATCACGGAGCATATCGGCAGGTGTGAGAAGCTTATCTTTAAGAGTATCTCTGATAATCGCATCAAGCTCGTTTGCGTACTGGAGGCTGAATTTCTTCATTCCGTTTGCAGGGAAAGCATATTTCTTAGGCTCGATAATAATTGTAATCGGAAGATGATTCGGATTATTTTCGCTCCAGAGATAAATCTCTTTCATTGCAAGTGCAAAATCATAGCAGGTTGTGCCTGCACTCCACACGGGCATATGCATGCAAACGAATGAGGTTACACCCTTTTTAACAACAGGCTCAACATCAATCTCAACGCTGAGAATGCCTTTGTTGAACTGCTGAGTGAGAGTTTCGCTTTCAAAAAGAGCTCTTTCCTCGGTTACAAGACCGAATGTGAGCTTCTCAAGATTTCTGAAAACGTGCTTTGCTGCTTCAGTTTCGTCTTTCTGATAGCTGTTGTGTGTTGCGATATATGAAAGCTCGTTGAATTTGATGCCGTTTTCAATTTCAGCGTTAAGGTCGCCGTCAAAGGAAGACGCCATATCAACGGGAGCTATTTTGCCGCTTTCATAGTCTGCCTCAAGCTGTGCAATTCTTTCAATCTGCTCAGCCTTGTCAACTCTTTTATTCACAGCATTCTGTGCGAGGATGGGAATTACAAGAAGTGCTGTGGAAAGAATCAATGAAATAAATCTTGTTATCATAAAAATCACCCCGAATGATTATATCATCAGCTTTTTAATTTTTCAACAACTGATTGAAAATTTATGCAAATTATGCTACAATTGAAATATCAGTTTATACGGAGGTTTTTTCATGGATATGAGCAAAAAGCCTGTCAGAGGTTCAACAGAAATGCCCGACCACATTATGCTGAGCATTTCAGATGATGCAAAGACTACAATGACAGTTACATGGCGCACCGACGCCTCAATTAAAGAGGGTTTCGTTCTCTGCCGTGAGGACGGAACTGACGAATATAAAAAGACTATTGCTGTTACAGAGATTTTTGACAGCGATATTGATTCCAGCAGCCTTTTCTGGGCAAAAATCACAGGTCTTAAACCTGACACAAAATATTTTTACACCTGCGGCAATGAAGAATTCAGAAGCGGAGAATTCTGCTTCACTACAGAGCCCGAAAACCTTACAAAATTTAAGTTTATCGCTATTTCTGACCATCAGAAAGGTCATCCTTTCAACAAGCCCGACTATTCAAAGGTTGGCAATTTCCTTAAAAAAGTTCTTGAAGAAAATCCCGACACAAGATTCATTCTCACAGGCGGCGACAACACAGATTGCGGTCAGCACGAGGTTCAATGGAACGGTATGTTCAGCGGTCTGACAGGGGTTATTGAAAGCATCCCCTATATGATGACAGTTGGCAATCACGATAACCGTGGATTTAAAATTTATTCAGAGGAAAAGTGCGAGGGCAGATACTACGCTGAGCCTGCTGAGTTTTTTGACAAGCAGTTCAAAGGCTCTTACGCATATGACGGTCCCGAAAACTGGAAAACCGAAAACTATACATTCAACTACGGCAATGTTCACATTGCAATTCTTGGCGTTAACGGCCCCGAAGAGGTTAATGACTGGCTTAAAGAGGATTTGAGCAAGTGCGACAAAACATGGAAGCTCGGTTCTTACCACTTCCCCATTTATTATTCGGGCCCCGAAAGTCAGAATGACGACGCTTACCCCATGATGAGAGAGAGCATGGAAATGTGCGATATTATTTTCTCTGGGCATGAGCACAACTTCTCACGCAGTTACCCAATTAAAAACGAAGAAATGTTTGACCGCCCCTCACAGGGAACGATCCATTATATGCTTGGCAACACAAACGAAAATCCTCCAGGGTCAAAGACTCTTGCAAAGGTATGGCATCCTGCATTTTATCCGCAGGAGGAGAACAATCAGATGGTTGCCATTATTGAAGTTGACGGCAACAAGATGACACTCACATCCGTCCTTAATGACGGCAGAATTGTTGACAAATGCACAATTGACAAAGACAAGGATGAAATTCAGCCATTTGCAGTTGCGCCCATTTTTAACAGGACAAGAATGATGTTTAAGGGCGTTGACCTTGGTCTTTGCCTTGTACGCACTCCACCCGAAAAGAAAGACGGCACATGGTTTGCTCCCATGGCTACACTTTGCACATTCACAGGCGGATACGTTCTTAAAGAAGAGGGCAAGGTTACCTGCGAATTTATGCGCCACAAGGCAACATTCTTTGAAAACAGCGACATTGCCATTGCCGACGGACAGGAATTCAAGATGAATGCACCTGTTTACCGTGGCAGCTGCGACCAGCTTTATATTCCACTTGAAGGATTCTGCAACATTTTTAAATTCAAATGGGCATATGTACCCCGCAATAATTTTATTTCGGTTGAATATTCTGAGCAGGATTTCCCTGTTTCATATCAGGCGTAAACGGAGTTGTTTTATATGGATTATAAATCAAAGATTATGGATGAGCAGGCTGTGAACCGCTCAATGGCTCGAATCACTCATGAAATTATTGAAAAAAACAAGGGTGTAGACGACCTTTGCCTTTTGGGAATCAAGCGCAGAGGATTGCCCCTTGCGGAGAAGCTTGCCCAGAATATAGAAAAATTCGAGGGCAAAAAAGTGCCTGTGGGATATATTGACATCACATTTTATCGTGATGACCTTACGCTTACTGGTGATATGCCCACAACGGGCGAAAGCTATGTTCCCTGCGACATCAACGGCAAAAAGGTTGTGCTTGTTGATGATGTAATTTACACAGGCAGGACAGTGCGTGCTGCCATTGAAGCCACATTCAAAAACGGCAGACCAAACGCAATTCAGCTGGCTGTTCTTATTGACAGAGGGCACAGGGAGCTGCCCATAAGAGCCGATTTTGTTGGCAAAAATATTCCCACATCAAAGTCTGAACTGATTTCGGTTTTGGTTGATGAATATGACGGCGAAACAGGCGTTTATCTTTGCGATATTTAAAATGCTGAGAGGAGATAAAATATGATTTATAAACAGTTTAAAGACAAAAAGCTTTCTGCGCTTGGCTTTGGCACAATGCGTCTGCCGCTGATTGACGGTGATGACAGCAAGGTTGATGAAGCAAAGGCAGCAGAGATGTTTGATTATGCAATCAAAAACGGAGTTAATTATTTTGACACAGCTTACGGTTATCACTGCGGTAACTCTGAAATCGTTACGGGCAAAATTCTCAGCAAATACCCAAGAGACAGCTTTTACATTGCAACAAAGTTCCCCGGTTATGACCTGAGAAATATGGACAAGGTTGAAACAATTTTCCCCGAACAGCTTCAGAAAACAGGCTTTGATTATTTTGATTTTTATCTTGTTCACAATGTTTGTGAGCGCAATATTGAGCAGTATCTTGACCCTAAATACGGCATTTATGATTATCTGATGGAGCAGAAAAAGAAAGGTCTTATTCGTCATCTTGGATTTTCTGTTCACGGCTCTTATGAAACAATGGAGCGTTTCCTTGAAAAATATGGCGAGGGAATGGAATTTTGTCAGATTCAGTTAAATTATATTGACTGGGATTTTCAGGACGCAAAAGAGAAAATTGAGCTTCTCAAGGAATATAAAATTCCTGTTTGGGTTATGGAGCCTGTTCGTGGCGGCAAGCTGGCATCACTTGACGAGAAATATGCCGCTCAGCTGAAAGCACTTCGCCCCGATGAGAGCATAGTTTCGTGGGCATTCAGATTTATTCAGACTATCCCAGAGGTTGTTGTTACTCTTTCTGGTATGACAGAATTTGAACAGGTAAAAGAAAATATTGAGATTTTCAGTGAAAACAAAGAGCTTGACGGCAAAGAGCTTTCTACACTTCTTGACATTGCAGAGGATATGACAAGCAAGAAGTCCCTCCCCTGCACCAAATGCCGTTATTGCACAAGCCACTGCCCTATGGAGCTGGATATTCCTGAGCTTCTTGAGCTTTACAACGAGCATACATTCACTGGCGGCGGATTCATTGCACCTATGAGAGTTAACTCAATGGATGAAGATAAGCGTCCATCTGCCTGCATTGGTTGCCAGAGCTGTGAGGCTGTCTGCCCGCAGGGCATTGAAATTTCAAAGGCTATGGCAGATTTTTCTGAAAAGCTCGGTTTAAAATAATTATTCACAAATAATTTAACCCTGCAAGGCTAACACTTTGCAGGGATTTTTTATGCAAAAACAGCGGCACTTTAAGCGACAGCCCCATTTTTACACAAAAACAGCGGCACCCTTTTCAGGATGCCGCCTTTTTATTGGATTTTAAACTTGAGAATTACGAATCTGACACTCAGCCGTTGTTAAGTCCAAGTCTGTCGAGGATACCGTATGTCTTATAGATACGGCTTTCGGGTTCCTGGCTGATTGTATCTCTCATGATAGCGTTTGCTTCGTAAAGTTTTGCATCCTTTACTTCAATTGCGCCGTTATCATCAGCATCTGCTGCATAGAGAGAAGCTTCGCCCATCTGCTCTTCTGAAAGTTTGAATGATGTGAAAGCTCTGAGAACAAGGCTATCCATAGCGTTTGCATATGAGTCGCCGTCAACGTCGCCGAAGATAACTACAGTGTAGTCTGTCTTACGTGGGTTAACAAGTGCGCCTTCTTCGTCATACTCATACATCTTGATAACTGAGCCTGTGCCGTTACCAGTATTTGTGCCTGTGATGCCTGTAGCAAGGTCATAACCGTCTACAGGAGACATAGCCATACCGTAGTTCAACATATAATCGTTGAATACTCCACCGTACTCTTCTTCAAGAACCTGAGGTAATGCGAAGCCTTCTTCAAGACCGAAGAGGTAGCTGTTAGTTTCGTCAATATACTGACCGTAACCGTCATTCCAGAGTTCGAGGTAATCAACCTGATCCTCGTTGAATCTGTTAAGAGCTTCATCGAGAGCTATCTGCTTCTGGTCAACGATGTACTGTTCTGTTTCGTCATAGTCTCTGTCAAGCTTATAAGCTTCAAGGTATGCTGCAAGTGCTTTTTCAATAGCCTTGTCGCTATACTTTCTAAGACTTGTATAGAAGCTTGCGAACTCGATTGAGCTGTCAAGCATCGAATAGTCAGCAAGGTTAACCCACTCTTTAAGGTTTGCAAGAGCATCAACAAGCATCTTTCTTGCTGTGTTGATTCTTGACTGACGAAGATCACGAAGGAGCTTGCCGCTATCTGCGCCAGCATTCTTTGCTGCCTGATACTCAGCTTCTACCTTATCTGCAAATGCCTTTGCTCTTGCGTATGCATTCCATGTTCTGTCTGAATATGTCTTTGTGCCGTCGCCATTATCAACCTGTGTTAAGTTGAGAGCATTTGCCTTGTTGATAACCTTAATAAGCTGGTTATCGTTAGCTGTTGTTTCACCAAATACCTGGTAGTTGTTTTCGTTAGCAGATACTGATTTATCCCAGTTGTAGCCCTGCTCAAGGAAGCGGATTACTGTAAGGAATCTGTAAGCTGCGTCTGTAGCTGCTGATCTGAAATCTGAGGGGTTGATTTCGCCGTTTTCATACTGTGAAAGAAGGCTTGCAACATTGCTGCGCATGCTCTTGAAATCAAGATAGAGGTAAGGCTGGAAGTCAACCATGTGGAAGTAGCTGTATGCAGGATCGTCATATTCGATGCCTTCATTTGATTCGTCAGCATACTCTTCATAGAGAGCTTTAAGCTCATCATAGCTATACTGCTTGCCATCGTTGAAGCTTGTGGGAGCTTTTTCATCGATGAACGGATATCTGTACTTACCCTTTTCAGCGCCCCAAAGAGTCATAACCTGAGCAATGAAGGGACAACCTGAATAGAAGAGGCTTGATGTACCCTTATTGATGAAGCCGATGTTAAGGCAAAGTCTGTAAAGAGTATTTGTAAGGCTGCAAGTTGTTAAATTCTGATTTGCAGTTACAAGCTGATCAAGTGATGTGTAGTTGTAAGGGATAATAAGTTCTAACTGATCTGTAGCATTCTTCTCTGTGGGAAGACCAAAGAGAGGGTTAATAAGTCTGCCAAGTAAGTCCATAATGAACTGAGGAATGGGCTTATTGAAGTCAGAGTCTGAACGACGGCCGATAAGTGAAAGAACTTTATTAAGACCTGTGATACCTACATCGTCAAGTGCGCCCTCTTCAATGTTGAATTCAAGAACGCCGCCAAGGATATCGTCAAGAATAAGTGCTTCAAGACCTGCTGCTGAATCGGGAAGACCAGGCATAAAGAGGGTCTTGCCGTTCTTTGATACAGGTGTTGCACCTACAAAGAGGTTAAGAGGAATAATAGCGAAAGCTGTTTCATATGCTTTCTTCCATACTGAAGCACCGGCATACTTTGTCTTATCGTATCCAACGACAGCACCGAACTTATTAAGAACCCAGTCAAGAGCTGTGTTAAGCATTGCTGTAAGGTTCATTGCTGAGTCAGGTGTATTATCCTGGATTGTTGTTTCACCGTTAAGGTAATAACGGAGAACATATGCTGCAAGTGTAAGGCAGTCATCACTGTCATATACTTTCTGACCTGCTTCGAATTCTTCTTCAAAATTCTTTTCAGGCATAAGGTCTTTACATACTTCGATGAGTGTGCGTGATGCAAGCTCTCTGATTGAGTGGCAATCATCTGCAAACTCAACGCCGTCAACAAATTTTTCAAGAACTCTCTGAATAACATATGTAAGGAATTCCTGTGTTGTAAGCTCTGATAATTCAGCATCTGTCTTATCAAAGTTGGGGCAATCATCACCAAGAAGAGGAGGAAGCATAGGAAGTGCTGTACGAAGGAGATTTGTAAGCATTGTCCAGAATCCGTCTGCTAATGAAAGGTATTTAACTGCCACGCCTGAGGGAGATGTAGCTTCTTTGAAGCAGATAAACTTTGTTTTGCCTTCGCCAACGAGGAGGTAGTTAAGAAGCATATCAATCTTCTCTTTACCAGATGCACCCTCGGGGAAAACAAGGTCGATCTCAAGGATAGGAAGAACAATATCAATGTACTGTGCAACGTCATCGCTGAGAAGGTCGCCAAGAAGTGTGCCTGCATAAGGAATAATGAT
The DNA here is from genome assembly GCA_024404115.1 of Clostridia bacterium. Classification (GTDB taxonomy): domain Bacteria; phylum Bacillota; class Clostridia; order Oscillospirales; family Acutalibacteraceae; genus CAG-488. The sequence goes on along the minus strand of JAKSQM010000001.1, from coordinate 312,361 downwards.
GTCGTTTATAGCTGCATGGAAAATCTTATAAATGAAATCATAGAAAGAGTCCTTATTAAGGTCGAGTTTACCGAGCTGACCTGCTGTGAGGCTGGGGAATACTTTTGTTGTAGGAATGTCCTGAGTAAGAGTACCATCCTCTGCAACATAAGATGTAAGACCAAGGATGTCTGCAACTTCATTTGTGCCATCCTTGCTGCCGAAACCGTCAACAACAAGTTTAACAAGTTTGTTATCGATGAAGTCCTGAAGGAGTCCATCAAGAGTTTTGGTTGAAGTGTAGCGCTGCTCAATGTCGAATTCAAATTCTTCGCCTGCAAGGAGCTTATCAACCAATGTTACAACAAGGCCATGAACATCGTAGAGAGCGGCAAGGTCATCGTTACCGAATACTCCAAGTCCGTCAAGCCAACCGAAGTTGAAGCCGTTGTATGCAAATTTTGCTACATAACTTGCGTTTGTTTCAAGGAATGTAAGAACCGCACCAAGAACCTCAAAGTCTGTTGAAGTTGTATTTCTACGACGGCAAACATTACCCTTGCTGTCTTTAACATCGCCGGCTTTAAGTGCAAGCTTTTCGATATCGCCAAGGTTTGCAATAGCCTTTGCAAAGCCAACAAGTGTGCTGTCGCTAAGGTTATGAACTGTGTCGAGAAGAGTATCAACGCTCTGGATTTTAATTTCCAGACCGGCAACCTTTTCGTTAACGTCAACGTCAGCGAGGATAGGATCGATTTCGTCAAGGATCATACGAGCTGCCTGCTCACTGGTGATAACGGGGTCAAGAACTTCGTCATAACCTTTTGCAGTGTCAATGTTGGCTTTCAATGCCTGTGCACCAATAGTAAAGGTGGAGCAGATCATGATGATAGCCAGAAGCACTGACAGCATTCGCTTAGATTGTTTCATCTGAAGCACCTCCAATAAATTTGTGATAAGTTGAAAAAGTGCAGAATGCTCCTCTACACCTACTCTATTATCATTGAGTTAATATTAACAGAAACTTTTCAATTTGTAAATAGAATTAAGTGAATTTTTTCAAAAACTTTTATATTTTTTTATACATTCACAAACCTTTTTAGCTAAAAAGTCAATTTGTTCTGACGATATTGCCGAAACAGAAAGAACTATCACCTTTTCATCTTCGTTCTCTGTCGGCTTGCAGTTTACACGCATATTCTCTTTTTGAAAAAAGCAAAGCAGGCTGTCAACATCTTCATTTTTTCCGCTGATTGAAACAGAGAAGCCAGTGTGGCTGATGCTGATTTTGAATTTTTCATTTTTGTTTTCGCAGATACCGTTATAAAACCTGCGTGTTTTATCGGCATATAGCTTTTTGGTGCGCTTGATTCTTGAATCAAGATGACCGTCGCTGATATATCGGCAAAGGGCAATCTGCTCTGTTTTTGAAGCGGTCTGATTATAAAGCTCTCTGATTTTTTCGTATTTTTCAGTGAGAGAATTTGTCAGCACCATAAAGCTTATTCTGATTGAGGGCAGAAGCAGTTTTGAAAAAGTGCCGATATACACCACCCTTTCGCCGCCGTCAAGGCTTCTGAGAGACGGCACGGGTCTGCCTGTGTAGCTGAATTCGCTGTCATAGTCATCCTCAATAATAAGGCAATCGTTTTCTCTTGCGTGCTTTAAAAGGTCGATTCGTTTTGAAAGGCTCAGCACATCGCCTTTATAATTGATATGGGAGGGGCTTGTGTAAATCATTCCGCAGGAAAAATCATTGCAGGAATAGCTGCTGACGTTTTCAACCGATTTGCCGTAATCGGTGAAAACAGCCTCGCCTTTTTTATAGGGCTTGCCCATAATTTTGACACACTTTCGCTCCTTTTCAAGAGCGCACAGAAGCTGCAAAAGATTCTGCACACCTGCGCCGATAACAATCTGATTTTCTCCGCAGATTATGCCCCTTGATTTTGAAACATAAGAGCATAAAGCACGGCGCAAATCCTCCTCCCCCTGCGGGTCGCCATAATCAAGAAGCCTTGTGCCTGTCCTCAGCGCACTTTTAACATATCGCTGCCAGAGGTTGAAATCGAAGCTTTCTTTATCTGCGGCAGATGATGTGAAATCAAACTGCGCTTTGCCGTGATTTTCACTTTTAGATTTTTCGGGCGTAATTTTGCCTGCGGGGGTGAAATCGGGCATATCGGCAACATAAAATCCGCTTTGAGGCACAGAGTAAATGCACCCCTCCAATTCAAGCTGAACATATGCCGCCTCAACGGTGGTTTTGCTGACGCCGTAGGTTTCTGCACACTTTCTGATAGACGGCAGGCGGGTCTGAGATTTCAGCGCACCTGAAAGAATGAGGGAGCGGAAATGATTATAAAGCTGTAAGTAAACGGGTTCAGATGAATCTGTATTAAATATGGAATTCATACGCACTGTCCCTTTCAAAATCGTTATTTTTTGCATTTTGATGTGAACAGTATAGCATAAAAAGAGTTTGTTTGCAATAAAAGAAAAGCTGTGAGCGATGATATTGCAATATAAACAAGGGGTTGTCGAATTTAGCGCAGACCGAAAAACAAAGCCAATTATTGAATAAATTTTCACAATAAAGCAAAGATGGTCTTAAACAGTAAAAGCTTACTTTTAAAACCATCTTTTTCTATTTTATTTATTTTTGTCCTGCACTAAACCATATATATCAGAAGCCTAAAAGATGAAACGCACCAAGAAAATATGTTACAAGTGCAACACCGAAAATGGCAAGAAGAATCCAGATAAGGTTACGCTTTTTCTCCATTTCGTCTGCGCCCATAATATAGCGAAGAACGGAGCGGAACTTTTTGCCGAACAAATCAAAATAATTGATTACATATGTTGAGAACTGGTCGGGGTGCTTTTTGTCAATTTCAAAAACACGGACACCTCTTGAAAGCATATTGCCGTAGCTTCTGAAAGATGCGCCTGGGGTCTGGATGATGTTTACGCCGTCAATCTCTGCGGTGAAGCAATTCACATGGTCATGACCGAAAACAAGACCGCAAACATCGCCCTGCTCTTTAAGGGCATCCATCTGACCGATTTCAACCTCGCAGACATCGGGATATTCAAAAGCGAAGCCCTTTGCTTTTTCGGGGTCAAGCTTTGCAAACTTACCCTCCTCCCCTTTTACGGGAACTGCGTTGGGATCGTCCTTTTCACATTCTGTAAAGAGGCTGACAGTTTCACGAACAGGAATATGCTGGAACATCAAAGACATTACAGGCTCGCCGCCATTCTGCGCTTTAAGCTCGTTGCTCTTTTTAACATACCAGTCAACAACCTGCGGCTTAACATAGCAATAGCTTTTGTCTTTTTCTTTATCGTGCCATGCGGAGTCAATCATCCAAAGGTTGTATGCGATTTTTTCGCCCTTGCTGTCATAAATCGGCAGGTTGTATGTATCGCAGTCAAGGTCTTTTTCATCAGAATTAAGTCCTGTGAAAAATTCGTGCTCCTTATATAAATCTGCCTGCTCCTGCTTTGTAAGGCAGTTTTTATCGTCATGGTTACCGTAAATCATGCAATAAGGCACTTTTCTTTTATCAAGAGGTTTAAGAATGTGGTTAAGTGCCTTTCTGATTCTGCGTTTTGTAACGGCAGGATTTTTTTGCTGTTTTGAGCCAACAAGTCCGTCATCAATATGGTTGCCGAGGATGTTATCGCCAGTGAAAACAACGAGGTCGGGCTGAACCTTATCATAAACTGTGTTGAGCATTTTTATCATTGCACTTCTTACAATGTGCATATCCTGCGGGTCGCTGACCTGTAAAATTTTTATTTTTCCGCTTTCGGGGAATTTTATTTTCATTTCTTTCTGCATTTAAACACTTCCAAAATTCAGATTGATTATATTATAGCAAAAAAGGATGGAATATTCAAGGGCAATTAAAAAGACGGTTATTATTGAATCAAATTCGCTCATAACCGTCTGATATTTATTTAATTGGCTAACGCTTTCAGGGAATAAGCCCCGAGCAATCGTGCGGCTGCGGTTCGCTGCTATTAAGTTCGCAACCAGCTTTGAACATTTCCGGATACACAATATCATTCAATTGTTGTGCAGGCAGCTCCGGAGTGGCTCCGCCGTTGACCTTCTCAAGCTCTTCGTCATTAAGCATTTTCTTGTCTTCCATTATGATTTCTCCCTTGCTCTTTTTCTTTGCATCTATTTATACGATGCAGGCTGAAAAATGGCTACTGAAAATTCAAAATTTTTTCAAAAAATTATATCATTAAGTTGCAGATAAGGTTGCTCAGCTCTGTTGGGTTTTCAATCTGCATACCGCCAATAAGTCTTGCAGATGAATAAAGGATTTTTGCGTAATCTGTCAGCTTGTCTTTATCGCTTTCATAAAGAGCTTTCAGCTTCTCTGCAACGGGATGCTCAGCGTTGATTTCAAGGGCAACCTGTGCCTTAACTTTCTCTTCACCAGGGATTGTGTTGAGAACCTTTTCCATTTCAACTGAAACATCGCCCTCGCTTGTAAGGCATACAGGGTGATTTTTAAGCTTGTTTGTGAAGCGTACCTCTTCAACTGCACCGCCGAGAGCCTCTTTCATAAAGTCAAACATTTCTTTAGATGTTTCGTTTTCCTGCTTGAGAGCCTCTTTCTCTTCGTCAGTGTCAAGGTCAATATCGTCTGCGCATACATTTGCAAAATCTTTCTCATTATATGCACGGAGCATTTTAAGTGCAAACTCATCAATGCCGTCTGTGAGATAAAGCACCTCGTAGCCTTTATCTTTAAGAGAATCAACCTGAGGAAGCATATCAATTTTATCTGTTGTTTCACCGCAGGCATAAAGGATTGATGTCTGCTCTGACTTCATACGCTCAACATACTCTGAAAGTGAAACAAGCTTTTTCTCACTTGATGACCAGAAAAGAAGCAGGTCTTTAAGGTCATCTGCCTTTCTGCCGAAATCAGCATAAACGCCAAGCTTAATCTGTGAGCCGAAGCTTTCAAAGAATTTAACATACTTTTCACGGTCTGTGCGAAGCATTTTTGTAAGCTCTGACTTAATCTTTTTCTCAATATTTTTTGCAATGAGCTTCAGCTGATAATCGTGCTGAAGTACCTCACGGGAAATATTAAGTGAAAGGTCGGCACTGTCAACAAGTCCCCTTACAAATGAGAAATAATCGGGGAGCAGATCGCCGCACTTTTCCATAATCATAACGCCGTTTGAATAAAGCTGAAGTCCCTTTTCAAAATCCTTGGTGTAATAATCCCACGGAGCTTTTTCGGGAATGAAAAGGAGTGCATCATAGCTTACCTGACCCTCTGTTTTTGAATGAACAACATGAAGAGGTGCGTTGTAATCGTGGAATTTATCGTTGTAAAATTCCTTGTATTCGTCCTCTGTGATTTCATTTTTATTCTTGCGCCAGAGAGGAACCATGCTGTTAAGCTGTTTTGGCTCAACCACTGTTTCGTATTCTTCCTCACTGCCCTCTTTAAGGCGGCGAGTTTCGCAATCCATTATAATAGGATAGCGGATGTAGTCTGAATACTTTTTAATAAGTGTTTCAATTCTGTAGCTCTGGAGGTATTCGTCATACTTCTCCTCTTCTGTGCTTTCTTTAATATGAAGAGTGATAACTGTACCAACGGTGTCTTTTTCACATTCGCTGATTGAGTAGCCGTCTGCACCCTGTGAAACCCACTTATGACCGATTTCGTCAGCCTCTGTTTTTGTTTCAACAGTAACCTCATCACTTACCATAAATGCTGAATAGAAGCCGACACCGAACTGACCGATAATTTCAACATCAGTTTTTGCATCGTTGTTTGTTTTGAAATCAAGTGAGCCACTTTTTGCGATTGTGCCGAGGTTTGTTTCAAGCTCCTCAGCTGTCATACCGCAGCCGTTATCTGTGATTGTGATGGTTCTTGCATCCTTATCAATGTCAATAAAGATTTTATAGTCATCTCTTGCAAGACCCTCGCCTGCATTGTTCAGAGAGCGGTAATATCTTTTATCAATAGCATCGCTTGCGTTTGAGATAAGCTCACGAAGAAAAATCTCTTTATGAGTATAAATAGAGTTAATCATCATATCAAGGAGCTTTTTGCTCTCTGCCTTAAACTGTTTTTTGCGCATATATATCTCTCTTTTCTGTAAAAACTGTGATTTTAGCACTCTTAACTTGTGAGTGCTAAAACATAGTATAACAAATTTTGTAAAAAGTCAACCATAATATAAAAAATTGAACATAATTGCATAAAAATTTAAAAAAATTACATTAAATTACTCTTAAATACCGCACACTGTGTTGACTTTTTAGCAATACAGTGCTAAAATACCAATAATTAACTGGTTGGACAATTTTGAAGACCAGTGAAATTAAAGTTTTTTTGATGATGACGGTGATTTTATGGCAAAGAAAATTGACAGACGAGTGAGGTACACCAAGATGATGCTTAAAAGCAGCATTGCGGAGTTACTGAACGAAAGACCCCTTGAAAAAATCACGGTTAAAGAAATCTGCGAGAAAGCAGACATTAACCGTGGCACATTCTATTCACACTATGCAGACCAGTACGACCTTTACAACAGCATTGTTAACGAGCTTCTTGATGGAATTTTTGAGCGACTTGGTGATTTCATGACACCTGATGAAGAAGCACTGATTGCATCTATCACAAATGTTTATGACTATCTCAAAGATAACGCTGAAACCATCAGAACTCTTCTTCGCAACGGTGTTGACTACAGCATTGAAAACAAAATAAGGAACCTTATCAAGAGTATTTACCTTGAAAAAATCAACAAGAGTGTTGATATTGACCTTATTAACGCAGCTTATTCTTATATGGCTGCCGGCGCAATCTCTCTTATCAGATATTGGCTTAACTCAAATATGAACAAGTCATCAAGAGAAATGGCAGAGTTCAGCCTTCAGCTCACCTCAAACGGACTTTCAGCACTTTTATGATACACCTTTCTTTTTAATTAACGAGAAACACCGCTTCTGCTGCGAACAGAGGCGGTGTTTCTCAGTTTTTTTGATAGAGGATAGACTTTAAAAATGGCGGTGGTTTTTTGTTTGTGATGACGAATGTAAACAAAAGAAAAATGAAAATGAAAAAGTATTGGTCCACCATGCAAGCGCCATCCTTGAGGTAATTATTACATCCGAACTTTAAAATTATCTTAAATTTTTTAAGACAATTTTTGAAAAAGTGTATAAAAAATGACCGTGAGTGCATCCCACAGCCATTTTTTAAGAAAAATTTTATTTTTTAATTATTTATCAAGGTTTCTCTTGCAAACTTCAACAGTTTTGAATACCTCTTCAAAGCGGTTAAGTGCATCATCAATAACCTCATCGGTATCAGCAAGTGAAGTGTAAAGTCTGCTGCCTGCAAGTGTAACGATGCCGTGTGCCATATAAGCTGCACCCATCTGCTCCATTGCAACCTTTCTGCGGAGCATTTCGGGCTTCTCTTTGAGCATGGGGATAACTGACTTGGGAAGGAACATTGAGCTGAAGTCATAGCTCATTGCGCCTGTGCATTCAAGGTGGCAGATTGAGCCCTGATTGTATGCTACGAAGGGAATCTCATACTTATCAATGAGCTTCTGAAGGCCTTCTGTGAGCTTGTCGCCTGCAAGGCCAGCCTTTTCGCAAGCGTTTGTCTTTGCGATTTCCTGAATTGCACAATAGCCAGCGAATGATGAAAGTGGGTTAGCTGCAAGAGTACCGCCAACATATGCACGCTTCATCATTGTGCCAACGCCTGCTGCCATACCGCTGACAAACTCTTTCTTACCGCCTACGCCGCCTGCTGAGGGATAACCGCCAGCAACGATTTTGCCGAAGATTGTAAGATCGGGAACAACGCCGAAGTAACCCTGTGCGCCGCCGAGACCCATACGGAAGCCTGTAACAACTTCGTCCATGATGAAGAGACAGCCGTATTTATCGCAAAGCTCACGAACGCCCTTGTTGTAATCAAAATCAACAGGTCTTGTACCGCTTTCGGGGCCAACTGGCTCAACAATAACTGCTGCTGTGCCGCCACGAAGCTTGTTAACCTTGAGCATTTTTTCAAGCATATTAAGGTCGTTGGGGCGAACCTCATCTGTTGTGCCGTAGCATGATGAGGGGATACCGTGAGATTCAAGGAAGCTTCTTGAACCAGGGATTTTAAGACCGTAAACCATCTGATCTGACCAGCCGTGATATGCACCGCCAACCTTGATGATTCTCTTTGCCTTTGTTGCGTTTCTTGCAACACGGATAGCAGCCATAACTGACTCTGTACCTGAGCCGAGCATACGGAACATTTCAACATTGGGCATATGCTTATTGATTTCTTTTGCAAGAAGAAGCTCACCCTCGTGGAAAAGACCTGTTACAGGGCCGCATTCTTTAATAAGCTCAATTGCCTTTTCACGAACAGGCTCATAGTTTGAACCAAGGATTGTGGGACCGCCTGCCTGAAGGAAGTCGATATATTCGTTGCCGTCAATATCTGTAAGATATGCGCCATTTGCCTTTGTAACGCAAATGGGGAAGGGATAGTTGAATGCAAGGTTGTGCTGAACACCGCCGGGGATAAACTTCTTAGCCTCTGTGGTGATTTCTTTTGACTTTGCACATTTTGTTTCAAAATGGTCAAGAACTCTTTCAAGCTCCTCATCGCTTATACAATAAATAGGCTGAGAGGTAAGGTGATTGAGTTTGTCATAAATGGGTCTTGCGGGCTGCCATTTCTGGATTGCGTAACCGTTACTCATTGTTATTGTCCTCCTGATTTTTAAGATAATTTATAAAATAATTTATTTTGTTGATTGTTTCTTTCGGATTCCCGAAATTTTCTTTATCGGTTATTTTACGGAAAATAAGACCGAAGTACGCTCCGAAAATAAGTGCAGAAATATCTTTATCTGAAAACATTTCTTTAAGCTTATCATATCCGCCGTTGCTGATCTCTTTGCCTAAAAGGCGGAAAACGTTTGAAACTGAGCTGTCTTTACCCAGCAGGATGCTTCGCACAACAAGCTCGCACATAAGTGATGGATAAGGATATGTATCCTCCGCAAGCTTTGTGAAAACAGCGTCAATATCAATTTCGCCATCTTTTTCTGCCGCTTTGAGAATGTCGTTTATCTCTTCATTGGCAATTTGTGAAAGCAGGTCGTCAAGAGAATCAAAATGTGAAAAAAATGTGGAACGGGAAACATCTGCGCCATCCGCAATTTTTTCAATTGTTACATTGGATATGCCGTTTTTTTCAAAAAGAAGCTTCGCAGAGTGCATTATTGCACGGTGCGTCATATCTTTTTTTCGCATTCGCCGTGTTTGTTCCATAGCAACACTCCTAACAATTCCATTATAACATTATTTTAAGGAATGTAAAGCGTTTTTTGCACTATAGTACAAAAATAGACGAAAATCTATTTTTTAGCCAAAAAGAGAGCTTGTTTTTTGTGAATTGAGCCTGTTTAAAGGGCTTTTTCATCCTGCGGATATACTACACCCGTCAATTTTCTGATTTCATCCATCTGTTTCATAATATAAAGTGTGCTTTCGGGTGTAACAACAGGACTTTTTGTAAGTCCTGCGGAAACACACTCGCACATATGGCGAATCTGCTCCTCAAAGCCGTTGCCCTCATAGGGAGCATCCACATCAAAATCTTCGTCATCATTGAGATGAAACTCCAGCTTTTGCGGAGCGTAAAATCTGTTAAGATGAACATAGCCTTTTGTGCCGTAAATATAGCCTTCGTTTGGCTTTTTCAGAAGCACAGCACTTGAAATATCGGCAATTGCACCGTTTTCATACTGCATTAAAACGCAGGTGTGGCTGTCAACACCGTTGAATTTATCGCTGAAAGCAGAGATTCCTTTTACATTTTCACCAAGATACCACTTTGCAAAATTAAGGCCGTAAACACCAACATCAAGAAGTGAGCCGCCGCCATGCTCTGCTTTAAGAACATGATGATCCATTTCATCCTCATCCATTGTGTAGCAGAATTTGCCCTCGACACCTTTGATTTCACCTAAAACGCCGTCATTTATCATATTGAGGAGCTTGATTGTTCCAGCCACAAGCCTTGCCCACATAGCTTCCATAAGAAAAACGCCATTTTCTTCTGCACATTTAAACATTTTTTCAGCTTCTTTGGCAGTTACGGCAATTGGCTTTTCGCAGATAACGTGCTTGCCGTTATTCATCATAAGGCAGGAGCAATCCATATGCCCCGAATGTGGAACAGCAATGTATGCGGCATCAATCACATTTGATTTTGCCATTTCTTCATAGCTTCCAAAGCGGACAGGAATATTAAACTCATCACCGAAGCGGTCGGCATTTGCCTGCGTTCTTGACGCAACCGCCACAAGCTCGGCTTCTTCAACATTTTTAATTGCCTCTGCAAATCTGTGGGCGATATTGCCTGTACCCACAATGCCAAATCTTAACTTTTTCATTTTGTTTCCCCTTTCGGCTGACAGCTATTGATAATAGCTAAAGTGTATGATACAATCATAACATAAAATTTGCAAATGGGGAATATATATGGAAAAATTTATTTCTTTTTTTACAACATTATCACTGATTTTCTCTTATCTTCTTGGATTTTCTGCTCCATCTGTTGACGGAAATGTGAAAATCGCAGGCAAAGATTCACTTGTTGGCATCAGCGCACTTTATGCAGGTCAGGGACTGACTGCAGATGAGGATTACTACTATACATCGGGTTCGGTTTTTAATCAGAAAAGCGGTATCGGTGTGCAGTTTCTCGCAAAGTGGGATGCCAATACATTTAAGATGGTTAAAATGAACCTTGCTCCCATCCCACGCAAAAATAAAAAGGATTTCGGCAGTGGTCATATTGGCGGAATAAGCTATTATGACGGCGTAATTTATGCACCTGTTGAGGGTACAGATTACAGCATCAATTTTGTTTATCTCTATGATGCCGATGACCTTTCGCTGATAAAATATTATGATGTAAGCTGTGATGCGCTTGATGACGGTATTCCGTGGATTGCGGTTGACGGCAAAAACGGCTTTGCTTATTGCTCAAGATGGGGCAGCACAAGCACCTTGCTTCGCTTCAGGCTCGACGATATGTCCCTTGACGGAACTGTTCAGCTTTCTGAAGAAATAAGCAGAATTCAGGGCGGCGAATTTTATAACGGAAAGCTTTATCTTTCAAAAGATGAAAGCCACAGCACCGAAGAAAAAGTGCTTTGCGTTGATGTTGAAACAGGCGAAGTGCAGACAGCTTTTATTCCGCAAATGACAGGCTATGACAACGAAGCGGAGGATATAACAGTTTATCCCCGTGATGACGGAAGCCTTTTCCATATTCTTAATTATGACAAGCTTTTAGGGCTTAACATTATGCACTATTCAAATGAAAAGTGAGGATTAAAATGAAAATTATCAAAAAAATTTTTATTGTGTGCCTTTCTTTGTGTCTTGTTGCAGGGATTATTTTTGCCTGCGGAATAAATGAAAAGATGATAGTTCAGCCATATGAAATTGACACAAACGGAAAGGTGAAAGAGCCTTTAAGAATCGCACAGATTTCTGACCTGCACGCCTGCTCATACGGCGAAAATATGGAAGTGCTTTTAAATGCAGTTGACGAACAGAAGCCAGATGTTGTTGTTTTAAGCGGAGATATTTTTGATGTTCTTCTGCCATATAAAAATGTTGAAACTGTTTTGAAAGCTGTGGGCGAAAAATACCCCTGCTATTATGTTACTGGCAACCACGAATTTTTTGGCGGAGAAAATATGCTTTTTGAGATGATGGATATACTCAAAAAATACGGCATAAAAAGATTAAGCGGTGAAAGCGAAATTTTAAAAATCAACGGCAATGAAATTAACATCTGCGGAGTTGATGACCCCATTGGTGTTGAAAACACAAGCTCTATTAAAGAGAATTTTGAACAGCAATTAGAAAAAGTCAGCACCGCAAAGGATAACGGGAATTATACAGTTTTGATTTCTCACCGTCCAGAGCGAATCAATGAATATTCGCAATACGGATTTGACCTTGTGTTAAGCGGTCATGCCCACGGCGGTCAGTGGAGAGTGCCGCATTTAATCAACGGAATTGTTGCCCCTGACCAAGGGATTTTTCCAAAATACGCAGGCGGTTTTTATGAAAAAGGCAGCACAAAGATGATTGTGAGCCGAGGTCTTGCAACAAGAGATGTAAGGTCAGTTCCAAGAATTTATAACAGACCCGAATTGGTTATAATTGATTTGAAATAAGTAATGTGTAGATTTAAAAAAAGGCGCCCCTTTGGGGAGCTGTCTGCGAAGCTGACTGAGTGGGTTACCCCCACCGTCAAAATCAAAGATTTTGCCACCTCCCCCGAGGGAGGCTATATATCGACAAATCAGAATTACCATATAAAAAACCAACCCGTCAAAGAGATAATTTTCTTTGGCGGGTTTTCTATTAAATTGATTTTTTTATCAGAACCATTTGCGTTTTTTGCCGAATATTGTAAGTGCCGCAACAACCACTGCGGAGAGAATAATCACATAAAGGTAGCCGTATTTCCACGCAAATTCGGGCATATTCTGAAAGTTCATGCCGTACCACCCCACAATGATTGTAAGGGGGAAGAAAATTGTTGTGATAACGGTAAAAATTTTCATTGTGTGGTTCAGCTTCATGTCAAGGAATGACGAATACGCATCCTGCAAATGGTCAACATAATTGCCCAGAGAATCCACATCATCTTTAAGGCGGGTAACCTTATTTGAAAGGTTGGAAATGTAAATGATGTTGTCCTCTTCAAAAATGTCATTTTCATTCTCTTCAAGGGTTTCAATAACATCAATTATCTGCTCATAATAATTGTGCATTTTAAGAAGCTTTTTCTTTTGCTCAAGAAGCTCAATGTTAAAGTCATCATCTGCCGAGCCTTTAACAACATCCTCTTCCATTCCAACAATTTCATTACGCATTTTTTCGATAGTTTTGTTATCGCCTGCAATGAGAGTTTCAATAAAAGAGCAGATTGTTTTTTCAAATTTCAGCTTCTCGCCTGTGAAACGCTTTGTCGCGCTTAAAAATCCGTTTTTGGTGGAGCTGTCTTTATCGGTTATATCAATAACAAGAATGAAATTCTTTTTAAGATAAACTGCCATAGAGTCGTCATTATTACCAGAAATAATTCTAAGCTCTGTGAATGTGTATTTATCGTGAACCTCAACATCCGTTCTGAAAAGAGGATTTTTCTGCTTGCAGGCATCAACTGTTTCACTGTCAAAGCCAAGCAATTCATAAACCGATGTCAGTTCAGCGCTTGTCATGTAACCTGCGGTGATAAACTCTTCAGAAATTTCATCAATTCCGATTTTTTTCATCTGACCGCCTAACCTGTAAAAAGTCATTTCAATCCCCTCATTTCACAGAAATACTGCATAAATTATAGCAGATATGTAAAGGTGTGTCAAACCGCACCTGCAAGCCATTCAATCAAATCTGTTTCGCCATAGGCTGTGTCCCAGCAGCCATGGCCTTTATCGGTATATGTTGTAAACTCAACATTTACACCTTTATTTTTTACTTTTTGCGCCATGATTACAGAGTAAAGATACGGCACTGCGTCATCGTCTGTTGAATGATAAATTCTGACAGTTTTGCCGCTGAATTTATCACCTGCAAGCCACACTCCACCACCACCGCAAACAGGTGCGGCACAGCAGAAATAATCGGGATAAAGGCTTATCATCTGCCATGTGCCGAAGCCGCCCATTGAAAGACCTGTGATGCTGATTTTAGATTTATCTGCACCGAATTTTTCTGCCACCTCGTCTATCCATTTTTTAAGGAACACCACGATAGTTTCCCACGAATAATCAGATGGACACTGGGGAGATGCAGTGATTACACGAAGCCCTTTATAATCGGGATTTTTGCAGAAATATTTTGGCACACCGTGCTTTGCAACAACATCGAGCGTTGCGGGTGTACTCTCTCCCCTTTCACCAATGCCGTGAAGAAAAACTATCATAGGCAGTTTCTCGCCCTCTTTATAATCAGAGGGCAGAGTTACCAAACCTGAAAGTGAGCCGATTTCTGTTTCTTTGCCTGTAAATCTTATTACATTTTCCATTATAAACATCCTTTTTATCAGTCAACGCTGAATAAAAGATCGCCGTATGTCGGGAACGGCCAGAACTCTCTGCCAACAAGAAGCTCAAGCTCGTCAGCAGGCTTTCTTACCTTTTCCATTGCAGGGATTACTGTATTCTGATAATACTGTGCGAAGGGAAGAACCTCATCTTTTGGAACTTTTGTGAGGATTTCTTTAAGCTCATTTACGCTAACATAAAGGTCGTTGAGATAATTTGAAATATCTGCAATAAGTCCCTCTTCGCAGCCTGTGTTAAATGCAGGATTTATGCTCTTTTTAAGTGATGCAGACTGTGTAAGCTCGTTGAGATATGCAACAACAGCAGGGATAATCTCTTTATTTGCAATGTGAAGCATTGTAACAGCTTCAATATTAACTGTTTTTGCAAACTCTTCAAGAAGAATATCTGTTCTTGAAATGATTTCAACCTCACTGAAAATGTTGTGCTTTGTGAAGAGCTTTACATTCTTTTCATCTTTGTAATGAGGAATTGCGTCAACAGTTGATTTAAGGTTAAGAAGTCCTCTCTTTTCTGCCTCTTCTTTCCATTCCTCTGAATAGCCGTTGCCGTTGAAAACAATTCTCTTATGAGCAACATATGTATCTTTAATAAGTTTTCTTACAGCAACATCAAAATCTTCTGCTGCTTCAAGATAATCTGCAAACTTTGCAAGTGAATCTGCAATGATGGTGTTAAGAACGATATTTGTTTCTGAAATTGAGAATGTTGAACCGAGCATACGGAACTCAAACTTATTGCCTGTGAAAGCAAATGGTGATGTTCTGTTTCTGTCTGTGTTATCCTTTTTGAATGCAGGGAGAACGCTTACACCAGTGTCAAGAGTTGCCTTTTTCTTTGAATGATATGACTCCCCTGCTTCGATTGCGTCAAGAACTCTCTGAAGCTCCTCGCCAAGGAACATTGAAACGATTGCAGGAGGTGCTTCGTCTGCACCAAGGCGGTGGTCATTGCCTGCGCTGGCGGCAGAGATTCTTAAAAGATCCTGATAATCGTCAACAGCCTTAATAACTGCAACAAGGAAAAGGAGAAATTTTGTATTATTGAATGGGTCTGAGCCCGGCTCAAGGAGGTTTTCGCCCTCGTCTGTTGAAAGCGCCCAGTTATTGTGCTTACCGCTTCCGTTTACGCCGTCAAAGGGTTTCTCATGAAGGAGGCAAACAAGGTCATGCTGGTGAGCAACCTTTTTCATAAGCTCCATAACAAGCTGGTTATGGTCTGCCGCAACATTTGTTGTGGTGAAAACAGGTGCAAGCTCGTGCTGAGCAGGGGCAACCTCGTTATGCTCTGTTTTTGCATGGATGCCCAATTTCCAAAGCTCTTCGTTAAGGTCAAACATAAATGACTTGATTCTTGGCTTGATTGTGCCGAAATAATGGTCATCCATTTCCTGTCCCTTTGGTGTTGGTGCGCCGAAAAGTGTTCTGCCTGTATAAATGAGATCTTTACGCTGGTCGTGAAGAGCTTTGTCAATCATAAAGTATTCCTGCTCTGCGCCAACAGTTGAGTTAACTCTCTTAACAGAAGTGTAGCCGAAAAGACGGAGAACTCTGATTGCCTGCTTGCTTACCTCTTCCATTGAACGGAGAAGCGGAGTCTTTTTATCAAGAGCTTCGCCTGTGTAAGAAACGAAAGATGTGGGAATACAAAGAGTGTTTTCTTTAATAAATGCAGGTGATGTGGGGTCCCATGCAGTGTATCCTCTTGCCTCAAATGTGGCTCTGATTCCGCCTGAGGGGAAAGATGAAGCATCAGGCTCGCCCTTAATAAGCTCTTTGCCTGAAAATTCCATAATAATTGTGCCGTCATCCTGAGGAGAAATGAAGCTGTCATGCTTCTCTGCTGTGATGCCTGTCATTGGCTGAAACCAATGTGTGAAGTGAGTTGCACCCTGTTCAATTGCCCAGTCTTTCATAACACTTGCAACAACATTTGCAACGCTGATATCAAGCTCTTTGCCTTCGTTCATTGTCATTTTCAGTGAACGGTATATTTCTTTAGGCAGACGATCACGCATAACGCTATCGTTAAAAACTCTGCTGCCAAATATTTCTGGTATTTTGTTCATTCTAATTACCACCTTCTGAAAAATTGATTAAATAATCACAAAAAAACAACGAAACTTTATTAAGCTTCGTTGTTAATATTATTATAACACTTTCGCCGCTTTTGTCAACTAAAAACGAGCGACAATTTATCTGTTTTTATTTCTATAAAGCATTTATTTCACGCAATTTGAACAAGGTTCAAGTCCCAGCTCCAGCGCCTCTTCCAAGGTACATTCATAAAAATCTGTTTCGGAACAATCATAAGAATAATGATATTTTTGGCCTGTTCTGGTGATATAGACAATCTGTTGCTTATCCTGCTCAGTTGTCTTTGGAGTTTTATTTTTTGAAGCCGATGTATGAGTTACAGAAACAGAAATTTTTTCTTCGTTTTCGCTGGAATTATCACTTTTCAAATCAATTGCACAGCAGAAAGCGAGGGCAATTATCATCACCGAACAACAGACAGAAACAATAGGAAAAATTTTATTTTTATTGCTGATGCCGATAATCACCGAAACAACACAGATAAACGCAAGAATGATTATCAAAGTTAAAAATAATTTTGTCATCATTTCAGCCTCATTGTTTCATAATTTCCATCCACAAGTGAACCAGGATAATACATAACAACCACGATGTCGGGATTAGTTTTTTCAATGAATGTTTTAACGCTGCCAGTGAAATATCTTAAATCAATTTTGTCAACATACTGCACCTGTGTTGCAACATATGGCAAAACGCAATGACAAAAAGAATCTGCAATAAACAGAACTCTTTTATTATTATTTGCCATATTATTTTTAATTGTAACTATTGGTGAAACACCATAGAGATAAGCACTATAAGGTGAAGTATTATAATAATCTATTTTCTGTAAAAAGCTCATATTAAGCAGAGATTCTTTAAAGTCGCCGGTTCTCTTGCCAAAATCATAATAATCAACAGTGAAATCTGTTTCAAAATCAGGTGTATATATGCTGATATCTTCAGGGTCGGCATTGGCAAGTGTAACCTCTCTTCCCAGCGAACCCAGCAGATATTTTTCATAAACAGTTTCTGTATAATTATCTTTTGAAAGAAGCTCCGGCTGATAATTCACTCCAAATGAAGCAAGAGTTTTTGAAATTTCATTTGCCGCCCACATACCAACACCAGTTTTCCAGTGGTGATCTGTAAAATAGAATGACTCTGTGTAGCTCATGCCCTGCTTTTTCATACAATCACGCAGGTCAAGATATTTAATGTTTTCTTTTTTTAGAGCGTTCAACATTTTATCGGCAGTTTCGTTGCCGTAGTCAACTATACCTGCGGGGAGATAATTTGTTTCTGGGTCAATTTTTGACGGGACCTGAACATATAAAAAATCTTCTCCACGACCATTTACATATTCAGAAAGTGAAATCATATTTTTTATGCCAATTGATATATCTCTTTCACTGGTGTAATAAACAAGTGAACCATCTGCAAGTGCGGCAATATCATCTGAACCGCTGAAAAGTTTCATTCCGATAGTCTTATTAAAAAACGAATTAAATTCGATAAACTTCATTCTTAAAAAAAGAAGCTTGCTTGTATAATAATCAACAGATGATTTTATGTTATCCGCTTTGTTTTTATAAATATCCAATGCCGTTAATTTTTTTGGCTCTTCTTTTTTCTTTTTCAATTTTTCCTGCTGTTCTGCTTCAAGGTCTTCTTCTTTAAACGGATAAACCGCTTCCCAATCAGTTGATTCAGAATCACCTGTATATGCAGTTTCAGTTTTTAATGCGCCGGGAATCACAATATGCAAAACAGATGATCTGACAAATCGCTCACATACTGTAGCAAAATAAAAAAATACAAAAAGAGAAAACAGTATTGCAAAAACTTTTTTGCCTGTAAGATTAAGTTTTTTCATACTGTTTCACTCCTTTAAAAATTGAAATAAATAAACGGATTATACGAGCCTTTAACCATAAAAGAAATTGAAATAACTGTAAGCAGACAAAGCACAATTACTGACAAAATGCTGTAAAGTTTTTTATTGATTTTTGGCTTGATAATTTTTTGAATCGGGAAGCATGCAAGGATACCGAAAATGAAATAAAATTTGTTGTAATTTATATAGGTCAGCGCAAGTCCGTCGCTGAATCCGCCTGCGCCTATGCCAAACATTGCGCCCATATATTGAAGCGCAGATGTGATTGTTTCTGACCTGAAAAGAACCCAGCCGAGAATAACAAAAAGCATTGCATAAATATGACCGAACCAGCCGATTTTTTCGTGGAAGCCAGTGAGCTTTTCAATGGTGAGAAGCACGAAATAAAGAAGTCCCCACGCAAGGAAAGTCCAGTTTGCACCGTGCCATATTCCTGTAAGCGCCCATGTAACAAAAAGGTTGAAAACGAGCCTTGTTTTTGTGTCAACCCTGCTGCCGCCGAGGGGGATATAAACATAATCTCTGAACCATGTGCCCAGCGACATATGCCATCTGCGCCAGAAATCTGTGATTGATTTTGTAATGTAGGGATAATTAAAGTTTTCGAGGAAATGGAAGCCGAACATTCTGCCAAGACCGATTGCCATTTCACTGTATCCTGAGAAGTCAAAATAAATCTGAAGCGTATATGCAATTGCGCCAACCCAAGCCATTACAACACTGGGCTTATCCTGCGAAAATGCAAGGTCTGCCACAGAAGCAAGATTGTTTGCAAGAAGAACTTTTTTGCAAAGTCCAACGGCAAATCTGTATGCGCCCTCGCTGAAATCATCAAAGTTTTCACGGCGCTCCATAATCTCTTTTGCAACGGTTTCATATCGAACAATAGGACCTGCAATAAGCTGAGGGAAGAACGAAATATAAAGCGCAACATTCAGCGGATTTTTTTGTGCGGAGCCTTTGCCACGGTAAACATCCACAACATAGCTCATTGCCTGAAATGTGAAGAAAGAAATGCCAATTGGCAAAGTGATTTCAAGCACTTTCATATCTGAATTAAAAAGAAGATTCAGATTCTTGAGGGTGAATGTGAGATATTTAAAGACAAAAAGAATTGATATGTTGAAAACGGCAGAAACAGCGGTTATGATTTTTGCTTTTTTGTTGCCGTTATGTTTTTTAACTAAAAGACCAAATGCCCAGTTGGCTAAAATTGAGCCGAGCATAATCAGCACATAAACAGGCTCGCCCCACGCATAAAAAAGGATGCTGGCGGCGGTGAGAACAAAGTTGCTGAGCGCTCTTCTTTTTCTCACAAACGGGATGTAGTAAGCCAGCAGAACGGCAGGGAGGAACACAAACAGAAATGTAGTTGTTGAAAAAACCATAAAATTTCCCCTTTCGTTCATTATTTATCACATTAGATTATAATATAAAAAAAGAATTTTTTCAATAGCTTAAAATAAAATTCAAATAAAAAGAAAAAATACTTGATTTTTACATAAAGGTCAGTTATAATAATGAAGTTGGTTGAATACGGAGAGTTGTCCGAGCTGGCCGAAGGAGCACGATTGGAAATCGTGTAAACGCCTAAAACGTTTCGAGGGTTCGAATCCCTTGCTCTCCGCCATCAAAGAAACCTCTTTTGTCTACCAAGGCAAAAGAGGTTTTTTCATGCTTTTAGGGGCAAAAACAGCGAAAATCAGTGAAATCAGGGCTTCGGAATGGCTATCACGGCTGTCCCGAAGTCCTTTTTCTGTTATCAGCAAGCAAAACAGCCCTAAAATGGTGGTGTACTTTTGGTGTTTCTTTGCACCTGCAAAGAAATTGTCAAACGCGGACGTGAGAGGATTTGAACGGAACGGATGTTCAAAAAACATCTGCAAAACAACCAAATGTAACAAAAAAGTTACGCTTGATTGTTGTAAAAATTTACAGTTTGCGCTATAATATAATTGTACTGATATGCCCACTTGTCCGAAGGCAAATCGTGTCGAAGGAGGACGGTCAGACAATATTGTTGCTGTATTGTGCTAAGAGTGCAATGAAGACATTACTATACGCCGCACCGGCGAACACACCTGCATGGCAGCAGTGACCGTGCAGATCAGCCCGACATTTTTCGGCTGGATGTTCCAGTTTGGTGGGTAGATGACCATCACTAGCCCCGCTTCCCTCAAAAAAGAATACACAAAACAGACAAAAATGCTTCTTGATATAGAATAACATAAATACGGAGGAACTATGAGCTTTAAGGATTTGAATATCAAAATCAGCTATGCTAGTCACGGCAGCGATAATATAGTAGATTCTTTTCTTGTCCCTGCACTCAAACAGACAAAAACATATAGGCGTAGTGTTGGCTTCTTCTCCTCTGGCGTATTTGGGCCTATCATTGATGGCATCGTAGCACTTTCCAGAAATCGTGGAAAAATCCAACTCATAGCAAGCCCTCAATTAAGTGAAGATGATGTTAACGCCATTAACATCGGGTACAAGAAGAGAGAAGAGATAATTTCCAGCGCTTTCGATCGAGACTTTATTACGGCGATCGAGGAACTTGATGACGCAAAATTGCAGTTGCTGGCATCGCTAATCGCAAATGACACATTGGATATAAAAATTGCCGTAACCAACGGAGCGGGAATGTACCATGATAAGCTGGGCATTTTGGATGACTTCGACGGCAACACCGTTGTTTTTTACGGTTCTCCCAATGAAACATATAATGGCTACCGGGATAACTACGAGAAGGTGCGAATCATCCGAAGCTGGAAAGCTGCAGATGTTGATGGTATCGAGGATGAGCGCCAAGAATTCGACGCCCTCTGGAATGGTACACATCCACACGTGAAATCCTACGATTACACAACGTCTGCACACAGTAATATCATAAAAATTGTTGAGCGCCGTGCGACCTCACCAAAATCAAAGGATCCTGCACCAATCAAGTTGCGTGACTATCAGGAAGCCGCAATTAAGGCGTGGACAGATAATCAGTACCACGGCTTCTATGTTATGGCTACTGGTACTGGTAAAACTTGGACGGCAATATACTCTGCAGTGGAGCTCATGAAGCAGCATCCGGCAATGGTTGTAATTTGTGCCCCGTATAAGCACCTCGTGCGGCAGTGGTCGGAAGACGTTATTAAGGCAATGCCTGATGCCACAATTATTATGGTATCCTCTGAAAACCACAGTTGGGAGCAGCAAATGTCGCAGGCTATCGTGCGGCAGCGTTTGAAAAAGGATAGCCAAATCGTAATCATTTCTACGATTACATCCTTTAATCTACCTCGTTTTCAGAAGACGCTTAATAAATCCAAGCAAGAAAAGCTGCTGATCGTGGATGAGGCACATAGATTCACAAAACGACCTGAGGAATTAAAAGGTCAATTCCATTATATGCTCGGATTAAGTGCAACACCGTTCAGCGGTAAGAACACAGCCAAGGGCGAAGAACTTATGGCGTTCTTTGGTGGACAAGTATTTAACTTGCCTATTGAACAGGCGCTCGATAAGGGCTTCTTGGTAAAGTACTATTACCATCCGATATTTGTGAATGCCACCGGCGACGAAGAAGATCGATTCAGAAAAAAGAGCGCTCAAATCGCAGGGTGTTTCCGCAATGGTGTGTGCATTGATCCTGAAAACCTTGCCCTATACCTCCGTGCCCGACTCCGCATTATTTCTATGTCAGAGGAAAAGGAAACACGCATTGAAGAGATCCTTGGTCACATAAAGGAAAAGGATCACTTCATCGTGTATTGCGGTGACGGAAAGCTGTACGATGATGACAACAACGAAATTCGCCACATTCAATTCGTGAAACGTAAACTTGCCGATTTGGGCTTTAAGTCCAGTCAGTTTACCGCCTCGGAGAACATGGTAGAGCGCATGGATTTGGTTGAATCCTTCAACGAGGGTGCGATTGATTCACTTGCGGCTATTCGCTGCCTTGATGAGGGCATCAACATCCCGTCTATTGAAGGTGCTTTGATTTTGTCAAGCAATGACGATTACCGAGAGTTCGTGCAGCGCAGAGGCCGTATATTAAGAACTTACGGGAACAAACAATACGCCAATATATATGACGTAATTGTGCTCCCATCCCACGAAACTATTAAGATGGCAGAAATAGAACTACGTCGTTTCTATGAATATGCCCGACTGGCAATAAACGCCGATGAGATGCTGAATCAGTTGGATACACTTGCAGCTGATTATGGTTTGAACCTCGACGACTTCATTACCACATTCGACGATGGCAAGGAGGCAGAGCTCGATGACTAAAGAGCAGGCAGTCGACTTTATGATTAAAAAAGTCGAAGAAATAGAGAGAGAACGTTTGGCAGCACATTTTTCTATTGACCCAACGAAACAGAAAAAAGAAGTGGTTGATGGTATTCTGAAAGCACTAAAGGGGGTGGAGATCGACCATGAAGATCAGCAAAGTTGAGTTTCAAAATTTCCGAAACTTTCGTGATCACTGCGAATTGACCTTCCCGACAGACGGAAGCGTCACTGTGATTTATGGCCCTAACGGTGTTGGTAAGACGACACTCCACCAACTGTTTCAGTGGATATTCTACGGTGAAGTACATTTTAATAAAACAGCCAGCAATAAAATGTACAACCTCGATTTTGAACAGTCGGTTGGTTTCCACAAGACTTTCCCCGTGCTTGGCGTGATCGACTTTGAGCATCCTAACGCCGCCGGTGTGGTGGAATACTATTCCTTGCGGCGCGAATGGATTTATCAGAAAGAGCAGTACGAGTCGAAGGTTATCACTAAAAAATTTAGATTGTCAAAGAGAATTGGCGATGACTGGAAAACGGTTTCTGACAACCCCGAAAATATAATCGAACAGATTCTGCCAAGTGGTTTGTCACAGTATTTCTTCTTCGACGGTGAAAGTATGATTGCCGACCTTAACCAAAAAGGCCGTGATTCTGCAAAATCCCTTAGAAAGGCATTGTACTCTATTTTTGACTTGGACATCTACGAGCAAGCCCTTGTGCATATTGGTACGCAGAGCAGCGGTACATCCACCGTCCTTGGCAAATTATATTTGAGCCGTGCAGAAAACAGCACAAATAAGGATGTAATTATCGCACGCGGTGCATATAACCAGTCCTTGAAAAAGGTGGAGTCTCTCGAGGAAGAAATTGAACGATGCAAGAACGCCATTGCGCGATACAAGGCAGAGGCACAAGATCTGTCTGAAAAGATTGGCAGTAATCCCTCACAAGAGGCACTCGAAAAGCGCAGAAAAAAGGCCAGAGATGCCATTAAAACTATTGAGGGTGCCATCCAGCGAGAGATGAAGTCTTTTGGCGCTACAGTGATGGCCAATTATCCGTACCTGCTTATTTCACGGGTG
This sequence comes from Clostridia bacterium, assembly GCA_024404115.1. Lineage (GTDB taxonomy): Bacteria > Bacillota > Clostridia > Oscillospirales > Acutalibacteraceae > CAG-488. The sequence continues at coordinate 288,848 of JAKSQM010000001.1, read as the reverse complement.
GTTGAAGAGGCAGAACTTCGTATTGGCTTGAAAGTTGAAGACCAAAAGCTGTTGCCCGGACTTACAAAAGATCTGGTACTGTCGCTGCTGAACGAGCATACATGCCTGTGCGGCAATCCCATTCACGAAAGTGAGCATGCGGAGCTGGAATCACTATTGAAAATGTTCCCGCCGCTGTCGTATAAGTATATTTACGACCAGTTCAAGAATTCAGCAACACGCTGGAGCGCAACATATGACAGTGAGATCCTGCTGAAGCATCTCGAAGCCATTTTCCAGTATCGTGATCAGATCGCATCCTTGCAGCAAGAGATCCACGATATCGATGAAGAGCAGAAGCAAGGTGAAAATGTCGATGCTCTTATAGCCAAACGTGCCAAAGCAGAAGAGTCACAGCGGTATTGGCGCGGAGAACTCGACAAGTTCACGAAAGAGCTTGGTCTACAAGAGCAGATCAAAAAGCAACGTAAGAAAAAGCTGGATGATTTGCTTGCTCGTGTTGGCGAAAATGAAAAACTTGACGCGCAGATTCAGATTATAGAGGCTGTCCGCGTATATTATGACAGCACCCTGAAAGCCTCAGCCAAGAGATACAGTGAGACATTGCGGCATGCTATTCAAGACCTGCTTGGAAAGATGCTTACCAGCACGCGTCAGGTTAGCATGACAGAAAAATTTGAGTTAAGCGTCCGTGACAGCTTCGGTGATGAAGCCAAGTCCGAAGGACAGTTTGCCGTGGTTTCGTTTGCATATATCGGCGGCATTTTCAAACTGCTCGGTGATGTACCGGCGCTGCGAGATAAGGAATTCCCGCTGATCCTTGACGGCCCTTTCTCAAAGCTCGACGTTATTCAGCGGCAAAATGTCATTGATACTATTCCCGCATACGCACCGCAGGTTATCCTCTTCTCGAAAGATGACATCAATGCGTGTTTCGGTGAGGAAGGTGTCAAAAATGTATGGACGATTTACAGTAATGCAGAAAGAAACGTTTCCCATGTGGAAAGAGGATACAACCCGGAGGTGTTTAGCGTAAATGGAACTGACTACTGATGCAATCTTAAAAGGTCCTATTTGGCACAACACGCTCGAAAAGCTGGTTGGCACAGTTTTTGAAACACAGTGGGAAGTCTATGCTCTTTGCATAACCATTGGAATGATGTACGATGGCCAGATCGATACAGAGGCAATGGTGCCAGCTGATTATGAAATTGATCCACATACTGTTGGTAGAAACGTCTTGGGAAAAGGGTCGAATAAGTCCCTTTTGGAGTTCATGTTCCAGAGCGCATTGGTAACCACTAAACACCTTGAGCTCGACGAGGATGCACGGCTCCAATTGGCTTTTGATGACAAAAAGAAGCCTGATTTCAACCCGATCGGTTTTCTAACCAAATTCGCAAACTTCGGTATTATGAAAATTGCTGAGGTCATTGATGAAACCGAGGATGTAGAAACATTGGAAGCTCTTATGACATTTCTGAATTCTACATACGAATCCGGCGCTAATGCAGCAGATGATGACTTCTTAATTGTTGACGATTTTCCCTAATTTTCCTAGATATATTGACAAAACGATAAAAACGTGATATACTTAAGTACATACTTAAGTATATCACGTTTTGTTCTGAGGTGCAACATGAATTTTTCGTATCGTTTCCCGGCTGTCCGAGGATTGCAAGCCGGTCGAGAATACTATATCTCGATGGTGCCGCTGAAATTACTACCGCGCTTATTCCCTGCTGAAGAGGAAATTGTCTTGCCGGAATTTAGAGCGCAGCGCAGAATCAATGAGGCTCGAATTCCTGAGATCAAGCAGTACATTCTGAATAACCGGGATACATACGTTTTTTCTGCGCTGTCGGCTTCCATCGACGGTGATTTTGCATTTTCAGAAATAACAAATGGTGACGTGGGAATCCTTGAAGTTGACATGGAATCCGTATTTCTAATTAACGATGGCCAGCACCGAAAAGCAGCGATCCTTGCAGCCATGGAAGAGGATGAATCACTGGAGAAAGAGACCATTTCCATCGTGTTTTTTGCTGATGAGGGATTGACTCGAAGCCAGCAGATGTTTACAGATCTCAATAAGCATGCTGTAAAAACATCAAATTCACTGGCAACACTGTATGATGCCCGTGATGAAATAGCGGTGGCCACAAAGACCATTATCGACGCGATTCCTTTCTTTAAGCGCTTCACGGACAAAGAACGTGATATTCTGGGTAAAAATTCCTCTAATCTATTCACCCTGAATATGATTTATAAAGCAAACCAAAAAATCCTGCACGGCGACAGTTGCACAGCTGACGATACAGAGTTCCTGCTTCAGTTCTGGACGCTGGTAGCAGATAACATCACAGAGTGGCAAGAGGTGCTTAATAAGACGCTGACCAAAAAAGCTTTGCGCGAAAACTATATTGTGGCGCTTGCAATTACAATCAGCGCTTTTGGCAAACTTGGCAGGTATTTTTATGACCATAGAGAATGCAGCATGGAGAAGCATTTACAGAAGCTGCGTGATATTGATTGGCTACGGTCGAATAACGCGTGGATTGGACGTTCCATTAGAGAAAACGGCAAGGTGCTAAACAGCGAAGAAGCTATCGCGCTAACCTGTTCGCTTGTAAAAAAAGAGATTGGTGTCCCGCTATCAAAAGATGAACAGCAAAAAGAAAAACTATTATCGGAGAAGAAATGATATGAGATACACTGGAGAGTTTGCGGTATATGAGGAAATCATTCAGGAAATGGCCCTCGTGTACCAGCACGATAAAAGGCCATGGATGATCGGATTCAGTGGCGGCAAAGATTCCACCCTTCTGTGTTGTCTCGTCATGGAAATGCTTCAGAGACTTGCGCCGGAGAAACGAAACAAAACCGTGTACATCGTTTCGTCGGACACAATGGTGGAGAACCCTATTGTGCGAGACTACATGCACAGAATGTCCGCGATGATCAATGAGGTCGGTGCGGAGCTCAATGTCAAAGCAGACATCATATATCCCAAAGTGGAAGATTCCTTTTGGTGCAAAGTGATTGGCCTTGGTTATCCTACTCCTGAGCCTCCCGGTTTCCGCTGGTGTACCGAGCGATTAAAGATCAATCCTATGAATGCGTACACCCTTAATACCATAAAAAATAACGGCGAGGTAGTTCTCCTTCTGGGCGTCAGAAAGGCTGAAAGCACCTATCGTGCAAACAATATTAGAGCCAGAGAGATTGAAGGCAAGCTGCTTGTTCCCCACAAAGATATCGAGAACGCCTATGTTTACAATCCCCTGACAGAAATACCCAATGAAGAAGTTTGGAAATTCTTGTTGAAAGGCGATGCAAAGTCTCCATGGGGATCTGATAACAAATACTTGTTCTCACTGTACCAAGGTGAAAACCTTGGCGAAGAAAAGAGTGTAATTGGCGAAATTGATAAGGACAAAATTCCCGTTACAGGCAACTCCCGCTTTGGCTGTTGGATCTGCACCATTGTCAAAGAGGACAAGTCCCTCAAGGCGTTTATTGACCGTGGAGAAACATGGCTTATCCCTTTGCGTGATTATCGGAACTGGATGCTGCAGATGCGTTCTACCCAAGGCGCTCGTGAATATAAACGCAGAAACGGTGCAATGTACAGAAAACCTGATGGCACGTTAGGAGAAGGCCCTTTTACAATGGCTACACGGCAGGAAATGTTAAGACGCTTACTGCAGCTAGAGTTGGATACCGGCTTATCCCTGATCACCATGGAAGAACTCAAACAAATTGACCTGATGTGGGATAACGAGGGAGATCTGACACGACGGAGCCTTGTAAATCTATACAAAGAGATTACAGGGCAAACGCTGCCGTGGGATCAGTATAAAGCCCCTGTCTTCCCGGCAGAGGTGATCGATGAGATCCACGCACTATGCGAAGAGTGCGATGTCGAGTTTGAGTTGATTTCTAAACTGATAATCGAAATAGAAGCCAACAAGTATTATACCAAGGGCTCGATGGTTACAAAAGCTTTCGACCGAATTATAAATCAGGGCTGGCTGCATTTTGATAGTATCGAGAAGGGACTACAAAATGAAAATTGAAGAAATAACCCTATATAACTTCGGCTCATATGAAGGCGAAACAGTTTTTGATACCGGCGAAAAAGGCGGACGTAACATTGTCCTTGTGGGCGGAAAAAACGGAGCCGGAAAAACAACATTATTCACAGCAATGCGTGTGTGCCTCTATGGCTACATGAGCATGGGCTATAAAAACCAAAACGCCTACTACCTTAGAGCGATTACGAAACTCATAAATAATACTGCGAAACTGGTGCGCCCGGTCGAAGCACACGTAAAGATGCGCATTTCCCTTAATAATGGTCGCGGGCTGGATGAATATGATTTGTTGCGACGCTGGAAATTGGACGAATCGTTGTCCGAGCAGTTTCTTGTTACTAAAAACGGAATCTCACTCACAGCAGAAGAAGTCGCAGATTTTGAGAAGTTCCTCCTATCAGTTATACCTCCGGAACTGTTTAACCTATACTTTTTCGACGGAGAAAAAATAGCAGACTTTTTTATGGAGGAAGGCAGTAATACCCGAATCAAGAATGCCTTTTTGACTCTGTGCGGTTATGACACCTTCGACATTATGCGCAAGAATTTCAAGCGCATTAGCGCCGGAAAGGGAAAATCCGCACCTGCGTTAGATGACTACTTATCTGCGAAGGATGCTCTCGCAAAGGCACAGGAGCAGCATGCACATCTCGTTGAAAGATTAAAAGCTTGTATCGATGGCATTGAAATGTGCGAGGCTGAAATAGCCGCGCTGGAAAAAGACTATCATCAAAAGGGCGGAATATCACAGGAAGAATGGGATCAGAAGCTTTATACGCTGAAGGATGAGGAAAAAAAGCGTGAGACGTGGAATGCCCTGCTAAAAAAATGGGCAAATGAACTGGTTCCGTTTTTAATGATCCGTGAACGTATCCTCGCCTTGAAAGTCCAAATTGACAAGGAAAACAGCAGCCGTAAATATCGCAATTTCTGCGAGGTAATTGAATGCCCCGAAATTGCCGTATTGCTTGGCAAAAAAAGCGATAGCGTTAAAATGGCCGCGTTCAAACGTTTCGGTGATAATACCCAGCCGATTTTGGATCTGTCCATTGAGCAGAGTGCACACTTGCTGGGGCAGATTAACAACGTGCTTGAGTTTGAAGCGGAAAAGATAGCAAAATGCAGACGCGCTATCAAACGCTCCATTATGCTTTCTGCAAAAATTCGTGAAGAGTTGGATAACAGCAATGTGTCCTCTGTACAAGAATACATGCAGAATCGTGCAAAACTGTTCGAGCATAAGAGCGCGTTGCTTGTGCAGCAGGTAGAGATAGAGCATCAGGTCGCAGAGTCCAGCGAAAGCGTGCATGACGCAGAGTCGCAGCTTGCCCGTGTACAGTCTCGGTTGGAAGAGGAACTGAAGCAGGCGTCCATCACTGATATTTCCGCCAAATCCATTGTGATGCTCGACCGACTGCAGCAGATTCTTTACCGTCGCCAAATTGAAAAAGTAGAGGCATTCTTCCGCGTTGAAATAAAGACCTTGATGAGGAAAACGAAATTCATCGACGACATTCACATCGACGATAATTTCAATACTCATTTGTACCGCAAGGAGTTCATTGCTGCAGAAAAGCTCCAAGAGGTGTTTGCCACCAATTCTCAAGAGCAGGTCATTGCTATGCTTGGCGAAGCTGCGGTTGTGGAATTGATGGATAAAGCAAACGCTGGAACATATTCGGAGGCAGTGAGATACTACTGCAACAGCAATACAGACGGTCATATCCTCCCGATTGAGATTGACAAAACATCGCTGTCCAACGGAGAGAAACAGATATTCATCATGGCACTGTACCATTCGCTTGTACAGCTGTGCAACCATGAATTACCGTTTATTATTGACACGCCGTTTGCCAGAATCGATACGGAGCATCGCCGTAACATTTCGGAGCACTTTTTCTGCGGCCTGAATGGTCAGGTGTTTATCCTGTCCACAAATGAGGAAATCAATTCCACTCATGTGCAGATTATGAAAGATAAGATCGCAGCAACGTACATGCTGGAGAACACAGATAACAAGCGTACCATCGTTGTGGGCGATAGCTATTTTGAGGTGTAGTATGGTTTTCAAAATTAAAACAGCAAAGAGAACAATGGAGTTGTTTGAAGAGATGACTGCCAGCACCAACTATGCCCCGTTCATCTTATCGAAACTTGCAATTTCGATGTCGCTAAAGAGTGGAACTCCTTTGAAAGAAGCTGATTTCAAAACGGATTCTTATGGATTGGAGCTTAACCGGCAGACCATTACCGGCGAATGGGATGACCTTTATAAAGGTTTGGTAGAAATGTTTGAAGGGCAGCATCTTTCAGACGATGATTACTTCCAAAAGTACCTGAAGGCACATCTGGATCGTGGAGCTCGAATGATTTACAGTGAATTCAAGTATAACAATGATTTCTTGCTTGCAATGATGAATACAAAAGTCGGACTATAGAAAGAGAGGAACTTGCGTGCCGAATATAAAGGGAACGATTGTAAATATCAAGGATTTCCTGAGCCAAGAGGCTGTAGTGATAAAAATCGCAGGCTCGGAAGTAAGAGAATTTGAATTAGAGAAAGGCCGCACATATGTAATCCCTGACTTTCAGAGAGAAATACGATGGACCCCGGAAAATCTTATTGAGTTAATGAACGATATTTCTCGTCGAGAAAAGTTTCTCGGGAACCTCATTCTGACGAAAAATGGCAGTAAACGATATTCCATTATTGATGGGCAGCAGAGGACATCATTGTTGCTTATGCTGATTCAATATACAATAGCCAAGTATAGCGATGAACTGCCGACTCCGCCTGAATTATGCGCCATTGATAATGAGAGCTTCTATCAATTTGCCGGGTTTCAAAAGAATAATTATTCTTTCGATGGACTAGCTTCTGATCGGATTGATGAAATAAGGGCAAGTGACCAGTATAACCAGGCTGAACGGTTTCAATTGTTATGGAAAACAATAGAAGATTCAGAAATAATTGCGGACGCGGCGACAGCCCGTGATTTTCTTCTCAATCTATATCGTAGTGAGTTCAATATTATTCTGTCGGAAGATGATTCTACGAACTATAGCATTGAGTATTTTTTGGATGTCAACCTGAAGGGCATCAAGTTGGATTCCGAAGACATTTTCAAAGGCTATTTGTTTCACTTGGATCCTAGCGATGCATCGCGCCAACTGTGGGTTGAGATGAAGCGCAAAGCGCTTGAACTTAATAAATTGTGCAAATCTCCTCATTCAACAAGTGATTGTTATCCATTAATGAAATTGATCGAGCACTTCCTATATTGCTGCTTATATGACATTGATAAGTATAAGAATGTTGTATTCGGGGAGGATTTCCGCTTAAAGCAAAAAGTGCAAATCGATCGAACCGTTCATTACGCCGGAGAGCATATCCTTAAAGTGATAGGAAATAATAGGCTTGTAAGAGAAATCCTAGAAAAAATTATCCAGTTTTTGCTTTTGGCAATTGATATTGTATCTAGTTCGAGTCCGACCGCGAAATTTACAAGTTTTTTTGTCACGGATTCCCCTGAAAACAAGGTTGACAGTATAGATATTTCAAACTTTCATGCCTTCTTAAAAATGGTGCTTTTGGATAGGAAAGTTGCGGTATCAAAAGCTGTTATAGCTAAGTATGCAGTAAATACATTGCTAAATAAAGAGAATAACAGCAAAGATGCGTATAAAATACTTTATTCAGTGCAGGCGTACATTACGCTGTTCTCTTTATTTGAAAATAAAAAGGGTATTGAGCCGGTTGAGCAGATACTGAAAGCAGTAGAGTGGGCTAATGAAATTCAAACAGCTATTTTGAATTATTCTAGCAAAGACACTGTCGCAGAACGTAAACGGAACGCAGAATTTAAGTATGGCACAAACCCAGACAATGAGCAGCAATGTTATAGGAGCAAGACGTTAGCTGCAGTATATAATTATTTTTCCTTTAGCAGGAGCAAAACAAGTGTGAAACGCGGGAAAGCCACAGAGCTTCATGTGTTCCTTTCAAACGAAGAACAATTCAGCGTTGAACATTTTGTGGCCAATAATTCTGGGAAATGTAAGGTAAAGTATAAGGATTCGGATGAATTCTTTGAATATGAATATCCTACGGATATTAAGAAGTATGCTGCGTCAATATTTAACTTTATCTATATCCCAAGGCAGGTAAACAGTTCCCTCGGAAATAGACCTGTAGCGGAAAAACTGGAAATGCTCGATGAACAGTCGATAACATGCGAATACTCTCGGATGGTTATGAGAGCAGCGCGAGAAGCTTTTTCACCTCTTCCTGAGATCACTAAAGGTGCAGAGGAAGAAAACAAACAAACGCTTGACAAGTTTTTCGCTTATGACTTTAAGCATCAATATATTGAATTTGTCTCGATTATCCTTAAAGAGATAACCAATAGGATGCGAGTCTAAGTGATTCTGGAGAAAAGTGTTCCTATTTCATGATAATTGTTACTCCTTTGCTAACAATGCAGCGCCGGGCGAATGGTCCGGCGCTGTTTTAATCTTATTACATCACTCGTGCAGAAATAAAAAATGATTGATGCAATGAGTTATGTAATACTTGCCATGCAAGAAGATACCGAAGAATGCATTGCCACGGTGATTCACTGAGACGCTTACGCTGTCTGAATCCGTTTCAGACTTCTTTTCTATATATTTTTATACACGCGAATTTATATAAAAAAGAACCAGTATAGATAAGTACCTCAGTATTTTTGCAAGGCGCTTTGCGCCTTGCATTTTTTATATTCCTTTTCAGGGCGTATGGTATAATAATCGCGAGAGGTGGTGATGCGTATTGAAAGCCGTATGACTCTTTGGAAGCAAAACAAAAGAAGGAGGTAAAACAACATGGTTTCCAAAGAACAGTTTTTAGAAATAAAGCGATGTCGGGCGAGAGGAATGAAGGCAGCGGAGATCGCAAATAAAGTTGGTATATCGGCACCCAGCGTCCGGAAATGGTGGGATATCGAGGAAAAGACTTTCGATGAACGAATCAAAGGCAATATCGCCTATCTGGACAATTACAGAGAATTCATTCTGAATATCCTACGCTTATGTCCGCAAACACGGGAGACGAACATCTACTATCGGCTGCAGGAAGAATTCCCGGATTTCCACTGCCACAAGAAAACCTTTTACAAGTACATGAAGATGCTGCGTAAACAGACCGGCTTTGCGCAGTTCAACCACCGCAATACATCCCCGCGGGAGGAATCGCCGCCGGGCTATGAAGGTCAAGTGGATTTTGGCCAGTTTCGCATGAAGGACATGTACAGGAAAACCGTTCGAGTGTATTTCTTCTGCATGGTGCTGGCATATAGCCGAATGCATTTCCTGTACTTTAGCCGAGAGCCATTCACCACCATAACTGCTATCCGTGCCCATGAATACGCCTTCCGCTATTTTGGCGGCAGACCGCAAACGCTACGGTACGACCAAGACCGCGTGTTTGTGGTAGACGAAAACTTCGGCAATATCGTGCTGGTACCTGCCTTTGAGGCATTTGCCAGAGCTGCTGGTTTTAGTGTTCGTCTTTGCCGTCCACACGATCCGCAGAGCAAGGGCAAGGTTGAGAGCTTTGTTAGGTATGTGAAGGAGAGTTTTCTAACTGGTAGAATTTACACCGGAATAGATAACCTGAACAGCGTCGCACTGCGTTGGTTGGATAACGAAGGAAACGTAACATCCAACTTGCGAACACGGAAGCCGCCGCGAGAGTTGTTTGCGGAAGAAGCAAGGTACTTGGAGCGATATACTCCGGTGCAACTGGAAGCAACGATGATCCGCAGCGTATCGGACAAGTTCCTCGTTACTGTCGGCTGGAGCGTATATGAGCTGCCCCATCACAAGGTGCGGCAATACGATCAGATCCGGATCGAGGAACAAGACGGGGTGTTGCTGTTTTATAAGGCGGATAGCGGAGAACTGATTCACAAATGTCCAAAGCACGATTCCGAGGGTGGCGTGACGGTCTATGCACCGCAGGAGTCACAAACAGACTTTGTCGCAAGCAACACCATCCGGTACAAGTTTGCGGCTTGTGACGCCATTGACGCCTTTGTAGAAAGGATTACGGAAAACCAGCCGCGCTACAAGAATGCACAGTGTAACCGAGTGCTATCTCTTGCGAATATGTACTCCATCGACCAAGTTGCAGAGGGAATCGAATATTGTGTCCGGGTGAATATTTGCAACGTGAACGAGCTGACTGCATTTCTAATTTTTCGACATGGCGACATATATGCAAAGAAACACCTATCCAAGAATATGTATTATAACAATCGCAAACGGGCAGAAGAAATAAGGAGGGAACAAGATGGCAGATATCTCTGAACTGCGCTATTTAGCCGGACGGCTGGGACTAACCAACATTGCAAACGGCACCGTCAATTTGCAGAACGAATCCCTATCCAATATGGACTACCTGAAATCTGTACTAGAGGCAGAGCTGGCGGCCGTTGAAAATGCATCGCTCCAGAAGCGCCGCACGGCAGGGCAATTACCACGCCGAACATTTTCCGTGGACAGGCTGAACAAAGGTGTCGCGTGGCAAATCGAGCAACTGGAAAAGCTGGACTAGATTGAAAGCGCAGAAGACCTGATTATCATTGGCAAGTGCGATACAGGTAAAACGTCGCTGGCAGTCCATTTGGCAGAGAAGGCATTGCAGAACGGCGACCGTGTGTTCTACGCCGACATTGACACATTTCTGGAGATCATGCGCAACAAGGATCACGTGGACAAATACCACCGGAAGTTTCGTTACATGCTGAGCTGCAGCGTGATTGTCATTGACGAGATTATGTACGTAACGATTTCCGACCAAGACCTGCCGCTGTTTTATCGGGCGGTCAACTTCCTGAAGGAAGAGAGAAGCATCATTTTTATTACCAATCGTGAACTGTCAGAGTGGCCGCAGGTGGCGGCAGACCATCATTTGATGAAGACGCTGACAGAAAAGCTCATGAGCACAAGTCAGCTCATTCAAATGACTTAAAAGAAGAAAGGCAACGCAAAGTGTTCGTTGGCCTATCAAATTTGATTTAGAAAATAACCGAATGATTTGGTTTATATATACCTTTCCCGGGTTGCGAAATAATTCTCTGGAATTTTCCAAAAAACGAAAGAAACAGAGAAAAATTGCTACCCCCTAGGGGGATCGCGATCTCCAGTGGTTTTTCGCGTGCAACGGGCGTGGGGTCACGCGCGAAAAATCGGGAAATCAAGTGGGGCTGCGCAGCAAGGATCAAGGAAGGCAGAGCGATATGCGATAGCCACCATGTAAACGAAGCCACACTGGAACGCACCTACCTCGCGGCAATCGCACAGATGGCAGAGAACGCTGACACGGTCATCGAAGCGGTACGCGAAGGAGCGCTCCTGACCATGGAGCCGGAGAACAATGCAAGGCTGGCGGCGGTGGAACAGGCCATCATCGAAATGCAGGAGAGCGCGCTCGCCCTCCACAAGCAGAAGGTCGGCCACAAGATCACCGAGGCGGAATACAACGAAGCCATTCAGGAATGCAGCCAGCAGATGCAGCAGCTCGAAGCCCAGCAGGCAGAGCTCCAGACGGTGGCCACCCGGTACGCGGAAGTGAAGGTCTGGCTGGATGCCTTCGAGACCAACATCCGCACCGGTGAGATCATGTCGACCAACGACGCCATGGTCATGAAGACACTGGTCGAGCGGATCATCGTGAACGACACCGACATCGAGGTGCAGTTCAAATGCGGCGTCAGCGTCCAACAGGAATACGTGAAATAAACAGAGCCCTCGGCCAACGGCAGCAGATGTCGATGGTCGAGGGCTTTTTTGCGTTGCTTGTAAAAAAGACATTTGCAGTACTGGCGAAAAGCGACTGCAGATGCTATAATAAGGACAAGCAAAACGGCTTTCGTGTGAGAGAAAAAACGACAAATGTTGTTTCTTACCTGCAATATACGACGTTTGGTCGCTCTTTCACAAAAATCCAGTTATCGCTTTTGCGATGGCTGGATTTTTTATATAATAGGGATTCGAACCCCGTGGGGGTAAGGAGCGTTAAGAAAGCAGTCCTGTGAGCTGTTTCAGCTCCGAAGTCTGAGGCGGGTACTGTTGCATAGGGCGGTCGCCGAGGACGGAAGATTTTGCGAAGCAAAAGATTCATCCCTTGCTCTCCGCAAAAAAAAGTCCTGAAACCCCTATATATCAAGGGTTTCGGGGCTTTTTTGTCTGTCAGATTTGTTCATTTTTGATTAAATTTGAACGAACCGAAGTTGACAGGTCTTAGCATCAAAAAAGAGCGTGGCACGAAGCTACGCTCTTTTATCTTTTAATTTTGTTAAATCAATTTTATAATTCTGAACCAAATAAATTTCTCCGCCCATATCCAGTTTATATTGCTCACTGCCACGTGTCAAGTCAAGAAATTGGAGGTCAGTATTTTTTAAAAGGAACTTTATAGTTTCGTTTATCAATAAAACCCCCGGAGAATAAAACGAATATTTCATATCAATTGCAAGGCGTGGAACGCTAAAGCTTTTATCAACTTTTTCACAAAGGCCCTGCATGCAGGCAACCATTTTGCCATTAAAATATAAACACGCAATAGCACCACAATCACAGGACGGCAGATTTGAAAGATAATGGAAATATTTTTTCTGTATTTCTCCAATTATATTATCACCGTATTTTGATTTCTGTCTGTCAGTATATATTTTTAAGCTTTCACGAAAAACTGCCTTAAATTCTTTATCGTTTGCTCTGTAAAAACTAAAATCCACTTTTATCGATTCTTTTTGAGCACGATTATAAGCTGTTCTTACATTCTGCCGTGTATGCTTTGAAAGCGAATGGTAGTAATCATCATAATTATTATCTTTCGGAAGTTTAATTCTAACATATTCAGTTTCATCACTTTTTTCAAAATATTCTTCTAAAAAAGCTTTTGAAACAGAGTAATTGGGAACAAAATCCCATATCAAATTATTGTAACCCTGTTTTTTAAAATTAAGTAAAAGATAATTAAAGTACGTATAACTTTTTGAAATATCTGAAATACTATATATCATATCAGTATATTCAAGTCCTTCACGGCTTCCAAGGATTCGTATATCTTTCCCTTCCTGTGAAACAGGTACAATTAAAACCGGTAAACCGTCGTCATCGCATAATATATAAATTGCACTTTTGGAGTTTCTTTTGTAAATGATATTGAATAAAAAATGAATAGTTTTTTGAGAGAACGAAAAGAAACGCTTGATGATTGTATAACTTTGAAATACAGAAAGAGTATCACTTGACGAATACAGTTTATTGTACTCTCTTTTTAGTTTTGGCGATATAAATGATACTTTCTTTATTTTCATAATTGCTTCCTCCAGACAAGCAATATCCTTGATTCTTCCATATTTCTTTTACACTAACCAAGCAAATTCAAGTCTAATTTTAAAGCGAATATAACACATTTGTGTTCATATGTCAACATATGTATTCAAAATCATTCTGAATATTGGTTAAACTTTTAATCAGCAGGAGGAATGATAATATGTTAGATCCTTTAATTGTTGGTAAAGTAGTTCAATCAATCCGTGAGCAAAAACAGTTATCGCAAGAGGTAGTGAGCGGTCTTGCTGATATTGGCAGGACGCATTTGAGTGCCATTGAAAGAGGTGTCAGAAAGCCTACGCTTGAAACTTTTTTCAGAATTTGTGAGGCTATGAATGTAAAGCCAAGTGCTGTTATGAAAGAAATTGAGGACAAGATTAAATAATGCAAAAAGAGCGTGGCACGAAGCTACGCTCTTTCGTTATATTATAATTCAATTTCAAATCTGAAGCCGTCAACAAATTCGTTTTTAATAAAGTTGCGATATTTTATGACGATTTTATTCTCATAAACCTCCATGGTAACGCCCATGCCGCCGTTGTCATTTGGAGTGCCGATTGTATCGTCATTATACTCTGTGCTGGGCAGGTTCAGATAATAAACATCGCCATCACGCTCAAAAGCATTTTCGGGGGCAAAGGTATGACGGTGTCCGCTGAAATAAAGCACGGGGCTTTCTTTTGTGTCATATTTATTCATAATTTCTTCTATCTCTGACGGCAAACCATAATCATATTCAACACCGTTATGCCCTGCAATGGGCTTATGGTTGAGGACAAACACAGGCTTTTCGCTCTGCACCGCCTGCGCAAGTGTATCATTAAACCACTGCAGCTGCTCCTCTGAATAATTGAGCGGGCAATCGTCTATATCAATGCTCTCTGAGCCAAGGCAGATAAACCAGTAACCTTCAATTTCCTGCGAATAATAGACCTTATCTGTCTTTATGCCAAACGCTTTAAGGTGCTTGAAATAAAGAGAAAGTGCGGTGTCAAAATCGGGGTCGGCACTGCCGTTCCATGAATCGTGATTGCCGATGCACGCAACATAATTTTTTGGCTTAACATATGTTTTGGTGATAACATTTGCGTGCCTGTACTCTGCCTTTGAGCCACTGTTTGTAATGTCCCCAAGGTTCATCATCACATCAATATCTTCACTGCATTTGCCGATGCCGAGGTATGTTTTTCGCATAATATCTGTTCTGTCTCTGAAATAGTTGTTATCAAAATGAGTATCTGAAACAACAACGCAATTAAGCTTTACATCTTCACTTTCGGGGGAATATAGCGGTGCGTGGTTCATAATTGCAGGCAACATATTGAATAACAACGAAATTGTAACAAACATTGAAACAATATAATCTAATACGGCTGACATAATAAATCTCTCCATTTTTCTTGTTTTGTCTGAACGATTATACTATATATTTCAACACAATGCAAGAAACTGTTGCAAATTTATATAAAAGATGTTAAGATAAACATAATCTAACAGAAATGAGGTTATAAAATGTTTCAAGTTAAATTCTTTTTTAAACAGCTGATTGCAACTATTCTTGCAATTTTCACAATGATTGGCGGAATTTTTGTTCCCGTTCCAGAAAAGGACATCTGCATGATTGCCCACAGAGGATACAGCGGAAAATACCCCGAAAACACTGCCCTTGCATTTGAAAAAGCTGCAGAGCACGGCTCAGGCGGTGCAGAAACAGACATCCGCAGAACAAAAGACGGCATCTATGTAACAAGCCACGACAGCGAAGTTATTTATGAGGACGGCTCAACACTTATCATTGAAGAAAACACATATGAACAGCTGACACAGAAGCCACTTGAAAATAAAAAGACAAAGGACAAGGTTTACCTTTGCACATTTAAAAATTATCTTGAAATTATGAGAGATAATGACATGGTTTGCTTCGTTGAGCTTAAAGGTGCATTTACTGATGAACAGGTTAAAGAAATCTTCCAGCTTGCAGAGGAAACATACTGCCTTGAAAAGTGTATTCTTCAGTCATTTAACTTTGACAATCTTATTAAAGCAAAGGAGCTTTTCCCCAACCTGCCTGTAATGCTTACATACGGCACAAGCGACACAGGCTATGAGCGCTGCTTTGAATACGGCATTTCAATTGACGCAAATCTTAACCAGATTTCTGATGAAATGATTGAGCAGTTCCACGAAAGAGGACTTCTTGTTGCGGCATACACTGCAAACAATTTTATGCAGCTTTGCTACGGCAAGTCATATGACCTTGACTTCCTTGAATCGGATTATTATGCTTAATTCGCCACAACTGCAATAACTAATCATAAAAATAACTGGGTGAACTTTTTCGTTTACCCAGTTGTTTTTTTATATTTTCTTCAGATTTGTAAGCAGAACAGATCCATCCGCTAATTCTTCTTTATCAAAAGAATACTCTTTTTCAAATTTTTCAATGTAGTCAAGATATTGTAAATCAACAACAATCAAATTTGGAATTTTATCAGGGTTAATTTTATAATACTCTTTAAGTCTGCCTAATGATTTATCATCTATAACAGAAAGCCATGCTGAATAAGCCGAATTTCTGTAATCCTCACACACAAGATAATACCATGTGTTTTCAGAAAGGAATAAGATTGAATTATCTTTTCCGTATTTTTCGGTTATCTGTTTCTTTGCCTTTAATGTATCATCGCAGTTTTTCTTTTTTTCTTTTGATATAAACAAGCCTTTCTGAATTCCTTCAGAAACATACTCTGTCTGTGCAGATATGCCTTCTTTATCCCAAAAAACCTTTTTATATCTTAGATATGCTTCTGTTCCTATCTGCAGAGTAAACATCAAAGCCACTGAACAGCACGCAATTCTTTTTAAAAAAGATTTGTCTTTTTTTAAGATATTATTCAGTGAAATAAAGATAATTACAACGCTTCCCACCAAAGCTACGGATGAAGCGGAAGAAATTACATAATATATCTGATTGGATGAAAAATGTATACAAACAGAATATACAATTCCTGAAATCCAATTGATAAAAAATATTTTTTTAATATTTTCATCTTTCCAAAACAGCAACAGGCATCCAAACGCACACACATTAACAGGGAACATTAAAGTGTTTATTATATTATATTTGACCATTGTGCTTATCAAAAGCAAAATTGTGAGTACAACAAATATCAGCATATATAAGGCTTCACGTTTTTCTCTTTTTCTGTCAAAAATAACGGCAACAAACGAGATGAATATAGCCACATAAATATACAATGACTTGTAACCTGAAAAAACGATCCAATAAAAATAAGAAAATGTTGCTTTCATTATATTTAATTTCTGATGTTCAGGGTCATTAAATATCTGCGGGAAAGAAGCAATAATTGATGTCAAAGAAGCTCTGGTTAAAACAAACAGCAAAAATAAAGCGGCTAATATTCCTATTCCACAGGAAATAATAAACCAGTTTTTGATATATAAAATGTTTTCGGTTTCTTTAACTTTATTTTTCCTTTTCACAAAGAAGAAAACAAACACCGCCAATGTATAAACTGCATATAAAACTACAAGGTAAGGGCAGCACAAAACTGCACCTGCAAAGCAAATACCCGCAAGAACTAATTCAATTGTTTTCTTAACACCAGTTTTATCTGTCAGCAACAAAACTGATGTCATAACAAGAAACAAAATTCCCATTGAATTATATGACAATGCACATACACCAAACGGAGTATAAAGAAGAAGTGCTATTGAAGCAACTGCTGCACCAATGTGATTGAAGCGTTTAAAGCCTTTATAAACTAAGAAAGAAACTACCGCCTGAACAACAACGCACAAATATCTGAAGGTTAGTATTATTCCTTCAGTGCTTTTGAATATATCCATATAAAGCTTCACAAATGGGAAAAGCAAGAAGCCTGACATCTGCGACAGGTGCCACTCATTGGCAAACAGTGAATCACCCTGATATAATCTGTATGGAATTGTAAGGTAAAATGACTCGTCAGCATTGCCAACACCGTATCGGCATTTCCACAAAACGAAACCAGCTGTTGCTAAAAACAAAACGATATATATTATGCTTATGGAAGTGTCAACTTTTCCACAGCATTTTTTATCTTTATTCATTCTTAATGCTCCTTTTTATTTTGGTCGGCGGTTCTTTCACTGATTATATATCGTGGTCTGCCTTTTACTTCCATATAAGTTTTGCCTATGTATTCGCCTACAACGCCTATGCCTATAAGCTGAATTGCTCCAAGCAAGGTCAGCACCGCAGTCATCACTACCCAGCCTGTAACGCTGTGCCCTGCGATAGTTGTGATAAGTATTGCAATCAACCCTAAAACGCTCAAAGCTGCTATGACCATTCCCAGTGTAGTAATAAGTCTTATGGGTTTTATGCTGAGGCTTGTAATTCCGTCAAACGCAAGTGAAAGCATTTTTGATAAAGGATAGTGGCTCTCGCCTGCCAGCCTTTCATGTCTTTCATAATACACACTTGTGCTTTTAAAGCCAACCAGTGGGAACATTCCTCTAAGGAAAAGGTTCACTTCTTTAAAATCAGCAAATTCCTGAAGTACTCTTGATGACACAAGTCTGTAATCTGCATGATTAAAAACTACCTCAACACCCATAAAATCCAGCAGCTTATAAAAGCCCTCCGCTGTAAATTTTTTAAAGAAAGTATCACTTGAACGGTCTGAACGCACTCCATAAACAATCTCGGCACCGTTTATGTATTCATCAACCATTTTATCCATTGCCGATATATCATCCTGACCGTCGCAGTCTATGGATATTGTTATATCTGCCACATCTTTTGCTTCCATCAATCCTGCAAGAACCGCATTCTGATGTCCTCTGTTTCGACTTTGGGAAATGCCTGTAAAATGGCAATCCTGCTTTGACAATTCAGATATAAGTTCCCATGTTTTATCTTTACTGCCATCATTTACAAACATTATTCGGCTGTTATCGCTGATTTTTTCTGCTTCAATCATAGAGTTAAGCTGGCTGAGAAACATAGGTGCCGTTACAGGCAAAACCTGTTCCTCGTTATAACACGGAATAACAATAAACAATACTGGACGCATCATTATACCTCCCAGAAATCTTTTTTATTATAATATCTCAATTGTATCTGTTTGTCAATTATATAATAGCTATTCACCATTTACATTTACAACTCTGTTGCAGGCAGAAGCAGAAAGAAAACAGCTGTTAAAAATACAAAAAGCTGCCGCAAAGATTCTGATTGCGACAGCCATTTTTTATTTCATTGTGTATGCTCTTACATAGTCCACTTTATACTCTGCGCTGAATGTAGATTTATCGTTCTTTTCGATATTGCCCGACCAGCCGTTAGTGGGTCTTGCAGCTGCGCCCTCAACCTCGCATGAAAGAATCATATATTCCTCTTCCTGCGAAACTCCGCCGTAGTGGCTCCTTGCAACCTCATAGCCGTTAATATAAATCACATATTCATCTGGAGTCCAGAGAAGTCCGTAGGTGTTGTAATTTTTATATGGGTCATTGCCGATATTTGTGATTTTGATATTCTTATATTTTGTCTGCAAATCGTAGCCGTTATAGTGAAGATTTGATGTAACCTTGTTGCGTCTTTCGCCTTTAAGGTGGCTGAACGGTGATTCAAAAACATCAATCTCTGTGCCTTTTTTAGCATCGTGAAGTACCTTTGAAACATTGGGATTTGTGAGCCAGAAAGCTGACCACAGACCCTGTCCCTCTGGGAGAATACATCTGCACTCAAAATAGCCGTATTTCTGTGAAAATCTGTCCTGTGTTGAAATTCCGCTGGTGTACCAGCCTGCGCCAAACTTGCCGTCCTCAAGATATTTTGTGGTGATAACAAGGTTGCCGTCCTCCACCTTTGCCATATCGGTTGTCCAGTATCCGCCTCTGCGCACGCCCTCTGAATTATGAGCACGCCACTTTGAAGTATCAAGGGTGTCGCCGTCAAATTCATCTGAAAAAGTAAGCTCAAAATTTTCAAGATTTATCTGCGGTTTTGAGGTTTTAATTGTGGTGGTGTTAAAGATGAGCAGAATTGCGCTGACAAATGCAACAAGTCCGTTCACAATTTTCCCTGTTGTAAATGCTGACATAATGTCGCCTCCAAAAATCATCTGAAATAATTGTAGCACACCAAAAAGAGGATGTAAAGAGCATAACAACAGGAAAAGAAAAATGCCCGACAACATAAGCTGTCGGGCAAGGAAAATCACTTTTTACTTTTGGGGCTTATGGTTAATAAGCTTTGCGGTAACTGCAGGACCCTTTGTGTCTCTGACAAGATAGCTTGTATTCTTTGCATCCTTACTTACAAAGCCATATACATAATAAGGTGAAATTGCAGACTTTGTGCTGGTCTGATTAAACATACCTTTACCATTATAATCACTTGCAAGAGTGAAGTGAAGATGCGGTCCTGTAACTTTAATTCCTTTAGCAGCTTTATCAGATACCTTTCCGATCTGCTGTCCACGCTTTACAGTTGCGCCTTTCTTTACAGAAATATTACTCATATGAGCATACAATGAATACCATGTATTGTATGTTACACCATTGGTGGTAACAAGCTTCTTTGTATGCTTTATCGTTACCTGTCCATTACTTGAATCAATGTGATAAACCTTTCCCTCCTCAACGGAATATACTGCATATCCTCTACATGATTTTCCATTTTTAAGGGTAATGTCAACGCTGCTATATGCTGCTGTTACTTTTTCACCATGACCAACATAGGTGGAAGCATACCAAACCTGATTTGTGGGGAGTGGAAAACAAATTTTGGTTGGTTCAACTTTTTTGGTTGTTGCTTTTGTTTTAAATGACTTAACTTCGCTGGGATATTTCTTTCCATTTGCTACAACATAAAACTTATAGTAGTATGTTGTGTTTGCTTTGAGCTTACCGTAATACTTTGACATAAGGAAGCTTACAGAGATTTTTGTGTTCTTGATAGTTTCCTTATCATAGTATTTCTTTGCGTTTTTCTCGTTCTTAACATCAGCGCTTGATGAGCCAATAAAGAAGCCACCCTCTGTTACTGTAACTTTACTCGGGAAAGTAACCAAGCCACTAATTTTAGCGTTAGTTTCTGTAATATCTGTAACTGAATTAATCTTCCATGTCGGTGATGATGCGGCAAAAGCACCAACCGAAAGCGATGCGAATACAGTAATGATAACCATTATCACAGAAATGATTCGTTTTACATTTTTCATAATAGTTTCTCCTTCGTTTTGTACTATGCGTTTTATATGATTTCTACTGCCCCGAATTTTGCGCTCACCTCTTTCACTATATATCCCCTTGCTATATTATCACTTTAGAAATAACTTGTCAACTCTATAACTGTAAGTTTTTGAGAAAATACTGATAAAATAATATCTATAGAGATAAACTAAAGCTAAAGTGGTGGTTTGATGAATGTTGGTGAAAGAATACGCATTTTGCGTGAACAGAAAAATATAACTGTAAACAAGTTAGCTAACATAAGCGGTGTTTCGCAAAGCTATTTGAGAGATCTTGAATTGGGCAACAAACAGCCGACAGTGGAATACCTTGAATACATCTGCTATGGACTTGGCATAACATTGAAAGAATTTTTTGATTCAGATGAAAGCAATGACGAGTTGACCTCTGCAATCAACAGACTTAACAATAATCAGAAAAAGTTACTGCTTGAGTTTCTAAAATCTTTATAAAATAAAAAATCCCCGACCGTAAAAAGTCGGGGAAATTTTTTGCAAAAAAACACCCGACAGCGTATGCCATCGGGTGGGAAAAAATTATTTATCAGTCAACTTTGGGGAGGGTTTTGAATGACTCTTCAAGCTCTGCGTCTGTGGGGACATAATCCTCCATAAGACCGTCATGGAATTTTTCATATGCAACAAGGTCAAAGTAGCCTGTGCCTGTAAGACCGAAGAGGATTGTCTTTTCTTCGCCTGTTTCACGGCACTTGATTGCCTCGTCAATTGCGGCTTTGATTGCGTGTGAGCTTTCGGGTGCGGGGAGAATACCCTCAACTCTTGCAAACTCCTCTGCTGCTTTGAATACATCTGTCTGTGCAACTGATCTTGCTTCCATAAGACCGTCATCATAAAGCTGTGAAAGTGTTGAGCTCATGCCGTGGTATCTGAGTCCGCCAGCGTGGTTGGGAGCAGGGATGAAGTTGCTGCCGAGAGTATACATCTTTGCGAGGGGGCAAACCATTCCTGTATCGCAGAAATCGTATGCATACTTACCTCTTGTGAAGCTGGGACAGCTTGCAGGCTCAACAGCGATAATTCTGTAATCTGCTTCGCCTCTTAACTTTTCGCCCATGAAAGGTGCAATAAGTCCGCCAAGGTTTGAGCCGCCGCCTGCGCAGCCGATGATGATGTCAGGCTTAACACCGTATTTATCAAGTGCAGCCTTTGCTTCAAGACCGATAACTGACTGGTGAAGAAGAACCTGATTGAGAACACTGCCGAGAACATATCTGTAGCCCTCAGTTGTTGTTGCAACCTCAACAGCCTCTGAAATTGCACAGCCAAGGCTTCCTGTTGTGCCGGGGTGTGCTTCAAGAATCTTTCTGCCAACATTGGTATCCATTGAGGGTGAGGGAGTTACTGATGCACCGTATGTGCGCATAACCTCTCTTCTGAAAGGCTTCTGTTCGTAAGAAACCTTAACCATATATACTTTGCAGTCAAGGTCAAGATATGAGCAAGCCATTGAAAGAGCTGTGCCCCACTGACCTGCGCCAGTTTCTGTTGTTACACCTTTAAGACCCTGCTTCTTTGCATAATATGCCTGTGCAATTGCACTGTTAAGCTTATGGCTTCCGCTGGTGTTGTTGCCCTCAAATTTATAATAAATCTTTGCGGGTGTCTTTAATTTTTCTTCAAGGCAATATGCTCTTACAACAGGTGATGGTCTATACATTTTATAGAAATCACGGATTTCCTGTGGAATATCGAAATATGCTGTTGTATCGTCAAGCTCCTGCTTAACAAGCTCTTCACAGAAAACGCCTGAAAGCTCCTCTGCTGTCATTGGTTCAAGTGTGCCCGGGTTAAGAAGCGGTGCAGGTTTATTTTTCATATCTGCACGCAGGTTATACCACTGCTGTGGCATCTCATTTTCTTCAAGATAAATTTTGTATGGTATTTTATTCATGATAATTTCAGTCCTTTTCTAATATTTTAATAAAATTTTTGGGATTTGTTTAATTAAAATATCCGTGGCGCGGGGTGCGCCAGAACTTCGCACGAATAAACATACTTCCTGTAAATGTGTCTGCAAATCCGTGGATCAAATCATCTGAATGTGTGTTCGATTTCGGGATTTCAGTTACAGAAAAAATACATCTCATACTTAAAATCCTTTCTATATACTTTTAAAATATCAGCGGGAAAACCTGCTGTTATTAAAAAATTATTTCTGATAAGTTTTCAGAATATCTTCGGCAATAATCAGCTTGCTTATGCAGTTATCCATCGCCTGCTTTTCAATGTATCGGTGAGCCTCCGCCTCTGTCATTTTAAGGTTTTCAATGAGCAGCCATTTAGCTCTGTTTACAATGCGGATTTCTTTCATTTTATCTTCGATAGATTCTTTTTTCTTATCGGTTGCAATTATTCTTTCTCTTGCAGAAGCAAGCCAGCTTAATGCAATTTTCATATTGGTTGATGATGTTGGCTTTGGCAAAGTGAAAACGCCATAAGGGATAACCATATGATTGACCCTTTCGTAATTATCTGACTTCACAAGAAGCATACAAACGCTGCTGTTTTTTCTGCAAACCTCAATAGCAAAATCTGTACCGAAATCATCACCCAAGGGAGTGTTGATAATAACAAAATCGTAGAAGCTTTGAAGCATTGCTCTTTTCGCCGCCGAAACACTGCCTGCAAAATTAACAACGCTGTATTTGGTTAAGGGGAGCAGAGTTTTTATGGCTTCATTCATTTTTTCTGAGGACGAAACAACAAGGACACTGTATTTTTTCTTCTCATACATTATGTTTCATCCTCCTGTATTTTATTCGCAATAAGTTTTAATAATTGACTCAGGTAAGAACTCTCTTAAAAACTCACTTGATGCTGCAATTTTTGCCGCCTCCGCTTTGCTTTGCGGAAGCATACGGAAGCTTCTCAGCACATTAACATCTGCTTTATAAAGGTTAATATCTGATGCAGGTTCAAGTGGAAGAGCGTTTTGAATTCCGTAAAGAGCCGCATATATCATAAGTGCAAAAGCAAGGTAGGGATTCGCTCTCGGGTCGGGAGAACGAAGCTCCATTCGTTTGTATTCACCCTGTGCGGCAGGGATTCTGATAAGCTGTGAACGGTTTTCGCTTGACCAGCTGATATATCTCGGAGCCTTATGACAGCCTAAACGCTTATATGACTCATCGGTGTGATTCATAAAGAGCGTCATATCCTTTATTTTATCAAGGATGCCCGCTATCATGGGGCTTGAAATATCTTCATTGCCGTTCAAAGATTTAACCGACATATTTATATGGAAGCCGTTGCCCGGCTTATCATCAAATGGTTTTGGTGAGAAGCTTGCCCACAAGCCGTTTCTCATTGCAATATCCTGCACAACCTTGCGGAATGTAAGTGCATCATCTGCCGCTGAAAGTGCATCTGAATAGCGGAAGTCGATTTCGTTCTGCCCAGGTCCCTCTTCGTGGTGGCAGGATTCGGGGTTGATGCCCATTTCCTGAAGTGTGAGGCAAATATCACGGCGGATGTTTTCGCTTTTATCATAAGGTGCAGCATCCATGTAACCTGCGTTGTCATAGGGAATTTTAACATTTTCGCCGTAATCATCAAGCTTGAAAAGATAAAACTCCATTTCTGAGCCGAAGTAAAATCTGTAGCCTGCTTTTTCAGCAGTTTCAACAGCTTTTATAAGGATTGAGCGTGTATCATTCTCAAACAAGCTGCCGTCGGGATAAGTAACTGAGCAATACATACGCACAACCTGACCGTGTTCAGGTCGCCAAGGCATAGCAGAAAGAGTTGACGGGTCGGGATGGAGGAACAAATCTGAATGAACCTCATCGCCAAAGCCTGCAACAGCAGAGGCATCAATGGCTATACCGTAATCAAAAGCACGCTGAAGCTCTTCGGGCATAATAGAAATATTTTTCTGTCTGCCAAAAACATCACAGAATGCAAGGCGGATAAATGAAACATCCTCCTCATTTATAAACTGCATTACTTCCTGCTTAGTGTAGTTCATACAGCACATCCTTTCTCAGACGCAAAATCAATTATTGTTACAGCCTGTATTTATAGAACACTTATTAAAAAGGGCGCTCATCGACAGGGAACTTCCCCTCAATGAACGCCTTTGCTCATGTGCTTATTATACATCATGTGCATATAGCTTGTCAACAGTTTGTTATTCTACTTATTCACCTATTATTTTACCTATTAGCGTACTAAATTTGTAAAGTTTTTTTAATTAAGATGTATTGACAAATTGACATTATAGGTGTAGAATTTTCAAGGTATACTAAAGGCAACGGCGTCTTTAAGATCGGGAATCTTAAAGACGCTTTTTTTCACAGAGCGTTGCCTTTGTTTTGTAAACCAAGGTTAGTTGGCAATTGAAGAATTGCTGAAATATAAGGAGGTTATATTTATGAAAAACACAGCAAAAAAAGTTCTTGCAGCAGTGCTTGCACTTGTTATTGTTTTCAGCTTTGCAGCTTGTGGCAATAATGGCAAGAAAGACGACAGCAAGGCAATCCTTATCGGCAGCACAGGCCCTCTTACAGGTGATGCTTCTTCATATGGTATCTCTGTTAAAAATGGTGCAGAGCTTGCAGTTAAGGAAATCAACGAAGCAGGCGGCTTAAACGGCACAAAACTCGCTTTTGACATGAAAGATGACAAAGCAACAGCAGAAGATGCTTCAACAGGTTATGACGCACTTATGGACGCAGGCATGAAGGTTTCAATCGGTTCTGTTACATCTGGCTCATGCGCAGCATTTGCAGATAAGGCAGAGAGCGACAATCTCTTCTTCATCACTCCCTCTGCATCAGCAGCAAACGTTATTGAAAAAGGCACAAACTCTTTCCGTGTATGCTTCGGCGACCCCGACCAGGGCGTTCTCGCTGCTCAGCAGCTTGTAAAGGATTACAAGAACATCGGTTGTATCTATGACACAAGCGATCCTTATTCATCAGGTATCTTTGATGCTTTCAAAGCAGAGATGGCAAAGCTTGGCGCAAAATATATTCTTCAGACATTTGACGCTGAGAACAAGAAAGACTTCTCAACTCAGGCAGAAGCTCTTAAAGATTGTGATGTTGTATTCACTCCCTTCTATTACACAGAGGCTGGCCTTGTAGCTAAAGCTCTTGTTGCTAAGGGAAGCAAAGCTGTTGTTTACGGCTGCGACGGCCTTGACGGTATCGCAGACCAGATTGAAGGCGTTGATGTTAAGGTTATGTACATCACTCCCTTCGATGTAAACAGTGAAGCAGAAGCAACAACAAAATTCGTTGAGGACTACAAAGCAACTTACGGCGTAGCTCCTGACCAGTTTGCAGCTGACGGTTACGATGCAATTTATGCAGTATTCAACGCTCTCAAGGCAGCTGGTATTGACGATGTATCTGACATGGATGCAAGCGAAGTTTGCGATGCAGTTGTAAAGGCAATCACAGATTCTTCATTCAAACTTGAAGGCGCAACAGGCACAATGACTTGGGACGCTTCAGGTGCTTGCACAAAGGTTCCCCAGATTGTTAAGCTTGGTGCATAATTTCACCTTGTTTTAAAAGCTTGAACAGCTATTTTTCTGCGTACGGTCGTTTTTGCGGCCGTACGCATTGAGTGTTTTTTAGGATTTATTAGCTGAAGGAATTCAAGCGGCACAACAACAGTGATGTTTGAATTTCTTCAGCTTTATTTATCATCAGGTTATCCATTAAGGAGAGAAAAAAATGAGTACTATTATGGACGGTCTGAGCCTTGGCGCAATCTATGCGCTTATAGCTCTGGGTTACACAATGGTTTACGGTATTGCAAAAATGCTTAACTTTGCCCACGGTGATATTATCATGGTTGGCGCATATGCAATTCTCACCACACTTGAACTGACTGGCAACCCCTACATTGCAATTGCAGTTTCAATTGTTATCTGCACAGTTTCAGGTATTGTTATTGAGCGTCTTGCATATAAGCCCCTTCGTGGCGCATCACCACTTGCTGTTCTTATTACAGCTATCGGCGTAAGCTTTTTGCTTCAGGCTATTGCCCAGCTTATTTACGGCTCAAAATCACAGTCAATTTCCCTGCCCGATTTTGGCAAGGTTGTAATTGGCAAATACGCAATCAACGTAAGCACAATCATCACACTTGTTGTGGGCGGTCTGATTATGGCAGGTCTTACACTCTTTGTTAAAAAGACAAACACAGGCCGTGCAATGCAGGCTGTTTCTGAGGACAGAGGTGCCGCACTGCTTATGGGTGTTAATGTTAACCGCATTATCATGATTACATTCGCAATCGGTTCAGCACTTGCAGCATTTGCAAGCCTTTTCTATCTTATGCAGATTCCCTCAATCACCCCCACCCTCGGCTCAATGCCCGGTATCAAGGCATTCACAGCAGCAGTTATCGGCGGTATCGGCTCAATCCCCGGCGCAATGCTCGGCGGTGTTCTGCTTGGTCTTATTGAAAAAATCTGCCTGAGCATCCCCGCAATCAGCCCATACACAACAGCTATCGAATTCAGCTTGCTTATCATCATCCTTCTGGTTAAGCCAATCGGACTTCTCGGTAAGCAGATAAGAGAGAAGGTGTAAGAATGAGCAATTTTATTTCAAACGTTAAAAAGCAGTTTAAATTCAAGCACATTGCTACTTGGGTAATTGTTGCGGCTGTTGCCGTTGTGCTTGTTATCATGAGCGAATCAGGACTTCTCAACCGTTCAACAATCGGTCTTCTTTCCCGTATCGCATACAGCATCATTCTTGCAGTTTCACTTAACCTCGTTGTTGGTTTCCTCGGCGAATTGAGCCTTGGTCATGCAGGCTTCATGTGCCTTGGCGCATATATAGGAACATTCGTTGCAAGCCTTTTAAGAGAATCCATTGACAATAAGCTTCTTGTGCTTATTCTTGCAATGCTTGTGGGCGGTCTTGTTGCTGCATTCTTCGGCTTCATTATCGGTCTTCCCGCTCTTCGTCTTAAAGGCGACTACCTTGCAATCGTTACCCTTGCATTTGGTGAAATCGTTAGAAACATCTTCAAAAACCTTGAGATTTTCGGCGGCGCAATGGGTTACAACTCAAAGACTTACAATCAGAAAGACCTTTTTGTTATTGCATTTGTTGTTGTTATTATCGTTCTTATTCTTACACAGAATCTTATCAGAAGTAAGCACGGCCGTGCAATCACAGCTATCCGTGATAACGAAATCGCCGCAAAGGCAATGGGTATCAACGTAACATTCTACAAATTGTTCGTTTTCGTTGTTGCCGCATTCTTTGCAGGTATCGCTGGTGTTATTTACGGTCATTTCACAACTCCCGTTCTTTACACCACATTCTCATACAACTATTCAATCGAAATTCTTGTTATGGTTGTTCTCGGCGGTATGGGCAGCATCAACGGCTCAATCATTGCCGCAACACTTATTACAGTTATCAACTTCGTTCTTCAGTCAAAGCTTTCAGGCGGTCTTGCAGCTATCAGACTTCTTGTTTATGCTCTTATCCTCATCTTTGTTGTTATCTTCAACAACGCTCCCGCACTTAAACCCATTAAAGAGAGATTCAGCATTCACAACCTTAAAGAGAAGCGCATTGCAAAGAAAAAAGGCACAATCGTTGATGATGCAGCTGAATGGAACAGAATTGAAACAAAGGTTAAGATGGACTCTATTCTTACACCCGACCTTCCTCACAACGAAAATGTAACACCTGACAAGGAAGATAAATCCCCAAAGGAGGTAAAATAAATGTCTGAATTTATGCTTGAAACTAAAAACCTCGGCATCTCCTTCGGCGGTCTTAAAGCTGTTCAGGATGTTAACCTTAAAATCAAAAAGAATGAGCTTTACGGTCTTGTTGGCCCTAACGGCGCAGGTAAAACAACCCTTTTCAATATGCTCACAGGTGTTTATCAGCCCACCACAGGCACATTCTTCCTTGACGGTCAGGAACTTAAAGGCATGAGCCAGGAAAAAATTAACCACAAGGGTATTGCAAGAACTTTCCAGAACATCAGACTTTTCAACAATATGTCTGTTATCAGAAATGTTCTGGTTGCTCTTCACAACCAGCCCGAATTTAAATACAGCCCCTTTGACGGCATGCTTCACACACCAAAATATTTTGATGTTGAAATCCGTATGCGTGATAAGGCAAAGGAGCTTCTTGATGTTTTCGGTCTTCTTGACGAAAGAAACAACCTTGCATGCAACCTTTCTTACGGTACGCAGAGAAAGCTTGAAATTGCCAGAGCTCTTGCAACAAACCCGAAGCTTCTGCTTCTTGACGAGCCTGCCGCTGGTATGAACCCCAACGAAACAGCAGAGCTTATGGAAATCATCAAGAAAATCAGAGATGATTTTGACCTTACAGTTCTTCTTATTGAGCATGATATGAAATTCGTTTCAGGTCTTTGCGACGAGGTTACAGTTCTTAACTTCGGCACAACACTTGCTCAGGGCGAAACTAAAGAGGCTCTCAACAACCCCGAAGTTATCAAGGCATATATAGGAGGTTAAATTTATGGCATTGCTTGAAGTTAAAGATTTAGAAGTCTTCTATGGTATGATACAGGCTATCAAAGGCATCAGCTTTGAGGTTAACGAGGGTGAAATTGTTACTCTTATCGGCGCAAACGGTGCAGGCAAAACCACAACAATGCAGAGCATTATGGGGCTTATCCCCATCAAAAAAGGCACTGTAACATATGACGGACAGGACATCACAAAGGTTCCCGGCAACAAAATTGTTCGCCTTGGTATGACACAGGTTCCCGAGGGAAGACGAATTTTTCAGGAGCTTACTGTTTATGACAACCTGCTTATGGGCGCATACACAGTTAAGGATAAAAAGAAAATCCAGCAGGATATTGATGAAATCTGCACAAGATTTGAAATTCTCGGTCAGAGAAAGAATCAGATTGCTGGTACACTTTCTGGCGGTGAGCAGCAGATGCTTGCAATGGGCAGAGCTATGATGAGCCACCCCAAGCTTCTTATGCTTGACGAGCCTTCAATGGGTCTTTCACCTCTTTTTGTTGATAAAGTTTTTGATATTATCAAGGATTATCACAAGAGCGGCACAACAATTCTTCTTGTTGAGCAGAACGCTAAAAAGGCACTTTCAATTGCAGACAGAGCTTATGT
The DNA here is from genome assembly GCA_024404115.1 of Clostridia bacterium. GTDB lineage: Bacteria > Bacillota > Clostridia > Oscillospirales > Acutalibacteraceae > CAG-488. The sequence goes on along the minus strand of JAKSQM010000001.1, from coordinate 258,978 downwards.
TCTTGAAACAGGCTCTATCTCAATGAGCGGCTCTGCAAGCGACCTGCTTAATGACGAGAATGTTAAAAAGGCTTATCTTGGTGCATAAATTTTTGTGCAAATCAAGAGTTTTTAAGTAATTTTAAAAAAAGTGTTGACAAAATAACCTTTATGGTGTAGAATCACACACATGAAAGGCAACGGAGTCTTTGAACTGTATAGGTTCAAAGACTCTCTTCTTTTTTGTTACAATTTTATTTATGGTTTTAGGCAATGGCGTCTTTAAGGTATTCAGTCTTAAAGGCGCCTTTCTCTTTTGCCGCAGGAGGAATTTTTTATGTCATACGTTGATGAAGTAATTGCAAGGGTAATCAAAGAAAATCCAAGCGAGCCTGAGTTTCATCAGGCTGTTGTAGAAGTGCTCCAATCACTTCGCCCTGTAATTGCTGAAAATGAAGAAGCTTTCAGAAAAGATGCTCTTCTTGAAAGACTTGTAAACCCTGAGCGTCAGATTAAATTCAGAGTTCCGTGGATTGACGATAAAGGTCAGGCTCATATAAACACAGGCTACCGTGTTCAGTTTAACAGTGCAATCGGTCCTTACAAAGGCGGTATTCGTCTTCACCCCTCAGTTAACCTTGGTATTATTAAGTTCCTCGGTTTTGAGCAGATTTTCAAAAACTCACTTACAGGACTTCCAATCGGCGGTGGTAAAGGCGGTTCAGACTTTGACCCCAAAGGCAAATCAGACAGAGAAATTATGGCATTCTGCCAGAGCTTTATGACAGAGCTTTGCAAATATATCGGCGCTGACACAGATGTTCCCGCAGGCGACATCGGCACAGGCGCAAGAGAAATCGGTTATATGTTCGGTCAGTATAAGAGAATCAGAAATCTTTTTGAGGGTGTTCTCACTGGTAAGGGTCTTGTTTATGGCGGTTCACTTGCAAGAACAGAGGCTACAGGCTACGGACTTCTTTATATCACAGAGGAAATGCTCAAATGCAACGGCATTGATATTTCTGGCAAAACCGCTGTTGTTTCAGGTTCAGGCAACGTTGCAATTTATGCAATTGAAAAGGCACAGCAGTTAGGTGTTAAGGTGCTCACAGCTTCTGATTCAAACGGCTGGGTATATGATAAAGACGGAATTGATGTTGAGGCTCTTAAAGAAATCAAAGAGGTTAACCGTGCCCGTCTTACAGAATACAAAAAATACAGACCCGATTCAGAATATCACGAGGGCAAGGGCGTTTGGAGCATTAAGGCGGACATTGCTCTCCCCTGCGCAACACAGAATGAGCTTGACCTTGAAGATGCAAAAATGCTTTGCGCAAACGGTGCAATTGCTGTTGCAGAGGGCGCAAATATGCCCACCACAGCAGATGCTACAGATTATCTTATGGAGCAGGGGGTTCTGTTTATCCCTGGTAAGGCTGCAAACGCAGGCGGTGTTGCAACATCAGCACTTGAAATGAGCCAGAACAGTGAAAGACTCAGCTGGTCATTTGAAAAGGTTGACAAAAAGCTTCAGAACATTATGATTGACCTTTTCCACAACATTGATGATGCTGCAAAGAAATATGGCTTTGAAAAGAATTATGTTGTTGGCGCAAACATTGCAGGCTTTGAAAAGGTTGTTACTGCAATGAACGCACAGGGCATAGTTTAATAAATAAAAACTAAAACTAAAATTAAAATAAATTAAGGAGGAAACAATTATGAAAACAGTACCCGAATATTTCGGAAGCATGGTATTTGACGACAGAGTAATTAAGGCAAAGCTTTCAGCAGATGTTTATAAATCGCTGAAAAAGACCATTGAAGAGGGCGCAGCCCTTAATATAGGCGTTGCAAACGCAGTTGCCGCCGCAATGAAAGACTGGGCAATTGAAAAAGGCGCAACACATTTCACACATTGGTTTCAGCCTCTCACAGGCATAACCGCAGAGAAGCATGACAGCTTTATTGCTCCATCACCAGACGGTGGAGTTATTATGGAATTTTCGGGCAAAGAGCTTATAAAAGGCGAACCTGATGCTTCCTCCTTCCCCTCTGGCGGACTTCGTGCAACATTCGAGGCGAGAGGCTACACAGCATGGGACCCCACATCATACGCATTCATTAAAGGCAAAACACTTTGTATTCCCACTGCATTCTGTGCATACGGCGGCGAAGCACTTGATAAAAAGACTCCCCTGCTCCGCTCAATGGAAGCACTTAACAAGCAGGCACTGCGTATTCTCAAGCTCTTTGGTGATACAAGCGTAAAATGCGTACGCACAAGCGTTGGCCCTGAGCAGGAATATTTCCTTATTACAAAAGAGATGTATGATAAGCGTCCCGACCTCCGTTCATCTGGCAGAACTCTTTTTGGTGCTAAACCTCCAAAGGGTCAGGAAATGGACGACCATTATTTTGGTGTAATCAAGCCAAAGGTTGCAGAGTTTATGGAAGAGCTTAACGATGAATTGTGGAAGCTTGGTATTCTTGCAAAAACTCAGCACAACGAGGTTGCCCCTGCACAGCATGAGCTTGCACCAATCTACACCACCACAAACATTGCAACAGACCACAACCAGCTGACAATGGAAATTATGCAGAAGGTTGCCGCAAAGCACGGACTTGTTTGCCTGCTTCATGAAAAGCCCTTTGCAGGCGTAAACGGCAGCGGTAAGCACAACAACTGGTCAATGGCTACAGACGCAGGTGTAAACCTCCTCTCCCCCGGTGAAACACCTTATGAGAACGCACAGTTCCTGCTTTTCCTTTGCGCTGTTATTAAAGCTGTTGACGATTATCAGGATCTTTTAAGAATTTCTGTTGCAAGCGCAGGCAACGACCACAGACTTGGTGCTGACGAAGCTCCACCTGCTGTTATTTCAATTTTCTTAGGTGATGAGCTTACAGCAGTTCTTGATGCAATTGAAACAGACACACCCTATGAGGGAACTAAAAAGACACAGATGAAATTGGGCGTTGATGTTCTTCCCAAATTCAACCGTGATACAACAGACAGAAACAGAACATCACCCTTTGCATTCACAGGCAACAAATTTGAGTTCCGTATGCTTGGCTCTTCAGACAGCATTGCATGCGCAAACATTATGCTTAACAGTGCGGTTGCCGAAACACTTAAAATTTATGCTGATGAGCTTGAAAAGGCTGAAGATTTTGAGGACGGTCTTCACAAGGTTATCGTTGATACAATTAAAAAGCATAAGAGAATCATTTTCAACGGCAACGGATATGACAGCGAATGGATTAAAGAAGCCACCGAAAAGAGAGGACTTCTTAACTATCGCACCACTCCCGATTGTATTCCACACCTTACAGATAAGAAAAATAAAGATATGCTCACCTCCCTTGGTGTATTCACAGAAAAAGAGCTTTATTCGAGATGTGAAATTCAACTTGAAAACTACTGTAAAACTGTTATAATAGAAGCGAACACTATGACAGGCATGGCAAAGACAGAAATTCTTCCTGCCATCGAGGGATTCATCTCTGAGCTTGCAAAAACCGCTAAAACCAAAAAGGCTGTATGTGAAGACATTACATGCGCTTATGAGTGCAAAACACTTAAAAAGCTCTCTATGCTTGCAGACAGCATTTCTGAAACAGCGGAAGAGCTGGAGAACATCCTTATCACAGTTAAAGGCACAGAAAACATCGAAGAGGAAGCATACCTCATTCGTGATGAGCTTATCACCAAGATGAATGAGCTGAGGGTTTCATGCGACCAGGCTGAAAGCATAACTGCTAAGAAATACTGGCCCTACCCCTCATATGCAGACATCGTTTTCAGCGTAAAATGACGGAGGTGTTTTTATGTGCTCAATAATGGGATATTGCGGTCCTAAACCTCCCCTTGAACTTTTTGAAAGCTGTTTTAACAAAACAGTGTCAAGAGGACCTGACAAAAGCAAAATTGTGGAAGTCGGAGACGGCGTTTTCGGCTTTCACCGTCTTTCAATTATGGGTCTGACCGATTCAGGTATGCAACCCTTTGAAGCAGACGGAAGCTATGTTATCTGCAATGGCGAAATTTATGGATTTGAAAAGCTGAAAAATGAGCTTATAGAAAAAGGCTATTCATTTGTAAGCGACAGCGACTGTGAGATTATTCTCCCCTTATACGCTGAATACGGCACAGATATGTTTAAGATGCTTGATGCGGAATTTGCAATGATTATTTATGACGCAAAGGCAAAGAAATATATCGCCGCCCGTGATCCTATCGGTATTCGCCCCCTTTATTATGGCTATGACGATAATAAAACAATCGTATTTGCCAGCGAAGCAAAAAACCTTGTGGGTCTTGTAAAAGAGATAATGCCGTTCCCACCAGGGCATTATTACAAAGACGGTGAGTTTATCTGCTACCGCAACATATCAAAGGCAGTTGAAATCTGCCATGATGATATTGAAACAGTATGCAAAAAAATTCACGACAAGCTCACACTGGGCGTTGAGAAAAGACTTGTTTCTGACGCAAAGGTTGGCTTCCTCCTTTCAGGCGGACTTGATTCTTCACTTGTATGCGCTATCGGCGCAAAAAGAAGCGACAAGCCTATTAAGACTTTCGCTATCGGTATGAGTGGGGACGCTATCGACCTGAAATACGCAAAGCAGGTTGCGGATTTTATCGGCAGCGACCACACAGAGGTTATCATAACAAAAGAGGATGTACTTTCAAGCCTTGACGAAGTTATTAAGCTTCTCGGCACATTTGACATTACAACAATCCGTGCATCTATGGGAATGTATCTTGTTTGCAAATACATTCACGAGAACACAGATATTCGTGTTCTTCTCACAGGTGAGATTTCTGATGAGCTTTTCGGTTATAAATACACCGATTTTGCTCCGTCAGCAGAGGCTTTCCAGAAAGAAGCTGAAAAGCGTATTCGAGAGCTTCATATGTATGACGTTCTCCGTGCTGACAGATGTATTTCTGTAAACTCACTTGAAGCACGAGTACCGTTTGGCGACCTTGACTTTGCCGAATATGTAATGTCCATTGACCCAGAAATGAAGCTGAATAAATACGGCAAAGGCAAGTATCTTTTAAGAAAAGCATTTGAGAAAGACAACATTCTCCCCGATGAGATACTCTGGCGTGAAAAAGCAGCGTTTTCTGATGCTGTTGGTCATTCCATGGTCGATTACCTTAAAGAGTATGCAAACGGCTTCTATACAGATGAAGAGGTAAAAGAAAAGGCAGAGAAATATACTCACGCCAAACCATTTACCGCAGAATCTCTGCTTTACAGAGAAATATTTGAAAAGTATTACAACGGTCAGTCAAAGATGATTGCTGATTTCTGGATGCCCAACAAAGAATGGGAAGGCTGTAATGTGAACGATCCCTCAGCACGCGTTCTTTCAAACTACGGCGAAAGCGGAAAATAAGGAGATTCTAATGACTAACATCGAAAAAATACTTGTTCTTGACTTCGGCGGTCAGTATAATCAGCTGATTGCAAGAAGAGTTCGAGATCAGCATGTTTATGCCGAAATCGTACCTTACAATAAGATTACAACAGAAGAAATTAAAAACAGAGGCTATGCGGGCATTATCTTCACAGGCGGTCCAAACAGCGTGTTTGACCCTGCATCACCGCATTTTTCACCTGATATTCTTGATGCAGGTATCCCGATTCTTGGTATCTGCTACGGCTGTCAGCTGATTGCTTATATGGGTGAGGGCGAAATCTGCCCCGCAGGCGAAATCAGTGAATACGGCAAAACTGCACTTAACATCATTAAGGACAACGCTCTTTTTGAGAACATTCCCGATAACAGCATTTGCTGGATGAGCCACACTGACTTTGTAAAAAGAGTTCCCGACGGATGTGAGATAGTTGCAAAAACAGCTCACTGCCCCTGCGCAGCATTTGCTGATTATTCAAGAAAAATTTATGCCGTTCAGTTCCACCCAGAGGTTACTCACACTGAATTTGGCAAAGAGATTATACATAACTTCCTTTTCAACGTATGCGGATGTGTTGGCAACTGGACAATGGCTGGCTTCACAAAAGAAACTGTTGCATCACTTAAAGAGAAGCTTGACGGCAAAAAGGTTCTCTGCGCTCTTTCTGGCGGTGTTGATTCAACTGTTGCAGCGGTTCTTCTTCACAAGGCAATTGGCGACAACCTTACATGTGTATTCGTTGACCACGGACTTCTTAGAAAAAATGAAGCAGAAACAGTTGCACATGTTTTTGGCAACACATTCCAGATGAATCTTATCTGCGTTGACGCAAGACAGGAATTTTTAGGTGCACTTGCAGGCGTTACTGAGCCTGAAAAGAAAAGACAGATTATCGGTGAGAAATTCATCCGAGTATTTGAAAAAGAAGCAAAGAAAATCGGCAGCGTTTATGCACTTGTTCAGGGCACAATTTACCCCGACGTTATTGAAAGCGGCGCTGGCGATGCAGATACAATCAAGAGCCACCACAATGTTGGCGGCCTTCCTGATGTTGTTGATTTTGAGGAGCTTGTTGAGCCCCTGCGCAACTTATTTAAAGATGAAGTTAGAAAAGTTGGTCTTGAGCTTGGCATACCCGAAAAGCTTGTTTTCAGACAGCCTTTCCCGGGTCCCGGCCTTGCTATAAGAACAATTGGTGAAATTACAGAAGAAAAACTTGAAATACTCCGTGATGCTGATGCTATTTTTACAGAGGAAGTTGAAAAAAGCGGTCTTTCTGCAATAGCTAACCAGTATTTTGCGGTTATTACAGACACAAGAACTGTCGGTGTTATGGGTGATGCCAGAACATACGGCTACACAGTTGCACTTCGCTCTGTTACAACAGATGACTTTATGACAGCTGACTGGACAAGAATACCATTTGAGGTACTTGCCACAGCATCTAACAGAATTACCAACGAAGTTCACGGAGTAAGCCGAGTAGTTTATGATATTACCAGTAAGCCACCGGCAACCGTTGAATGGGAATGAGGTAATTTTTAAATGACTAAATATATATTTGTTACAGGTGGCGTTGTATCAGGTCTTGGAAAAGGTATCACCGCCGCATCTCTCGGCAGACTCTTGAAGGCAAGAGGCTACAAGGTAGCCGCTCAGAAGCTTGACCCTTACATAAATGTTGACCCTGGCACAATGAGCCCTTATCAGCACGGTGAGGTTTATGTTACAGAGGACGGTGCAGAAACCGACCTTGACCTTGGTCATTATGAGCGTTTTATTGATGAGGACCTTAACAAATACTCAAACCTTACCACAGGCAAGGTTTACTGGAATGTTTTGAACAAGGAGCGCAGAGGTGAATATCTCGGCTCCACCGTTCAGGTTATTCCTCACATCACAAATGAGATTAAAGAATTTGTTTACCGTGTTGGTAAAAAGACAGACGCTGATGTTGTTATCACAGAAATCGGCGGCACAATCGGTGATATTGAAAGCCAGCCTTTCCTTGAGGCTGTGCGTCAAATTTCACTTGAGGTTGGCAGAGAAAACAGCCTTTTCATCCATGTTACTCTCGTGCCTTTCCTCCGTGGCTCAGACGAACACAAATCAAAGCCCACACAGCACTCTGTTAAGGAGCTTCAGGGCATGGGTATCAACCCCAACATTATTGTGCTTCGCTGCGACGAACCTCTTGAAAAATCTATTTTTGATAAAATTTCTCTTTTCTGCAATGTTAAGAGAGATTGCGTTATTGAGAATATGACTATTCCCTGCCTTTATGAAGCTCCGCTGATGCTTGAAAAGGCAAACTTCTCTGGCGTTGTATGCCGTGAGCTTGGTCTTGAAGCAAAAGAGCCTGAGCTTTCTGAATGGATTAGGATGGTTGATTCAATTAAAGAAAGAGATGACAGCGTTGAAATCGGACTTGTTGGCAAATACACACAGCTTCACGACGCTTATCTTTCTGTTGCAGAGGCACTTCACCACGCAGGCTACACCAACAAAACAAATGTAAACATAAAGTGGATTGATTCCGAAAAAATCACAGCAGATAATGTTGACGAAACTCTCGGCAGTCTTAACGGAATTATTGTTCCCGGTGGATTTGGCGACAGAGGCATTGAGGGAATGATTCTCTCTGCAAAATATGCCCGTGAAAACAAGCTCCCCTACTTTGGCATATGCCTTGGTATGCAGATTGCTGTTATTGAATATGCACGCAATGTGGCAGGCTTTAAAGACGCAAACTCTGGCGAATTTGACGAGCTTTGCAAAAACAAGGTTATTGACTTTATGCCCGGTCAGAGCGATGAAATCGACAAGGGCGGCACATTGAGATTAGGTGCTTACCCCTGCGTTATCAAGGACGGCACAACAATGAAAAAGTGCTACGGTGCAGACACAATATCTGAAAGACACCGCCACCGCTATGAATTTAACAATGAATACCGTGAAGCTCTTCAGCAGGCAGGTCTTACACTCAGTGGTATTTCACCTGACGGCAGACTTGTTGAAACAGTTGAACTTTCTGACAGAAGCTTCTATGTTGGTGTTCAGTATCATCCCGAATTTAAATCCCGTCCCAACAGACCTCACCCACTCTTTGCAGGATTTATCGCAGCGGCTGTTGAAAGCAAAGACAACAAATAACATATATATATTTAGGAATCCTTCTATCCAAAAAGATGGTTATGAAAGTTTATGCTCTCATAACCATCTTTGCTTTATTATTTATCTTTTTAATTTTTTAACATCGTTAAGGTCATCATAATCACCAAGAAGCACTAACTTGCACTCTTTCGGAATAACATACCTTGGTGGAATTGAAATAATCGTTTTTTTATCAACCTTTATTGCGATAACATTTACATTGTATTTTCTGCGGATGCCAAGGTCAATAATCTCCTTGCCAATCCATGTTTTCGGCGGGTCAATTTCAATTATGCCGTATTCATCTGAAAGGTCGAGATATTCAAGAAAATCGGGTGAAGTGAGCATACGGGCGGTTTTTTCTGCCGCTTCCCTTTCGGGGATAATAACCTTATCTGCACCAAGCTTTGTTAAAATTTCACGGTGAGTGTTGTCATGCGCCTTGCAGATAACATACTTTGCGTTGAGAGATATAACATTCATTGTTACAAGAATTGATGAAGAAAAATTTGTGCCGAGGGCGATAATAACACAATCGCAATCCTGAATACCTAAAAAACGAAGCTCATCTTTATTTGTGCAATCCGCTGTTACTGCACGGGTAACATGGTCTGAAATAGCATTTACAAGCTCTTCATGAATATCAACGGCAATAACCTCTTCGCCGTATTCATAAAGGCTTCTTGCAATACTTGAACCGAAACGGCCAAGTCCGATAACTGCATAAGATTTCATAAAAATTCTCCTATCCTATAAGAAGTCGTGTGTTTGCATATTTGAATTTAACACTCGATTCCTTATCCTGTAAAAATCCAAGGCTTAATGTGAGAATGCCCACTCTGCCGAAATACATATAAACTATTATCATAAGCTTTGCAGGGAAACTTAAAGCGGTTGTTACGCCTGTGGTAAGTCCTACTGTTGCAATAGCTGAAATTGATTCATAAAGTCCGTCTGTGAAGCTTATTGGTGATGTTGCGCTGATGAAGATTCCGCCAAAAACTGCAAGGAAAATCATAATACCAAAAATTGTAAGGGCGTTGAGAACCTTTTCATTTGGAATTGTTCTGTAAAAAATGTGAATATTCTTTTTGCCCCGAAGTGTTGACCATAAAAACAGCACAAGCACAATAAATGTAACTGTTTTAAGACCGCCTGCCGTTGAGCCTGAACTGCCGCCGATTAGCATATAAAACATTGTGATTGCCTTGCCTGCGTCTGTAAGTCCACCCTGATCAATGCCTGCGAAGCCAGCTGTTCTTGCTGTGGTGGATTGGAAAAATCCTGCTTTCAGCTTATCGGCAACACCCATTGCGCCAAGGGTAAGTGGATTATTCCACTCAACAATGCAGATTAAAGCCATGCCTGTTACAAGAAGAATTGCAGTTGTGATAACAACAAGCTTTGTGTAAACGCTCCATTTTCTTGGTGAACGCCAACGGAACATTTCATCCCATACAAGGAAGCCGAGACCGCCAAAAATAATAAGGAATGAAAGGGTTGCCACAACAACAGTGTCTGTGCCGTAAAGCATCATACTGCTGCCCTCCTGCTTGAAGCCGAAAATATCAAACCCCGCATTGCAAAAAGCGGAAACAGAATGGAAAACACCCAATTTCACAGATTGCCACCAGCCAAAATCCCTTGAGAAACGCAGAGCCAGAATAATTGCACCGAGAAGCTCTGCGCCGATAGAGAAAAACAGCATTTTTTTCTGCACACGGACAACACCGCTCATACTGTCTGACCCCACATTATATGCAATAGCCATACGCTCACTGATGCTGACCTTTCTTTTAAAAAGAAAAATAACCGATGATGCAACTGACATGAAGCCAAGTCCGCCTGTTTCAATCAGGCAAAGGATAACCACCTGACCGAAGCCGCTCCACTGCACCCATGTATCTGCAAGCACAAGACCTGTAACGCAGGTGGCAGATGTGGCGGTGAAAAGAGCCTTTGTGGCACCGCAGGACACTCCGCTTTTTGATGAAACAGGGAGCATCAGAAGCACTGTGCCAACAAAAATTATAAGAAAGAATACAACAGCAATGGTCTGACCAATGTTGGAAGTATTCCGTCTGTCTTTATTTTTCTTGATTGATTTCAAATAATCACTTCCATAAACATAAAAGCTTGCCTCATTTTATCACAAGTTATATTTATAGTCAACAAAAAACATTTTTGACAGTTAAAAGAAAATTTTTACAATATTTTTTATATTCAACCAATGGTAGGGTGAATTTATAAAAGATTTGTTGTATAATACTATTGCAAAGAGGAGGCGATAAAGTGAACAACAGAGATACAGGAAAATTTATTGCAGAAATGAGAAAAGAAAAAGGGCTTACGCAAAAGGATTTGGCAGAAAAGCTCAACATAACAGACAAGGCAGTTTCAAAGTGGGAAACAGGCAAAAGTGCACCAGATATATCCAACCTTGTGCCGTTATCAGAAATTCTTGATGTTTCTGTTGTTGAGATTTTGCAAGGCAAAAAAATTGAAAAAGAAAGCTATCAATCTGTTAGTGATGAGGTTGTTATAAGCACAATCAAAAAAGATGCACAAGCTCGAAAGCGTTCAGTTATTGCCACCGCATCAATTATTTTTTCGCTTGCATTTATTGCAGTGATTATATTTTTTTCTTATCATTTTTTAATCAGTGCGCCTGCTGATAACGACGATAAAATTATCAAAAAAGCTTCGCAATATACAAGTGATTTTTTTGAACAGAATGAAGAAATAAAAATCACAAAAAGTGTTAAAAAAAGTAAGTATTATTTTTATCTTTTGCAAGGCAAAAAAGGTGCCGTGATGGTTATGTTTGAAAGTGATAAAATCTTTAACAACAGGATTCATCCCACAGGCGGAAGTTCAGTCAAAAATCAGAATGAAATTGCACTATATTGCACAGGCGAAAGCTATGAAACAATCAATGTGTTTTTTGGTTTTGATATGACAGAAAAGCAATACAGCTACTTTTACCGTGGCGTGAAATCCACAAAAGAAATCAAAGAAAAATACATCCTTGATGTGATAATTGATTTAGACGATTCATTTACAAATGCAGAAATAATCTATTCATAAATCCATAAAAAGTGCCGAAGCCTGCAACGACTTCGGCATTTTATTTTATCTTTTTGATCTTAGAATATTGTTATCAACCTTTTTAAGCTTCTGCGCACTGTTGAGAAGAACGAGGGGGACTGTTGTAATATCTGACGCTGTGCAGAGGAAATCTAAAAATACATCACAGGCAAGGGCAAGCACAAGCGCCTCTGCTGGGATACCCATCTGCGCAAAAATAACTGTATATGATGCTATTGCTCCACCAGGGACAGGCGGTGTTGCAAAAGAAAGAATTACCGACGAAACAACCAGCATAATCACCCACACAGGTGTGATTTTCACATCGTAATACTCGGCAAAAAACAGCGTCATAAGCATATATGTGAACACTGTAAAGGGTTTGCACATTACCATACCGAGGGGCAAGCCGAATGATGCAACAGACTGGTCTATGCCAAGCTCTTTTTTACACAGGTCATCCATTCTGCCAAAGGCTGTTGAGGATGAAGCTGTTGTTATGCCTAAAATAAAAAGGGGCATTGTCCTTTTTAACATTGTTATAACGCTCACACGGTTGCGCAGTGAAGTATAAACAATATACAAAACAGTTGTGCCAAAATACATAGGCACTGCCACCGCAAAAAACTTGCCCATATGGACAACTGCCTTTGATGTATCTGACCACATCATAATAACCACAAGGATGAAAACATAATATATAATCAGCTTGCCGATAATTTCAATAAAGAACTGCGCAATATTATTAAGCTGTTCAATAGCCTTTGCAAGCCTTAAACTTTTCTGCCCGGTAACCAGCAACGCAATGCCAACGGCAAAGGCAAGGAAAATAATCTGAATTGTGTTGCCGTCAGAAAACGGGCTGACTATATTTTTTGGCACAATGCCTGTAATCATACCGATAAGCTCAGAGCCGCCCGAAACACCGCTTAAAGATTCTGTTGTTTTTAGCTTAAAGAAAAGCATACTCACAAGTCCGAGCAAGCCAAAAAATGCAGGGGCTGCAAGATAACTTTTCATAATTTTGCTGCCGATATGTTTAAGGGTTGATGCGTCGCCGATTCCGTAAATTCCCCACGCAACAGAGAGGAAAACCATCGGTCCTGCAATACAGCCGACCAGATTCAAAAAAACCTGCTGAAGCGGATTAAGAAGATTCTCTAAAACGGCACTTCTGATATTTTCGGGCATAAGAAGTCCTAAAAGTCCCGCAGCCACAGCCAAGCCGACCGTTATCATCAAAGAAACAAACGGATTCAAGGATTTTTTCTTTACTCTGAATAAATATTTATTCTCATCTTTTTCGTAAGAATACATAGGCGAAAGCCCTAATTTTTCAAGGATTTCATTGCCTAAAACGCTGCTGTTTTCATCGTTTGATTTAAAAGCATTCTGTGCCTCACCACTGATAGCCAAAGAAATAAAAGGTTTTGTAAATTTTGAGCCTGTTGTAAGTGTAGCTTTTTTCTCTTTGCCGTCTGCCATGGAGTTCAGCATTATTTCTTCAACGGTCATGGCATAGCGGATAATATCCTTACTGTCGCACTTCACTTTTGCAAGGAAGTGCCTTATTTTGTCTGAAAAATCATCAACGGCTGTTGCGTCTAAATTCAGCTCGTATGTTTCTGTCTGATGGTTCATTTTTTCCTCCTGCTTTTTTCAAAAATCAACAATAGAAATAATAAATTATTAAAGCAGCAATGTCAAGAAAAATGCCATTTATACAAATCAAATATGTTAAATAATTTTAAGGCTCTTGAAAAATTTTTGGGAATATATTATTATTTAATCAACAACTATTTTGGAGGTTATTATGAGCGATTTCAGATTAAGACAGATTCACCTTGATTTTCACACCTCTCCCCTCATCCCCGATGTTGGTGCAGAGTTTGATAAAAAAGCATGGCAGGAAACTTTGAAGCTGGGTCATGTTGATTCAATCACAGTTTTTTCAAAGTGCCATCACGGCTATTCCTACCACCCCACAAAGGTAAACACCATGAACCCCACACTGAAATTTGACCTGCTCAAGGCTCAGCTTGACGCTTGCGAAGAAATCGGTGTTCGTGCCCCTGTTTATATTTCAGCAGGTCTTGACGAAAAAGATGCTGTTGAGCATCACGAATGGCTTCAGCGTCATAAGGATAACTGGATGGAAGAGCCCGATTTTTCACACGCTGGCTATCACTGCCTTTGCTTTAACACAGCTTATCTTGACAAGCTGATTGCAGAGATTGAAGAGGTTATGGAGCTTTATAATCCCTGCGAAATTTTCCTTGATATTGTTGGCGAAAGGTCATGCTACTGCGAAAAGTGCCGTAATGACATGGCAGCACTTGGTCTTGACTACAACAACGATGACGATATGGAAAAATTCAAAAAGCAGGTTTACAGAAATTATCTTGACAGATGCGAAGAGGCTGTTCACAAGCACAACCCCAACACCACAATTTTCCAGAATTCGGGTCATGTTTCAAAGGGCAGAAGAGATTTGATTGACACAATCGACTGCCTTGAGCTTGAAAGCCTGCCCACAGGCGGATGGGGTTATGACCACTTCCCCATGTCTGCGGCATATGCAAGAACTCAGCGTGAGGAATTCCTTGGCATGACAGGCAAATTCCACAAATCATGGGGCGAATTTGGCGGATTCAAGCACCCCAACGCACTTCGTTATGAGGCTGCTCTTTCAATTGCGCAGGGCGGCGGATGCTCAATCGGCGACCAGATGCACCCAGAAGGACTTCTTAACAAAGCTACATTCGGTCTTGTTGGCAAGGCATACAGCGAGGTTGAGGCAAAAGAGCCATGGTGCAAGGGCGCAAAATACATTGCAGATATTGCCGTGCTTGCAGGCGAAGCTCTTTCCGGCAGAAACGAGGGCGGACTTTCTGACACAGGCGCAAACAGAATTTTGCTTGAAACAAACAGACTTTATAATTTCATTGACCTTGAAGATGATTTCAGCAAATACAAAATGCTCATTCTTCCCGATGTATGGAAATTTGACGAGAGCCTTAAAGAGAGAATAAACGCTTACCTCGCACAGGGCGGAAAGCTTCTTATTTCTGGTGTTTCTGCTGTTGATGAAAACAACAATTTCTGCGTTGACACTGGTCTTAAATTCATTGGCGAAAATGAATTCAGACCTACATATTTCATCCCGAAATTTGACACAGTAAATGGCACAACAGAATACCTTATGCGTGCAAAGAATTATCGCTTTGAAAACATTGACGCAGAGATTATTTCTGACGGACAGAACCCGTATTTCAACCGCACCGCAGAGCATTTCTGCTCACATCAGCACGCTCCTAACGACAGAAGCCTCACCTACCCCACCGCCGCAATTAAGGGCAACGTTGCATACATCGGCTGGGATATTTTTGCAGGATATGCAGAGTATGGCGATTACCACATCAAGGAGCTTGTGGCATATGCAATCAGCCGACTTATGGGTGATGATTTCACAATAGAGTCAACTGTACCCGACAGAGGAGTTACAACACTTCTTCAGCAGGGAGAGAAAAAGATTGTTCATCTGCTTTATGCTCACACAACAAAGCGTGGCAAAGACACAGAGGTAATTGAGGATGTTGTTCCCCTTTACAATGTGGATGTTAAGGTTAAATGTGATGAGCCGAAGAAAGTAATTCTTGTTCCGCAGATGGAAGAAATCGACTTCACATATGCAGACGGCAAAGTATCATTCACCGTTCCAAAAGTAGAAATCCACCAGATGATTTCGATTGAATAAATTATAAATTCCACCTCCCGTTTTTGCGGGAGGTTTTTGTTATAGCTGTGCACAATATCTTTTTTATCTTGTTTTTATTTATGAATGATGTTATAATTAGTTATAATCGGTTTTGGAGGGGAATTATGAAAAAAATATTATCTGCCCTGCTTTGTTTAATAATGATTTTTTGCCTGCTTTCGGGGTGCAATAACAAGTCCAGCGTAAAGGGAATTAAAGTTGGTCTTGCCGCCCCTGCCGCCACTCACGGCTGGGTTGCAGGCGTTGCATATTATGCAGAGAAATACTGCAAAGAAAACGGAATAGAATACAACCTCACAACAGCTGAAAATGCCGAGGAGATGGAGAAAAACATCGACAGTCTTGTTAAATGGGGCGCAGATGCAATTGTGCTCTGGCCTCAGTGGACTGGTATGGAAAAAGCTGTGAAAACTCTTGTTGAGCGCAGTGTTAAGGTGGTCAGCTTTGATGTTGACATTAACGCCAGCGGAATATACAAGGTTACAGGCAACAACTATGATATGGGCTATCAGTGCGCACAGTACATAACCGAAAGGGTTGGCGAAAATGCCACAGTTGCAGTGCTTGATGTTCCCTCCGCAGGCAGTGTTGCCGCTTTGAGAAAAAAGGGATTTTACGATTATCTTGAAAGAGAAAACTACAACACCGAGAATATTTTTGAAATTGTAGAGTCTGGCTTCACAATTGAAGCAGGCTATGAATCAATGAAAAAAGCCTTTGAAGAGCACGAAAAAATTGACGCAGTTTTTTCAATGGATGACGAAATTTCAATAGGCATTGCAAAGGCAATTAAAGAAAGCGGAAGAAATGACATTAAGGTTATTACAGGCGGCGGCGGAACGCAGGAATATTTCAGAATGATGCTTGATGAAAGCTTCAAGGATCTTGGTCTTTCCTCTGCGATTTATAGCCCGTCAATGGTTGTGGAGGCAATCAAGGCAGCTATTGACCTTTGCAACGGCAAGGATGTTGGCAGAGTTGTGGTAATCCCCACAGAAATTATTGATAAAAACAATGTAAACGAATACCTTGATTCGCAAAACACTGTTTATTGATAAGGAGGATTTATGGTTTATTCTTATGCAAAGCTTGTATTAGCCGCACTTCTTCCTGTTATTGCGGCGGCTGTGATTTATATTTTTGAAAAACGCACAGCTTTCAGCAAAATTAAATACAAATATAAACAGCTGATTATCGGCTTGATTTTTGGCGGTCTTGCAATTATCGGCACAGAGTTTGGCATTCCCATGAACGGTGCGCAGATGAACTGCCGTGATGCTGCGGTGCTTTCAGCAGGTCTTTTCTTTGGTGCGCCCGCAGGTGTGATTGCAGGCGTTATCGGCGCAGTTGAGCGTTGGTATGCAGTGCTTCACAGTGTAGGTGCAACCACTCAGTTGGCATGCACTGCCTCCACCTTCCTTGCAGGTATTTACTCAGCTCTTTTGAGAAAATATATGTTTGAAAATAAAAAGCCCAGCGCATTTATTTCACTTGCCGTTGGTGTTGTTATGGAAGTTTTCCATATGACAACTATTTTCCTCACCACAATGTATAACCCAGAGCAGGCAGTTGAAATTGTTCGTGTATGCTCCCCTGTTATGATACCTGCAAACGGAATTTCTGTTATGCTGACGGCTATTGTAATCTCTTTCTTTTCAAAAGAAAAAATGGTTAAGCAACGCAATCAGACAAGAATTTCTCAGACAATTCAGCGTTGGCTTCTTCTTTCTGTTACGCTGGCATTTTTGTTTACATCTTTATTTGTTTTCAGATTTCAGGATGAAGCCGCTTCCCGTCAGGCAGACCAGCTTTTAAGCCTTGCGGTTGACGAAACATCAGCGGATATTATTGACGCATCTGACGAAAATCTGCTTAACCTTGCAAATGAAGTTAAAAAAGATATTGACACAGAAAATCTTGACGATATTGTAAAAGCTCGCAATCTTTCAGAAATAAACATTGTTGACAAAAACGGCATTATTGTTAAAAGTAATGTTAAAGAATACATTGGCTATGATATGTCAACGGGCAGGCAGTCGGCAGAGTTTCTGCGACTTCTTGGCAACAACTATGAGTATGTGCAGGATTTCGGACCCATTTCAGTAAATGAAGCTATTTCAAGAAAATATGCAGGCATAAAAACTGACGACGGCTTTATTCAGGTTGGTTATGACAGAGATAATTTAAAAAATGATATTGATAAAGAGGTTGTGGGCATCACAAAAAATCGCCATGTTGGCAAAACGGGCTGCATTATGATTCTTGACTCACAGCTGAATATCATCAGTGCGCCGCCCAGCATGAAGCAAAAAAACCTGCTTCAATCGGCACCGAGAATTGAAATCCCCGACCCCGACACAACATTCTCTATGAATATTGACGGGCAGGATTGCCGATGCAGATACAGGCTTGCAGAGGGATATTATATTTTCTCTGTTTTGCCGGAAGCCGAGGCTGTTCAGATGCGAAACATTGCCGCATATGTTAACGGCTTTATGGAAATTCTTGTTTTTGCAATTCTCTTTATTTTGATTTATCTTCTTATTAAAAAGGTTGTTGTTAACAAGATTAAATCAATCAACAATTCGCTGGCAAAAATCACAGGTGGCAACCTTAACACTATTGTTAATGTTCGCTCTAATGAGGAATTTTCTTCACTTTCAGATGACATCAACTCAACGGTTGACACGCTGAAGCAATACATTGACGAGGCATCTGCAAGAATTGATGCAGAGCTTGAATTTGCAAAAAACATTCAGGCTTCCGCTTTGCCGAATGTTTCCACAGTTTTCTCAAAGAGAACTGACTTTGATATTTTTGCAAGCATGAACCCTGCAAAAGAGGTTGGCGGCGACTTCTATGACGCTTACATAACCAAAAATGACACGCTGAACTTCTTAATTGCAGACGTTTCGGGCAAGGGCATCCCTGCGGCTATGTTTATGATGAGAGCTATGACAGAGCTGAAGAGCCTTACAGAAGCAGGTCAGCCCATAAACGAGGTATTCACAAACAGCAACAACGCTTTGTGCGAGGGCAACGATGCAGGAATGTTTGTTACTGCATGGCAGGGCGGAATTGACCTTTCAGACGGCACTGTTCGTTTTGCCAACGCAGGTCATAACCCTCCCCTGGTGAAGCATAAGGGCGGCGAATTTGAATATCTGAAATCAAGGGCAGGCTTTGTGCTGGCTGGCATGGACGGCATAAGATACAGAACTCAGGAATTACAGCTTGAGCCTGACGATATAATTTATCTTTACACTGACGGTGTAACAGAAGCCACTAACATTTCAGAGGAGCTTTATGGCGAGGAACGACTTCGCAATGCACTTAACTCCCGTGAATTTGCCACCATGGAAGAGCTTTGCAAATTCATAAAAGCTGATGTTGACGCATTTGTTGGCGAAGCAGACCAGTTTGACGATATAACAATGGTTGCCATAAAATATGTTGGTATTCCGTCAATTACAATTGATGAAGCTGAAATAAGCGATGTTCAGACAGTTACAGAGTTTATTGAAGCTGAGCTTGAAAAAATCAACTGCCCCATGAAAGCGGTTATGCAGATTAACATTGCAATTGACGAGCTTTTCAGCAACATTGTAAAATACGGCTATCACGATAAAAAAGGTTCGGTTACTGTTAAATTTATTCATCACAGCGACCCGAAGGCTGTATTTATTCGCTTTGAGGATGACGGTATTCCGTATAATCCCCTTACAAAAGAGGACCCCGACATTACACTTTCAGCAGACGAAAGAGATATTGGCGGTCTTGGCGTATTCGTTGTTAAGAAAACAATGGACGATATGAGATACAAATATGAGAATGGCAAAAACATTCTTACAATAAAAAAACTGATTTAACAGAGGTGCTAAATGGAATTATTTGACAAAGCAGTTACTTTCGCCTGTGAGAAGCACAGCGGTCAGCGCAGAAAAGTTACAGGTGCGCCGTATTTTCTGCACCCTATGGAGGTTGCAACAATAGTCGGCACAATGTCCAGCGACCAGAATCTTCTCTCTGCTGCAATTTTGCACGACACGGTTGAGGACACTGACACAACCATGGAAGAGATAAAAGAGCTTTTTGGCGAAAGAGTTGAACAGCTTGTTAAGACAGAAACTGAGGACAAGCGAAAAGACAGACCTGCCAGCGAAACATGGCGAATCCGCAAGGAGGAATCTCTTTCAGATTTAGCCGAAGCTGATGATATGGATGTTAAAATGCTGTGGCTTGGTGATAAGCTTTCAAATATCCGCTCCCTTTGCACGGCATACAAACAGAGCGGTGATAAGCTTTGGGAAGATTTCAATCAGAAAGACCCCAAAGAACACGAATGGTATTACAGAGAAGTTAAAAAAGCTCTTGCAGAACTGGAAGAATACGATGCTTACAAAGAATTCTCTGCCTGCATTGATGAGCTTTTTGGAAAGGAAACGGTGTAATAAATGAAAATCGTTAACGAAAACGGAACACTTACTATTTTTCTTTGCGGAAAGATAGACTCTGCAAACGCAGATGCAACCGAAAAAGAGGTCAACGCACTGATTGCGGCTAACAGCTTTGACAGCCTTGTTTTTGATGTTGAAGAGCTTCAGTATATATCCAGTGCAGGGCTCAGAATGCTTTTGAGAACATGCAAAAAATATCCGTCCCTTAAAATAATCAACGCTTCTTCAGAGGTTTATGATATTCTTGATATGACAGGTTTTACAGAGATGATTCCTGTTGAAAAGGCATACCGCAAGCTTTCTGTTGAGGGCTGCAAGGTTATCGGCAAGGGCGCAAAGGGCACTGTTTACCGCTATGATGCTGACATAATCGTTAAGGTTTACAAGGATTCAGACAGCCTGCCCGCAATTAAAAATGAGCGTGAGCTTGCAAGAAAAGCGTTTATTCTTGGCATTCCCACTGCTATCCCCTATGATGTTGTTAAGGTCGGCGATTGCTTCGGCTCTGTTTTTGAGCTTCTTAATGCTGAGTCTTATTCTTCACTTATTGCAAGCGACCCGCAAAACTTTGACAAATATGTTTCTGACTATGCACTTCTTTTAAAGAAAATCCACGAAACAACTATCAAAAAAGGTGAAATGGCAGATGTTAAGGAACGCATTTTCAAATGGGTTAAAATATCTGCTCCTTTCTTAAAAGCTGAGGATACTGAAAAGCTTAACAAAATGATTGACGCTGTGCCTGATACACTGAACATTCTTCACTGCGATTATCACACCAACAATATCATGATGCAGAATGGCGAAACGCTTCTCATTGATATGGACACTCTTTCACAGGGACACCCAATTTTTGAGCTTGCAAATGTTTATATTACATATGTTGGCTTCGGCGAAGAGGACCCCACTATGGTTGAGAATTTCCTCGGTCTGCCTTATGAAACAGCCGTAAAAATCTGGGATAAGTTCCTGCCTGTTTACCTTGGCACTGACGACAGCGCAAAAATTAAGGATGTTGAAAATAAAACAAAGCTTCTCAGCGATTTAAGATATATGAACCACAAAATCAAAAGAGGTGCCGCCGAAACAGAGGACGGCAAAAAATCACTTGCAGTTTATTCTGAAAGAATAAGCGAATTACTCAAATCTATTGATTCATTAGAATTTTAAGGAGGATAAATATGGAAATCATCAAAAACCTTGAAGGCAACACCTTAACTCTCGCAGTTGAGGGCAGACTTGACACCACAACAGCACCCAGCTTTGAAAGCGAAATCACCAGCTCAATTGACGGAATAACATCACTGATTCTTGACTTCAAAAATCTTCAGTATGTTTCTTCCGCAGGATTACGAGTTATTCTCTCTGCACAGAAAACAATGAACAAGCAGGGCGAAATGAAAATTGTAAACGTTAACGAAGAAATTATGAGCGTTTTTGAAATCACAGGATTTACAGACATTCTTACAATTGAATAATTCACATTCAACAGTTACATAAAGAAAAAACCAAGATGACGAAAATCATCTTGGTTTTTCTTTTCAGAAAGGATCAATATTTATATTTCATTGATGTTGAATTTAATTGATGTATCAAAGTTTTCTTCACAATCTTTATCGGGTCTTACTGTTACTTTAAACAGCTCCAAAGCCTTTGCCTCCCTGTCATTGACTGTTTTTATTCGCAGTATTCCCCTGTTCGTGCGATTTTATATCAAATGTAATCTGCTCAACAACTGCCTTTGGATTTCGCTGATATGAAAGAGAAATTGTGGTGCGCCCGGGTGAATCAGCTGTGGCATTCAGGCTTATCTGCCTGCCCCTTTTGCCGCCTTGAACTGTGCTGATTTTTTATATGAAAATAAATACACTTCTCAAATAGAAAAGGTAAGTTTTCGTATAATAGTTCTTCTTGAAAAATGGTAGTATAAATGTTATAATGTTTTCAAATAAAAAAAGAGGTGTTATATATGAAAAAAGCAATATCTTTTTTACTCAGCATAACAATCCTTATGATGATTTTACTTATGAGCACACCTGTAGCTTTTGCCGCAAGCTATAACGGCAATTGTGGCGACGGTGTTCAGTGGAGTCTTAACACATCATCAGGCACACTCACCATTTCAGGCAGTGGTGAAATGAACGATTATTCTCTTAAATCAACCCCCGAATGGGACAGGTATCAGGGCTATATTAAATCCGTTGTTTTTGAGGATGGTGTAACCGATGTTGGTGCATACGCTTTTTATAACGGCGGCAACGGCTATAAATATAAAAAGCTCACCGCTGTTGATTTTGGTTCTGTTGAATCAATCGGTGCATATGCTTTCAGAGGCTGTGCTGCTTTAAGTGATTTCACAAATTGCGAAGATGTTATTTCAATCGACAGCTACGCTTTCCTCAGCTGTGTTTCAATCACTGATTTTCCATTCAGCGGTGTAAGTGATATTGGCAGCAGTTCTTTCAGCAACACTTCACTTGAAGATATTGATCTTCCCGAAACAGTTAAAACAATCCGTGCGGCTGCTTTTGAGGGATGCACAAGTGCTAAGACAATCACAGTGCCTACACTTGTTTCACGCCTTGAAAATCGTGCTTTTGCAGATTGCACAGGCGTCAGCTACATAAGCTTTAATGCAACCTCTGTTTTCAATCTCGGCGGCGGCGTTTTTGATAATGTGGGCAATGCATCAGGTGTTACACTTGATATTGGCGATTATGTTACAACCATTCCAGCAGGCATTTTTTCATTATGCACAAACCTTAATAATATTGTAAACGGCAACAATGTTGCATCAATTAAAGAGAGAGCCTTTGCTCACACATCAATCACAAAGTTTAATGTTAAGGCTTCTGTCAGCGAAATTGACGGCTCTGCTTTTGATGATTGCCAGAAGCTCACCGCATTCACAGTTGAAAGCGGAAACAACAACTATTCTGCCAACAGCCTTGGCATACTTCTCACAGCAGACGGCACTGAAATTGTAAGATACCCATGCGGCAAAACAACAACCTCATATTCAGTTCCTGCAAGTATCCTTTCAATTGAAAAAGGTGCTTTTAAAGGTGCACAGTATCTTACTTCATTCTCAGCAGGCTCAAGCATTTCTATAATTCCCGAATACTGCTTTGCAGATTGCCCCGCTCTTCAGAGTGTAACTCTTGCTTCATCTGTTCAGACTCTTGACAGCTATTCATTTGTTAACTGTGATTCACTTTCAAGTGTTTCAATTCCTGGTGTCAGACAGATTAACAACTATGCTTTTGCACAGTGCAACAGCCTTTCAAGCTTTACAGCTACATCAAAGCTTACAACAGTCAACGATTTTGTTTTTGTCAATTGCGGTGCTCTTACAAGCGTTGACTTTTCACTTGCAACAACAAAAATCGGCAAATATGCTTTTTGTAACTGCAAATCACTTGCATCTATAAAACTTCTTTCAACATTAAGAGAGATTTCAGAGGGCACATTCAGCGGCTGCTCTGCAATCACAAGCTTCACAATTCCCGCAGGCGTTAAAACAATCGGCGCATATGCGTTTGTTACCTGCACAGGTATGAAGTCAATGACGGTTCCCTCAACTGTTACATCAATCGGCAAATACGCATTTGGCTTTGAGCAGGGTGCAGGCTCTGCTGTAAAGGTGATTTCAGGCTTTAAGCTTTATTGCTCCTCAGGCTCTGCGGCGGCAAGCTATGCACAGACCTACAGCGTACCTTATTCATTCACAACCAATGCTGTAGATGATGAAGTTATCCCTGTTGACGGTGCAGAGGAAACAACAGAAATCAACACATCATTCTTTAACTTTGATGCAATTATTGAATTTATCCGCAACATTGATTTTATTTCTCTTTTCAAGCAGATTACTGGATTCATTATTTCTTTTATAGGAGGTTAATTTTATGTTTTTCAGAAAGATTTCTTCATTGCTCCTTGCCCTTTGGTTTGCAATAACAGGAAGTATTGCCACAGCTTTCAGTGGCGGAAAATATGTTTTTTCAATAGATTCCTCAAAGCTTGGCGATGTTGTTGGCAATAAGGCAAGCAATGTAAATCTTTGGGATATGGGCACACAGTTTTATAATCCCACAAAAAACACAGAAAACGATATTTTTGAATTTGTTGAGTATGTTCAGCTTATGCAGTGCTCAGGCGGTAACGCTGGACGAGATCTTTTCAAAGACCCTTACGACAACACAGTTCTTGATGATTACGATTTTGAACCCCTTATTAAAAACTGCAAGGGCATCCTTTCAATGGGCGCAAAGCCTCACCTTAAATTGGGCAGTGTGCCAATGAAATATACTCAGAATTGCAAAATAGATTATTTTGAAACAAATATCTATCCACCCGATGATTATGATGTTTATTATAATTATATCGCCGCCATTGCACAGGCTCTTGTTGATGAGTTTGGCAAAGACGAAGTTCTCACATGGCGATTCGGTGTTATGACAGAGTATGAAAACAGCGATTGGTTTATGGCTCAGAGCGGAAAACCGCAGGATTCAGCAGATGAATACTGCAAGCTTTATGATTACACTGTAGCCGCTTTGCAGGATGTTATCGGCGAAAATGTTTATGTTGGCGCTCACTCAATGTCTGTTTCAGAGGGACTTTGGAGCGAGGAGCTTTTCATTCGCCATTGCGCAGAGGGCACAAACTATAAAACAGGCAAAAAAGGCACAAGAATCTGCTATATCTCCGCTTCATTTTATGTAAGCGAGCCTGGCGACAAAAACAAGGGCAGAAAATCTCTTCCCGATATGTTTAAAGAGCTGAGAGGCTATGCAGAAAAATACGGACTTTATGACCTTAAATATGGCGTTGACGAGGGCAGAGTTCTTGTTGGCAACACAGCAGGTGCAGATTCCAACGAGCTTATACTTCGTGCGGCAGGTTATTCATGGCAGGCTGCTTTTGATGCAAGACTTTACGGTCAGATGATTGAAAATGATGTTGACTACTTCTCATATTGGGGATATATGTCTGGCGGACTTATGCACGGCAACCCCACAGTCAGCTACCATGTTTCAAATAATATTCAGAAGTTTAAGAATTCTAAGCAGGCAAGCGTTAAAAATACAAGAAAAGGTCATATCCTCGGTGCAGAGGTTAAGTCCTTTGCCGCTTTTGATGAAAATGAAAATGTTCTTCATGTAATGGCATATAATTATAAAAATAAGGTTGATTATAACCGCAAAGCCAACGCTTCCTTTGAGTTCTATGTTCCCCAGCTTCAGGATGGCAGTGCAAAGCTTGTTGCTTATCATATCAATGATGACTGCAACTATTTTGACGAATGGCAGGAGGACAGAAAGACCTACGGTATTGATGACAGCTGCTTCAGCTGGTCCCCAGATGACGGAGCTATTGAAGCCGTTCTTCAGAATAGCGAAAAGAGAGAGCTTTATTTCAACGAGCTTAAAGAGAAATATAAAGAATGTTCTGTTCTTACTCCTGTTGAAACAGAAATTCAGATTAAGGATGGAAAGTTCACCCTTGACACTCAGCTTGGCGGTAATGAGGTTGTTTTCTACGAAATAAGTCGGTGAGTAAATGACAAAAAAATCCAAAAAGAAAAAATCAAGGGGCAGGGGATTGATGTTTGTCTTGCTGGTCATTTTCGTGTGGTGGTTTAATAATTTCACCCTTACAGAAACAAATGTCTGCTTCACAGATGAAAAAATCAACGATATTATCACCATTGTGCAGATAACTGACCTCCACGGCGCAGAATTTGGAAAAGACAACATAAATCTTATCAGAAAAATTGAAAATCAAAACCCCGACCTTGTTTTTGTTACAGGGGATATGTATACCAATTTAAGCGGCAACAACGGCAGAGAAACTGCCATAAATCTGCTGAAATCCCTTGGCGAAAGATTCACAGTTTATTATGTGAACGGTGAGCATGATAATGACGATACGGAGTTTTTTAATGAAATCAAGGCTTCGGGTGTCAATATTCTGAATTATGAAAATGAAATAATCACTGTGAAAAACACTGTGCTTCACCTTTACGGCATAAATAATGTTTATTATACAGATACATTTGATTTGCATAATGCCTTTGTTTCTGACAGCAATAATTATTCCATTCTTCTGGCTCACTCCTCAAACTTTAAGAAGTTCGCTGAGTTTGGCATAGACCTTACAGTTTGCGGCGATACTCACGGCGGAATGTTCCGTATGCCTTTGGTTGGTGCGGTTTATGACGGAAACACGCTTTTGCCCGAAAGATACGGCACATATATTAAGGGCACCTATACCCTTGGGGACAGCAACCTTTTCATTTCAAGCGGACTTGGCAATTATCCATTCCCCATAAGATTCTGCAACAGACCCGAAATTGCAGTTATAAAATTAGCTCCCGCATAACTTTAACGGATTGTCTTAACGGCAATCCGTTTTTTATTTAAAAATTTTTTTACATTTTACAAATATTTGACCAACTTATGACGAATAATCGTAGGCAATTTTATTGACTTTTACTTGCTGATATTATATAATCCTATTATGTATGGTTATAGACTTATTTTGGAGAAGAGGGATGTTTTATGAAGAACTTTGATGTTCCGTCTCTTCGTGAACTTTTAGACACGGGCGCAGAAAAATTTAAAAATGCACCCTTTATTAAATATATTAAAGACGGTCAGATTATTGAAAAAAGCTTTTTGCAGGTGCAAAAAGACAGTCTGGCTGTTTGCCGTATGCTCAGAAATGATTTTAAAGAAAAGACCCATTTTGCAATTATCGGCAAAACCTCTTATGACTACCTTATGTTCTTTTCAGGTTTGATTATCAGCGGTAATGTTGGTGTGCCCCTTTCACCGGAGATTTCAGTTGCAGAAGCCAAAGAACTTTTTGAAAGAGCCGATATTGAGGGCGTTTTTTATGACAGTGAGTTTGAAGAAAAGATGGCAGAGCTTAAAGAAGCACTTCCTTATCTTAAACTTGTTCAAAAAATAGATTGCGGCGAAGAAGCCGAAAAAATATACGAAATTTATTCTGAAAATTCACAGTATGCACACCTTTCAGATTATGCTGTGGATAAAAAAGACAGTGCAGTTATCATTTATACATCCGGCACAACAGGCGTTAAAAAAGGCGTAGTCCTTTCATCAGATGCACTTGTGGGCAATATCACTTATCACGATTATTGTGAGGATATTTTCACTGAGGGGTCAGTGTCCCTTTCAGTTCTTCCCATGTATCATTGCTATTGCTTCTCCGGGGATTACATCAAAAATCTCAAAGACGGTGTTCAGCTTTGCCTTAACACAAATCTTAAAGATATTGTTACAAATCTCAAAACATTCCAGCCCGATGTTGTGCGCTTCGTTCCCCTTATTGCGCAGTCCCTTTTGCAGCAGATCAGAATAGTTCTTCGCAAAAATAAAAATATTTCACCCCGTGAAGCTGCCGAGCAGGTTTACGGCAAAAACATTAAATGGATTATTTCGGGCGGTGCCTACCTTAACCCTGAGCTTGTGGAGGAATACCGCAAGCTTGGCATTATGATGCGACAGGGCTACGGTATGACCGAGGCTGGCTGCCGAATTTCTGTTCCCGATAACGATGTTTCAGTTGCATCTGTGGGCAGAGTTATTGACCTTTGCGAGGTCAGAATTCAGAATGGCGAAATTCAGGTTAATACACCAACTGTTATGACGGGGTATTATAAAATGCCGGAGGAAACAGCAAAGATGTTCACCTCTGACGGATGGCTTAAAACAGGCGACATTGGCTATGTTACAGAGGACAATCAGCTCTTTATAACAGGCAGAGTTAAAAATCTTATTATTCTTTCTGGCGGTGAGAATGTTTCACCCGAGGCTATTGAAAAGAAATTTGCAGATATTAAGCTTATCAGCGAAGTGCTGGTTTATGGTGAGAATAACCGTGTTGTTGCAGAGTTTTACCCTGATTTTGCTTATGCACAGGCAAATGGCATTGACGATATTGAAGCATATATTGAAAATGAAGTGGATAAGCTCAATGAAACTGCAAAGGCGGCACATATTATTTCAGTTGTAAAAGTCCGTGATATTCCTTTTGAAAAAACAGGAAGCGGCAAAATAAAACGTAGCAGAACAGTAATAGGACAGGAGTGATTTATATGAAAAAAATTGATACAGAAACTTATGACCTTATACCTGCACAGGATATGATTCAGTTTATGCTGAAATACAGCTTTCTTCATAAGCAGGTTACACAGATACCCGAATCAATCATTGTTACAAAAGAGATTGATTTTGATGTTATGAAAAAGGCTTTTAATATTGAAATCGAAAGAAACGATTGTTTAAGGCTCAGATTTTTTAAAGAAAAAGGCAAAATCAAGCAGTATTTTCTTGAAAGCTACCGTGTTGACGAAATCCCCGTTCTTTCATTCTCAACAGAAAAAGAGCAGACAGATTATTTCAATGCAGACGGTCAGAAGCCCATAAGAATGCTCAAGGGCGAAACCTACAGAATTAAATTCTTCCGCTCATACGATAACCGCTACGGTGTTTACATTAACATTCACCACCTTGTTATGGATAATGCCGCTGTTTTCACATTTTTTGCAGATTTGTTTGCAGTTTATGACCACCTTAAAGACGGCAAACCTATGCCGAAGCCTCTTGGAAGCTATGAGGATATGATTAAAAAAGAGCTGGCATATGTTGCGAACCCCGAAAATCTCAAAAAAGAAGAGAAAGCATACGCTGAATACATCACAAAAGACGGCGAGCCTACCTACCTTGGTGTAGAGGGTCCCAAGTTCCTTGAAGCGGAGCGCAAAAAAAGAAAAGACCCCTCAATAAAATATGTTTCTCTTTTTGACCCCATTCACGATAAGGCGGAGCTTACCAAAAGAGAAATCCCTTATGAGGATAGTCAGAAAATATTCAAATTTATGGAAGACAGCAGCATCAGCGGTGAATGCCTTGTTCAGCTGGCAATGCGTCTTCACCTTTCCAAAATCAACGGCAGATGCCCCGATTCCTATTTCATCGTTCTCTGCCCAAGAAGGCATAACCTTAAAGAGAAGCGTGCAGGCGGCACAATGGCAGTTCCTCTGCCGTGGCGTGTTGTCCTCCCCGAGGATTTGACATTTTCACAGGCTCTTGATAAAATGAAAGAGGTTCAGTTCTGGGCATTCAAGCATATGGATTATCCTTATCTTGAATATCGCACACTTCAGCAGAAGCTCTTTAATTATTCATCCGCCGCCGCATCATCAACAATGATGTTCTCATGGCTGCCCCTTGAAGCAAATTCAATGAACGGCTGGGACTATGAGTTTGAGGGTTACTCCCTTGGCAGATATATTATGGTGCTTTATTCATTTGCAATGAAAGATACTCACAGCGGCTGTCTGAAGCTCTCATGTATGCACAGAACAAAATTTGTCAGCAAAGAGGATATTGAATCTCTCTATGAGGGCACATCAAAAGCACTTGTGCTGGGTGTTGAAAATCCCGATATGACACTCGGTGAAATAATTGATAAAATCTGATTCTAAAAGAAAGGAATTTGCATAATGATAGATACTTTAAAAGAGATAGTTACAAACTATGTTGATATTGACCCCGATGAAATCACAAAGGACTCAAAGCTCCTTTCAGATTTGGGACTTACATCACTTGATCTGGTTATGGTTTCAAACGAAATCGAAAACGAGTTCAACATTGAACTTCCCCAGAAGCTTTATTCCACAATCAAAACAGTGGGCGATCTGCTTGACTTTATTGAAGAGAATAAATAATTCAAAAAGCTGTTGCTGAGTGCGACAGCTTTTTTTATAAAATAATATACATTTTTTAGAAAAAAGATTATTTTTTCTTTACAAAATCCTACAAAAGTGGTATAATTCGGAAAAATTGTTAAGAAAAAGACAAACTTGAACGGAGAGATGTATATGTTTAAGGCACTTGTTTCACTGTGGGTTTCTTTTGTAATGCTTTTTATGGATTTTGTACCCGGCTTTGTTCCGCCCGAAAAACCTGCGGAGCAGGGTAAAACATACCCTTATGTTTTTGTTCACGGCTTCCTCGGCTGGGGCAGGGATGAGGGTATCAATAAAGATATTCCATATTGGGGAGCAACTGCCTGCTATCTTATTGATGAGCTTAACGATAAGGGCTACGATTGCTATGACGCTTCTGTTGGCCCGTTCTCCAGCGCATGGGACAGAGCCTGTGAGCTTTATGCTCAGCTGACAGGCACCCGTGTCGATTACGGCGAAGCCCATTCCGCTCTCCACAATCATTTAAGATATGGCAGAACATACGACGAGCCTCTTGTTAAAGGTTGGGGCGAAACCGATAAAAACGGTGAAATAAATAAAATCAACCTTATCGGTCATAGCTTTGGCGGCAACACCATAAGACTTTTCACAGAGCTTATGGCAAATGGCGATAAGGAAGAACTTGCCGCAACAGATGAAAACGATATTTCACCATTTTTCACTGGCGGAAAGTCAAATTGGATAAATTCACTTGTTACAATCTGTACTCCACATAACGGCACAACCCTTGAATATATCGTTGAGGGTCTGCACCTTATTCCGCTTACCGAAACAATTCTTTATCTTTATGCAGGACTTATGGGACGCTCTTTCCTTAACGGATACCTTGATTTCCACCTTGAGCAGTTCGGTCTTACATATATCCCTGGGGATAACATCAGCAATTCTTCAATTATAGAAGCAATCCGCCTTTTTATGTCGCAGAAAACGGATGATGTAGAGTATGACCTTTCACCTGACGGATGCGCTGCGGCAAACGAAAGAATAGGCATAAGTGATGATGTTTATTATTTCTCATATCCATTCTGCTCCACATTCAATACTAAAATAGATAATTCTCAGTTGCCGCTGCCAAGCACATTGTTTATCATCAATCCCTTTGCGGCAATGATGGGCAATTACTTCAAAAACCGCATTTCAGATTATATAATTGATAAAACATGGCGACCAAATGACGGCCTTGTGAATGTGGTATCATCCAGCTTTCCAGAGGATGACCCGCATCAGGATTATGACCCGAAAAATATAGAAAAGGGCATATGGAATGTAATGCCACTGAGCAGAGGCGACCACGGCAACGCAATCGGCATAGGTGTCCGCAAGGATTATCTTGTGAATTTCTATGACCAGATGCTCAGCATGATTGACTCCCTGCCCGCATCATAAAATTTAATAAAATGCTTGACTTAACGGGGATATTGTGTTATCATATCCCCGTTAAGAAATGATTACTTAGTGTGCATATGGGGGCGTAGCTCAGCTGGGAGAGCGCTTGAATGGCATTCAAGAGGTCAAGAGTTCGATCCTCTCCGTCTCCACCACGCACACTAAGTAATTTTTTTATGTAAAAAACCGTGCAGAGTTTAATGCTCCGCACGGTTTAATTTTTACTTTACACAATCAATCACATCAATAAACTGATGAAAATCAATCAAAACAATAAAGTTGTGCAATTAAATTATCGGATTCCGATATAATAAATAAATTTATTTGTATTTTCCGTCAAAATGTACTGTTTTATCAATACTAATTGAAACAAATAGTATATTATGCTATACTTTTAATGGGCGTTTATATAATCGCTAATAGCAATCTGACAATTTTGGAGGTGCTGAATGAATAATCCCTCTTACAGTGAAATTCAAATAACAAAACTTGACACATCAGACGGCTATTACACCGCAATCAACAGAGGGATGGTGATTCCCCTTGAGCGGCATGAGCATTTTGAAACTGTCATAACGCTTAATAATAACTTTATTCATACGGTTAACGGCGTATCGTTCAGACCTGAGGTGGGGGATGTTGTTATTCTTCGTCCGCAGGATTGTCATTCTGCCAAACCGATTGATGACTCTGCCGAGCCTGTATGCCGTGATATTTACATTGACCCGAAGCTTTTTAAAGAAGCCTGCGACTATATTTCACCTACGCTTTTTGTGAAGATTATGACAGAGAAAAATCCGCCCTCATTTCATCTCAATGAAAGCGAACTGGCTTCGTTTGAAGAAAATGTTGATTTTTCTTATGTTTATGCCATGGCAAAAGATTATGAGGTTTATAAATCGGTTAAGCGTATTGTTGCGTGCAATCTTATAGGTCTTTATGTTAAAAAATCATTCAGAAGCAAAAGAAATGTACCCGAATGTCTTGAAATGCTTCTGGTGAAATTACAGCAGGGCACTGCGGGCAAAATTAACCTTGCAAAAACAGCAAGAGAGATCGGCTATTCACCAGATTATCTTAACCGCCTGTTTAAAGAACATTTCGGCAAAAGCATAGAGCAGTATATAATCGAATGCAGAATATACGATTCTCTTACATTTCTGCTTCAGACGGATATGACCGTCAATGAAATTGCATTAAAAATGGGATGGGAATGTACGGGAAATTACATAAATCATTTTAAAAAAATATATAACACTACACCTGCAAAATACAGAAAAGAAAAAAAGATAGTGTAAAGGAGAAATTATTATGGCAAATTGTCCCAAATGCGGAAAGCATCTGCATATCTACAATGTAAGCCAATATTGCCCCGAATGTGGAACAAATATGAGGTTTTACGGTTATGCCGATACGTTCTTTCGTGAAGCGAAAATGTCAGAGCTTTCTATGGCAAGTGTTCACGTGAAAATCAGACACATTAAGGCGGCATATATCGGCTCAAAGCTTGCCATTGCCCGACTTTGTGCGTGCATTCTTCCTCTGGTGGCTTTTCTTATTCCTGCCGGATGGTTCAGATTTTGTATTCCGTTTATTGAGGGAAAATACGATTTTTCGGGACTTGGAATTTTTAATCTTTTCAACGAGGGTGGATTTAATTACATACTTGATATGATGAATTCATCCCTTGCAGGGGGAGAATTTAAGGCTTTGCTCATGGCAATGGGTGCATATGCACTGGCGGCAGTTATGGCGGTGCTTGTGTTGCTTTTAAGCCTGCTGTGCCTTATAAGCTATAAAAATATGCAAAAAATAATTGCGGTGATTTCTGCTGTCGGCATTGTTGATGCGGCTGTTTCTGCTGTGCTTTATGCAAAATTTGTTGGCGGACTTAAATCGGGGATTATCGAGGCAGGCAACGGATTTGGCATAATAGCTGTTATTTTAATGTTTGCCGTTGTGTTTGTAATAAATCTTCTTCTGTGGAAAAAAGGAATCCCCGTTGAATATGACGAGGGTATGCTTGAACGCACAGAAATATACAAGAAAGTGAAAAAGGGTGAAATCAATATTGATGACCTGCCTCAACCTGTTGTTGAAACAGAGGAAACGAGAAAGATTGAGGAAGAAATAAAAAAAGCCGAGCTTGAAAAAGAGCATGCAGTGAAAGCAAAGGAGGCGTAATCTATGGAAAAAACAAAAACTTCAAACGATGTAAAAAGCAAAATCCTTACCGCTGTGGTTGTTGTATTCCTGTGCCTTGTTTTTGTTGTGGGCTTTATTTACGGACTTAACAGCGTTCTTGCAATGGAGGGCTCATATCCGCCGGAGGAGGACACCCACGGAGTTTATGACGAGCCGAAAACAAGCGATGATGTTGCCGCACTTCTGAATAAAGTGTTTGGTGATGCACTTGAAAATAAGCCCAAAGCTTTTGTTGAAGATGAATTTTCAATTGACGGCAATTCAATTGTAATGAACGGAAGCGAGGAGCTTAAAAAGACTGTTCTTTTTGCAAAGGACAAATTCACATCTGCTCTCTCTGAAAATACACCTGCAATTGAAACGGATTTTTCAGAAAATTTGCCCGTTAAAGCACCGCAGATTACAGGTGCAGATATTGAATCCTTTGAGTGCAATTATTTTGCAAGAGATTATATTTATCAGTGTGATAATTGCGGAAAAGAAAGCGATGAGCTGATTGACGGCTGCCCCGAATGTGAAAGCCCCAATTTTTACTCTCAGCAGGGCAGAAGTGAGTATGTTATCAGTGCAATTCTGAAATGCAGTGATGATGTTATCAACGCTAATTTTGCAAAGAGAACTGATTCTGAAATCCGCAGCCTTTTCGGTGATGAGTTTGACAAAGCGGCTGACATTGGAAAGATTGATGTTACAAACGATAATATGGAGGTATATTTCAGAATAAACCGCAACACTGGGGAGCTTTTATATCTTGAATTTAAAAAGGATATGACAGTTAAAGCTGATGCTGTGTTCAAAGGCAATCTGGCATCCCTTGGTAAGACAGACATTGAATTTAAACTGACCGAAAAAGCAAAGAACAGCTTCACATGGCCGTCTCTTATGCTTTCTGATGAATCAATGATTATCGAGCCGAAAAATACAGATAACCTCACAGCCACATTGACCTGTTCAGACCCGCTGAAGCCTGTTGTAACATGGAAAACATCTGACGAAAATGTTGTAACAGTTGACGATGAGGGATACCTTAAAGCAGGCAAAGATGCAGGCGAAGCAAAAATAACAGCTTCATTTGATTTCCTCGGCAAAACATACACCGATACCTGTGATGTAAGCGTAAGAGTTCCCGTTGAGTCAATGGCAATTTCAAAGCGTCATGTCAAGCTTGATACAGGCGAAACAAAACAGCTTGATGCAAAAGTTTCACCAAAAGACGCAACTGTTCAAACAAAAAAATGGTATTCTGATGATGAAAGTATAGCCGTTGTTGATGAAAACGGTGTTGTTACTGCAGTTAAGAGCGGTGTTGTAACTGTTTATGCACTGTCAGATGACGGATTTTATAAATCAACTTGTGAGGTGACTGTTAAATGAATGAGAATAAAAGCGGCGTAAAAAATGTTGTTGACAAGGTTGTCAAAGCAGAAAGATTCTCTGCTGCAAACATTGAAAAAAGAAAGCTTGATAAATACAGCGACATTGCCACAAGAATATTCCATACACCTGTGCTTACTCCAAAAGAAATTGCATTCCCAGCAATCGGTGAATTTGCCGCCGCAGTTGTAAAAGGACTTGAGCAGTACAGAACACTTTATTTTGTCAATGTTCTCAAAATTGATATGACATATGTAACGCTCATTCTTACACTTATCGGCATTTATGACGTTTTGAATAATCCCCTTATGGGTGCTGCGTATGACAGAACAAGAACCCGTTGGGGCAAGGCTCGTCCATACATTATTTTTACTGCAATTCCTTACTTTTTAAGTACAGTTGCCCTTTACAGCGGTGCAATGTTTTTTGGCGATACCCCCGGCAATGACCCGAAAAAGATTGTGTTTGTTTTCTGCACGCTGTTTATTCAGGAAACATTCGGCACTATTTATGCTATCCCCCGTGATAACCTTGTATCACTTCAGACGGCAAATCCCAAGGACAGAATAAATGTAGGTCTTGTTCAGAATTATCTCGGCTTCACAGGCTCACAGCTTATTGCAACAATCTTTATGCCTCTTATGGAGCTTAACAATAAAGGCTACATCAATCTTCCCATGAGCACTGTATTCACAGGCATTGCGCTGATAGCGGCTACTATTGGTGCGGCAGGCAACATAGCTATGGCAATTAACTGCAAAGAGAGAATTCTTCTTCAGCCAAAGCCTGCACCCATTACAAAAACACTTTTCTATATTTTCAAAAACAAATATGCTCTTCGCAACTTCCTTGCAGAGTTTTCTGTCAGCTGGTGGGCAAACGGCGGTTACAAATGGGATGTTGTTACCCAGCAGGAAATTTTCGGTGGAACAATTCCGTCATTTATCGCTTACCTCCCCAACAATATTTTCAATTACCTCAGCGTTACATTTATTCCAAAATTCCAGAAGTTATTTAAGAATAACAACAAAAAAGCTGTTATATGGCTTCGTTTGTGGGATTTATTCTGCTGTGCAGGTATGGTTGCAGTGGGATGTCCGCTTATTGGCAACAGATGGCTTGCCGTTGCAGTTTATGCGTTCTTCTTTGGAATCAACGGAAT
This sequence comes from Clostridia bacterium, assembly GCA_024404115.1. Taxonomy (GTDB): domain Bacteria; phylum Bacillota; class Clostridia; order Oscillospirales; family Acutalibacteraceae; genus CAG-488. The sequence continues at coordinate 223,158 of JAKSQM010000001.1, read as the reverse complement.
CAACAACGGTCCGTCAAATGTATTTGAAGCAGAGCTGGGCCGTGAAATCAATGACTACACAGAGTATGTTACAGGCGAGCGTCCTGACGGCACAATCGGCATTCTCACAGGACTTATCACAAAGGTAACATCACCGCTGAATGCACTTCTTACAGTTCAGCTTTTCAAGTGGTCAGGTTATGACCCCACAATCCCAATGAAGCCGTGGTCGCAGGGGAGCAAGACAGTTTACCAGAAGGTATTTTTCCTCTTTAACGGCATTACACTTCTGCCCACATTTGTTAAAATTATTCCGTTCTTTTTCTATGACCTTGAGGGTGAAAAGAGAGAGAAAATGTATATTGCCCTTAATGAAAGGCGTGCTCTTATTGCAAATCAGGATAATGAAGAGTCTGATGAAGTTGACGAGCTTGCGCAGATGCTTGCCGCCGAGGATGCAAAAGAGTAATAAAAAGGAGAAACATAATGAACAGAAAAATCAGAAAAGACCCGTGCAGCGGAATGCTCCCCAATATGCCTAACGAAACAATGATTCAAAGCAGAATGAGAATAAGCACAAACGGCAGAGCAGAAGCGGCAAAGCATAATTTTACCCGTAAGGGCACTGCTCCTGATTTCCGTTCGGGTCTGCCCATAGGCAACGGAGATTTCGGTGCTTCAATGCACGGAATGCCTGATAATCTTACATTCAACATCGCAAAAAATGATTTGTGGTGGGATGATTATGATGCTCCAAAGCCTTGCTATCCCGATGGTGGAATAGAAAATGTTAGAAAAAAAGCTTCGTCTGGCGATGAAAGCATAAAGCTTGATATGTTTGAAGCGTCAAATCGCAGGGTTAATCTTCCTATTCAGACTTCCGCCGCAAGGCTCACGCTTCATCTTCTCAGCGGTGGCTTCGGTCATAATATCCGTGAGGAGCTTGATATTTCAAGAGCGTTGGCAAAGCAGTATTTTTCCTGCGATAATCAAAACGGAAGCATTAACGGCTGGAATTATTGCGTTACGGCAAACATCAGCAGAGTTGATGAGGTTATGAAAGTTACCGTTGAAGCTCCTGCGTCAAGCAAAAGACCCGTCCTTGGCACTGTCCGTTTTGAATTAACCAGAGACCCGATGGAAGTTCCTGCAATTCTTGCTGAAAAGGACGAAAAAGAAATAAAACGCCGTGAAAAAGAAATAGCCGAGTTTTATTCGCCAGTGTGTTTTGCAGACGGAGAATATTTCGGCTTCAATATGCGCCTCAGAGCAGGTGAAGACCCCAATAATTCTCCCGATGTTCATTACACCGTAATGGCAAAGGTTGGCGGCGGAGAAGCTAAACTTTCTGATATTGGTTATTCTGTTCTTGGCACTGGCCGTTTTGGCAGAAAGTTTGAAATTCTTCTTACAGTTGTCAGCACCTATGACGCTAAAGACACATATGCCGAAGCGAAGCGAAGACTTGAAAACGCTTTCGCAAGGGATACATTCCATGTTCTTTCAAACTGTGAGCAGATTACAATGCACGATGTCTGCCGTTCATGGATAAGACTTCCAAAGCAGGAATATTCAACCCCGTGGTACTGGGGCATTTATGAAGCAATGAGCGCAAGGCGACCCTCAAAGTTTGCGGCAGGCTATGTTGCCCCGTGGTATCAATCCAACTTTGTCAACTGGGGTCATCATATTCTGACATATGAACAGCCAAAAACAAACCTCGGTCTGCTGGCAACAAACCACGCAGAGCTTCTTGAGCCGTGGTTTAAGCTGTGCTTTGATTCAAAAGAAAAGCTTCAAAAGTATGCAACCGATTTTTATAAATGCAGAGGAACAGCCTACCCCCATGCAATTTCTGGCACAGGCACAGTTATTGCATCTTCAATCACTCTTAACGGAACAATAATGAATATTTCCACCACAGGCGAAACTGTAAAATATGCGTGGGATTATTATGATTTTACAGGCGATAAAGAATATTTGCGTGATGTTGGATATCCCATTTTAAAAGAGGCTGCCCTTTTTTATCACGATTATCTTCTTACTGACGAAAACGGCGAAAAATATATTTTCCCGTCCCGTTCACAGGAATTTGTTGCATGCCCTGGCCTTTTAAATGAATTTATGACAAACTCTCTCATTGACCTTGCTCTTTTCAAGTTTGTGTTGAGTCGTGCGGCAAAGTCGGCAGAGATTCTTGGTGTTGACGAGGCTTTGGCAGAGGAATGGCGCAATGATGTTGCGGCTCTTCGCAAGGATTACGCTGTATGGCAAGACGGAACATGGAAAACCGCCGAAGATATTGATGATATTTCCATAGGCTACGGCAATCCCCCTGTTTCAGATTTATGCCCTATCTGCATCACTGATGAGGTTGATAAGTGGCGTGGAAGCGATGAAATGAAATCAGCGGCGCAAAAGAGCGTTGATAAATTTGTAGATAAAAACAAAATGCCGTGGGATATGTCATACGGTATTATTTCAAGGCTTCGTATGGGCGATAAGGACTATGCCCGTCTTGCACTGGAGCTTTTGCCAAAGTGCAGAGAGGGTGGCAATCTTAACCGCTCTGATGCCTGCGATTATGACGAAAACAACGAAATGAAGCCTGACGGACAGCATTCTTTCTTTGTTGATAAAGGCGGAGCGTATCTGAGCGAGGTTATAACCGAAATGCTTTTGCAGTCGCAGGGCGGAATTATCAGAGTTTTCCCTGCATATCCCGAAGATATCGGTGATGCGGCATTTTTCTCGCTGAGGGCAAGAGGAGCTTTTCTTGTTTCTGCTGAAATGCGTGATGGAAAGCCTGCCTATGCAATAGTCAGAAGCATTCGTGGAAATGATTGCCGTTTTATGAATGTTTTCGGCAAAAAAATATCTGTCCGAAACCTTGAAACAGGAGAAAAAATTGATTTCACCGAATCAGACGGAGATATTATTTTTAAAACAGAAGCGGAACACGAATACGCTGTTGAAAACAGTGATAAACCCCTTGAAGCATTTGAAATGAGAAGCTGACGGAGGAATAAAAATGAAAATAGGACTTAATGTTTTTGCCGATCAGATTGTGAATGGCAATAAGGCGGCAGATATTGTTACAGATAACGGCAGGCTTATAGATTTTGCTGTATGCCATGTTGACGGGCAAAATTATACTGTTCCACAGGCAACGGAGCTTGCACACGCACTTAATGATGTATTTGAAAAACAGGATACAGATTTTATCACTAATTTTGAATATGCAAACTGGCGTGAAGATTGCACTGCACCTGACGGAACGCAGTGGGCAGAAAATTCTGACGGATGCCACCGTGTTAAATTGCCGAATGAATTTGTAAAAGCCCTTGCCGAAAGCAAAAAATTCAAAGGTATTATGTACGATGAATTTGAGCATGTAATAATCAGCCGAAACACTTCTATTCAGCTTGCAACAAAGTTTAAAAAAATTCTTCCCGTTTTTCCTTTTTCAAAAGAGCGTGATGCAATTAAACAGGGCAAGCTTCTGAAAGAGCAGATTATAGAATATGTGGATTCATTTAAAGCACAAGGTGCGCAAGCAATGTTTGGCGAGCATGTTTACCCCGTGCTGCTGCACAAATTTGCCGAAAGCGGAATAATCCCCAACTATAAGTCGCTGAAAGAAAACTTTTCAAATGTTGCTTTTTCAATTGCGGCAGGTGCGGCAATGCAATATGACTTGCCACTTTTCAATTGCGTTGACAACTGGTTTATGAATACAAACCCTGGTCATTCCGCCAGCGAGATGTATTATAATCTTTTGTTTGCATTTTTGGCAGGTGTTGACTGCGCATATGTTGAAAGCGTTAATGTAATGACCGATAAGGGCAAAATTAACGAATACGGAGAAGAATTCAGACGCTTCTGTAAGGAATATAAGGATAAAAACAGAGAGTATTCAATTAAAGATTACCGCCCCGAAATCGGCATAATTCGCTATGATGATGGCTTTTGGGGGCAGTGGTACCCGATTCTTTTTAAAAAATGCCTTTTCGGAAATCCAAAAATTAAACCCGATTACCGTTCAAAGGAGCTTTTCAGAATTTTCAATATTCTCACTCACGGCGAAACCTGCAAAAACGGTCTGTCTTGGGATAGAATTTCTCCGTGGGTACTTTTCAACAAGCATTTTTCCTTTGCTTCCCTTAACAGCACAGCCGTTTTTGACCATAATGCAGATAAAAAAGTGCTTGATTCTTTAAAGCTTTGCTTCCTTTGCGGAATACATATTTCTGGAAAAACGCTTAAAGAAGTGAGAAACTGCGTAAAAGAAAACGGCTTGACAGTTGTTGCCCCGAAACGCTTTGCGCCCAGTGAAATTGCGGCACAGGCAAAAGGGAAAATCTGCGAAATAAATGACGGCAAAGGCAAATGGATTGTTATAAAAAGCTACCGCACAAAAGGATTAAAAAACAGCGTTAAAGATTTTATCGGCAAAAAGGGCGAGATGCGTCTGACATTTGCCGACAGAGAAATCATAATGAAAATAAACGGGGACAGAGATTCTTTCTCTGTTGTTAAACAGTAAGGAGCTGAATTTATGAAAAAATGCGTTTCAATTTTACTGGTATTTTTGTTATCTGTTTTAACTTTGACGCCTGCATATGCAATGACAGAAAGCGAAATTATTCTTGCAGAAAACGGCTCAACTGAATATAAAATTGTCATTTCTGCAAATGCCGCAGAGGTTGAAAAAAATGCCGCAAAGGAGCTGGCAGAATACCTTGAAAAAATCAGCTCTGCAAAATTTGAGATTTTAACAGACAAAATTCCTTCATCTGAAAAAGAAATTGTTGTTGGCATTACAAACCGTGATGAAGAAATCAGCATTGACCGTTCAGCTTATGAGCAGGACGGAGTTCGTATTCTTACTGTCGGCAATAAGCTCTTCCTTACAGGCGGCAAAGAACGAGGAGCAATTTATGCAGTTTATACATTCCTTGAAGATTGGCTCGGCTGCCGATGGTTCACAGAAGAACTGACAGTTATTCCCGAAACTGACCGCCTTGCAATTTCGCCAATTGATTATTCATTTGTTCCGCCGTTTAAATTAAGGCAGACCTATTGGCTGTTTTCCACAAAGTATGCAGATTTCTGTGTAAAACATAAGCTTCACAGCTATATGGCATATATCACAGATGATTGGGGCGGAAGTCCTACAGAATACTGCGTGAATGCCGTTCATTCACTTCAATGGATAATTCGCCGTGATATGTTTGAGGAACATCCCGAATATTTTGGCTGTGATGATAAAGGCAACCGAAGCTTTAACCGTCAGCCCTGCCTTTCAAATGATGATGTGCTTCAGCTTGTTGTGGATTATGCAATGAATTTTTTCTCACAGTACAGTAATATTTTCAGCGTTTCGCAAAATGACGGAATGTCTTTTTGTCAGTGTGATAAATGCAAAGCATTTAATAAAGCTCACGGCAACACCGATTCAGCTTCAATGATAAATTTTGTCAACAGAGTTGCCGAAAAAGTAAGAGAAAAATATCCCGATGCACGATTTGAAACTCTTGCATATCAGGATTCTTTGACACCTCCCAAAAATCTCAGCATAGCAGACGGTGTTGTTATCCGTATGTGCCCCATTAACGGCTGTGTGCTTCATGATTTCGGCGAGCCTTTCTGCCGTGAAAATGCAAAATTCAATAAGGCAATTTCTGGCTGGGCAAAGCTTACCGATAATATTTATATGTGGAATTACACCACAGATTTTCAGTATTATTATGCGCTGTTCCCAAATATCACAACCTTGCAAAAAAGGTATCAGTATTTCAGAGATAACAATGTCATCTCCATTTTTGATAACGGATGCGGTGAAGATATGGTTGCAGGCGAGTTCCACGACCTGAAAACATATCTTGTCTTAAAGCTTATGTGGAATCCCGATACGGATATCGATAGACACATTTCTGAATTTTGCAACGCTTATTATGGTGAAGCAGGAAAAGATGTTGTTGAATTTATAAAGAAGTTTGAAAAATCCGTCAAGGGATATAAGCCACTGGCTTTCAGCAGTGCACATATGACCTGTCAGGACGGCGGCGAAGCACTTGAAAATCATACAGCACTTAACGAGCTTGAAATTAAAAGGCTTGATAAAATTATGGCTCGTGCCGAAAGCAGAAATCTGACCGAGGATGAAGCATATCGCTTGAACGGTCTTTCAATAAGCTGGCGTTTCTTCAAATGCGGCACATTCGCAGGTGAATACAACTGGTTATCGTTTAAGAATAACCCCGAAGAGGAAGCGAAAAAGCTTTATGCTGATATGAGAGCATACGGCATCAGATTTTTAAGCGAGGGCGGTGGAGTTCCTTTTACAGACGCCGAGCCGAATTTCACCGTCAGACCGACTTGGTGGTTTTCTGATAAAGATAATATGCCAAAATCCGTTCAGCTCCAATCAGAAATACTGCCATTTATAAATAACATTCTTAGAAAAATAAATATATTTAATTGATATGAAAACAACTGAAAAAATAAAAAAGCGTGCAAATGAGCTTCTCTCTCAAATGACGCTTAAAGAAAAATTACAAATTATAATAGAAACCTCACCCGAAAACAAGCGGTTAGGTATTCCAAAGTATTATCACGGCAATGAAGCTCTTCACGGAATTATCCGCCCTGGAAAATTTACGGTTTTTCCGCAGGCAATTGCCCTTGGTGCAATGTTTGATGACGAGCTTTTAGAAAAAATTGCTGATGCTATTTCAGATGAATCCCGTGCAAGGTATAACGGCAAATGTGCTGACGGACTTGACGAGCGTGAGTTTGAGGGCAGATACAACGGACTTCTTACCTTCTGGTCGCCCGATTTAAACCTTGCAAGGGACCCTCGATGGGGACGCACTGCCGAAACTTATGGCGAGGACCCATACCTTGCAGGCAAAAACGGTGCGGCATTTGTAAGAGGCTTGCAGGGAAAAGATGAAAAATTTCTTAAAGCCGTTGCAACTCCCAAGCATTTCACCGCCAATAATGAGGAGCACAACCGCTTTTCATGCAACGCTGAAATGAGCGAAAAAACTCTGCGTGAATATCACCTTGAGCCGTTCAGAATTGCTGTCAAAGAAGCTGAACCCGAGGCTGTTATGGCGGCTTATAATGCAATAAACGGCGTGCCGTGCCACGAAAACAAAAGGCTTCTCACAGATATTCTCCGTGGTGAATGGGGATTTGACGGCTATGTTGTGTCTGACTGCAGTGGTATTGCACAGCTGTGGGTCGGACATAAATCACACAAAGAGCCAAATGATGCCGCTTCCGCCGCTCTTAACGCAGGTGTTGACCTTGAATGTGGCGGATATACCCAGTATGAGCATTTTTATGCCTGTTTCCTTGAGGAGCAGTTGAAAGCTGGTAAGGTTACAGAGGAAAGAATAAACGAAGCAGTCCGCAGGGTGCTTATTGCCAGAATAAAGGCAGGTCAGTTTGAAAAAGAACAGCCTTTTTCAAATATTACCCTTGATGTAATCGGCTGCCCGAAGCATTCGGCGCTTTCATATGAAGCGGCGGTAAAATCAATGGTGCTTCTTAAAAATGACGGCATACTTCCGCTTAAAAAGGATGCTAAAATTCTTGTTGTTGGCAACAATGCGGATGTTTGTCAGTTTGGCGATTATTCTGGCAAGGCAAAAAACAAGCCTGTTTCGCCTCTTGATGGCATCAAAAACAGGGCAAAAAATGTTAAGCATATCCGTTGGGATTATGTAAAGGCAAGCACTGCGTTTACAGAAATTCCCGCTTTCTGCTATACCCTTGACAGCGGTGAAAATGGAATTGAAGCAAGGTTTTACAATAACGCCTATTTTGAGGGTCTGCCGCAAAGGCGCATTGATGAATCTGTGAATTATGCGTGGCTTGACAGATACCCCGACCCGCTTATTACAACGCAGGAGTATTCCTGCATTTTCAGAGGAAACATAACCGCCCCGAAAACAGGAGAGTATTCTTTCAGACTTTCAGCAGGCGGATTCCCAAAATGTATGCCGCCCGAGCTCTCTTTTGACGGGATTAAATATAACGGTGAGCCGATTCACTTGAACAAAGGCGAAAAGCTTCCGTTCTTTATCAGATATTCAAAAATTTCTGGCGAGCCGTTTGTCAAGCTTCAATGGACGATTCCAAATGATAACCAAGACGAAATGTTTTGCTATGAGGTTGAAGCCGCAAGGCAGGCAGACGCCGTTATTGCCGTGCTTGGTCTTGGCACTGAATATGAAAGCGAGGGCAACGACAAAACCGATTTAAGCCTGCCAGAAGAGCAGCTTACTCTTTTGCGAAAGCTTTATGAGGTCAACCAAAATATTGTTCTTATTGTTGAAAACGGAAGTGCCGTTGAGCTGAAAGAACCTGCCGCACTTTCAAAGGCAATTCTTGAAGCGTGGTACCCGGGGGACAGAGGCGGCGATGCAATGGCAGATATTCTTTTTGGCAATGTTTCACCGTCAGGCAGACTTCCTCTTGGCTTCCCCGAAAAAACAGCGGACTTGCCACCGTTTGACGATTATGAAATGAAAAACGGCAGAACTTATATGTATAGAAAAATAAAGCCGCTTTATGATTTCGGCTTCGGTCTTTCCTATACAAAGTTTGAGTATTCAGATATAAAATGCAACAGCGAAAAAGCACAGATTACCGTTAAAAATATCGGCGAATACGAGTCCGACGAGGTTGTTCAGCTTTATATTGACAGCGCAGGGCTTTTAAATCAGCCAAAATACAGATTAAAAGGCTTTAAACGAATTCATCTTAAACCGCAGGAAAGTGCTGTTGTTGAATTTCAATTAAATAACGAGAGCTTCTCTTTGTTTGATGAAAACGGTATAAGAAAAGTTTTCAGCGGAAAATACAGCATATATATTGACGGTCATTTGCCGGATGAAAACTCATCTGTGGCGCAGGTTATAACACAGCTTTTATAAATTTATATAAAAGAAAATTTGAAAAGGAGAATCACATATGAAAAAAATTATCAGCATTATTCTCTCTGCGGTTATTCTGCTTTCATGCTGCACGGGTATTATTACCTATGCCGCACAGAATGACACTTATAACCATCTTCCTCAGGTTTATATTGAGGGCTTCGAGTCAAAAAGGGTTTATTACAAAGATGACGAAAACAAGACCTCGCTTCTTTATCCCATTGATTCGGGCAGAATGAGCACTGCCACATCAAACATTAAAAACACTCTTGCAAACAGCATAAAGAGCTTTGATTTCCGCCTTGTGTATAATTGCGTTTATGGCTGGATGGATGAGCTTTTAGGTGATACAAAGCTTGAACCCGACGGAATAACAATGCAGCCGAATGTAACCGTTGATGCAACTGAACTTAAATATTCAGGCGACGGCAAGTATGTTTTTAAATATGATTCACGCCTTGACCCCGTTGACCTTGCAAAAGAGCTAGATGAGTTTATCGGTTGGGTGAAAGAGGACACAGGCAGTGAAAAAGTTGAGCTTGTTGGCTCCAGCTTCGGGTCATCTGTCGAGCTTGCATACATAAGCGAATACGGTGCAGACAGCCTCGACTCCATTCTTTTCTGCGTTCCGTCAATGGAGGGCATTAACTTTGTAAGCCAGCTTTTCAAAGGCGATTTCCATTTTGATTCTGACGCTGTTGAGGCTTTTGCTTCAAATGCTGTTGGTAACGATGCTGTTACAACTATTCTTCAGCTGCTCAATGAGTCGGGCATACTCCGCCTTCTTATTGACACAAGCGTTGAGCCTCTTTTAAAGGTTGCTCTTAAAAACGCACTTCATGATGCTATTCACGATATTCTTGCAACTCACCCCGCAATGTGGGCTTTTGTTAAGGCTGAATATTTTGAAGACGCACTTAATTATGTTTTTGGAAATGACCGTGATACATACAGTAAGCTTATTGAAAAGGTTACATATTATCATAACAATATTAAGATAAAAGATAGAGAAATCCTCAAAAAAGCTATTGCAGACGGTCATCATGTAAGCATTATCTGCAAATACAATATGCCTCCGTTCCCGTTCACTTATGAGGGCAACTTTATGGGCGACGGCTTTGTTGAAACAACTGTTGCAAGCCTTGGCGCAACCTGCGCAAAGAACGGCGAAAGCTTTGCAGATAATTATAAACAGAAGCTTTATCCCGAAAAGAATTATATGTCCCCCGACTGGTGCATTGATGCTTCAACCTGCTTCCTGCCCGATAATACATGGTTTGTTAAAGACCTTGCCCATGGCGAAAAGAATGACAGCTACTACGGCATGATAAATTATATTATCTATAACGATATTGATGTTTTCACAGACCCCAACTGTCCGCAGTTCCTTCAGAATGTTTATGGTTATATTCTTCCCACACAGGACGGAAAATTTGCACCAAAGGATAATTTCATTCAGCACATCATTAAATTATTGAAAAATCTCTTCACAATGATTGTTGAAAAAATTAAATCACTGTTTAATTGATTACAATATGCAGGCCACAGAGCGTCAGAGCTTCTGCCGTTCTGTGGCTTAATTTTTAGATTGGAGAGATAATTATGAAATTCAGCGGCAGATATCTGCTTGAAAAACCTGCTGTCAGCTTTGCCGACACTGTGCAGATTCGTGAAGTCAGAAAAGAAGGCAACAGACTTTATATTTATTCACTGCCGAGAAGTGCAGATTCTCATACTTTCGGCGGCCCGATGATTGAAATATATGTTTCCTCTCCACTGCCCGATATTATCCGCATACAGGCACAGCATTTTACAGGCTCTCGTGCAAAAATACCGCAGTTTCAGTTAAATGAAGCCTCCGTTGAGCTGATAACCGAAGAAGACGGCGATCGCTTAACAGTAAAAAGCGGCAACTCCCGCCTTGAAATACGCAAAAATCCTGCAAAATTTTCTTTTTATTATAAGGAGCGTCTGCTCACATCCATAAGCAATTTTTTTGACAGAATGATTCTCGGATATGTTGAGACACCCAAAGGCAATTTTATGAGAGCACAGCCTGCGCCGATATATACAAACGCTGGCTTGCATTTGGTCTGCTCTCCACCCATTCACGCTTGCACGGAATGTCATCATACCGTGTGCCGTGGCTGTTTAATAAAGAGGGCGAAACAGACGGTGCAGAATCCGTGGCGGTTGCAAAATATTTTTCAGAGCTTAAATGCTCGCTTATGCCTTATATATATGAGGCGGCTGTTACCGCTCATGAAAAGGGTGTACCTGTTATGCGTGCCATGGTGCTTGAGTTTAATGATGATTTTCTCTGTGATGACCTTGAACGCCAGTATATGTTAGGTGAAAATCTGCTTGTAGCTCCCGTTTTTCGTGAAAATGGCGATGTTGATTATTATTTGCCAAACGGCACATGGACACATCTTCTTTCAAATGAAGTCCGTGAGGGCGGTGCATGGCAAAAGGATAATTATGATTTCTTTTCGCTTCCGCTTTATGCAAGAGAAAATTCAATTATACCCTTTGGTGAAGTCAACACCGCACCTGATTATGATTATGCTAAAAATGTAACGCTTCATATTTTTGCACTTAAAAGCAAAGCAACTGCCCGTGTCTGTGATACGCATGGCAACGAAGCTCTCAAAGTGGAGGCAATCCGTGAGGGCAATACAATCACTGTTTCACTGGACACTCTGCCTGTGGGCGCAAAAGTGATTTTGAGAAATATTGATTCTGTTAAGTCCGTTTCAGGTGCTGTTGCATATCACCATAAATTCGGCACATTGCTCCACCTTTCTGATAAGATGGTTGTAATAGAATTGTGAAATTGTTGGTATTTTAACTGGATATAAAAAAAGATTTATTTTTGGCGTGCAGAGTTTAAGAGCTATGCTGATTTTTTTCGTTGAAAATTCCGTATTTAATTTTAATTCTCTGAAGCTTTTCTGTTATTGACGGCATAAAGAACGCCACAATCAAGGCGGTTGCGGCACCGTGCATAATATTAAAAGGAACGCCCGAAGAATAAACAGCGAGGATTGATTTTAAGTTGAAATCTGACACCATCATAAAAACAGAGCAAAGGTCAACTATCACACCGTAAAGTAAGGTGCAGATTATTCCGCTGACTATGCCTGCCACAAAGCGGTTTTTAATTTTGAACGCTCTTATTATAAGGGTGATTACAAAAACTGTCAGCCCCATTGCAAGCATCTGAAAGGGTGTCCACATCCCCTGCCCGTAAATAAAATTTGAAAGAAGCATTGAAATTGCACCGCAGACAAAGCCGAACTCCGCACCGAAAACGACGGCAGAAATTACCAGCACGGCGCACATAGGTTTGATGTTTGGCAGATAAAAAAATGCCGCTCTTGATGCCACTGCAATTGCCGTTACACTTGCGGTTATTACGAGCTCTCTTGTCTGCAATTTTTTTCTTTCAAGCGAATAAAAAAACGGGAAAATTGAAAGAAAAATCACAAGCAGACTCACAAGATAATATTGCTTGCCTTTTGCCAGAAAATAGCCTGCAAAAACCACCGCAGGCACTGCCACGCACAGCATAATTATTGAAAAGATTTTTCGTTTAAGCATAAAATAATATTCTCATCTGTTACAGCGTTTTTAATTATTCCCCTTGCCATTCTTGCGGCGGATGTAGTGTAAAATCTGTTTTCGTTAAAGAATTTATGTGCAGTTTCTGCGGCGGCAACAGAACCGTCAAATACCATTGCGCACATATCGGCATACTTTGCGCAGAACTCCACATCGTGAGAAATCATCACCACTGTGCAGCCGTCATTTTTAAGGGAAGCCACAATATTTGCAAAGTCATTTTTAAATTCAGCATCCATGCCTTTTGTTGGCTCGTCAAGCAGAAGAATCTGCGGTTTGCACAAAAGAACCTTTGCCAGTGCGGCACGCTGCTGCTCACCACCGCTTAAATCAAATGGATGCTTTGAAAGAAGATTTTCTATTTTAACAAGGCTTGCAATTTTTAAAATTTCGCTTTCATCTTTTTCGATTTCTTTTAAATCAAGCATAACAGTTTTGGCGGTAAAAAGTGCCTGCACATCCTGCGGAAGCGTTGAAATTTTTGCCTTGCTTTTCTTTTGATTTTCACCAAAAATTTTTACCTTTCCACTAAAGGGAGAAAGCGTGGAATTTATTATTTTTAAAAGAGTTGTTTTGCCTGCACCGTTGCCGCCAAGGATTGCAAAAAAACTTTTTTCTGGAATTTTAAGTGAAAGATTTTTTAAAATATCTTTGCCATTTTTTTCATAACGGAAGCAAATATTTTTAAGCTCAACTGCAACATTTTCGCTTGTATTTTTTTCTTCAAAATTCACTTCATTTTTGTGAGAAATTTCTCTTAAAAACCTTCTGCCTTCACAGACAGTTACGGGGCAATTTTCTTTGCAGAATTTTGAGAAAACTCTCATGGGAGTCGGCACTGCAAAGCGGAGAAAAGACGGCATATCTGAAAGTACTTTTCCCATCTGCGAAGGCGTGCCATCAAAAATTATTTTGCCCTCGTCCATAACAACGGCTCTGTCTGCACAAGGGAAAACCTCCTCAAGTCGCTGCTCGGTGATAATCACAGTTACACCTAATTCACGGTTGATTTTGCTGACAGTGTGAAGAAAATTCTCTGCCGAAACAGGGTCAAGCTGAGATGTCGGCTCATCAAGGAGCAGGATGTCGGGGTGCATAACCATCACCGAAGCCAAGTTCATCAACTGCTTCTGACCGCCCGAAAGAAGCGTTGTTTTTTGGTTATACCACTGACCGATGCCAAAATATGATGCCATTTCAGCGGTGCGCAAGCCGATTTCATCATTTGAAAGACCTAAATTTTCAAGTCCGAATGAAAGCTCGTGCCATACCTTATCGGTAACAATCTGCAAATCGGGATTTTGCATAACAAATCCGATTTTTTCCGCACTTTCTCTAAGGCTCATTTCATCAGAGTTTTTGCCGTCAATAAAAATTTTTCCGCTTTTTTCGCCGTGAGGTGCAAGCTCTTTTTTTAGATGCTTCAAAAGTGTAGTTTTGCCGCATCCGCTTTTTCCGCAAAGGACAATGAACTCCCCTGCTTTCACAGAAAGCGAAATATTATCAATCGCTTTTTCATCGCAAAGAGGATATGAAAAAGTTAAATTTTCGATTTTAATCTGTTCCATTTTATATCCTCCTTTAGCTCAATTATCAGCGGTAAAAAACAAAGAACCGTAAACGCAATCAGCGTAATTATTCCAAAAAAAGATGTGGGATTCAAGGTTAAATTTAATTGATTTACAAAATAAGTTTTGCCAAAATCCGCTTTGGGATTTATGACAATATAAGGATTATAAACGCAGTGAACTGATTTAAAAATGCAGCCGAAAATCAGCAAAATATCAATTAAAATTATCACAAAAACTGCAACAAAATCTTTGCCGCTCCACTTGAATTTTCCGTAAGCTTTTCTGCCCTTTAAGCCGTAGCCTCTCGCCCGCATTGAGTCAGAAATTTCAACGGCATTTTCAAGGCTCCATGTGATTAAAATTGACATAATTTTTCCGCCGTTTTTTATTCTTTCCAGAAGCGTTCCGCTTTTATAATCTTTGCCGATTCCACGCTGAGCCTCGGCGATAATATAAAGTCTGTTTTTATAAAGCGGAACAAACCTAAGTGCCATTGAAAAAACAAGTGCGGCGGCTGGCAGAAACTTGCCGAAAACAAACATAAATTTATCTGCCGTTACAACCTCGTTATAGCAAAAGAACCACATCATAACTGTTACCGCAGAAAGTCCCAGCACAAAGCCGTAAACTATTGCTTCAAATGTCATTTTATTACCTGATGGCAAGGTGAAAATCGGGGTTGTGCCGTAATGGGCAAAGATGCCGTTTATCAAAAGCACTACAACAAGCATCGGCAGCAAAACGCAAAAGAAATTTTTCACAGCCTGCCTGCCGCAAAGCTTTATATAATAGCAAATGGATGCCGCAAAGCACACAGCCAAGGTCAGCGGATGCTTAAAAAGCAGACTGAAAATGACTATGCTCAAAAAATATATTAAATTGGGAACAGGGTGATACCCTTTGAATCCTGCTTCCATAAATGCTCCTGTTAATTACTCTGCGGGGTTTTCGTTTTGCTCTTTTTTGAACTGCTTTTTTCTTTCTTTTGCACGAAGTCTCTTTTCACGATTTTTTGCAATGCGTTCTTCCTGCTTTGATTCTTTCAGCCCTGCCGCTTCAAGTGCCCACGGCCACGGACCGAAAAAGCCTTTTATTCTGTTCACATCTTCCTGTGAAAAGTCAGATTTTTTTGGCAGACGATTTTCTTTTTTTGCAGTTTCGATTAAACGGGCAATGTAATATTCTTTTGTCTTTTCCATAAATCCTCCAAAAAAATAACGCCCCTGAGGGCGCAAAAACACAGACCGATTAAAATAATCAGACGATACAGCTTTCTTGCCCAAAGTGTTTCATTTTTTTAAGCATCAGGTCTTCCGACTATACGGTAATGGCTGTTGCGCTGGATTTTCACCAAACTTCCCACTGAATGCTTACTGAAATTTTACTACTGAAATAAAATTTTGTCAAGAAATAAAAGACGGCTGTAACGATCCTTTCATTACAGCCATCTGAATATGTAAATTAACCCTTGCTCTCTTCAACAATGGTGCCGTCAACAACATCCTTAATAACAAGGTCGCAAACAAGCTCTCTCTGCGCATATGCCTTATACTTGCCAACCCATTCAAAAATAGATTCGCTGATAAAATGGTCAAGGCTTGTTTCATAAAGCTTGCTGTCAACAGAAAGTGTTACATTTGAGAAATCGTTTGTATATTCAACCTTTTTGATTGAGGGATAATCTTTATCATCTGCAATTGCAGAAAGGTCTTTGGCAACCTGCTCTCTCATTTCACCGATAAAAACATCATAGTCCGCTTTATCAATTGTGAATGTTGCGCTCTTTTTCTTTTCGCTTAATTCAACAGATTTAAAGCCCTGCTCTTTCTGCTCATCTGTTAATTCAAGCTTGCCGTCTTTAAGCTCGCCATAAAACTCTTTGGGAATTTTAATTTTTATTGTCTTTGAGCTTTCAAAAACGGGAGCAGTTTTTTCCTGCTTTTCTTCTTTCTTTTCAGCTTCGGCGGCGTTCTTGTCAATTTCATCATTGGGGCCTTTCATAAACCAAGGCAGGCAAACGATAACTGTTTCGCCGTTATCCTCAACGTGATACTGCAATTTATAAAATGCACCTGTGTAGTCTGCACTGCCGTTTTCATATTCTTCTGTTTTAACGCAGAAAAACGGCTTCTGCATACTGCTTGCAAGAACAAAGTCGATACCGAAAAGTGCGCCCCAGATAATAACAAGAATCAGCACTGCAAGAATTATTGTGAGAACTTTTGATGATTTATTTTTCTTCTTGCTCTTTTTCTTTTTTGGCTTCTCCTCATACTCCATTTCGTCTGCCTCTTCATAATTGGCAGAGGTATGATGTTCATTTTCTACGCTGTTATTTTCGGGATATTCTTCCTCGTAATCATCATCGTAGTATTCGCCCTCGTCGGGGTAATCTTCCTTGGCTGGCTGCTCCTCATAATATTCCTCTTCCGGCTCTTTTTCAACCACGCTCTGAGGTTTTACTATAGGCTCGTCGTCATCTTCAAGACCTAAATCAGAATATTTTGCCTTGAGCTTTTCAAGGCTGCTCAAAACATCATCGTCAAACAAGTCAAAATCTTTTTTGCTCATCTGTAATTCCTCCTCAATTATCGCCCTTAGGCTTTCTTAAAGCCTGAAGTATCTTAAATTTATAATCCTTAATCATGGGGATGAGCTTGTCATACATATTATAACGAAGCTTGTTATTAACAATAACATATTCGCCCACAAACTTATAAAGATTTGCGCCAAGGCTTGCCTTAAATGAATTGATGCCCTCAAAGCTATCAAATGGAGTAAGCTCGCCTAAAGGCTGTGTTTTATCCTCAGGGATATTGAAGTTATTAACAAGAACATAGCCTAAATCGTGATAATCGCACTCTGCCTCAAGGCTCTGGCAAAGGCGGAGATAATTAACAAAGTGGCTGGGGCGAGTTTCGTTTCTGAGAACATTTATGCTGCCGCCAAAAAGACAGCTGGCAACTCCGCCATAACGGATTGTAAGTCCGCCTGCAACAACAAACTTGTCTTTATCAGAGAATTCTGCGGCTTTTTCAAGTCTTATCTTATAATTCTTTGACTGCTGGAGAATTGTTTCATTCTCATTTTTAAGGCGGTTGATAATGCTTTCTCTTGTTGTATTTTCCATTTTCTGGAGGTTTGCCTCATACTGCTTCTGACGCTCATCCTCAAAATGTTTATCAGCGTTTTTATCGTAATAAACAAGAGTTAAATCCATGCAGTCATAGAAAACCTCCATCATTCTTTTGATGTAATCAGGCTTCTTTTCAATAAAGCTGTCTCTTTCAGATGTGGAGCGCATAACTGTTGCAAAATCGTCAAGAAGCTCAGGCTCCTTTTCAACCTCTGCAATCGAAACACGGCGGCTGACAAGTCCACGGTTTTCGCCGATTCTTACAGAATATCTTACGCCCTTTTCGCATTTTTTAAGAAGCTCTTTGGCAGTTGACATTGTGCCGTCCTCTTTTTTAAGGGGAATCATATACTGGATTGGTGATTTGTAAATATATTTTTCTGTATCGTGATTCAGTATATAGCCTGCATCAATAAGCTTTTTGTGAAGTGCAAGACCCTCTTCGGTGTATTCGCCGTTAATGCTCAGCGGAATATGGGGGTCAGTTATAAGAGCGGTTATCTTATGCTTTTTAAGCTCTTTTTTAATAAATGAAGTAAACTCGGTGATGATTTCGCCATCAGAATAATCTGTAACGGGGCCATCGGGGATATACCAGATTTTGCCGCAGAGGGAAAGATTTCTTTCAAGAACAAGGCAAGCAAGAACCCTTTCGCCATCTCTGAATCCGCAAAAGAAATAAGGCTTCCACATAACTTTAATTTCAGGCCAGCGAGAGCACTGAATGAAAGAACCTTTTCTTTCGTTAATAAATTTATCGTATTCTTTTAAATCGTTTTCAATCTTAAATTCAAGCATCTGTTTTTATTCTCCCCATAAATTCATTTATACATTCAAGCTCTGAAAACGGCTCTTTAACGCCGTTGACAAGCTGATAAGTTTCGTGTCCTTTACCTGCAAGCAGGATAATATCGCCTTTTTCTGCAACGCTCAAAGCGTATTCGATAGCTTTTTTTCTGTCTGGCTCGGCATAATATTTTCCGCCTGCTTCTTTCACATATTCCGCAATTTCTTTAACAATATTTTCAGGCTCTTCAAAATCGGGATTATCTGATGTAATCACGCTCAATTCGCACATACTGCCTGCAACCAGACCCATTTCTTTTCTGCGTTCGTATGTTCTGCCGCCAACGGAGCCGAAAACGCAGATAATCTTGCCAGTTTTGTAGGCATAAAGTGTTTCGATTATGCTTTTAAGGCTCAAGCCGTTGTGAGCGTAATCTATAATCACATCAAAATCTGCATCAATCGAAACAGGCTCTGCTCTGCCGCTGATTTTTATGTTTTGAAGTGCTTCGGCAGCCTTTGAAATATCTGCGCCCAAAGCCTCAGCCGCACCTAAAGCGGCAAGTATGTTATATGCATTGAATGTTCCAGGAACAGGAGCGGTGATTTTTAAGTCTTCGCCAAAAGCAGTGCAGTCAAATGAAATGCCCAATGTTCTGCGATTTCTCACAGGGGCAACATTTTTGGCAGAAATATCATAATCGGTGTCAAGTCCGTATGAAACAACCTTGCACTTGCAGTTTTCTTTCATTATTGAATATGCTTCGTCGTCATAATTCATAATTGCTGTGTCGCAATGCTCAAACATCACCGATTTCCAGTAGGCATATTCCTCAAAGGTTTCATGCTCCAAAGGACCGATATGGTCGGGTGAAAGGTTTGTGAAAATTCCTGCGGCAAACTGTATTCCGTCAACTCTGCCGTGCTTCACACCAAGGGATGATACTTCAAGTGCAACCGCCTTACAGCCTTTATCAAGCATTGCACGGAAAATTTTCTGAAGCTCCAAGGATTCGGGTGTGGTGTTGGCAGTGGGAATTTTCATTCCGTCAAACTCTGCGCCGACAGTGCCGATTATGCCCGTTGGAATACCCGAAGCATTAAGAATTTTTTGCACAAGATGCGCAACTGTGGTCTTGCCCTTTGTGCCTGTTATGCCGATAACCTTAATCTCTTTTTCGGGACATTTAAAAAGATTATCGCCAAGATTTCTCAAAACTGCTCTTGAATTTTGCACCTTAAAAATCTGTGCATCCTCGGGCAGAGAAACATCCTTTTCAACAACGAAGACTTTTGCACCGTTGTCATAGGCACTCTGTGCAAATTTATGACCGTCAGTTTTAAGACCTGAAAGGCAAACGAAAATCACTCCGCTTCTCGCCTTTCGTGAATCATAAACAATATCTTCAATTTCAACATCATTTTCTATACGGCCGCAATAATCAATGCCGTTTAAAACTTCAGACAGCTTCATTAGAACTCCCCTTAAAGCAAAATTTTATAAAACCATGAACAGGGTTCCTGCGGTAATCAGCACACAGCCGATAACCGATTTTATATTGAAATCCTCATGTAAAAATACGAATGAAAGTATAAGCGTAATAACAACGCTCATTTTATCAATGGGCACAACCTTTGAAACATCGCCCATTTGAATGGCTCTGTAATAGCAGAGCCATGAAAGACCTGTTGCCACACCTGAAAGAATAAGAAAAATCCAGCTTTTTCGGCTGATTTCGCTTATTCCGCTTTGAGCGTGGGTGATAAAAACCATGCCCCACGAAAGAGCCACAACAACAACTGTGCGTATGGCGGTGGCAAGGTTTGAATCAACACCGTCAATGCCGATTTTGGCAAGGATTGATGTTACCGCCGCAAAAACCGCTGAAAGAATAGCAAAGAATAACCACATAATAAAGCCTCTTTATAGAAAATTTATTTAGCCGCAATGCCAAAAACATTGAGTAAAATCACACCTGCAATTATCAAAACAAGTGATAAAATTCCCACAAGATTCAGTTTTTCGCCAAAAACCAGCCATGAAATTACAGCTGTTGCCGCAATGCCCACACCGCACCACGTGGCATAGGAGGCGGCAAGATTGATATGCATTATTGCCTTTGAAAAAAGTATGTAGCATCCTATATAGCCGACAATTGAAAGAGCTGACGGCAATAATTTTGTGAAGCCGTCTGAATATTTCATGCAGGTGGTGGCAAATATTTCGCACCCAATAGCTGAAAATAATAATAAGTAGGACATTTGCTTTCTCCTGATTTTTTATTGATATTCACAGCAGTACCACACCCAGCACGGCGGAAATGACAATCAGCGAAATCGGTGAAATCTGCTTTTTTATTATCTTTTCTGAGCCGAACATCAGAAGTGCAAGAATTGCCGTAACAATCAGCGCCTTAACATCTATATTAAACCTCAAATCGGGATTTATTACCCTCGTTATTATCATATAAATTCCCGTTGCAAGAATTATGCCAATAATGCAGGGTTTAAGCCCCGAAAGAACTGCCTGAAAATATTTATTATTCATAGCGGTTTTTAAAACCACCATCAAAAGCAAAATTATAATAAACGCAGGCAAAACAACGGCGGTGGTTGCAACAACTGCGCCCAAAAATCCAGCCTGACTGCTGCCAACATATGTTGCCATATTCACCATAATTGAACCAGGTGTGCTTTCGCCAACGGCAATCATATATGAAATAGTTTCGTCTGAAAGCCATCCGTAGGACAGCACCACATCACGAATCAGCGGAATTGCCGCATACGCTCCGCCAAAGGAGAAACAGCCAACTTTCAGAAATCCGATTAAAAGCTCAAGGTAAATCATAAAGGCTTTCCTCCTTTATTATTCACCGTATTTTTTATTGTAAACAGCACAAGGCTGAATACACCTGCCGACAGCATCAGCATAATTGACGAAACATTAAAGGAAAATATATTTATTAAAAGCATTGCCACGCAGGCACATATCAATATGCCCACTGCAAGCGGCTGCTTTTTCATTTTTTTAATCATTTTATACGCAGCGTTCAGTATCAGTATTCCCACTGCGATACGAATACCTGCAAATGCCTTTGCGACAATTGCAATTTCTAAGAAATTCTCTAAAAATATTGAAACAAGAAAAATTACAATAAACGATGGCACAACTATGCCGAATGTTGCAATTATTGCGCCGATTATCCCTGCCTGCTTATAGCCAACAAATGTTGCGCAGTTTATGGCAATAGGCCCGGGGGTGGACTCTGCAATAACTGTAACATTCATCATTTCTTCGTGGGTTATCCACTTCTTTTTGCTGACACAAACATCTTCAATAAGCGATATCATAGCGTAACCGCCACCGAAGGTGAAAAATCCAATTTTCACAAAATTCAAAAATAAATCAAGTATAATCGGCACTGGTTTCGCCTCTCTGAATCCACAGGAATATTTATCTTATAAAATTAGTTGCAACTCTTTCTTCTTTTTGCGGAAGTCCGTATTTTTCTTTGCCGAGGGCAATGCTTTTCATAAGGAAAGACATATTTTTAGCGAGGGTACGCATTGTAAGTCTGCCCTCTGCGTCCTGCTCCGCTTCGCCCTTATCTCTGCCGTGGATGCTGTTCCAATACTGGCTTGAAGCAACGGGCATACCGCTGATTGTAAAAAATTTATTCAGTTCATCAAAGGTTGAGGAGCAGCCGCCTCTTCTTGCACAGACAACGCTTGCGCCAACCTTCATTGTTTTATCAAAATGAGTGCTGTAAAATAATCTGTGAAGCAGTGCCACAAGGGTTGCATTTGCCGAGGCATAATAAACAGGGCTTGCAACAACAAGACCATCTGCACTCTCAAATTTTTCTGCAATTTCATTTACAACATCATCAAAAACGCACTTGCCTGTTTTGCCACAGCTTCCGCAGGCAACGCACCCTCTGATGTCTTTATTTCCAACCTGAATTGTTTCAAATTCGATGCCCTCTGACGCAAAAACATTTTCCATTTCTTTCAAAGCAACTGTTGTGTTTCCGTCAACTCTCGGGCTGCCGTTCAAGATTAAAACTTTCATTGTATTTCTCCTTAAAGCTGGTGATAATAGGGGCATATATCTTCAAAATGACCGTCTTTCATTCTGAATCCGTTGGGGATTGTGCCAAGCTGAGTGAAGCCAAGCCTTTCATAAAGGTGGCGTGCGTGGGTATTGCTTGCAACAACTGCATTGAACTGAAGCACACCGAAACCATGCGCCCTACCCTGCACAAGACAATCTGACACCAACTTTTCGCCAATATGCAAACCCCTCAAAGGCTTTTTCACAGCGTAGCTTGCGTTACAGATGTGTCCGCACCTGCCAACATTATTGGGGTGAAGTATGTAAAGACCGAGGACGGTATTGTTTTCGTCAACAGCAACGGCAGTATATGTCTGCGAAGCGAAAAACTCCCTGCCGCTGTTTGTATCAAGAAGCTCCTCCTGCGGAAAAGCGATCCCATTCTCAACAACCTCGTTCCAGATTTCCACCATAGCGGCAAGGTCAGCTTCTGTGTATTGTCTGATAGTGATGTTCATATTACGCTCCGTGATAAAAATTGTGGTAATACTGTTGCCAC
Organism: Clostridia bacterium; assembly: GCA_024404115.1. Lineage (GTDB taxonomy): Bacteria > Bacillota > Clostridia > Oscillospirales > Acutalibacteraceae > CAG-488. The sequence goes on along the minus strand of JAKSQM010000001.1, from coordinate 200,498 downwards.
AAATTGTCCAAAAACTCTCCACCTGAATTTCAAAAGCAAATAAGTAATCCCATTGGCAACTATTTTTTTGATTATTTATATATATTTAATGGTATAAATATAATTATTTTGTGATAAACTCACGCAGCTGTTCTACTTCTGCCTTGCTCATTCCACCATCAATCAGGTAATTCTTGGCGTCCTGAACATAATCTGCGCTGACAAGCTCTTCTTTATTATCTGTGCCGTGAAGGAATTCCACAAAAGCGTCAAAGTAAAGCTCGGCAATTGCGTTATATTTTTCAGGGGTCTGCTTTTCAGAAACAGAGTAATAATTCTCATATGTTTTCATATAGTCGGCACGCATTTCTTCATAGCTGGCTCCTGCCAATGCTTCTAATAAGAAGCATACAAAGCCTGTTCTATCCTTGCCTTCCATACAATGCAGATATACTGGGCCTTTTGACTGAATCATCGCTTTCATGCCATCAGCGACCTTCTGCTCATACTCCTTCGACTGATAGCCAGATCCCATGCTCAGCAATGCAATCTGATTATTCTCATGCAAAGATGCTGAATAGGGTGATGCAAAGTCCTTATCTTTCATATAGCCCTGCATGTCCTCTTCGGAATCTGCCAGATCAACAACAAATGTTATGCCGTTATCTTTCAGAAGCTTATCTGTATAGGCGGCTCTGCCTCGGCTGTTATCAACAGGAGAAGCACCTCTGAACAGAAAATCTTCCTTTAAGTTTCCACCAGTCAGCGCACGGAAATTGCAGAATTGCTCGCTGCTGTCATAATCCGCATAGTTAAAGGAATATACCTGACCAAGGGTATCCTGAATGTCAGAATATTTTCCCTGTTTATTCAGACGAATTGTTACTTTATCGCCATCTGTAAGCTTTGCAACAGCACAAATGCCCACATTATTATAGGTAATGCTTATGTTTTTAAAGCCTGGATATGCAACAACAACAGGTTCGTTGTTCTTTACATAGTAGCCATTGTAGAACGGCACATCCTCAATGGTGTATCCGTTTTCAAACGAAATATCGCAGCTGTCGCCCAGTTTAAAGCCTGCCTTTTCAAACTCCTCTGGAGATAAAGCGACCGTAGCTGAATCGTACTTAGGATCTCTGACGATTGTGCTGGTTACCTCAGTTGATGGTTGAGGTGCAGGTTTTTTCTGCTTGCAGCCACCAAGCATTAAAATGCAAACCGCAGCCATTATGTAGCAAATAATCTTTTTCACTTTCTCTCTCCTCATGTTTTTATTATTATGAATTTGTGTGAACGAATCAACTTTTCTAGTATTCTATCCATTCGTTTTTATCCGAAAGAATCACTGTCTCAAAATATAGAATTTTAACTATTAATTAGATTCTATCACATTCTTAAGATACTCTTTCAATACAGTTTTTCTATCTACAATAAAAGATTTGAAATCTTTTATATCAAGACTTGTTGTGTCATTTATAAATAATGTCTTCTTATCAATATTATGTTTTGCAACCCAATCTTTTAATGGGGTATCTTTTTTTGACTCATTCATCAAGCCATTAAGTAATTGAAGATTTGCGACACTATTCCAGTTTTTTACATCTGCAGCAAACTGTCTATCCTCATCAGGAATATATGCTACTAACTTTTCAGTATCATAAAAAGTTGTAGCTGGATGCAAGTGATCCTGATGAAAATCCTGATTATAATAATCTAAATTTGGATACAATAAATGCAGTACATAGAATGCATCATTGCTATCTTTCTGTGCCTCAAGTAATCCGTAAAGGAATTCTTCATCAAATCCATAATTTCTTGCTGGATCATTCTTAAATGCATCCATCAACTCTTGTGCAGGAAATTTCTCATTATCAGTTTCCTTCAGTACTTTTCTCATTGTGATTAATACTGTATCACTCTGACCACCAAAAATTGACTTTATGAATGTAAGTGTAAGCCACTTTGTGATTGTCTTCTTATCTCCAGCATCGTATGTTGCTTTTACGATAGAATCAGCAAGATCCTTGTGGTAAATATAATAAATTACTGGAATAGCAGCATTCTTTGCTCTGAATGTACTGTTATTGAAACCAAGCTTCTCAAATAATGTAAATGCTGCAATAATACTTTTCTTAATCTTATCCCAATTCGCCTCAAACAGCTGAACATTTTCATATGTAAAGTTCTTCAATTGGAATCTGATGTTATCCACAAATAACACCAGGCAAGTCTTTAAAACAAAATCCTTATCAATCAAGAATCCTGGTCTACCGATTCCATATATTTCAGTAACGATATTGTCAATTTCTTTTCTTGCATCGATTTTCTTCCAATTGGCAGAAGCAATAGACATAAGTAAATCAGAAAACGAAAGCGGTGTACCACCACTATTTGTTCTGATGAAAATATCTAATACCTTGTCTGGTTCCTGTTCCTCCTGTAAGTAATAGTTAATCAAACATTTTACATGGATAGCCTCAGACAATGTCGATAATGTATCATATGCATAATCGTTATCTTCAAGATTATTGTCCATAAGATAACGCTTAACTTTCTCTGTGCTATCCAAGTCAAGTATCTGACCAACCTCAAACCAAATAGAGCCATCCTGTAACTTGTTAAATTTATCTAAATCATTCTTGCTTAAGAATCTAAAATCGAAGGCCTTTTGGTTATCGTACTGTTGCTTAACTGGTGCACCAAGATTGAGATATAACTTTCTTGTTGGAAGGCAATCCTCTGTGTTTTTCCACCATTTTCTTGGCATCTTATAAGCATAAGAGCCCCTAAGTCCGATGTATAAACTGGTCAATCTCTGCTGACCATCAATTACAGCCTCAAAATCAGGCACACCCTTTGTATCAATATCCTTATTATTTTCTGCGAAGAATTCCCTATATGTGGTGATAAACTCATAGAATTTATATCCGCTCTTTATCTCAGCATCTGATATTTTCCATAACATAAAGGAATTAATTGGATACCCACGGAGGATGCTGTCAAACAGCATTTCTATTTGGTTGCTGCTCCATGTAAATTTTCTCTGTATAGCAGGAAGAAGAAACTGCCTGCTGTGTATTTTATCAATCGCATTTTTTATTGTAATAGGATCCTGAAAGCCACTACTCATATTTAATTCTCCTTTGCTTATTATTGATATCAAATTTGATGCAACAAAAATAGGACATCAATATTAATTATGTATTTTACTCAACACCGCAACCGTCTCACAATGTGGTGCTCTTGGGAACATATCGACTGGGGTGGCTTCTTTGACTTCGTAGCCATACTCTTTAAGGCGTTTGCAATCCCTTGCGAGGGTTGCGCTATCGCAGGAAACATACACTATTCTTTCGGGGTTCATCTTTGCAATTGTGCCGATAAGCGATTCATCACAGCCTTTTCTCGGCGGGTCAACCACAATAACATCGGGGCGCACGCCCTCACTTTCAAGCATTTCTGCCGCTTTGGCAGCATCGGCACAGATAAATCTTGCATTTTTTACACCGTTAAGCTCTGCGTTACGGTTGGCATTTTCAACTGCCTGCGGAATAATCTCTACACCGATAAGGCTCTTGGCTTTATTTGCCATAGTCAGACCGATTGTGCCCGTTCCGCAATAGAGGTCAAGGAGCGTTTCATCGCCCTTTAAATCGGCATACTCTGCCGCTTTTTTATAAAGAATTTCTGCGGTATCGTGATTCACCTGATAAAATGAAAGTGGCGAAATGTTGAATTTTAATCCGCAGAGAATATCGGTTATGTAATCTTTGCCGTAGAGGGTGATGCACTTATCGCCCAGAACAACATTTGTATCTTTTTTATTTATATTAAGAATTATGCTTTTTATTGACGGCATTGCATCTGTCAGCTCAAAAACAAGCTCGTCAGAATATGGCAGGCTGTTACCGTTAATAACTGCGCAGACCATTATCTCCCCTGTTGATACAGCCTTTCTAAGATAAATATGGCGGAGAATGCCTTTTCTGCTTCTTTCGTCATAGGCGGGGATTTTGAAAATTCTTATCCAGTTCCTGAAAATATCGGTGATTTTTTTGAAATCCTCTGGCTGGAGCAGGCAATCGGCACAATCCACAACCCTGTGAGAGTGGGGCGCAAAAAAGCCTATCTCTGCAAGACCGAATTTATCTGTGCTTACAGGGAACTGCGCTTTGTTTCTGTATCTATTTTCACTGACAGAGGGAATTATGGGCTGAGGAATAATATCAAGACCGCCAAGGCGATTGAAATTATCCTTAACCTGTGTATATTTTATCTGCAATTCATCCTTATAATTAAGATGACCAAATGCACAGCCGCCGCATTTTTCAAAAACATTGCAGGCTGGTGTGATACGCATTTTTGACGGATGTATAACCTTCACAACCTTGCCCACTGCATAATTCGGCTTCGCCTTAATAATATGGAGCAGGACATGGTCGCCCGGTGCAGTATTGGCGGCAAAAACGGTCATTCCCTTATATTTGCCAACTCCACTGCCAAGCGCTGTGCAGGAATCTATATTTAAAGCTATTTCATCGTTCTTTTTTAACATGACACTACCCCAATATCATAACTATTCATCATATTATATCACACTGGTTTTGAAAATAAAAGAATTAACTTGCAAAAACATGGGCTTTATGTTAAAATTTTTTTGAGGTGAATATTATGGCAAAGAAAAAGAAAAACCATTTTTTCGCAATGCTTTCAAGAATGAAATATATCAGCCGATGGGCACTTATGAGAAACACTCACGATGAAAACATCAGTGAGCACAGCCTTGAGGTTGCCAGCATCGCCCACGCACTTGCTGTGATTCACAACAAACGCTTCGGCGGTAATGTGAACGCAGAGAGAGCCGCAGTGCTTGGAGTTTATCACGACACACCCGAAATCATCACAGGCGATATGCCAACACCTGTTAAGTATTACAGCGATCAGGTGCGTGAGGCTTACAGTCAGGTAGAGGATGACGCCTGCGCCGCTTTGCTTAAAATGATTCCAGAGGATTTGCGTGAAGAATACAAACCATTCTTTTTTAAGCAGGAAGAGGACAGGCAGCTTTGGAAATTTGTTAAAGCGGCAGACAAAATCTGTGCGCTGACAAAGTGCGTTGAAGAAACTCACGCAGGCAATGCAGACTTTGAAAGTGCGGCAGAGAGCACAAGAGCCGCAATCAAAGAAATGAATATGCCAGAGGCAGAGTGTTTCATTGAGGATTTTCTCGAAAGCTACGGACTGACCCTTGACGAAATGACATCTGACGGCGAAGCTGAATAAGGAGGAAAATTTACATGCAAGAAATCAAATGTCCCAAATGTGGTGAAACGTTTTCCGTAGATGAATCTAGTTATACTGCTATTGTTAAGCAAGTTCGTGATAAGGAATTTGCTAAGGAAATCAAGCAACGAGAAGAATCCTTTGAAAAGGATAAAAAACTTGCAATTGCAAATGCCGAAGCAGAAAAGGATAAAACTATATCTCAACTCAATGCAGAAATTCAAAAGATACGGGCTGAGAAAGAAATTGCCATACAAAAAGCTAATCTTGATAAAGAAAGATTTTCTGAAGAGAAAGAAGCCGCAATTCAATTAGCTGTAACCACTGCAAAAGCGGATAAAGACAACGAAATAAATGAACTCAAAGAAAAAATTGCTACAGCTGGCGCAAATAGTGAAAGAGTTCTTGCTGAGAAAGACAAAGAGATTGTTCGCCTTGAAAATCAAATTGAGACAGCAAAAACAAGTTCTGACGCAGCAGTTAAAATCGCAATTGCTGAAAAAGACAACGAAATATCACGTCTTTTAGCTGAAAAAGCAACAGCAGAAACTCAGCATAAAACTCAAATTGATATAATAAATGATGCACATAATAAAGAGATTAAGGCAAAGGATGAAATTATTGATTACTATAAGGATTTAAAAGCTAAAATGTCAACCAAAATGGTTGGTGAAACCTTGGAACAGCATTGTAGCATAGAATTCAATAAAATTCGAGCATCTGCTTTTCCTGAAGCTTATTTTGAAAAAGATAACGATTCTAAAACTGGTAGTAAGGGGGACTTTATCTTCCGTGATTATTCTGATGACATTGAATACATCTCAATTATGTTTGAAATGAAAAATGAGAACGAAACAACTGCCAAAAAGCATAAGAACGAGGATTTCTTAAAAGAATTAGATAAAGACCGCAATGAAAAAAATTGTGAATATGCTGTATTGGTTTCAATGCTTGAAGCTGATAATGAACTATATAACGAGGGCATTGTCGATGTTTCTCACAAATATCCTAAAATGTATGTAATTCGTCCACAATTCTTTATTCCATTGATTTCTCTTTTGCGAAACGCTTCAAAGCATTCCATTGAATATAAAAAGCAGCTTATAATTGCTCAAAATCAGAATCTTGATATTCGCAATTTTGAAAACAATCTTCTTGATTTTAAAGATAAATTTGGTAAAAACTTTTTACAAGCTAAAGAGAAATTTCAAAAAGCAATTGACGAAATAGACAAAACCATTGATAATTTGAAAAAAGTTAAAGAAAATCTATTACAGTCTGAAAACAAACTTCGCCTTGCAAATGATAAAGCGCAAAATTTGAGTGTGAAAAAGCTAACAAAAGATTGCCCATCCGTTGCACAGATGTTTAGCAAAGTGAAAGAATTTCAAGAAGAATAAGGAGGAAATAAAATGAAAAGAAGGTTTAAAAGAATGTTATCGGCATTTCTTGCATCCACATTGCTTTTTGCAACAGCGGCACAGGTACCTGCCTATGCAGTTGAAGAAAAAGAGCAGGTAAGAATCACAGAAAAGACTCCCCTGCTTAATGAAAAAGGCGAGCTGACACAGCCTGGCTACTGCTTCACAGACCTTTATGAATACAAGCGCAGTGATATTAAAGCCAACGCTTCAAGAATTAAAGAGTGGGACTTTTATCAGATTACAAATGATGATTTCACTGTTCAGATTACTGTTGCAGATATTTCACTTGGCGGTGCTGTTACTGTTGGATTTTTTGACAGACACACAGGCGAAAGAGCAAGTGCAATGGTGCTTAATCTTTTCACATTCGGCAGATTTGATTTAGGACTTCCCGACAAAAAGGGACTTCCCGAAAATGACTGGTCTGACCATACATACACAAGGCAGAAAAAGAATTTTGACTTTAAGCTTGATGTAAATGAAAAGGTAAGAACAATCCATTTTGACGGCAAGGCAAGCGGCAAGAAATTCACAATGGATATTAAGCTGGATATGCTCCCCGATATTGAAAGCCACTTTATCGCTGTTCCATTTGACAAGCCAAACGGCAAGCATTTCTATTATAATCAGAAAACAAACTGCATGGCGGCAACTGGCACTGTAGTATATGGCGACAAGGTTTATGAATTCAAGGGACTTGAAGACAATTCATTTGCAGTGCTTGACTGGGGCAGAGGCGTATGGCCGTTCCATCAGGTATGGTGGTGGGGCAACGGCAACACCGTTTTGCCAGACGGCAGAATTTTTGGTTTTGAAATCGGCTGGGGATTTGGCAACACAGACGCTGCATCTGAAAGCACAGCATTCATTGACGGCAAGGCATACAAGTTAGGCTATTTAAGGCTCGAAAATGAAGATGAAATTGTGAAGCCTCTTGATAAGGATTGGGCAAACAACGGCAAGGTATGGAAAATCACCAGTGATGACGGCTCATTTGAAATGACAATGAAGCCCGAATTTGACAATTACACAATGCTTCGATTCCTCGTTGTTGGTAACCTTTGCCATCAGGTATTTGGCAAATGGAGCGGCACAGTTAAATGCGGTGATGAGGTTATTGAAATTGAGGATATGACGGCATTCCTTGAGAGATCAGATAATATGTGGTAAAACATGGGTCTGTCGCCTTTAGCGCAGACCGAAAAGTAAAAAATATAAAAAAGAAAAAGATGGTTTTAAAAGTAAGATTTTACTGTTTAAGACCATCTTTGTTTTATTGTGAAGTTTTATTCGATAATTAGGGTTTTACTTTTCTAAGAGTTTTTTCGCTCTCGGAGTATCGCATACACCTTCGGAGCGAAGAAAACGCTTTCTGCATCTAAATTCGACAGACCCCTCTTTTTATAAAAAATAAAATTATTCAGCCTGTGTGGAAGCCGTTGTTGCTTCCGTCATTGCTTCTGTTGTTGTAGAGGTTGTGTTTTCAATGTTTCTTTCGGGCATTGCAAACCACTCAAAGCTCATTTCATAGCCCTCTGTTATATCTTTAAGAAGGTCTTTGAGCACCTGCTCGGCATTTTCCTGCGCTTTATCAAGGATTCCGTTAACAATCGCCTGATGAACCATTGTCTTTTTAAGTGATTCCTGTGCGTTGTTAAAGTCCTCAATAGTTATCTGATTAAAGAAATTCTTAGTCTGCTCAGTGTTATTGATATTATCTGTGTTAAGGCTCTTATTTGTGATTTCTGCCTTGGGCAAAGAGATTTTGATTTTCTTTGCGCCGGAATCGACCTCAACCAGTGCAAGTGAAAGGTCTTTTACGCCAGCCTCAACAACACCTGTGTAGGTGAATGAAAAGCTCTTGCTTGAAAGAGGAATTTTCTGACCCATAACTGTTCTGTAAATCTTGCCGGAATCATAGCGGGCGGTGATTGTATCAGATGCGGTGATGAGCTTTGCTTCTTTTTCGAGTCGCTCCTCAATCATAGAAACGGTTTCGCCAGAAGAAACCTCAGGCACTACTGTTGGCAAAAATGAGTTCCAGTTCTGACCGATATACACGCCGATAATTGCGCCCACAAGAACTGCCGCAACAGCAATAGCTGAAATTACTGCGCCCATTTTTGCATTCTTATTTTTGATTTTACCGATTTCGTCTTTGATTCCCTCAATGCCGTTTTTAATATCGTTTTCGTAATCAGCCATAATTCAACATCCTTTTCTGTTTATTATTCTGATAATTCTTCTGATTCAGCAGTTTCTTCAACCTCTGCGGGAGCTTCCTCTGCATCATCAGCTGTTTCTGTGATTTCTTCCTCAGATTCTTCAACTTCGGCTGTTTCGTCTGAATTTTCAACAGGCTCTTCTGTTACTTCTTCCTGCTCAGCTTCAAGTGATTCTTCTTCACTTTCAGCTTCTTCAGATTCTTCAAGCTCTTCTGTTTCATCAGTTACTTCTTCTGATTCATCAGATTCAGCGTTCTCTTCTGTTAATTCTGCTTCCTCTTCTTCATCATTTTCACTGATTTCTTCTTCAGCTTCAGCTTCATTTTCATCTTCTGAATTTTCGTCCGCTTCGGTTTCTAAAGACTCCTCGTCAGAGCTTTCTGTTTCTTCCTCTTCGTCTTCTTCATCGGGTTCGGTTTTCAGTTTGAACTCAATAATCTCTGCTGACTTTTCAAATTCTTCGTCGGCATCGCCAACCTCGCCAGCGTATTCGTCTGCCACCTGCTCAACTGTTTCCATAGGAGCGGATACCTCTACAGGCTCAACAACCTCTTCGGGGATAGGCTCGGGAGCCATATTTGCCTTACGCTCCTCCTCGTTGATAACAACAACGGGTGCGGACATCTGATGAAGCGGCTTCTCCTTACGCTTGAATTTAGAGAAGAATGCCTTAAAGGGATTAACTTTTTCGGGTTCTTCCTCTTCTTCCACAGGCGGAGTGAAGTCAAGAAGTGCAACTTCTTCGTTTTCTTTTTCTCTTTCTATAAGAGCTGTCTTAAACTCCTCGGGCATATTCTCAAGAATTGCCCAGTCAATAATTCTGTCGCTTGCGTTGGAATCGAAATAATCAAACTGCTCGTCAATATATTCATAGAGCTTTTCAATTTCAAAATCCTTGTTGGCAATTGCTTCGAGCATTTCATCAAAATTCTCAACAATTTTGCCAGGGGTGTATAAATCATAATCACGGTGGAATCCTCGTGAGAATGAATAAGGAATTTTATCAAATGCAAAGAAGAGAATGGGCTTTCTCATAAGAGAATACTCATAGATATTTGATGAATAGTCGGTAATAAGCAGGTCTGTAATATAGAAAATATCATTGATATTTGCAAGCGGGCCTGCGTCAACAAACTTATCTTTATACTCCTCTTTAATAGGTGCGCCGTGAGATACCCACGGGTGCATTTTGAAAATTACAACATATTCATCGCCGCAAAATTCATAAAGGCGGTCAAAATCAAGCAGCTCATAAGGATAGTGAGCGTCTGTTTTGTTTTTACCTCTATAGGTTGGAGCAAAGAGGATAACCTTTTTGCCAACGGCAATGGGGAATGTTTCGTAAAGAGCTTTTACAGTTTCTTTGCGGTGGTTGGGGTCCTGATATTCGTCCATTCGTGGAAGTCCTGTAGGAAGAACATTTTCGTTGTTGATACCCCAAATCTCTGCAAAGAAATGGGCAACCTTTCTTGAGCCTGCAACGCCGTAGGTAATCTGCCTGTGTGCGCCAAATGGAGCAGGTCCGCCGTTATGACCCCAACGGCTGTAGCCTGATGACTTGAAGCCTGCGCCTGCATGCCAAAGCTGAATTACCTTTGAGTATTCGCCAGCATTGAGCCATTCAAAAATAGGTGCGTGGTCGTCAAGTACGATTGTATGAGCCTGACCGATAAGCTTAATAAGCTTGAACCAGCTTAAAATACTGTAATGCTGAGTAACAGCTTCTCTGAAAGAGAATGTGAATCTGTACTGGCTGTCAAGTCCTCTTTCAAGCATACGCTTATAAAGAGCCTCTTCGTTAGTGCCCATATAGTTATTCTGATCAGACATAAAGAGGATTTTCGGTTTACCTCTTCTGCAAAATCTTGCGTTGAATCTATAATAAGCATAATAAATTTTGCGAAGCTTCAATGCCCATTTTTTATGACGCTTTTTCTTTTTGATTATTTTAAGGTCAGTGGCATTTGCAACATCGGCAGGTGAAATGGGGATTGTGTCAATATTGCCCATGCCCGAAGCGGTGGAAACAAGAATATCCATCTTAAAGGGCAGGTCGCTGCCGTCATTTTCATCAACATAAAAGAATACATTATACACCCTTGTTTTGGCTGTGAAAAAGAAGCTTCGTGAGAAGTTATTCATTATTTTAACAATAGAGTGGTCTGCCATGCAGATAGCAAGGTCGTTATCTTCATAGCATACGTGAATATTATACTGACCTCTTTGAAGGCATCTTGCATAGCCTGGGTTGGTTACATTAAGATAAAGGCGATAAATATTGCCCTCAAAAATCTCAACAACCTTAAATTTTGCCTTTGCGGCAAACCTCTGATTAACAGCATAAAATGACAGAGGAATATTACGGGAGGAATTGGCGGTGAACTCCACCTTAACATCAATGTAAAGATTAACTCTCTCCCACGAAATATTTATAACATTTGCTTTTATCAGTTTTTCTTCTAACAAGTAGTTCACTGTATCAGCTCCAAAAATTGCATTACACTTAAATTATAAACTAAAACGGGACTTAAATCAATGCTTAAAGTCCCGTTTTTTGACATTTTTTTATTCTAAGAAATTATTTTCATCATTGCCTCTGCAACTCCGCCGTCTGCGGCATCAGAAGTTACAAAATCGCACACGGCTTTCACTTCATCAATAGAGTTGCCCATTGCAACGCTTATGCCTGCGGCTTTGAGCATGGCAAGGTCATTGGAGCTGTCGCCCATAGCAACGCAGTTTTCTTTTGCTACGCCACATTTTTCTGCGGCAAAAAACATTCCGCTTGCTTTATCGTAACCCTCAACGGCATACTCCGCATATGTTCCGTGCTGAAAAACGGTGTGCTTTTTTGAAAGATTTTCCATACATTCCTTTGGCAAAATGCCCTCTATATAAACCTTTGGCATTTTTTCGCTGCCAAAACGCTCCAGCAATTCCTTGCCGTCTTTAACTGTGGGGAATTTCCCGTTGCCCTTATAGAATTTGTTGCCTATGAGCATACTCTCGCCCTCAATGATACATTTCATATTGAAAGAGGTGATATAATCAAGCTCGGCTGCAATCTCTTTTGTATCAAAAGAAACGCTCAGAACCTTTTTGCCGTTTATAACAATACTGCACCCCATACTTGTGATAAAACCGTCAACAGAAAGATTTTTGACAATTTCGGGCACATTGGCAAAGGAGCGGGCGGTGTTTATAAAAACAGCGTGCCCTTTTGAGCGGACATATTCTATAGCTTCAATGTTTTGATGTGGGATTTTGCCGTGGGAATAAAGCGTGTTGTCAATATCCAGAAAGAAGCCGTATTTTTTATTCATCTTTTAACACCTCTGCGGCAACACGGGCAGAGTGAGTTGCATCGCTTACATAATAATCTGCGCCAACCATCTGGGCATATTCTTCATTAAGCACTGCGCCGCCGACCATAACCTTGCAGTCTGCTCCTACCACCTTGAGCGCATCAATTGTATCTTTCATAGATTTAACAGTTGTTGTCATAAGTGCGCTAAGACCAACAAGCTTCGCACCGCTTTCCTGCTGTGCTTTCACAACGGTTTCGGGGGCAACATCTCTGCCAAGGTCAATAACATCGTAGCCGTAATTTTCAAGAAGCATTTTAACAATATTTTTGCCTATATCGTGAATATCGCCCTTAACAGTTGCAAGAATTATTTTGCCCTTTGTGGGAGTAGTTACACCCATTGTTTCGCTTATTGCTTCAAAGCCGTTTTTAACAGCCTGTGCAGATGCCATAAGCTGGGGCAGGAACATTTTGCCCTTTTCAAAGCCTTCGCCAACAACATCAAGTGCAGGGATAAAATAGCCGTTGATAATCTGAAGCGGAGTTTTTTCTTTAAGAAGCTCTGCCACTGCGGACTTTGCTTCGCCTTTAATACCGCTGATAATTATATCTTTAAGGTCTTTTTTAGCGTCTGCCTTAACAGGTGCAGCCATCTTTTCAACATTGCCATATTTTTCAATAAAATCCTTACCCGAAACATCCTCGTTATTTATCACTTTATGAGCGGCAATGATTTCACGGTATTTTTCACTCAAGGGGTTGAGAATTGGCATATCAAGACCTGCGCCATAAGCCTCTGCAAGGAAAGAGGCATTGATAAGCTCACGGTTTGGCATACCGAAAGATACATTGCTGACACCAAGAACAGTTCTGACACCTAACTTCTCTTTAACAAGAGTAACAGCTTTCAGCGTTTCTTTAACAGCGCTCTGACTTGTGGAAACGGTGAGGGTAAGGCAATCCACAATAATGTCATCCCTGCTGATGCCCATAGCCTCTGCACGGGAAATAATTTTCTCTGCTACCCTCAATCTTTCCTCTGCTTTTTTGGGGATTCCGCTGTCGTCAAGGGTCAGTGCAACAACAGCTGTGCCGTATTTTTTAACAATCGGCAAAATTTTTGCCATGCTATCTTCTGTTCCGTTGACGGAGTTAATAATCGGCTTGCCGTTATAAATTCTGACAGCCGCTTCAACAACCTCGGGGTCAGATGAATCTATCTGCAAAGGAAGTGAGCAGATTGCCTGAATCTCTTTGACCATTGCAACGAGCGTTTCTTTTTCGTCAATTTCGGGAAGTCCTGCGTTCACATCAAGCGCATCTGCACCGCAGTTTTCCTGATTAAGAGCTTCATTTATAACATAATCATAGTTTTTATTTCTGAGAGCCTCTTTCAGCTTCTTTTTACCAGTGGGGTTAATTCTTTCGCCGATAACTGCGCTGTTTTTGCCGTCAAGAATAACTGTTTCTCTGCCGCTTGTGAAAGAAGTAAAATGCTTTTCGGGGAGCTTCACAGGCTCAATATCTTTTAATTTATCTGCAAGTGCTTTTATATGTGCAGGGGTTGTGCCACAGCATCCGCCAAAAATGAGAACGCCTTTTTTTGCTTTCTCTGCACTTTTTTCTGCAAATTCTTCGGGTGTGATTTTAAAAACAGTTTCGCCGTTTTCAATAACGGGCAAGCCTGCGTTTGGCTGCATTGCAACAGGTACACCTGCGTAAAGTATAAACTCATCAATGACATCGCTTAACTCTTCGGGTCCTAATGAGCAGTTGACACCAACAGCATCTGCGCCAAAAGAAGTGAGGGCAATTGCGGCAGTTTTTGCATCTGTGCCAAGGAAAGTTTTGCCGTCTTTTTCAAATGTCATGGTAGCAATAACGGGAAGCGATGAATTCTCTTTAACTGCAAGGATAGCCGCTTTTATTTCAAGCAAGTCAGACATTGTTTCAACAATTACAAGGTCTGCGCCTGCCTCAACGCCTGCCTTAACCTGCGCTGCAAATGAATCATAGGCGTCCTCAAATGTAAGTGAGCCTATAGGCTCAAGAAGTGAACCGCAGGGTCCAATATCAAGAGCTACATATTTTGCGCCAGAATTCTTTGCACACTCAACAGCGCAGAGAATCACCTCACGGCTTTTTTCATCGCTTCCTAATTTATATTTATTTGCACCGAATGTGCAGGTTGTGATGATGTCTGCACCTGCTTCAACATATTCTTTATGAACAGAAGTAACAACTTCTTTGTTTTTCAGCATAAAAAGCTCTGGCTGCTCCCCTGCTTTAAGTCCTTTTGACTGGAGCATCGTGCCCATTCCGCCGTCAACAATTAAAAATCTGTGTGTTTTAAACATTTGCCTTTTCCTTTCATTTTACAGGTTGAATTCATATTGCACGCCGCACAGCCCTTTGTTTTGCCCTGCGGAGGTGAAGTGAAAATCCCCATAACCGCCGTTATGCTTTTGCGTGGAATAAGAACGGAGCTGTCATTTGCCGTCAAGCCAATTGACCGCTGACAATTTAAAAGTGAGATAAATTCTTTCTGATATTCTATGTTAAAATCGCCATAGCCCGGGCTGTATCTTGTGTTAATATAAAGTCCTTTTTCTCTGTATTCTTTTAAAAGATTATCGCAATATTCATCTGCAAACGCTTCAACAAAAGCATCGCAAACTGCATCAAAAATAACAGCCTTTTCCATATCCGTCCGCTGATAAATTGAAAACAATCTTTCGCTTTCTGCCCCTAATGTTACGGCAAAAAGAATACACTGCTCTGCGCCGTTTAAATGTTCTTCAATATCTTTGCCAGAAAAATTCAGCATATTTTTTTGAAATGTGCCATGGACAGCTCTCGGCTTCAGCTTTGGCAGAGCTTCGGTTTTAACTTTTTCAATGAGCGATTTT
Source organism: Clostridia bacterium (assembly GCA_024404115.1). Lineage (GTDB taxonomy): Bacteria > Bacillota > Clostridia > Oscillospirales > Acutalibacteraceae > CAG-488. Next base: position 185,368 of record JAKSQM010000001.1, on the reverse strand, counting down.
GTTCTGTCATCTGGCAGATTATTGCCATAGCCGAGGCAGTAAAGAATATCTTTATCTAAGTCCCTCATCCTTAATTCTCCTGAGATTACATGCGGCAATTTCGGGTCTGTTCATGGTGTAAATATGAATGCCCTGTGCGCCGTTTTTCATAAGCTCCACTATCTGCTGTGAGGCATATTCCACACCTGCCGCTTTAAGTGATTCAGCATCATTTTCATATTTATTTAAAAGGTTGATAATTCCCCTTGGGAGGGATGCACCGCACATAAAAATAAATCGCATAATCTGCTCTTTGGTGCGCATTGGCATAATGCCCGCTGAAATCGGCTTATTGATGCCGTGGCGTGCGCAACGCTCTAAAAATTTATAATAAGACGGTGTATCAAAGAAAAGCTGACTTAAAAAGAAGTCTGCGCCTGCGTCCTGCTTCTCTTTCATATATTCAATATCTTTTTCAACATCATAGCAATCAACATGACCCTCGGGATAGCAAGCCGCACCTGCGCAAAGTCCGTTTTCTTTAATAAGCGGAATAAGCTCCTTGGCATAAAGGAAATCTGTTGGAGTTTTGCCCTCAACAATATCTCCTCTTAAAGCCAGAACATTCTCGATTTTATTCTGCTTGATTGAATCAACAACAGACTGAACTTCTTCTTTATCTGAATTTATGCAGGTCATATGGCACACTGCATCTATGCCAAATTCATTTTTGATGATAGATGCAATGTCGATTGTTTTTCGGCTGTTTCCGCCACCGCCTGCTGAAAAAGTTACGCTGATAAAATCGGGCGAAAGCACTTTTAAATCGTTTATAAGTGAGCGCACACCTGCAATATCAAACTCGCCTTTTGGCGGAAAAATTTCAAATGAAACGGGGCATTTGCCCTTGTATTTTTCGCTGACAAACATTGTCAGTCCTCCTCTTAAAGGGCATTGATTGTAACTGTTTCGCCCTCTTTAATTTTTATTTCGTATAAGCCGTCTGTTCTTACAGGATAGTCAAGCTTTGCATCGGCTTTAATTATGCACTTTTCACCGCAAAGGCTGTGAATTTTAATAAACTTTGTTTTGCCGTCTTTCTTTTCAGCGTCAACCATAAATCCGCCCCACGCTCTGAAATTCTTAAAGCAGATGTCTGTCCAGCTATCAGGTACGGCAGGGAAAATATCAACAATTCCGTCATGGGATTGAATGAGCATATCCTGCATACTTGTTGCGGCTGAAAGTGGTGTTTCAATAACGGGGTTGCCGTCCTCATTATACATTGAGTTTGGTGTGATAAATCCTTTAAAAAGATTGTTAAGGTGCTGTAACGCAAGGTTGCCTTCGTGAAGCATTGCCCTCATAGAAGCGGCACCAGTCTGCGAATAGCCGAGAAGTGCCTCTTTTTTGCTCTGCCAATATTCAAGTGAAGTGCGAAGAAGTTTTTCATCCTTGCACACACGAAGGGGATAGAATGCAAGCAGATGTGAATAGTGTCTGTGAGAAACCTCGTATTTTGTTTCTGCTGATATGTAAAATCCCTCTTCATCATCGTGGGGATAATCTGCAAGATTTTTGAGAATGTTTTCTCTTTCTTCGATTTTGCCGTCATCAACTCCGAGAATTTCGCAGACCTTATTGAGCGTTGCAAAGCCCCAGCGCATAAGACCCATATCGTAGTTTACATCGCCGCCTTTAACGCCGATATATTCGGGTGATGCTGTTCTGGGCAGGTGAAGCTTTCCGTCCTCACCCTCATAAAGGAAGTGTGAATAATAAGCGGTTGCGCCTTTAAGTGCAGGGTAAACAACCTCTGAAAGAATTGACTTGTCAAGGGTCATCTGATATTCCTGCCAGCAATAATACATTGCCCATGTAAGATTGCCTAATTCTGTTTTATTGTCGGGGTTATCCTTGCCGGGTTCAAGAACAACACCACGGATTTTTTTATCTGTTGCCCTGCCGATTGCAAGGGAATCGTGTCTGTATTCTTCAAGAACATTATTTTTAAGATTTTCAAAATTTTTCTTGATAGATGTTGTAAGTGAGTGGGCAATATCAAGATGATTTGAAACATAAAGGGGTGAATATGAAAGCTCAACATTAAGGTTCCACCAAGCGTCTGGCCACGCTGTTTTTTCATAAAGCCAAACAGAGCAGGTGTCAAAAGGAACACCGTCAGCCTTTGCGGCACAGGCAAGCTTATACATCTGAAGATGATAGAACTGCTCGAATTTTTTATCATTCAAAGAAAGGAAACTCTCTGCGTGATACTCTGCCCATTTCTTTTTGTGAAGTTCAAGAACTTTTTCAATATCTTTCTCTGCATTTTCAATAATTGCAACGCTCTTTGCAACTGCACTGTTGCCCTCTTCACTTTCTGCACAAGAAATAAGTGCAAAAATTTCGCCGTCTTTTTCGGTTACTTTATAGGACACAGCGTATCCGCCATAAGAAAAATATGGCTGAAAATGAGTGTTGATTTCGTTTTCAAAAATATCCTCTGCTTCTTTTGGCTCAGGGTAATTTTTGCTCAGGCGGTTGTAATCGTCAATGGCAATCATATGAGCCTGACGGGGGGACATTGCCTTTTGCGGAACATACTGAAGCTGTGGCTTTTCGTCAGCATATTTAATTTTTAAAATAATTAAATCGCTGTTTTTATCTGTGATACAGCTACACTTATAGCCGCCATTTTCTGTTGTGATTTTGCCTGTAAATTCTGCTGTGTAAATGTCAAGCTCCTCTTCACATTCTGTAGCAGCGGAGGGAGTGTTTATTTTAAAATAGCCGATAGGAATACGGCATGAAATAAACATAGGCTCGCTTTCATATTCTGTAGGTAGCTTTGGTCTGATATCAAAAACTTCGTTATGACCTGTTTTGATAATCAAGGTGTTTTCTTCGTCATGATAAAGTGAAGCTCCGAAGCTACCGTTGCCTAAAAATGCGCCCTCAAACTGTGTTTTAGGGAATTTATTAAATTTTAAATTCTGATTTTTGTAAAATGATTCGTTCATAAATTTTCTCCGTAAGCGTTGTTGTATTGTGCTAAATAAAAATCGCAAAGCCATTTGGCATTTGATGTAATATCAAAATCGGCTTTCACCATATCGTCATATCTGTCTTTTCTTTCGTAGCCGTCTTTTAACATAACTATTTGCTCTGCCCAATATTTTGCACCCTTTGAAAGGCTCAAAGCGGTAACATCATCTGTGAGCACGCACTGCTGTGGGATAACATCTGAAATAAAGCACTTTATGCCAGAGGACTGCGCCTCAACCATAGTAACAGGAAGTCCCTCATACAAAGACGGGAAAAGAAAAACATCTGCACACTGGAGGATTTTATCAACATCACTGCGAAGCCCTAAAAATTTCACAGAGTCAGTAAGTCCCAGTTTTTTAACTTTTTCTTTAATCTCTTCCTGCAAATCTCCGTTGCCCACAAGAAGCAAAACAGAATCCTCTTGAAGAGCTTTGATTTCTTTAAAAATATCTATGATAAATGTGTGATTTTTTTGCGGATTAAACCTGCCAACATTTAAAATGACAAGTTTATTTTCAATGCCAAATTCCTTTCGCATTTCTTCTCTTACAGCAGAAGAAAATCTGAATTTTTCTGCGTCAACAGCGTTATTCATCATCACAAATCTGTCTTTGTTTTCTTCACCGTAAAGCCAGTTACCTGCTTCCTCTCCGCAGATAAAAAGATGGTCTGTAAAGGGGAGCATTTTCTTTTTAAAATAATCTCTGAAAATCAGCTGACCTTTTTCTTTTAAATTCATACTGCCTTTAACTGGGGCATTGTGTGCGTGGCAGATTTTAACCTTTATGCCGTGCTTCTCTGCCTCCTGAAATGCGAAGCAGCCAAGCTCTGACATATGGGAATGAAGAATTTTATATTCGGGATGCTCGTCAAAAAACACTTTAAGCATCTTTTTATATTTTGCAAAATTCTGCGGAAAGATGGGACACATTCTGTAAATTCTGCCGCCCATTGCTTCAATTTCATCGTCATAGGCACCTCGTTCCTGCCTGTGCACCATAAAATCAAACTGCACCTTTGATTTATCAATTTTGCGGTAATAATTCATTACCATTGTTTCCGCTCCGCCACGGTTCATAATTGTAAAAAGATTTAAAATTCTTACAGGTTCATTCATTTTAATCACCAAGCCTATTATATATTGTTTTTTAGAAATATGCAATGGTTGTCAATCGAGATTAAGATAATTATAAATTTCAGAATAATCTGTGATGTAATAATCTGAAAGCTCTTTGATTTTTTCTCTGTCAGGCTCTGCGGAATAATCTTCAATGCCTATAACCTTATAGCCTGCACTTTTTGCAGTTTTTATTGAGTAAAGTGCATCCTCAAAAACAAAAACTTCACCGCTGTTTTCTGCACCTAAAAATTCTTTTGCAATGTTAAAAATTTCGGGATTATCTTTATGCTTGCCGATGTCAGTTGTTGAATAAACTTTGCAGAAATATTTGTCAATTCCGTTGCGCTTCAAAGCAGCATCAACAAGATATTGATTTGTGGCGCTGATAATGCACATTTTTGCGCCGTTCTTTTCCATTTTTTCAAGAAATTCTTTAACGCCGCTTTTTGCTTCTGCAATGTTAAAATAATAATATTCAAGGATTTTTAAAAGCTCCGCCATAAGCTCGTCATATGTCATTGGCAGATTGTATTCCTCAATCATATATGTGATGCCCTCACGGTATCCTCTTGTGCGGAATGTTTCGCCTGCGTGGGGAGTTATGCCCCTCATCATAAGATATGCGCCGCCGCAGGTATCCCATATGTGCATTGAATCGGTGAGTGTTCCGTCAAGGTCAAAAATTGCGTATCTGATATTTTCCATAGTGATTCCTTCTTAATAAATTATATAAAAATTTTAACAGATTAAAGCGCTGATGTCAACGAACGAAAATTACGAAAAGTTTTAATATCATATTTCTTTTATTGTTAATTTGTGTTATACTAACCTGTAATTGATTTATTCTTCAAGGGGGTTGTGAAATGGACCATTTCAAGCTGGTTTCAGATTTTAAGCCAATGGGCGACCAGCCACAGGCTATTGAAAAGCTGGCAGACGGCGTAAACAAAGGATATAAAGAGCAGACTCTTCTTGGTGTTACAGGTTCGGGCAAAACCTTCACCATGGCAAACATTATTGCAAAGCTCAACAGACCTACGCTGATTCTTGCCCACAACAAGACCCTTGCGGCTCAGCTTTGCAGTGAGTTTAAAGAATTTTTTCCAGAAAATGCGGTTGAATATTTTGTTTCGTATTATGACTATTATCAGCCCGAAGCATACATCCCCACAACAGACACTTACATTGAAAAAGACAGCGCAATCAATGACGAAATAGACAAGCTCCGCCACTCGGCAACATCTGCCCTTTCAGAGCGCAGGGATGTTATAATCGTAGCTAGTGTTTCGTGTATTTACTCCCTCGGCGACCCTATTGATTACCGCAGTATGGTAATTTCACTTCGCACAGGGATGGAGAAAAACCGTGATGATTTAATTCAGAAGCTTATTGAAATTCAGTATGAAAGAAATGACATAGGCTTCACAAGAAATAAATTCAGAGTCCGTGGCGATGTGGTTGAGGTTTACCCTGTTTATTCAAATGAGAACGCCATAAGAATTGAATTTTTTGGCGACGAGATAGACAGAATAAGTGAAATAAATGCCCTCACAGGTCAGGTTAAAAATGTGCTTTCTCATGTTGCAATTTACCCTGCTTCACATTATGTTGTATCACCAGAAAAAATGGAGGCTTCAATTAAAACAATTTACGCTGAAATGTTGGAGCAGGTTGAGCGTTTTCAGAGCGAGGGCAAGCTCATTGAGGCACAGCGAATAAAGCAGAGAACTGAATACGATATTGAAATGCTCCGTGAAACAGGCTTTTGCAAGGGCATTGAAAATTATTCGGCAATTATGTCCGGAAGAAAAGCGGGCGACCCTCCATTTACACTGCTTGATTATTTTCCCGATGATTTTCTTCTTTTTGTTGATGAATCTCATGTTACGCTTCCGCAGGTCAGAGGAATGTATGGCGGCGACCGCTCACGAAAAGAAAGCCTTATAAATTTCGGATTCCGTCTGCCCTCGGCTTATGACAACAGACCGTTGAGATTTGAAGAATTTTACAACAAAATCGGGCAGAAAATTTTTGTAAGTGCAACTCCGGGTGAATTTGAAAAAGAAACAAGCGTTCAGATAGCGGAACAGCTTATCAGACCTACGGGACTTCTTGACCCCGAAATTATCGTTAAGCCAACAGAGGGTCAGATTGACGATATTGTTTCTGAAATAAATATGCGAACAGAAAAGGGCGAGCGAGTGCTTATAACAACGCTCACCAAAAAGATGGCAGAGGATTTGACAGATTACCTTGACAATCTTGACATTAAGGTGCGATATATGCACTATGATGTTGACACAATTGAGCGAATGAAGCTTATCCGTGAGCTTCGTTTGGGCGAATTTGATGTGCTTGTTGGCATCAACCTTTTGCGTGAGGGTCTTGATATTCCAGAGGTTTCGCTGGTTGCTATTCTTGACGCAGACAAAGAGGGATTCCTGCGCAGTGAAACATCACTTATTCAGACGGCAGGACGAGCCGCACGAAACGCAGGCGGTCAGGTTATTATGTATGCAGACAGCGTAACACCGTCTATGGAAAAGGCTATCAGAGAAACGGCACGAAGAAGAGAGAAACAGCAGAAATACAACGAAGCCAACGGCATCACACCGCAGACTATCAAAAAGGATGTCAGAGATATTCTTGAAATTTCAAGCCACGAAAAAGACAAATCCTCACGCCGCATGACAAGGGCGCAGAGAGAAGAAATGATTAAACAATTGACCGTTGAAATGAAAGCGGCGGCAAAAATTCTTGAATTTGAACACGCAGCGTATTTGCGTGATAAAATCGAAAAGCTTAAAGAAGGTAAGTAAATGCAGGTTAAAGATCTTTTTATTAAAGGTGCAAGAGAGCACAACTTAAAAAATGTTGATGTGAGAATCCCCAGAGATAAGCTGGTTGTTTTCACAGGTCTTTCTGGCTCGGGCAAATCGTCCCTTGCCTTTGACACAATTTATGCAGAGGGTCAGAGAAGATATATTGAATCCCTTTCATCATATGCCCGTCAGTTTTTAGGTCAGATGGAAAAGCCTGCGGTGGATTACATTGAGGGTCTTTCCCCTGCTATTTCAATTGACCAGAAAACCACATCAAAAAATCCACGCTCAACAGTCGGCACAGTTACAGAAATTTATGACTATCTGCGTCTGCTTTTTGCAAGGGTGGGCATCCCCCACTGCCCTGTTTGCGGAAGAGAAATCAGCAAACAGAGTGTTGACACAATTGTTGATAAAATTATGGAGCTTCCCGAAAGGTCAAAAATTCAGGTGCTTGCTCCAATTGTAAGGGGCAGAAAAGGCGAATATGTTAAAGAGCTTGACAATGCAAGAAAAAGCGGATTTGTTCGTGTGCGTGTTGACGGCATAATCTATGACCTTTCTGAAAATATTAAAATGGATAAAAACAAGAAGCACAACATTGAAATCATTGTTGACCGACTTGTTATTAAGGCTGATATTAAAAGCCGACTTTCAGATTCTGTTGAAACAGCCGCAAAAATGTCTGAGGGCATTGTACTTATAGATGTTACAGACGGCGAAGAGATGATGTTTTCACAGAATTATGCCTGCCCTGAGCACGGTGTGAGCGTTGAGGAGTTAGCTCCAAGAATGTTCTCTTTCAACAATCCTTTTGGTGCGTGCCAGAGGTGCGCAGGTCTTGGTGTATTCAGCAGACCCTCACCCGACCTTGTTGTGCCAGACGGCAGCCTTTCACTGACAGAGGGTGCAATTAAAGCATCAGGCTGGTCAAAGGCAGATGGCGGCACAATTGCGCAGATGTATTTTGAGGGTGTGCTTAATGCTTATGGCGGCAGCATGGACACCCCCTATGATGAGCTTCCCGAAGAAACAAAAAAGGTGCTGATGTATGGCACTGACGGCAAAAAGCTCAAGATGATTCGCAAAAGTGAATACGGCAGCGGAACATACATGACAGATTTTGAGGGAATTATAAACAACCTCCAGCGCAGATATACAGAAACCACAAGCGAGTGGTCGAGGGCGGATATTGAGCAGTATATGACATCTGTTCAGTGCCCCGAATGTAACGGTGCAAGGCTCAAAAAAGAGTCCCTTGGTGTTACAGTGGGCGGTCTTAACATTGACGAGGTATGTCAGAAATCCATGACCGCAACTCTTGAATTTTTTGATAATCTTACCCTTTCACAAAGGGACGAAATGATTGCAAAGGCAATTATTAAAGAGATAAGAGAAAGGCTTTCTTTCCTTACAAGCGTTGGTCTTGAATATCTTACACTTTCACGCTCCGCAGGCACACTTTCTGGCGGTGAAAGTCAGCGAATAAGGCTTGCAACGCAGATTGGTTCTTCACTTATGGGTGTGCTTTATGTGCTTGATGAGCCCAGCATCGGACTTCATCAGAAAGATAACGAAAAGCTCCTTGGCACGCTTCGCCATTTGAGAGATATAGGCAACACTCTGATTGTGGTTGAGCATGATGAGGACACAATGTTTGCGGCAGATTATATTGTGGATATTGGCCCGGGAGCAGGCATTCACGGCGGTAACGTTGTATGCTGCGGAAGCGTTGAGGATATTATGAATTGTGAGGAGTCAATCACAGGTCAGTACCTCAGCGGAAGAAAGAAAATCCCTGTTCCCGAAGAGAGAAGAACGGGCAACGGCAAATTCTTAAAGGTATTTGGTGCAGAGCAGAACAACCTTAAAAATATTGATGTTACCATTCCTTTAGGTGAATTTGTGTGCGTAACAGGTGTTTCGGGTTCGGGCAAGTCTTCACTTGTGAACGAAATTATTTATAAGAAGTTAGCAACAGACCTTAACAAAGCAAAAAAATTCCCCGGAAAGCACGACCACTTTGAGGGAATTGAAAATCTTGATAAAATTATTGACATTGACCAGTCCCCTATCGGCAGAAGTCCACGCTCTAACCCAGCCACATACACAGGTGTTTTCACCGATATAAGGGAGCTTTTTGCAGAAACAAAGGATGCGAAAATCAAAGGCTACAAGGCAAACCGCTTCTCATTCAATGTTAAGGGTGGCAGATGCGAGGACTGTCAGGGTGATGGCATTGTTAAAATCAAAATGCACTTCTTGCCCGATATTTATGTTCCCTGCGAGGTTTGCGGCGGCACAAGATATAACAGAGAAACCCTCGAAGTTAAATACAAGGGCAAGACGATTTTTGATGTGCTTGAAATGACAATTGAAGAGGCGGCAGAGTTTTTCTCCGCAGTGCCGAAGATTCAGAAAAAGCTGAAAACTCTTTGTGATGTTGGTCTTGGTTATGTTAAGGTTGGTCAGCCTGCCACAACCCTTTCTGGCGGTGAAGCGCAGAGGGTGAAGCTGGCAACGGAGCTTGCAAGGCACAGCACAGGCAAAACAATTTATCTGCTTGACGAGCCAACAACAGGACTTCACACAGCGGATGTTCACAGGCTCATAACTGTTTTGCAGAGGATTGTTGACTCTGGCAACACAGTGCTTGTAATTGAGCATAACCTTGATGTTATTAAAACAGCCGACCACATTATTGATTTAGGCCCCGACGGCGGCGACAAGGGCGGCGAAATTATTGCCTGCGGAACACCCGAAGAGGTGGCACAGGTTGACGGCTCTTACACAGGTCAGTATCTTAAAAAGGTGCTTATGAGAGGTTAAGATGTATTATGGATTTTAAACTTTTACCTTTAGATGAATCCGATTTGACACAATTCAAATCGGATATGAAAGAAGCTTTTCAGATGGGTGCAGAGCAGAATTTACCGCAGGAAGAGTTTGAAGAAGTTCTGCCCGATAAAGATATTGAGGATTCCCTTTCAAAAGACGGTGCCGTTTCATACAAAGCGGTGGTTGACGGCAAAATGGTTGGCGGTGCAATTGTTATAATCAACAGCAAAACTCACCATAACCACCTTGATTTTTTATATGTGAAGCACGGAATACAAAGCAATGGTATCGGGCGGAAAATGTGGAAAGCAATCGAACAACTCTACCCTGACACAGAAATTTGGGAAACCTGCACACCATATTTTGAAAAGCGTAATATTCATTTTTATATAAACAGATTGGGCTTTTCTGCTGTTGAATTTTTTAATCCGCACCATAAAGACCCGCATATCCCAGATGATGTGGCAGGCGGAGATTATTTCTTCAGATTTGAAAAGAAAAATAAATAAATTTATATTTTGCATTTATATCAAAAATCCCGCCGATGAGCAATCCTTTCGGCGGGAAATTTTTATTTAATTTATGCGGCAATAAGTGTAAGAACTGTTTCGGCAATCTTTAAGAAAGACTTTACAAATAAATTCACAATATCGGGAAGTCCGTATCCGCTGAATGCCTTATACATAAACTTACTGAATGTTGAGAGAATGTTATCGCCGTTTGCCTCCCAGAAAGTAGGCTCTTTCTCTTCCTTTGGAGCCTGACCGCTGAGCACTCTTGAAGCGTCTGCACGGAAATCCTTTAACTCTTTTGCAAAGGCTTCTTCATCATCTCTGTGGTTGATGGTGCTGTTTACAATTGCCATGCCCTTGTCATAATAGCCCTGTGCTTCGTCTGCAATTGATGCAGCGACAGGGTTAGTGTCCTTAACATCAAGGATAGCTGCCTTAACCCACTGGAGGTCGCCGTTTATTCCTCTTAAATCTCTTGAATCGTTAAACCGGGGATAAGTATCCTTGCACTGATTTACATCTGAGATTTCGCCGTTTGCAATCTTAAATGCAAGCCTTAAAGCGGTGTTGTTATTATCAAGCTGGTGAATCTGCTGATAGAACACCCATGCGTGGTCGGGATAATAACAGGTTGAAAGGTCGATTGACTGACTGAACGGGTCGATATATTTTGCGGTGCCGTTGCTTTCAGCGGTCTTCATATATTCGTCAGAGAATGTCTGACCAACAGGAACGCAGGTTGTGCCTGGAGCTGTTGACTGAATGGGGATGATTTCATCTGAATTAACCTTATTTGATGAATAGAGGAAGCCGAAGAATGAATAGTTATCTTTTGTGGTGTCGTACTTTTCAAATCCGCCGCCGAGGTTAAGACCGTAACCGCTGATGAAATAGAACTCAATGCCGTATTCTTTATTGAGCTTTGCCATTCTGTCTTTAAGCCCTAACTGCACCTTATGGTATGTGTCAAGCTCTTTGAGAACGCTTTCATAGCCAGGTCTTGTGAGATATTTATCTCTGATAGCGTCATATCTGTCGCTTGGAATAAGAGCAAGCATTGACGGGGATTTTAATATAAGCTCATCACAGATTGCACTTAAAACATCGGTAATAAGCTTTGAAAGTGCATCGTGGCTGAAAAGTCGCCATAATGTGTTGAGGACAGTGCCGACAGTCTGATCATTGCCAACAATAACGGGCCACTTTGTATAGAAAAGCTCTACTGAATTTTCAACATATTTCTTTTCAATAAGGTCAGCCATAATATCACTGCCGTTCCAGCATCCAACAATGCTGACTACTCTTGCAACATGGGGGTCTTTGCCTGCCTGCTCGCAGTTATAAAGATACTGACTTACCATTGCCGCACCCATACTCATGGGGATAAGAACAACCTTTTCAGCATCGGGGAAATATCCGTCTTTGCCAAGAATAACATCATTGATAAGGTGGTCAAGACCTGCGGCAATATTTGTAAGGCTGCCGAATGATGCGTAGTTATAGCAGAAAACCTTATCCTCGCCGATTTCTTCAAGAATTTCACGGCAGGGAATATCTCTGTAAAATCTGCCCTTACCAAATGCGTTTGCCTCTGTGCCGTCTGGCTTAACATCAAACTCGCTTATGGGGCATTCATGAACAGAAGAAACAATATATTCGGGAAGCTTGCCGTTTTCATCAATAATATTATCGTGAAGAAGTCCCTTTGCAAGTGTGCAGAGGTCATTGTAATTAACAGTGTAAATACCTGTTGAAATAGATGAAATAATCTGACCCAGAACCTTAACGAAGTTTGCACCGCCTGCAACTGTGCCGAAGCTGTTCTGAAGAATTTTATTATTCTTAACCTGCTTCAATGCTCTGATAACATCTGCCGCACTGGCGTCGCCAGAGCCGATGTCTTCAAAAATATCTGAAATAATTGTAGTAATTTCAGTATCAAGCATAAAGAGGTTTGCCATTGTGCTGTAGTTATATGCCTTGCCGTTAAGGTACATAACATCTTCGCTGGCATCATCAATATAATATGAGAATGTCTGACCGATACCTGTAACAAAAACTATTGGGTACTGGTCGCCACTGAGTTTAACAGCCTCTTCAACAGAGTTGGCTGTCATAAGTGCTGTGTCTTTATCCTCTGCAAAAATGGCAGGGGTAATAATTGAAAACACAAGCACAAGACTTAACAAAACTGATAAAAACTTTTTCACAGGAAATCCTCCTTAAATATCATATTAGAATTATACCGCAAAATTAAGATTTGTCAATCGTTCTTAACTTTTCTTGGGTCAATGCCCTTTTTAAGAAGCGGAATAACAGCCGCAAACATTGTAAGAGCAAGGATGCCTGCAATAAGGAACATCAATGACGAGGGCAGAATATTCTCTGCGCCTAAATCGTTAATATATGTGATGCTTGAATTTTTAGCCGCAATTGATGCAAGGCGAGGACCTGCAACCATGGGGATAAGCACCATAAACACCATTCTGACACCTTGGAAAAGTCCTGTTTTATCTTCGGGTGTGAAATCACGGATAACTGCGCCAACGATGATGCCGAGCATTGCATAGCCAACAAGGAAAGGACAGCAGGAAACAAGGAATGTAAGCGGTGTGCGTGCAAATGAAACGGCAATAAGACCTAAACCGTAGAGCAATCCGCAGATAACAAGGCAGATGCCTTTGCCGATTTTATTAACTCTGAGAATGAAGAAAAGAAGCACTGCAACGGTAACAACAAGAGATACAACTGTTATAATAAGTGATGAACCGCTGAAAAGAGTGGGGAGCTTATTGAGGAAATCAAGCTCGCTGTGCTGAAGATAAACTATAAGATAGGGGAAGAAAACCTGAAAAGCGGTGTTATAAATGCACAAGGTTAAAAGTGCAAGGTAAAGGCGTGAATTCTCTTTAATAACAGAGGGACGCATACCGTAGAAAAGGTCTGCCCAATAGTGAGAGCTTTTATTAACCTCACCGCTTCTTGAATCTTTCATGGTGAAAAGTCCGAGGATGCCGCAGAGGGTAACGAATCCGCCAAGACCGAAGAAGAAAACGGGATAGCCTAATTTTGTAACCGCCGCACCTGATGCTGTAACTGCACCGAGAGCCGCAATAGGCATAATTGAAAGAACTGTTTCGGTGGTTGTTCTGTTTTCTGTATCTGTAACATCTGTTACCCACGCATTAAAGGCTGAATCGTTGCTGGTTGAGCCCATAAATGTCATAAGGCAATCCATGCCGATAACAATCCACACTGTTGCGGTGAGAATGCCTGCGGCTGATGAAAAATGACCTAATTTTGCGGTGTTATCCAGCGAAATGAAGCCAAAACAGCCTGTTACAATACCCCAAAGGATATAGCCGACAGAAATGAAAATCTTTCTGTTATTTATTTTATCGCTGAGGTTGCCCATGATGAATGTTGTGATAACCGCCACAACTGCGCTGAGGGCTACCATCCATGCAACGGCGTCAACAACGCTCATGGAGCTTTTAACGGCATCGGGTGTGGCATTGCCATAAATAAAATTGCAAAGGAATGTGTTGAAATACATATTTTCAACATTCCACGCAACCTGACCCATAAAGCCAAACAGAATCAGATTAAACCATACTCTTAACCCTAATTTAGGTTTTGACATATTATCTCTCCCTTTCCGCAGAAAAATCTGCCTGTAGGTTGATTATATCACGAATTTTTGTTTTTGTATATGGTTTTTAACTTTAAGGTGTTATTTTTGCAAATTATATTGAATTATGACAAATTTATTGTATAATTATATCAAAGGAATAACTTTCTTGAATTTTTGGAGGAATTTAAAATGTATAACACAAAATTTATACAGGATTTTATGAATTATTATGACTACCCTGCTGAAGCTAAAGAGCTTTTTACAGAGGTACTTGAAAAGCTTGACAGCAACAAACGCTTTGCAAGAAGCTTTGAAGCAACAAGAAAAAAATATTACGACCGTCATTTAAGAATTGAGGACAAGCTTCTTTTAAGGCTCACTGCCCTTGCAAAGGTTATGGGATACAGCGAATACACACTTCACTTTGTATTTTTACTTAGCCTTACAGAGGAGCTTAAAAATCAGTACACCCTTTACGGTATTGATGAAAAGGTATATTACGAAACAATGGGCGACCTTAAATATAAGCTTCTTGAATGTATGGAATGTGAAAAAGTTCCAGGAACATTCGTTGCAGGCTGGTATGACGGATTTTTCCGCATGGCAAGAGTTGCTTACGGCAGATTCCAGTATGAAGTTGCAACATACACATCAGACACACCTTACACTATGAAATGCGGCAAGGTTATCAAGAAAGGTGATAAATACATCGGATTCCACATTCCGTCATCAGGTGTTCCCCTTACAGATGAGGTTCGCCTTGCATCATACAAGGAAGCATACAAGAGCGTTTCAAAATTCTTTGACGACGGTATTGTTATTTTTGGCTGCGGTTCATGGCTTCTTTATCCAAAGCACAAAGAGTTCCTTCCCGAAAAGCTGAACATCCGCAGATTTATGGATGACTTTGAAATCATCAGCTGGGATGAGAAAAAAGATTTCCACGATGGCTGGCGTATTTTCGGCTATGAATCAGACTTGCCCCTTGATAAGCTTCCCACAAAGACAACACTTCAGAAATGCTATGCAGAGTGGCTTCGTGCAGGCAACAAAGCAGGCAGCGGATTCGGTCTTATTGCATTTGACGGCGACAAAATTCTTAAATAATTAAACATACAGCGGAGCTTGTGCCACAACACAGCTCCGCTATTTTTATTTATGCTTATTCTTCTGTTGCTTCTTCCTCCTGCGGTACAGGTTCGGGGATAACATCATAGTTTTCAATTCTGTCATTTTTTGCAAGTCGGAGCTTTTTAAAACAAGCTCCGCTTATTTTATGGCAAAAAACATATCCGTCATCTGCGGTGTAGTTTTTGCCGTTTACTGTATAATTCATAATTTGCCCTCCTTAACAGCCGATAGTCCAGCCTTTGTTTTCAACCAGTTCAAATTCTTCATCCGTCAAGCTGTCAAAAATAGCTGACGGGATTTTTATTTCACGCACATCTTCGCCCATATCACGGAGCTTATTCTGAAATAAATCAATGAAATCTGCCTTGCTCCAGTTGGCGGCAGCGGTAGCGAGGTTGATTGATGCGCCCCAGTCTGCACACATTACAAGTGCACCGGTGGGAGCTTTGGTGCACCAGTTGTCGCTGATTGATTCTGCATTCCTGCAATTTAAGACAATAATCTCATTATTATAGCAGAGGACGTTCTTAATTGCCACAACGCTTTCTGGAAGTTCCACCCTTCTTACATTTCTGAATATAGCACGTTCGTTTATAGCATTATCGCTACCAAATATAAATCCACCAGATATATTTTTTAATTTCGGGAAATTGAAAATCAGATTAGGGTTGCTGCACCCCGCAAATGTGCTAACAACATCACTATTATCTGTCATTTCTCCAATAGTAAGCAATTCCGGCAAATCTACCAATTTAAGATTTGTATTTTTTGCAAGACCTGAAAAATTACGGCTCATTGTAGTCATATCTGAGTGATATGCAACAAGGTTACCTGTTGCATTCACCAATGAGCGTTCAGCAATGCCGTTCTCTGTAAGCTCACGGCAGCAAATTGGATTTGCAGGGGTGAACCCTGATGCTTCAGCCTTATGAACAAAATCGGTGTAACTGTTATTTAACACGATATGTGCGCTTTTTTCAAAAATCTTTATTTCAGAAATATTGAAAGATATTTCATCTGAAAGCACAAGGCTGTTGTTCTTTTCAAAATACCACACATTGACAAATTCTGTGCCACCCGCTGAGTTTTCGCCCGAAAAGGCATAGTCTGTCTGCGCCTCAGTGCCGTTGATAAACACCCTGTTACCCTGCATAGTGATTGTATCACCTGCGTGGAGCATTGCAGTGAAGCCAACAGCAGAAAGCTCCGCAAGCTCGTTGTTTTCTGCAATAATTGCTGAATAAACAGCGTCAAGGCTGTCTGTAACCACCGCCGTGTGGGTGTAGCCGTAAACACGGTTTGCAAGGGCAGAAAGTGATGCCAATGCTGTTGCGGTGTTATCTTTAAGCTCGTTTATCTCTGCTGTGCGGGCAGTGATAAAGTTATTCTGATTTTCAATAATATTTTCGTATATTTCGTTAGGCATTAGCATCCTCCTGTAAATAAATATTTATTAGCCCGTCAATAAAGGCTTTGTTTTCTTTTTCAAGAGCCTGTGAACGGGTTACGATTTCTCTAACCTCATTAAGGCAGTCCGTATCACTGCTGTTTTCGTTAAAGCTTTCGCCCTGATAATTTTTGACAATTTCTCTGATTTCACTTTTGAAATTCAGCAAATCAACAAGGTCTGAATTATCGCTGTCATAATCAATTCTTGAATAAATCAATTTGAAATAATCCTCAAGCGCAACAATGCACGAAAGGAAAACCATTGCCGTATCAGAATCCTTTTGCAAATTGGGGTTGACATATTCTTTAATAAGAGCATAAAGACCGTCGCTGAAGCCGTTAAGATTTGAAATTTCACCGTAAAGCTCTGACATATATGTGGTGAATGTTGCGTCAATATCCCCAAGCCTCATTTTATAATAAAACGAAACAGGGTGAACATTGGCATTGAGCAGGTCAATAAACCACCTTTTTAATTCAGAGATATTTGTGTGCTCGTTTGCATCTCCGTCTGGCTCAACACATATGCCTTTTTTGACCTCGTATGCCACCACATCAGATGTTTTGACAATATCGTCATCCGCCTTTGTGAACACGCCAAAGTGAAAAAATCCAGCATCTTTTGTGATGTAATCGGGCAATTTGCAGCTGCCCGTGTTTCCAATAACATCAAGTCTTCTCACAATTCCGTCAGAATCATCATCAAGATAAAAATTGACAAAATACATCGCTGAGTCAAATTCCCACGATTTATCAAACACCACCAGAAGCTCATCAACATTTTTGCTGCCGGAGGTGATTGACGGGCGTGCAGTAATTATCAGTTTGTTATCGTTTGTAACAGCTTTGATTTTACTCAAATGTCCATCTCCTTGATGTACCAAAGGAGCCTTTTACATACTTACCTATTATAATTATAGAACAAATGTTCAACAATGTCAATAAAAAATTAGTTATGCTATTATTTATCAAAAAAGGACTGTCGAATTTAGATGCAGAAAGGATTTTTCTCGTCTGACGCTGTATATAGATACTGCGAGGACGAAAAAATTCTTAGAAAAGAAAAAGGATATGAACTTTAATAAATTCATACCCTTATAATTTTTCTTTTCGTTCTGCGCTAAATTCTTTTTATTTGCAGATTTTTTTAATTGTATTTGCCGTTCTTATGGTCAGCTTTTCTGCAATGCCTGCCTGTGCTGTCCGCTTCCACCATGCACATTTCTGATACGCTGCCCTATCAAAAGTCCAGAATATTGCGTTGCCGACAATCTCTGTTTTTTCAAGGTCGGCGGATGTGGGACCGATTGAATCGCATATTTCTTTTGGAGTTTCATCTGTCAGAATAAAAATAAGATTATCATAAAGCGATTTATCTCCACTGCCCCACCAAGCGGGAGCGTTACATAAAAGCTCTGCAACACTTTCTTTTTCTGCCACAAAAACTGGCACAGTGAAGCCGAAAGAATCAGAAATAATTTTCTCAATATTGGCTCTGATTTTTTTAACATCGTCAACATCTGAATCAAACGAAACATTGCCACTGTTAAGGTAAGTTGAAACACTTGAAAATCCCAGTTTTTCAAAGCAGGTTTTCAGCTCCGCCATAGGAACTTTATTTTTGCCGCTGATGTTTATGCCTCTTAAAAAGGCAACATAACTTTTCATTTATTTCACCTTATATTTTGCAACAACTGCTTTTGGTGTTTCTGTGATTGAAAGGGCAATGCCATCGCTCATAAGCTCTGCACCTGTGAGAGTATAAATCTTTTCGGGAGCATCAATGTCATAAACTTCATAAGTTTTGTCTTCATAAAGTCCGTTAAGCTTTATGGTGAATGTATTGCTCTCAACATTCTCTCTTTTATAAATCACAGCCGCACCCTCATCGCCTGAGCCAAACTGCATTGCAACAAATTTTGACATATCCATTCCGCCAAGGGCAAGAGGATAGTACTTATCTGTCATATAACGGCTCACATCATCATACTTTGCAAACTCCTCAACAGACGGCTCATAAACCGACTGATTGGTAAGAATTGCAGAGCGTGCAGCATATTCTGAATGGAAATATCTGTTTGTGCCGCTGTAGGGAATCCAGCAGGAAAGTCCGCTTGTCATTGCCTGTGTTGCTTCAAGTACATCTGGCTTAACACTGCCGTCTGCATTGCCGCAGTTATAGTCGCTTCGCCACAGTGGAACACTGCGTCTTGTCATTTCAATATCTATTCTTTTGCCGCCAGAAGCGCAGTTATCTATCATCAGACCGTCAACAGAATCAATAAGGCAATCAAGATATTTATAAAGGTTTGTTACATAGTGGTTTTCACAGATGCCTTTTCGTTTGTTATAGAAATTTTTATCTGCTTTTTCCCAATAGGTTGAGGGTGTGAAGTTGAAATCCTGACGGTAAATTGTAACACCGTTATCAACAAGGGATTTGCTTATGTATTTGCTCAGATATTCGCAGGCATCATCATCGCCTAAATTCCAAAGCAGATTGCCGCCATCCTTAACAATCCAGGTGTCGTGCTTCATTGCTTCGTTATAAAGGAATGTGTCTTCACGAACTCTTTCGGGTTCATACCACAAAAGGAAGCGTTTGCCAATTGAGTTTATTTTATCGCCAACAGGTTTAAGTCCGTTGGGGAATCTGTTTGCGTCGGGAATCCAGTTTCCAACTCCGTCTGCCCAGCTTTCGTCATACTTATACCAGCCTGCATCCATCCAGAAATAGTCCACATCTTCAAGAACTTTCGGGTTGATTTTTTCAATCTCTGCAATAAGCTGTTCGGTGTTGAGGGTTGAAAATTCGTTGGCAATAACATAGCCGTTAAGTGCATCTGCACTTTCTGTTGTTACGCAGTCAGTTTCCCATTTTCTTAAAGTGTTGAAACCTTTAAGTGGGTTGCCGCCCTTATAGAATGTAAGGCAAACCAAAGGTGAGCGCACCTCTTCGTTTGGGTCAAGGTATGCCTTAAAATTCTCTTGCTTTGCGTTTATTTTAACGCCGTTTTTAGTCTGCTTGAGGGTGGTCAGCCACTGACCTGTCCAGCCTACGCTGAGAATTGTGCCGAAGTCATCACCGTCAAGGTTAAAGAATGGCAGGAAAGAGCCTGATCTTCCTCCGTTGGCATTGAAGCGCATAGGGATAGCGTTTACATCTGTTTTAAGAAGCTCAAAATCGTTGTTGGCAGGTCTTGAACCTCTGCTGAAATAAAGGTCTGTTTTACCAGTTTTAAGGGTGAAATCTCCGCCATTAAAATTCTTGATAACGGGGGATTTTTTGCTGTCCTCATTCTTTATGAAAACCGTCCATTCGCAAGTGGCGAAATCTTCATAAATTGTAGCTTCTACAGTGGCGGTGATGCCGCTCTTTTTATGCTTTAAATTAACAATTGTTGTTTTGCCGCCCTTATAAACTGCGCCGACTTCGCTCTCTTCCCCAAGGGTAATCTCCCAATCAGAGAGATTTTTGGAAAGCTTTTTGCCGCCAACAGTGAAATCATATGCAGGCACACCGCTTGTAGTGAGAACATTCTCTTCATACCACTGACGGCAAAGCTGTTTTTCTTCCTCTGAAACTTCAACATCATCTGCCGAAATGCTGTCAAAAGTAATATCTGTTTCTGATGTTAAATCAGCAGCTTTCATATCTACCTTATATTTAAAGCTTGAATCAAGAACTGAAAATGATGATACTAAAAACAAAAATGCCTGAGCAAAAGCAAGGATACCTTTAAGCATATCAATAACCTCCATTAGCCTGCTTTTCTTTCATTTCTTCAAGATATTCGTCATATGTTATCTCTTTATCATAAAAACTGCCTGTTGTTACATCAATTATTCTGTTTGCAATTGTCTGAACAAACTGGTGGTCATGTGAAGTAAAGAGAACTGTTTCGGGGAATTTAATAATTCCGTTATTAAGTGAAGCGATAGACTCAAGGTCAAGATGGTTGGTAGGCTCATCAAAAATAAGAACGTTTGCACCTGAAAGCATCATTTTGCAAAGCATACAACGAACCTTTTCACCACCAGAAAGCACCTTTGCTTTTTTGGTTGCCTCTTCGCCAGAGAACATCATTCTGCCAAGCCAGCCACGAACATCAGACTCAAAAACAAGGTTTGAATATCTTCTTACCCAGTCAATAAGTGAATCCTCGCAGCCGTCAAAAAATTCTGAATTATCGCTGGGGAAATATGACTGTGAGGTTGTAACGCCCCATTTGAACTCGCCCTCGTCAGGCTCGATTTCGCCTGTGATTATTTTGAAAAGAGTTGTTTTTGCAAGGCTGTCTGTGCCAACAAATGCAACCTTTTCTCTTGGTTTAATTGTGAAAGAAACATTGTCAAGAACTTTTCTTTCACCGATTGTTTTTGAAATTCCGCTGACAGTGAGCAAGTCATTGCCAACCTCTCTGTCGGGCTTGAAATCAACAAACGGGAATCTTCTTGAAGAAACAGGCATATCCTCAATAACAAGGCTGTCAAGGAGCTTTTTACGGCTGGTTGCCTGCTTTGATTTTGAAGCGTTTGCGCTGAATCGTGCAATAAATTCCTGCAATTCTTTCTTCTTTGCCTCTGCCTTTTTATTCTGCTCACGAAGCTGACGCTGTGCCATCTGTGTGTATTCATACCAGAAGTCATAGTTACCAACATACATTGCAATTTTGCCGAAGTCGATATCAACAATATGTGTGCAGACTTTGTTTAAGAAATGTCTGTCATGAGATACAACGATAACAGTTGAGTCAAGCTCAATAAGGAACTCCTCAAGCCAGTCAATAGCGTCAACATCAAGATGGTTGGTAGGCTCGTCCATCAGAAGAATCTGAGGATTGCCGAAAAGTGCCTGTGCAAGAAGCACCTTAACCTTCATTGCGTCTGTAAGCTCGCTCATAAGAAGATAGTGGAATTCGTTTGTTACGCCAAGTCCGTTAAGGAGGATTTCAGCGTCGCTCTCTGCGCTGTAGCCACCCATTTCTGCAAATTCATCCTCAATTTCGCAAACACGGATGCCCTCTTCTTCTGTAAGCTCCATTTTTGAGTATAAATCATCACGCTCGTCCATAATTTTGCAAAGGTCGGGGTTGCCCATAAGAACGGTGCGGATAACTGAATATTCGTTAAATTCAAAGTGGTTCTGCTTCAAAACAGAAATTCTTTCACCAGGGGTATAGATTACCTCGCCCTTATTGGGCTCAATTTCGCCTGAAAGAATTTTAAGAAATGTTGATTTGCCTGCGCCGTTTGCGCCAATAAGTCCGTAGCAATTGCCCTTTGAAAAGGTCATATCAACATTTTTAAAAAGCTCTCTTCCGCCATACTGCAGACCTACATTAACTGTGCTTATCATTTTTTGTGTTCTCCCTTTAATCTTATACTGATAGAATTTTTAATTCTGCGCACCCATTTTATAAGTGGCAGAAATACTTTAAATAGTTTAAAATATAATCCGTCAGATTTTATCACTCTGCCGTTTTTCTCTATGGAATCCAGCACTGCTATAATCTGACTTTTTTTGATGCCGTGTTCCTTAATCCACTGGTTATCTCCGCAAAGGATATAGCCGTTTTCATCCTCACCGACTACCCTGTGAAGTACCAGCTTGCCGTTACTTCTTTTATAAAAAATAATGTCGCCTTTTTTCGGCTCCTTATCGGGTCTTTTTAAAACAACACTATCTTTGCCGTCAGAAATAAACGGTTCCATACTATTCCCCGAAGCGGTCAATGTAACCTGTGAATCGTGCTCCAGCACCTCAACAATAACGTCTTCCAATTGAGAAAGGTTAATTTCTTTATTCAAGGATACCCGCTCCCTCAAGAGATGAGATAAACTCCTTAACATCCTGTGAAATATCTTCCTCTGAAACATTACATTCCTTTGCAAGGGCGGTGATAATTTCACTTTCTTCTGCGCCCTGCTCCAGCATTTTCCAGATAAATTCGCCAGTGTTGTTTACGGTTATAATCCCCTGAAAATTCATCCCTGCGGTTGAAACAACAATGTTCATTCCGCCAACTGTTCTTAATTTAAACTCTTTTTTAATTTTCATCATTTTCGCCGCCTTTCATCATATTATAAGCCGTCTGTGCGGCATCTGTATCTGCCCTGCAATCAAGGGCATAAAAGCTGATGCTTTTTAAAATATCATCTGCATTTTTGCAAAGTAAATCCATTTTTTCTTCTTCCTTAGGTCTTATGGTCTGGTTAAAAAACGGAACCATTGCAACATCTGGTGAAAGCTTATGGATACTGTTTTCGCTGCTTCTTCGAAGAAAGCCAATGCCTTTTATGATATAGCCCGCATTTTCACTTATATCGTGCTTACCGCTGAAAGGCGTACCGAAAGCATAATAAACTCCGTCAACTTTTCTTATGGCAGGCTTATCGTCATTTATGATAACCGCCCTGTCTTTTCCAAAAAGCTTCTGCCACATTTTTGTATGTGTGGATTTGCCTGTTCCGCACGGAGCAGAGAAAAGATAAGCGTATCCGTCAACTGCAACAGCTGAAGCGTGAAGCATTACACCGCCATAAGAGAGCAACTCTTTATAAAATATTGCACCCGTATTCATATATTCCTGAATTTCATCACTGATTGTGGGGGAAATTTTTCTTTTTTCAGCATAGAAATTTTCGTCAAGGTGGATTTTAAAAAGCGGTTTTACATCATCTGGTGCAAGATATTTTTTACTTCTGTTTTTTAAAAGAGGATATTTGCAATCATACTCAACGGGAAGCCCCGCTATAACATAAACAGGCATAATTCACCTCCATAAAAGTCCAATATAATTTTATCATTTAAAGGGCACAAAGTCAACAAAAAATCGGAACTGCACAAAACAGTCCCGATTTTTTATTTAATATTTAATTAGTCAAGGTTAGCTTTAAGTGTGTCAAGCTCTTTCTTGAGCTCTGCGGGAAGTGTCTTACCAAACTTGCCATAGAACTCTTCGATGCCTGCTGTTTCTTTCTTCCAAAGCTCTTTATCAACATCAAGGATGCTCTTGAGTGAATCAAGTGTAACTTCACCCTCAAGACCCTCAAGGTTAATATCCTCTGCCTTGGGAAGATAGCCGATAGCTGTTTCGTCAGCCTCAACCTCGCCCTCGCAGCGTTTGATTATCCATTCAAGAACACGGAGGTTGTCGCCGAAACCAGGCCACATGAAGTTGCCGTCTTCGTCCTTACGGAACCAGTTAACATTGAAGATTTTGGGAGCCTTGTCTGCATCAAGTGTTTCACCGATGTCAATCCAGTGCTGCCAGTAATCGCCCATGTCATATCCGCAGAAAGGAAGCATTGCCATAGGATCACGGCGAACTACGCCAACTGCGCCTGTTGCTGCTGCTGTTGTTTCAGAAGCCATGATTGAACCAACAAATACACCGTGGTTCCAATCTCTTGACTGATATACAAGAGGAGTGAGAGCAGCTCTTCTGCCGCCGAATACAAATGCTGAAATCGGAACACCGTCGGGGTTCTCAAACTCTTTGCTGATGCAGGGGCAATTCTTTGCAGGAGCTGTGAAACGGCTGTTGGGATGAGCGCCTTTCTCTGTGCTCTCTTTGCCGTTCCAAGGCTGACCCTTCCACTCGATAGCATTCTCGGGTGGATTCTTGTCAAGACCTTCCCACCAAACTGTGTTGTTATCAAGGTTAAGAGCAACGTTTGTGAAGATTGTGCCGCTCTTTGTTGATGCAAGTGCGTTGGGGTTAGATTTTTCGTTTGTGCCAGGTGCAACGCCGAAGAAACCGTTTTCGGGGTTAATAGCGTAAAGTCTGCCGTCTGCGCCTTTTCTGATCCATGCGATGTCATCGCCTACGCACCAAACCTTATAGCCTTTCTTCTTGTATCCCTCGGGAGGAACAAGCATAGCAAGGTTTGTTTTACCGCAAGCTGAGGGGAATGCTGCGCAGATATATTTAACTTCGCCCTTGGGATTCTCAACGCCAAGGATGAGCATATGCTCTGCCTGCCAGCCCTCGTTCTTGCCCTGATATGAAGCAATACGAAGAGCGAAGCACTTCTTACCAAGAAGAACGTTTCCGCCGTATGCTGAATTTACTGAAATAATTGTGTTGTCCTGAGGGAACTGGCAGATATATCTCTGCTCCTCGTCAACATCACATTTGCAGTGAAGACCACGAACCCAGTCATTGTTTTCATCGCCAAAGCAATCAAGAACTGCTTTGCCAACTCTTGTCATAATTGACATGTTAAGAACAACATAGATTGAGTCTGTGATTTCGATACCAACCTTTGAGAACTTTGAGCCAACAGGACCCATTGAATAAGGGATAACATACATTGTTCTGCCCTTATAGCTGTCTCTTGCAATATCATAAAGCTTTTTATACATAACCTGAGGATCTTCCCAGTTATTTGTGGGGCCAGCCTGCTCCTTTGTTTCGGTGCAGATGAATGTACGGCCCTCAACACGGGCAACATCGTTGGGTTTTGTTCTGTGGAGGTAGCATCCGGGAAGAAGCTCCTCGTTAAGCTTTGTCATTTCGCCAGTTTCGCAAGCCTCTTTGCGGAGTGCGTCAAGCTGCTCTTCAGAGCCGTCTATCCACATAACCTCATCGGGCTTTACAAGGTCAATCTTTTCATTGACCCAATCAAGGATTGATTTGTTATTTGTAAGTGCCATGATAATTCTCCTTTCAGAATTATTGAAATACCAATAAAATACTTTAAATAGCATTTCCCAAATTTTGACGGATACATTATAAACTTTTTTCATTACTTTTGCAACGGAAAAATAAAAAATAATCGTTGATATTTTTGTTAATAATTTGTCATTTGTTACAAATTGCAGGTATAGTATTTCCAAAACAGGTCAAGAATATTTTAAAAGGAGGTTATTTTATGAAAGACAACAGAAAAGAACATCAGAAAATTGTGCACAACTTCGCCTGCGTAACGGTGATAATTTCGTGCGTTATACTTATTGTTATGGGCATTTTCGCCACCAAGAACAACACCGACGCTCTTGACGCAGGGATTCAGCCTGCCATGATTTATGCCGTGAGGGATGACGAGGAAATTTCGGTTAAAATTGATAAATCCGTTTACACCGCAGATGAATTGAAGCACCTGCCCGTTGAAAAAATCCTCAGCCTCGCCCCTGCCCCAGTGGGCAATATTTATCTTATATGCAAAAATGCAAAGTCGCTTATAGATGATAAGTTCCCGTTTATATATGATTTTTTTGCATAAAAAATGCGTGGGGTGATTTCTCGCTCCACGCAAAATTTTTGATTTTAGCCTTTAATTACTTCTGTTACTCCCTGTGCAAGTCCAGCAAGTCCCTGTATCTCTGAGGGAATGATGATCTTTGTTGCCTGACCGTTAGCGGCACTTTCAAATGCTTCAAGGCTCTTGAGTCTGATATAAGCATCGCTGGGCATAGAGTCGTTAATGCAGGCAATACCCTCTGCACGAGCTTTCATAACTGTGCGGATAGCGTCAGCTTCACCCTCTGCCTCACGCATCTTTGACTCTTTAACAGCCTCTGCGTGAAGAATTGCAGACTGCTTGTTTGCTTCGGCTTCAAGAATCTGAGACTCTTTTTTACCCTGTGCAACAAGAATCTGACTTGCCTTTTCGCCCTCTGCACGGAGGATAGATTCACGGCGTTCACGCTCGGCTTTCATCTGCTTCTCCATAGCGTCCTGAATTTCACGAGGCGGAAGGATATTTTTAAGCTCAACACGGTTTACCTTAATTCCCCACGGGTCTGTGGCTTCGTCAAGGATTCCTCTGATTTTTGCGTTGATAATATCACGGGATGTGAGTGTGTGGTCAAGCTCCATTTCACCGATGATATTACGAAGTGTTGTTGCGCTCAGATTCTCAATAGCAGAGATTGGTCTTTCAACACCGTATGTGTAAAGTTTGGGGTCAGTAATCTGGAAGAAAACAACGGTGTCTATCTGCATTGTAACATTATCTTTTGTGATAACGGGCTGGGGCGGGAAATCCACAACCTGCTCTTTAAGAGAAACAACTTTAGCAACTCTTTCAAAAATCGGCACTTTAACATGAAGACCAGTTTCCCATGTGGTGCTGTAGGTGCCAAGTCGCTCAATAACATAAGCCTTTGACTGTGGAACGATTTTGATGTTGGAAATGATAATAAGGATAACGATAAAAGCAATAATTGCAACAGCTATCAATGCGGGGTTCATACAACTACCTCCTGTTTTTTGACGATGAGCTTAACACCGTCAATTTTCTCAATAATAACCTCTTTTTCGGTTTCGATTGGCTCACCGTCAGCGGAGCGAGCAGTCCACACAGCGCCGTTGATTTTAACTGCGCCTTTGCCTAAATTGTTGTTAATATCCTCAACAACAATGGCGGTTTTGCCTATGCACCTGTCTGCATTGGTGGGGTCAATCTCTTTGTGGGCGAACCTTTTAACAAACGGCCTTGTAACAGCCAGTGCCAACGCTGAAACAGCAACGAAAAGCACAATCTGCCAGACAAGGGGCAAGTTGCAAAGGTAAGCAATCAATCCAGCCGCCGCACCCACGGCAAACCAGATGGTAACGAGCTGCATAGTCGCCACCTCAATAATGAGCAGAACGATTACTGCAGCTATCCAGAAATAAAGCATAGCATCGCCTCCCTTTATGCTCAAGTTCATTATATCATCTGCCCCATAAAAGTCAATATGAAAATTGATATTATTTTAACAGGATTTGGGATTAGAATTCTTCAAACCAGTTTTGGGATTTTGAGCTTTCTTTAAGTTTCTTTCGCTTTTCATCTAAAGAGTTAAGCCAGTTGTGGATTTCGAGGAGAAATTTATCAAATCCTGTTTCTTTAATTACAATTAAATAGAATTCTTGTTTTTCCAAATCAGTAAGTTCATCCGAATTTTCAAGATCAAAACTCCATACATTATCAAAATCGCCTTTTGGTGCTTTTTCAAAGAGTTCTTTGAATCGTTCTTTATTTTTTTTATTGGTAAATCTAGTATATTCATCATAGTATAAGTCTACCCTTTTGTAATGTTTAAATAAGTTAAAACAATTACAGAAATATATTTCTTCAAAAAAAGCTTTAATATAAAAGTCAATATAGTCTGTTACCAAGTTACCACATTTAACTAGTCTCAAAATTTTTTCTTCTGTGATAGAATTATTAAGTCCTATGCTACGGAATTTATCTTCAAGAGCGTTAATATAGAATTGTTCATTCATCAATTGTGAAAGTATTTTATAATAATCCTCTTTAGTGCTATAACGCTCTTTTGACAACAACTTTTCGAAAAACTCTCCTTGCTTTTCATCATCCATTTTTTCGGTGTAGAGAGCTGCAAAATACGCCTGAAAGCAGCCATATGTGAAAACATAACTTGTACCCTCACAGGTAAAAAGGCAAACTGCCTTGATAAGATCATTAAGATAGTTCTCTGCCTGTGATTCATCAAGTTCGCATTTTGCCATGCTCTTTTTTATCTGTTCTGTAATTTCATCTTTAGTAAAATAGTATTTAGCTGCCATATAAGTCTGAAAGCAGAAATGAGAAAACACCTTTTTAAATTCGTCAGGTGTAAGTGATGATTCGAAAGTTCTTTCAAAATATCCGTATTTAAAACTATCGTGGTTATTATAAAGGGCATTATATGCTCTATCATAAAAATCAACTATTCTTTCGGGTACAGAACCATTCTCTAAAAATGTAAGGAACATCATAGAAAGGAGAAGCGGATTTTCTGCAAATTCCCTATGTTTATAAAATACGCCTTTATCTAACTGTTTGCAAAATTCCTTTGTTTTTTCGTCGTCCATTCCCAGCTTTGATGCAAGTTCAATAGCTTGCTCCTTATTGAGTGGCATCATCTGAACAGATTCAAAATGTAAAAATTGTGACATATCCATTCCAGCACGAGATGTTACAACGCATGGATTATCAGGATATTTTTTGCAGAAATCGTTTATTGCAATTGATGCTTTCTTTAAATGAGTTTCTGCTATCTCATCAAATCCATCAAACAAGAAAAGATACTTTCCTTTATCAAGGTTATACTTAAACTCTGTTACTGACACATCATCACAAAATTCGCCAATAGACAAATAAACAAGTTCCTTGATTGATATATTGTCGGCTTGCTGTTCGCTAATTCGATTCAGTCTTATAAATAAGGGAATATATGATTCTTCTTCTACAGCTTCAAGAAAAAGATATTTCATTAACATTGTTTTACCTGCACCAGTAGTGCCTTGTATTACAATGTGATTGCCTAAATTCAGAAAAAGTTTGACAACATGTTCAGTACTAAACTCGCCAAGCTTTTCATGATTTACACCAACACTAACATAAATAGAATCTACACCTTTTATATGTCGTAAAGTATCTCTTGAAACCAAAGTTTTAACATCATTATGGCTTTTATAGGCTATTTCAGAATATTTCGCATACTTTTCTGCTAATTTCTGTTCGTTTATCGCATTATTTTTTTCTTTCACAGGTTCAAATGTTCCATAAAAATAATTGTTTGTGTTAATAGACTTATCAAGTGAAGTGCCTGCAACATCACATTGTGTGCCATTATTTTCTATTTTGGTTTTTGTGCTATTATCGTTTTTGTTGATGGTTTTATTTTTCTTGATATATTTGTTAATAGCTATTCCACCAAACAAGCCAATAATTGCCACAACGATTGGCAAAACTATCTTTTCTAAAAAGTCTATTGTCTGTGCACTCATTTTATTATCCCCCTGATAAAATAGTGTTCGCCAACATTTTACAATATTCTTTTCATTTTGGCAATATATGGAAATAAAATATACAATAAAAACGCAAAAAATCCGAACAGCGGAGCCATTCGGATTGTGGTGCGGGTAACAGGGGTCGAACCTGCACGCTGTGAGGCATAAGATCCTAAATCTTACGTGTCTGCCAATTCCACCATACCCGCTTATTTAATTCACCCAAGAACTATAACACATTTTGCGGAATAATTCAAGGGTGATTTTACTTTTTAATTTTCTTTGCAGGCAGTGCCATCACTGTAATATGTCTTGCCGTCTTTTTCTATGCAATTCATTACTCTGTAAAAATAAACTGTGTCTTCTTTAAGGGCAGTGTCTTTGTATTCAACATCTTCAACTGTTGCCAAATCAAAGAATCTGAAATCGCCATATTTTCTGCGTTCAACAGAAAAGCTGTCATACTTCTTTTCTTTAGCAAATGTTACTGTGATTTCTTCGCCGTGGCGTGTTGCTGTTACCTCTTTCGGTTTTTCAACAAAAACATATGATGCTTCTTCGGATTTTTCGCCCTTATGTGCTCCCTCGCAGGGGACAATATAATACGAATATTCCTCCCCCTCTTTGACAGCCTTATCGTAATAATCATTGCCGTCTATTTTGCCAAGGAGAGTATATTCTTTTTCTGCACCGCTTCGCTTATAAAGCTCATAATTTTTGCAGTCTTTAAAAAGATTCCATCTGACAAGGATGCTGTCATCTTTATTGCAAACCTGTGCCAGCTGACCATCCTCCAGCGGCGCACCCTCTTCTTTCATCTTTGCGTAAAGAGTGTTGATGTCAGACTGCCACTGTGCCTTTTTAGCGTCGCTCATTGGTGTAGGTTTAAGGCTGAATTTTTCAACAAGATAGCTGCCTAAACGCTCTGTGAAAACCTCCATGCCGTAAACGTTAAGTCTGCCTGTATTGCTCTCAAAATAATAATCGTGCGACAGCATATCGCCATACTCATGATATAAATCAAGGAATGTGCCGCCCTGACTTTCGATATAATTCTTTACAGCGGAGGTTAATGTGTCATTCCACCTGTATTTATTGGGGGTGTTAATAAATATCAGCGGAATATTTTTCTCTTTACAAAGCTTGATAATTTTGGGCACATATTCCTTTGCATCTTCACGAACTTCTGTTGAATTATTTACAAAATCATACTCGAAATTAATATTGTTATAATTGCTGTGAGATTCGCTGCCCTTATGATAATTATAGCCAGTGTAATCTAAGAAAAAAGTTAAATCTTCCTTTTTGAAATCCATTCGGTGATGATAACGAAGCAAGGGGAAAACATAGCCTGCCCATGTGAGAGCTTTGCTGGGATTTGACGGGTTAATGGACTGCATATAAGCTGATTCATATTTTGAAAGCGCATTTATAAGACCTAACTTTGACAAATTCGGGCGCATAAAATCAACAGCGCATCTGTTATAAGCTTCTCTTTCATCTGTATCTTTATCGCCAACAAAAAGTGAGTCAACAACCACAACTTTCGGGGTCTGCCTTTTGAGTGTTTCTTCGATATAATAATATGATGAAATCATATTCTGATCGGGGCAGGTTCTGTCGTAGCTTGTTATGCCTGTATTCTCATAAAAAAACAGCGGATTAAAAGAGGTGTACATATTACACGAGCCAACCAGCAAAACATCAATTGAATTTTCGTCTTCAAGATATATGCCGTTTGAAAGATTTCCCGTGCTGTCTTCAGGGCTTCTTTTTGGATAATAAAGCAATGTAAGAGCCGTGAAAGCAAGCACAAAAATTAAAAGAAAAATTATTACAAAAAAGACTTCTTTTTTTATCTCTTTTTTTGTCATATAAAGCTCCCCCTTTCATCAGAATCTGTCATAAATAAATGACGATGCGTTGTAGCCAAAACCGTATGCGCCTAAAAGAATTATCATAAAAATAAGTGCGTAGAGAATTATCCATCGCAGGAATCTATTGCCCTGTGCAATTTTTCCTGCAGATATTTTTTTGTTTGTAATTAAAATATCTGCAACTATCATGATGAATGTGCAAAAGCCTGTAACAAGATAGCCGAGAAGCGCATCGTGGCTCTTTCCTACAACAAGATTTATAAGGTAATCAAGATAATTTTTTAAGCCGAAATTTGTAAAGATTTGTTTAAAAGAAAGTGCAATATCTTCTGCTGTCTGCGCTCTGAAAAACAGCCATGAAAAACCAACAAGAATAAAAGTTTTTGCCTGCATTAAAAAGTTAAGAAAAGCATTGGCTTTTGCAGGCTCTTTTTTCTTTCTTATATCACGGTAAACATTTTCACCAACAACATATGCGCCGTTAAGTCCGCCCCAAATTATATAGCCCACATCTGCGCCGTGCCAGAATCCGCTGACAAGAAATGTTACCATTACATTGAAATATTTTCTTGCCTTACTGCATCTGCTGCCGCCAAGGGGAATATAGATATAATCTTTAAGCCATGTGTTGAGGCTGATGTGCCAGCGTCTCCAGAATTCTGAAACGGAAAGTGAAAAATACGGCTGACGGAAATTCTGTTTTATATTAAAGCCGAGAATCTGAGATGAGCCAATTGCAATAAGAGAATAGCCTGCGAAATCGGCATAAAGCTGAACGGCAAAAAGGAAAACGCCTGCAATAATTCTTGCACCTGTCTGCTCGCTTAATGAGCCAAAAATTTCATTGACGGGGATGGCAATTCTGTCTGCTACAGCCATTTTCATAAACAAGCCGAAAAGAGCGGTAACAAATCCCTCACGGGCAGGGATAAGCTGGAATTTATGCTCTTTTTCAAACTGAGGAATAATATCTGACGCTTTTTCAATAGGCCCCTGCATAACCTTTGGGAAGAATGAAAGGAAAAGTGCGTATTTTAAAATGTTTTTTTCGGCAATAACTTTTTCCCTTTTAACATCCACAAGGTAAGAAATTGCAGAGAATGTGATGAAGCTTATGCCAAGGGGTGCAATTATATTAAACTGGCTCACATCTTTTGAAAAAATGCTGTTAAATCCTCTGATAAAAAAGTTTGTGTATTTAAACACAGCAAGTGCCGCCACAAGAGCCACAACACCCACGCTGAGAAGTGCGTTGCACGCCTTTTTGCTCTGCGAATTTTTTTGAATAAGCAGACCGAGAATGTATGTTGAAATTATTGCCAGAATTATATAAAGAGAAAGCGGCAGGCTGTTTGTTGCATAGAAAAACAAGCTGCCTGCAAGCAAAAGAACATTTCTTGCTTTTTGAGGGAAAATATAATACAAAGCAAAAAATACAAAAAAGAAAAGTAGAAATTCTATTGTGTTAAATGCCACGCTAATACCGCCTTTCGGTTCAGTGCAAAATTATTATTTCAAAATGTCATTTTGATTATATCAAACCGCAGTTGCAAAGTCAACACAGCTGTTTTTGTCTGACCATTTTTTATAAACAAATCGGCTTAAATCTATAGACTTTTTTTGTTTTTTCGTTTAAAATGTATGTAAATGAAAGGATGATGTATATGAAAACACGCTGGACAGATAAGGTTGATAAAATTCAGCCATGGCAGGAGTATCCCCGCCCGCAGTTTGTAAGAAATGACTGGCAGAATCTTAACGGAATTTTTAAATATGCGATTACTGATATGCAGGATGAAATCCCCGAAAAATTTGACGGCGATATTCTTGTTCCATTTGCAGTTGAAAGTCCCCTTTCAGGCGTTGAAAAAAGAGTAAGCGACAAACAGCTTCTCTGGTACGAAAAAAAATTCACTCTTGACCCCTGCTTTGAGGGCAAGAGAGTTATGCTGAATTTTGACGCTGTGGACTGGTACTGCCGTGTTTTCATCAACGGCAAAAAAATCGGCGAACACAAGGGCGGTTATGTGCCTTTCAGCTTTGACATTACAGATTATCTTATTGAGGGCGAAAACACACTTAATTTAAGAGTTTTTGACCCCACCGACAAAGCTATGCAGCCAAGGGGCAAGCAGGCAACAAAAAGCCACGGATTCTGGTACACATCCACCACAGGTATTTGGCAGACAGTCTGGCTTGAGCCTGTAAGTGAAAGCCACATTAAATCAATTAAACTTCTGCCCGATATTGACCGCTCGGTTATTAACATTAAAACAGATGTTGAGGGTGAGGGTGAAATTTTTGCATCTGTTAAAGAGGGCGAAAAAGAAATTTTCTGCGGTAAAATTTCAAAGGATGAGGATATTGAAATCCCCGAACAGAAATTGTGGAGCCCCGAAAATCCGTTTCTTTATGACATCACATTGAAGCTCGTTGACGGTGAAGAAAAAGACAGCATTCAGAGCTATTTCGGCATGAGAAAATTCAGCATTGGCAAAGACGAAAAGGGACTTCCCCGAATGATGCTCAACAATGAGCCGTATTTTCAGCGTGGACTTCTTGATCAGGGATACTGGTGCGACGGAATACTGACACCACCCACTGACGAGGCTATGATTTTTGATATTCAGTCAATGAAAGATTTAGGCTTTAATATGCTCAGAAAGCACATTAAGGTTGAGCCTGCAAGATGGTATTATCATTGCGACAGGCTGGGCATGATTGTATGGCAGGATATGGTAAGCGGAATTGACAAGCTTAATCTTATTCTTGTTGGTGCGCTGCCAAACATTAAGCTGACAAAAATTAAAGACAGCCACTACAAGCTTTTCGGAAGAAAAGACAAAGACTACCGTGATGCTTTTGAAAAAGAGCTTTATGAGGTTATTGACACACTTTATAACTGCCCCTCAATTGGTTGCTGGGTTCCCTTTAACGAGGGCTGGGGTCAGTTTGACGCAAAAAGAATCGGCAACGAAATCAAGGCATATGACAGCAGCCGAATTGTTGACCACGCCAGCGGCTGGCACGACCAGAAGGGCGGCGAGCTCAACAGCATGCACAGATACATTTTCCCCGTTACACTTCCCAAAATGGACGGCAGACCCTTTGCACTGACGGAGTTTGGCGGACTTAGCTACATCATCCCCGAACACGCATACAATGCAAGCAAGAGCTTCGGCTACAATGTGAACTACAAGAGCAGTGAAAAGGTTACCGAGGCTTACAAAAAGCTTCACGAGGAGCAGGTTATTCCCCTTGTGGAAAAAGGACTCTGTGCAACAGTTTACACGCAGGTTTCTGATGTTGAATTTGAGATAAACGGAATGTTTACATATGACAGAGAAATTCTTAAAATTGACGCAGAAACAGTTAAAGAAATCAACAGAAAGCTTAGCTACTGACAGGTGATTTTATGGGCAAAGGCAACCAGAAATTAAGGATATTATATTTACAGGATATTTTTTCACGCAGGTCTGACGAAAACCATGTTTTCAGTGCAGAGCAGATTTGTGAAATTCTTCAGGATGATTACGGAATTTCTGCGGAAAGAAAGGCAATTTACGGCGATATTGAGGCTTTGCAGGATTACGGAATGGAGATTGTAAACACCCGCTCCCCTGTGAGAGGATATTATCTTAAAAGCAGACGCTTTGAGCCTGCGGAGGTTCGACTTCTGACAGATGCGGTGCTGGCGGCAAAGTTTATTTCACCTAAAAAAACAAAGTCACTGGTTTATAAAACAGGCTCGCTTTTAAGTGAAAGTCAGGAAGAAATGCTCCGCCGTCAGGTTTATGTTAATTCAAGTGTTAAGTGCTCAAACGAGGAGCTTTATGAAATTATCAGCGCATTAAGTGATGCCATTGAGCAAAAAGTACAGGTGCAGTTTGAATATTCTAAACGCAAATTAGAGAAACGATTTGTGCGCAGATTCACTTCAAAAATATTTATTGTAAACCCCTACGCACTTATCTGGTCAAACGATCATTATTATCTTGTTTGCAACAACCCGAAATATTCTAATCTTATGCACGTGCGCCTTGACCGCATAAGCAACATACAGATTACAGACACTCCGTGCAGGCATTTTTCGGCAGTTTCTGCTTATAAAGATAAATTCGACTCTGCGGATTATTCCAACAAACTGTTTAATATGTTCAGCGGCGACAGCGGTGAAATTAAGCTTCGTTGCAACAACAGACTTGTTGACGATATTCTTGAGCGTTTCGGCGAAAACATACCGCTTATGATAGACGGCGAGGATGCGTTTATTGTGCGTGCTACAGTTGAGTTAAGCGAGGGTCTTGTTTCGTGGATAATGCAGTTTGGCACAGACATGAAAGTGCTTGAACCAATTGAGCTTAAAAATGCAGTAAGAGATAAGGCAAGAGATATTTCACTTTTATATGAATAAAATCAAAAATTCCCTCCCATACTTTTTTTGAAAGTCGGGGGGGATTTTTTTGAACATACTGAAAAAATTTAAAAAGGCAATTATCTTTTCAATTATAGTATCAATTATTTTAAGTATGGTCAGCTTTGACCTTGATTGCAGTGATGTGCGTGATAAGGTGCTGCGGCTTCACATTGTGGCGGCATCTGATAAAAAAGAGGATCAGGAGCTGAAATTAAAGGTGCGTGATGCTCTTTTAAAAAAGGGCGCAGACATATTTGACGGAACAGTTGACATTGAAAATGCCGTTGAAAAAATCACACCGCAGATTTCAAAGCTTCAAAAAATTGCAAGCGAAGTCATTAAAGAAAACGGGTTTGATTACACCGTCAACATTTCACTTAAAGATGAATTTTTTGCCACACGAACATACGGAAAATTTACTTTGCCCGCAGGGAAATATTTAGCGTTGCGGGTGGTTATTGAAAAGGGCGAGGGACACAACTGGTGGTGCGTTATGTTCCCTGCAATGTGTCTGCCAGCCGCAAGAGCCAACACAGATATTGAAGCTATTTTAGGCAAAAAAGGAATGCGGCTCATATCGAAAAATCCGAAATATGAGCCACGGTTTAAAATCATTGAAATTATTGAAGAAATAAAAAATTATTTGGGTTGTCGAATTTAGTTTTCTCCGCTTTGGATTTTACTTTTCGGTCTGCGCTAAATGCGTCAACCCAAGTTCAAATTAAATCTGAATCGGGCATTTTCGCCGTACCACATGGGGAAGTTTGTACCCCACAGGTTGTTGTGAAGTCCGAAATAAAATCCGTCTTTTTCATTTGGAATAACATCCGCAAACTGAAGAACGCAAGGCTTGCAGGGACTTACAAGAGTTGAATCAACGCACTCAATTGTGAGATTATTAAACGAAACGCCCCAATCTGTTGCGTGAAGGCTTCTGTTGCCACGGCTGACTACCTTTTGAGGGTCAATGAATGTGCCTAATTTTCTGATTTTACGCTCCTCCCCTATTGGGTTAAAGCCAAGCCACATGGCCTCTGCCATTCTGTTGGCAGGCTTATTAAGCCACGCAAAATCAAAGTGAACGCTGCCATCTTTAATTTCAATAAGCAAGTCTGCCATTTCGGGAGCACCGAGGAAATCTGTTGCCTCTTTCGGGAAAGTGTATTTCACAACAAAGCGGTTGCCGTTTTTATAAGCTTCGCCATTTGCTGTGAATTCTTTATGCTCATTTTCCATACCAACCTTTGTGAAATCCTGATATGCCCAGTCGTCCTCAATGCGGTGGTATCTTTTGTGGAAAGTGAGATAATCATCATAAGAAAAGCTCTGATAAAGAAGTGATGTGAGCTTGTGATTTTCGTCAGCAACAAGCTGGTTGTTAAGTGAAAGAAAATCAATTTCACCATTATCATTAAAGCGGATTGAATAATTTTCACCGTCAATTTTTTCGTTTGAATTTATTTTTTTATAGCCGTCTGTTGAAAGAATTGCTCTTTCTGCTTCTGCCATTAAAGCATATGCTTTCTGTTTATTTTCTTCGCTTAATTTTTCAACTGCACTATACATAAACTGACGCTGTTCACGCCACGATGCTTCCATTTTCTGATAATTCTGCTCACCACGAAGAGATTCAAATTCACTGCGTTTATAGTGAGCATTATCGTGAAGATGTGTCTTTTCGTCAAGACCCCATGTGTGCTCAGGAATAAGCAGAAGTCCCCTTGCAAGATTTTCTTTATCTTCGCCCTCGGGAAGTGAAACATAGAGCTTTTCCAATGCTCTGAACTGACAGATTTTTTTAGGGTCAGTGCCAGTGCCGTGAATCCAGCTGTCGCCGATTTCGTCTGTGATAACGGGCAGTGAATCCTCTGCTTCTCTTAAAGCAATTGCAACATCGTTAAGGTCTGCCGCTTTAAGCTCTGCTTCGGGGAATTGCTGACGGAGAGAGCGGAAAATTTCTACAATCTCCTCCGCTTTCTGTGCGCCTAAATTATCAAGAGTGTGCGCAAACCAAAGTGCTGTGCCAGTATCACCTAACTTTGTGAAGTTGCCGTATTCACCGTTATAGATAACATTTATCATATCGCCGTTGTCAGCTTTCCAGCGGAAAATTTCGGGAACATCGGGCACAGCTGACGCTTCGTTAACACCGATATGAAGAAGCTCAAGTCCTGCCTCTTTCATAAAGGGAATCATTGCCTTTGTATGACCAGGAACATCGGTCATTTTGGCGGCAATTGTTTTTGTGCCGAATTTTTTATCAAGTCGCTGACTTAAAGAAAGAGCATATTTAAAAAGCTCTTTATCCATAATCTCTGTATG
Source organism: Clostridia bacterium (assembly GCA_024404115.1). Classification (GTDB taxonomy): domain Bacteria; phylum Bacillota; class Clostridia; order Oscillospirales; family Acutalibacteraceae; genus CAG-488. The sequence goes on along the minus strand of JAKSQM010000001.1, from coordinate 147,482 downwards.
GGTTGTGCAGGGAAGTCCGTGCCAGCAGATGTCGCCCTGCTCAATTGCCTGTGCAAGCTCGGCACACTCCTTTTCGCCCTTACGCATAAGGTATTCATAAATAAGCCATGAGCCAGTTGTCCATTTAAATCGAGCCTCACCGCCAGCTTCTCTTAACTCCCTTGCAACCTTAATTGCCCCGGGGATAAACTGATTCATATATTTTTCGGTTACATTCTCTGCAAAGTCTGTAAAGCCGATATCAAGATGTGTTTTAAAAACAACAAGAATTTTTTTAATTTCCATATTACCTCTCCGTTCAATATTAAACTTGGCTTTTTTATAGTAACATAACCGATTTTCATTTGCAATAATAAAAAACAAAAACGGCACATCTGACGAAAAAATCAGCAAATGTGCCGTTTGCATTTTATATCCTCAATTTAAAAATAAAGTAAATTTAAGGTTCAATGATAATAATAAAAGAGTCGATACGGACTTATAACAAAAAAAGCGAGGATAATTTATGGCACTTGTCAAATGTAAACATTGCGGAAATGATGTATGGGATACAGATGCATTTTGTCCTGAGTGCGGTTACGGCTTAGATTGGTATATTCCTAAAAAGAAGAAGAAGAAAAAGAAAAAAAACAAGTTATGGGTAGTCCTCCTTATAATACCCGTTGTTATAATTTCTCTTGTTATAGCCCAAAATCTCAATATGCTTTTAGCATTAAAAATAGCTGACTTACGAGCTTCTCAAGAGGGCGCAGCTACACAATCTATTGTAAAAGAAATTGAAGAAGAAAGTGAAACCACTGAATCCGCTGTTGAAGAAAGTGAAGAAGCCACAACAGCTTCCTCTGATAAAGAAACAACAAAAGCCTCATCTAAAGATGAAACAATTGATACAATCATCGTCGCAGAAGCTGATGCATCCATCAAAAAAATCAAAGACGAATATGCTTCGTTGTCTAAAAGCATCAAGGGCAGTTATAAAAGCTTAAAAAATAATTCAAGCAAAATCAGTGCGTGGTACTCGTTTTGTGATAAAGAATCATCAAAGCTTTATGATGCAGTTGTTCAGGATATGTATTCATACTATAAGGATGTAGCGAAATCTGACATCAAAGATTATAAAAAGTGGAGCAGATCTATGGAAGACGGCTACAAGGCATGGTCAAGATCAATGGACGATTATTATAAAGCCATCAATAATATATATGAAGACGCTTTCAAGGATTTTAACGATATATTAACCGAGGCTTTCAAAAAAGCTGACTATGATGAAGTTTCTGATTTATTCGATAAAATGTATAAAGAGTATCAAAAAGCTTGGGAGCGTATGTACGAATCATATGAAAAACACTTTGATAAACTTTATAATTTTTATGACGGTGTATATGAAGAATTTTATGACGGTAAAAAAGATATAAAAGCGCAATACGAAAAAACATTCAATAAATAAGGTTACATAACAAGTGAAAGAGCTGCTCTGAAAAACCAGAACAGCTCTTTTATTATATTGCTTTTTCAATTTCCCGTTTTATATCTTCAACACCTGTGCCTTTGGTTGCTGAAAATGGAATTGCTTTAACTCCCTCAAAATCGGCAAGCTCGGTTTTGATTTCTTGGAGCCTTTTTGCCGTTTCTGATTTATTGAGCTTATCGCATTTTGTCATAACCACTATGAAAGGAATATTGTTGAATTTCATAAAATTCATCATTTCAATATCCTGCGCAGTTACACTGTGGCGCATATCAACAAGCTGCAAAACAAGGTGAATGTTTCTGCCAGACTGGAAGTAGCCCTCCATAAGCTCTGCCCAACGGATTTTTTCATCGTGCGAAACCTTTGCATAGCCATAGCCTGGGAGGTCAATCATTTTGATGCCATCGCAATCAAAAAAATTGATTGTAACAGTTTTGCCAGGCACAGAGCTGACCCTTGCAAGATTTTTTCTGTTAAAGACCTTATTTATAAGGGATGATTTGCCAACATTTGACCTGCCTGCAAATGCAATTTCAACTCCGTCAGATGGCGGAAGCTGACCCGACACGCCGTAAGAGGTAACAAATTTAACATTATTATAATTCATTTCTCTCACCTGCTCTTACGGTGGAATATGCACCTTTATTGTTTATGTTTACGCTTGCGGCAGCCGCCACTCTTTTCTCTTCTTCTTTCAAAAGAGCAACAGCGAAAACATCATCAAGTGTTGTGGCAGGCACAAATTCAATTGCATCCTTAACCACCTTATCAACCTCTTTTAAATCGGGGAGATTTTTCTGCGGAATAATAACCTTTTTGATGCCCATTCTGTAAGCCGCCATTGTCTTTTCACGAAGTCCGCCAATTGGGAGAACTCTGCCACGAAGTGAAATTTCACCTGTCATAGCAACGGTCTGGTCAACAGGGATTTCGCCAAGAGCGGAAACAAGTGCAGTTGCTATTGTTACACCTGCGGAGGGGCCGTCCTTTGGAATAGCTCCCTCTGGGAAATGGATGTGAATATCTTTATCTTTATAGAAAGTGGGGCTGATATTAAACTGCTCTGCGTGGGCACGAACATATGTTACCGCCGCACTGGCAGATTCTTTCATAACATTGCCCAAAAGACCTGTAAGCTCAAATTTGCCGTTACCGTCCATAACAGAGATTTCAACCTGAAGCATTTCACCGCCTGCATAAGTCCATGCAAGTCCGTTAACAATGCCGACAGTTGGCTCTGTTTCAAGTGTATCGGGAAGATAATCGGGTGCACCCAAAATATCTTCAAGGTCTTTTGCCTTAACAAAAACGCTTCTTTTAGTGCCGTCAACTATCTTAACAGCAGCTTTTCTGCAAAGAGCGGCAATTTTCTGTTCCAGCTTTCTTACGCCTGCCTCACGGGTGTAGCCGTCAATCAGCGCATAAATAGCCTCGTCATTTACTCTGAAATTATTGCCGTTAAGACCGTGGAGCTTTTTCTGCTTATTCACAAGGTGATTTTTTGCAATTCTGAATTTCTCTTCTCTTGTATAGCTTGGAAGCTCAATAATTTCCATTCTGTCAAGAAGCGGATCAGGAATATCTGAACGGTCATTGGCAGTGGTGAGGAAAAGAACCTTGCTCAAATCAAACGGAATTTCAATATAATGGTCGCAGAAGGTTTTATTCTGCTCAGGGTCAAGCACCTCAAGAAGTGCAGATGATGGGTCGCCCTTATAATCTGAACCCAGCTTATCAATTTCATCAAGAAGAATAAGCGGATTTGCAGTTTTTGCCTGCTGAATAGCGGCAATTATTCTGCCCGGCATTGAGCCGATATATGTTTTGCGATGACCTCTGATTTCGGCTTCATCGCTGACACCGCCTAAAGAGATTCTCTGGAATTTTCTTCCAAGAGCTTCTGCAACAGACTTTGCAATTGAAGTTTTACCAACACCGGGAGGGCCAACAAGGCAAAGTATCTGCGCTGAGGGCTTATCTGTAAGATTTTTCACAGCCAGTGTTTCAATAATTCTGTCTTTAACCTTTTCAAGTCCTGTGTGGTCTTTATCAAGAACCTTTCTTGCGTTTGCAAGGTCAAGGTTATCTCTTGTTAAGGTGTTCCACGGCAGGGCGGTGCAGGTTTCAAGATACATTCTGAGAACGCCAGCTTCGGGGGACTGGAACTGCATCTTTTCAAGGCGGGCACATTCTTTGAGAAGCTTCTCTTCGCTCTCTTCTGGAAGATTCAAAGTAAGAATTTTTTCTCTGAACTCCTCGCACTCTTCCTCTGGTGAATTGCTTCCGTTAAGCTCCGCTGAAATTACCTTCATCTGCTCGTGAAGATAATATTCACGCTGACCTTTGTCTATCTGATCCTGAACCTTATCGCCAATCTCTGCCTCAAGCTTTAAAAGGTCGCTTTCTTTAGCAAGGCGGTAACAGATTTTTTCTATTCGCTGAACAGGGTTAAACTCGTTGAGAATTTTCTGCCTGTCCTGATATTCGAGCATAATATTGCCTGCAATATAATCGGCAATTTTGCCTGCATCGTGGCTTTCAAGCACATTAAGTATAACATCGGCAGGCATCTGCGGCGCATATTCCGCATAATCTTCAAGTAAATCCTTTGATTTTCTGACAAGGGCGGCGGCATAGTCATGATCCTCCGCCTTAATCGGTGTATCGTTTTTAGGTTTGATTTCGCAAATAAGGTATTCGTCATTTGACAGCACCTCACAAAGTCTTGCCCTGCGAAGTCCCTCAACAGAAACACGGATGTTTTCGCTGTTGGGGATTCTGAGCATATGGCTCACCCTTGCGATAGTGCCAACCTTATAAAGCTCATCATAATCTGGGTCATTCTCTCTTATATCCTTCTGTGTTACAAGGAACAGCTCCTGATTGTGAGACATAGCTGTTTTAAGAGCGGCAATGGATTTTTCACGACCCACATCAAAATTTATATTCATACCCGGAAAGACAACAAGACCCCTGAGGGCGACTGTTGGCATCGGTATTGATAATGAACGGCTTGTAACCAAATTCATCACTCCAAATGAAAAAATAAACAGGGTACCACAAAAGTACCCTGTTATGTACAAGAAAATTACTTATACTTACGTTTACGTGCAGCTTCAGATTTCTTCTTACGCTTTACAGAGGGCTTTTCATAGTGCTCTCTTTTACGAACTTCCTGAATAACGCCGTCTCTTGAAGTCTGTCTTTTAAATCTTCTGAGAGCGTTGTCTAAGGATTCGCCTTCTTTAACTTTTACCTGACTCATTGCTTATTCCCTCCCTCCGCAATTGCAAGGGGTATATTTGCTTTATTTACGGCTTATTTTAGCACATATAAATATGACTTGTCAATACAGAAAACAAAAATTTTTAAATAAATTTATAATATTGAAACACTGATGAATATTGCAAATTCTCTATTTTGATGATAATATATAATGTATATGATTTCACTGAATGGAGGAACGCATATGATATGCCCCGAATGCGGTAAAAATCTGCCCCAGAATGCGGTTAAGTGCAACAAATGCGGCAAGGTTTTTAAAGAAATAAAGAAAAACACTGAAACAGATGAATTTTTAAAGAAAGAAAAAGAAAAATCTCAGAAGCTCCGTGAGAAAAAATTAAAAGCTAAAGAGAACAGCGAAAAAAATAAAAAGATACTTAAAATCCTTATCCCTTGCGTAGCGGCGGCCCTTGCGGTTGCTGTTGCGGTGGCTATGATTGTTAGCGGTATCAACAAAAAAAGGCTTGAGGATATTAAAAAGAATCATCCCGAAAAGCTTATTGAATACACCTACACAGAGGCGGACGATGACACCGCCATCATGAAGCTTGGGGACATCAACATTGATTATAAGGAATACGAATTCTTTTACCGTCAGAGCTTTTCAAATGTTCAGAATAATTCTCAGCTTCAGTTTAACCAGTTTGTTGCACAGAAGCTTGGCGATAAATTTGACGAAAACAATGATTACTACTTAGATTATTTCGACGAATTTTTAAAGACTAACCCCAGTGCATTTGATTTTAAAAAGCCAATCACTCAGCAGACAACAACTGTAAAAGAAGAGGGCGGCAAAGAGCTTTCATGGCAGGAGTACATTCGCAGCGATGCAATTGCCACAATGACAAATTACCGCACAAAATTTGACCTTGCAAAGGATGCTGGAATTGAGCTGACAGACGACATCAGATATCAGGTTTATTCTCACATTGAGGGTCTGCGCAATGCAATCAAGGGCAGCGGATATCAGAACCTTACACAGTATTTACAGCTCCTTTTCGGTCAGGGATGCGACGAGGAATTCTTTAAAAATGAGCTTATAAGAGAATACACTGCAACAAAATATGACACCGTTGTGAGCCTCCAAAAGATGGACTCTTATTCAAAGGATAATGTTAAAACAATCTATGAAACAAACTCCGCTAATTATGATTTCATTGATTTGAGCGTTTTTGAAACAACTGGCGATGGTGCAAAAGAAACTGCCGACAAGATTTTTAAAGATATCAAGTCAGCAGACGAATTCACAAACGCTGTTCAGAAATATATGGGCGACACATCAGACAGAACATATCTTCCAACTGTTCCAAACCAGTATATTATTGAGCAGTATTCTGAAAAGCTTGCTCAGTGGGCATATTCAAAAGAGCGAAAAGCAGGGGACAAAAAAATATTTGACTCCGCAAACGGCAACATCATTGCAGTTATAAACAAGCCTGCATACACAACTGTGGACAATGTATGCTACCGTGAAATTGTTATCAGCAAGGCAGATGCCAACGGCAATCCCCTCACAGGCTCTGCACTTAGCGAGGCAAAAACACAGGCACAGGCGATTTTTGATGAAATCAAGAAAAACAAAGTTGACGAAAATGAATTTGCCTGCACCGCTCTTATTAAATCTCAAAGCTCAACCGCTTCTTCGGGCGGACTTGTTCCTGTTGCAACAGCCGACCAGCTTAACGAAAATTTAAAGAACTGGGTATCTGACAAAAACAGAAAGAATGGCGATATTGAATTTATCGAAACAGAATCCAGCTTTGCTATTGTATATTTCCTTAAAAATTACGGTGAATACTGGAATTACGCTGTGAGAGCAACAATCTCTTCTGGTGATATTGCCGACGAAGCTGAAAAAATAAAAATGAGCAAATACGCTGCCAACTATGATTTTGAATCGCTTCTCAATGCTGAATCAACAATGAATTCTGATATTGAACGAATTTATTTTGGAATCGGCGCATAAATATTATAAAGGGTAAAAAAGAAATATGGGTTTTGACCCTCCTGCACGGAAAAGTCAAAACCCATATTTTTTAATTTTTGTTAATCAATTAGCCAATGATAGCTGTGATTGATGCGATGATGCCCTTAACTGCTTCAACGATAGCTGTGAAGTCAAAGCTCTTAACCATGTCAAGGATAGCTGCTACATCGCCGCTCTGAATAAGAGCAACAAGTTTCTCTACTAATGCGATAATGTCTGCCATTGTGTTTTTCTCCTTTCAAAGATTTGATTAGAATACAATATGTATCTGAACGAAGCATAAGCTTGTCCAAGAAAATAATAACACCAAACATTTTAAAAATCAATAGAAAATAGTCTTTTTAGAACATTTTATTATAAAAATAACATCTTGACGAAGAATGTGCAATATTTTATGTAACTCTTTTGTGCATTTTGAATAATATAAAATATCAGCAGACGGGAGGTCAGACAATGAATTTTTTCTGTTCACAGGCTTATACCAAAAACGGGCTGACTTATTTAAAAAATCAGCCAAAGCAAAACAACCATTTTACATACATTATTAAGGGCTATCCAGATTCGCTTAAACATAAAATAATGAAACAGGTGCAGGAATCGACACCGTGCGAATGCAAAATCGAGTATGATTACAATGAAAATCCCGTTTCACTTCTGTGTGCAGAAAAAGGATTTTCAATTGTTGACGGCACCTCGCCAAACCCCGTTGAGCCGCAGACCTACGGCATAACAGACACCATAATTGACCTGAACGCTTATCAGAATTTGCAGATTTTAAATCAGCGCAGGGATGAGGTGCTGGATTTATTAAAAGAAATAAAAAAGGAGGAGCGCAGGTGTGCAGGGTTCATCTCTGCCGCAAAGGGAATTGCAGACGATTGCAAAAGGATTGAATCCACCTCGCTGAACCACCCGAAAATCAACCGATTTTCTGCTAAGCTGTGGAAAACCTACGGCACTCCCCCCACGGGCAAAATCGGCAAGGAGAAAAAATATTTTGCGAATGTTCTCACCACAAACGGCTGCGAATTTCCCCTTGAAAAGTTTAGCGGAATGTGCGACAGAATCAGCATTATCAACGATTTTTCCATGGCGGCGGCTTCGCTGATTACAGATAAAATAAGGCTCTATGCTCTCAGCTGCGGATACGATGTGATTTCATTTTTGGATTTTCTTGACGGCAAAACCATTCGGCACATTATTATCCCCGAAATTTCTTATGGAATTTATTGCGAAAGAACATCTTTTGTTACTTTTGAAAACGCAAAACGCATAAGAAAAACCCGTTTTATGAAGGAGGATTTTGAAAAAAGCATCAAATCGAGGGCATTATTTTGCAAAAAAGCTTATATTGAGCTTATTGCGGAAGCCAACAAAACATTGAAATGTGTTTATAATTTAAAGAAAAACCTTGATAATGTCTATCTTTCAGCCACAGATGAGAAAAAATTTTTAGCCGAAATTGTAAAAAAATGTTTACCATAATTGACAAATCGTTACAAAAAGTGTATAATCTCTTTGATTATTATTAAAAGTATAGGTAAAACTTGAACGGACGGTGAATTTTTTTGACAGTCTATAAATCCAAATTACTGAAAAGAGCAATCTCATTTTTGCTTGCAATTGTGGTGCTTATATGTCCGCTGATGCTTCATTCTGCGGCGGCTACCGCAATGGGTGATGTTAACGGAGACGGTAACCTCAACTCCGCTGACGCATTGAGTGTTCTTCAACATTCAGTATCACTTATCACCCTTTCAGCAGATATGCAGAAGGTTGCTGATGTAAACTGGGACGGGGCAATCAACTCCACGGATGCACTTGAAATTCTTCTTGTTGTTACGGGCATCAAAACCTCTTTCCCTGAAAAGCCTACCACTCCCGAAACTCCCACAGATTTCAAGCCGTACACTGGTTATGTTACAGCAGAGCCTTCATTAAGACTTCGCTCTGAAACAAACACAAATTCAACTATTCTTGCAAACATCCCCTACACCACAAAGCTCACAATCACTAACGAGAGCAACGGCTGGGGCAAAACAACATATGCAGGTCAGTCGGGCTGGGTAAGCCTCCAGTATATTTCAAAGAACCCCATTAAGCAGGATGAGCCAACAGGCAAATCAGGCACATTCACAATCACCTGCTACGGCTTCGGTCATGGTGTTGGAATGAGCCAGACTGGCGCAATTGCTTACGCTGAGCAAGGCTGGACATATGACAAGATTCTTCTTCACTATTATCACAGTGATAAGACTAAGATTGTTACCGACACTAATATGCCCTCAACAGTTACATTTGGCGGCGCAACATATTCACTTAAACAGTACATTGCCTGCGCTACATACGCTGAAACAGGCGACTATGTATCATATGAATCCATAAAATCACTTATGGTTGCAATTTACACATTTGCTAAGTATTATAACTTCAAGGTTCCTGCCGGCACACACGAATTCAAAGCATCCTACAAATGGGAAGGCACAGCAGTTGGCAGAGCAATGAACGAGGTTCTCGGCAAATATGTTCAGTTTGAAGGCAAGCCTGCTCTTACAGTTTACTGCTCAAGCGTTGGTCATAAGACAACTTCATCTGAAAACGCATGGGGTTACGGTCCCTCACCTGCTTACCTTGCAGGCGGCAGAGAATCCCCTGAATCAGACAGTATCAGCAAGCGTGTTTACACATTCACCGCTGACGAATTGAAGTCAATCATTCAGAAGAATACAGGTGTTACCCTCACAGGCGACCCCTCAACATGGTTTGCAAATGTTGTTCACGATAAGTCAGTTGATGAAAACACAGGTTATATTTCATCAATGAAGCTTGGCTCTAAGACATATAAGGGCGACACAATCAGAACACAGGTATTCGGTGCAAGCAGAGTTCGCTCACATTGCTTGAATATCAAATATAATCCGTAATGAATAAATAAAAGCACTCTGAGAACAGGGTGCTTTTTTATTGCAGTATAAACCCCACAGCCTCGCAACTGTGGGGGAATTTTTTTATCCTAATTCTGGTGTATCAGTAAACTCAATTGTTTCATTCTGAACGGAGTCGGATTCGAATACGATGATTTCGTTTTTGCCTTTTTTGAGCATTGGTGCAGGGCAATATAGAGTTTTCTGCGGACCTGCATCATTGAAATATCTGCCGAGGTTAAATCCGTTGACTACAACAAATCCCTTGTGGAAGCCGTCAAGGCGGATGAATGTATCCTTTGGCTCGTCCTCAATATCAAGATATCCTCTGAAAAATGAGGCTGTGTCTGTTTCGCCAGACTCTGCCTTAAACTGAATAGCTGAAAGGTCGGTCATCGGAAGCGGATACATATCCCAGCCGAAGTGATAGCCTAAATCAAAGCGGACACCACGGATGCCTTTTCTATCCATAATTTTTGGGCCGTAATTCACTCTGCCCATATTTTCGCAAAGAATGTCAAGGCGAGCTGTTTCGCCCTTGCCAAGACCGATTTCAATTTTGTCTGCACGGCGTGAACGCTCAAAAGTGCCCTGATACTTGCCGTCAAGATAAACCACGGCTCTATCGTGCACAGCGTCAAATTTAAGCTCCTTTTTATCAATAGGGCCTGTAAGCGTGGTGGAATACATTGTGTAGCCGTAATACTGACCTATATCCTCCATAAATTTTGGTGCAGCAGTGTGAACAGGAGCAGAAATTTTTGAAAGTGCATCAAAAACAGAGCAACGCTCTGAAAGGGTCAGCTTGCCGTATGACGCTTTTTCTGAATTTTTAACTGTCAGCTGAGGCAGTTTTTCGCCATTGAGATTTTCAATCATTTTGCGCACCTCATAATATGCAGGGGTCAGGTCGCCTGCCTCTGAAAGGAGCGCATTGTAGTCGTAGCTTGTTATGGTCGGCTCATAAACATCATAATAATTTGCACCATTCATAAAGCCGAAATTAGTGCCACCGTGGAACATATAGAAATTCAACGAAGCGCCTGCATCAATCATATCTTTAAAAAGACCTGCAAGTTCTTTTGCATCACGAACATGGTGTTCCTCATACCAGTGGTCAAACCATCCGCACCAGTATTCACCGCACATTTTAGGCTGATTTGGTCTGAAATCCTCTAAAACTCTGAAATTCTCCTCGGGTCTTGAGCCGAAATTTGCAACACAGGGATACTGCGGTAATGTTCCGCCAGAGAGCATTGAATAGCTGGCACCGTCTGAGGTATAAAGCTGGCAGTCAACACCGTTTTCAATATAAATATCGGCAATTTTCTGCATATATTCGTGGTCGTTGCCGTAGCTGCCGTATTCATTTTCAATCTGCATCATAATGATGTTGCCGCCATTGGTGCAAAGCCTCGGCACAACACGGCGCAGAAGCTCTTTATAATAACGCTCAACCTTTGAAATAAACACCTCGTCATTGCAGCGGATGTCCATATCTTTATAATTGAGAAGCCACGCAGGCAAGCCGCCAAACTCCCATTCAGCGCAGATATAGGGGCCTGGACGAAGAATTACATTAAGTCCAAGCTCAGCGGCAATGTCGATATACGCTTCAAGGTCAAGCATACCCGAAAAGTCAAATACACCCTCCTGCGGCTCGTGAAGATTCCAGCAGGTGTATGTTTCAAGTGTGTTGAAGCCGCACTCTTTCAGCTTCTGAAGTCTGTCTCTCCAATACTGACGGGGGATGCGGAAATAGTGCATTGCACCTGAAATTATAGTGTACTCTTTATCGTCAAGAAAAAAGCTGTTGCCTTTATATTCAAATTTAGACATAAATTACCTCCGAATTTTTTCTTAATTTAATAATAAAGCACAGCCAGCATAAAATCAAGTTATATTTCAAATTCTCCGTTTATTTCGTAAATATCGTCTATGGGAATTTCCGTTTCGCCCTCGCAGATGATAACTTTCTGAAGCTCATCAATCTTTTTGATTTTGAATTTTTTTGTTATATATTTTCCACCCGACTTCCACTGGTACGGTACATAATATGTCAACTCCACCAGCGGATTTTCACCGATTTTTTCTTTAATCTGCAACAGCTTTCTGTTAAGCTCCTGCTTCACATATTCGTCAATTTCTGCCTTGCAATCGGTGAGCCTTGCAGTTTCTTTGATTTCATCGTCATAGCCTGTCAGCGCCGCAAAGGGCGCAAACTGGGCGGCTCTTGCATAGTTTGACATCTGCGGTCTTTCGCTTGAAATATGGTGGGGCAGATTTATAATATCATCATATTTGCTCATAAAAATCCTCCTTATGCTTTGTGTCCACCCACCTGCGCATTGCGCTCAATTGTCGTTGCTCCCTCCAACAGATTCATTCCTTTTATAACTGCGTTTTTGCCGTATTTTCTTTCCATTCGCAAAATGGCAAGCTGAAGCTCACGCTCCTTTTTCAGCGCTTTTTCCTCTGCTTCTTTCTTTTTATAATCTGTAAAAAAATCAAGCTGTTCATATTCGCCTGTTTCATTTTTAAAATTTTCAACCTTGCCTGCCGCCACGCAAACACGCTTCACAAGCAGGTTGCTATCCACCACTCGGTCAAATAAATCCATCACCGCATTGACGATTATTTTTGACGATGATGTGGTGCTTTTAAGCTTTGCTGTACCATGTGCGTGCTTCGGCACCTTTCTGCCATAAAAATCGGTTGTGATTTCGCCCTTATATTTATCTTTTATATTTGGATTTTTAAGGCTCTCCACATCGTAGCCGATTGTCAGCACCAGCTGATTTGTTGTAAGTCGCTTTTCAACAAGGTCAAGGGCAAGAAGCTCCGTCATTTCACGGACAATCAGCCTCGCTTTTTCAAATTCATAAGGGCACGAAAGCACCTGCCCTGAGCTGATAGAGTTGCTTTGAGGGCGGTAGCTTTTAATTTCTTCCATGGTGCAGGGCTCCCATCCCCATGTGTGGTCAATAAGAAGCTCTGCATTGACGCCAAAGAGCTTATAAAGCAGCTCTTCGTTATAAAATTCATTTGGCTTTCCGCAGGAGCAACGGGCAATATCGCCCATTGTATAAAGTCCGTATTCCTCCAGCTTTTTCTGGTATCCCCTGCCTATGCGCCAGAAATCCGTAAGCGGTCGATGATCCCACAAAAGTCGGCGGTAGCTCATTTCGTCAAGCTCTGCAATGCGGACACCGTTTTCGTCAGGCTCGCAGTGCTTTGCAACAATATCCATTGCGATTTTGCAAAGGTAAAGATTTGTGCCAATGCCTGCGGTGGCGGTTATACCCGTTTCTTTTAGCACCTGGCGAATCATTTTCATTGCCAGCTCTTTTGCGGTGCATTTATAAATATTGAGATAAGGCGTTGCGTCAATAAACACCTCGTCAATTGAGTAAACGTGAATATCTTCGGGTGCGATATATTTAAGGTAAATATCATAAATTCGTGTGCTGTAATCCATATAAAGCTTCATTCGAGGGGTAGCCGCTATAAAAGACAGGCTCAGTGCAGAATTTTTTTCAAGCTCCTCTGCGTAGTAGGATTCGCCCTCCAGCTTCTTTTTCGGGGCATTCATCCTGCGGAAGCCGTTGACTTCACGCACCTTTTGCTTCACCTCAAAAAGCCTCGCCCTGCCCGGGATGCCGTATTTTTTTAAAGACGGCGAAACTGCAAGGCAGATGGTTTTATCTGTTCGGCTTTCATCTGCCACAACAAGGTTGACACCAAGGGGGTCAAGTCCCCTTTCAACACATTCAACAGAGGCATAAAAGGATTTTAAATCTATGGCGATATAAGATTTTTCGGTCATTTTATCACCGCCTTGAAAGATTAACATTATTATACCGAACATTTGTTCTGTTGTCAAGAGTCAATCTATTACACAATAGCAAAAATCATACAAAAAGACGGCTATGAAAAGAGAAATCTTCACAGCCGTCTGTTAAATTAAATTGTAAGTTCATCTCCGCAAGAGATATATTTTATTTTTTTGTGGGATTTATTAAGATATTCATAGGCTTTCTGCCCTGTGCAGTGGCAGGTATAAAAAGAAACATCACCGTATTCTTTCAGCTCATCTGCAACAAAATCCAACTGGTTTTGAGGCACTGTCTTTTTGTTTACAGGGTTAAAAAGATGAAATCCGCCAAGGCAATAATCAGGGTGAACGCTCAACTTTTCAAGGATATTCACAACACCCGAATGACCGCAACCCATAATCAGCACATTTTTGTTTTCGGTGATTAAAAGGCTCTGCTCGTGGCTGAAATCGTCAAGTCCGCTCTTTGTATAAAGGTTATCGTTTGCTTTGGAGCGGAACTTGCCTTTTGTATCGGCAGTGAAAAGATAAAGCTCATCGTCAATTTTTGTGTTGCCGTCAAGCAAAACCACATTGGGGTTATCCATTAAAGAAGCGTCAAGGCCAACGCTGATTTTTAAAAACAGCACCTTTGCAAAATGTTGCTCAAAGGCGGAGCGTTGAATATAAACCTTTGCGTGGTTATTCACCTGCAAAAATTGCTTTAATGCGCCGCCATGGTCATTGTGTCCGTGAGAAATTATAACCGTGTCAACGCTTCTTAAATCAATATTTTTCTTCTCTGCGTTTTCAAAAAGAGTGTTGTCGGGGCCTAAATCAAAAAGAATTTTGTGCTTTCTTGTTTTGATATAAAAAGAGAGTCCGTGAACGCTTTTCAGTGCGCCATTGGTTGTGTTTTCAGCAAGAGTTGTGATTTTCATTTATTCGCTTTCCTTCGGGTCATAGACCATATAATAGTGATGAATGTTGATTTTTTCATAATAATCGTGCTGGATTGTTTTAAATCCAAGCTTTTCGTAATATTTCACATTGTTTTCGTCCTGCGCTTCAAGACCGAACTTATAACCAAGCGGTGCAAGGTCGGCTATTCCCTGCTTTATAAGAGCGGTGGCAATGCCCTGATTCTGATATTTCGGGTCAACAAAAACAGGTGAAATAATCCATGTATCCTCGTCAAACACCTTAACATCAAGGTAGCTGTAGGCTTTGAGAGTGCGCAGAGTATTTGGCCAGAACCAGTAAAGATAAAGCCAGTCGGCACAGCGGAGGAAGTCCATCACGCCATATTCGTTGTGTGCCTTTCGCCACACGCAGATGCCCCTGTTTTCGTCATCAATATAAATATAATCCTCGCCGTTGGAGGTGTTGAGTCTTTCCATCATAAAATGAGAAACGAAACGCACCCGCCTTTCGGGATTTTTTGTAGCATAGGAATGAACAGGGTCATTGACATATGCCCTGCCTGCCATATTTGCAAAATATCTTAACTCTTTTTTAGAGATTTTTTCATTGGGTTTTATAACTCTCATATGCCCTCCAAGGTTTGGTATATTCTAAATATAACATAAGTCCACGCTTAATTGCAACACAAAAATAAAAGACGGCTATGTTTAAAAATGCTTAATATGGTAAAAAAATACCCGCTGAAAAGAACAATCCTTTCAACGGGTGTTACTGAACAAATGAATAATGAATAATTGAGGGCGGGACACCCGCACCCGAATTGATTTGTACCGAGCTAAAACAACGTCATTGCGAGGTTGCTTTGCAACCGTGGCAATCTACTCTTAATGCAAGCACCTTTCAGCTCTGATAGCTCAATTTACGGGATGTCGAGGACGCCATCCCCTACAGGAATGCTCGACAAATTGGGATTTATCTTCCCTTTTTCTTTATAGAAGTATATACCAAAACAGGTATTGCACAAATATCTATTACTCCCATAATTCTAACCGCTACATCAGGTAATTCTATTCCAGCTATGTTACAAACTCCCCAAATAACCGTTACAATAGAAATTATAAGGAGACTAAAACTCCACAACATCGTATTCTTTTTATCCATCATTCATTTTCCTCCGTCAAATTCTGATTTGTCAAAATCTCATCGTATTCTATTTATCAGTCTTCGTTTGTTGCGATTACATCTGCGCCTGTATCAAGCACATTCTCAATAATAACCTGACCGATTGCAACAGGAGAATTAACCTCAACAGAGTTAATCTCTTTCATAATATCAAACATCATTCCCTTGGGGATGGGCTTGGATGTTTTAACGGGCACCATAGCTGTTCTGCCGCCGTTTACCTTAACTGTTGATGTGAGCATTCTTGTGGGTGCGGTGCACTCTGTAATGGCATATGCCTTACCTCTGGGGCAGGTGTTGCCTGTAACATTGATAACCTCGCCACTATCTGAAAGCTCAACAGTGATGGGGCAGCCCATAGGGCAGGATACACAAATAATATTCTTTATCATCACTTATTCCTCCACCCTTACCGTAAGCTTCTCGCCTGCGGGAATTGACTCGATAACATCTTTCTTGATTGTAACGGTTTCCATTTCGCTGGGGCACATTCTTGGTCTTTTCTTTGAAAGAATAACCTTATCGCCGCAAGTTACAACGATTTTTGCTCCCTTATAAACAGAGCCGACACGGAAATAAAGATTAACATCATCGTCTGTTTTTGAATTGATTTTCTGCGGAACGATATATCTTACACCGTTGATTCCCTGTGTTTCAATATATTCGCCCTTTTCGCTTTCGCCCTTAATATATTTTGCAGCACCTTTACCTGCAAGCTTACTTTCGATAGTAACATAGTCAACAAGGTCATGCACCTGAAGAACGTTACCGCAGGCAAATACGCCCTCTTTGCTTGTCTGGCGGTATTCATCAACAACAGCACCGTTTGTAACTCTGTCAAGGTCGATGCCTGCCATTCTTGTAAGCTCGTTTTCGGGGATAAGACCGATTGAAAGAAGAAGAGTATCGCACTCAACAAATCTCTCTGTGCCCGGGATGGGGCAAAGCTTTTCGTCAACATCGGCAATTGTAACGCCCTCAAGGCGTTCTTTACCGTGTGTTGCAACAACTGTGCAGCTTAATTTAAGGGGAATACCCATATCATCAAGGCACTGAACAATATTTCTTGTAAGTCCGTTTGAATAGGGCTGAAGCTCGCAAACCATCTGAACCTTTGCGCCCTCAAGGGACATACGTCTTGCCATAATAAGACCGATGTCGCCTGAGCCGAGGATAACGATTTTATGACCAGGCATATAGCCGTCAATATTAACATATTTCTGAGCTGTGCCTGCTGTCATAATACCTGAGCAGCGGCTGCCTGCAATATTGATAGCTCCTCTTGGTCTTTCACGGCAACCCATTGCAAGAACGATTGCCTTTGCGCTGATTTCGATAAGTCCGTCAACATTATTGGTTGCGGTGATTTTGTTGCCCTCTTCAATTGTGAGAACCATTGTGTCAACCTTAACATCAATATCTGTTGCCTTAACCTTTTCGATAAAGCGATAAGCATATTCGGGGCCTGAAAGCTCCTCTTTGAAATAATGAAGTCCGAAACCTGCGTGAATACACTGTTCAAGTATTCCGCCGAGGGTAGCGGCTCTTTCAAGGATGATTATTTTTTCAACGCCGTTCTCTTTTGCTTCAAGTGCCGCAGCCATACCTGCAGGACCGCCGCCGATAACAGCTAAATCATAATTTAACATAGAAGCCACCTCATTTCGTCCTTTCATAAATTATTTTTGATTCTCCGCCGTACTTGGTGATGTCATTAACGTTCTTACCAAGCTCACGGGCAAGGATTTCAACAACCTTTGAGCCGCAGAAACCGCTCTGGCAGCGACCCATACCAGCTCTTGTTCTTCTCTTAACGCCGTCCATATCAATTGCGCCAACAGGACCCTGAATAGCGTCAATAATTTCGCCCTCTGTAACTGTTTCACAGCGGCAGATGATACGGCCGTAGCGTTTATCTTTTTCAATAAGAGCCTTGCGCTCCTCTGTGCTCATTTCACGGAAACGAACAGGAGCAGGTCTTTCGGGGTTGAAATCTGCTTTCTTTTCACAGGGGAAGAGAGAAAGAACAATATCAGCAACATATTTGCCGATTGCAGGAGCAGATGAAAGACCAGGGGACTCAATACCTGCAACATTGATGAATCTTGCGTTCTTTTCACTCTGACCGATAACAAAGTCGTTATCCTTACGGTCTGTATGAGCACGGATGCCTGTGAAAGAAGTGATTGAATTGCGAAGATTGATTGTGGGGATTGATTTTGGTGCATTGTCGCTGACAAGCTTAAGTCCAGCGGCTGTTGTATCAACATCATCTTTCTCTTCAATATCAATTGATGTGGGGCCTGCAAGCACATTGCCGTCAACTGTTGGAGAAAGAAGAATGCCCTTGCCCATCTCTGTGGGGCATACAAAAACAGTGTGCTTAACCTTTGAGCATTCGCTCTTATCAAGCAGGTAATATTCGCCCTTTCTGGGGATTATGTTGAAGCTGTCATCGCCAATCATGCGTGCAACAGTGTCTGAATAAACACCAGCCGCATTGATAACATATTTAGCTTTAATTTCGCCCTGTGCTGTGTCGAGAGTGAAATATTCACCGTCATCTTCAATGCCTTTAACTTCACAGTTACGGAAGAATCCAACACCGTTTTCGGCAGCGTTAACTGCCGCAGCGATAGTCAGCTCATATGGGCATACAATACCTGCTGAGGGTGCCCATAATGCACCAACTGCAAGGTCAGAAATCATAGGTTCAAGCTCTTTAAGCTCTGCCTTATCAATAACACGCATATCAGGTACGCCGTTATTAACGCCTCTTTCATAAAGAGTCTGCACTGTCTGCATTTCTTTTTCAGAATATGCAACAACAAGTGAGCCGATGTTTTTGTAAGGTACATTAAGCTCTTTGCAAACCTGTGGCATAAGAGCTGTTCCCTCAACATTGAGTTTTGCCTTAAGCGTGCCATTCTCGGCATCAAAGCCTGCGTGAACGATAGCACTGTTAGCTTTTGTTGAGCCAACTGCAACATCGCTGCCCTTTTCAATAAGAGCAACTTGCATGTTGTAACGGCTCAGTTCTCTTGCTGTAAGTGCGCCGCTGACGCCTGCGCCGATTATTGCAACATCAAACTGCATACAATATCATCCTTTATATTTTAAATTATTTTTATCTTATTCAGCCTTTTTTGAATCAAGGAACTTATAAACAAGTGCTGCAAGTACGCCGCCAACAAGGGGAGCTACGATGAATACCCATACTGTTGAAAGTGCTTCGCCGCCAACAAAGAGAGCGGGGCCAAAGCTTCTTGCAGGGTTAACAGATGTGCCTGTGAAAGAAATACCAAGAAGGTGAACAAGTGTCAGTGAAAGGCCGATTACGATGCCTGCAACTGAGCTGTTTTCAATCTTTGATGTAACACCAAGGATTGCAAGAACAAATACGAATGTAAGGATAACTTCAATAACAAGTGAAGCTACGATTTTGCCCTCGAAAAGAGCGTTTGTGCCAAGGCCGCTGTCTTTGCCTGCAAAAGCCATAAGAGCAGCTGCGCCAGCTGTTGCACCAGCGAACTGAGCTAAAACATAGCCGATGAAATCTTTGAAGCTCAATTTGCCGCTAACGAGCATTGCAATTGAAACTGCGGGGTTGATGTGGCAGCCTGAAACATTGCCGATTGAATAAGCCATAGCAACGATAACAAGGCCGAATGCGATTGCTGT
Source organism: Clostridia bacterium (assembly GCA_024404115.1). Classification (GTDB taxonomy): domain Bacteria; phylum Bacillota; class Clostridia; order Oscillospirales; family Acutalibacteraceae; genus CAG-488. The sequence goes on along the minus strand of JAKSQM010000001.1, from coordinate 128,214 downwards.
TGCAAGATAACCTGCAGGTGTATCACAGCCTACCATAGCTGCTGTTCCGCAAGCGAAGAAAACGAGCACGAATGTGCCGATAAACTCTGCAACATACTTTTTGATTGATGACATAATAACATCCTCCTAAAAAATTTTTTATGAGTTCGGATTAAATATAAACTCTGAAAAAATTCTATCACACTATTTTTTCTTTTTCAAGAGAAATAGTTCAATTACAGAAAATATGTGCAAAAAAATTTTTGTCAAAATTTTGTCAAAAAGCACTTGACAGTCATATGAACCTGTGATATAATCAGGTAAACTCAAGGAGGTGAGGATAATGCAGGAAAAGCTCATACCAGGCACTGTACTGCACTACTCTGACGAAAGCGGAATATTCTCTGTTTTCAAGCCTATGATAACAGCCGCCAAGGGCTTAACATTAGGTCAGGTTTGCAGCATTACGGGGCTTAGCCCATCAACAATTCAGAATTGGGTCAAAAGGGGCTTTGTTGCACATCCCATTAACAAAAAATATTTTTCAAGGCAGCTGGCAAGAATTCTGCTTATATCCTCTTTGCGTGAATGTATGCAGATTGACAGAATCGGCGAGCTTATGAAAATGGTTAACGGAAGTGCAGATGACGAAAGCGACGATATTATTTCAGAAGAAGCTTTGTATGAATATTTCTGTGAAATCATTCGATGTATGGATTCACAGGGCACATTCCACACTGAAGCAAAAGAAATTATAGAAAGAACCATTTCTGAATATACAGGCCCCGACAGCGGAGCAAAAGAAAGGCTGACGCTGGCTTTGCTTACAATGGTCAGCACATATATGTCTGGCAAGCTCAAGCAGGAGGCTGACGGATATTTTAATAAAATCAAGGAACTTTCAGAAAAGTAAAGGAGAACAGATATGAGAAATAATAATGTTATTGATGTTGGCAACAAATTTAATTTTAAAAAATTCATCCCCGCAATTATCGCAGTGATAGCGGTAATCATAGTTGCAGTTAACTGCTTTTCAATCGTTGAGCCCGGTCATACTGGCGTTATAGTAACCCTCGGCAAGGTTAAAAACTCAACGCTTCAGGAAGGCATCCATGTGAAAGCACCTTTTGTTCAGCAGGTTGTTAAAATCGACAACAGAATTTTAAAATTAGAGGTTGAAACAGAAGCATTCTCAAAGGACTTGCAGACAGTTACAACAACCCTTGCAGTGAACTACAGAGTTGATTCAAGCAAATCATACAGCATTTATAAAAACATCGGTGCAGACTATGAAACAGTGCTTGTAACACCTGCAATCAACGAGGTGCTTAAAGCAATCACCGCAAAATACACAGCAGAAGAAAGCGTTACAAACAGAGCTTTGATTTCAGAGGGACTTGTAAAGGGACTTAACGAAAAGCTCAACGACATCGGACTTTATGTAACAGATGTGAACATCATCAACTTCGATTTTTCAGAGGCATTCATCACCGCTATTGAAGAGAAACAGGTAGCACAGCAGAAGCTTCTTAAAGCTGAAACAGAGAAGCAGACAGCCATCACAAACGCAGAAGCAGAGGCTGAAACAATCAAAATCAAGGCAGATGCTGAGGCTGACGCAAACAACACACTTAATAAATCACTGACAGATAAAATTATCGAATACAACAAGATTGATAAGTGGAACGGCATACTTCCTCAGGTTACAGGCAATTCAAGCTCGCTGATTGATATGGGCTCACTTAACTCAAAAGGCAAATAAAAACTAAAAAATTACCGTGAGAAAATTAACATCTTTACTTAAAGAGGATTTTATGGTAAGCTCTTTAAAAAGGAGGATGTTTATGAAAAAGATTCTTTCAATAATTCTCACGGTGGTTATTTTTATGCTTAATTTTTCTTCTGTTGCATCTGCTGAAAGCAACACAAAAGCTACGCAGGATATTTTTATCAGAGATCCGTTTATTCTCACATTTGAGGGAAAATATTATATGTACGGCACAGGGGCGGCAGGCGCTGGCTACGGCTGTTATGTAAGTGATAACCTTAATAATTGGTCAGGACCTTACGAGGTTTTCTCTGCCTCAAACGAAAAGGATTTTGACGGCATAAAAGATTTCTGGGCACCCGAATGTCATTATTACAACGGGAACTTCTATCTTTTTGCAACATATTATTCTTCTGTTACACAGCACAGAGGAACGGCTGTTTTTAAAGCGGACAATCCATTAGGCCCGTTTACACTTCACAGTAACGGTCATATTACACCGAAATATCGTGATTGCATTGACGGCACACTTTATGTTGACGATGAGGGTCAGCCATGGATAATTTATGTAAATGAATGGACTTCAAATAAGGACGAAATCGGCACAATGGCGGTGTCAAAACTAAGCGACGACCTTTCATTCAGAATGGGCGAGCCTAAAGAGATTTTCAGAGCCGACGGGCATTTATGGACAGACAGCCGTGTAACCGACGGGCCTTTTATTTATAAAACAAGCGAAGGCAAGCTTATGATGCTGTGGTCAAACAGTGCGAAGTCTGGCGGTTATGCAGTTGGTCTTGCTTATAGCTCCAACGGCAAAATTGACGGCAGATGGATTCACGAACCATTTGCACTTTACAAGAAAAATGATGCTCATATTTTTGACGGCGGACACGGAATGTTATTTTACAGAAATGACGGTCAGCTTATGATGTCTATCCATTCGCCGAATGATTCATCAATAAGCATGACAACTGCTTTGTTTTTGCCAGTTAAAGACTGCGGATATTCAATTGAACTAATTGAAGAAAAAACTGCGAAAGATAAATTTCAATCGTTCTTCACCAAGGTTTATAATTTTGTTGCGGATTTAATAATTAAATAAGTAAGTAAATAAGTAAAAAACGCTTAGAAAAACAAAGGTTATTTAATGATTTATATTAAAATAAGGGATTTAAAGTTTAAACCTGTGCTTAGGTTAACCTTAAATCCCTTTTACTTTTATCTCTATTTTGTTTTTCGGTCTGCGCTAAAGGCGGCAGTCCCATCTATCTGCTGTGTAATTTTCTTGCGGTGGAGCATATAGCCAGTATGGCAAAAACCGCTGTTACCGCCGTTGAGAATGTGCAAAGCACCTCAAGAATTTTTGAAACTCCCACTGCGGTTTTTAATAATTTTACAGTACCTCTTTCATTCAAAAAAATCACCCTTTAATAAAAAATGTAAATTAAATGTTAAACAATTATCGAAAATATTGACTTGAAAAATTTTACATATTACAATCTAAAAAATAAAATATTACTGCCGATAAGGAGGATCTTATGGATAACGAAAAAGCTACCCGATTAAAAGCCCCCACTATCAACAGTGCATTAAGGCACAACATTCTTAAAATGCCCGAAGCCGCACACAAAGCCAGTGGTATCACAATTTATGGCAGGCGCATTAAAACGCTTGTTTTCACAACGGATATTGCAATTATACGCAACTGCGACGCTGATGCGGTTTTTGCGGTTTATCCGTTCACGCCACAGCAGGCAATAAGCGATGCTTTAATCAAAGCCTCTTATGTCCCCGTTTTTTGCGGTGTTGGCGGTGGCACAACAAAAGGCTTCCGCACCGTTGCGCTGGCAAAGGACGTTGAATGTCAAGGTGCAATGGGCGTTGTGCTCAATGCGCCAATATCAAATCTTAACCTGCGTGCAGTAAGAAAAGCGGTTGACATTCCTGTGATAATCACTGTTGTAAATGAAAACACCGATATTGCCGCAAGGCTCTCTTCGGGAGCGTCAATTATAAATGTTGCAGGTGCTTCAAAAACTCCCGAAATCGTTGCAAAAATTCGAAAGAAATTCCCCGATGTTCCAATAATTGCGTCTGGCGGAAGCACAGAGGAATCTGTTGAAAGAACCATAAGAGCTGGTGCAAATGCCATAACATACACACCGCCCTCAACGCAGATTTTATTTAAGAGCCTTATGGAAAAATACCGCTGATTATTGGTTAGAAAACAAAATACCGTGAGCAATCCCCGGCACTGTTTCGCCCTGCATTGCAGATGTCTGGGAAAGTAACGCTCCCGTTGCCACAAAAAGAACTTTGTTGAGCTTGCCCTCGCAAAGTTCTTTCATTATTTTTGAGCATAAAACACTGGCAGAGCATCCACAACCTGAACCGCCTGCATTAACATCCTGACTGTCAAGGCTGTATATCATAAGTCCGCAATCCTTGTGGTGCGGTGCAAGATTCCCGCCATATTCACGCTCAAAAATATCATAGAGAAGCTTTGTGCCAACTGCGCCCAAATCCCCTGTGAGGATTAAATCGTAATCTTCGGGGGAAGTACCTGTGCCATCTAAAAATCTGCCGATGGTTTCGCAGGCGGCAGGTGCCATTGCCGCACCCATATTGTTTTCGTCCTCAATACCTAAATCTCTGATTTTGCCAAAAATCACCTTTTCAGCTCTTGGCATATGCTCTTTTTTGCCGTTGCCCAAAATCACACAGCCAGAGCCAGTAACCGTCCACTGAGCTGTGGGAGGGCGCTGACCGCCATACTGAACAGGCTTTCTGAACTGCCTTTCTGCGGCACAGAAATGGGACGATGTGAGAGCCGCCGCATTCTGCGCATAGCCTGCATTGACCATAAGGGACGACAGCACCAACGTCAGCGCCATTGTGGAGCAAGCTCCGTAAGTGCCCGAAAACGGCACAGAATAATCTCTTAAAGCAAAGCCTGCGGCGGTGCACTGGCTCTGCAAATCCCCTGCAAAAACAATATCGAGGTCGCTTTCTTTAAGATCTGCCTTTTGAAGTGCTGTGGTGAACGCCTTTTTCTGATAAAAGCTCTCTGCCATTTCCCAAGAATCCTGCCCCATGCTGGTATCCTTGCAGATAACATCAAAATATTCTTTCAACGGACCTTCTGATTCTTTCTTGCCAACTGCACTTGCAAAGCTCTGAACAAAGGGTCTGTTTTTTAAATTTATAACGCTGTTTGACATTATGCAATCACCCTTTCAACTATCCAATAGATTATGCCATAAACAAATGATGCCGCCGTGCCGTAAAGAATAACAGGGCCTGCAATGTTAAAAATCTCTGAGCCCACACCAGGGATTTCACCCTCGTTTCTATATTCCATAGCGGAACAGACAACGGAATTTGCAAAGCCTGTTATGGGAACAATCGTGCCTGCACCTGCGTGTCGGGCAATTTTATCAAAAATTCCAAAAGCGGTGAGAATTGCAGTGATTACAATAAATGTTATAGGCACAAGTGCCTTAATCTGGTCATTATTTAATTTCAGCATACCGTAAAGGGCAAAAAGTCCCTGCCCTGCACAACAGATTCCACCGCCAAATAAAAATGCCTTTATGCTGTTTTTAAAGACAGGTGAATGCGGCTGTGCGTTCTCGGTCATTTTGCTGTATTCGTTTTTTGAAACTGACATAATAATTTCCTTTCTGCTAAACTGATGTAACAATGCTGAGCATTTCATCTGTTGAAATATGAGGCTGCAATACCTTATTTACAGTAAGAGCCACAAGCCTTGCCCCACGGCTTATAACAAGGTCAATTTCCCGTGGAGTGATTATCATGTTTTTGCTCTCGTCATTTTCTTCAATTTCTTTTTCTGATAAATCGCTGGCAAGGGTAAGAGCGTCAACAACAGTGGGCACGCCTATTGAAATAACAGGAACACCCAAAACCGATGAATTTATGGCACTTCTCCTGTTGCCCACACCTGAGCCGGGAATAATGCCTGCATCTGACATCTGCACCGTGCAGCCAAGGCGTGAAAGCCGCCTTGCCGCCAAAGCATCAATGACTATAACGGCACACGGATTCAGAAGCTTCACAAGACCTTTTATAACCTCTGCTGTTTCAACCCCTGTCTGCCCCAGCACCCCTGTTGAAAAAACCGCAGACGGGCGAAGTGAGCCAAGACCTGCACACTCTGCCAGCTCACCGCTAATATGCCGTGTGGCAAGAATCAGATTACAGCTTTCGGGGCCTAAGGCATCGGGGGTAATATTCTGATTGCCCAACCCCACCGTCAGAACAAGTCCCTTTGGCGGCAGTAAGCCTTTCAGCTCCTGCGATAAAACATCTATAATTTCACTTTCGGTGTTGTTATATTTGGTAAGGGGTGGAATCTCTGCGGTGATGTATGTGCCCTGCGGCTTCATAAGTGCCTGCGCACCCTCATCGTCTGTTACCGTTATCCTTGTGATTTTTACACTGCCCTTTTTAAAAAGCTTCGTCTTAATGCCAGCATACATTTTATTTTCAAGGCTTTCGTGCTGTTCAATTGCCAGATCCGTGCGAAAATTCACAGAGTTTTCCCTCTATTCTAAAAAAAGTATTGATTTTTATTGCAATATAGTGTAGTATAATAACCGATTGCAAAAAAATAGGAATAAAATTTAAAAAACATCTTGCAATTTATCAAATTTAATGATATTATATTTAACTGTGTAGAGAACTAAAGGAGGTGCAATTATGCCCAATATCAAATCTGCTAAAAAACGTGTTATCGTAAACCAGACTAAAGCTGCTCGTAACAAGTCAGCTCACTCAGCTCTGAAGACAGCTATCAAAAAAGCTCACATCGCTGCTGACACAAACGCTGCTGACAAAGAAGCTGTAGTTAAGTTTGCAGTTAAAAAGGTTGATCAGGCAGCAGCTAAGGGTCTTATCCATAAAAACAATGCTGCAAGAAAGAAATCAGCACTTGCAAAACTTTTAAACAAATAATTTCAGAAACATTATGGGCGGCTTAACCGCCCTTTTGTTTTGCCCAATTCAGAATTTTTTTCTTATCTATTGACAATGGCCTTTGGTTATAATATAATAAAGGTACTAATTTAATGGAGGTTTTTCCTATGTGTGATACACTTAAAAAGGTTCTCAAAATCGTTGGTATAATCGCTGCTATCGCAGGTGTTGCTGTTGCAGTTTACGCTCTTGTTAAGAAGTTCTGCCCCGCTTGCGGATGCAAATGTGACAAAGCAGTTGAAGATGACAAATGTGATTACGTTTCATGCTCTTGCTTCGAAGGCAAAGAGGAAGAAGCTGCTGAATAATTTAAATAGTTATCTTCTTGAAGCCGTTCCTTTTGGAGCGGCTTTTTATTTATCCTTTGAGCCAGTGAAAACAGAAACAACGAGTCCGCACATCAGTGCCGCTGTTATGCCTGCCGCACCTGAAGTGAGTGGCCCTGTCAACGCACCAAGAAGTCCCATTTCGCCCACCTGCACAGCTGTTCCCCTTGCGAGGGTGTAGCCAAAGCCTGTGAGGGGTATTGTTGCCCCTGCGCCTGCAAAATCGACCAACGGCTGATACGCACCGATAGCCTGCAAAATTACGCCTGCAACAACAAAGCATACAAGTATTCGTGCTGGAGTTATTTTTGTTTTATCAATTAAAATCTGACCCACAACGCATATGAGTCCGCCAACAATAAATGCTTTAATATAATCCATAAAAAATCACCTTTTCAATGATATTTTTCATCACTGAAAAGGTGTTTATTATATCCAATTTTTTGAAATTATAAAAGCTCAGAAAATGAATAGATATATTCATCGCTTAAGCTTCTGATTATTTCTTCATCATCGGCAGAGCTTTTATCATATATTGCAACGGTGCGGAATCCGCCTGCCTTTGCGCCCCTGATGCCCTCATAAATATCTTCAAAAACAACACATTCTAAAACGGGAAAACCGCATTTTTCTGCCGCTTTAAGGTAAATATCGGGGAAGCCCTTTCCCCTTTTCACCTCTTTGATAACAGTTATGCTGTCAAAAAGATAGGCAACTTCGTTTCTTTCAAGGGTTGGCATAAAAATATCTTCGCTTGAAGCGGTGGCAATTGCAAGGCACACTCCGTTCTTTTTCAGCTTTTCAAGATATTCTTTTGCATACGGCTTCACAAGCACTTCGTTAGCAAACTTTTCCTGTGCCATATGATGCCACTGAGCCATCACCTGCTGTGGAGTTTCTTTGAGGTTGAACTCTTTTATTGTGTAAAGAGCCGCACCCTCTGCACCCAAGGGTGAAATAATTTTTGGGTAAGACGCAGGCATAACCAGATTATGGTTTGCAAAAAAATCTGCATCCACCTGATTCCACACATAGGATGAATCAAGCAAGGTTCCGTCAAGGTCAAAGATTGCACATTTAAAATTCTTCATTTCAGAAAGTGAGAAGATTTGTGCCGACTTCACCGTCAAAGCGTCTGTCAATAACAGCATCAATAGCAGTGATAACAATTTCGCCTGTTACGCTGATATTTGCTCTTTTAAGGTGTCCGCCGTGAATGTTGCCGTCCTCGTCTGCAATGTTGATGTGAAGATGAATATAGCTTTCGCCATTCATTGTGTTGATGTTGCCAACAAGTGAAGTGATTTCAAAATCGCCTTTCATGTTGATGCCCTTATACTGCTTGATTTTAGTGTTGAAGCAACCAAAATCAACATCGTTTGTTGCACCGATTCCGCTGACAGCGGCAAATTTTATATTTTCTTTTTTTGCGAAGCCAAGAAGAGATTCTACAAGCTCGTCGCCCTTATCCATTCTGACAACATATGTGTTGCCGCATTTTGTATATTCCATATTATTCCACACCTTTCGGATTTTCATTAATATAATCTTCGATAATTTTTCCGTCCTGTATTCTTACAACACGCTGTGCCTCTTCGGCAATTCCGTTATCGTGAGTGATGAGAATTATCGTTCTGCCCTCTTTATGAAGCTGATGAATAATTCTCATAACATCCTTGCCCGAATGAGAGTCAAGGTTGCCTGTGGGCTCGTCTGCAAGGATTATGGGAGGTCTTGCAGCAATTGCCCTTGCTATGGCAACTCTCTGCTGCTGACCGCCAGACATCTGCGACGGTCTGTGATACATTCTTTTTTCAAGACCTACCATTTTAAGGGATTCTGTTGAAAGCTTATCTCTTTCAGCTCGTTTCATTCCACGGTAAACAAGAGGAAGCTCAACATTGCCCTTTGCGGTGAGGCTTGAAATAAGGTTGAATCCCTGAAAAATGAAGCCGATTTTTTTGTTTCTGATTTCTGAAAGCTCGTCATCGGTCATGTGTGAAACATCAATGCCGTCCATATAGTATTCGCCAGATGTGCAGTTATCAAGCATACCAAGCATATTCATAAGCGTTGATTTGCCCGAACCCGACTGACCGATAATTGCAACGAACTCGCCCTCTTCAATTGAAAGGCTTACGCCGTCAAGGGCACGAACCTCGTTTTCACCGGGATTGTATATTTTATAAACATTTCTTATATCTATAAGGCTCATATCAATCCCTCCTTAATGCTTCAATAGGCAACATCTTTGCGGCTTTTCTTGCAGGGTAAAGACCGAAGAAAATACCAACGGCACTTGAGAAGCCAACTGCAATTGCAATAGTTGACACCTCTACCTTAATAGAAATTCCTGCATACCACGCAACAGCCGCCGCCATGCCAACGCCTAAAATAAACCCGACTATTCCGCCGATTAAACAAAGAATAATTGACTCTGTAAGGAACTGGAACATAATGGTGGAGGTTTTTGCGCCAAGGGATTTTCTGATACCGATTTCTCTCGTTCTTTCTGTAACAGAAACAAGCATAATATTCATAACACCGATACCACCAACAAGCAGTGCAATTGCGCTGATGCCTGCAACGAACGTTGTGAACACATTTATGATTTTATCAACAAGCACTGTGTATGTTTCCATATTAACAACATTATAAACATTTGAACCAAAGTTGCCGTGCTTTGCATAAAGAATATTTTTTGCCGCATTACCAACTGTTTTTGCCTGAGAGGAATCCTTTGCAGTAACATAAAGCATATTGTAGCCCTTTGAATTGCTCATATTATCTGTTACTGTAATAGGTGCAACGATAGAAACCATTGCAGAGCCGCCCATCATAGTGTCTTGTGTATTGCCCATATTGGCAGACATTTCGCTATACATTGAAACGGTTGAATTTGCAGATGATGTACTTGCAGAAAGGTCGGCACTTGTAACACCGATAATTCTGAATTTAACCACCTGACCGTTCACCTGAAAGTTGATGTATTCACCAACGCAATCAAGCGAATTATAAAGTACCATTGCGCCAAGCTCTGAAATAACGCAGACATTTGCGGCATTTTTATTCTCTTCCTCTGTGAAGAATCTGCCACGGCGCATGGTGATATTCATAACATGGCTCAAATCCTCGTTGCCCGAAAGCACAAAGCAGATAGCTGTTTCATTATCGGTATAAGCTGAACCGATTTTATAATCCATTGGTGAAACATACTGAATTGAGTCAATGCCACGAAGACTTTCAATATCTTCTTTTGTAATAAGCTCTGCGGCAGTTGCATCAGTTTTAACCTGAATTGAAACTGCACCCGAGCTCATACTGCTCATAATATCAACGATATAATCCTTACCGCCGTTACCAACAGTTATTATAGCAATAACCGAGGCAACACCGATAATTATGCCAAGCATAGTCAGTATTGAGCGCATCATATTGGTGCGTATGCTGAATACGGCAATCTTAATATTTTCCCAGATACTCATGGATTACCTCCGTACTCAGTCAACATTATGTGCGATTACTTTATCTCCGTCAGCCATGGTAGCAACAGGAGTTCTGACGATAATTTCGCCTGCCTTAACACCTGAAACGATTTCGTAATAAGTTCCGTCAAAAATGCCTGTTTCAACTGTCTTGCGTGAAATTGTGCCTTCCTGCGCATTGTAAGTGTAAACATAAGCGTGGCTGTCATCATACTGAATAGATTCAACGGGAACAGTTATACAGCCTTTCTTTTCTTCAACATCAATTGAAATATCAGCGTCCATGCCAATGATAATTCCGCTATCGGGCTTATCAACAGAAACAATTGCTTCAATTCCGCCCGATGCTCCGCCAGTGCCGCCCATAAGTGAGCTTATATCAAAGCTTGAGCCTGATGTTGCAACTGCGGCAATAAATGTAACCTCGCCACGGAGAGTTTCGCCTGTTTCAGACATAACATCAACAGCCTGTCCAACGTGAACATTGCCAAGGTCGCCCTTGTTAAGCATAAACTTGATTTCAAGAGGATAATACTGAACGGTTATGCCCTCACCGCCCTGTGAGAAAAATCCGGAAACAAGTGATGAAACGTCGCCGCCGGACATTGCCGCACTTACGATTGAAGCTGCGTCAAATGTTGAAGCATCCTTTGCACCGTCGGCAGAAATTATTTTGCCAGATTTGATGTTTACGTCGCTTACAACGCCGTCATGCTTTGCAACCCAGCCGCCGTTAAGTGTATCGATTTTTTCCTGTGTTTCGTTATACGCTTTAAGTGCCGCATCATAAACTGATTTATAAACAGATTCAAGGTTGCCGTTAGACTGTGCCTGACTCATTGCCTTGCCTGCTTTAAGTGTTGCAAGCTCAAGCTGTGCCTGCATAAGCTCATACTGTGAAGTGCCGCCAGACATTGAACCCATAAGTTGTGAAAGGTCATATCCACTGCTCATAGATGAAACAGAATTAAGCATCTCTTTCATTTTCTGAAGGTCGGGGTTATTCTTCATAATGCTGTCGATAATCTTGCCAGAGAGGGATTTATCCTCTGTGATTTTTTCAAGATTTTCTTTTGCAGCCTCTGCCTGCTCCTTTGCTTTCTGTGCATTCTCTGCGGCAGTTTTTTCAGCCTCTTTCTGAGCTTTTTCAGCTTCTTTTTCAAGCTTTGCAACCTTGCTTTCAGCTTCTGCTATTTTCTTCTCAGTTTCTGCAAGCTGACCCTGTGCAGTGGTGATGCCAGACTTATAATCATCATAAGCTTTTTTAGCTTTGTTAAGAGCTTCCTGCTTCTCGCTTAAAGCTTCGTTTAATGATGAAGCGTCAAATGTTGCAAGGACATCGCCCTTTTTAACAACCTGACCAACCTTAACATTTACTTTCTGAACTTTGATGCCAGCAGGTGCTGTAAACTTGCCCTCTGAAGAGGATGACACTGCGCCTGATGTTTCGTAGGTGGCTGTAACATTTCTTTTAGAAACAGTTACCACATCGGCATCGTAGCCTTTATTAAACCAGCCACGCATATAGCCGATAACAACGACTAACAGTGCAAGAATCACAGCAGCTAAAATGCTGAGCAAAACTATTTTTTTCTTACTCATTTTCTTTTCCATATAAACATACCGCCTATTTTTTAGTCTGATTATAATTATACAACTGACGAGGGCAAAAATCAATCGAATAAACACAAATTTACATTTTAGAAACAACTATTTTTTATAAAAAATATCGGCACGGCTCTCTTTTTTATTTTTTAGAAAGCTGTACCGATTTTTTTAAATTATTTATTTAAGTCAACACTGTAATTTCTGATATAAATTGTGGTGATTGCATCAACATAATGGAAGAGCGTTCCGTCTTCAAAAAGGCAAGCTGTCATGCCCTCTGCTTCGATTGAATCACTGCCGCTGTCTCTCATGCAGAAAACATCTGTTTTGCCTGTTGCAAGGTCAATTGCATATGTAGGCTTGAATCTTTCGCCGTCATCTGAAGAGAGATAAAGTGTTCCGTCAACAATATCGCCGCCCTGAATTGAGTGAATCATTTTATCAATTGAGATGGAGCCAATATAACTGCAATTATCGTTTATATCGAGCATTTTAATTTCTGTAACATAACTAAATGAGCTGAAATAAAGCACATCATCACTAACAGTGCACCATGAAAGATGTCCGTCGCCTTTACACTCAGCAGGGATAACCTTGCTTTCAATGAATTTAAGTGTTTCTGCATCGTAAATCATAACAGCAGGATTTTCAAAATTCTTATCTTCACATCCGATATAAAGCTTGCCGTTGTAGTAACAACCATCACCAAGGTGATTATAGCCTTTATTCATAAGATAAGGCGGAATGCACATTTCGTTTACATCAACAATCTCGCCTGTCTTTACATCAGTTTTTGTGATTGCGTTGTAATTAACAGGTTTAACTGCGCCAAAATGGTAGAAATATTTGCCGTCTGTGGCAATACCCTGTGCCATGCCCATGCCGTCATTAAGTGCATAGGAATATGTGCTTTTAAGCTCCATATTTTCGGGCTTTTCTTTTGGCTGACCGATAAATAATGAGCCACAGAATGACACGATTACAAGCAGCCATGACACTGATTTTTTGAGTAATAAAATGAATTTGACCATTTATAAAACCTCCGTTTTAAAGTGTAACTCCGTCTTTGAAAATTGCGATTTCTCTGTAACCGTTTTTTTCGTTGAGAGTTCTCTCTTTGCCAGAAGCAACAAAGACAATTTTTTCTAAAAGTTCTTCGCAAAGTTTATCAAAATTTTCTCCCGAAAGAACCTTGCCTGCATCAAAATCTATCCAACCTTTTTTCTTATTAAAAAGCTGTGTGTTTGATGAAATTTTTAATGTGGGAACGGGTGCGCCAAGGGGCGTTCCCCTGCCCGTTGTGAAAAGAATTATGTGCGCTCCGCTTGCGGTAAGATTTGTGCAGGACACCATATCGTTACCGGGACCAGTCAAAAGATTCAGCCCCGACTCTGTGCATTTTTCGCCATAATCAAGCACCGCAGAAACTTCAGCACTTCCGCCTTTTTGAATACATCCCAAAGATTTTTCTTCAAGGGTGGTGATGCCGCCTTTTTTGTTTCCAGGGGACGGGTTTTCATAAATAACCTGCCCGTGAGATTTAAAATATTTTTTAAATCCGTTAATCATTTTAACGGCGGAATTGAAAACTTTTTCATCCTTTGCCCTGTTAAAAAGAAGCGTTTCTGCGCCAAACATTTCGGGCACTTCTGTAAGAATAACTCTGCCGCCCAAAGCCGTTAGTTTATCAGTTAATTTTCCGCAAAGAGGGTTTGCGGTTACGCCAGAAAAAGCGTCGCTCCCTCCGCACTTAAAGCCAACAACAAGCTGTGAAAGACTTATCTTTTCTCTTTTTTCTTTTGATGCTTTTTCGCAAAGCTCACCGATAATTTTGAGAGCGGATTCAACCTCGTCCTCCACATCCTGCGTTACTAAAGTTCTGACCTTTTCTTTGTCATATTCTTTAAGTGTGGGGAGAAAAGAATCAAGGTTATTGTTTTCACAACCAAGGCTTAAAACAAGCACACCCGAAGCATTGGGATGCTTCACAAGTCCGCCTAAAATTTTTTGAGTAAAGCGCTGGTCATCGCCCAATTGTGAACAGCCATAAGGGTGAGTAAATGCAAAAATACCATCGCACTTTTCGCCATAAATTTCGTTGGCTTTTTTGCAGATAATTTCTGCCGTTTTGTTGACGCATCCGACAGTTGGAATTATCCATATTTCGTTGCGGATTCCAACGCTTCCGTCAGCTCTTTTATAGCCGTCAAAAAATTTTTCTTCGCTATTTAATTTGCAAGGCTCAGCAGGGTTATACTCATAATCAATCACATCAGAAAGGTTAGTTTTCATATTGTGAGTGTGTACCCATTCGCCCTGTTTTATGTCATCAACTGCATGACCTATGGGGTAGCCGTACTTAATAATATTCTCGCCCTTTTTGATATTTTTAAGGGCAATTTTATGACCGAAAGGGATGTCATTTTCGGCAGTGATCCCCATAACAAAATCGCCCTTTCCGATTTTTTCAACGCAAAGGGCAACATTATCTTTTTCATTTATTTTTATTGAATTCATCATAAAAGTTTCTCTATAGCGGCTTTCATTCCGAGCGAATTTATTTGGTCAAGATACTGCGAAACAAGCTCTTCCATTCCGCAGATTTCTGTGAGATTTTTCCCCCAAAAATTTTCATTTGAAAGGACAGCTTTAACTGTGTTTTCACTATGCCAAGCATCATTGAAAAACTTCAGAACTTCGCAATTATCTCTGATTTCATATTTCTCGCCGTTGCGTGTGCCAAAATATTTTTCGCCGTCAAACTCGCCTTTATAAAAATATATAAGTGCCGCCAGACCGAATGTAAGAACAGGCGGAAGCTCGCCTTTAAGATTATAAAAATCTATTAAAGTATCAAGGCATCTTGCCTTATATTTTGAAACAGAATTGAGAGAAATATCAAGAAGTCTGTGCTTGATAAATGGATTTTCAAATCTTTCAATAACTGCGTTTGCAAAAACTGAAAGTTCACTTTCGGGCAGGTCGATTGTGGGAATAATCTCGCTGAACATTGCCTTGCGGATGTACTCTTTCAGCGTGCTGTCATTCATCATCTGAAGCACAATATCATATCCGCAATGGAAAGCACCGAGAACGCTTACAGTGTGCGCACCGTTGAGGATTCTGACCTTGCGTGTTTTATAAGGCGTAATATCCTTTGCAAAAACAACATTCAAGCCTGTTTCATTTGCAGGGAATTTTTCTGCCCATTTTTCATCACATTCTATCGCCCAGAAAAGGAACGGCTCGCAGGTGTCAATGCAATTATCTTTGTAACCAAATCTTTCGCAAAGTTTTTCTGCTTCATCTTTCGGGTAGCCTGTAACGATTCTGTCAACAAGAGTGTTAGCAAAACAGCATGCATCATTAAGCCACGAAACAAAGCCAGCCGGCAGACTCCAATCGCTTGCATATTTCAAAACAATTTTCTTTAAATTTTCGCCATTTTTTTCAATAAGTTCGGCAGGCAAAATAAGCAAACCTTTGCTTAAATTTCCGTCAAAAAATTTGTATCTTTCATAAAGAATTTTTGTAAGCTTTGCAGGGAAAGATGCAGGCGGATTGCTGTCGATTTTATCATCGGGATTATAATAAATTCCAGCTTCGGTTGTGTTAGAAATTACAACCTGCAAAGAATCCTCACAGGCATATTTCAGAATTTTTTCAAAATTCTTTTTAGGATTCACGCACTCTTTAACACTTGTGATAACCTGCGAATTATCAACAGTTTCGCCGTTTTCCTTGCCTCTTACAACAACGGTATAAATGCAATTTTGCCCATTGAGAACATCAGAAAAATCACTGCCGTTTGGCTGGCACACGACAACACTGCCATTAAAATTATTCTGGCTGTTCATCTTTTCAATAATAAAATCTGCAAAGGCACGGAGGAAATTTCCCTCGCCAATCTGCAACACTTTTACAGGGCAATTGCCATAAGTTTTCTGAACTTTTTCACTTATCATTTTATACTCTCGTTTCAAGAATTTCTGCCTTGCCGTCAACTGAAAAATCGCCAGCGTTTGCAGGAATAAAAATGCTCTCGCCCTTTTTGAAATCAAGGGTCTTTTCGCCACAGATTACCTTTGCATTTCCCTCAAGGCAAAGAAGTGAAACAAAAGAAGTTTCGTCTGCAACGCCGTCAAACTTGCCGTCAACTTTAAGGTTAAACATTTTGAAAAGGTCGCATGAAGTAAGCTCTGTACGCTCTGCAAACTGGAATTTTTCGATCTTTCTGCTGGCAGCATCGGGGATTTCGGGAGGGCAAAGCTTTGTTACATCTGCGGCTTTATCAACATGAAGAGGACGGGGCTTGCCGTCTGCACCAAGTCTGCCGTAGTCATAAATTCTGTAGGTTGTGTTTGAATTCTGCTGAACCTCTGCAAGCATAATTCCCTTGCAGATAGCGTGCATTGTGCCTGCTTCAATAAAGAAAAGGTCACCTTTTTTAACCTTAACTTTGTTTACGATGTCAAGCATCTTTTCGCTCTGTGCAGCTTCTTTAAATTCTTCAACAGTTACATCACGGTTAAAGCCAAGAATAAGCTCTGCGTCATCATCACAGTCAAGGATATACCAAGCCTCTGTTTTGCCGTATTCGCCCTCAACACGCATTGCATATTCATCATCGGGATGAACCTGAATTGAGAGATTATTTTTAGCATCAATGAGCTTAATAAGAATCGGGAAAAATTCAAATTTCTGACCGTTTGTGCCGCAGATTGATTTATCGTTTTCATAAATTTCCTGCAGAGTTTTGCCTTTATATTCGCCCTCAGTTACAACAGCGGGACCAGCCTTGTGGCATGAAAGTACCCATGCTTCAGCGGCAGGACTTTTATCTGTTTCTATGCCGTATTCATCAATAAGGCGGCTGCCGCCCCAGATGTAATCTGCAATAAAGGGTGTAAGTTTAATCATTTCCATCGTTATCACTCCGTGTTTTTTTAGTAATCAATCCGTATTTTTTAATGAGCTTCAAACGCTCGTTGCCCGTCTGAAGAGAACGCTTGCCGTGGGTCAGATTTGACAGCAATCTTAACAGCCACGCAACAGGCAAAAGGAACGGATATTTTTTTGCAAATGGGTATTGAATCTGTAATCTTTTCTTTGGTGGGAAAAGGATTTTTTTAAGGGACGATTTGCCTGTGAATTTTGTTGATGTTACGTTGGCAGAATGGATTCTGTCTTTATCAGATTTTCCAAGAGAACCGCTGCTGAAAACATCCTGTGCAAAGCTTTCGTCAACCTCTTTTTTGGTGAATGTGAAAACATCCTCACAAAAATATTTTTTTATGAATGCTGTAATCTCTGCCGCAAAGTTAAATGCCTTTGCTTTTTTGAGCATAGTTTCAGCGTATTTAAAGTCAATTTCGTCCTTATAATTTTTTATGAAAAGGGCAATGTCAAGAAGCTGTTTTATACCAACGCCTGAATAGATAAAATGAATTGCCGCATGAAGGAAAAGGTAAATAAAATTATCTGTTCTTGAAAGTAAAACAACTCCGTTTTCGTTGACCATTGATCTGTCTTTATAGTTATCAAAAATTCTGTTCCAGCTTTCATAGCTTTTTTCTGTTGGGAACGGAGAAAAATGAATCTCAAAATACACAGAATATTTTTTATTAACCCAATGTTTTTCGTCCCTGCCCTCGCCTGCCTCTTCAAAGCCCATTAAAACAAGCTCATTCTTTAACGGCTCATAGTCTTCGGGCTCAATCAGCAAGTCCTCGTCAAGGGAGGTTCTGCTCTCTGGCTTCGGATAAAGTCGCCTGAGCACCTCGCCTTTTAAAACAACGGGAGCAATATTTTTCTTTTTCAATTCTTCATAAATGCTTGCAAAAGTAAGTGAGCGCACCGCCTGAAAAGACATCTCTTTAAAAGCGGAATGCTTGAACCAGATAGCATATTTTTCGGGGATTTTGCCATCAAACACTTCTATCATTTTGTCGTAAATCATACCGACAACTGAATGTGAGCTGCTGAGCGCAAAAAGGTTGCCCCAATCCGCAAAATCAGAAAATTCAGAAAAATCTTCCTGCTTTTGCAGAACAGCGCTTCGTATTAACTTCAGCAATAATTCTTCGTAAGGTTTCATAATCATTCCTGCGTTCTGAGTTTTTTAAGCGTGGCGATTTCTTTTGCATAACCGTCCAGCTCATTGGGGGTTTCAAGATAAAATGGAATATCTTTAAGATATTTGTTGTTGATAATATTTGTAAAAGCTTCTATGCCAATATGACCTTCACCGATTTTTTCGTGCCTGTCTTTATGAGCACCGCATGGGTTCATACTATCGTTAAGATGAATTGCTTTCAGCCTGCCAATACCGATAACTTTATCGAACTCTTCAAGCACTCCGTCAAGGTCATCTTTAATATTGTATCCGCCATCGTGCACATGGCAGGTGTCAAGGCAGACACCGATTTTTTCTTTAACATTCACGCCCTCAATAATGCCTGCAATTTCTTCAAAGGTTTTGCCAACCTCTGTGCCTTTGCCAGCCATTGTTTCAAGCAGAATAATCGGCTTCTGCTGGGGGGTGATTATTTTATTAAGAAGGTCTGTAATCTGCTGTATTCCTGTTTCTGTGCCCTGCCCTGTATGACTGCCAGGGTGAAAATTATACATACATTCGCCGAGGAGCGAAAGACGCTTTATGTCATCCTCCATTGTCTGCAAGGCAAACTCCCTTGTTTCGGGATTGGAGGAGCAGGGGTTGAGGGTATATGGTGCGTGAGCAAGAAAGCTTGTTATATTATTTTCTTTACAGAAAGAGAGAAACTTCTCAATATCTTTTTCATCTATGGGTTTTGCTTTACTGCCCCTTGGATTCCTTGTAAAGAACTGCATGGTGTTGGCACCGATTGAAAGTGCCTCACTGCCCATATGATAAAATCCTTTTGAAACAGAAAGATGACAGCCGATTTTAAACATAAAAAGCCTCTCTTTTAAAAATTAGAAAAATAAAAATTACTGCATAATATGGCAAAAAAGAGCCGAGTTGCGGCTCTTTTTTTATTTTAGAAATTACAGTCTATATTGTTACCACTTGAAGTTGTTCATTACAACTGTACTTGCAGCCTCAGCAACGCCTGATGAGCCCATAACACCGTCAATGTCAACATGGAATGAATACTTAGCTGTGTAAGATGTAATCTTGCCGTCTTTTGTAACATCCATTGTTATAACTGCACCGCTGTATCTTTCTTTGATTGATGCGCTGCTGCAGCCGGGAACTTCTGAAATAGCTGAATAGATGTTTTCAGCTGTTTTGTGATCCCAGTAGTCCTTATCTTTTTCGCCGCATGAAACGCCGCTCTTATCAAGAGCTGTTTTGCTGTTCTGTGTAACCTTACCGTTTGTTACAGCTGATGCGCCATCTTTAAGAGCAACTGTGATTGTGTATGAGTTACCCTTGTCATCACACTTAATGCCTGCGATATCAGCAGCAGAAAGTGATGATGCGAGGAAATACTTATGATAGCTGTCTGCGTCAGCAGATGTTACTGTTTTAGTGAACTTGTTGCCGTCGCCAACGCCCATGAATTTATAAACGATTGACTTGAATGATTTAAGTGCAAGACCTGCTTCGTATTTTTTCTCAACAGTTGTTCTTGTCTTTGAGAAGCCTACTTTTTTGTCAACAGCTTTTTTAGTTGCACTGTTGTAGATGTTAAGGATGTCAGCTGTTGATAATGACTTTTTGCCAGCGTCTTTTTTGCCTGAATCAGTTTTGATTGTTGCGGGCTTGATAGCTGAAGCTGATGAATCTGAAGATGATGTTGAGCCGTCAGTTGAGCTGTCTGCAACATCTGCTGAAGTATCGTCTGCAACAACATCGTCTGCTGCTGTATCATCTGCTACATCTGCCACCGTGTCGTCTGCAGCAACATCGTCTGATGAAGTGTCGCCTGCAACATCTGCTGTGCCAGCTGACTGACTGCTTGATGTGCCTGTTTTGCCTGCAATTTCAAGCTTGTTTTCGTTAACTTTATTTGTGATTGTGCTTGCGCCCATTGCAATGATACCAACGCAAAGAAGAGCTGAGATGCACTGAATAAGTGCTGCGCTAACATCGGGGTTGCCGCCCTTTGCTTTCTTTTCAGCTTTTTTGTCTGCTTTCATTGCTTTTTTCTGTTCTTTTGATAACTTTTCTTTACTCATACGGATTCCTCCTGCTTAATAAGCCGTATAACCGACCGATTTATACGATTTTATTATATATTAAAGAAATTTATTTTTCAAGCCTTTTTAAATATTTTTCTGCTATTATGAGGGAGTTTTCACTAATTGACCGTCTGTTGCGCTGAATAATATCTCTTCATCATTTGACATTACGCCTATGCTTACCGAAACATCGTCAAAATTATTCTCTTTAAACTGGTCAAGGCAGGTCTGACTCATAGAAACAATTCCGTCCTCAAGGCTCTTCCACATTTCAGGCTCTTTCTGATAAAGCGAAACGCAGGTGTTCGCATCCCTGTCATATGTTGAAACGATAACCAGCTGTTTTTTATCGGGGTTATAACTGCCATCAGAGAAGCTGCCCTGTGCGAGGAATTTATTTTTTATATCTCTGATAATTTCATCTGCAAGCTCTTCCCTTGTTTTGATTGTGTTATCTGAGCTTGTCTTTGGGAATGCAGTGAAAGCTTCTTTAAAATCCACTCTTTTTTCATTGCCGTTTTCGTCTTTGAATGTGCAGAAATCAAGCCTTGCAGACGCACAGCTTTCCACATTAAAAGAAAAGGTTGCATTGGCACCGTTTTTCACCTCAATAGGGTAAACAACCTCATCTGTTTTAACAACAATTTTATCTTTTGAAAAGGCAGAAACGAATCCCGAAAGTGAGCTGATGCTTTTGCCCGTATTATTTTTAACTGTGAAATTTACAGTGCAATTTTTATCATTCACTATAATTTCACCGCTGACAGGTTCAATACTTTTTGCGGCACCGCATCCATAAAAAAGTGAGCAAATAATTGCTGTAATAATTAAGAGAGAGAAAAATCTTTTCACAATAAAACTTCCTTTATATTTGTTAATGAAATTATACATTACTGTTAATTTTTTTGCAATAGTTGTTTTTAACACTTGTTTTAGCGGATATAATGTAATATAATATATTGAATTGTTATGTGCAGAGGTGAAACAAATGGAAACATTAGCTTATATCACAAGATACATTCTGCCGATTATCTGCGTTACAGTGGCGGTGGTTTGTCTTTCATCACTTTTAAAAACAAAATCCCCAAAGGTTACGCCTGCTGTTTTTGTTGATAACCTTAACGGCGAGCAATACCCTATCACTCATTGGGAAACATCAATAGGCAGAAGTAATTCGTGCGATATTGTGCTGAATTTTGAAACTGTAAGCCGTTTCCATGCTGTTCTTACAAAGCAGAAAAAGGGCTGGGTTCTGACAGATACATTTTCACGCACAGGCACATATATTAACGGTGAAAAAATAAGCGAACCCACAGTAATTCAAAGCGGTGATAAAGTGATTTTTGGCGGAACATCACTGACTTTCAGAGAGAGGTAATTATGGATAACTTAAAAGGTGCAAAAAGAATTGTTGTAAAGGTGGGCACATCCACCCTCACATATGAAACAGGCAAAGCAAACATCAGAAGAATAAGAAAGCTGGTTGAGGTTCTTTCAGACCTTAAAAACAGCGGTATGCAGATAGTTCTTGTAACATCCGGTGCAATTGGCATTGGCGTTGGCAAATTAGGTCTTTCTGCAAAGCCTAAGGACACCCCCGGCAGACAGGCGGCGGCAACTGTTGGTCAGTGCGAGCTTATGTTTATGTATGACAAGCTCTTTGCTGAATTTGGTCATATAACAGGTCAGCTTCTTGTTACAAAGCTTGACTTTGAAAATGAAGAGCGTAAAAACAACCTTTCAAACTCTTTCAACAAGCTGTTTGAATACGGCGCAGTGCCTGTTGTTAATGAAAATGATGCTGTTGCCGTTGACGAAATTGTTTTTGGCGATAACGATAATCTTTCTGCAATTGTTGCAAATCTTATAAACGCAGACGGACTTATTATTCTTTCAGATATTGACGGACTTTTCAGCGGAAATCCAAAGACGGATGACAATGCTGTGCTTATCCCTGTTGTTGAAAAAATCACAGAAGAAATTGAAACACTTGCAGGCGGTGCAGGCTCTAACAGAGGCACCGGCGGAATGATTACAAAAATCCATGCCGCAAAGGTTGCAGGCAGTGCAGGCATCCCCACAGCTATTATAAACGGGTCAAACCCAGAAGATATTTACAGACTTATTGAGGGCAGGCAGACAGGCACATTCTTCCGCCCCGAATCAAGAGAGGAATGATAAATATGATGCAGGAAATCGGCAAAAAAGCAAAGGCAGCCGAAAGAATTCTTTCAACAGCCAGCACAAGCACTAAAAACCGTGCGCTTTATATGATAGCAGACGCTCTTGTGGCTAACGCAGAGCAGATTCTTTCAGCCAACATGAAAGATGTACGGCGTGCCAGACTTAACGGAATGAAAGAAACTCTTGTTGACAGACTTATTCTCAACCGTGCAAGGATTGAGGCTATGGCAAAGGGTGCGGCTGATGTTGCGGCGGCAGATGACCCTATCGGCAAGGTTACCAGCGGCTCAGTAAGACCCAACGGATTAAAAATAGAAAAGGTTGCAGTTCCACTTGGTGTTATTGCAGTGATTTATGAAGCAAGACCGAATGTTACACTTGACGCTGCTGTGCTCTGCCTTAAATCTGGCAATGCGGCAATTTTAAGAGGCGGCAAAGAGGCTATCACATCAAATATGGCAATTGCAAATGTTATGAGAAAAGCAATTGAAAAAGCAGGACTTCCTGCTGACTGCATTCAGCTTGTGGAGGACACAACACACGAGGGTGCAAACGAGCTTATGCGCCTTAACAAATATGTTGATGTTATTATCCCAAGAGGCGGTGCAGGTCTTATAAAAGCCTGCGTTGAAAATTCAACTGTTCCCGTTATTGAAACAGGCACAGGCAACTGCCATGTTTATGTTGACAAAATGGCAGACATTGACATGGCAACAAAAATTGTTGTTAACGCAAAGGCATCAAGACCGTCTGTTTGCAACGCATGCGAAAGCCTGCTTATTCACGAGGATATTGCCCGTGAGGCGGTTCCTGCAATCTGCTCTGCTTTAAGAGCGAGCCGAGTTCTTATTCACGCAGACGAAAAAATTCACGCAATGTTCCCCGATTCAACCCTTGCAGATGAAAGCGACTGGGGCACAGAATATCTTGATTATATAATCAGTGCAAAGGTTGTTTCATCTGTTGACGAAGCAATTGACCACATCACAAAATATGGCACAGGTCATAGCGAATGTATTGTAACAAACGATTATTTCACCGCAAACAAATTCACAAAGTCAGTTGATGCTGCCGCAGTTTATGTTAACGCTTCAACAAGATTCACAGACGGCGGCGAGTTTGGTTTCGGTGCAGAGATTGGCATTTCAACTCAGAAGCTTCACGCGAGAGGACCTCTTGGTCTTTCCAATCTCACAAGTGAAAAATATATTGTTACAGGCGAAGGTCAGATAAGATAACAAAGGCGGTGCTTCAGATTGTCTGAAAACAATCCAAAAAAGAAAAAGGACCGCAAAGGCGCATTTGCCCTCGGTCTTGTAATAATTCTTCTTGCAGTTATCGGCGCAGGATTTCTTGTGAACACTGGCATCAGTCAGATACACAAGCTCACTGATAACGAAAAAGAGAAAAAAGAATACACCTCATATCTTTCACCTGTTGTTACGCTGGATGTTAACCCCTTTGACGATATTACAGGCGCAGATATGAAAGATTTAATATGCTCATCAATTCTTTCTTTGCTTGATGACGGTGAAAAAAGTCCCTACGAATTTGAATTTGTTGAGGGCGAGGTTTCGGGTATGGGAATCCCGCAGAAAACTGTTGAAGAAGCTTTCAAGGCTCTTTTTGGCACAGAGGTTAAGCCTGTTCACCAGAGCGTGGAGTGTTCAACCTGCATTTTCACTTATCAGAGCCAGCAGCAGAGATATATTATCCCCGTAACAGGCTATGACCCTGCATATGTTCCCGAAATTGCAGGCATCAACAAAACAAAAGAGGGCTCAATTGAGCTTCTCACTGGCTACATTTCTTATGGGGACTGGAGCAAGGCAGAGGGAAAATTTGAATCCCCCGAGCCGTCAAAATACAGAAAAATTACACTGAGAAAAGCCGACAAAGGCTATTACATCAGCGCAATTCAGAATGCAGAAGCATCTAACAAGAAATAAAAGGTGAGTTTATGAAAGAAATTTTCAGCACAAAAATTTTTGAAGAGGGATTTATTAAAGAAGTTCACGCTTCAACAATCCTTAAAATTGGAGAAAACCAGTTCCTTTGTGCTTTCTTTGGAGGAAGCAAAGAGGGCAAGGACGATGTAAAAATCTGGCTTTCTGAATTTTCAAACGGCAAATGGAGCGTTCCGCACATTGTGGCAGAGGGTCATGAAGAGCCTTGCTGGAATCCCGTTCTTTTTGAATATGACGGCAAAATTATGCTGTTTTATAAAATGGGCAAGCCTATCCCGAAATGGAGAACTATGCTTATAGAATCCTTTGACAACGGCAAAACATGGAGCGAGCCTGTTGAGCTTGTTGAGGGTGATAAAGGCGGCAGAGGTCCTGTTAAAAATAAAGCTATCCGCCTTGCAGACGGCAGAATCTGCGCTCCTGCTTCAATTGAAACATCCATTCATTGGGATTGCTTCACAGATATTTCAGCTGATGGCGGCAAAACATGGGAGCGAAGCAAGGATGTTCCATTTTGTCATCTTAAAGCAAAGGGCAAGGGCATCATTCAGCCAACCTTGTGGGAGGATGGCGACAAAATTTATATGCTCACCCGCTCAACAGAAAGTCGAATTATGATAAGTGAATCTGCTGACGGCGGAAAAAGCTGGTCCCCTGCAAAGAAAACGGAGCTTTTCAATAACAACAGCGGTATTGACTGCGTGAAGCTCAACGACGGCAGAATCGTTGTTATTCATAATCCTATTCCAGAGGATTGGGGCGACAGAAATATTATCGCCTTTGCAGAAAGCAATGATAACGGCAAAAGCTGGTCGCCCTGCACTATCATCGAAAAAGATGAGGACACCGACGCTGAGTTTTCATACCCTGCAATTATTTGTGATGACAAATATATTTACACCACATATACGCACTACAGAAAGAACATAATGTTTAGAATTTTTGAAATATAAAAATGAGGGACTGTCATTTGCTGGCGTGTGATACGGATGTTTTTAGGATACGGACTTTGTATGGCAAAATCCGATGCTTGTTACAAATGCAGACAAATCAGAATTTGCAGAGGTGAATAATGGAAAAAAATTTCGTAACACAACAGATAAACTATATTGAATCTGAAGTGTATAGGATTGTGAAGCCATTAGGATTTACAAAGCACGGACGCACTTTACATAGATTTGTGTCGGAGGATATTTCTCAAGTCATAAATTTTCAATGTGGTCAGGCTTATCTAAATACCACGCATTTATTGTCTGTCAATATCGGAATCAGAATTCCGGAGTGCTTTGAGAGACAGTTTCACATTGCAAACGATAAAACCTATTATCATGAATATGAGTGCAATCTGCGAACAAGGTTGGGAATCGTAAAAACCAAAAAAACAAATGGTGAAAAGGTTTACAATCTTGAAAAAGATGTCAATAAAATATGTGACGATATTGTTCATGAAATTGAGCATGATGTGCTACCTGTGTTTAATCTTTTATCAAGCAGAGAAGCCATCTTAAAGTATCGGAGAGAATATCCGTGGTTTGATACAATGAATAGTCATTTAATCTTGTTGGAAGAAGCCATGATATACGGGCATCTGAATGATTTACAGAAAGCAAAAGAATTGTTTGATGAATACTATAATATTGCCTTACAAAACTGCAAACGATGCCCGGGACATATTGATTACCTAAATGAACTTAAAGGCGAACTCGGCTTTTTTAATTGTTAAATCCCAGTTTATCAGGTAAAAAATTACCCGCCGAAAGGAAACGAACTCCTTTTCGGCGGTTTTGCTTTATCAAAAAACCTTATGGGGACTGTCATTTGCGACAGTCCCGTTTTGTTATACCTCAATATAAAGCCTTGCAATGTCAAGCTCTTTTGTTTCTTCGTTTGTTTTGCCAAGACCTAAAAATTCTTTTTCGGGGGAATACACTCTGAAAAGTCCGCTGCCCGAAAAGCCTTTAATTCGATTTAACGCAAGCGCACCACCGTTTTTGAATCGCTTTGCCTGCGCTTCGCTGACAGTAACTTCGGGATAAACCTCCATCACCTTTTCAACAGGGATTATTTTCTCTTCCAGTTTACCCTCTTCTGCAAGTGCGGCGGCTTCTTCAAGGGTTATGGCATCCTCAATAGAAAATCCGTTTGAGTATGTGCGCTGAAGGCTTTTAAGGCAGGCTCCGCAACCTAAAAATCTGCCAATATCAAATGCAAGGGAGCGGATATATGTGCCTGCACTGCACGAAAACAGCACGCTGTAAAGATTATCCGCTTTCTTTTCAAGAATCTCTGCGGAATAGATTGTTACATTACGCTTTTCTCTTTCAACCTCAACGCCTTTGCGTGCAAGCTGATAAAGTCGCACACCGTTCTGCGATATAGCAGAATACATTGGCGGCACCTGCTGAATTTCGCCTGTGAAAGCTTCAACCGCATGCTTAAATTCTTCAGAAGTAACATTAACTTCTTTTTCCTGAAGCACTGTTCCTGTAACATCGTATGTATCTGTTTCAACACCAAGCAGAATATCGGCAATATACGCCTTACCGCTGGACGGAATGAAATCGGCAAACTTTGTTGCGCCCCCAAGCATCACAGGCAAAACCCCTGTTGCCATGGGGTCAAGGGTGCCTGTATGACCTGTTTTTTTTACAGACGCTATTCGTCTGACCCTGTTTGCTGTTATAAAAGATGTTATGCCCTGCGGCTTGTTTATGCAGATAAAGCCTGTCATTCTCTCACCTGTTTCTCAATTTCTGATGAATATTATACACCATTTTTTTATGAATTACAATGCCCTTGTTTTTTTACTTTTTAACACAGTAAACCGCAAAATTATGTTAGAATTAGTTTAAAATAACTTAAAATTTGCCTTAAAATATGGTAAATATTAACCAAAACTGCCAGCTGTCTTTTGTAATATAATCTAAACTTAGTAAAGTTTTTGATAAAGTATTGACAATGAATATAATTTGATATATTATTCTTTTATGATGCTGTTGGTGAGGTGCACAATGCCTGATTATAGAAATGACAACGAAGCTGTAGCCGCCGCTGTTGCAGGCGATGAAAAAGCAATGTCTTTTCTTATAGCTTCTGTTATGCCAGGTGTTGAGGTTACCGCCACACTGAATGCGGGCGATGGAACAATAACCCGTTCTGACCTTATTCAGGAAGGTCTTATCGGCGCCATAAACGCAATTTTCAGTTTTGACGCATCAAAGGGAATAAAGTTTTCAACATATGCGCAAAAATGTATCTCAAACAGAATCCTTTCTGTTGTAAGAGATAACGGCCGTGAAAAACGCCAGTCTAACAACGCCTATGTTCCTCTCGAAGAGATTCAATATTCCGTATCAGGCAATTCCGGCAACCCCGAATCTGTTGTTTCAATGGAAGAAAGCGTTGAAAATATAAAAAAATGTATTGACACGAAGCTGACAGACCTTGAAAGGGATGTTTTGCTTCTTCATATTGCAGACAACAGTTATGAGCAAATTTCACAAAAGCTTGCTATAAATACCCGAGCAGTTGGCAATGCTTTGAGCCGTGCCCGCCAAAAAATAAAGGCGGAAATCGGTTCTTGATAACAGAGAATATGTCCCATCCAAGAGGAGCTGAAAAGCCGCGGTGCAAATCCGCACGGGGCGTAAATTATATAAGCGAGGTAAACATTATGTACGAAGACAAAACACTCACCTGTAAAGAATGCGGTAATGAATTTGTATTCACTGCTGGAGAACAGGAATTCTACGCGGAAAAAGGCTTTGTAAACGAGCCTCAGCGTTGTAAAGCTTGCCGTGATGCACGCAAGAACGCAACCCGTGGAGAGCGTGAAATGTTTGAAGCTACTTGCGCAAAATGCGGCGGCCCTGCAAAAGTTCCATTCCGCCCCCGTGAAGATCGTCCTGTTTATTGCAGCGAGTGCTTCGCAAAGATGAAGGAAGAAGCATAATTAAAATTACTTAACAACTTAATAATATTTAATTTTGCCCCACCCTGTCTAAGACAGGGTGTTTTCCTTTACTATTGACTTATTTATAAAATTGATGTATTCTTATGCCAAAAGGAGCGATGATGTATGTCAGTTAAAATTATTTCTCACAGAGGAGCCAACAGAGAGGCTCCGCAAAACACTCTCCCCGCCTTTAAAAGATCATTTGAAATCGGCGTTGACGGAATTGAAACAGATGTTCATCTTACCGCTGACGGAGTGCCTGTTATCTGCCACAACTACACTATAGACAAAACCTCAAACGGCAGAGGCGCAATCAGAGAAATGAACTTTGATGTTTTTAAACAGTTCGATTTCGGCTCTTATTTCAGCTATGATTTTGAGGGCACAAAAGCCCCATCACTTGACGAGCTGCTTTCTCTTTGTGAAAATCAGGATATGAGCACCCTCAACATTGAAATTAAGCCATCCCTTGAGCATGATGTGAGCGTTGTTAAAAAGACAATTGATATGGTTAAGGAGCATGGACTTTTTGACAAACTGTTGATTTCTTCTTTCAGCTCTCATATGCTTGTTGAAGCTAAAAAGGTCGACAGAGCCTGCCCCACCGCATATCTTTACAGTGCAGATAAAAAAGAAACATACCGCATGATGTTCAGAGCGGCAGATTTTGCCCGTGAGCTTGGCTGCTGCGCTTTGCACCCTCAGCTGATTTATGTTAATCAGAAATATGTTGACGATGCACACGCAAAGGGCATTAAGGTTAATGTGTGGACAGTAAACAAAGAAAAGGATATTATCCGCCTTGCACAAATGGGTGTTGACGGACTTATCACCGATGTGCCAGACTACACAAAAAAAGTTCTCAGTGAGAACGGACTGCTTTAATAAAAAAGACAAAACAAAATGGTTATGAGATTCTTTTGTTTCTCATAACCATTTTTATTTTAGTTTATTGAAATTTCAATGCCCACTGCACCGTATTTTGCAATATTCTCTTTGGAGTAATATTTGCTCATATCCTCAGGGTCGGCATCCTCATCATCTGCATAGCCTAAAGAAAGCTTGGGGTAATTTTTATAAAGTGCCTCAAAATCGGGATATTTATAAATATTTTTCACCTTGCAGAGAATAACCTCGCCATTTGTAACATCGGTGAACTGAATTTCATCACCAATATTGACCAGCTGTCTTTTTTCATCATAAAGGCGGATTTCAATTGTTTTAGTGCCTGCCTTTATTTTGGTGAAAGGGTCATGGTACAATCTCATAAAGTGTAACATTATTTACCCTCTTTTGCGTCCTCAGCTTTAAGGAAATCAGCACATCTGCCAACCTCTTCAAGACCTGTGGGGTCAAGACCTTCGCTTTCAACGATAATCTTGAAGCCTAACTCAAGAGCTTTTTTGCGAACCTCAGCAGGCTTTGCTTCGCCCTGACCAAGAGATTTGCCTATACCGCCTTTAAGTCCGTCTTTAAGGTGGATAAGTCTGATTCTGTCCTTATACTTTTCAAGGAACTCAACAGCGTCAACACCAGCGTTGAATGCCCAGTATGTATCAACCTCAAGGGTGATTTCACTGCGCTCAAGGATTTCGTATTCGGGAACAAGACCGTCTTTGTTTGGCTTAAACTCACGGTCGTGGTTGTGATAGCCAAGCTTAATGCCTGCGGCAGAGAGCTTTTTCTCTGCATAATTCATCTGCTCAAGGAAAAGGTCGATTTCCTCTTTTGTTGAAACATCAGCACCAGGAACAATGATGTTATCGCAGCCGATAGCCTTGTGATATGCGATTGTTTCGTCAATATGCTCCTCATCAAGCTCGTCAAGATGAGTGTGTGTGCCAGCGGCAACAAGTCCGTTTTCATCAAGCATAGCCTTGATTTCTTCAGCAGTATGACCGCCGAAGCCTGCGAATTCAACAAAAGAATAGCCCATTTTTGCTGTTTCAGAAAGAGCAAGAGCCATGTTTTCGCCTGTAATATCTCTGAGAGAATAGAGCTGTAAACCGTAATTCATAATAACTCCCCTTTAGTCAAGAAGGCTTGCAGCAGCCTTATCAAGCATGATGATTGCGTCCTGATGCTCGTTAAGAACAGATGCAGGAAGCTGAGGTGTAACGCCGCCCTTAATCATACCAGCGATAGCCTTTGCCTTTGATTCGCCAGTAGCAATAAGAAGAATCTTCTTTGCTCTCATAATTGAGCCGATGCCCATTGTAAGTGCATAGCGGGGCATTGGAACATCGCCGAAATATTTCTGATTTGAATTGATTGTGCTCTGTGTAAGAGTAACTTTGAATGATTCATCTGTGAAAGCATCAGCAGGCTCGTTGAAGCCGATATGACCGTTTGTGCCGATACCGAGAAGCTGAATGTCGATTCCGCCAACAGAAGCCATAGCCTCTGCATAGCGCTTGCTCTCTGCTTCCCAATCCTCTGCGTTGCCATCAAGGAAGTTTACATTCTCTTCTTTAACATCAACTGCATTGAAAAGCTGCTCGTGCATAAATGTGTAATAGCTGTTTTTGTCATCCTTGGGGAGGTCGCAATATTCATCAAGGTTGAATGTTCTTACCTTTTCAAAGCTAACCTCGCCGTTTTTGTAAGCTTCAATAAGCTTGCCATATGTAGGAACAGGAGTAGCACCTGTTGCAAGGCCAAGAACGGCATCATTTTTTTCGTTAATAATATCTACAAAAAGCTTTGCGGCTGCAACTGCAATTTCTTCCGCATTATCATATATCTTTACTTCCATTTTTAAGTCCTCTTATTTAATTGAATTGATAAGCTCTTCAAATGCTGTGATTGTTGAAGAACCTGCTTTGTCGCCTGTTGCAACAATTTCTTCGTTTACGCCTGAAACGATACTGCTATAGTCATTATCAGAAAGGATGTAGCCAATCTGGTCATTTGTAAGACCAAATACAAGAAGATCTTTATCTTTGCCTACGATATCCTGCATTGAGGGATAATCCCAGCCCTCGCCTCTGTAAGAATTTGAAGCGTCAAGGCATCCGCCATAAGCGATTGCTGATTCAAGCTCGCCAGGGATAATTGCAACTGCAAGTTTATCGCCAAGCTCCATATAACCGATTTCTGTAACAACCTCAATGCCATTTGCTGTTTCAAGAGCAAGGTTTGTTACAAGACCCATCTTTGCGGCAAAAATAAGAATCTGATTTGTTACGGGAACTTTATATTCCATAAAACGGAGGTTGAGAACAGGCTCAACTACAGACTCTTCAGCGGTTGATTCAACAACAAGCTTACCAAGCTCTGCACCGAAATAGCAAAGTCTGTCGATTCTGTCCATATCGCCATACTTTTCAATAACAGGGTCATTATCGCTGGTAATTGCAAGCTCTGCGCCCTGAATGAGCATAAAGTTTGCGCCTGCTTCGTTAATTACCTGCTCCATATAATAAGGATAGTCGCCTGTAACATCTGTGCCAGCGGCGCCGTTACCTACGCAATGGATAGCTGCGTTGCAAAGCCATGTTTCTTTAGCTGCTGTATCATCAGGAACAAAGCGGAAGCGGTGAATATCAGTGTCATAAACCATAGGCTCACGCTTATCGTGAATGAACTTTGCGGCATCAATTTCTGAATAATAAATTGTGCCCTTCTGCATATCTGCATATGCTTCACGAATTGCTGTTGCAGTAACGGTGAAGAGATTCTCCATAAATTCTTCATTTTGACCGTTTACAAGCTTTTTATTTGAACCTGTGAGAGAATTGATAATGTTTGTGATTGGGTTCTTTGCAAGCATTTCAAGAATGTTGCCGTTCATACCAAGGGTATCAACGCATGAATGCTGATGAAGAACTGAAATGTTGATGCTGATAATGTTGTTGATTTTTGCAAACTCTTCAAGTCTTGAACGGATTTCTCTTACATCAGGAAGAGGAAGTCCGAATGCGTCAAGAGTAGCAAATGCAACTGTGCCTCTGCCGCTGCCGTCATCAAGGCAAACAACACGAACACGCTGGTCATCTTTAATAGATGTAGCTGCCTTATTAAGTGAAAGGCTGCCGCCTACATAATGCTTGCCGTCAAGCTCGTTGCCTGTCTGCAAAGATGCGCTTGCATAGCCAACGCTCCACTGTGCGCCCTCAGCAGCTTTTGCGAGGAATGTATCTGTTCCTTTGTAGAAGTTTGTTGCTTTATAATCGCTTTCGTTTACAAACTCAACAGAGGGAACAAAGAAATTAAGAACGCTTACGATGTTGTCAATAAGGAAATCTGCGATGCCGTAAAGAACCTTGAGCATTGAATCGCCAAAAGCATCTTTTGAAGCAAAGCTGATGTTAGACAGCGGACGGATAATGTCTTTGATATGAAGATCTGTAGCAAACTGAGCTACAGTTTCGGGTGTAACATCCACTGTGGGATTGGGTGCGATAACTAAATCGTTATCACCTGCAAAAACTGCAACGCTGGCACATGAAAGAATCATAACAACGCTGAGCAGAATAGCAATAATTTTTTTCATAAAATTCGACCTTTCTGAATAATATTTAATGTAATTATACCATAATATTTCAGCATTAGCAATAGATATAGCGATTTTAGCATTAGAAAGAGGTTGATTTTTTTGAGTTGCTGTATAACTGACATGCGTAATAAAGAGGTGATCTGCCAGTGCGACGGATCTCGCCTTGGAAGCGTTGACGATGTGGAATTTGACATCAAAACAGGGCAGATTACCTGCATAATTATTTTTGGCAGAGGGCGACCGTTCGGCAAGGGTTGCGATATAAAAATCCCGTGGGATAAAATCTGCGTTGTGGGTGAGGACACAATTCTTGTGGATTATCGTTGCACCGTTCAGCCCACTCCACCGCCAAAAAGAAGATTTTTTTGAATTAAAACAAAAAGAGGTTGTCGCATACATTTGCAACAGCCTCTTTGCTTTTGTATATTATTTAATTATATTCTTGCTACGCCACTATCTCTTGCAGCCTTTGCAACTGCCTCTGCAACGGTCTTGCCAACTCTTGGGTCAAAGGGCTTTGGAATGATGTAATCTGCTGAAAGCTCATCATCTGCAACAAGTGAAGCAAGAGCCTGTGCTGCCGCAATTTTCATCTCTTCGTTAATATCAGATGCTCTTACATCAAGCGCACCACGGAAGATTCCGGGGAAAGCAAGAACGTTGTTTATCTGATTTGGAAAGTCGCTTCTGCCTGTGCCAACAACTGCTGCACCTGCTTCTTTAGCAAGGTCAGGCATAATTTCGGGAACAGGGTTTGCCATAGCAAGAACAATGGGGTCTTTTGCCATGGAGCGAATCATATCCTGTGTAACAACGCCCGGAGCAGAAACGCCGATAAAAATATCTGCGCCTTTCATAGCGTCTGCAAGTGAACCTCTTACATGGTTCTTGTTTGTGAAGTTTGCAATATCCTGCTTTGCAGGTGCAAGGTCATCACCATCGCAGATAATACCTTTTCTGTCGCACATAATAATGTTGCCGATGCCCATGCTCGTGAAGAGCTTTGCAATTGCAACACCTGCGGCACCTGCGCCGTTAAACACTGCTGTGCAATCCTCAATCTTTTTGCCAGTGAGCTTCAGTGCATTTATAAGGCCTGCGGAGCAGATAACTGCTGTGCCGTGCTGGTCGTCATGGAATACAGGAATATCAACTCTCTCTTTGAGCTTTCTTTCAATTTCAAAGCAACGGGGAGCGGCAATATCCTCAAGGTTAATGCCACCGAATGAGCCTGCAATCATAGCGATTGTGTTTACGATTTCGTCAACATCCTTTGAGCGAACGCACAGAGGGAAAGCGTCAACACCGCCAAACTCCTTAAACAGAACGCATTTGCCCTCCATAACAGGCATACCTGCTTCAGGTCCAATATCGCCAAGACCGAGAACAGCTGTTCCGTCTGTTACAACTGCAACAAGGTTGTGTCTTCTTGTAAGCTCATAGCTTTTGTTTATATCTTTCTGAATTTCAAGGCAGGGCTGTGCAACACCGGGGGTATATGCAATTGACAAAGCATCTTTATCGTTTACCTTTGCTCTTGCAACAACCTCAATTTTGCCCTCCCATTCATAATGCTTTTTCAGTGATTCCTTTGCGTAATCCATTACGGTTTTTTCTCCTTAAATATAGTTTTATTTTTACAGACAGTATGCGACAAGCACCAGCTCATCGCATACCGTATTTTTTATTTATTCTTCCCAAGATTTAGCTCTTTCAACAGCCTTTAACCAGCCTGCATAGAACTTATCTCTCTTTTCTTTATCCATCTTTGGAATAAACACTTTGTCGATTTCACGGTTTTCTTCAATCTCTTCAAGTGTATCCCACATACCAACTGCAAGACCTGCAAGATATGCCGCACCGAGAGCGGTTGTTTCAACAGTTTTGGGTCTGTTTACAATTGTGCCGATCATATCGCTCTGAATCTGCATCATAATATTGCTTACGCTTGCGCCGCCGTCAACACGAAGCTCGGCAAGCTCAATGCCGCTGTCCTCTGCCATGGCAACAAGCAAATCTTTCATCTGAAGTGTGATTGCTTCAAGGACTGCTCTTGCGATATGTGCCCTGTTTACACCTCTTGTAAGTCCAACGATACAGCCTCTTGCGTACATATCCCAATAAGGTGCGCCAAGACCTGTGAATGCAGGAACAATATAAATTCCGTTGGCATCAGGAACGCTTTCTGCCAATGTGTCGCACTCCCTTGCCTCGCTGATAAGCTGAAGCTCATCACGGAGCCATTTTATAACAGAGCCTGCGTTAAACGCACTGCCCTCAATTGAATATGTTGTTTTGCCGTTGATGCTCCATGCAACACCTGTGAGCAGGTTGCACTTTGACTTAACTCGCTCTTCGCCTGTGTTCATAAGCAGGAAACAGCCTGTGCCGTATGTATTCTTTGCCTGACCCGGCTTAAAACAAGCCTGACCGAAAAGTGCCGCAGGCTGGTCGCCGATAGCTCCGCAGATTGGAACACCTGCAAGTGAGCTGATGCCTGTAACCATACCGTGGTCAACATAGCCGTAAATTTCGCTTGATGTAACGGGCTTCGGAAGCATGCTCATGGGAACACCTAATTTTTCGCAGAGGTATTCGTCCCAGCAAAGCTTATCAACATCAAAGAGCATTGTTCTTGATGCGTTTGAGTAGTCGGTTACATGAACCTTGCCGCCTGTAAGATTCCAGATAAGCCATGTTTCAACTGTGCCGAAAAGGAGCTTGCCAGCCTCTGCCTTTTCTCTTGCGCCCTCAACATTGTCAAGAATCCACTTGATTTTTGTGCCAGAGAAATATGCGTCAATAAGAAGTCCTGTATGCTCACGAACATACTCTTCAAGACCCTGTGCTTTCAGCTCTTCGCAGATGTCAGCAGTTCTTCTGCACTGCCACACAATTGCGTTATAAACAGGAAGCCCCGTTTCCTTATCCCACACGATAGTTGTTTCACGCTGGTTAGTTATGCCGATACCTTTGATTTCTTTAGGGTCAACCTTGCCACTGCCAAGAACCATTGACATTGACTGAAGCTGACTGCCGAGAATTTCCATAGGGTCATGCTCAACCCAGCCAGTTTTGGGGTAAATCTGTGTAAACTCATTCTGTGCCTTTGCAACGATATTGCCTGCTTTGTCAAAAACGATTGTTCTGGAACTTGTAGTTCCCTGATCCAACGCCATTATATACATAGAGGAGCCTCCCTTATTATTTGTAATAATATGTTATAATATTTCGCCGAAAAAGTCAATAAAAACAGCGGGTACAGTTACCCATACCCGCAAAAAATTATTCAGTTATCAATACCATAAGAAGCCAAAGAGCAAAATCCAGATAAGCCACTGACCGAAAGAGAATTTAACAGTAACAGTGCAGGTGTCTTTGACGGTGTTGCCGTAAGTGTCTGTAACAGTGCAGGTGATTTTTGTTTCACCCTTGCCGAATGTTGTAATCCAGCCGTCCTTGTCAACAGTAGCAACAGACGGATTTGATGACTCGTATTTTACGGTGTATTTCACATCGCCGTCAAGAGTAACTTCGGGGGTGATTTTTGCTGTGTTTTTATATTTTAATTCAACATCATTTACATTGACTTTCTCAACAATTCCCGAAAGCTCCACAACTGCATAATCGCTGAAATGTTCAGCAGAAAACTCTACAAAATCGCCGACAACCTTTGCAGGAATATACGTTACTTTATTATTCTCTGCATCAACATGGCAAACAAGAAGATTCTTTGTGCCGAAGCCATCGGGCAGAGGTATTCTGACAGTAACCTTTCCGTCAGGCTGAACCTTTTTGCCGTTTTCGTATGTTGTGATGTCAAAAATATGGTACTTGCTGTTTTCACATTCCATATCAAGGAGCTGATATGATTTTCCGCCAAACTTTTCTTCAACCTTTATTTCAAGGTTCTTGTCAAACTGGTCTTTATATTCAATCTCAATGCCAGTTTTTTCATCTTTAACAATATTGAGCTTTTCGCTATTGCAAAGGTTCTGAATGTTTCAATCGAACAACTTTTCAATAATATTTAAGAGCTGGTTGGGGTTTGTCAATCAGCTCATTTTATTTAGCAATTATGCCACAATTTTATGTTGATTATTTATGCTGTTTATGATATAATTTCGTCAAATAATATAGTTTTGGAGGTATTATCTTATGGAAAACGCTAAAATCGGGACAAAATGTGTTCAGGGTGGCTATCAGGCTGGCAACGGTGAGCCTCGTCAGGTGCCAATTATTCAGAGCACAACATTCAAATACGCTACGGGCGATGCTATGGGCAAGCTCTTTGACCTTGAGGCAAGCGGATATTTCTATTCCCGCCTTCAGAACCCCACTTGCGACACTATCGCCGCTAAAATCGCTGAACTTGAGGGCGGCACTGCCGCTATGCTCACTTCATCAGGTCAGGCGGCTAACTTCTTTGCAACTTTCAACATCTGCGGATGTGGCGACCACATTGTTGCTTCCTCTGCAATTTATGGCGGAACATACAACCTTTTGGCTGTTACAATGAAGAGAATGGGCATTGATGTTACTTTTGTTGCACCCGACTGCACAGAGGACAAGCTTAACGCTGCTTTCAAGCCCGAAACAAAGCTTGTTTTTGGCGAAACAATCGCAAACCCTGCACTTAATGTGCTTGATATTGAAAAATTTGCAAATGCTGCTCACGCTCACGGCGTTCCGCTGATTGTTGACAACACTTTCCCCACATCTGTTAACTGCAATCCTTTTAAATGGGGCGCAGATATTGTTACCCACTCAACCACAAAATATATGGACGGTCATGGCAGTGCTGTTGGCGGTGCTATTGTTGATTCAGGTAAATTTGACTGGACAAAATATGCCGACAAATACCCCGGACTTTGCACCCCTGACGAGAGCTATCACGGCGTAACATACACTGAAAGATTCGGTCTTGGCGGTGCATTCATCACAAAAGCCACCGTTCAGCTTATGCGTGATTTAGGCTCTGTTCAGTCGCCTTTCAGTGCATATCTCCTTAACCTTGGTCTTGAAA
This sequence comes from Clostridia bacterium, assembly GCA_024404115.1. Taxonomy (GTDB): domain Bacteria; phylum Bacillota; class Clostridia; order Oscillospirales; family Acutalibacteraceae; genus CAG-488. The sequence goes on along the minus strand of JAKSQM010000001.1, from coordinate 90,248 downwards.
GCCTCCATGTTCGCATGAAGAAGCACTGCGAAAACGGACTTGCAGTTGCAAAATATCTTGAAAATCACGAAAAAATCGCTTGGGTTAATTATCCCGGTCTTGAATCAAGCAAGGACTATGCTCTTGCACAGAAATATATGCCAAATGGCACCTGCGGTGTTGTAAGCTTTGGCGTTAAGGGTGGCAGAGAGGCTGCCGGCGCATTTATGGAAAATCTTAAAATCGTTGCAATTGAAACTCATGTTGCAGACGCTCGCTCATGCTGCCTTCACCCTGCAACAACAACTCACCGTCAGATGAATGACGAGGAGCTTGAAGCAGCCGGCGTTTCACCCGACCTTGTAAGACTTTCATGCGGTCTTGAGGACGCAGAGGATCTTATTGCTGATATTGAGCAGGCACTCAGCCAGATCTGATTTTTGGAGGAGCTTTAAATGCCAATAAAAATACCAAACGATCTGCCTGCGGTGCAGATTCTTGCGCAGGAAAATATATTTGTTATGACAGAAACAAGGGCGATGACACAGGACATCCGCCCCCTGCGTATTCTTCTGCTGAATCTTATGCCGAAAAAAATTGAAACTGAAACACAGCTTTCAAGAATTCTCGGTAACACACCGCTTCAGATTGAGCTTACACTTATAAGAACAACCACCCATGTTTCGCAAAACACTGCCGAGGAGCATCTGCTTGCATTCTACAAAACATTCGCGGATGTTAAGGACGAGAGCTTTGACGGAATGATTATCACAGGTGCGCCTGTTGAGCTTCTTGATTTTGAAAAGGTTGATTACTGGGATGAGCTTTGTGAAATTATGGAATGGAGCAAGGACCATGTTCACAGCATGCTTCACATCTGCTGGGGTGCGCAGGCTGGACTTTATTATCACTACGGAATAAAAAAGCGTATGCTTCCGCAGAAGCTTTTCGGTGTTTTCCCACACAAGGCAGACTATGCACAATCAATGCTTTTAAGAGGATTTGACGATACATTTTATGTTCCTCATTCAAGATACACATATGTTGACCGCAAGGATATTGAAAGCATAGACGGACTTAAAATTCTTGCATCATCACCCGAAGCGGGGGTGCATATTGTTTCAACCGCAGGAGGCAGGCAGTTTTTCATTATGGGTCATGCAGAATATGATGCGCTGACCCTTGACGCAGAATATCGCAGAGATATAAATTCGGGCGTTAAAATTGATGTGCCGAAAAATTATTATCCTGACAATGACCCGTCAAAGGAGCCGATTGTCAGCTGGCGTTCACACGGCAACCTGCTTTATACAAACTGGCTCAACTATTTTGTATATCAGTCAACACCGTATGACTTGAAGACACTTAAAAAGATAGATTAAGACAAAAAAGAGAATGGATTTTTAAACGATCCATTCTCTTTTTTTTATTTTGTTTTTCGGTCTGTGCTAAATGCGACAGCCCCGTTTTTATTTACCATTCGAGCCAGTCTGCTCCGCCGCCCTGATTATCGTCATCATCTACATCTGCAAGAGTTGTTGACTGCTCAGTTGTGGTGGTTGTGGTTGTGGTAGTAACCTCATCCCACACAATAAGCTGTACGGCTGTTCCCTTTGGATATTTCTGACCAGCATCAAGGCTTGCCTGATATACAATGCCCTTTTCATATCCGCCAGAGTTGACCTTTGTGAGAATTGTTACTGCAAAGCCTGCATCTTCAAGGAGCTTTTTGGCTTCGTCAGCTTTCTTGCCGATAACGCCTGATGCAGGGAACATAACCTGCTCTTTGCCCTTGCTGACTTTAAGCACAACAACGCTCTTATCGGGGATGCTTGTACCAGATTTAATATTCTGTGCAAGAACTGTGCCCTCTTCGTGGTCATTATACACTTCTTCTTTTTCAATTTTGAAGTGAGCTGAAACATATTCATCCTGAATAATATCATCAAAATTGCCCCAGCTGTTTCTATCTGTGAAGTTGGGAACTTCAATCATTTCCTGTGCGGAAGTATTGCCTGTGTCATCGCCTGAGTTTCCGTTATCACCTGTAATAAGCGGAATAATCAGCGCAGCTGCAACAATTAAAATTACAACAATAATTGCAACACCGATTGCGATAACATTGCGGTTATGACGCTTCTGAGCCTCAATTCGTTTTTCTGACGGCTCTTTGGGAGCTGGCTTTGCCTTATGATTATTTCTTATATCGTCAATATTCATCTGACCAGCCGCTGCAACTGCATTTGGAGAAGCAGAAAGCTCATCACGAAGCTCCTCAACGCTCTTGATTCTGTCATCGGGCAAAATCTGCAAAGCGTTAACAAGTCCGTTAATAACATAAGCAGGAAGCTGCTCAGCAAATCTGCCGGGAATCATCAATCTGTCGTTTGCAACACGCTCTTTTGCGTCAATGGGGTCAGTGCCGATAAGTGTACGGTAAAGCACAGCACCGAAAGCATAAATATCTGTCCAAGGTCCCTGTCTGCTGTTGAAGCCATACTGCTCAAATGCGGCATAGCCGTTATAAAGCTCTGCCTCAAGATCTGACTGAGCGGAACGGACTGCACTTATGCTAAAGCCAGTGATGCGGATTTTGCCGTCATTGGCAACAATAAGTGTTCCTGGTGAAATTCCTCTGTGAACAATGCCTGCACCGTGGAGTGTTCCTAAAGTGGAAAGAACGGGCATAAGCATCGGGCGAGCCTTTTCCCATGAAATGTAGCCCGAAGAATTATTTCTTAAAAGATGCTCTCTTAAAGAAACACCGTCAATATTTTCTGTTATAACATAGCAGGTGCCGCCGCCCTCAATTATATTGAGAACCTTAATCAGCGCAGAAAGTCCGTTAAGGCGCATAAGCTTGCTCCAAAGCTCAATGAAGCTCTGCATATATTCGTTATAAATTCTATCCTTGCCCTCAGCAGGTGAAACCATAAGGTTTTTGGGGTTGCGCACAGCTATGCCAAGAGGGAAATATTCACGGATGTTGACAGTTTCTCTTGTAGTGAGGTCAAGACCCATGTATGTAGCTCCGTCGCCGTTAAACTCAAGAAGCTTGCCCACAAGATAACGGTTGCCCAAAACAGTGCGAAGTGGGAGATAATCGGAATGCTGCTGAGAATCAACATGAAATCCGCAGTAGGGACACTGCTTTTCGTTGCCAATATCTTTCATACAGCTCATACATAAATTATCTGAATTTATCATAGCGATCTTCCTTTCACAGCACATTCAGATACTTAGGGGCATACATCCCCTTATTTTATGTTTAATAATACCATTTTATTCTGACTTTGTCAATAAAAATGAAATAAAGAAGCTGTGCAAAGCATTATAAATTCTCTGCACAGCCTTAATTATTTAACATCCAGAACCGCACTTACAAGAGCGCAGATTTCTGACGGTTTATTATCAGAATACACCACAAGAGTTCCGCCATAGGAATCCCCGTCATAGGTTGGATCTTTGTAGTTTTTGAGATAAGCAATTTTATCTTTTTTAACAAGGATACTTTTGCTGTAAACTCCGCCGTCAATTTCGTAAAGCACACCATTTTTATAAATGCAAAGCTCCACATCACGGATAACCTCTTCATCCTCTTTTGCCTGAAGGATGACAACAGAATCCTTTTGGAATTCATATTTCACCGTGTTTTCGCTGACAAGCTCACACTTGCCATCAGAGGTGCAGATATAAAGGTCATTATTTATATTCTGAGAAGCAATGGTAATGTAAAGATTATCATTTTTCATCTGGAACGATGTTGCACTTTGCGCCATCTGAATACTGGGGGTTACAACACCGTTTTCAACCCTGCAATAAAAAATGTTGTAGCGGATGTTATTATCTCTCACAGCTGCAAAGATTGAATTTTTGCCACCGAAAAGGAACACCGTATCATCAACATTATAAGATGGGTTGAAGTTATATTCATAAACATTACTGCCGTTATAGAAAATATATTTATAGCCGTAGTTTATTTCGTATCCACTGCTTTTCAGCGTTTCAATGGCATAGTTCACCGCCTGATTAACATCGTTCTTCTCTGCAATCTGATAAAGTGAATCCATACTCACCTTTGTGTCAAGACCAATGCCGCTCTTTTTGATGATGATTTTGGGCATACCATCCTGCGAAAATGCCATAAGGTTTTCGAGAGTTACACCGCCTGTAAGCTCACGGCTCTTTTCACCGTCATAAACCTTGATTTTATATTCAGAAGAAATGGTAAGACCAAGGTCAATAGCATCAAGAGCTTTGCGGATTTCATCCCTCTTAGCTTTTTTATTATACCTTGCAACTGCCTGATCGTATGCGTTCTGATTAACCTTTTTCCTTTTGAAAATGAAGCCGATTGTGTAGGTGTAGTCCTCTTTCTTTGGCTTTTCAATTTCATCATCGGTATCAGAATAATTATCAATAATAAAGTCGCCCCAGTTAAGCTTTGAGCCAGACTTCACAAAGTAATAGAGATTTCCACCGATTTTGTAATCGTCAAGATAAACCTCGCTTACATCGGGGGCAATTTTAACAGGTTCAGAATCACCTGATATTTTATAGAGCGTGTATGATGAATTATCGCCGTCATTTGCAACGGTGTAGAAAATTTCAAGGTTAGTTTCGTCTGTGAAGCCTTTAACGCCGCTGACATCGCTGATAAGTGAAGCCTTATCGCCAATTCTCATTCTGAAAAGCTGTGTGCCTTTTTCAGTTTCTCTTGTGAAATAAACTATATCTCCGCTGGGCGGCAAAAAGGTTTCATTTGCATCAAATGCAAAGGGTTCATTCTTTTTGTTAGCTGTCAGATAAGCGTATGAATGGTGAGTGTTATCCTCTGACAAGGTGTAATAAACATATGCGCAGTCATCGCTTGCTTTCCAGCCTTTGTCTGCTCCACTGACTGCAAGCGTACCCTTATTTTTAACAGATGCACGCTTTTTCAATTCAACCATTCTTAAATCAAGCTTGCCCGTTTTGGTTGTGCTGTGCTGTGAATACACAAGGTAATCGCCATTCTGTGAAAGCTTAGCTTCAACCACATTGTCAAGTTCTAAGGTTTTGCCGTTATCAAGAAGCACCTGAACATTTTCGTCCCTCTGATAAACTGCAACAGCTGAGTGAGCAAAATCATCCAGCTTCATATAAACATTATAAACCACAAAGGTCATCAGGCATATAACAGCGGTGATTGCCGCCGCAAAGCCAAAAAATCTTTTTACTCTTGCTTTTTTAAACGCCTTTTCTTCTGCAGCAGCACGCTGAATTTCTTCAAGCTCAACGTTATCTACAAAAGGTATAGGCTTCTCCTGAACCAAATCGTCAAGAGGCTGAATGTCCACACCGTTCTCAAACTGCTCAAAAACATGAGAAAGCCCGGACCAATCCTCTGCCCGAGCTTTCTCTGCGGAAAGAGGATTGGTCAAATCGGATTTTTTGTTTTCCACTTGACATTCCTCCAAATATTATTATTTTGCTGCAATTGCTGCTTTTGCCTTAGCAACGATCTTCTCTGCTGTAAGGCCATAAATCTTGAGCATTTCAACTGCGGGGCCTGAGCCGCCGAATGTATCTTCAACGCCAACTCTCATAACGGGAACTGGGCAGCTTTCACAAACAACCTCTGCAACTGCTGAGCCAAGGCCGCCAATAATGTTATGCTCTTCAGCGGTAACAATTGCACCTGTTTCTTTTGCAGCAGCTGTGATGATTTCTTTATCAATAGGTTTGATTGTGTGGATATTGATAACTCTTGCATCAATACCTTCGTTCTTGAGAAGCTCTTTTGCTGTAAGTGCTTCGCCAACCATAAGACCGGTTGCAACGATAGTAACATCCTTGCCTTCGCAAAGCTGAACGCCCTTGCCAAGCTCAAATTTATAATCGGGAGCATTAACTCTCGGAACTGCAAGTCTGCCAAAACGAAGATATGCGGGGCCTTCATAATCTGCCATTGCAAGAACAGCGGCACGAGCCTCAACATCATCAGCAGGGTTAATGATAACCATACCGGGGATAGTTCTCATAAGAGCAATGTCTTCACAGCACTGATGGCTTGCGCCGTCTTCACCAACAGAAATACCTGCGTGTGTTGCGCCGATTTTAACATTAAGATGAGGATAACCGATTGTGTTACGGATCTGCTCAAAAGCTCTGCCAGCGGCAAACATTGCGAATGAGCTTGCAAAAACTGTGTAGCCTGTTGTAGCAAGACCTGCTGCAACGCCCATCATATTGCTCTCTGCAATACCTGCGTCAAAGAATCTTTCGGGGAAAGCCTTTTTGAACATACCTGTTTTTGTTGCAGCCGCAAGGTCAGCGTCAAGAACGATAACCTTATCATTCTTTTCGCCAAGCTCAACAAGAGCTTTACCGTAGGCTTCTCTGGTAGCAACCTTAATTACATCTGCCATAATTACGCCTCCAATTCTGCAAGAGCTGCCTGTAATTCAGCCATTGCCTGATTATACTGTTCTTCGTTGGGGGCAGTTCCGTGCCATGAGCACTGATTTTCCATAAATGAAACGCCTTTGCCCTTAACGCTCTTTGCGATAATAGCTGTGGGCTTGCCCTTAAACTCTGCTGCTGCGTTGAAAGCTGCATCAATTTCATCAAATGAATGAGCGCAGATTTCAATTACATTCCAGCCGAATGCGCTGAATTTTTCAGCGATAGGATATGGTGAGTTAACCTCTGCAACAGAGCCGTCAATCTGAAGGTTGTTGTTATCAATAACAGCTACAAGGTTGTCAAGTCCCTTTGCAGCGGCAAACATAGCTGCTTCCCAAACCTGACCTTCCTGAATTTCGCCATCACCAAGAGCGGTGAAAACTCTGTAGCTCTTACCTGCAAGCTTTGCGCCAAGAGCCATACCAACTGCTGTTGAGATGCCCTGACCAAGAGAACCTGTGCTCATGTCAACACCGGGTGTGAGCTTCATGCTGGGATGACCCTGAAGCATTGAACCAGGCTTACGAAGTGTCTTGATCTCATCAACAGAGAAAAATCCCTTGTGAGCAAGAACTGCATAAAGTGCAGGTGCTGTATGACCCTTTGAGAGAACGAAACGATCTCTATCTTCCCACTTGGGGTTTTTAGGGTCAACATTCATATGGTTGAAATAAAGATAAGTAAGGATATCTGCGATTGAGAGTGATCCACCGGGATGACCTGATTTTGCATTAAACACGCCCTCGATGACACCCATTCTTACTTTGCACGCTTTTATCTGTAACTGTTTTTTAACTGATGCGTCCAAAATAAACACCTCCGGTTAATTATTTGTTTTTTTAAGTGTTTTAAGAAATGCCTTAAAATAATCTGGCAAATCGCTTAAAAACTCTATATATCTACCATCACGGGGATGGTCGAATCCTATAAATTCTGCATGAAGGCACTGCCCGTTAAGGGATGACACTCCATTTCTCGGTCCATAAACAGGGTCCCCTGCAACGGGATGACCTATATATGCCATATGTACCCTTATCTGATGTGTTCTGCCTGTTTCAAGTGTTACCCTCACAAGGGTGAAGTTACCGAATCTTTCAATAACCTCATAATGTGAAAGGGCATTTCTTGAATTTTTATCGGTTACACACATTTTTTTGCGGTCATTTGGATTTCTGCCGATTGGTGCATCAATTGTGCCTGTATCATTTTTTAAATTGCCGTGAACCACAGCCATATAGCGGCGTGTGAAGCTATGCTCTTTTATCTGCGCCGCCAGCTTTTCGTGAGCAAAATCATTCTTTGCCACAATCAGCAGACCGCTTGTATCTTTATCTATTCTATGAACAATGCCAGGACGGATAACACCGTTTATGCCTGAAAGTCTGTCTCCGCAATGGAACATCAGAGCATTCACAAGTGTGCCTGTGTAATTGCCAGGGGCTGGGTGAACAACCATTCCTCTCGGTTTATTCACAATAAGAAGGTCATCATCCTCATAGACAATATCAAGGGGAATATCCTCTGCCTCAACATTCAGTGCCTTCAGCTCTGGAGGGGTGAAAACTACAGTATCGCCCACAGTGAGCTTATAGCTTTTTGAAACAGCCTTGCCGTTAACAAAAACTGCCTTTTCATTGAGAATTGACTGAATGTGAGAACGGGTGAAATCCTCTGCCACAAGGGAAAGAGCTTTATCTATACGAACGCCCTCAAAGGCTTCGTCAGCGGTGAAACAAATATCTTCCACTTTACTCCCCGCCCTTTTTCTTTTTATATTCTCTGTAAGTGTCATAGATAAGATAACCTATGAGCATAAACGCACCGCAGGTAACAAGAATATCTGCAAAGTTGAATACAGGGAAATCAATGAAGCGAACCTCAATAAAATCCACAACATAGCCCTTGACTATTCTGTCAATAAGGTTGCCTAAGCCGCCTGCTATTATCATAACCGAAACAGTAAGCAAATATTTGCCTTTTATTTTTTTCATGATAATTGCAACAATGCCTGCAAGCAGCACAACGGCTGTTATAACAGAAAGAAGTGTGGTGCTTTTTGAAAATGAGCCGAATGCTGCGCCTGTGTTTTTAACATACTCCCAGCTTAAAAAGCCACGCAAAACAGTAACTTCCCCTGCCTGCGGAAGCCTTGCCTCAACAACCCATTTAATAATCTGGTCAACAGCGGTGAGAACGGCAACTGATAAAAGACTGACTATAACTGCCATTATCTCTTAAAGAATCCTTTGAATTTTGATGAGAAGCCACTGCCCTTTGGCTCGTCGTCATCATCATCGTCATCATCAAAGTAATCGTCGTCGCTGTCGTCATCGTCATAATATTCATCTGCGGAATCATCATCGTCATCATCCTCAGAGAATTTGAATGCGCTTAAATCAAACTTGAATGTGTCGCCCTCGTCCGGCTCACTGTAATCAGACTCGTCCTCGTCATCCTCTTCCTCAGCAGGTTCGTCAATAACCTCTTCGCCGTCAATAGCTTCATATACATCAGCAAGTGAAGTTCTTGGTTCTTCCTCAACCTCTGCATACTCTTCCTCTTCAGGCTCTTCAACGGTTTCTTCTTCGTCCTCTGCTTCATACTGAGGCTCTTCTTCATCCTCAACAGCTTCTACAGCATCTTCTTCATCTGCATCGTAGCCGTCATCGGTATATCTTTTAAGGTATTCCTCAACAGAAATATCGTCATCATCTGCTGAGCCAACCTCTGCAGGAGCTTTCTCCTCTTCTTTAGGAGCGTAAACCTTAACGTCTTCCTTATCATCTTCCTGCTCAACAGCTTCAACTACCTCAACTGCTTCGTCAGAACCCTCCATTTCGGGGATTTTATTGATAAGCTCAAGGTGATCAGAATAAAGCTTGAGAAGCTCTCTCTTAAATTTATCTGCTTCTTTTTCAATAAGGTCAAGACCTGCCTGAGCCTTAATCATACGGTCTCTTGCAATAACCTCCTGCTCCTTAGCCTCGGCTGTTGCATTTTTAATCAGCTCAGCTGCCTGAAGGTTTGCTCTTTCAATGATTTCAGATGCTCTTGCTCTTGCATCTTCAATGAGCTTGCTTGCCTTTTCGTCAGAAGCGTTCTCTGTCTTTTTAACATATTCGTCAACCTCAGCAAGCTGGTCGTCTGCCTTCTGGTTGGTTTCTTTTACGATTTTATCTGCCATACGCTGAGCTGTAAGCAGAGCATTGCGGATATTATCCTCATCGTTTTTGTATTCTTCAAGTCTTTCTGCAAGAATACTGATTTTCTTTACAAGCTCGCCATTCTCTTTGAACATCTGCTCATAAGATTCGGCAACAATATCAAAAAATTCATCAACTGAGTGTGCACGGTATGCGTTTTTGCCCGCAACCTCAAAATGATGATTCATTATCTTTGAAGGTGTCAGCATTAAAAATTCCTCCTGTCAGTGTCAATTAAAAAAGTGAATTGTTTGAATACGGATTAACGAATTCGTCAAGAAGCTCGCCTGTGAGCGGAACGTTATTTGGTGTAATAACATAAGCTCTGCCTGCAACACGCTGAATTGCACCGCCGTTTGCATAAGCAACGCCAGAAAGAACATCAAGTATTCTGCGTGTATCATCATCATTGCAGGTTTCAAGGTTGAGCACAACAATTCTCTGCTCAATAAGAACATCTGCAACTGAAAGAATTTCGTTGAATGTATCTATTCTTTTGAAAACAACGTGAGCCTTTGCAGGTGTTGATGCTGAACGGGTGGGTGCAGGTGCACTTGTTGCAGCGGGTGTGCTGCGGATATCAACAACATTATCTGCCTTAAAGGTTTCGCTGAGTTTAAAGTGGCGGTCTGTGCGGGGCTTTCTGTAAACGTATTCTTCTTCCTCTTCTTCCTCTTCTTCGTCAACATCTACATCGTCAAGATATTCTTCCTCTGACATACTGAAAGCATTCTTAAACTTGTCAATGAATCCCATAACTTTATCCTCCGATTATCTGTAATTTCTCGCTCCAAAAAGAGCTGAGCCTATTCTAACCATATTAGCGCCCATGAGAATTGCTTCGTCATAATCCCCTGACATTCCCATAGACAAAATTTCCATACTAATATTATCTATATTTTTAGCCCCAATGTCAATAAACAGTTGGTGCATATTTTCAAAAAATATGCGATTTTTCGCTGAATTATCACAAATTGGAGGCACAGCCATCAATCCTTTGACCTTTATGCCCTCAATTTCTGCAATTTCATAGACTGTTTCGCCTATTGATTCGGGGGTAAAACCAAACTTACTTTCTTCTGCTCCGATGTTAATTTCAAGCAGAATATCTGTCGTTATCCCTAAACGGGACGAAATTTTGCCGATTTCTTTTGCGATTTTGATGCTGTCAACTCCGTCAATAGAGTCCACATTGCCAACAATCTGCTTAACTTTATTTGTCTGCAAATGACCGATAAGATGCTTCTCCACTCCGTCAAGATGAAGCTCGTCTTTTTTGCCCATAAACTCCTGAACACGGTTTTCGCCAATCAGGTCAAGCCCCAGTGAAAGGGCGTGATTTATGTATTTGGGCTCAACGGTCTTTGTTACAGCCATAAATCTGATGTCGCTTGCTGTTCTTCCGCTCTTCTCTGCTGAAAGAGCAATTTTCTCTGATATTTCTTTGAAGTTTTCTGAAATATCATAAAATCTTCTGTCATCTGATAACTTTTCCATCTCTGATGTCCTTTCCTTTGGTGATGACCTCATCATATAGTGCGATTCCGCTGCCGTTTGCGTTGTTTGAATCAACAATAACGCTTTCGCCGTCAGAATATAGTATATCCGCACTTATAAAGGATATGATTTTTCCTCTTAATACATAAATTCCCGATTCATTTTTCTTATTGAATCTTACAAGGTTTGCAGGGATTTTGAAGCCTTCGCCAGAGGTTTTAACAATCTGCACTGTTTCGTTTCTCATGTTGGCATACGCTTCATTCATAAGGTCTGCACTGAGAATAACTGCAATTGAATCGCCCTGATTTTTAATTGAAACAACCTGCATTTTAACATCCTTGATTCCGCTGTTGGGGAAGTTAACCTTTACCTTGCCCTCCGCAGGGAAGTCTGTTGCATGCTCCTTGCCAACAATGCCAACAATATACCAGCGGTAACTGCTCACAAGCTTGCCGAATGATGCTTTTTTATGCTCAGGCTTTAATTCAAGGACCTCTTTTATCTGATTTGCATTAAACGACTCAACGCCTGCATAGGGAACAGACTCCTCGTAGCCGTCTATTGTGTTGATGTAATAGCCCGAATCCGGTGCGCTGACAGGTGTGGTTGAAATCTTTTTGCCAGAAAGCTTTTTGATTTCTTTATCAATTGCTGTCATCTGCTCGCTTACATTTATATTGCCGTCTGCAAGGATCTGCTTTATTGCGCTCTTTTCGTTAAACGCATTTATTGCTTCATCAAGTCCGTCAAAGTTATCTGCCACAACACAATCCATAAGCTGAGAATAGGCATCAGAAATATCCGAATTAAGCTTCTCTGCGTCAAGCTCCTGCATACCGTTTGTGTTGTTGAGGTTTTTAAATCTTTCAAGCTCCGCTTTAGCATTTTCAAGCTGTTTATAAGCGGTGGCATCATCTTCATTTTTGCAAACAACGGCAATGGGGTCGCCCTTTGCAACACGCTCGCCATCCCTTACAAGGGAAATTGCGGTGCCGTTTGAGGGATTCTGTATAAGCTTTTCATCACGGATAACGAAGCCTTCAAATTCGAAGGTTTCTTCATACTGCGCCCTTTCGTTAATTGTGAATGTGGTTATAGGCGAATAGGAATAGGCGAATGCGTTGAATGCCATGTAGGCAAAAACTATAACGCAAACTGCAAGTGTGGCAACCTTGCCAATTGACCATGAACTCTGTTCATTCTTTTCCTGTTTTTTCTTAGCCGTAATTATCCCTCCCTTATTTTTGTTTCATCTATAATTTTCATTGCTTCATCTGCCATTTCTGCTGATGAAGTATAATCGTCAATATATAATCTGTATGCGTTCTCTCTTCTTCTGAACCATGTGAGCTGACGCTTTGCATATCTTCTTGTGGATTGCTTTAAGGCTTCCACAGCCTCTTCAAGTGTTTTTTCGCCGTCAAAATATGGGGCAAGCTCTTTATATCCTATAGCCTGCGCTGATGTTTTGCCGCAGGAGGAATAATACTCCTCCGCTTCTTTTAAAAGCCCCATTTCCATCATAATATCAACACGGCGGTTGATTCTTTCGTAAAGATACTCTCTGTCTTTCGCTTCAAGCACAATGTAGCAAACATTAAAGGGTGATGGAACAAGCCTTGAGTTTGCAATCTGCTGAGTCATAGTGATATGTGAAGTGTACCAAAGCTCCAACGCTCTCACTATTCTTTTAAGGTTGCCCTCACTGAGCTTTTCTGCATATTCGGGGTCAATCTCTTTTAGCTCATTTAAAAGAGAAGCTGTACCCTCTTTCTCTGCTCTTTCAAAAAGGGATTTTCGCAAATTTTCGTCTGTTGAGGCATCGCTCAGGCTGATATTATCCACAAGTGAGTCAATATAAAGCCCTGTTCCGCCAACAATTACTGGAATTTTGCCTCTTTCATATATATCCATTGCTTTCTTTTCTGCCAAAGCTTTAAAGTCTGCAACAGAAAAAGTTTCTTCAGGCGAAATTATATCAATAAGGTGATGAGGTATTCCGTCCATCTCATCCTTTGATGGCTTTGCCGTTGCAATATCCATACCTTTATATATCTGCATGGAGTCTGCTGAAATAACCTCACCGTTAAGCCTTTTGCAAAGCTCAATGCCAAGTGCAGTTTTGCCAGAAGCTGTTGGGCCGGCAACAACTATAAGCGGTATTTTTTTCATATTGCCGACCGTCCTTTCACTGGATTCTGCCGAAGCTCTTTTCCATATCTTTTTTGCTCATTTCAATAAGCACTGGTCTGCCATGTGGGCAGTATCTTATATCGGGATTTGATAAAAGCTGTGTAACGAATTTTTCTAATTCATAGGGAGTTGTTGTATCCCCCGCCTTAATTGCCGCACGGCAGGCAGTTGAATGATAAATCCAATCAAGCTTTTCTGGAATTAAATCTTTTTTATTATCTGCAAGGTAGCCTGCAAGCTCGCACACTACATCGGGAATATCCCCTGCTTCAAGGTAAACGGGGCATTCTGTAACAATGACCATACCCTGACCGAAATCCTCAATGCCATAACCTGCCTTGTGAAGAATATCTTCGTTTTCAATAACTGCGTTATATTCCTCTTTGCTTAAAGTAACCGTTACGGGCATCAAAAGCAGCTGGCTTTCTGCATCGTTCACATTCTTTTTAAGGGATTCAAAAATCATTCTTTCGTGGGCAGCATGCTTATCAATAACAAGCATTTTATCGCCCTGCTCCACAAGTATGTATGTTTTAAAGGCTTCACCGATAACTCTGAAAGGCTCGGGAATATACTGCGCATTTGCTTCTGTCTGCTCCTGTTCTTTCTCGGTTACAACAGGTTCTGTCTTTTCTTCCTGCTTTTCTTCTTTCGGGATTTCAACTGGTGCAGGCTCTTCTTTTATGATTTCCTGTTTTATTTCCTGCTTTGGTTCTGCTTTTATTTCTTTTGCAGGTCTGTTGAGAAGAATATCTTCATCGCTTTCATTCACAACGCTCTGCTTTTTATTGTCTGAATTAAATACTATGGGATGCGGTTTTCTGACAGGCTCAAAGGTTTGAAATGCTTCTTTTTTCTCCACATTTTCAACAGTCTTTGGTGCTGGCGGTGTAAAAATCTGCTTTGCTTCGTTTGGAGTAAATCTAATCTGTTCACCTTTGACAACCTGCGGCATCTGCTGAGATGTAACTTTCATCTGTGCCTTTGTTTCAAAGGACATCTGCGGTCTTGTATCCTTTTCTTGCAAAGCGAATTTTGCGCAATAATAAACTGCATCAAAAATTCTCTTTTCGTCTGCAAATCTTACCTCTGTTTTTGCAGGGTGAACATTAACATCAACTGCACCAGCAGGGAGCGTGATATTCAGCACGCAGGCAGGGAATTTGCCAACCATAATTGAGTTTTTATACGCCTGCTCCAGTGCGGCAGTGCCTGTTCTTGTTTTAATAAGTCTGCCGTTAAGGAAGAAAAACTGCATTGTGCGGTTTGCCCTTGCATTAACAGGCTTTGAAATAAATCCGTTGACCTTTACACCGTTCAGCTCATAGCTGCACTCCATAAGGGATTGTGAAAAATCCCTGCCGAAAACGGAGAAAATTGTGTTTTTAACATCCCCGCTGCCAGAGGTAACAAGTGCTTCTTTGCCGTCTCTTATAAATCTGACGCTGATTTCGGGATGTGAAAGGGCGATTCTATCCACAACGCCTGCAACGGCATTTGCCTCTGTAACATCCTTTTTGAGGAATTTCATTCTTGCAGGTGTGTTATAAAAAATATCCCTTACAATAATTGTTGTGCCTTTGGGGCAGCCTGCATCATCAAGGAGTGTTTCTTCACTGCCCTCAATGCAATAATGGGTGCCGATTTGCTCGTCCTCGGCTCTTGTCATAATTTCAACCCTTGAAACAGCCGCAACAGATGCAAGTGCTTCACCACGGAAGCCAAGGGTAAAAATTGAATCAAGGTCATCAGCCTTTGAAATTTTGCTTGTGGCGTGGCTGATAAATGCCTTTCTGATATTGCTTCGGTCAATTCCGCAGCCGTTATCAGTTATTCTCATGTAGGTGATTCCGCCTCGTCTGATTTCAACAGTGATTGAGGTAGCACCTGCGTCAATGGAATTTTCCATAAGCTCCTTTATAACAGAGGCAGGTCTTTCAACAACCTCGCCTGCGGCAATAAGCTCCGCAACGTGCTTTGGCAATATGTTAATTTCTGGCATGGAATCACCCTCTTTCGTTTATATTTTTTTAGCCTCGTTCACCATTTCATAAAGCTTCTGCATAGCTTCAATTGGTGTGAGTGTGTTTACATCAATCATTTTAAGCTCGTCAATAATTGAGCTTCCTGCTCCGCCTGCAAAAGAAAGCTGCATAAACGGGTCGTCCTCCTGCTCCTTTGGAGCTTCGCTCATATGAACAGGTGCGGCAGTTTCTTCAAGTTCTTTGAGAATTGCCCTCGCTCTGTTTACAACAGAGTTTGGAACACCTGCCAGCTTTGCAACCTCAATGCCGTAGCTTCCGTCTGCTCCGCCACGGATTATCCTGCGCAGGAAGGTTATATCATCGCCACGCTTTTTAACGGCGATATTATAATTTTTAACGCCTTCCATTTTTTCTTCAAGCTCGGTAAGCTCATGATAATGTGTGGCAAAAAGAGTTTTTGCGCCAAGGCGTTTTTTATCTGCCGTGTGTTCAAGAACGGCTCTTGCAATGCTCATGCCGTCAAAGGTGGAAGTACCTCTGCCAATTTCATCAAAAATCAAAAGGCTTTTTGATGTGGCATTTTTAAGGATGTTTGCAACCTCGCTCATTTCAACCATAAATGTGGACTGACCTGACGCAAGGTCATCAGATGCACCAACACGGGTGAAGATGCTGTCTGTTATTCCAATCTCTGCACTTGAGGCAGGGACAAAGCATCCGCACTGCGCCATAAGAACAATCAGTGCAACCTGACGCATATATGTTGATTTACCAGCCATGTTTGGTCCTGTGATAATCGCACAGCGGTTTGCGCCGCAATCAAGCAAAGTATCATTTGGAACAAAGGGGCTGTCTTTCATCATTTTTTCAACAACGGGATGTCTGCCGTCTTTGATGTCAATAACAGGTCTTTCTGTCATAACGGGGCAAACATAGCCGTTATTTATAGAAACAGTTGCGAAAGAGCAGATAGCGTCAACTGCGGCAATTGCCGATGCAGTTTTCTGAATTCTGAAATATTCGTCTGCAACCTTGCTTCTTACAAGGGTGAAAATTTCATATTCAAGCTTGACTATTCTTTCCTGTGCGCCAAGAACCTTTGATTCAAGCTCTTTCAGCTCCTGCGTAATGTATCTTTCGCAGCTTGCAAGTGTCTGCTTTCTTATGTATTCCTCCGGCACAAGGTCTTTGAAGGAATTGGGAACTTCAATATAATAACCGAAAACTCTGTTATAGCCGATTTTAAGCTTTTTGATTCCCGTTCTTTCCTGCTCGTCCATCTGAACCTTTGCGATATAGCCTTTGCCGTTGACAACTATATCTCTCAAAGAGTCAAGCTCGGTGTTGAAGCCGTCCTTAATCATTCCGCCCTCACGGACAGTAAAAGGCGGATCCTCACTGATAGCACTTTCAATCAGCTGTTCCACATCTGAAAGATTATCAAGTGAGCTGTTTAGCTCTTTTAAAAGCTGACATGAAAACCCGCTTAAAGCTTCTTTTAAAAGAGGAATATTTTTAATTGCCGCCAGAAGAGCTCGAAGCTCCTTTGCATTGGCGGTTTCATAAACGATTCTCGCCATAAGGCGTTCCATATCAACAATATCGCAAAGAGTAGCTGTAACAGAATCAAGTGCCATAGGATTCTCTGCCAGCTCCGCCACAGCGTGATGCCTTTTTTCAATTTTAGGCAGGCTCACAAGCGGCTGTTCAATCCATGAGCGGATAAGCCTTTTGCCCATTGCGGTTTTTGTTTTATCAAGAACCCACAAAAGAGTGCCTTTCTTTTCACGGTTGCGCATTGTTTCGGTCAGTTCAAGGTTTCTTCTTGAGCTGACATCTATTTTCATAAACTGTGATTCACTGTAAAACTCAACTGAACGGATGTTATCAACAGATTTTTTCTGAACATCGTGAAGATAGCTGAGCGTTGCACCGAGGGCAATAACTGCCTCTTCACCTGAAACGCCAAGAGCTTCAACATCATTCACCTTAAAATGTGAAAGAACAAGCGAAAGATTTTCGCTGTAATCAAGGGCATTTTCGGGGATTTCCTCCGCCATGCAGTTGAGCCTGTTTTTTATAAATTCTTTAAGCTTTTTGTTGCCGATTGCCTGCTCGTTATAGAGTATCTCTGACGGCATATATCTGCCAAGCTCGTTGACGATTTTTGACTGTGAATCTTTTGAGTCAACAAATGTGAGATGGACAGAGCCGGTTGAAACATCTGCAAAGCAAATGCCTGCCTTGTTGCCGTCAACAACAATAGCTGAAAGGTAGTTGTTTTTTGATTCGTCAAGCATATTGCTTTCAATAACTGTACCGGGGGTTACAACTCTTATAACCTCACGCTTAACAATTCCCTTTGCGGTTGCAGGGTCCTCCATCTGCTCACAGATTGCAACTTTATATCCCTTTGCAACAAGTCTTGCAAGGTAACCGTCCACACTGTGGAAAGGTACACCGCACATGGGCGCACGCTCCGGCATTCCGCAATCTCTGCCAGTGAGCACAAGCTCCAGCTCACGGGATGCTGTTTTGGCATCATCAAAAAACATTTCGTAAAAATCGCCTAAACGATACATCAGAATTGCGTCCGGATATTCTTTTTTTGTTTCAAGATACTGTCGCATCATTGGCGTCATTTCAGCCATTTTTACACTTCCCGATTAAATAATAATTATTTGCTTGAGCAGCCGCCGCATGATGAGCAATCGCCTGAGCAGCCTGCTGAATAATCGCAGGTTTCGGGGTCTTCACCCTGAGCGCAAAGTGAAAGGATACCTGTAATACGCTTCATAAGAACATCAAGGTCGTCCTTTGCCTTTTCAAATGCCTGCATATTTGTGTTTGCCATAACCTGCTTATAAACTTCGCTGAATTCTTTATCATAAGCCTGAAGCTTGCCTTCGTTAGCGTCATCTTTTGCAGCCTCGTGCTGATAAGACATATGGATAAGCTGAATTTTATTGATAAGCTCGTTAAGCTCGTCATCCTGCTCGTTTGCTTCCTTTGCCTTATGGAAAGCCTTGTATGCTTCCTCTTCCTGAATTGCTGCGCCTAATTTTCTTGTAAGTTCAATAATATCCATTTTAATTTCTCCTGTCTTTATTCTTCAAGCTCGCCTCTGACAATCCATGTCAAAGGCTCTGTAACTTTAACTGTGCAGAATTTGCCGATTGATTTGCCGCCGTCAGTGTCGGGGAATTCAATCATAACATTTCCGCCTGTTCTGCCGTTATATATTCCCTCTTTTGCATAACCCTCGCAAAGAACTCTGTAGCTTTTGCCTTTCATAAGCGCTGTGCGTTTGCCTGCAATGGATTCCTGTAAATCGCAAAGCTCCTTAAACCACTTGCCCTTTTCTTCTCTTGAAACGGGGTCGGGCATTTTTGCCGCTTTTGTGCCGTCTCTTGAAGAGAAAATGAATGTGTAAAGTGAAGTGAATTTTGCTTTTTCAACAAGGTCGAGGGTGTCTTTAAACTCCTCATATGTTTCACCAGGGAAGCCGACGATAATATCACTTGTCAGCGAAATATCGGGCATAACCTTTCTTGCATATTCCACAAGTGAAAGATATTTTTCTTTAGTGTAGCCTCTGTTCATTTCTTTAAGCACACGGTTGTTGCCGCTCTGGAAAGGAAGATGAAAATGCCTTGCAACCTTTTCGCACTGAGCCATTGTGTCAAGCAGTTCCTCTGTGCAATCCTTGGGGTGTGAAGTCATAAATCTTATGATGAAATCCCCAGGCAGGTCATTTATCATTTTAAGAAGCTTTGCAAAGTTAATATCTCTGTCAAGCGTTTTGCCGTAAGAGTTTACATTCTGACCGAGCAGTGTAATATCTTTACATCCTGCGGCAATAAGCTCCTTTGCCTCTTTGATAATATCCTCAGGCTCACGGCTTCTTTCTCGTCCTCTTACATAAGGAACAATGCAGTAGCTACAGAAATTGTTGCAGCCATACATAATGGGAAGCCAGCCTTTAATGTTGCCGTCCCTGCGAACAGGAACATTCTCTGCAATTACACCGTCGCTTTCAGGTGAAGAGAAAACTCTTTTTGATTTGCTGAGAACATTGTATAAAAGTTCGGGCAATTTATGAATAACATGAGTGCCGAAAACAAGATTAACATAAGGGTAGCTTTTTTTAATTTTTTCGCTAACCTTTTCCTGCTGCATCATACAACCGCAAAGGGCGATTATCATATCGGGCTTCTCTTTTTTTATGTTTTTAAGTGCGCCAACATTGCCGTAGATTCTGTCTTCCGCATGCTCTCTGATAGCGCAGGTGTTATAAAGCACCAAGTCAGCCTCATTCACATCATCTGTGAAGCCGTAACCGCATTTTTCAAGCATACCTTTGATTCGCTCACCATCTGAAACATTGCCCTGACAGCCATAGGTATGAACCATTGCAAGGGGTGTTCTGTCGGGATACTTTGCAGTTAAAACAGAATTAGCAAGGGCGGTGAATTCCTTTTGTTTTTCAATCTCCTCCTGCGGGACCTGAAATTTCTTTACATCAGTTTTATCACTCAAAAGGGGACACCTCTCTTTATAAACTTATAACTAATGTATTATACATTATATTTGCGAATTTTGCAATAGAAAACCGCACAAAAAGAAGCACCCCTAAGCGAGATTTTTATAAATAAAATCCAACTTAGCATTTATCTGCATACTTTAACGGCTTTTATATGTGCCACAGGTATTTTTGCCGTCAGCAGTCAACAGCATATTTTAAGAGAAAAATTATTTAATATCTCTGCTAAAATTTTAAAAAAGATGAAAGATTTTTTCAGATTTTTTTGCACTTATTCAGAAAAAATAAAAATAAAACTTTTCAGGAGTGATAGTATGTCTTGTTTTCAGTTTCCGCAAAAGGTTATAAGCGGAATTGATTCATTTGAAAAATTATTTGATAAAGATTATGAAAGCGTGCTGATAATTTCTGACGGAAATCTTTCACAAAAAAGCGGTGCGCTTTTAAAAATTAAAAGAAAATTTGACGCAATTCTCACACGAAACGAAACAATAATTTCTGACGATGCAACCGAGCTTTTTGACAAAGCAAAAAAGTATGCAGATGTGCATATGCCAGAGGCGATTATTGCCATTGGCGACGGCAAAACTCTTGACTGCGGAAGAGCCGTTTCAAGGCTTTGCGAAATCCCGCTTGTTACAGTGATTGAAACGCTCCCCTCTGCGCTGACAGATTTTGAAACACTCGACATTTTTTTATATAAAAATTCGGCGGACATCTGCATTATTGACCCGTCGTTTATCAACATTTCTGATTCTTCAAAAATTGCATATGAGGCACTGGGTATCGGCTGTCTTGCGCTTGAAAGTGCAGTCATAAGCACAGACAGATATATTTCTGCCCTTGCTCAAAAAAGCTTTTATGAAATTTATAAAAACATTATGCCTGCCTACCGTGGCGAAATATCTGCAAGAGAAAATCTCTGCAATGCTATGCTCTCTGCATACACAGCGTTTATAAACAGCTTTGAATATTCGTGGCAATCTGACTCTTTCAGAATTGCGTCTTTCTTTTCAAAATGGAGCAGCAACAGAATAAGCACCCTTGCTGTGGCTTTTCCGTCAATTGCCGAGCATCTTTATGAGAAAGACCCAAACGGCAGATTTTCACTGCTTGCAAAGGGACTTGACATCACGCCTTTAAGTGAAATTGCGCCTATGTTCCTTAATGAAGAAATCAGACGAATACAGGCAACAACTGCCGTCCCCTTTGCGCTCAAAAATTTTCTTATTGATGAAGATGAATTTATTGCCAGCTGTGGCGAAATCTCTGAAGAAGACAAGGATTTATTTTACAGATGCTATTACGGAAGCATCACATTTATAAAATCTTAATTGACTTTAAGAAAATGAAATGATATAATTGTCCCATCACAAATTTGTGGAGGGATTTAATGAAATCTTTAAAAAAGATTATTGCAATTATTCTTTGCCTGACCCTCGTTTCGGGCATTGTTGCTCTTTGCTCATATGCCGCTTCGCCCAAAATCACAGGAATCAAAATTGTTACCTTACCAGTTAAAACTGTATTTTATCAGGAAGAGGACTGGGTTTACGGTATGTGGGATATAAGCGAGGAAACAGGTAAGCCTGTTTCAGTGCCATCTGAAAGAGTCAGCTTTACCCATAACCCCTGCGGCGGCCGTTACCCCGAGGTAGGTATGCTTGACATGACAGGTCTTGTTATTGAGGTTTCTTATTCTGACGGAACAAAAACCAACATGACTTATAAAGAAACAAAGGGCAAGAGTGGATACACTGCAAACATTATGTTTTCGCCTAAAGGCGGAAAAGGCTTTTTCCCAGGCACAAACACTGTAGAGGTTTATCTTCTTCAAAACACTCAGTGCTATGATTCATACGATATTCAGCTTCTTGGAAAAAGAGAAGAGGTTGAGCCTTTCTTTAAAGTAAAGGACGGAAGCAATGTTGAAATTGACAGCAACAACTATGTAATGGGTGTTCCGTCAAACCTCACATTATCTCAGCTTCAGAATGATATTTTTGAATATGAGAATGTTGAAGTCAGCTTTTCAAAGGTTTCAAGAGCATATAAATATTACGGAACAGGTTCAACTGTAACTGTAAAATATCCTGACGGAAGCAAAGAGGTTTATACCCTTGTTGTTGAGGGTGATGTTGACGGCAACGGCATTGTTGATTCCAGCGACCCTGGACTTGTCAGTATCGCAATAATCAACAACGACAGCCTTAACCGTGCTCAGTTCCTTGCAGCAAATGTTGACGGTATGAGAAAAATCACCGAAAACGATTTTACACTTATTACAATTATGGCGGCTACAAATTCAGCATCATAAAATAAAAATATAATAAGGAGTGTTTAATGTGAAAAAGGTAATTTCTGTTATTCTTGCAATCGCAATGATTTTCAGCATCTGCGGTCTGTATTCTTCAGCGGCAGGCAAAAAAATCCAGAGTATTAAAATTGTAACAAAACCAACCAAGGTTGATTTTTACAAAGACACAGACTGGATTTACGGTTTATGGGACCCAAGTGAAACAGTTCCCGGCAAAGCCGACCTTGTTTCCTCAACCAGAATAAGCTTCACATATAACCCCGGCGGCGGAATTTACCCCGAAAGAGGTATGGTTGATATGAGAGGCCTTAAAATTGAGGTTGTTTACACTGACGGCACAAAAGAAACAATGACCTACAGCGAATCAAAGTCAAAAACTGGATTCCCTGTTGCAAACATTCTTGTTTCACCTAAGGGCGGCAAAGATTATTTCATTGGCACAAACACCATGGAGGTTTATCTTAAAGCCGACACAAGCAAGTACGATTCATACGATATTGTTATCCACGGCGGCTCCGCCCCTGCACAGACAAAGCAGGGCGACCTGAACAGCGATAAAAAAGTGAACAGCACCGATGCACTTATGATTCAGCAATACGCTGTTGGCATTCTCACTTTCAGTGCTGACCAGCTTAAACTTGCCGATATGAACGGCGACAAAAAAGTAAACAGCACAGACGCACTTCTTATTCTTCAGAGCGCAGTTAAATAAAATTTGGACGGCTACGATTTTTCGCAGCCGTCTTTTTTATCCCTCTGACTTTTCCAGTTCAAGCTCGTCGAGAGGCTTTTCTGTTTCGCTTTTTTTATCAAGAATTTCTTTTGCCATAACCGCACAGCTTTGAGAATAATACGGCCACACATAAAGTAGAGGCAACAGTGCCACGCTCAATAAAATCCACGGGGCAAAGCTTAACTTTAACAAAGCAACTTTTTTAAGATGATTGTTCATATACTCTTTGCTTTTAAAAAATATTTCTTTATTTTTCATTGACGGATTTTTAACTTTAATATATGGCACAAGAAAATATCGCTGAAGAAAAATATATAAAAAGCAAAGTCCTGTAAACAAAAGAATTATTCCACCTGCAAGCCACGAGGCAAAAAGGTTGAATTCAACCCCGCCATCCATTGCGGTGAAAACAGAAAGAAAAATCAACACCGCCCCTGGGGAGGTGAATGCCATTATCCACATAAGCTTTTTTAAAAATAAGCTAAAATAAAGTCCTGTGCTTTTTATATTTTTAGAAGGTCGAAACCAGTAAAAGGCTTTGACCGCTCTTCTTTTTTTGTTATAAAACCAAAACCACGCTTTGCTCCCTGTTGCAAGGGCAGAAAAAAGCGTTATGCCTAAAAAGAGAATCGCCAAAAGAATCGGCAGTGAAATCACTGGGTTGAAGCTTAAAAATAAATCAACAAAAAAAGGCAGTGCAGAAAACAGCAATATGCCCCCTGCAAACACCCACAGGAAAGCGGAACTGCTTTTTACATTGCCCTTTATAATTTTTCTGCTGAGCTTTTTAATCTGTGAAATTTTCATATACTCATTCCAATCATATGTTCTTAAATTTATGATTGGAATTTTTTATCACTTTTATTCACTTTTTTGTGTGGATGGAAAATCAAATCCCTGCATAAATCCGCCCTGCTCCAAAGAGCTTATATCGCCGCCGATTACCGCTCCCTCAAACACAATAATATTCGCTCGGATACAGCTGTTCTCTGTTTCATATCCAGGGTAATTTTTAACAGTATAAGTCCACTTCTTCGCGGTTTTGCCAGCATAGGTGGATAAATCCATATTTTGTGCCAGCTGAATCTCATTATATTTTTCGTATGTTTCGTCAAACTCCGCAGGTATCACAATCTCCTCCACCTGCACGGGGTCCTCATCTATTTCCCACCCGAATTGAGATAAAAATGCAACTCTTTCCCCTGCGTCATTTGCTTTAAGTGAAACGCCAGAATCATCTGTTACAGGCAAATCGCTGTTGCGTGTTAAGAAAAGACCCAGCGCAATGCAGGCAAGAAGAGCCGCCATTAAAATTATTCTTTTTTTATTTGCTCTTAATGAAAAAACGAACATAAATCACACCTCCGCAGATGATAATTTATATTCGTTGAAATCAGTTTTTATTCATCAGATTTTCATAAGCACAGGCATAATGCCGTTCTTTTCAAGGTCAATCACTGCATAATTGCCATCTCTGATACTGCCAGGGTTCACAAACCATATTCCATCCTCATAAAAAGTAACAGGATTATGCGTATGACCATATAATGCAATGTGAGCCTGATAATCTGCCGCACGCATTTTCAGCCTGTCATTACCGTATTTTACATTTTCCATATATCCGTGTGTGCAATATATATTATATCCGTTTTCCTGCGTAAAGGCAAAGGCAGGCAAATCACTGCCCCAATCACAATTCCCTTTAACCGCTATGGACGGTTTATCAATATGGCAGTTTTTAAAATCCCATTCGCCGTCCCCAAGGAAAATCACAAACTCGGCATTGGGCTGACGGTCAACGGCTTTGCGGATATTGAAGCTGTTTCCGTGAGAATCTGAAAGAACGATAATTCTCATTCATATGCCCCCAAAAAGTTTAATATATTATATTATAGCACCACGGAGGTGAAATGTAAATGAACCCCACACCTGATTTTTTAAAGGATTTAATGGCAAAAAACGAAAATGAGCAGAAAAAAGCGGCAATGAACCTTTTATCCAACATGGATTCAAAGCAATCTGAGCAGATAAAAAGCATACTGAGCGACCAGAACAAGGTGAAGCAGATTCTTTCAAGTCCTCAGGCGCAGCAGCTTATGAAAAAGTTGAAAGGCAACGGCGATGGACAGCATAAATGATATTCTCTCTTCACTGACGGCAGATGACATTGACGCTTTAAAATCAATGGCAGATTCTCTTTTTTCTTCTGATAATGACAGCGGTTCACAAAATCAATCAGAGCAAACAGAAAATTCTGCCTTTGGTGATTTTCTGAACCCAGATATGCTTATAAAGCTCACTTCTGTTATGAGTATGATGAATTCCTGCGGCAACGAAAAATACAGGCTCATTGAAGCGTTGAAGCCAAACCTCAGCCTTCGCCGCCGCAAAAAGGCAGACGAAGCCATGCAGATTCTGAAGCTTCTCGAAATAATGCCCCTTTTAACCGATTTAAACAAAAGCGGTGATTCAAATAAGAAACTATAGCCTTGATTTTGTCTGCATGGATTGCAATAATCCCTGCGGCGAAAAGAACAGCGAAAAAAGCAAAGCTGGCGGCAATTCCTCGCCTTTCGGGATGCTCGCCAACATTCTTCACGATAAAGACACGGTGCTGATTCTTGCGCTGATTCTTTTGCTGTATGCAGACAACTGCGACAAAGCCCTCATTTTTGCCTTATTTTATATTTTAACCTGACCCTTGACAAATGGTTTATAATATAAATATCAAAAAACAGGAGGAAGTAGAATGGCTTATATTTATAAAACAAAAGGAACCTGTTCATCTCAGATTGACATTGAGCTTGACGGCAACATCATCAAAAGCGTTAAGTTTTATGGCGGATGCAACGGCAACCTGCAGGGAATTGCAAAAATCGTTGAGGGTCTCACAGTTGAAGAGGTTAACGAGAAGTTTTCTGGCATAAGATGCGGATTTAAAAAGACATCCTGCCCCGACCAGCTGGCTCAGGCAGTTATGGAAGCATATAACAGCGCAGAATAAAAAACTAACTCAAAATTAAAAGATGGTTCTGAACAGCACTTCGCTTTCAAAACCATCTTTTTTATTTTTAATATGTGCCTATTACATTGTAGTAAACTGAAAGAATTATTTCATAAAATTCTTTTTCGTCAATGTAATACTCTGAATATCCGTCATCGCCTGTAACCATTTTACCTGGAACTTTAACAGGGACAAACTCTGCTGTGCCCACTGTCATAAATCTTGAAACGATATATGATGCCTGTGAAAGACCTATGTCAGTATAAGCATAATTCATTGCAAGCTTATAAACATCGGGAATCATTGCAGGGGTTTTCAGTGCCTCAGATACGGCAGTTTTGGTGAATGCCTTAATATAAACCATCTGATGATTCATACGGACTAAGTTTGACTCAACCTTACTTGTATCACGGTAACGGACAAATGCCATTGCCTGCTTGCCCTGAAGATGATACGATTCACCCTTTACGAATTTGCCGAATGAATCCGGTGCAACAACTGTTACGCCGCCAACTGAGTCATTAACAGGGCCAATGCCTGCAAGGTCAAGCGCCGCATATGAATGGATTGGCATACCGAATATCACTTTTTTAATAGAGGATATAACATTTTCACAGCTTGTCTTACCGCCATCACCGTATGCATATGCAAGACATATCTGAGTTGCTTCTGTTCTGATGAACGAGCCAGTCTTTGAATAAACGTCAATATCTGCAACAGTATCTCTGGGGATGGGGATAATCTTTGCTTCACCTGTGTCAGTATTGAGGGCAATTACCATAATTGTATCTGCCTGACCTGCCGAACCGATAACACCGTTCTGATTTATTTCTTCTTTATCGACACCGAGGCAGGCAATTGATGTGATGCTCTCATTAAGTCGGTATATTTTGCCGTTATACTTAACAGTTTTACCGTCGTCGTCAGACTCAGCATCTGCAATCACTTTAATTTTAGCGTCGCTGTAGTCAAGCATGTCTTTTTTACCGCTGGCAATCATAACAAGAAGTGCAATACCCATTACAAGCAAAAGTGAGAAGAAGAAAAGGAAAATGCCGAGAATAACGCTCAAAGCCTTATTTTTAGCTTTGTTCTTTTTCTTTCTGCTGCTGGGGGAGTTTTTCTTTTTAGCGGATGTATACTCAGAATTTGCTGCGCTGAAATAAACATCATCTCTTTCAACTGATGAATACTTGCGCTGCGGATTCTGAGGCTTGCTCTTTACTGCTGGGTTTTCTTCCTCTGTGCTTATAGATGAATATTTCTCTCCAAGCTTCCTGATTTTTTCCTCAGCTGCAATTCTTTCCTCTGCTGAAAGCTCTGAATAACTGCTTCCGTGAGAGGATGATGAACTGCTGTGATGATGCCCTGAGGAGCTGTGGTGGCTTGATGAGGAGCTGTGGTGATGCCCCGAAGAGCTGTGATGATGGCTCGATGAGCTATGATGATGGCTTGACGAGCTGTGATGATGCCCCGAAGAGCTGTGAGAAGATGAATGATGACTTCTGTGCTCAGATGATGAAGATGAATAATTACTTGGTTGGCTCATTATCAATCAACACTCCATTTACAAGATATCTGTAACTCGGTCTGTTGGCTACGCAGGTGCTGAGAGTAACAATCTTTGTGTCCAGCGTAAGCTCAATATTCCTTGAGTTAAAAAGTTCATATTTGGGATTAAGTATGCTGTAATGGAAAGCCTGCAGCTGCTCTGGGTCAGTAAAATCATATGCTGTTGTGATTCTTCTGTTATCATATTTAAGAGCAGAAACAATCTCATATGTCAGCTTACTGTCGGGGGTATAAATATAAAAATACTTGTTTTCTTTAAAGAATTTCTCGTCTTCAAATCTGTGAAGCATGCAGAACATTGTGTCATCTCTCATATTATGACCGTAAACAAGTGTAACAGGGTCGGTGAAATCCTTGCTGTTGACCTTGTTTGTGTAGATACAGCCCGCAAAAAGATAACCCTTATCTATTGAACGGCGAAGATAGAAATCTGTCGTTTCGTTCTGAAGAATAGGATAATTGATTTTTGTATTGGGCACAACAAGCCACGCATAAACGTCGCTGTTTCTCTGCTTCAAGGATGCAAAATCAATGGGATTTTCGGGTCTGTTATCTTCTACAACAACATCGGTGTCAACATAAGAATCACGCACGCTTGAATAAAGGTCTGCGCCTTTTTTAAGGTTATAAATGTTCCATGCAAGATAAACTGCTCCGATAGAGCAAATAAGGAAAAGAAGAATAATAAGAATTATAAGGATTGCTCTTTTGCGATTATCTTTTTGTTCTTCTTCGTATGTGTACTCGTCGTCATATTCTATTTTACTCATATAATCACACTACTTACCCTTAATTAAAACAAAAAAGCTCCGTCTATCCAAAAATAAAACA
Source organism: Clostridia bacterium (assembly GCA_024404115.1). Taxonomy (GTDB): domain Bacteria; phylum Bacillota; class Clostridia; order Oscillospirales; family Acutalibacteraceae; genus CAG-488. The sequence continues at coordinate 61,941 of JAKSQM010000001.1, read as the reverse complement.
GAGCTTAGTTGTTAGCTAAATAAAATTATTTTACTTTCTTTGAAAGTACGATACCTGCTGCTGAGCAAGAAACAACGGCTGCGATAGCGCCAACCTCTGCCATTACAGAATAACTTGTGTCAGGAGATACAATATTCTCTTCCTCGTTATCTTCGGGAGCTGCTGTAGGGCTATATGCTGCGAATGCACTGAGAGATGTAGCACCTATCATAAGAACTGCTGCAAGCGATGCAATAATCTTTTTCATTTTAATTAACTCCTTTCATTGCTGACTATAGACAGCTTTAATTACATATTTATCATATCATATTTTTATATTTTGTCAATAAGTTTAGCCTAAAAAATGCTGACAATTTTTGCTATTATTGCGTTAGAAAGCAGAAAACCTGCAGGTGTCAGGTGAAATCCTCCCTCCGTTTCGTCCATCAACCCATGTTGGGAGTAAATAGACACTTCTTTTTTTAATGTACGATTAAGGTAGCCAAATCCACGCTTTTCAAGCTCATCATAAGAAATTCCGTCTTTAAGTCTGAGGCGAAGCATAACATATTCCTGTATGTCGCCGCCCGTTCCGTCATCAACAGGCTCACCGCCATTCATGAAGCTTTCAATATCACGGGGATAGTAAAATCTTTTGCCGTTTATAAAGGAATGAGCCGCAGGGCCGATACCCAGATACTCACCGCATTTCCAGTATTTCAGATTGTGCTTGCTTTCGTATCCCTTGCGGGCAAAGTTAGAAATTTCATATTGAGGGAAGCCTGCACTTTCAAGAAAAGACACCATTTTCAGATAAGCATCTGCCGTGAAATCGTCATCGGGCAAATTGAGCTTTTGCTGATTTTTATAAAAAAATGTGTCCTCCTCTAATTTCAGCATATATGCGCTGATATGTGTTGCACCTGATTGAGTGCAGAATTTCAGCGTTTCGTCAAGGGTCTTTTCTGTCTGATTCGGCACACCGAGCATAACATCAAGAGAGATATTTTCTATGCCTGCTTTCTGTGCAGAGCGGATACATTTCTCTGCCTCTTTCACCCCTGCAAGCCTGCCAAGGGAGCGTCGCTCTGTATCAACAGCAGATTGAAGTCCCAGAGAAATTCTGTTGACACCAGCAGATGAAACCTTATTAAAGAAATCATCCTCAACGCAGGAGGGGTTACATTCAACGGTTATCTCTTCAAAATCCCATATTTCTTTTGCGGATTCTGTTATTTTTATAATATTATCTGCACCTATTAAAGACGGTGTTCCTCCGCCAAAATAGAGAGTGTCTGCCAAAACAGGCGGATTTTCTTTATAGCCTCTGACTTTTTCGGCTACAAACTCAGAATATTTATTTTCCATTCCACCCTGCAGCTTCATTGAGTAAAAATCGCAATAGGGGCATTTGCTTTTGCAAAAAGGAATATGAACATATACGCCTGCTTTTTCCATTTTCTCACCTATAATCCATTATTAAAACAAGCACCTTTGAAAATCAGTGATTCTCAAAAGTGCTTTTAAAATTATTCAGTTAATGTATTACTCAACTTCTGAAGAAACTTCAACCATGTCTGCTTCAGCATTCAATACCTTAGCTGTTTCACTACGACGCTGAGCAAGCTCTGCATACATTCTCTTTCTTGTCTTATCGTCAATGTTGTAGAAGAACTTGGGAATCATACCGATAAGACCGCAAACTGCGGGAACGAGAGTTGTTGTTGTGAAAAGAAGATATTCAACTCTTGCTGTCTGCTGACCGGGTTTAAGACCCTGTCTGTAACCGATGAGCTGAAGAAGTGCTGTGTTAAGAACAGTACCGAAGCCGCTGACGATCTTACTTGCAAGACCCTTAACAACGCCTGTGATGCCTTCTGTACGGTAGCCATACTTCCACTCACCATAGTCGATAACTTCGTTACCGATTTCTGTGGGAATAACTTTACGAAGAGCGTAAACTGCGTTCCAAACTGTTTCACGGAACATAAATGCACCGATCATTACCCACTTCTTGCTGTAGTTCTTGTTGATTGAACCGAAGAGGTAAACAAGAACAAGAAGGATGTTGCCCCAGTGGTCGCCGAAGATCCACAATGTCTTTGTTGAGAACTTCTCACGAAGCTTTGTAACATAAGCATATGATGCGTATGTTACGAACATGCCTGGGATACCAACAACAAGCTCTGCTGAGCTGAAGTTAAGAACGTTGATATAGTAAAGACTGATGCTTGTGCCGATGCTGCTGAATGATGAAAGCATATCAGAAACAGCAAGAAGCATAAGAGGTCTTGACCTGAAGATTGATGTGATTGTATCTTTATACTTGGGTTTCTCAACAGACTGGAGAACTCTCTCTTTGAATACAACTGCAAAATAGAAGCCAAGTGCACTGGAAGCTGCTGCTGTTGCAACACCCATAACAACAAAGAGTGATGTCATCTTGATCTTCATTACACCGTTGTTAACAAGGTCGATAAAGATTGTGATTGCCTGCTTGGGAAGATTCTCAACAAGGCTGGAAATAAGGTTTGCCTGATTGATAAGTCTTGTTCTATCAATAGTATCAGGTGTGATTGTTGCAAGAATACCTGTTTTTGCAACATTGTAAAGTGATGTTACCAAATTCGATACCATCTGCAAGACGAAATAGGTAATTATCTTAGGCATATAAGATGCGCTTGCACCGGGGAAGAAAACGGGCATAGCCCAGAAAAGAATGCCTAATGCAGCACCGGGTCCTGCATATAAAATAAGGTAGGGTTTGAATTTACCGAATCTTGTGTTAGTTCTGTCAACAAGTGCGGCAAGGAAAAGGTCGTTGATAATATCCCATACACCAACAACTGCACTTACGATGGTCTGCCATCTAAGAGCAACTACAAGAACGTCGGTAACGAAATATGTCGATTTACCTGAAAGAGTAAGCGACTGAGCAATATCGTAAAGAACATAAGCGGTGGTTTCACGAGAGCCGACATATCGTCTGCTTTTCGGCATCTCACGGCCAGCTTTTTCTTCTGTAACTTCAGCCGTTTTTTTCTTCTTGGCCATATTATTCCTCCTTGAATGAGAGTTTCACGCCACAGCACAGTGGCACTTATTAAGTATAACACATAAATATGTGCTTTTGCAACAATTTATTTTATTTTTTTCAAAAATCTGCAAAAATTATTCGTCAAGCTTGAGAACAGCCATAAATGCCTCCTGTGGAACCTCAACTGTTCCGAAGTGGCGCATACGCTTTTTGCCCTCTTTCTGCTTTTCAAGAAGCTTCTTCTTTCTTGTAATATCGCCGCCGTAGCACTTTGCAAGAACGTCCTTGCGCATTGCCTTAACAGTTTCACGGGCAATAATCTTGCCGCCGATACCTATCTGAATAGGAATCTCGAACATCTGACGGGGGATATTGTCTTTCAGCTTCTCTGCAATTTTTCTTGCCTTTGCATAAGCTTTCTCAGAATGGATAATAAATGAAAGTGCGTCAATAACATCACCGTTAAGAAGAACATCAAGCTTAACAAGGTCTGAACGCTGATAATCGGCAATTTCATAGTCAAATGAAGCGTATCCCTTTGTTCTTGATTTAAGAACATCAAAAAAGTCATAGATGATTTCATTAAGGGGCAGGCTGTAGCTTATATCAACACGCTCGGGTGTGATGTAATCCATTGTTTTGAAAATGCCTCGTCTGTCCTGACACAAATCCATAATTGCACCAACATATTCCTGCGGTGAATAGATATGAGCGTTTACAATTGGCTCTTCGCTATAGTTGATAAGTGCAGGGTCGGGGTAATGGGTGGGATTATCAATTTCAACAACCTCGCCATTGTTAAGATGAATCTTATAAACAACGCTGGGGATTGTTGTTACAAGGTCAAGGTTATATTCTCTTTCAAGTCTTTCCTGAATGATTTCAAGATGAAGAAGTCCTAAGAATCCGCATCTGAAGCCAAAGCCCAACGCACCTGATGTTTCTGGCTCAAATGAAAGTGAAGCATCATTAAGGCGAAGCTTTTCAAGTGCATCCCTGAGGTTTTCATAATCTGCACCGTCAGCAGGGTAAACACCGCAGAAAACCATGGGGTTAACCTTACGGTAGCCAGGAAGTGCCTCTTTTGCAGGGTTTGTGGCAAGTGTAACTGTATCACCAACGCTTGCATCTCTTACAGTTTTAATTGAAGCGGTTATATATCCAACCTCGCCTGCTGTCAGCTCCTTTGCAGGCTCCATTGATGTTGCACGCATATAGCCAACCTCAACAACTGTGAACTCTGCACCTGTTGCCATCATACGCATTGTGTCGCCTGCCTTGATTTTACCGTCCATAATTCTTACATAAACGATAACGCCCTTGTAGCTGTCATAAACAGAGTCAAAAATCAGCGCACGAAGAGGCTTGTTGTCATCTGCTTCAAGAGGAGCAGGAACATCAAGAACGATTCTTTCAAGAACCTGATCTACATTGAGTCCTGTTTTTGCAGAAACCCTTGGTGCAAATTCGCAATCAAGACCGATTACATCCTCCACCTGCTTTGCAACCTCCTCAGGCTGAGCGGCAGGCAGGTCGATTTTATTGATTACAGGAACGATTTCAAGGTCATGGTCAAGAGCTAAGTATGTGTTTGCAAGAGTCTGAGCCTCGATGCCCTGTGAAGCGTCAACTATAAGCACTGCACCCTCGCAAGCGGCAAGTGAACGGGACACCTCATAGTTAAAGTCAACATGACCGGGAGTGTCAATAAGGTTAAGCACATACTGCTCGCCGTCCTTGGCTTTATAGTCAAGCTTAACGGCGTGAGCCTTGATTGTGATTCCTCTTTCACGCTCAAGATCCATATTATCAAGAAGCTGTGCCTGCATATCACGCATGGCAACTGACTCTGTAAGCTCCAGCATTCTGTCGGCAAGGGTGGACTTGCCATGGTCAATATGAGCTATTATTGAAAAGTTTCTAATATTTTTCTTTGGTACAGCCAAAATATCACCTCGAATATTATTACATTTTATTTTAACATAATGTTTTGCGTTATTCAATCAAAATTTTATATTTCTTAAAACTTTCAATTTCGACACGAATTGTTACAAATTATTGCGACAATGTAACCATTTGTAACTTCTTATATTTTCAACAAAAAATCAGTGCCAAATCATAGCTTTTCAAGTTCATTCGGGGCATTGTGAGCTAAATCGCCCCTTGTCCATTGTGAAAACTGCACAAAATTCTTAACATTGAGAATTTGACATATATATAAAGACCCATTATAATGGCGTTTGTTTTGAGCAGAATATTCTTGTGCTCGGCTAAAAAGTTACAAATTTTCCAACCTAAGGAGTTTTTTTATGAACGCTAAAAGCAAAAAATTGAGCTCTTTCTTAAAGAATTTCTTCAAGAAAAGAACAAGGATTGCAATAACGGTCATCATTGCCATCTTGTGCGCTGCCACTTTAATGACTACGGTTTCAGCATTAAACACAGTTAAAATCATTCATAACGGTAAAGAGTACGAGATTTCAACACTCAGAACAAACGCTGAAGAGATAGTCAGAAAAAGCGGAATTGACTTTGACGAAAAAGAAAGCCACATTGACACAAGCCTTTTCGAGGAGCAGGGAATCATTTATGTTAATGACATCTGCACTGTTACCTTTATTGATGAAGATGAAAGTGTAACTGTTAAATCTCACGGCACTGTTGGTGATGCGCTGAAGGATGCTAAAATTGAACTTGGCGAAAATGATGAGCTTGAGGGAGCTAAAACAGACGATTATCTTTCACAAGGTCTTGTTGTAAAAATCAAAAGAGCCGTTTCTGTTATGATTAAAGCAGACGGTGATATTACAAATGTTTATGTAACAAAAGGAAGCACAGTTGAGGATGCACTTAACAAGGCTGTTATCACCGCAGATGATGATGACATTATCTCAAAGCCACTTGATAAGGTTATTGAATCCAACACAACAATTAAAATCACACGAGTAAGCATTGTTGAAAGAACAGAAAAGCAGACAGTTGAGTTTAAAACAAAAAAAGAATATGACAAAAACCTTGCAAAAGGCAAAACAAAAATAAAAAAAGAGGGCGTTGACGGTCAGCAGGAGGCAACTTATGAGGATAAGTTTGTTGACGGTGAGCTGGTTGAATCAAACCTCAAATCAACAAAAATCATCAAAGCACCTGTTGATTGCATTAAAATTGTAGGAACAAAATCTTCTGTAGTTTCTGCAAATGCAAAGGCTTCCGGCTCAAAGGGAGCTGCCACAACATCTGGCGGAGCAAAAACAGCATCTGGAGTTAAAACGATTTCTGTGTTCACTCCCCCATCATCCTTGAAGCTTACAAAAAATAATGTTCCCACATCATACAGAAAAAAGATTTCAGGCTCTGCCACCGCATATTACGGCGGAACAATCACAGCCACAGGCGCATCTGTAAAGCCCGGTATCGTTGCAGTTAACCCAAGGCAGATACCTTACCACACAGCAATGTGGATTGTTTCAAACGACGGCAAATTCGTTTACGGCTACAGCTTCGCTGAGGACACAGGCGGATTTATCAACTTCACAGGCGCCAGAACAACTCTCTGCGATTTATATATGCCCTCGCTCAGTGCATGCTATGCATTCGGCAGAAGAGATGTAACAATTTATATTCTGTAAAAATTTAAAATTAGATAGGCTTAAAAGGGCTGTCGAATTTAGATGCAGAAAGCGTTTTCTTCGCTCCGAAGCTGTATGCGATACTGCGAGAGGGCGAAAAAACGCTTAGAAAAACTAATATCATTTTATAAATCATATTAAAATAAAGGATTTAAGGTTTAAACTTGAGTTTCAGTTAACCTTAAATCCCTTTTATTTTTATTTTGTTTTTCGGTCTGCGCTAAAGGCGACAACCCCGTACTTTTATTTTTGAATTTTGAGCTCTGGCAGAAGTATTACATTTACTATTTCGGGAACATTGTAAAGTCTTGGAAGCAGGTATGTTTCTGTTGTGATTCCGCTGCCCACAATCATTGTTGATTTGCCGTTTTTATATTCGCCGTGAGCGTATCTTGGGAATATCTTTTTGCCGCCGCCAGCAACACCTGCGTTGGTGTGCGGGAATCTCCAAAGTCCGCCGTGGTTGTGTCCGCTTAAAATAAGGTCGATTTTTTCATCGCCCTCTGTTTTCATTGGCACATGGCGCAGAAGCACAGAGAAAAGTCCTGTTTCTTCGCATTTTGCAATAAGCTCTTTTTTAGCTTCAAGAGCCTTGTCATCCTCAGGTATGTCATTATCGCAATGAACATAGTCTGTTCCGCCAATGAGAATCTGCTGTCCGCTTTTGCTTTCAACAACGCAACTGCCATTTTCAAAAACATTGATGCCCATTTCAGCAACTTCTTCTTTAAGCTTTGTGTCTCTTTTGCAGTCAAGGTCATGATTGCCCAACACAAAGAAGCAGTTTTCGTTGATTTCTTTTATTTTTTTCACAAGTTCAAAAGTTCTTGCAAGCTCCTTTTCTGAAGAATGTTTATCAAAAATATCTCCGCCAAAAAGGATAACATCTGCATTAAGTGAGCTGACAGTTGAAAGAAATTCCTCGCCGTTTTTTTTGAATTTCTGTGAATGAATATCTGAAAGAAAAGCGATGCTGACGGGCTTCTGAATTTTTTCGTTTCTTATGGTGTAATCTGCCACAGTGAGGGTGTTATCAAGACCCATAACTGCAAACAACGCACCTGCCGCCGCAACGGTGATAAGTTTAACCTTGTTTTCGTTCTTCATATTTCCTCCTGAATTATGCTTTCTGAGGATTTTCCTCCCCGTTAAGCGGAATATTTCTGATTACATTTTTATAAAGTATTATAAACAGCACTGTTGCAACTGTTACAGACATAACCTCTGCAATGGGGAATGCCCACCAGATATTTGCAAGCACGCCTGTTTTTGCAAGGAGATATGCCGCAGGAATGAGCACAACAATCTGCCTTGCAATTGAAATGAGCATTGAATAAACGCCCTTGCCAAATGCCTGAAATGTTGATGACATTACAATTGAGAATCCGGCGGCAATAAAGCTGAAGCTGATTGTTCTTAATGCGGTGATGCCGATTTTCATCATTTCATCTGACGCATTGAATATGCTGAGAAGCTCCCTTGGAATAAGCTGCATAAGCGCAAAACCAATCATCATAAAGGACACGGCAAAAATCAGCGCAACCTTAATTGCTTTAAGAACACGGTCTCGTTTCTTTGCGCCATAGTTATATGCAACAATAGGAATAACACCGTTGTTAAGACCGAATATTGGCATAAACACAAAGCTCTGAAGTTTGAAGTAAACACCGAAAACAGCCGCCGCAGTTTCTGTGAATGAAATAAGAATTCTGTTAAGAGAATATGTCATCAATGAGCCGATTGCCACCATAATTATTGACGGAATACCGATTGCATAAATTCTGCCGATTATTTTGAAATCGGGTCTGAATTTTTTCAAGTTAAGGTTTACATCGGGATTTTTGAATTTATTAAGAATCACTGCAAGGATGAATGCCACAACCTGACCTGTTACAGTTGCAACAGCGGCACCCTTTGCCTCCATTCTTGGAAATCCAAAATAGCCAAAAATAAAAATGGGGTCAAGGATGATGTTTACAATTGCACCGACACCCTGAGTGATAAGTGTATAAAATGTTCTGCCTGTTGCCTGCATAAGTCGCTCAAAAACAATCTGACCGAAAATGCCGAATGAGAAGCAGCAGCAAACTGTAAGATATTCACTGCCGTAATCTATAATTTCTTTAACATCCGTCTGTGAACGGATAAATGCACCAGTGCCGAATAATCCAAAAATAAGGAAAATAACAAATCCTACAAAAGCCAGAAGAATACCGTTCTCTGCAACACTGTTGGCTCTTTTAAAATTCTTTTCGCCAAGGCTTTTTGAAAGCAGGGCATTAACACCAACTGCCGTTCCTGTTGCAACGGCAATCATAAGATTCTGTGCGGGAAAAGCCAGCGACACTGCTGTAAGAGCATTTTCGCTGACTCTTGAAACAAACATACTGTCAACCACATTATAAAGTGCCTGAACAAGCATTGAAATAATCATTGGCAAAGACATTGTTGTAACAAGCTTTGCAACGGGCATATAGCCCATCTTATTTTCTTTTTCCAAAAAATCACATCCTGAAATGTGCGTGCCCTTTTATTATGCCATCAATAAAGCCACAACAGTTGAGTAGAATTTTATGGGATCACGCAAATATTTTTCTTTAACTGCCTGAGCCTGCTCCAGATCGGCAACAAAAACTGTAACACTCAAAAGCCTGTCATCATTATCAAGAACAGACAATGTAACATCGTAGCCAGTGCCGTGAGGCTCAATTTTAATATCGTTTTCTCTTTCACGCTTAAATTTTGTGAGCATTTCAACAGCGGTATTAAGAGCGGCTTCTTTAACAGTGTAAGGCAGTTCATCCTCTAACTGAGCAGTGTTTGACTTGCCAAGCTCAGTTGGATAAAGAAATTCTTCGCCGTCAACAAATTCACAGCGGATATTGCCTGTTTTAATCATATCACTGAGAGCCTGACTGATTTCAAAATAATTTGCAAGGCTTTTTTTGCATATAACATCAATAAGCTGAGTTTTGGTTATTCCACCGTCAACTCTGCAAACAATATAGCATATGAGCAATCTGATTTCGCCTCTTGTGCGAAGTCCGCCAGGTTCAACGCCCTGAAAGAAAGCGTCGTAAGCTCCTATTTCTTCATCCTTTTTATTTTCGGGGAAAACAGTATCGTCTGAATCAATTAAGCTTCCCGAATTTTCATAATTATCAAATTTTATATTTTCAAAGCTGTCAAAGCTTTCCATATTATCCATACTCTATGCCACCTTTCGGTTATTCAATGGGTATCTCAATAGGTTCTCTGTTTTTGAAAAGAGCAACAGAGGAAAATCCGCATCTTTTTGCAAGCTCCATACCACGCTGAATTCCGTTGCCAACCTTCTGAGCATAATGTGAATCAGAGCCGATTGTAATAAGTCTGCCCCCAAGCTCGTGGTATCTTTTTATAACATCTTCCCCAGGCAATGTGCTTCTCAACTTCTGGAAAAGACCTGATGTGTTGATTTCAAGAGCCTTGTCTTTCTCTGCAAGGAGCTTTAAAATTTCATCAATTTTCTTTTTAAAGCGGCTCATATCAATCTGAATACCGTGTTCGCCCTGCATATAACGAAGCGGATAGGTAAGATGTGCAAGTGAATCAAACTTGCCCCACTCAACAAGATTCAGCTCTTCGTCAAAATATTCGTCAAGAATAGCTTCGCAGTCATAATCTGCATAATCAAAAAAGAAAAAGTCCTGCTCATCTCTCAGATTATGAATTGAAGCTGCAACAAAGTCATATTTTCTTTCGGTTATGATTTTTTCTGCAATTTCTGGCTCAAAGCAGGCTTCGCCAAGCTCGATACCAGAGCAGACAATCAGCTTGCCGTTAAATGCACAGCGAGCCTTAACAGTGTCAACATAAGACTGAACGGCGACCTTATCATAATGCTCCTCATAATAACAGTCTGCCTCAACATGGTCTGTAAACGCAACCGCTTTAATATTTTTTTCGCATGCTTTCTCGCACATATACATTATAGAGTGGTTGCCATCAAAAGAATTATCTGTATGGACATGCATATCCATGATGTTTTTAAACGCCAAAGTAATACCTTCCTAAACATAAAAATACTATTATATAATAACTCAAATTTTAAAAATTTTCAACAGTAAATAAGAATATTTATTCTATCTTAATGCAAACTATTTATAAAAAACAGGAGATGATGATATGATAGATAAGATTTCACTTGTGCTGGTTATAATCGGTGCATTAAACTGGGGCAGCATCGGACTTTTTCAGTTTGACATAGTTGCATGGATTTTTGGCGGTCAGGGCGCAATTATCAGCAGAATAATCTACACTCTCGTTGCCCTTGCAGGTATCTGGTGCATTTCTATGCTTTTCAGAGAAAGCGAGCAGGTAGAGCTTGGCTTAGAGCAGTAATTTTTAAGAGCTGCCGTGTTCGGCAGTTCGTTACATAACAGTTGATATTTTGTTGACATTCCCGATTTGGTGATATATAATCTAATTATAATGAAAATACTGAAAGGAATGACAGCTTTGAACAATCTCCCTCCACTTAAATTTAAAGACGGTAAATTCAAAATTATGCTTGCAGGTGATTTGCACGAATCATACGCAAAGCATGATCCGCTGATTCAGAAAAAGACATCAGACGCAACAAAGCTTCTTAACAAAGCAATTGAAGAGCTGAAGCCTGACCTTGTTATTTATCTTGGCGACATCGGCAAAGCAGACGCAGAAAAAGAAATGCGTTCTGTTATCGGCAGAGTTACCTACCCTGTTTCTGCTCATGATGTTCCTCTTGCAATTGTATTTGGTAATCACGACAGAGAGTGTGAGCTTTCACTTGAAAGACAGCTGGAATTATACGCTGAGGAATACGATAAATTCTATACATATGACGCTGTGCCTGAGCTGACAGGCTGCGGCAACTGCAACCTCCTTATTAAGGATTCAAATGGCGAAAAAGATATTCTTAACCTTTGGTTTATGGATAGCAACAACCTTTGCGATAACAGAAACCTTTCATATTATGACTGGGTTCACGAAGATCAGATTGAGTGGTATAAAAAGACTGCCGCTGAAATCAAAGAAAAGAATGACGGCAAGGCAATGCCTGCTCTTTGGTTTATGCACATCCCCGTTCCAGAGGAATATGAACTTCTCAGAGAGGCTAAGCCATATGAGCTTCCCGATTCTATTAAGGGACACGGCACACGCAACAAGATAAACTATGTTCTTAAAGACGATGTTGAGGGTTATCTTGGTGAGGGTCCTGCCTGCTCAGAGGTTAACAGCGGCGTTTTCAAGGCATGGAAAGAAACAGGCGACGTTCTCGGTGCATTCTTCGGTCATGACCACATGAATGACTTTGCAGGATATGTTGACGGCATTCTCCTTGCTCAGAACAAGCTCGCAGGCTTCCGCCCATACACGGACGGCTGCCGTTCAGGTGTAAGACTTATTACAATGGACGAAAACAATCTTGAGGATGTTAACTCAAAGATGTATTATTTCAAAGGCTTCGGTCTTAAAAGTGAGAGCCTTGGTCCCGTTCAGAGGAATTTCTCTGACAGACAGGTTATCAAAATCAAAGCAGCATCATGGATTGCAGGCGGTCTGACCGCAGCTGTAGCAGCAGGCAAGGCTGCAAAAGTAATCAAAAAAGCTGTTAAAAAATAAAATTATTTTGCATTAAAAAAGATGGTTGCAGGCTAATTCAGCTCACAACCATCTTTATTTTTATTTTGATTATTCCATATCGTTTCTGATAACATTCATTATGTCTTCGCAGACTCTCTGCCATGTGAAACGCTTTGATTTTTCAATTGCATTTCTGGAATATGAAGCGTAAAACGCACTGTCTGAGCAGATTTTTTCAATAAGCTCCGCCAATTTTTCAGGGTTATCATTATGAACAAGCTCGCCGTTTATTCCCTCATCAATAATTTCGGGCATAGCGCAGATGCTTCTGCCAATGCAGGGCAGACCGTAAGTCATAGCCTCAACAAATGCAATTCCGAAGCAATCAAATCTTGATGGCAACACAAAAAGATCACATTCCATAAGCAGCTCAGAGAGAGTTTTTTTATCAACAAATCCGTGGTTAATCACACACTCGCTTTGGGGAATTTCTTCCCTTACTCCGCAAATGTGAAGCTTATATTTCTGACCGTATTTCTGGTGAAGAACTTCCATTGCTTCAACTGCAAGGTCAGCACCTTTTCCACGGTAATCAACACCTGTAAGCAGGATGTTAATTGTATCTTTATTCTCAATGGATTTCGGCTGAATATTCGGCAAAGTAACACCATGCCAGTTTGCGCCTGCATAAACAGTGTGAACCTTTTTCTCGTCAACGCCTGTTGTTTCAATCATTGACTTTGCAAGAAAATCACTCATGCAAAAAACGCCTGCCGCATTCTGATAAATCGGTCTTACAAAATCAGCGGCTCTCCTGAGCTTTTCGGCAGAGTATTTACAATAATAAGGCATCTCTCCGCTTTGCCTTAAATAGTCAAGAGATAAATCGTGTGAAGCGTCTGTATAAACATAATAGGGCGGAAGATTTTTATGAGGCTGGTATCCGCCAAATTCGATTAAAACATCATAATCTTTTTTGTTGCAGACTTCACTTAAAATTTTGCTGTTAAGGGGATTCATCCACGCAGGACCAAGGGCGGAAACAGGATGCTTTTGCCTGATTGTTTCTTTTATATCAAGATGGCTGTAAAGATTTTTCTTTTTAAGCTTTTCTGTGTAATATTTTGAAAGATTGATCGTTTCAATTTCATTATCTTTATATGAACACAATCCGTCATAAAGGCTCCATGGAGTACCAGACCATGACCGTTTATTTTTAATGTCAAAGGGAGCAGCCATAGCAATTTTCATTTTAACACCGCCTTTAATTGTCTATCAAATCGTTTTTTGTCAAACTCTTTTTGACAGAATTGCTTTTTTGATATTATCAATCACCATTGACTTGCCAAAAAGAAGCCAGAGCGTAACAATTTCTACCGCTGTCATGGGCAAAATCTGTGTTGTGAGCCTTGAAATCAGCAAAGGCTTGAACGGGATTGAATAAAGAATAGAAATCCACATTGAGTTAAGCAAAAGACTTCCTAAAAATTCGTTAAGAATAACGCTGATAGAAATTTTTAAAATGCTTGTTTTTTCATAAAGGAATACGCCGAAGCAAATGCCTGTAAGTACCGCTGTTAATGTAAACCCTGGGAAATACGGACCCACGGGGAAAATCAGCGCACTGGCAATGTCGCCAAGTCCGCCAACAAGTGCGGCGGCAACAGAACCAAAGAAATATGCCGAGAATGCAATGATAATAAACGAAAAGCTTAATTTCAGCGTTTCTGTGTGCACCGATAGCATACTGACACCGATGTTGGCGGCAATAAGCAATGCCACAAGTGCAATGTTGCGTGGTTTTGATAACTCTTTTAATTTTAGCATAAAAAATACCTCCTTCGCTGAATAATAAAGAGGTATTGATACATCAATATTATAACAGCGGGATGCGAAACGCAGAAATGATTTCTCTTCGTCAGGCGACAACTCCCCGTCCGCCAAACGCTTTCTGCGAATCTACTCTGTTCAAATTTTAATAAATTCTAACACAACCCATTAAAAAAGTAAACTGTTTTTTCATTTCGGTTGAAAATATTTTTAATATGGTTTATAATTAAGTAAATTCTGCACAAGGAGTAATTTTATGAAAAGCAAATATCTTAAAAAATTATTGACATCTATGTTTGCTCTTCCTTTCAGTGCGGCAGCAGGAATGCCTGTTTTTTATAAAAGCAATGCCTGCAAAGCACCAAAGCTTAAATTTAAGGATGACGGCAAATTCAGAATACTTCACATTACAGATATTCACGAGGTTGACCCCGAAATGGATGACGACCCCGATAAAACAGTTGCCATTACCTGCAGCCTTGAAACTGTAAATGTAATTAAAGAAAGTATCGAGCGTGCAAAGCCCGACCTTGTTGTTTTTGGAGGAGATAACCTCAGCGGTTACTGGCAGGAATTTACATATGATTATGTTGAAAAAACAATCGACAAAATCACAAAGCCTTTAAGAGATAAAAACATTCCCTTTGCAATTGTTTTCGGCAATCACGATTCTGAAATTCAGAAATTTTTCAGAGAATTTCAGATGCTCTGCTACATGAGATACGATAATTTTATCGGCACTTTCAATGCAGAAGAAATGCACGGCTGCGGCAATCAGAATATTGTTATCAACGGCAGTAAGTCAAATAAGCCTGCTTTCAACATCTGGCTTATGGATTCCAACGATTATCCCCACGATGAAACAGGCAAGCGTGTAAGCGGCTATGACCATCTTCACAAAGACCAGCTTGACTGGTATGAGCGCACCGCAGAAAAGCTTAAAGAAGAAAACGGCGGCGAGCCTCTTCCATCAATTCTTTTCCAGCATATCCCTGTTACGCAGGAATATGACGCACTTATTAAGGTTGATGCGACAACCGAGGGCGCAGTTAAGAGGGGCGATGATTATTACATAATCAATAAGGACTATCTTATCAGCGGTGATATGAAAGAAACACCCTGTGTGCCTGCAAATAAAGACAGAACACAGTTTGATTTATGGAAAAAGCACGGTGATGTTATTGCCGCATTCTTTGGTCATGACCATGTAAACAACTTCATTTTTGATGTTGAGGGCATCAAGCTTATTCAGACATTTGGTGCAGGTTATCATACATACGGCACAAACCACGGCTCAAGGCTTATTGTGCTGGATGAAAATAACCCTAAAGAGTTTGAAACTGAGGATATTGTTATTGAAAGAATTACAGATGTTAACCTTGACTGATGCAGTTCTTCTTGACAAAATCTGTAAGAATGATATAATACTATAGAAAATTTTAATAGGAGTGATTATAATGCCACTTGTAACAACTAAAAAGATGTTTGAAGACGCTTATAAAGGCGGTTACGCTGTAGGCGCATTCAACGTTAATAACATGGAAATCATTCAGGGTATCACAGAGGCTGCTAAGAAGCTTAATGCCCCCCTTATCCTTCAGGTATCAAAGGGCGCAAGAGCATATGCAAACCACACATACCTTGTTAAGCTTGTTGAAGCTGCTGTTCAGGAAACAGGTCTTCCCATCGCACTTCACCTTGACCACGGCCCCGATTTTGAAACATGCAAGAGCTGCATTGACGGCGGTTTCACATCAGTTATGATCGACGGCTCAAGCCTTCCTTATGAAGAGAACGTTGCTCTTACAAAGAAGGTTGTTGACTATGCACACGCACATGGCGTAGTTGTAGAGGGCGAGCTTGGAACACTTGCAGGCGTTGAAGATGACGTTCAGGTTGAGGCAGGCAGCGAGAGCTACACTAACCCCGATCAGGTTGAGGATTTCGTAAAGAGAACAGGCGTTGACTCACTTGCAATCGCTATCGGCACAAGCCACGGCGCATACAAGTTCAAGCCCGGTCAGAAGCCCCAGCTCCGTTTTGATATTCTTGAAGAAGTTTCAAAGCGTCTTCCCGGTTTCCCCATCGTTCTTCACGGTGCATCATCAGTTATCCCTGAGTTCGTTGAGATTATCAACCAGTACGGCGGCTCAATGCCCGACGCAATCGGTATCCCCGAAGAAATGCTTCGTCAGGCAGCAACAATGGCAGTTTGCAAAATCAACATTGACTCAGACCTCCGTCTTGCAATGACAGCAGCTGTAAGAAAGTATATGGCAGAGAATCCCAGCCACTTCGATCCTCGTCAGTATCTTAAACCCGCTCGTGAAGCAATCGAAGGCATGGTTGAGCATAAGATCAACACAGTTCTTGGTTGCGCAGACAAAGCATAATTTAAGAAACTAAAAAATTAACGGCTTCCTGAAAAGGGAGCCGTTTTTGTATGCCTGCATTTATTTGAAAATGTCCATCAAGCTGAAAGTGGTCTTTTTATATATTTTATTTTTTACAGATTTTTTAGGACTTTTAGCGAATCCCACACCCTTTTTGCCATAGAGTGGATTTGTCGCTTTTTTAACTTTTCTTTTTATTTTTCCAGTTGTCCGAGCTTTAAATGACTTTTTAAGGCTCGGTTTTCTCATACCGACTTTCATCTGATTTTCTCCTTATGGATGACAAACACCACATGGTGTATATCCTTGTGCAATAGCACTTGACTTTGAAATTGCAATTTGACTTTCAGATAAATATCTACATCCAGCAGAGTGGAATTTGCTTCCAGTATCAGTTATATAGACTGTATATGAGTCGTTTGATCTTATCGGTGCTTGTGTTGTTGCTTTGGTAGTAGCCTTGGTTGTTGGTTTTGTTGTTGCCTTGGTAGTAGCCTTGGTGGTCGGCTTGGTGGTTGCCTTGGTGGTTGCCTTTGTGGTAGCTTTTGTAGTCGGCTTCGTTGTTGCCTTCGTGGTTGCCTTAGTTGTCGCTTTTGCAGTTGACTTTGTGGTCGGCTTGGTGGTTGCCTTTGTGGTAGCTTTTGTAGTCGGCTTCGTGGTTGCCTTAGTTGTCGCTTTTGCAGTTGACTTTGTGGTCGGCTTCGTCGTTGCCTTTGTAGTTGCTTTAGTTGTTTCTTTTACAGTAGTTTTTGTTTTCTGTTTTGATGTTGATGTATTTGCTTCTTTTGTTGTAGCTTTTTCGGTAGATTTTGTTGCTTCTGCTTCAGTTGTCAGATTTCTTTCAATAGCTTCTGTTGTTTCATCTTCGGTTATTTCATCAAGAATAATAGTTTCATCTGATTCATCCACTTCATTGTACCATCCCTGCTCGCTAAGTGCAGAGGTTGTAGTGGTAGTTGTTTTGTCAGTTGAGCTATCCTCTTTTGAACCAAGTGAACCAATAATGGCAAAAAGAGCAATAATGCCTGCAAAAATTGCCACAAAAACCAGACAGCCTTTTTTCTTTCCTTTAGATTTTTTCATAATAGCACTTCCTGTTGCATAAAATATATTTGTTTCACTTTATCGAAAATATTTACATAAGAGATACTTTCATATACATTTTACACCACATTTAGTGTAAAGTCAATGACATTCTTTTTATTATGTTACTCTATTTTCAGGTGATACGATGAAAAGCTGCCACGAAAGAATACGGGAACTGCGTGAGGACAATGACCTTTCACAATCACAGATTGCGGATATTTTAAAAACCACACAGCAGGTATATTCAAGATATGAAAAAGGAATAAACGAAATACCCATAAGGCACATCATAACTCTGTCAAGATTTTATAATGTTAGCTGCGATTACATTTTGGGCGAAAGTGATATAAAAGAAAAACAAAGCAGGTGAACGAAAATTCACCTGCTTTTAGTTTTATGGATTGCAGTTTTGGCAGGGAACATATCCCATTGCTTTCATTTCAGCGGATGAGCAATTATAGAACTTTTTATTTTCGTTGTTCATCCTTGCCACGCTTTCACACCATGTGTGATGATATTTTTTTGATTTTATGTTCGCAACATATGTGCCGCTTGACCCTCTGTTCACAGTGGTGGTTACTTTTTTGGTAGTTGCTTTTGTGGTGGGTTTGGTAGTTGCTTTAGTTGTTGACTTCGTGGTTGATGTTGTAGTTGCCTTTGTGGTAGCTTTTGTTGTTGCCTTCGTGGTAGATTTAGTTGTTGCTTTTGTTGTAGTTGCTTTTGTTGTAGTTGCTTTTGTTGTCGGTTTAGTAGTTGACTTTGTGGTCGGTTTTGTTGTTGCCTTGGTGGTGGCTTTTGTAGTTGCTTTTGTAGTAGCTTTGGTGGTCGCCTTTGTGGTAGCTTTCGTAGTAGCCTTAGTTGTTGACTTGGTAGTTGACTTAGTAGTCGGCTTTGTTGTTGACTTTGTGGTGGGTTTTGTAGTTGACTTAGTTGTAGCCTTTGTTGTTGCTTTGGTTGTAGTTTTAGTGGTTGGCTTCGTAGTAGCCTTAGTTGTTGACTTGGTAGTTGACTTAGTAGTTGGCTTCGTAGTTGACTTTGTGGTGGGTTTTGTAGTTGACTTAGTTGTAGCCTTTGTAGTCGTTTTGGTGGTTGGCTTAGTAGTTGCTTTAGTAGTTGGTTTTGTTGTTTCTTCTTCAGTTGTCAGATTTCTTTCAATAACTTCCTCGGTTGTTTCTTCCTCAGTGCTTGTTGTTTCCTCTTCAAGCTCCTCTATTTCATCATACCATTGCAGTTGGCTGACAGATGAGATAGGTGCGGTTGTGATTTCGTCCGCTAATTTTTCTGCTTTTGAACCCATAAAGCCAAAAACAGCAGTCAAACTTATAACACCCGCTATAACCGCTAAAAAAATCAGACACCCTTTCTTTTTCTTTTCAGGTTTTGCCATAATCACACTTCCTGTTCGATAATATAGTAAAAATTGGTTTTTGTCTATTTTATATCGCATTGTATCAAAAGTCAATAGCGTTATTTTCACTATAATAAAAAAATTAAGCAGGTGAACGGAAATTCGCCTGCTTTTAATATTATTCACAATAGGGTATAAGTCCCACCTTATAAAAATCCTCGGGGTTATTGCGGATTATCCAATCAATATATGACGCAATCATTTTGCCTGTGAGCAGATAGCCTGCGGGGTT
Source organism: Clostridia bacterium (assembly GCA_024404115.1). Taxonomy (GTDB): domain Bacteria; phylum Bacillota; class Clostridia; order Oscillospirales; family Acutalibacteraceae; genus CAG-488. The sequence goes on along the minus strand of JAKSQM010000001.1, from coordinate 42,743 downwards.
CATATGCCCCTCAAGGAAAAAGTTTCTCATAAACTCCTCGTCATAAACTGGCGCATACTTTTCAAGGTCGATTACATATGTATTGTCAAAATACTCCGCTAACTCTCTGATAACCGCTGATGCCTGTTGTGATTTTTCACCGTATTTCCAGCATTTTGGAAGTGTAACAAAGAAAAACTTTGCCTGTGGGTTCATCTTTTTAAGTCGCTGAATAATTCTTGCATAATAGCCTGCAAAGGTGTTGGCATTAAGATTGTAGTCCTCCTCGTTGATGTCCTTAACAGAGCCAGCCTCCATGCCTCTGTTCACAACGTCATTAACACCAAGAGCCACAACATATGCCTGACAGAGAAGCTCCTCGCTCCAGAATCCGTTGGCATCTGCAAAGGATTCCCAATATTCTTCTGCGGTCATACCTCCACGGGAAAAATTTCTTGCTTTAAGCCCTGCGGCTCTTGCAATATACTGACCCCATGAATACTGGAAGCAGTCAAGATAAACCTTATCCTTGCCCTCTTCAACAATTTCAAATTCGCCAGATGAAAGACTGTCGCCAATAAAGCCGATTGCACGGAAAATGCCGCACATTCCACCATCTGAAACAATATTATCAAGTGGCTTTTCGCCCTCATTTTTTATAAATGGTTTTAAATCCATAAAATACACCGCCTAATATAAACGGCAGAGCCGATTTCCCAACTCTGCCGCATTTTTTATTTTGCAAAACTTATTGCTCTGCTTTCACGAACAACATTTACCTTAATCTGACCCGGATATTCAAGTTCATCCTCAATCTTCTTTGCAATATCTCTTGCAACAAGAACCATCTGGTCATCTGAAACAGCTTCGGGCTTAACCATAATTCTGATTTCACGGCCAGCCTGAATTGCAAATGACTTTTCAACACCGCTGAATGAATTTGAAATTTCTTCAAGCTTTTCAAGGCGTTTGATGTAATTCTGAAGATTTTCTCTTCTTGCTCCCGGTCTTGCGGCTGAAATAGCATCTGCCGCCTGAACAAGACACGCAACGATTGTTTTAGCCTCAACATCACCATGGTGAGCCTGAATAGCGTGAACAACCTGATCGTTCTCTTTGTATTTCTTGGCATATTCAACACCAAGCTCAATGTGAGAACCTTCCATCTCGTGGTCAAGAGCCTTGCCGATATCGTGAAGAAGACCTGCACGCTTTGCAAGCTTAACATCTGCACCAAGCTCGGCAGCCATAAGACCAGCGATATATGAAACCTCAAGTGAATGGTTAAGAACATTCTGACCGTAGCTTGTGCGGAATTTCAACTTACCAAGCTGTTTAATGAGCTCGGGGTGGATTCCGTTAACGCCAGCGTCAATAGCAGCTCTTTCACCAGCCTGCTTGATTGTATGTTCAACCTCTTTGCGTGATTTTTCAAAAAGCTCCTCAATTCTTGCAGGGTGAACTCTGCCGTCTGTAATAAGCTTTTCAAGAGTCCTGCGTGCAACCTCACGGCGTACAGGCTCGAAGCATGAAATTGTGATAGCTTCGGGTGTATCGTCAATAATAAGGTCAACACCTGTGATTGTTTCGAGAGTTCTGATGTTTCGTCCCTCTCTGCCGATGATTCTGCCCTTCATTTCATCGTTGGGCAGGGCAACAACAGAAACTGTAGCCTCCGCACTGTGGTCTGCGGCGCAGCGCTGTATTGCTGTTGCAATAATCTCCCTTGCGAGAGCTTCTGATTCGTCCTTGGTTTTCTGCTCATAGTCATAAACTTTAAGTGCCTTTTCGTGTGTAAGGTCATCCTCAAGTGTTTTAAGCAGGAAATCCTTTGCCTGTTCTTTGGTGAAACCCGAAATTCTTTCAAGCATTTCAAGCTGACTGCGTTTGAGTGTTTCGATTTCCTCATCCTTTTTCTCAGCTGCTCTGATTTTCTCTGCAAGGGTTTCTTCTTTCTTTTCAAGGTTTTCTGTTTTCTTATCAAGAGATTCTTCTTTTTGATTAAGACGACGTTCCTGCCGTTGAACTTCATTTCGTCTGTCTCTCAACTCACGTTCCATTTCAGAACGCTGCTTGTGGATTTCATCCTTAGCTTCAAGAACTTTCTCTTTCTTAACTGATTCTGCTTTTGAAACAGCTTCGTTTACTATTCGTGTAGCTTCCTGCTTAGCTGAGCCGATGGCTGCCTCTGCAACCTTTTTGCGGTAAATAATGCCAACTGCAACGCCAGCGATAAGAGCAACAACTACGCAAGCAAGAATAATGCCAACAAAAAATCCTGTTTTAATACTTACCAAAGTTAACAACACCTCCTTGTAGATTTTTAGTATAATAATAACTTCTGTAAATTATCATCAAGCGGAAATCCGCTGAGTTCATCTAATACGGCATATTAGACTACTATCTATGCTATTTTACATCATTTTGTAATTGATGTCAAGTTTTTTATTTGAACAGCTTAATAATATGTGTATTTTATAATAAAATCGACTTACAAAACCTTACAATAGAAGCAAAAAATGGCTTTACAGACAAAAAAACTGCCATTTCGACAAAAGCCGAAACAGCAGTTAATCTGAATATTATTTTTCAAATTTTCCTTTTGCGTCAGGGTCCATCCATACAGCGTTTGCAATTTTGATTACATGATTAACGATGAGGGATCTGATAGCATTTGGAATCTTGAATCCACTGAAATAAGCATAGAAAACAAGCAGCTCGCCAAGGTTGGGCAGTGCGTTTGATTTGATTTTTGCACCATTCTTTGTGAATTTAAAAATCATCTCACGGCGCTGAGTTCTGCCAAGGGGGCGGATGTTAAGCTTTAATTTATCGCCAATCCAGTTGCCCTGAACAGCCATATCGAATTTAACATCGGCAATTGTTGCCTCAGAAATGGCAAAGTCGCCGTCAAAGCCAATATCAATGCTGTTCTCTTCGCTGTTTTTCTCTTTCCAGATGAATTTAGGTGTTTCTGATTTGAAGTCAAATTTGCAGTATTCCATTCTGCCTGCATGCTTGCTCCATGTGAAATAAGTCATAATGCCGAGGGCACTGATATTATCACGGATTTTAAGGTTAATCTTCTTGCCGTCAACAAGCTTTTCCATCTTGTCGTTTCTGGGTGTAGCCTCGCTCCAGTCGTAACATTTGCGGATGGAATCTCTCTTGTACTGAGCAAGCTCCTCTGCCGATTTTTCAGAGGTGCTGTCAATAAATCCACGGGGGAAGAAGTTGAAAATATCCTTGATGAACTCGTATTCACGGGGGTCTGATGCGTTGAACATAACGAATGCGTCATATTCGGGGAAGATAACTGAAATCTGACCGAAAAGGCCGTCAAATCTGACATATTTGGGGTTGTTGTTAAGCCACATCTGATAGCCGTAGCTTGTACCGTCATGAATCACACAGGGAACCTTTGCAATATGTGATTTCTGGCAAACGTCGAGCCATGATTTTGGAAGAACCTGTTTGCCGTTCCACATACCATCCTGAAGATAAACAAGTGTAAACTTTGCCATCTGCTCAGTTGACATCTGAATACCCCAACCGCCGGATTCAATGCCGTCATGGTCGCCCTCCCATCTGGGAACGCCCATTTCAAGGGGCTCATAAAGGCGGGGTGTAAGATACTCTGTAACTGTCATGCCAGAAACGATTGAAACAATTTTTGCAAGCATATAGATATTTTCGCTGATGTAGCCCCATTTTTTATCGGGGTCGCAGCTGAATTTTGTATCCATATACATGTCTGTCCAGTCATTCTTTTCTTTATCGGCAAAAAGGCTTATGTTTTTGCCAGAACGCATTGAAAGAAGAGAGTGGATAGTCTGCTTGTCAGCACGCTCTTTTTCTTTGCCTGTGAGCTTGGCATACTTCTCTGGGAAGAATGAATAAACCTTTGTGTCGAGGGACAAAAGACCTTCGTCGATTGCAAAGCCAACCGCTGTTGCAGTAACAGTTTTGCTGAAAGAATACATATCGTGAAAAGTATTTTCCGTATAAGGTCGCCAGTAATACTCTGCGGCAACTTTGCCATGTCTGAATATCATAAGGCTGTCAAATCGGAACTTATTCTTTTCAATATTGTCAATGTATTCTGCCAGCACCTTTGAATCTACGCCTACGCTTTCGGGTGATTCTGCTCTTGGGAGCATAACGGTGCAGGGAATTGCGCTACTCATTGATAATATACCTCTTTTGGATTTTATTTCTTATCAATAACCGCTTTGCCGCCCATATAAGGTCTGAGTGCCTCAGGAATACGAACACTGCCATCCTCATTAAGGTTGTTCTCAAGGAAAGCAATAAGCATTCTGGGTGGAGCAACAACGGTATTGTTAAGTGTGTGAGCAAGATATTTGCCGTCTTTGCCGTTTACACGGATTTTAAGTCTTCTTGCCTGTGCATCACCAAGGTTTGAGCAGCTGCCAACTTCAAAATATTTCTTCTGTCTGGGAGACCATGCTTCAACGTCAACGCTCTTAACTTTAAGGTCTGCAAGGTCGCCAGAGCAGCATTCAAGTGTTCTGACAGGAATATCAAGTGAGCGGAAAAGGTCAACAGTATTCTGCCAGAGCTTATCAAACCACATTTTGCTGTCTTCAGGTTTGCAGACAACAATCATTTCCTGCTTCTCAAACTGGTGTATTCTGTAAACGCCACGCTCTTCAATGCCATGTGCGCCCTTTTCTTTACGGAAGCAGGGTGAATAGCTTGTAAGAGTCTGTGGAAGTGATTCTTCGGGAAGGATTTTGTCAATAAATTTACCGATCATTGAATGTTCGCTTGTGCCGATAAGGTAAAGGTCCTCGCCTTCGATTTTATACATCATAGCGTCCATTTCAGCAAAGCTCATAACGCCTGTTACAACGTTGCTGCGAATCATAAAGGGCGGAACGCAATAAGTAAAGCCTCTGTCAATCATGAAATCTCTTGCATAAGAGATAACTGCTGAGTGAAGTCTTGCAATATCGCCCATAAGATAATAGAAGCCGTTACCTGCAACATCTCTTGCGCTGTCAAGGTCGATGCCGTTGAACTGTTCCATAATCTCTGTGTGATAAGGGATTTCATAATCGGGAACGAAAGGCTCGCCGTATTTCTGAACCTCAACATTTTCGCTGTCATCCTTACCGATAGGAACTGACGGGTCAATGATGTTGGGGATTGTCATCATAATCTTAGTGATTTTTTCATTATACTCTGCCTCAAGAGCTTCAAGCTCTGCAAGGCGCTGAGCATTCTTTGTAACCTGAATTTTAACTTCTTCAGCCTCTTCTTTTTTGCCCTGAGCCATAAGTGCGCCAATCTGCTTTGAGATTTTGTTTCTGCCAGCACGAAGAGCATCAGCCTCGCCCTTTGCAGCTCTTCTTTCTTTATCAAGTTCAATTACTTCGTCAACGAGAGGAAGCTTACTGTCCTGAAATTTATTTTTGATGTTCTGTTTAACAATTTCAGGGTTCTCTCTTAAAAATTTCAAATCAAGCATTTTAATTGCTCCTTTTCTTAAATAAATAGAATAAATACGCAAACTGTCAAAAATCTGCCTATAAACATACAAATGTATTATATTATTTCAGCCGATATTTGTCAACAATAAACGCACAAAAAAAAGCGGACTTTCACCAAAATGAAAGCCCGCTGAGAGTTAAATATTATTGCCACTCGAACCAAACAGTGTTGTTGCCAAGCTGTTTAAAGTTCTGACCCTCTACGAAGTAGAAGCTTCTTGCCTTACCTGTGTAGTTAGCAAAGATGTTGTCAACATCCTTCATAGCTTCAACATATGCCTTATAAAGACCCGGGTCATTGAATTTCATTGTGCACTTAAACTTCATCTTAGGAACGTTTGTTGCAGGAGAAACGTTAATTGAGGGCTCGAAAGCGGTGAACCACCATGTTCTTGTGCTTCTTGTGAAGTCAGGCTCTGCCTTGCCGAAGAGAGTTGCTCTGTCAGGATTATTGTAGAAAAATTCAATTGTGAAGTCCTGATAATATTCCTGAGTAACAACGTTGTATGCTGAGAAATCATCGCCCATGCCTTCGGGACGGTTGTAGATACCAATTTCGCAGCCTGCAAATACAAGACCGTAGAAGCCTTTCCAGAACTGAACCATCCAGTCTTTGCCGTCATAGTTGAATTTAATTCTTGTTGTGTCAAGAGGCATTGTGCCAACAACTGCAACACGGTCATACATTTCAGCATAACCGAACTCACGCTGGAAGCCTTCACCTGTTGCATAGAAAACGCCTGCATTCATATCGTAAGCGTAGCCGATAAGACCAACACCCTTTGCGTCGATAACGCAGCCTGTGTAACCGTCAACCATCATGTTACCTGCAAGCTTTTTAAGGTTATAGTCATGGCGGGGGAACTCGTTGATGTTGCCAACCTTAAAGTTAAGTATGTACAGAGCATCAGTTGAGTTGAGCTTGCCGTCATTATTAACATCAGCAGCGGTAAGACGAACAACGTCTGAAATAGCAATTTCACCGATTGAATGGTTGAGAATTGTAAGTGCATCTGCTGAGTTTACAATAGCGTTTCCGTCTGCGTCGCCGCTTACATATGAAGCGTTTTCGGGAAGTACGGGGTCAGCTGCAAAAACAGATAATCCCAAAGCGGAAAAAGCTATAATCAGCGAAAGAACAATGCATAATGATCTTTTTAAATGTTTCATAATTATCTCCTCCGATATATTATAGTTCTGCATCGAATGCTGTTATGAGGCCGACGCATCTGCGCTGAATACAAAGTGCATCTGCCGAGTTTATAATGCCGTCATCATTTACATCTGCATAAATGGTCTGGCGGTCATTTAATTCAACAGTGCCAACCGTGCTTCTGAGCACAAGCAGGGCATCAGTTGAATTTATCATTCCGTCAAAGTCAATATCGCCCATCATAAGAAGAGAGAAATTCGCCGTGAATTCAAATTTAGAATCATATATCATACGAATCTGATTGAATCCGGGCTTCAGATTCTGACCGGGAATAATTTCAAATTTTTCGGGGCAGTCATCATATCTGACTGTTTCTGTTGTGTTGTTGTTATATTTTGTTGTGATGGTCATTCCGCTCAGGTCAAGCTCTGCACGGGGTTTTCCTCTGACCATAAACCAGTCTTTGTTAAAATCAAAAGTGGATTTTTTTGGAAGAGAGCCAAGGCTCACACTGGTGATTTCATCAAGCTCAATATAAATCTCAAAGGGAAGCGGCTGCTTGTTGAACAGGGCATACACTGTGTTGCAGCCAAGCTTATACTGGAAATAGTCATCAACAACTATCCAGTCAATAAAAGCATCCTTTTTAGTGATGTAGCCTGTTGTGCCGTCTGAATATTCAGCTTTAAGCTTTATGCCGTCAAGATAAAGGTCATATATTGCAATGTTTCCGTATTTATCGTAATACCAGTCAGACCCTCTTATATAATGTGTAACAGTGGGAGCTTCTGCAACAGAAACCTTTTTAATGGTATGAAAATATACGGTTATGGGAGCGTATTCATCGTCAACATCATCAATGATAATGCAGGCATCGTTTGCGCCGACTTTCCATCTGTTGCTGCGGGCAGCGCAAAACATATTCGGCCCCCACGGGAATACATAGTAAGGAACCTCCATCCCCTCAAAGCCGATTATTGTGCCTCTGATGTCAAGATCCTTATAGGTAAGTATTGTACCGTTAGAGTCATAATACCAGTCGGTTCCTTCATAATAATCAACCCTGTCGGGCATTTTGATAATACTCAGTGTAGGCTCCCCTGGGAATGCCGCAAAGGACATAAGAGAGCATATGGGCAAAATAAGAGAAATACACAAAACAAGAGCAATTACTTTTAAAAAAGCTCTCATCAGGCAACACCCACCTAATCTATATTCAAACACATTATACACAAATTAAAAGCGTGTGTCAATGCTTATTTTGCCTGTGGAGGGCAGTCAGATTTTAACAAACTGTAAATAACATAAAATAACTGTTGATTTATTGCACATTTTCTGATATTATATAGGCAATCTCGTAATCGGGAGGTGTTTCCATCTGCAAACACTGCACCCGAAAGAATTATTAAAGGAGAAAGTTTTATGAAAAAGACAGCAAAAATTCTTGCTCTCATTCTCAGCCTCATTATGGTTATGGGTCTTGTTTCTGCATATGTTATTGAAGCAAGCGCAGCAGGCAACCCCACATTGAATGTTACACAGACAAGCAAAGACGGCAACAAGGTTACAGTTGCAGTTAACCTCACAAGCGGCAGCTTCAACGCTATGGATTTCCAGTTCAACACATCTGCAGGTGTTACCTGTGATTCAATTTCAGCTAATGGCGGCTACGGCAACAAAAACAACGGTAAAGTTTCTATGGCTTCTATTGACGGTTACACAGGCGGTCAGGTTATCACAGCAACATTCACTGTTCCTGAAGAGGGCAGCTACAGCATCACAGGCTCAGCATCAAGCTGCACAGTTACAGATAACGGCGGCAACAGATCAGTTACTCCTGTTGTAAGCGGTTCAGCTTCTGGTTCAACATCAAAGCCCACCACAGCTTCAACAACCAAGGCAACCACAAAAGCTACAACTAAGGCAACTACAAAGTCAACTACAAAGGCTACTACTAAAGCTACAACAAAGTCAGTTCCAACAAAAACAATCCCAACAGTATCCAAACAAGCTGATCCTAAGAAGCCAACAACGGTAACGAAATCAACTACTACAACAAAGTCAACTTCAACATCAATTCCAACAACAGATCTTCCTGAGGATATCACATCAGAGAACGAGAGCACAACAGCTCCCGAGGATATCGAAACATATGATGATGACATTATGAATGAAGACGACGATTGGTACTCAGGTGATGAAATAGACACTGGCGCTGAAACAGAAGAGAAAGAGAAGCCCGAATACAACAAAAAAATGATTGGCGTAATCGGCGGCTCCGCAGTAGCACTTATTGCAGCAGCAACAGCAGGTATCGTTATCGCAAACAAAAAGAAGAAAGACGAAGACGAATACGATTATTGATAAATAATTAAAAGTCGGATAAGCTTTACATATCCCTGCTCCTCTTTGCGAGTGGGGATTTTGTTTTCTCAAGAGTTAAGTTGTGAATAATCGGTAAACTTTGCTTCAATTGCCCTTTTATACATGGTTTTTGAGCGGTTGATGATGTTTTAAGCCTTGACTTATCTCTTAAAATGTAATATTATATATTAGGACTTACATAACTGTTATTGTTAAGGAGGAAGTCATAATGAATAAAATAAAAGTCAAAAAACTGGTTGCGTTCATAATGGCACTTGTTCTTGTGCTGAGCGTTACTGCCGTAGGCTCATTTGCTGAGCAGAAGGCTGCACCGCTTTTCACAATCAACGATGTTGAAACACGCCAGAGTGAAGAATTTGATGTTACCATTAAATTTGCACAGGATATTAAGCCAAGCGAAATAAATATCGCTGCTCTTGATGTTACACTCAATTATAACAGCGACGTTTTCACTGTTGTTCAGGTAGTTAAGGGCGAGGGTCTTAACGCTGCTTTTGCAAAGCTTGCAAACAGCACAAAGCTTCACCTTGAAACAGGCGACTATATCTATGGCGCAAGCTTTAAAGAAGAGGGCAAGGTAAATTTTGCTCTTTCAACAATGGATGGTTTCACATTTGAAAAAGACACTGATTTTGCAGTAATTACTTTCAAAGCAAAGGATTTTGCAAATCTTGAGGGCGACAACAATATGTACCTTGAGGTTACAAATGCTGCAACAAAGTTAGAAGGCGGTAAAAGCAAAGACACAACTGCTCTTTATACCCCCGTTTCAAACAATGTTAAGGTTGACATCAACCTTGCAACTCTTTGCGATTGGGATCTTGATGCATTAAAGAAAACTTACACTCTTGCTAAGTTTAAAGATAAGGATGCTACTTATTTCAACATTCCCGAAGAGTATGATGCTGAAAAAGGAATCGGCGCACTGCCTGTAACAAGAATCAAGTATGGCGCATTCAGCTCAACTTCAAAGCTTCAGGAGGTTGTTCTTCCCGAATCTGTTAAAACAATTGATTCCGGTGCATTTTTCAATTGCTCAGGTCTCAGAAAAGTTACAATTTACGGTGAGGATGTTTCAATCGGCTCACTTGCATTCCTCGGCTCAAAGTCAAACCTTGTTATTAAATGCAAAAAAGGCTCTACAGCAGATAAATTTGCTAAGAACAACGGCATCAAGGTTGAGTATTTTGAAGATATTTCAAACTGCACATACAAGGGTGCTGACGAAGCTAAATATTATATCGGCACACCTGTTACACTTACAAACCTCAAGCTTTACAATTCAAACGGTTCATTACTTAAAGAGGGTAAGGATTACAACCTTGAATATGAAAACAATACCGAAATCGGAACAGCTACTGTTCATGTAATCGGTGCTGGCGAATATCCTGGTACACTTGATATTCAGTTCAAAGTTCTTTGCCCATATCACACAGAGGGTTCTGAATATTACACAGAAACAGCTATTTATGCAAACTGCGCAGAGGGCGGTAAGCTCCATAAGCAGTGCACATATTGCGGATACAATGATGATTCAGAGGTTCTTCCTCCTAAAGATCATGGTGAAAAGGAATGGAAAGTTACTCTTGAGCCTACCTGCCAGAAGGTTGGTAAGGAAGAGTGTGTTTGCCCCGATTGTAATGTAAGCTCAGGCGAAAGAGAAGTTCCCGTTATCCCCTGCAATATGCAGATGTCATACATTAAAGAGCCCACATGTAAAGAACCTGGCGAGGGTCAGTATGTCTGCACAATGTGCGGCAGAGCAGAGCCCAAGCAGGAGCTTCCCGTTGTTGGTCATGATTATCAGTGGGTAACAGTTAAAGAAGCAACTTGCTTAGAGGATGGTAAAGAAGCACTTACTTGCCGTTTCTGCGGTAAAGTTCAGGAAACAAAGGTTATTGAGTGCGCAGGCAGCCACAATCTTGCAGATTGGGTAACAATTGAAGAACCCACCTGCACAGAGGATGGCTACAAGCAGAAAGTTTGCTCAACTTGCGGCGAAGTTGTTGAAAAGGTTGACCTTCCCAAGACTGGTCATACAGAAGCAGAAGAAGCTGTTATTGTTGACGCAACCTGCGAAAAGGACGGCACATCAAGCAAGGTATGCGCAACCTGCGGTGAAGTTCTCAGCTCAGAGGTTATCCCTGCAACAGGTCATAAGAAATCTGAGTGGAAAGTAATTGACGAGCCCTCATGCGGTGTTTATGGTAAAGAAGGTATCGTATGCGAAAACTGCGGACTTGAATATGAAACAAAGCTTATTGAGCCTCTCACTCATGAAGAAAGCGATGAATATACAACAATCAAAGAGCCTACCTGCACAGACAGCGGTATCATCGGCAAGGTTTGCAAGCACTGCGGCACAGGCAAGGTTTATGAAAGAAAGATTGTTGATCCTAAGGGTCATGAATTCAGCGATTGGGAATATGCAGTTGCTCCCACATGCCTTGAAGAGGGATTAAGACAGCGCACCTGCTCAGCCTGCGGCGAAAACGAAATTGAAATCGCACCTGCAACAGGTCATAAGGAAGTTTATGTTCCTGAGGTTCGTCCCACATACAGAACTACTGGCGTTGAAAAGCTCGTTTGTGAATATTGCGGTCGTGATTATCACAAAACAAGAGTAATGCCCAAGGTTAACCCTGACCTTGACAAGAACGGATCTGTTTCATCTGCTGATGCTCTTATGATTCTTCAGCATTCAGTTGAGCTTATACTCCTCAAGGATGATGAGCTTAAAGATGCAGATTGCAACGGCGACGGAAATGTAAACTCCACAGACGCACTGCTTGTTTTGCAGCTCGCAACAGGAATTATTACAGCTGACTAATTTAACGGGCGATGGTTTTTAACTGTCGCCCTTTTTTATGATTAAAATAATTTGCCAAAGGATTGATAATTATGCAGAAGCTTCCCTTTAAAGAGAAGATAGGCTATGGCGTCGGCGCAGTTGGTCTTGACCTGAGCTACGGCCTTTTCTATTCTTATCTTTCAATTTATCTTACAGATGCACTGGGAATTACTCCGTGGTTCCTGCTTATACTGACTCCCCTTGCAAGAATATGGGACGGTATCAACGACCCCATGATGGGCTCAATCGTTGATGTTTCACACAATAAAATGGGTAAATACAGACCGTGGATTCTCCGTGGTGCAATTCTCAACGCAATCGTTCTTATTCTGATGTTTAACACCCCTGCAGGCATAGCAGGCTCAAAGGCTGTTTATGCTTATGTTGCACTTTTCTATGTGCTTTGGGGCATGACAAACACTCTTGCAGATATTCCTTACTGGTCAATGATTCCCTCATTTGCCAATGAAGAAAAAGACAGAAACCTTATCTCAACAATCGCAAGAACATTCTCAGGTCTTGGTCAGGGAATTATCGGTATTCTTACTGTTCCCATGGTTGCAATTCTCAGCCGTTCAAAAGAGAGCAGCCTTGAAAATATGTCCTCAAACGATATTCAGAAAGGTCTTGGCAGCTGGGCAGCAATCTGCGCAGTTTTGCTTGTTGCATTTGCGGTTATCTGCGTTGCTTCAACAAAGGAGCGCAATGTGATTCAGGCAGGCGAAAAGTTCTCATTAAAAAAAGCAATCGGCGTAATCAAAAACAACGACCAGCTTCTTGTGTTTATGCTTTTTGCAATGATTTCAAACGCAGGCTATTACATGACATCAGGCATCAGCAACTATTATTTCAAATCTGTAACAGGCGTTTGGGGCAATCAGTCAATCTTCTTCACACTGGGTGCAGTTGGCTCTGTTCTCGGACTTCTTGTAATTCCTGTTTGCTCAAAGTTCAACCTTACAAACCGCTCAACTTATAAAATTTCACTTTCACTTGCAGCAGCTGGATATATCGGTATGGCAATTGTCGGCTACGGCTTCGGCGGTAACGTGTTTGGTCTTGGTGTTTGCTACATGGTGGCTTCAATCGGTATCGGCAGTATGTTCGTTAATCAGACCGTTATGCTTTCAGATATTGTTGACTACGGCGAGTATAAGCTTGGCACAAGAAATCAGAGCCTTACATTCTCTATGAAAGGCTTCTTGCAGAAAATGGCATACACAATCCAGAGCATCATTATGTATGCCTCATTTGGCATTACAAAATATCAGGTTGTTACAGGCAATCAGGTTGTTCAGCAGACAGCGATGTCAAAGAGTGCAATTTCAGCTCTTATGTTCATTGTTCCCCCTCTTTTCATTCTGATTTCACTGGCAATCTTCTCAAAGAAATATAAGATTCACGGTCAGTTTAAAACTGAAATCCTCGAAGCAATCGCACAGAAAAGAGAAGCAGAAAACGAATAAAAATAACGGCAGTTCCTTATTGAAAAGAGCTGCCTGTTTCATTTATGCTGAAGCTTTCTTCTTTGCCGATGTTTTCATAGCAAGAAAAAATGCCGTGGATTTCTTTCTGATTTCCCCCGAATTTTTCGCTGCATTTTTCGCTTATAAGCTGGCGGTTTTCTGTGTAATTTTCCGCTTCATTTACATATCTTTCAATGGCAATAAGTTCCATTTGTTTTTCGCTGAGAGATGCTTTATTTTTTGTAACAGATGAATATTCATCACACAAAATTCCCAATGGCATTTTCTTATTTGAAAACGAAAGGAACTTTTCTTTTCTTAATAAAAATGTGCTGTTACTTTCCCCTTTTCCAATGGGGATTTCAATGCTCAAAAATGAAAGAGTGTATCGCCTTTTATTGCTTTCAATTTTGTGAAAAATTTCGTCAGAATTTACTGCCGATTTTATCGCTGTTTCTGTTCTGCCGACAGCGTATCCCGAAGCGTGGGAATAGTGCGTGGATTCATCCTTATTCGCCACAACTCCGCTGATAAGCACCTCGCCTTTTAAAACAGTGTTCAGCACCTTTGCAATTGGAGTTCCACAATAAGGCTCCAGCAAAACAAGCTGTGCATCCTTATTCGCAACCACATTATAAAGACCAGTGGTGTTTACAATTTCAGGGCTCGGCTCCTGCTCTTTGATTCTGATTGTTGCCCGCGAGCCGATGATGTTGATTTTTATATCAGATATTCCCTCTGTGTTGTTGCCAGCAACAAGAGCGGCTTTAACAGGGTCAGCGGTGAAAACTGAGCATCCAATGCGAAGCCCTGCATCTTCAACGGCAGAGATTATGTATTCTTCGGGGATTCTATTGTTGCCCTCAACATCAATCAGCCAGATTCTTGTTGAAAGAAAAGAAAGGCAGAGAATAAAAATCACAATACCGATTGGTATGCCGATTCTTTTGCGGTACTTAAAAACGAGAAAAGGCAAACCATATTTTTTAATAATGCGTGCAGTCATTCCGCTGTTTTTGGCAGCTGTGCGTATTTTTTTATACCCCTCAACAGAAGTAGAAGCATAAATGCCGTCGTTCAGTGTTTCAACATCCCACAAAACAATCCCTTTTTGTGAGCAGAGATTTAAAAATCTTTCGCCGAATCCACCGCAGGCTCTGAACCTGACATAGCCTGTGAACAGCCTTAAAAAATTTAAAAGAAACATATTTATTCAAGCTCCAACGAAACAATTTTGCCAGATATTATCACCTGTGTGCATATAAAGCTTTTAATGGTAAGGCTGTCGCCAAAAACGCAAACTCTGCTTTTGCCAACATTCAGCTTTATGCAACCATCGCCATATTCCGCAACATTCTTGCACCCGTCAACAATAACCGTGTCCGTGAATAATTCTATGTGAAATCCGCCGCTGCAAATGTCCTCCGGGAAGTCAAGCTCCTTTGCAATGTCAGAAATTTTTGAGGTTCTTTTTTTCATCGTATCACCATAATAAAAATTATTTTCTGCCATATATATTTATGGGTGATAATAGTGAAAAATACCGTTAAAAATGTTTTTTTATGCTTGATTGTTTCAGCGGCAATGACTCTGTGCCTTGTTAAAAACAACTCAGCATCAACAGGCGTTATTGATGCCATAAAGCTTTGCGGCGGAACGGTTATTCCGTCCCTCCTGCCGTTTATGGTGCTTTCGTCTTACATAATAAATTCAGGTATTGCATCCTCAGCGGGCAAATTTTTGGAGCGACCTTGCAGAAAAATTTTTCGCTTGCCTGGGGATTCTGCGTGCATAATTTTTCTGAGTATGATTGGCGGTTTCCCTGTGGGTGCAAAGATGATTTCTTCTGCGGTGGGGAAAGGAAATCTTACAAAAAATCAAGGCAGGCGCATGATGCTTTTTTGCGTTAATGCGGGGCCTGCGTTTATAATAAATATTGTGGGCGTGTCAATGCTCGGCAGTCAGAAGGCTGGAATTATTCTTCTTTCTGCTACAATTTTTTCTTCACTTTTTGTTGGATTTCTTACACGGTTTTTTGAAAAAAATGATGAAAAAAATATTGCTCCTGCAACGCCAAAAATCACAGGCGGAGTGCTTGTGGAAGCTGTTGAAAGTGCAATAAAAACAATTGTTTATGTGTGCGGATGGATAATCGTTTTTGGTGCACTCCGTCAGATAATCAGTGATGCTCCTTTGCCGCAAAATTTTAAATTATGGGTGGATATGCTTTGCGAAGTAACCAACGGGTGCAAAACCGCCAGCGTGAATTTCCCTGTGGCAGTGTGTGCATTTATTCTTGGCTTTTCAGGCTTTGCGGTTCATGCGCAGGTGTTGCCATTTTTCAGCAGTGTGGATTTAAAATACAAGCTGTTTTTTGCCTTTCGCATAGTCAACGGTGCGGTGTCTGCGGCGGCGGCTCAGTTGCTTTTTCATTTCTTCCCTTGTGAAGTGCAGGTCTTTGCTTCCGGGGCGCAGATTGTGCCTGTTTCATTCTCTGTTTCCGCCTATGCCTCTGCGGCGGCAATAATTACTGCATCTCTGATTATTTTAGACCTTGCCCCCGCACGAAAAGTGTGATATTATATATAAGAGTAAGTGCCTGCGTGGCATATTTTGAAATCGGGATGATGAATATGAAAAAGAAATTGTTTAATATTGATGAATCTATGAAGATGTGCAAAAACTGCGCATACGGCAAATTGATGACAGAGGAGGAAAAAGTTCTTTGCGACAAAACAGGAATAAGAAACCCCGATTCCTGCTGCAAAAAATTCAAGTACGACCCTATCAGCCGTGTTCCAAACAGACAGCCCGAACTGACTAAATTTACAGAAGAAGATTTTGCTCTTTAAGGTGATTTTATGAAAAATAAATTGTTAAAAATTGTATCATTGATAATTGTTTTCTGCGTTGTTACAGGTCTTTGCTCATGCAAGCTGACCCACAAAGAAATCGCAGGAATTATGACAACAAACAGGCAGGTTACTCTGCCCACTTCAAGCAGAAATGTTGCACAGAAAAAGGATGACGAAGTTACCGCTATTGCCCCCGAAGGCGATAAGGCTATTATAAAATATTTCAACAGAGCACTTGAACTTTTTTATCATAATGATATTGAATTTACAAGAAAAAAGACAACAAAGCTGGAGTCATATTCAGCAGGCTCTCTGGCGTCCGTTTCGGGTGCAACTGCATCTTACACATCAATGCTTCAATCTGCCTGTGCAGATATGATGGGCGTTGGCTCGCTTGAATCGACATATTATTTTGGCGATGATATTTCTGCTGCCTTTGCAATAAAATCTGTTACAGAAAATCTTGTAAAAAAATGCTCTGCTTCTGCACAGGGCAGCAAAGTAAATGTCAGCTTCACATATAACCCCTATATGGGCGATTTCAACGATGCTATTAAAAATCTTACACCCGATTTTATGACAACATCTGATTTCATAAAAAAAATTGCAGGTTACGGAGCCAGCCAATCAGGAGCTTCCGTTGAAATAAATTCAATAAAGCTTAGTGCAGTTATTGATTATTCAACAAAAAAATTCGAGTCTGTCAAGATTGAATATGTAACAAAATTTTCTGCAAAAGAGATTGCATTTGACTATGTTTCAGGCGGACCATTGAACGGAACAACAAAAACAGTAATATCATACGGTAATTTTAAAGAGAAATAATATGGAAGATAAAAAAATAAACAGCGTTTGTGCCGTTTCGGGCAAATGCTCAGGTTGTCAGCTTAATAATCTGACATATTCACAACAGCTTAAATTAAAGCAAAGCAAGGTAAACAAGCTTTTTTACGGCATAATCAAGCCCGAAAAAATCGTTGCTTCCCCTGAGCAGTTTCGCTACAGGAACAAAGCAAGCGCAGTGTTTTTTGAAAGCAAAAATAAAGAAATCCGCTGGGGAATTTATCAGTCCGCTACAGGTGGATTCTGTGCCGTTGAAAAGTGCTTTTTGCAGACGGAAAACAGCGATAAAATTTTCAATTCTATTGCACAGCTTTTAAAAAGCTTCAAAATTAAAATTTATAACAACAAAACCAAGGCGGGATTTTTCCGCAGTGCCGTTGTGAGAAATTCACTTGCAACAGGCGAAACAATGGTGGTGCTTGTTACAACAGACGGCGAGCTTCCAAAGGAGCGTTCTTTTGTGAATGCTCTTATTAAAAAGCACCCCGAAATCACCACTGTTGTGCAAAGCATTTACACAGGCGACGCTGTGCTTATGACGGGCGAAAAAGAAAAAATTCTTTTTGGTGATGGCTACATAACAGACGAAATTCTCGGAAAAAAATTCAGAATTTCCGCCCACTCTTTTTATCAGATAAACTCCAGACAAACCGCACAGCTTTATAGGGCGGCAGTGGAGCTGGCTCAGCTTAAAAGCGGCGAAAAATTTCTTGACGCTTATTGCGGCACAGGCACAATCGGCATAATTGCATCATCGCAGGGCGCAGAGGGTACGGGCATCGAGATTAACCCCACCGCCGTTGAGGATGCAAAAATAAACGCTCAGCTGAACGGAGCGGGAAATATGACATTTGCCTGCGGAGATGCGGGCGAGGTGATTGAGAAATCAGAGGAGAAATACGACACTATTTTTATCGACCCGCCAAGAGCTGGGTGCAGTAAAAAATTTCTCATTTCCCTTGTTAAAGGCGCACCAGAGAGAGTTGTTTATGTTTCATGCAACCCCGAAACGCAGGTGCGTGATGTCCGCTTTTTGATGAAGAATGGCTATAAAATCCACAAAGCCATTCCATTCGATATGTTCCCCCATACAAACCATGTTGAGACGGTGGTATTACTGTCCCAACGCAGAGCAGATGAACATATCGACATAAAACTCGACTTAACAAAGCTTGATTTAACCTCGGCAGAGACAAAACCAACTTATGATGAAATAAAAGACTACGTATTCAAAAAGTTCGGTCTAAAAGTATCAACACTTTACATCTCACAGGTTAAAAGAAAACTCGGACTTGAGGTTGGCGACAGCTATAATAAACCGAAGTCGGAAAAATCAAAGCAACCGAACTGCCCGAAAGATAAAGAAAAGGCTATCGTTGAGGCGTTGAAGTGGTTTAGGGTGATATGAATTATATTTGAGGAAAAGCAATGAATATAAATGATTTCTTATCAGAGGCAAATGGATTTGCATCAGAATTTTTATCTTCATATTGTGTAATTAATGGTGGTATTTTTGACCTTAAAAGAGTGGAGAATTTAGGGTTTGAGCAATTTGCTTTGTTAACAAAAAACAGTGTGCCATTAAAACTTTATAAATATTTTCCGGATAAAACTATTACAGATGATAAAGGTAATAAAATTAATTACTCTATTTCTGCATTACAAGATAATACTGTATTTTTACAGAATCCTTTACAGTTTGATGATATTTATGATTCAGATATAAACATTGAATTCTTCGAATATGAGTACCTTAGATTAAAAACATATTGTACAAAATGTGGGATAAAAACTAAAGATGATGATACAACACAAGAGTTAGGAAATGCTTTTGTGCAAGAATTATATGCACACTTTATAAAAAACAAGAGCTTCGATAATCTCTTCAAAAAGAAACCTGTTTCAGAAATTGAAAAGCTAACAAATCAAAAATTCATTTGTTCATTGATTATTGAATTACAAAATAACAGTAATTTAGCAGAAGTAGTGTCAAAGATTATATGGAATGAATACTGTGAATTTCTTGAAGAATTAAGAACAACTTTTAGAATTTCATGCTTTTCTACTACTCCGTATTCGCAACTTATGTGGGGTGGATCATATGCGGATTGCCATAAAGGATTTTGCATAGAATATACTGTTTTGCCTAATGATGAAAACTATCGTGATATTTATTATAATTTGTTCCCTATGATATATTGCAAAACTCGACCAAATGTGGTCAATGAACTTTACAAATTAAAAGATTCAAGTGTAACGAAAGATACTTTATGGAATATATATTTTAACGGTGCACTTCGAAAAAGTATTGACTGGGCTTTTCAAAATGAATGGCGTTTGCTGTTGCCAATCCAGAGCAAAAATATTTCCGATTATAATATAAAATTTTTTCCAATAACTAAGGTATTTTTAGGAAACAGAATGTCCCAGAGCAGAAGGAAAGAAATTACCAATATATGTAAAGAAAAGAATATTCCATATATAGGTGTAAAACGAAAAAATGATATTTTTGAAATGGAAGAGTGCAATATAAAATGTGAAGATTGTGCTAAATTTAAACAAAGTGAAAAATCGAACTAAGTTTTCACACATTCGACAAACCTCCCTGTATTCGGTAGAATGAAACTACCAAATACAAGGAGGCTTTTTATTATGGAAATTACTTACACAAGGGTCGGAGATTATTACCTGCCGGATTTAGTTTTACCACCTGAAGAAGATACAAGGCCTATTGGCGTTTGGGGTAAACGCCGCAAACAGTACCTGATGAACCACAACAAGGCTCTGTTCACTATTATGACAATGGACAACACCCTGCATACTCATCTTGCTGACATCAACGAACAGGCCGATGATATGTTCTTCCGGCTGGTTAATGATATGGCGAAAACAGAAGGTATAACGGAACAACTGAAAGCTGAAGATCAGATGCTCTGGGTACAGAAGATGAATAATATCAGAAACAGAGCGATGGAGATTGTGAATGAAGAGCTGATTTATGTATGAGAAGAGATAAATATGTAATACGACTTACCGCAGAACAAAAACATCTCTGTTTTAAAGCAATGATTGAGTTCAGAAACTATGCTATTGAACAGGATATCGATACAGTTGATATTGAAAAGCTGATTAAATTGCTATCAAAGTGAGCGGAGGCATATATATGACTTTTCTTGAACATTTTTATTATGGAAACATTGACCCACACGAATGCTACATAGGAAACAACAGTACATTCTCAAAACTTCTGAAAAGAACAAACAAGCTCGAAGAACAGCTGACCGAACAACTCACCGAAAAACAAAAGTTGTTATTCAATGATTACTGTGAATCACAGGCTAAACTATATGAAACAAGCGAAAAGGAAGCATTCATTCGTGGGTTCAAACTCGGATTACGGTTTATGGCGGAAGCGGTTGTTGATTTAGAAGAATTTGATGTATAAAGCAGAATATTAAAAAAGGATAGAAGGTTTTATTTCATTCAATTTATTGATAAAGTATGTTGAATGTAGTATAATGAAACTCCAAAAAAGAATAACATATTTACTGTTTAATACATTTAAAAAAATCAAAAAGGAGAACCATTATGGCACTTATATTTTCAAGAGTAATTGCTACAAATCGAAACGAAGAAACAACAGAATTTCTTGTTTCCGGTTCGGTAAAAACTGAACAGGATTTAATTGGCTGGACTGCTTTTGACGAGTTTGTTTCAGCTAATAAAAATAACGGAGCGGCTGTACTTCATATTGAAACCAGATCTTACGGTGCTGAAGAACCTGTTGATGCAACTGTAGAGGAAGTGGCTTATCTCACAAAGCGTATGGAAATGAGATCAACCTTTCTTGAAAACAGTACAGAGCTTATTGAAACTACGGATATGGTTGTTTATCCGGAAAGTATATAACAAATCAGTTTTAACAGTTAGTCTCTATGTAATCTTACATAGGGACTTTATTTTTTTTGTATAATTAACCAAATTCGTAAAAAAGTCTTGCATTCTCAACACTATTTATTGCAAATTGACAACTTTTGCGTTATAATAAAAGAGAATATGAAATAATAGAGGTGTTAAAATGCCTGTTACATTTAAAAAACTTTGGATTTTACTCATTGAAAAAAATATAACAAAAGCACAGTTGAGACAGATTGCCGGGTTATCACAATCCACTTTGACTAAGCTGAACAAAAATGAATATGTATCACTCGAAATAATTACACGCATTTGCGAAGCTCTGGATTGTGATATAGGCGATATTGTTGAAATCGAGAGATAATCGGAGATATTTATGGATAGACATACATCCGAACAACGCAGACGTAATATGCAGGCTGTAAAAAATAAAGATACCAAAATTGAGTTAAAACTCAGAAAAGAATTATGGAATCGTGGCCTTCGTTACCGAAAAAATGATAAAACAGTATTCGGCCATCCGGATTTGGTTTTTAAAGGTAAAAAAGTTGCAGTTTTCTGTGACAGTGAATTCTGGCACGGATATGATTGGGAAAACAGAAAAAATGATTTTAAGTCAAATCAAGATTTTTGGATTCCCAAAATAGAAAGAAACATTCAGCGCAATCTTGAAGTAAACAAGAAACTCAAGTCCGAAGGATGGACGGTCCTGAGATTTTGGGGCAATGATATAAAGAAAAACACGGCTAAATGTGCCGACAAGATAGAAAAGGCGGTAAAAGGAATGAAACCACTTAAATCAATAGATTTGTTTGCCGGCATAGGCGGAATAAGAATGGGATTTGATAATGCGTTTGGTAAAAACATAGATACTGTTTTTGTCAGTGAATGGGATAAATTTGCACAGGTTACATATACGGCAAATTTTAAAGATAATTTTGAAATTGCAGGCGATATAACAAAAATCGAAGAAAATGAAATCCCCGAGTTTGATATTTGTCTTGCCGGTTTTCCTTGCCAGGCATTTTCACTTGCCGGAAAAAGAATGGGATTTGATGATGACTACAAAGGTCTTTGTCGAGGAACTTTATTCCAAGATGTTGTAAGAATCTGTGAACATCACAAGCCGAAAGTGATTTTTTGTGAAAATGTTAAAGGCTTAACCATTCATGATAAAGGCAGAACATTTAAGGTTATTACAAAATCTTTTGAGCAAATAGGATATACCGTTTATTATAAAATACTGAACAGTAAGGATTTCGGTGTTCCTCAAAACCGTGAGCGTATATATATTGTTTGTTTCAGAAATGATATTGATGCATCTTCGTTTGAGTTTCCGAAACCTACAGATGATACTAAAACAATCAGTGACATTCTTGAAGACGCTCCTATTTCACCGAGATATTATCTCAGTGATGTTTATATGGATACTCTTCGCAGCCATAAAGCCAGACATGAAGCTAAAGGTAACGGATTCGGTTATGAAATACGTCCGCTTGACGGTATAGCCGGTACCATTGTATGCGGAGGTATGGGCAGAGAAAGAAATCTCATAATTGATTCAAGGCCTCACAGTATGATACCGGAAACACATATCAAAGGCGAAATAAATAAAGAAGATATTCGAAAGATGACACCGAGAGAATGGGCAAGATTACAAGGTTTCCCGGATTCTTTCAAACTTACACTTGCCGATACGCATCTGTATAAGCAATTCGGAAACAGTGTAACAGTAAATGTTATTGAAGCAATTGCAAACAAAATCAAGGAGGTGTTAGATAATGCTTAAAGGTAACAAAGGTGAATGGAGCGAAATCTATACTCTTTTTAAATTGCTTGGTGACGGAAAACTATACGCTGCAGACGGTGAGCTTAATAAAAAAGACGATATATTTTACGATATCTTAAAAGTAATACGCAACGAACAAATAGGCACCTTGCATTTTGTTTTTGACGGAGACGAACATGTTGTTAATGTTGAAAATGATGCAGGCGAAATAAAAGTAAGCGTGAGTTCAGAGTTGTTTAAAACACAAGCCGATTTACTGTATGGTAAAATCGTTAACACAAAAGGTACCGCTGCGTTTGAGGTTATTGAAACATCTGAGTTTATGCAAGAAATCTTATGCTCAAAATTAAAAGCACCTTCTGCAGATAAATCAGATATCACCATAAAAGTACATGATTTCAATACAGGACTGAATCCTACTCTCGGTTTCAGTATAAAATCTCGTCTGGGCAAACCGGCAACTTTGCTTAACGCAGGAGTAAACACAAATTTTATCTTTGAAATATGCGGCAATATTACCGATGATAAGATGAACGAAATAAACAATTTGTTTGTTGAAACAAACAAAAACGGTACTGTCAAGCACGATATTTCAGTTGCAGCCAGAATGAAATATATTACAGACAATGGACTATCTCTGAAGTTTAGTAAAATGAACGGTCCGACATTTCAGAATAATCTTGTGCTTATTGACTCCGATTTACCTGCTATTGTGGGTTATACGATGTTGGAATACTATCAAAACGGCACAAACAATTTAAAAGAAGCAATAGCTGCCGTTGCTGATAAGAATCCATTAAATTATGATCTGAGTCAAGGTCATAAATATTATCAATACAAATTTAAGAAACTTTTGACAGAATCAGCTCTCGGTATGCTTCCGGGAAAAGTATGGACCGGCCGTGCGGATGCGAATGGCGGTTATATAATTGTCAGAGAAGACGGCGAAGTATTATGTTATCATCTTTATAACAGAAACGATTTTGAAGATTATCTGCTCGGGAATACACGCTTTGACAGAGGCGGTGCCGGAAGACATGAATATGCTGTGGTAACAAAATCCGAAGACAAATACTATATTGCACTTAATCTTCAAATCAGGTTTTTGAAATGATAAAGAAAATGAAAGTTGGTAGTTTATTTGCAGGTATAGGCGGTATTGACCTTGCGTTTGAACAAGCCGGGTTTGAAATTGCTTGGGCGAATGAAATAGACTCAGATGCATGTAAAACATACCGAGCTAATTTTCCGAACACATTGCTGATTGAAGATGATGTAAGAAATTTTAATGCCGAATGTTTACCTGCTATAGATGTACTCACAGCGGGGTTTCCGTGTCAATCTTTTTCGGTATGTGGAAAACAAAAAGGATTTGCCGATGACAGAGGCAATCTCTTCTTTGAAATAATGAGAATTGCCGATCGGACAAATCCTTCCGTTATATTTTTAGAAAATGTTGCTAATCTTACCGAGCATGATAACGGAAAAACATTTAATATCATTCATAATGAACTTGCAGGGAGAGGTTATATTATTCGCTATATTGTAGCAGATGCTTGTGATTACGGTATACCTCAACACAGAACGAGAACTTATATTCTGGCTTTTAATAATATAACTGTTGCTGATAATTATTGCTTTCCCGAAAAGGTTGAATTAAAAAAGCATATAACGGATGTAATTGATATGTCAGTTAAGGCAAATGAGAATTTGTACTATGATATAAATTCCCGGGAATATCAAAAATTATCTGCTTTTATTGATGACTGTAATCAAATATATCGTTTTTCGGATTACGGAATTCAAAAAAGCAGAGATGGTATCTCATTTACATTAAAAGCAAATATGGGTACATGGTATAATCGTATTCCCATAATTAAAGACAAGTTCGGTATTCGTAAAGTTACTCCTGAAGAATGTCTTGCTCTGATGGGGTTTCCAAAAGAATTTAAGTTTGGGGACATTCCGGAAAAAAGCAAGTATAAACAATGTGGGAATAGTGTGGTTGTACCGGTGATTAAGAGAATTGCAATCGAAGTAAAGATCAGTTAACTATGAGATTGTATAAGCCATAATAATCATATTTTTTTAGAAGTGTTACACTTGAAAAAGGACTATAATCATGATGGAAGGACTTTAGAAAATGGATTTTTCGAAATATTCAGGGATGGAATTAATTCAAATTTATGGAGAATTACTATCAAAAATGTGCGAGGATAAACTAATACGTTCCAAAAATGTTACTGGTGATTTGGGCGAATACATTGTTATTGATTATTATACTAAAACAAAAGGGTTGCCAAAACTGCAGTTTGCTCCACCATCAACAAAAAATATTGATGCTATTAGTGTTAATGGAGAACGCTACTCTATTAAATGCATTACTACAAATACAACAGGAGCCTTTTATGGTATAGAGAAAGATGCAGATATCAGTTCACTTAAACCTCTGTTTGAGTATGTTGTAATAATTAAACTTAATGAAAAATATCAACCAGAGTTTATTTTAGAACTTGACTGGGAAGCATTCTTCAAACATAAACACTGGCATTCAAGAATTGGTGCGTATAACTTGTTAGTTACTAATGCTTTGATTGAAGATGGTAAAATTATTTACAAGAAACTTTAGTAATAATTATTGTTTCTACTTAAGAAATAATATTGTATTGATTATCTTTTGGGAATGCTGAACTTGCAATATTTAAGCGAGGAAAATTTATATGAGAAATACTAAAAATAAAACAAAGCTAAAAATAAGATTTTATTTTATGTCATTATGGCTTCTTTTTCTACTTGTTTCAATTTTAGCAGCAAAGAAACCTGAAACTATATCAAGTAAGACTATAATTGAAATAATAATACTATCCATAAAAGCTAATGTGCTTACAATTGCCTCTTTTCTATTGTCAGTTGTTAGTTTTGTATTGACAATAGTTACAAAATATGAGTTTAATGGTGTCAGTAACCCGCCATACAAAATAATAGAAATAAAGAATGAAAACTATGAATATTTAACATTCTTGTCAACATGTATTATTCCTCTTGCTTGCATAGACCTTAAAAAAATTAATGGAGTGACAGTGCTGATAATACTGCTTATTGTCATAGGGGCAATATTTGTGAAAATGAATTTGTATTATGGAAATCCAACATTAGCTCTATTGGGTTATAAAATATATCGTGTAAAATTACAAGGACTTGACTCTTCTGACGGTACGATAATAATAACAAAGAATAAGTTAACCAAGGATAAATTAATAAAGTGGATTCCATTAGATGAAAATGTTTGGTTTGCAAAGGAGATTAAATAATGGATGTTGAAAGTTTAAAGTCATATATTCAGAATGTGTTTTCAAGTACCTCAACCGTTCAAGTATATATGTTATTGAAACAAGATGGAATATTTTCGCTGAAACTGGCTAATCTTGAGGATGAGAAAACTGAGCCTGAGGTAAAAAATCTTTTTGAGAACTTTATAAAAGAACATATAATAACAAATAACAATTTGGAAATTCGTGAATTATCAACTGATGATGAAAAAGAAGATTCAATATATCATTATGATTACGATGATTACGATGAATATCCTGAAGAATTAAGTCTTTTTAAATCCTTTAATATTGAAGATTCTGCAAATAATTATGATAAGTTTAATTTTAAAGATGATGATTTAAAATATCTTTATGGGTATATAATCTACATCGGTACCATGGACAAAGGTATCTTACTCTTTTAAAAACATTTTTCGATCACTCTTATAAAAAGAGATAGTTTTTTGCTTGGCCTTAAAAAGAGCAAAGAGCGTTTTGAATTGATGAATGAGGATGACATGCTTAGATTAAACGGAGATAGTCAGCTTATTTGCGTTAATGGCGAAATGTTTGTTTTGGATTTAAAAGTACTTACAAATAATATGAAGTTTAGTAAACTTATTTCAAAAGCTGCCTATGAGACAGTTGATGCCATTGATGCTTTAGGGCTACTTGAAGATATTCAAGTGCTCAAGGATACTATTGATGATTTTTCCTTTGCAAGAAAATTATCAAAAGTTAAAAAGACTTCTCCTATATTTGAATTAGGAATAACGAAGGAGACTATTATTAAATTTACTAAAGCAACCAAGGAACTTGCTGGAAAATTCAAGTATAGCGATGATGGAGAGAGTATTCGTCTCGATACCAAAAAATCAAAAGATGCTTTTATTAAATTGATGAACGATTCTTTTTTGCGTTCAGAACTGACAAATCAGTACTACGAAACAGCGTCAAAGGATAAAATTTAGGAGTTGTAAAATAATGATATTAAGCGAAGCTGAGATCGAAAAACGAATCATTAACAATAATTCACTGTTTAACTATATTCATGTTGTGCATCAGAATTTTGATATTATTCCTAGTGAAAATAAACATTATGGGACAAGTATTGAATATCAAGATTTGAGTGAATTGCGAGAAGAGTTCTTAGATGAGTTATACGATACAATTGTTAGTTGGGTTTACAATTCTGAAAAATATGCAGAATTAAAAACTGCTGCAATTAGTAAGGGCAAATCCGAAGATGCGGCTGCCTCGGAAGTTCAGCGGAAAGCACATCAAAAATTTAGAGGAAACAAAAGTTCTGAGAGTTTGTTAGTACAAGGACAATTGGGAGAATTGTTATTGTTTCATTTTATTCAAAGATTTGAAAAAGCAGCCCCACTTTTGCGAAAAATGAAGATAACAACATCCAATAAACATGAACGTTTTGGCGCAGACGCAATTCACTTTAAATATGAGAATGACAAACCAGTAATAATTTTGGGTGAAGCTAAAACATACACAAGTGAATATAGATTTAATCAAGCGCTTGATGAAGCACTAAAAAGTATATTAGCGACTTGGAAATCACACAGAGATGAACTTAATTTATATGTTCATGAAGACTTTCTTGATGACGAAATGAATGAAATTGCAGAGCGGTATTTAAACAATAAGTTGCCTGATGTTAAAGTTCGATTGGTCAGCATAGTTGTATACAACGAAACAGACAAGCTTAATTTAACAGACCGTGATGATATTCTTAAACAAATTGATGAAATTATAGAAAAACGATATAAAAATTTTGACAACAACAAAATCAATATTGACGAAAATGCAATTCTAAAAAGAATAACATATATTGTTATGCCAATATGGAAACTTGACGAATTAGCACAAAGCTTTCAGGATAAAATCTAAGCGAAAGGCAGAAAAATAATGGAACAACTAAAAGAAAAAGTTTTGAAATCCTGGCTGGGAATTGAATTTTATAATATTGCTAACAAGATAGGTTTCATCAAAGCCAATGTTGTTGTTCCAACAGAATTAATTTATGATACTATCAGATGTCTGGATTATGAAACTTCCGTTTGTAAGATCCCATATATTAACTATGTTATTACCGTAATTGCGTTAATGTGGGAATACATTGATCATGATTGTTATGATGTTAGAAAGGTTATCGTTAAATTTCTTTCAAGAATAGGCTATCCTACATCTGCAATTATTGCGGATGAGGAATATGATTACGAGAATTGCACTTTTTCATCATTAGGTAGCACAATTGAGCATTTATTAGCTACTTTAAATCAAGAGAGGAATAGTATTAATGTTAATTGCCATAATTATCTGCTCACAGATTTCCAAATGCAAATTTGGTCTGCAATGGATAATGAAAAGCTTATTGGCATATCTGCTCCAACTTCGGCTGGTAAATCTTTTGTTATTCTCTTAAAATTGTTAGAAAAACTTTCTAAAGAGAGCTTTGACATAGTTTATATTGTTCCTACATTAAGTCTGCTAAATCAAGTTTCTGAAGACTTTAATAAAATGATTAATAAATTGGATATTAAAGATTGTCGTGTTTCCAATTCTTTTGCGGAAAAGGAAAATGATAATCATAATAGCATTTTTGTTTTAACCCAAGAAAAGGCAATTTCAGCTTTTAGTGATGAAGGAAAAACTTTTACAAAGGATTTAATATTAGTTGTTGATGAGATACAAAACATTGAACGCATAAAAGAAGATAATGATGAGAGAGCTAAGGTTCTTTATGACACATTAAATGAATTTCGATATAAAGATAATGTAAAACAAATAATTATTGCAGGACCAAGAATTGAGGATATTGAAACTACCGGAGAAGGCATTTTTGGTGTTAAAGCAAAGAACATTACTTCTGTTGATAGTCCTGTATTAAATATTACATATAGCATTTATAATGAGAATAGCAGATATTATTTAAAACAATATTGCGGATTAATTGACCAACCGTTTGTGCGACAAATAACAAATTCAGAATTAATTGAAGGATATGGAAAGAAAATATATGATGAAAAATTCCTGTCATATTTGAATTCTTTTGTAAGTAAATTTGAAGGTCAACAAAGTATTATTTTTTCACCAACTTCATCAACTGCACGGAAAATTGCTTGTTCAATTGATGGAGAAAACGAAGACGATCCAGCAATATCCGAATTAATTGACTATTATAAGCAATCTATTCATCCAAGTTATTCGATGTGTCAAACGTTGGAAAAAGGTATTGCATATCATCATGGTAAATTACCGGATCATGTTCGAAGAACAATTGAACATGCGATTCATGAAAAAAAGATAACTAAAATCGCTTGTACTACAACATTGTTGCAAGGTGTTAATTTACCTGCACAAAATATTATTGTGCGAAACCCACACTTGTATTTAAATAAAAATCCTGATTCGACAGAACTATCAAACTATGAAATGGCCAACCTGAGAGGTAGGGCGGGAAGGTTATTAAAAGATTTTATTGGTCGCACATTTGTATTAGATGAAAGCTCTTTTGTGAATTCAGAAGGATATGAGCAAATGAATTTGTTCGATGATGTTACAAAAGAACTGCCTACAAACTATGAAGAAAGATTTGAAAAATACTGTGAAGATATAAAAGAGATTGTAGCAACAAATACTCCTGTAAATGGAGAAATGAACAAATATGGTGACTTAGTTACCTATGTTCGTCAATCTGTTTTACGATATGGAGAAAAGGCACAAGAAAAGATGAGAAATGTCGGTGTCGATTTCACAAAAGAACAAGTTGCTGCAATTATTCTTAAATTAAACGATTTGTCTGTACCAAAAGAAATTTGTTTAAAAAATAGATATTGGGATCCTTTTGTTTTAGATGTTATTTATAAAAACTATCATGAAAATGTTCCGAATCATCCAAAAGAGTACGGAGCATCAGCGAAACTTAACCGTATGCTGAAGTTTTTAAGAGATACCTCTGAAACAAGTTCCGTATATTATAAAAGCATACCTAAACTATTGCAGGAAAAGAGCGGTCGAAGCCGTTTGTGCAAATTATGTATGTTATGGGCAAAAGAAACGGATTTATCAACTATTCTTGCAACAAAAAAGTATTCTGACGATGAAATAGCGGACGAAATCGAAAGTGATATTGAAATTTTGCAAAATATAGTAGCCTATAAAGTCCCCTTATTATTAAAACCGATATTTGATATCAAAAATCCTGATAGTGTATTTTTATCATGTATGCAGGCAGGTGC
Organism: Clostridia bacterium; assembly: GCA_024404115.1. GTDB lineage: Bacteria > Bacillota > Clostridia > Oscillospirales > Acutalibacteraceae > CAG-488. The sequence continues at coordinate 12,424 of JAKSQM010000001.1, read as the reverse complement.
ATGCAATAAAATTTCGAGAATGTTGATCGAAATGGGTGTACCTAGAGAATGCGCTATATATTTAAATAACAGATTATTTAAAAATTTTGATTTTACTGATAAGACAGACGATGATATAGATACAGAAATCAGAAAAATTCTTATTGATAATAAAGATAGTCTTCCATATTGGATAAAAGTACAGCTTAATTTTTTAGGATAACAAAATGCTCCAAGCTTTTTGCGAGGAGCATTTTGTTATGGTTAATAAATAGAGTATTTATTACATCAATTTTTTGAAAAAACGCTGTGTGATTTCGTGCTCATTGATTTGGTTTACAATTTTTATGATTTTACCTTTATATAAATTATAGTCAAGTCCCAAAAGGTCAAAAATTACTACTCGATATAACAAAGACAGTTTTTTTAAGTACATTACGCTTTCTCCGCCATCAAGAAAAACTCGTCCTTGCTTACTTGAAATATGAGCGATCCTATTCCTGGAGTTAACCAGAATCTGGGCAAATTCATCTTCATTCAATTCTATTTCTTTTTCAAAGATATCATTACCATATCTGTTTATAATTGCGATAAAATAATGCTTTAATTTTGATTCTTTATTAGGAACCTTAGGTAATTGAAAATCAGATTTTTTAGCATTAACTAATTCGCATATTCCAAGAAAAGCTTCAATCATAAAAGCAAATTGCATATCTTTAGGCATTTTTACGCTCGATAGACAATAAAGAACCATTTTATGTATAAGGTCTAAACTATTATGTAAATCAGACCATTTATTTAATATATGCGGACAAAGAGAATTGGAAAAATCAATAAGTGTGTTATTAGTACCAATCATGAAATCTGCTGAATTATAGCTTGGTAAAGTTCGTTTTATCCAACTACATGTTACTTCAACATCATCTTCAAAAACACTTACTATAGGGTAAAACTGACCATCAAACAACATTAGCAATGTTTCGAGACTGTAGTATACTTCCAATAAATCCTCGTATACAATTTCTGAATTACTCTTAATTGTGATTGTTCTAATACCACATTGTTCAATATATATTTCGTATTCTATATTATTCTTGTCAAATAGTAGTTTTGCCATCTTGGGACCACCCAAGAAGCCGTTTTGTGATTGCTTTTGTTTTACTGTTAAATTCATAGTAACCCTTTCTAATTCGTCATTATGAAACTAATTATTTGAATTTTATCATAGAAGCTATCAAATAATATACCACATCATTCCTCGAAAATCCATTACCTAAAACTCAAATTTCCCCGTTCAAGACCGCTGCTTTTCCACTCAAAAACAGGGGTGTTGAAAGAAATCGAAAATAATCAATAAACAATAATCAACCGTTCAAGAGTGTAATAATTCAGTCACTCAGAAATATTACACTCTTCATTTTTTACCTGCCGAAAAGAAAAGTCGGTTAAGACACCCATATAAACAATTCAAGGATGTAACAATTCAGAGTCACTCTGAATTATTACATCCTTCTTTTTTATTCGCAGAAAACAGGGTTAATACGGTACCTGCTCACATTGTAGCTGTTTTCACGCTCAATCGCACCTGATTTCACAAGTTCCGTCAAACGCTTCTTTGAAAACGAAGTCGAGCCGAAATATGCATCAAAGTTTGAAACTGGCAGCACAACCCAGCCTGTGTCTTCCGGACAGTTAGCTATGTAATATTTAATCAGCGTTTCAAGAGCAAATGCCGATACATCTGCTTTTGTGAATGTTCGTATCAATGCTTTTTTCTCTTCGGAAAGTTCAAAATCCTTGTTTTTAAGTTCACCGAGTTCAAGAGCAGCAGACAGAATATCATCAAATCTCAGTATCCATGCACCTTTGGTGTTAAGATCATACGGGTCATATAGCATCTGCATAAGCTTCTTACGCCATACAGAATCAAAGTTCTTGTCCATGAGAGCGTATTTCTCAATTTCCTTGTCGGTGAAATCTTCAGGATTACATGTTGCAAAATTCATTATGTTATGAAAATGCGTGTAGAACCATCCTTCACCATTTTCAGAAACAAGTTCGGAAAACTCATTGTGATACTCTCTGAAATCAGTTCTGAAATGCCATTCTTCTTTCTCGGTGTTCTTCTTGTCGGGAATACTGCACCATGCGGATATTGCCCGTCTTGCATACTCAATATCAGCATTACCGTTTCTAAACATATATCCTCTTGCGATAATTGTCAGCACTCTCGGAAAGCCTTCAAAGTTCTGTATGCCTTCACAGGTGAACCTGCCGAAAAAGGAATTGTCGTTTTTATCTTTGCGTCTGTATTCAGTCATTTTTGTGTAAGTCTCAAATTCTTCAATTTCATTCAGCATCGGTCTCACTCCTGTCAATAATGTATTTCTCTGTTTCAGACAGCAGGATGTCAAAAACATATTTTCTGTAACCCGCAGCAACAACATAAGGTGCGGCATCGCTTAAACGAATGATTTTTGAAAGCAGCCTTCTGCATTCTTCCGTCACAGATTCTCTGTAGGTGAGTGAATTTGTCTTGTCACGGTATGCAAGCATCATTGATGTCATTTCGTCGCTGTCATTTTCAAAGTGAAGCAAGGTGAGATTTGAGATGTTGTTCGTTGCATACCGGTCACAGATAATATCACTGAAAACTCTGTCGCCGTTGTGCCTGAAATCACAGAACAGCTCAAAATATTCCTCAAACTTGTCGCTCGGCAGATATTTTCTGAGAAATGCTTCACGCTCTTCATAAGGCATAAACTGCCACTTGTTTTCACGTATGCCATTGTAGATATATTCAATTTCTTCGGGTGAGAAATCTGTAAAAAGTGAAATCAGTTCATCTGTGTCGTATTCATCTTCCTGTCCACGCATAAAGAGTATTCGTTCAATATCGGACTTCTTGTTTTGCGTTTCAGATGTGTTTTTATGATTTCGTATTCTGCGTAAACAGTGATCATAATCTTTCATGAGAGCGGACACTCTGTTAAGCTTTTTCTTATCAAGTGTCTTTTTCCAGTTCTCGGATTCTGCAAAAGTGAAAATCTCTTTGTCACTTGAAGGTTTATCTTTAGCCTTTGGGGTATTTCTCTTCAGCTCGTAAGCATAGTACGGAAGCCGTTCAAGGTTTGAACTGACATTGTTCCAGTCTGTATTTTTGAAAAACTCACGGTATTGCCGGTCGTATGTTTTCTCATACCACGCTCTGCGGTTTGTTTTCTTTTCAAGAAGAGTTTTGTATTTGAGAAACAAACTTCTCGGTGCTCTTTGATGAACAAGATATTCGGATAAATCAGGTTTAACTCCGCTTTTTGCAGAGTCTATTTCAAGACCTGTGAGAATTGCAAGTGTCTCTGTTTCCATGCGATATTGTTCTTTAAGCTCACTTGATGTGTTTTCATCATAAGCGATAATACTTCTGTTAAGTGCAGCATTTGAAATCTGACCGACACGGGAAGAAAAAGTGTTCTTAACAGTTTCAAATCTTGCTTCCCAGTTCTTTGCGTTGGAGATAATCGGTTCTTCTGTAGGAATATACAAAAGCGGATATTTTTCAAACGCCTGATATTTTTGATCAAAAGCGTTATTACTGATAGTGTAATCAGCAATGTATTTAACCATATCACCGTCAAAGTCTGCACCGCCGAGTCGCATAGGATAAAGAGAATCTTTTGCAACCATCGTCACACCGGTTAAATGTCTGAGATATCTCTTTCTGTATTTGTCTGCGTCTATTGCAATTTTTACTGTAACGCTTTCATTTTTTGATATGTGCGGATTACGAAGAAGTGTGAAATTTAAAATAGATTCTTCGGATTTTTTTACGGGAATATATGCAAGATGCTCGGGTATTTCCTCAGCTTTTATCTTGTTATATCTCTTTAAAGTTTCGGGAACAAATGAAAGCATAAAAGCTAAAAGGTCTGAAGATAAAAATCTGTTTTCACCTTTAACTATCAGCTGACCGACTGCATACTTTTTCAGAATACTTTCAGCTAAACTGTCAACCTCTTTTGCAAACGCAGGCTCATCAATCAGAGCATTATTCTTGCTTATCATTCGTGCAATAACAGAGCGTCTTTTATTGTCGGTATCAATATTATCGGTGAAATATTTTATACGAAATTCTCTGTTGTTGCAGTAGTCATAGTATTCCTGTTCGGTTGTTTTTGTCAGCCATTCACGCTTAATATCCGATGGGCTGCGATCCCAACCGAGAGGCAAATCCTTCGGTCTGAAATCTTCCTCACTTATTGCAAGTGTATTTAAGAATTGGAAGTTAATTTCTGTCTTAGGTTCAGGGTTAATCTTGTTAACATTGGTGATATACAGTGTGTGTCTGTACTTAATACATTTATTAATGTAATCGGTGAATGTCATGTTGTTTTCTTTCAGCCAGTTTTTACCCTTGAACATACTCTCGGGAATTATCATATTGATTCTCCTTACCTCGTGTTCAACTCCCCATATATCGGTAATAGAATGAACACCCATGCTTTCAAAAAATCTAAACAAATCAACTTCATGAAGCATTCCTTTTATGTATGGCAAACGAATCTGAAAAGAAGAATGAATATGCTTTCCGCAGAATTTCGTGTCCATATCAATAGCAAACATTGAGGACATAATACCTTCGCCGTCAAAAGCATTGATGTCAATTTCCATTTCTTTTTCCGCTCGTGAATATTTTTTGACTGCAGAATTTTCATCATCACTTTCAACCGTGATAACTTTTTCTTTTCGCTTAAAAAACATATCCGGCACAACAACAATGTTTCGATCATCAAGAATATATTTGCTTTCAATTCTTGTACCGCCCGAAAACATAAGTCCGTTGTATGCGTATAGTTTACTGAGCTGACATAAACCGATATCCATATCAAGTTGTATTCTTGATTTTACTTCTTCATAAATGTCACTTCTTATGAAAGATAAACGTGCGTTTCTGCTCATACTTGCCGATCTTTCAAAGGCAACAAAGTTAAAAATTCCCGTTCCCAGATCGAGATTTATACCTTCCGGAGAGAACATATATTTTGCTTTTAGCTGTCTTAATCTTATGCGTTCACTCTTTGAATCTCTGTCAAAAATTCCGCTGAAATCTATGTAAACAATCACATCCATAAGGTCTGTAATTGTCATATCTTTTTTCGGCTGAATGAATTTATCTGATGTTAAAACACTCATTATCTGATAAAACATTGCACAGTCCTGCTGCAATGAATTCTCTTTGTTAATTAAACATCTTTCGGTTTCTCTGCTGCTTAAATTGAAAGAATATGATTCATCATCTTTCTTTTGAGCGTATGAAATAATTCCTCTTGCCGAAAGCATGGGTATTTCATAAGTAATATTTGCCATGTTTCCACCTTAAAAAAGTTTCTTTACTGCATAAAGGATACTACAGCCACCCCTGTAATGTCAACCGTTTGCACCCGATTTATCTGGGTGCTTTTTTATTTTTTTACTGAAAGGAGGAATGTAATTTGAAAACAGACTCACAAAATATGCAGAAAAATATCCCGGTTATTGCACAAAAACAGATGATGACGAGATGGGTAAGATGAGTTTTGAAATTCTGAAAAGCCGTTTTTCGTTCAGGCTGACTGCACCTTATGACGAAAAGCGAAGACAAAAAGCTAAAGCGGAAATGCAGAAAATCAATAAGAATACAGGAGGATTAGTATGATGCGGTATTACTTTAGCGAGCATTGGATTTTGGTACCGCAAAATCCGAAACGGAGCTCACGCTCCGAAAATTCAAAACAGAACGGAGGTGAGAAAACCTATGTCAAAGACGAAGAAAGACATTCTTGTTAAAGCCTATCTTAGCGAAAAAGAATTTGAAAAGCTCAGAGAAATCTGTCTTAAAACAGGCTGGTCACAATCAAAAGTTATGCGTCAGTTTCTCAATGTTAAAACAATTAAAGAAGCGCCGCTGGTTGAATATTCTTCTCTTATCAGAGAGTTAAGAATGGTCGGTAATAACTTAAATCAGCTTGCACTTAAAGCAAATTCCACAGGCTTTATGAATGAAAAAGAAATCAGAAATGCACTTTTATCTCTTCGTGAAACGGAGAAAAAAGTTGCAAAACAATTCTCGGTTGAGGAGGATATTCGCAGTGGCAGTGACAAAAATCTGGGCGATTAAAGGAACGCTTAAAAGCGTTGTTGATTATGCAGCTAACCCTGATAAAACTCTTAATGAAGATTACAACAATGAAGAATTGCAGTCACTTAAAGATGTAATTGATTACGCAGTTGAGAGTGAAAAAACAGAGATGCAGTATTATGTCAGCGGCATAAACTGCAATCCTGAATTTGCAAGAGATCAGATGGCTGAAACAAAAAAGATATTCGCAAAGCAGGACGGCATAATTGCGTTTCACGGATATCAGAGCTTCAAGCCGGGTGAAGTTACACCCGAACTGGCTCACAAAATCGGCAAGGAACTTGCGCAAAAGCTGTGGGGTGACAGACACGAAGTACTGATTGCAACACATCTTGACAGGGGTCATATCCACAATCATTTTGTGGTGAACAGTGTATCCATGGTTGACGGAAAAAAGTTCAATGCCTGCAAACAAAGCTATGCTCAAATGAGAAAAGTTTCCGATGAAATCTGCAGAAAAAACGGATTATCGGTTGTTGAAAATCCTCACAAAGCGCCGAGAAGAATGCAGTATCTTGCAGAGAAAAACGGTCAGAGCACAAAGTATAAAGAACTTAAATATGATATTGATGAATGTCTTTCCAGAAGCTCCATGTTCAAAATTTTCGTCTGGGAAATGGAGAAAAGAGGTTATGAATTTGATTTTAACCGTCCGCAACCGACCGTAAATCACAAGCAATTTGACAGGCCGGTCTGGCTTTGTGATCTCGGTGAAGGCTATTCAATCGAAGATATTGAAGAAGTAATAATTACCCGAACCAACAGAAGCCGGAGAATTATTCATGACACCATTACACTTAAAACTTTATTCTTTGACGGCGATCCTTACAGCTACAAGAGGAGCATTAAAAACTCTTATGAATGTATGTGCAGAGGCATTGTCATTATTCAGCAGCACCCTTATTGCAGTGAGGCTGAATTTTTTCTTGCCGCAGAAATTATGAAGTTCGATCAGATGGTTGAAGAACAGCATCTGATTTCAGAAAACAATGTTGAATGTTATGAAGATGTTGAACGGCTTTATGACGAATCGGAAAAAGAACTTCAGGAACTTTCAGACGCAAGAAATTCTCTCAGAAACAAGCTCAAATGTGCTGTCCGTGCCGGTGATATTGAGCTTCAGAATGAATACAAAGAAGACATCAGTGTTCTCACAAAAGGTATGCAGCAGCTGAGGAAAAACCTCAAAATCTACAAACGAATAATGACAAGAGCAGATGTTGTAATGGACAAAATGGATTGGCTGAATGAATACTCAAGAAAATATGAACGTTACACTTATGACCGAATTAATACTCACAAAAACACTAAAGCAAAATATGAAAGGACTTTAACAATATGAAATTTAATTTAACAAAAACAAACGAACTGGAAAACATTCCGGCAGAAATTATCTGTGCTTCACAGGTTGAAGTAAAAGAAGTGTCATGGCTCTGGAAGGGTTACATCCCATTCGGAAAAATTACACTTCTTCAGGGTGATCCCGGAGACGGTAAATCAACCTTTGTATTAAACCTTGCGGCTATGCTCACAAGCGGAAAACCTCTTCCGTTCTGTGATGAAAGTATTGAGCCTATGAAGGTTATTTATCAGACAACAGAGGATGATATTGAAGACACTGTTGTTCCGAGATTCATCAAAGCCGGTGGCAATCCTGACAATTTATTATTCATAAATGAGAAGGATAAAATGCTGACTTTTACCGACAACAGAATCCCCGATACCATCCGAAAAACAAATGCAAAGCTGCTTATTCTTGATCCGTTATCGTCATATATCGGCGGTGATGTTTCACTGAACATGGCAAATGATGTTCGTTCACAGTTCAATCCCTTGATACAGACCGCAAAGGAAACAGGCTGTGCAATCATTATTGTAGGACACCTCAACAAAATGCAGGGAGCAAAATCTTTATACAGAAGTTTAGGTTCCATTGATGTTGTAGGAGCTGCAAGAAGCACACTACTTATCGGCAGAACATCATCAGAAAGACCAAGCGAAAGAATGATGGTTATACAGAAAAGCAATCTTGCTCCGACAGGCACGGGCGTTGTCTTTAACATTGATGAGCTCGGTATTGAATGGATTGAAGAAAGAGCGGCAACCGCAGATGAACTTTTCTGTGAGAAAACAGGAGCCGGCAGACCTAATGTGAAGTATGAAAAGGCAAAAGAAATACTCACTAATCTTTTGTCGGACGGTGGAAAACCACAATCTGAAATTATGCTTGCAATGGAAAATGAAAACATTTCCAGAAGTACGGTTTTTAAAGCAAAAAGTGAAATCGGTGCTGTCAGCCGCAAGGTCGGTTCTTCATGGGAGTGGTTTCTTCCCGAACCCGACGGCAGTATCATTCACGATGATTTTATTGAAATACCTTAACAGGAGGAACTTAAAATGATTAATATTAAAGAATCAAAAGTTGACGAACTGAAACCTTTTGAAGGCAGTCCATTTGAATTTCGAGAAGATGAAGGCTTCTCACAACTTCTTGAAAGCATATCCGAAAGCGGTGTGATTTCGCCGATTGTTGTATGCGAAAGAAACAGTAACTTTGAAATCATAAGCGGATACCGCAGAGTTGAAGCTTGCAAAAGGCTCAATATTGATGTGATACCTGCCATTGTCAAAGAGCTTTCAAGAGAAGAAGCAATCGTTCTTCATGTTGATTCAAACTTTCAGCGTGACAAGATCTTACCGAGCGAAAAAGCGTATGGTTACAAAATGAAACTTGAAGCGATGAAAAGACAAGGTTTCCGTTCAGATTTAACTTCCGACCAACCTGGTCGGAAGTTGGAATCGGCAGAGATTGTTGCAAATGACACTGATGACAGTAAATCACAGGTCAGGCGATATATTCGTCTGACTTTTCTTATTCCCGAGCTTCTTAAACTTGTTGACGATGGAAGAATTGCTTTTACACCGGCGGTTGCTTTGTCTTATCTTTCTGAAGAACAGCAACATGATGTTTACAGTTTCTATGATGAAGCAGAAGCCACACCTTCATATTCACAGGCGGTTGAGCTCAAAAATCTTTCTTCGGAAGGTAAGTTAAATGAAAAGGCAATTTCGGAGATTATGTCACGTGAAAAACCCAACCAGAAAGAAGTTTTCAAAATGCCTTATGAGCAAATGAGAGGACTTGTCAATCCGAGATTCAATGATAAACAGATTGCGGAGCATATTATCAAGGCACTTAAATATTACAACCGCTATCTTGAAAAACGCAGAGATGCGAGATAAGGAGGTGGATATATGGACGAAAATGAAATCAGAATAAAGAAGGCAAATGAAAAGATTGCATTTGAAAATACAATAAAGTTTCTTGCGGATATGGTTAGAAAATACAGTGACAGTATTTCTCCCGTAACACACAAAGAGATTATTGAGTTCTTTACAAGAACACAGAATAAGAAAACTGCTTAAATAGTTTTGTGCGAAGTGGCAATTCGGCTGCTTCGCACATTCGTCAAACAAATCAAAAACAATTATAATAACTAAAATAACTCAAAGGAGCGAATTTTTATGAATTCAAAAATAGTGAATTGCTATATTTACACCCGTGTATCAACGGTTATTCAGGTTGATGGTTTCAGCCTTGACGCACAGAAAGATAAACTCAGGAAATATGCTGAGTTTCAGGGAATGCGAGTTGTCGGAGAATACAGCGACGAAGGCAAGTCCGGTAAAAATATAAACGGCAGACCGGAGTTTCAGCAGATGCTTGACGATATTAAAAGTCAGAAGGATAATGTAAGCTTTGTGCTTGTTTTCAAACTTTCAAGATTCGGCAGAAATGTAGCAGATGTTTTGAGCTCTCTTCAATTTATGCAGGATTACGATTGTAATCTTGTATGTGTTGAAGACGGTATAGACAGCTCAAAGGACAGTGGTAAACTTATGATTTCTGTTTTATCTGCAGTTTCGGAAATAGAGCGTGAAAATATTCTCGTGCAGACAATGGCAGGCAGAAATCAGAAAGCAAAAGAAGGCAAATGGAACGGCGGTTTTGCACCGTATGGGTATTACCTTGAAAAAGGTGAATTGAAAATTGCCGAGGATGAAGCAGAGACAATAAGAATGATATATGATAAATATGTTCACACCAATATGGGCGGAACAGGTATTGCAAAATATCTTAATGATCACGGCTATAAAAAGAAGGTCAGAAAGAATGGAAAGCTTGATTCTTTTTCAGCCCATTTCATAAATGGTGTCATTGACAATCCGGTGTATTGCGGTAAAATCGCATACGGCAGAAGAAAGACCGAAAAAATCAGCGGCACACGAAATCAATATCATATTGTTGAGCAAGATGAATTTCCGATTTATGACGGTATTCACGAAGCAATCATATCCGAAGAAGACTGGAAGATAGCTCAGAAAAAGCGTAAAGAGCTGAGTGTAAAGCGAGAAAAAGTTTACAGTCTTGAACATGAACACTTGTTGTCCGGTATACTCGTTTGTCCTGTCTGCGGTGCCAAAATGTACGGCAATGTTAATCGTAAGAAGAAACCTGACGGCACATTGTATAAAGACTATTTCTTCTACGCATGCAAGCACCGATTAAATGTTGACGGCCATAGATGTGATTATCACAGGCAATGGAATCAGGATATTATTAACGAAGCTGTTGAAGAAGTTATTTCAAAGATTGTTACAAAACCCCATTTTGAAGATGCAATCAAGGCTGAACTTAATGCAGAGATAGATACCGATGAATTGGATAAGGAACTTTCCGCAATAAAGAAAAGACTTCATCAGCTTAACTGTTCAAAGGACAAGCTCGCCGGTCAGATAGATAATCTTGATGTTACCGACAAGCATTATGATAAGATGTATGCGGATATGCAGACGAGACTTTACAGCTTCTATGATGAAATTGAGCTTGTTGAAAACGAGATTGAAGATAAAGAAAAAACCATTCTGACTATAAAGGAACAGAAAATATCCTGCGATAACGTCTATCATTTTCTTGCTTTTTATGATATAATGTACAAGAACTTCACCGATGCAGAAAAGAAACAGTTTTTAAAGCAGTTCCTTGAAAGCGTTGAAATATTTAAGGAACAGCAGCCCTCGGGTCAGATTCTCAAGAGTATAACATTCAAATTCCCCGTCTTTTATGACGGGGAAAATATAACCGAAATCTGTTGGGACGGTATAACTGAGCTCGAGAGCGTGGTTCTGTTGACTAAAGTACATAAATAATTATTGTGAACAAGATATGTAATTTGATAGCTGGATTGAAGTTAAATCAGTCGGCACAGAATCCGATTACATATCTAAATCCACAGTAGAGAGATAAAATTACGATTTCTTAACGATAAATTATGCTAAAAATCTAGTAAACAAGCGAATGTTAATATGCGTTGCTTGAGGCAACGGGCATATTTAGGTATGCTGAAGTCATCAAAATACAAGGAGGACATGCATATGTTCAGTGAAAATTTAAAAGAAATGCGTAAAGCGAAAGGTTATACACAAGAGGAACTTGCAATTAAGTTAAATGTTGTTAGGCAGACAGTTAGCAAGTGGGAAAAAGGATTATCCGTTCCTGATGCGGACATTCTATCTAAAATTGCAGATGTGCTAGAGACTAAAGTAAGTATACTTCTTGGTGGCACTATAGTAGATGAAACCGATAAGGATGCTGTTGCAGAACAGCTTGCAAAGATTAGTGAGCAGTTTGCGATTAAAAATAGACGTAGTAAGAAAATATGGAAAGTAATCGGAATTGTTTTGTTAGCTGGAGTAATTTTCAACATCTTGATGGTAGCATTATTTGGTTTAAACCGAGATACAGAATACTCAGAAATCGATAACCAATCAGCTATAGAGGTTGATGTGACCGGCACTGATATAGGGGAGTAATACCAGATAGATTTTAGTTCAATGTCTGAATAGGAACTTTTGGAAGTTCCTATTTGCCTATACGAGCATTAAGGCAACTCAACACTGGTATCGGTTCGACATACCCATTTTAAGGCGAAGATAGGTGTTCCACCATTCCCTTGTACAGTGGGTGTAGAATAGGTTGTCCACCCACGAACCGAGCCATGTTGAGAGCGTGGTTCTGTTGAGTAAAGTATATAAATAATTATTGTGAACAAGATATGTAATTTGATAGCTGGATTGAAGTTAAATCAGTCGGCACAGAATCCGATTACATATCTGAATCCACGTTAGAGAGATAAAATTCCGATTTCTAGAGCAAGAGGAGAATGCATATGTTTTGGGATAAAGTATCAGGCGTATATGATTTGTTTG